>NZ_JAWIIL010000002.1:437448-909317 GCF_034724055.1 Intrasporangium zincisolvens
GGGGTGGGACCGCGCGACGCGGTCCCACCCCTTCGCCGTCCCGTCTCTCGGCGTTTCAAGTCGGAACTGTCCGAAATGTTCGTAAACTGGGGTGACCCACCTGCCCCACCGTGATGGAGTGCCATGACCGCGCCTGCCGGCGACCACGTCTCCGCCAGCGACGAACCGGACCAGCCGGTGCGCGTCCTCGTCGCCGACGACGACGCCGACATCCGAGACCTCGTCGAGTTCAAGCTGGCCCAGGCGGGCTACGCCGTCGAGGCGGTCCCGGACGGCGCGTCGGCGTGGGAGTCCTTCGAGGCCCACCCGCCCCAGCTGGTCGTCCTCGACGTCATGATGCCGGGGCTGTCGGGCATCGACGTGCTCCGCAAGATCCGCGAGAGCGAGCACCCCGGCGTCCCGGTCCTGCTGCTCAGCGCGAAGTCGCGCGACTCCGACGTCGACACCGGCTTCGCCGTCGGCGCCGACGACTACGTCATCAAGCCGTTCAGCCCGCGCGAGCTGCTCCACCGCGTCAACGGCATGCTCGCCCGGGCCCGCTGAGGAGAGACCCGTGCTGACCTTCAGTGCGCAGCTGCTCGTCGGCGCCACGATCGCGGTCCTCGGCACCTGCCTCGTCCTCGTCGTCGTCGTCATCGCCGTCAGGATGCGGCGCCAGGGCCGGCAGAAGCGCGACGAGATGCTGCTGGCACCGCTGCGCGGACCGCTCATCACGGTCGCCTCGGGCGAGGACGACGACGGCGCGGCCACCGAGCAGCTGACGTGGGCCACCGGCGTCACCCGTGACGTCCTCGACTCCGCGATCGTCGACCTGCTGACGAAGATCCGTGGCCTGCCGGCCGAGCAGCTCGTCGGGGTGCTGACGGCGCACGGCGCCGTCGACCGCGCCAAGGCCGACCTGAGCCACCGCTCGCTCGTCCGCCGCGCCAAGGCGGCCCAGATGCTCGGTCTTGCGGGCGGTCCCGACGCGGTGCCGTTGCTCGTGGAGGCCCTCGGCGACAGCACGGTCCAGGTGCGCAACAGCGCGGCCTGGGGGCTCGGGCTCATCGGCGACGCGTCGGCCGCCGGGGCGGTCCTCACCGCCACGGGCGGCGAGCAGGGCGGCATCCCGGCGAGCACGTCGGCCGAGACGCTCCAGTCGATGGGCGTCGGCATCTCCGACGTCCTGGCCACCGCCTTCGACGACGGCCACGCCCGCACCCGCATGGTCGCCGCGCACGTCACGGGCGACCGCAGCTTCACCCGGGGCCTGCCGGCGCTGCGCCGCCTGCTCGCCGACGACCCCGACCTCACCGTCCGCGAGACGTGCGCGACGGCGATCGGCCGACTCGGCCGCGAGGAGGACGTCTCGGTGCTCGCTCGCCACGTCGTCACCGACGAGCCGCTCAGCCTGCGCCGCGCGTGCGCAGCGGCCCTCGGCGAGCTCGGTGAGAGTGGCGCCGTCCCCGTGCTCGCGACGCTGCTCGACGACGCCGACCCGCGCCTCGCCGAGATCGCCGCGTCGGCCCTGCTCGGCCTCGGCGCCGACGGTCGCGCGGCGCTGGCCGGCCGCGAGGACACCGCGCCCGTCCGGGCCGCCCGCACCGTCGCCGACCTCCAGCGGGCCTCGGCATGACCGGCTTCCTCGAGGGCCTGCGCTCGGCGGTGGTGTGGGTCATGGACGTCACGTCCATCCCGATCCTCGCCTACTTCCTCCTCATCAACACCTCGCTCATCGTCCTCATCGTCCTGGCCTACCTCGAGTTCCGGGCCCAGGAGCGGCGCCGCGCCACGGCCGTCGAGTGGCAGGGCGCGGGCCTCGCACCCGGCGTCTCGCTGCTCGTCCCCGCGTACAACGAGGAGGCCGGGATCGTCACGGCGGTCAAGTCCTTCCTCACCCTGCGCTACCCGCGGCACGAGGTGGTCGTCGTCGACGACGGCAGCACCGACGAGACCTTCGTCCGGCTCGAGCAGGCCTTCGACCTCGTCGAGGTGCCGCGCGAGCTGCCGCACGAGGTCCCGGTCCGGGCCCGCATCCTCGGGGTGTACGTGCCGCGCGACGGCCGCACGCGACTCGTCGTCGTGCGCAAGGAGAACTCCGGCCGGTCCGAGGCCATCAACGTCGCGATCAACGCCGCCACTGAGCCGCTCGTCGCGATGATCGACGGCGACTCCATCCTCGAGCCGGACGGGCTGCTCCACGTCACGCGCCCCTTCGCCGACGACCCGACGCGCATGGTCGCGACCGGCGGTGCCATCCGCCCCGTCAACGGCAGCCGGGTCATCGCCGGGCGCATCGTCCGCGTCGAGATGCCGCCGACGTGGCTGCCGCGCATCCAGCTCGTCGAGTACCTGCGTGCGTTCCTGCTCGGCCGCACCGGCTGGTCGCGCCTCGGCTCGCTCATCCTCATCAGCGGCGCCTTCGGGCTCTTCCGCCGCGACGTCGTCGTCGAGGTCGGCGGACTCGACCCGAACAGCATCGGCGAGGACTTCGAGCTCGTCATGCGCATCCACAAGCGGCTGCTCGACGAGGGCCGCGACTACCGCATCGAGTTCGTCCCCGAGCCGGTGTCGTGGACCGAGGTCCCGGTCACGGCCAAGGTGCTGCGCAACCAGCGCCGCCGCTGGCACCGCGGTCTGTGGGAGACGCTGTGGGCCTACCGCTCGATGCTCTTCCGCCCCAAGTACGGCCGGGTCGGCTGGGTCGCGCTGCCCTACTACTGGCTCTTCGAGCTGTTCGCGCCCCTGCTGGAGTTCTTCGGCATCATCATCGTGCCGCTGGCCCTGTTCCTCGGGGTCGTCAACATCCCCTTCGCCATCCTCTTCCTCGTCCTCGCCTACGGCTATGCCGTGCTCGTGACGCTCGCGGCGATGCTCGTCGACGAGTGGGCCTTCCACAAGCACGACCGGTGGCAGGCGCTCGGCGTCACGGTCGCCGCGTCGGTGCTGGAGAACATCGGCTACCGCCAGGCGACGGTCTGGTGGCGGCTCGAGGGCTGGTGGTCGAGCCTGCGGGGCAAGAAGCACGTGTGGGGCGTCATGACGCGGACGGGCTTCGACGAGGGTTCCGCGTGAACGTCGGGCTGCGGCCCTTCACGCGCAGCTCGGTCGGCACGCAGATCCGGATCTTCGTCGGCATCATCGTCGTGCTCGTGACGCTCGGCGCCGTCGTGTCGGTCGTGACCATCCAGATGCAGAGCCGGTCGGTCCGGGCGCTGACGCTCGTCTTCGAGCCGGCCAACGACGCGAACAACGACGTCGTCCAGTCGATGGCCCAGGCGCACGCCGCGTGGCAGCTGGCCGCCGTCGGTCGCCCACCGGCGCTCTCGGCCGGCGGCTACCGCTCGACTGTGCAGGCCGACCTCGACCGCCTCGCCGAGTCGATCCGCCAGCCCGAGCTGCCCGACGCCGACCGTGCCACGTACGAGCGCCTCGCCGCCGCCCAGCAGCAGGCGGCCACCCGATGGTTCGACGCGGTCGACCGCGCCCTCGCCGACCGGTCGCCGGCGGCCGAGGTGCCGCCGGACGGCCAGACCGTCGTCGAGGACGCCTACTCGACGTTCCTCGGCGCGAGCACGGCCCTCGGGGTCCAGGTGCGCGGCGACCGCAACGACGCCCGGATCGACTCGCGCAACGGCTCGAGCCTGGCCTCCGACGTCCTCATCGGCGTCACGATCGTCGTCGTGCTGCTCCTCGTGGCCGCCGGGTTCGGCATGGACCGCGCCGTCGGGCGGCCCATCGCGCGGCTGCGCGAGGTCGTGCGCCGTCAGGCCGAGGACGACGTCATCGCCATGGCCAACCAGGAGGAGGGCGCGCTCGAGGTGCGGATGCTCGCCCGCGACTTCAACGACCTCACCCGGGCCAACGCCCGCCTCGTCGACCAGCAGGCGGCCGTCCTCGAGATGCAGGAGCTCGTCCTCGACGTCGGGCGGCGGGTGCGCGCCGCGAGCGACGTGCCCGAGGCGCTCCAGCGGGTGTGCGCCCGGCTCGGTGTCGGCCTGGGAGCCGACCGCGTCCTGCTCTACACGCTGGCCGACGACGGCCAGAGCATCGAGGACCGGCTCCAGTGGTGCGCGGGCGACCTCCCCGACCTGCCCCCGCTGCCGCGCTCGCTGGCCCAGCAGATCGGGGCCGTCAACGACGAGCTGCGTCGCGACGCCGGCTTCTTCGACCTCGGCGACCTCCTGGCGCACCAGGCCTTCGAGGACGAGCGGGCCCGGGCGTTCCACCGCGCCACCGGTGCCCGGTCGCTGCTCATGCTGCCGGTCGGCACGGGCGGCCGCGGCCTCGGCATCATCGCGATCATGATGGTCGACGGCCCGCGCCGCTGGCACCGCCACGAGATCCAGGCCGTGCAGCAGTGCGCCGCCATCGCGGCCCAGTCGATCATCGCCCTGCGCCTGACCCTCATGCAGGAGGAGCAGGTGCGCCGCCTCACCGAGCTCGACCGGCAGAAGACCGACTTCATGGCGACGATCAGCCACGAGCTGCGCACCCCGCTCACCTCGATCAGCGGCTACCTCGAGCTGCTGACCGACGGCGACTTCGGCGACGTCAGCCAGAGCCAGTCCGTCGCCCTCGACATCATCGGGCGCAACGCGACCCGCCTGCGCGGCCTCATCGAGGACCTCCTCGTGCTCAACAAGATCGAGGCGAGCGGCCTGCAGTCGGTCGCCGAGGACGTCGCCGTCGCCGCCCTGCTGCGCACCGTCACCGAGACGATGGAGCCGGTGGCGGTCGCGGGCGGCGTCGAGCTCGTGTGCCACGACGTGCCCGAGGACCTCGTCGTCCACGTCGACCGCGGCCAGCTCGAGCGAGCCCTCATCAACCTCGGCTCGAACGCCGTGAAGTTCACTCCAGAGGGTGGCCAGGTCGTGCTGTCGGCCGAGCGCTCCGGCGACTCCACGATCGTCTCGGTTCGCGACACCGGCATCGGCATCCCCGCGGCCGACCTCGCCCGCCTGTCCGAGCGGTTCTTCCGGGCCGGCAACGCCACGGCGGCGGCGATCCCCGGTACCGGCCTGGGCCTGGCCATCGTCCGGGCCATCGTCGAGGGCCACGGTGGCGAGCTCGTCATCGCCTCGGTCGAGGGGGAGGGCACGACGATGCAGGTCGTCCTGCCGGTCGCCCAGCCCGCCCACGTCGAGGTCTTCGCCGACGCCTGACGCGTCCCGGAGCGGGCGGCGCCCGGCCAAGGCATGGTCGGCCCGGCTCAGAAGCAGCCGCCGCGCGGCTGTCGCTCGAGGCGCTGGGTCACGCTCCAGCCGGAGGTGGGGTCGCGGACCGTGGTCGCGATGTCGTCCCCCGATCCCTTGCGTGGTGTGGAGTGCGTCGGCTGCCCGATGGTGCGACCGGTGCGGGCATCGACGCGCCACCCGACGTAGTCGATGCCCTCGCCGCCCGTCACGGCGGGCGCGTCGGTGGTGCGGTAGCCGGTGACGACCGTGACGGCGGTCCCGTCGAGCTCCACGTGCTGGTAGACCGGGTCGTCCGGCCGGGGAGGCAACGTGCGCCACGTGACGCGTCGGGCCGTGAGGTCGACGCCGAGCAGGGACCCGTCGTCGCCCGGCACGACGACGTGGTGAGGGTCGGCGACGACGAGCCGCTCACCCCTCTGCGCCCCGACGGGGAGGGCGACCTCGGTGCGCTCCCATCCGCCCGTGCCGGGGGTCCAGACGACGAGCGTCCGGCCCAGCACGCCGAGCACGGAGGTGTCCGTGAGCACGGCGGAGGAGCGGTAGGCGTTGCGCGCACCGGGGTCGTCGGGGGACTCCGTCCACGAGAAGCCGCCGGGCCCTCCGGCGACCGGCTCGGCGACGAGCATCGCGTCGTCGTCCGGGAACCCCACGACCTGCCCGGCGACGACCCCGAGGACCTCTGTCATGTGCTCGGGGGTCGACACGGCCCCGGTCGCGACCTGCACGACGTGCGGCGCGTGGCACCCCTCGATGACGACGTAGCCGTTGCCCACGGTCGGCGAGCGCGACACGAGGTCGGCGATCGTCGTGCTCCAGCGCACGGTGCCCGACGCGTCGACGCCGGTGACGCGACCGGCCCGCTCGGGGGGCACGTCCGGACACGCGTCGAACGAGCACTGCCGACCGGTGCAGCCACCGACGGCGAGCAGCGTGACGAGCCCCGCGACGGCGGCGCGGCGCCTCGATGCCTCGCGCCACCGGCTCCATTCATGCGCACGTGCCCCGTGCATGCCTGCCCCCTGTCCGTCCGGTGCCCCCCGCTCGTGCCGGGAAGACACCTGGCCCCCGCGGATCGTTGCACCCCGGACGGGGGCGCGCGGGGGAATGCCGAGGGGCCCCGACGCGTTTGGGAGGACGTGCGCCTTTCTGGCACACTCTTCCTTCGGACCGGTTCACGGCCGAGCGACCCACCAGGGTGGTTAGCGACGACACCGACCCGGCCACTACACCTCGAGGAGATCATTGTGAAGAAGGACCTTCACCCCGACTACGTGGAGACCACGGTCACCTGCACCTGTGGCAACACCTTCACGACCCACAGCACCGCGACCTCCGGCCAGATCTCGGCCGACGTCTGCTCGCAGTGCCACCCGTTCTACACCGGCAAGCAGAAGATCCTCGACACCGGTGGCCGCGTGGCCCGGTTCGAGGCCCGCTACGGCAAGAAGGCCGCCAAGTAGGTCTCCCGCACGCCGGCCCCACGACTTCGGTCGTCGGGGCCGGCGTTCGTCGTTCTGTGCCCCTGCGGCGCTGACTGCGGGGCCGCCCCACCCACCACCAGGCAGGAGACGCCGGTGCTCGACTCCGTGCGGTCGGTCCTCGACGAGTTCACCGACCTCGAGACGCGCCTGGCCGACCCGGCCGTGCACGGCGACCAGGACCTCGTCAGGACCCTGAACAAGCGCTACGCCGCGCTCGGCCCGACCGTCGCCGCAGCGCGCGCGTGGCAGGCCGCCAATGACGACCTCGAGGCCGCCCGCGAGCTCGCCGCCGAGGACGCCGGCTTCGCCGAGGAGGTACCGGCGCTCGAGGCGAGCCTCGCCACGGCCGAGGAGCACCTGCGCCGGATGCTCATACCCCGCGACCCCGACGACGACCGCGACGTCATCCTCGAGGTCAAGGCGGGGGAGGGCGGCGACGAGTCGGCCCTCTTCGCCGGCGACCTGCTCCGCATGTACCTGCGCTACGCCGAGCAGCGTGGCTGGAAGACGGCCCTCGAGGACGCCACCGAGAGCGACCTCGGCGGCTACAAGGACGTCCGTGTCTCGGTCCGGGCCAAGGGGACGCCCGGCCTCGGCGAGGCGCCGTGGGCACGTCTCAAGTACGAAGGAGGCGTGCACCGCGTCCAGCGCGTGCCCGTCACCGAGAGCCAGGGCCGCATCCACACCTCCGCCGCCGGCGTCCTCGTCATGCCCGAGGCCGAGGAGGTCGAGGTGACCATCGACCCGAACGACCTGCGCATCGACGTCTACCGCAGCAGCGGCCCCGGCGGGCAGAGCGTCAACACCACCGACTCGGCCGTGCGCATCACCCACCTGCCCACCGGCCTCGTCGTCTCCTGTCAGAACGAGAAGTCTCAGCTGCAGAACAAGGAGGCGGCGATGCGCGTCCTCCGGTCCCGGCTGCACCAGATCGCCCAGGACGCCGCCGACGCCGAGGCGTCCGCCGCCCGGCGCTCGCAGGTGCGCACCGTCGACCGCAGCGAGCGCATCCGCACCTACAACTTCCCGGAGAACCGCATCTCCGACCACCGCACCGGCTACAAGGCCTACAACCTCGACGCCGTCCTCGACGGCGACCTCGACCCGGTCGTGCAGTCGGCCCTCGACGCCGACGAGGCCGCCAAGCTCGCGGCGCTCGCCGAGGGGTCCGGCGCGTGACCGACCTGCGCACCGGCGTCCGGGCCGCGGCGCGTGACCTCGCCGAGGCCGGGGTGCCCTCGCCCGACGCCGACGCGGTCGAGCTCGCCGCGCACGTGCTCGGGCTCGAGGCGGGGGAGGTGCGCCGCCGGATGGTCCTCGGCGGCACGACCCTGCCCGACGCGTACACCCGCCTCGTCGACGAGCGGGCCGCGCGCGTGCCGCTGCAGCACCTGACCGGCCGGGCGCACTTCCGTCGCCTGACGCTGTCGGTCGGGCCCGGCGTCTTCGTGCCGCGCCCCGAGACCGAGGTGCTCGTCGACCTCGCGCTCGCCGAGGTCGACCGGCTCCTGCGACCCCCCGCCCCAGACCTCCCCGCACCGAGCGAGTCGTTCGGTGCCGAAGGCTCCGGTGCACCGACGCGTTCGAGCCCCGGCGACGCGTCCGGCACCGAACGAGTCGTTCGGGTCGCCGACCTGTGCTCGGGCTCGGGAGCCATCCCGCTCGCGGTCAAGGACGAGCGCCCCGGCGTCGAGGTGCGCGGGGTCGAGCTGTCGCCCGAGGCGCACGCCTGGTCGGTGGCCAACCGCGACCGCCTCGGCCTCGATGTCGAGCTCGTCGAGGGTGACGCGTCGGGCCCGTGCCTGCCCGACTGGGAGGGCCGCGCCGACGTCGTCACCGTCAACCCGCCCTACATCCCGGTCGGCCAGGTGCCGCTCGACCCCGAGGTGCGCGACCACGACCCGGAGCTCGCGCTCTACGGCGGCAGCGAGGACGGTCTCGCGATCCCGCTCGCCGTCGCGCGCCGGGCGGCCGACCTGCTGCGCCCCGGCGGCCTGCTCCTCGTCGAGCACGCCGACTCCCAAGGGCGTTCGCTGCCGGCCCGGCTGGCCCGCACCGGCCTCTGGGTCGAGGTGGCCGACCACGACGACCTCACGGGGCGCCCCCGCGTCACCACCGCCCGCCGCGCCTGACGACGCGAGCCGCGACTAGGCTCTGCCGGGTGAGCGAGCGCTACGACTGCACCGACCCCGAGGGCCGCGCCGAGGGCATCCCCGCCGCCGCGGCGGCCGTCCGACGCGGCGAGGTCGTCGTCCTGCCGACCGACACGGTCTACGGCATCGGCTGTGACGCCTTCGACGCCAACGCGGTCGCGTCGGTGCTCGCCGCCAAGGGACGCGGGCGCGACATGCCCCCGCCGGTGCTCATCCCGACGGCGCGCACCGCCCAGGGCCTGGCCACGCAGGTGCCCGACTACGCCAACCGGCTCATGGAGAAGTTCTGGCCGGGCCCGCTCACCGTCGTGCTCAAGGCCCAGACCTCCCTGCACTGGGACCTCGGTGAGACCAACGGCACCGTCGCACTGCGCGTGCCCGACCACGAGATCACCCTCGACCTGCTCGGCGACATCGGCCCGATGGCCGTCACGAGCGCCAACACGACCGGTGACCCGGCGGCCCGGTCGGTCGACGAGGCCCAGGCGATGCTCGGCGAGTCCGTCGCGGTGTACCTCGACGGCGGCCCGACCGACGGCGGTGACCCCTCGACGATCATCGACTGCACGGGGGAGGCGCCGGTCACGCTGCGTCTCGGCGCCATCGCGCAGGAGGACATCGACGCGGCGCTGCTGCCCGACGAGCCCACCGACGAGCCCACCGACGAGCCCACGGACGCGTCGACCGAAACGGACGCGTCCACGGACGCCGACCCGTCCACCGACGCCGACGCGTCCTGGCCCCTCGACCCGTCGCGCGACGTGCTCTTCGCCGAGCCCGTGGCCGAACCCGCCGCCGACGCCACCCGGACCGGCACCACCGACGGACAGGCCACCGACGCCCACGGCCCGACGGCATAGAGTTGGTCCGCGCCAGATCCGTACGCGCACCGCTCGCGCTGCACCCCGTCCTGCACCGAAACCCGCACCTCCCGGAGATGTCCCATGGCTGACGACACGACGTTCTACGGCTCCGACTTCGGCGCCCTCCAGTCCTTCGACCCGGACATCGCCGGCGTGCTCCTGTCCGAGCTCGACCGCATCCGAAGCGGCCTGCAGCTCATCGCGAGCGAGAACATCAGCTCCCCGGCGGTCCTCACCGCACTCGGGTCGACGCTGTCGAACAAGTACGCCGAGGGCTACCCGGGGCGCCGCTACTACGGCGGCTGCTCCGAGGTCGACAAGGCCGAGACCATCGCCATCGAGCGGGCCAAGGCGCTCTTCGGCGCCGACCACGCCAACGTCCAGCCGCACTCGGGTGCGAGCGCCAACCAGGCCGTCTACGGCGCGTTCATGAAGCCGGGCGAGACGCTCCTCGCGATGGCGCTGCCGATGGGCGGCCACCTGACGCATGGTGCCAAGGTGTCCTTCTCCGGCAAGTGGTTCGACGCGGTGCCCTACGGCGTCGACAAGGACACCGAGGACATCGACTACGACGAGGTCGAGCGCCTCGCCAAGGAGCACCGTCCCAAGGTCATCTGCGCCGGTGGGTCGGCCATCCCGCGCCTCATCGACTTCGCGCGCTTCCGCGCCATCGCCGACGAGGTCGGCGCGATCCTCTGGGTCGACGCCGCGCACTTCATCGGCCTCGTCGCCGGCAAGGCGATCCCGTCGCCGGTGCCCTACGCCGACGTCGTCACCTTCACGACGCACAAGGTGCTGCGCGGCCCGCGCTCGGGCGCGCTCGTGTGCAAGGAAGAGCACGCCGCCGCGCTCGACAAGGCCGTCTTCCCGATGATGCAGGGCGGCCCGCAGATGCACACCATCGCGGCCAAGGCCGTCAACTTCAAGGAGTGCGCGACGCCGGAGTACGCGCAGTACGCCACCGACGTCATCGCCAACAGCAAGCAGCTGGCCCAGAGCCTCAAGGACGTCGGCATCCGCCCGACCACCGGGGGTACCGACACCCACCTGTCGCTGCTCGACCTGCAGGGCATCGGCGTCACGGGCAAGGACGCCGAGGCTCGGGCCGACGCGGCCGGCATCGTCCTGAACAAGAACGCGATCCCCTTCGACCCGCAGAAGCCGAACATCGCGAGCGGCATCCGCGTCGGCACGCCGTCGGTGACGACGCAGGGGATGGGGCTGCCGGAGATGGAGACCATCGCGCGCCTCATCCACACCTCGGTGACCCAGGGCGACGCCGACCCCGACCACCCGGTGAGCAAGGAGGTCCGCGCCGAGGTCACCGACCTCGTCACGCGCTTCCCGGCCTACCCCCGCTGACCGTTCGCGGTCGGCGCCCGAGCGAGGGTACGTAGGTGCACGAGTACGTCCTCGTCCTCATCGTGGCCGCAGCGGTCACGTACATCGCCACACCCTTCGTGCGCAGCCTCGCGGTCGCGACGGGCGCCTTCACGGCGGTCCGCTCGCGCGACGTCCACACGACGCCGATCCCGCGGCTCGGGGGAGTGGCGATCTACATCGGGTTCGTCGCGGCGGCGCTCGTCGCGCGGGCGCTGCCGTACCTCGGCTCCCTCTTCTCCTCGAAGCAGATCATCGGGGTCGTCCTCGCCGGTGGAGTCGTCTGCCTGCTCGGCGCCTTCGACGACATCCGCGAGCTCGACTGGATCACCAAGCTGGCCGGGCAGATCCTCGCGGCGGGGCTGATGGCCTACACCGGCGTGCAGCTGCTGTCGCTGCCGATCTTCGGCACGACGATCCTGCCGACCCCGGTGCTCGTGCTCTTCACCATCATCGTCGTCATGGTCTGGACCAACGCCGTCAACTTCATCGACGGACTCGACGGGCTCGCCGCGGGCGTCGTCGGGATCGCCGCGCTCGCGTTCTTCATGTACAGCTACATCGTGTCGCGCTCGTTCGTGCCGGCCAACGTCTTCTCGACGGCGACGTTCATCTCGGCGGCGCTCGTCGGGGTGTGCGCCGGCTTCCTGCCGCACAACTTCCACCCGGCGCGCCTCTTCATGGGTGACTCCGGGGCGCTGACGCTCGGCCTGCTCATGTCGGCGGCGACGATCACCCTCACGGGCAACGTCGACCCGTCCCAGGTGAGCGGCAACGAGGTCACCGCGGCGTTCCTGCCGATCGTCGTGCCGCTGGCCGTTCTCATGCTGCCGCTGCTCGACATGGTCCTCGCCGTGGTCCGGCGCACGCTGGCCGGCCAGAAGCCCTGGGACGCCGATGCCAAGCACCTGCACCACCGAATGCTGCGGATCGGGCACGGCCACCGCCGGGCCGTCCTCATCCTCTACCTGTGGGCCGCCATCGTGGCTCTCGGGTCGGTGTCGTTCGTCATCTGGGACGGCTGGCGCCCGCTCGCCGTCGTCGGCGCGGCAGCCGTGATCGGTGTCGTGCTCACCGTCTGGCTCCCGCGGTGGAGCCCCGTCGAACGCTTGTGATAGCATTCACAAGCACCTGAGGAGAGTCTGAGAACGGCACTCCGAAGGGCGCGGATCACCTTTCCGCACAAGACAATCGAGCACCAGCGACCGTCAGCAGCCCACCCGGTCCCCGCCGACCAGACGCACCCAGGCAGGTCTTCCCGTGAGCACCACCCCGGCCCGCACCGCATCACAGAACGATGCGTTCGCGCAGCTCCTGCGCGGGTCGCTGCCCCCGACCCTCGTCGCCGGCGCCGTCTGCATCGTCGTCGGGCTCTTCTCCAGCCCGAAGGCCGCCTGGTCGGCCGCGATCGGCGCGGCCCTCGTCATCTTCTTCTTCACCCTGACGCTGCTCGCCATGCGCTACACCGCGCACCTGGCACCGACCACGGTCATGGCCGTAGTCATGGCGACCTACACCGTCAAGGTGCTGGTCCTCGGCGTCACCCTCTTCGCCCTGCGCGACGTCACGTGGGCCTCCGGGTACGCCATCGGCGTGTCCGTCACGGTGTGTGCCGTCGTGTGGCTCTTCTTCGAGATGCGCGCGTACAAACGGCTGCGCATCTTCGCCTTCGACCCCGAGACCGACACGGACGCAGACGCCCCGTCGGGCGAAACGTCGGACGCCTCGTCCTCCGCCCCCGCCGACAGCCCGTCCGAGCCGCCGCGGGAGCCGCGTGATGAGTCGTGAGCAGGGAGGTCACCATGAGCACCCCGTCAGCACAGCCGTCCGGCCCCGGGCCGGAGGAGCCGACGCTTCCACCGACTGCCGCCGAGCAGGAGGAGGCGCGGGAGAGGCTCAACGCCGTCAACCGGCGCGAGTCCGACTCGGCGTGGAAGTCGGTCGCCTACCTGCTGACCGGACCCCTCGTCTACGGCGGCCTCGGTGCCCTCGCCGACCACTGGCTGGGCACGTCGTGGCTGGTCGGGGTGGGGATCGTCGGGGGGATGGCCCTGTCGCTCTACCTGATCTGGTTCCGATACGGTACGCATTGAGCCAGGCGGACCCCGTGTCGCCAGCCGGCGCGACGCCGCCCGGCCCGCCCAGTAGCACCTGCCGCACGCGCAGCACCAGGCCCTGGCACCCCACCACCACAGCTTCGGGCCCCGACCCCGTGCCGATGACCGGCGTCATCGCACGAGCAGCCCAGAACGTACGAAGGAGTAATCCGTGAGCATCGTCGCCGCCGCACCGACGGACTTCGAGGCCCCTGGAGTCAGCGAGTTCTGGCAGCCGCTGTGGGGCACCGACGGTCCGTGGGCCGTCACCCGACCGATGCTGCTCATGGCTGCGTCCGCCATCCTCATCGTCTGGTGGCTCGTCGCCTCGACGCGCAAGAAGGCGCTCGTCCCGAGCCGCGGCCAGATGGCCACCGAGGCCGTCTACGGCCTCGTGCGCAACGGGATCGCCAAGGACCTCATCGGGTCCAAGGAGTTCCTCAGGTTCGTCCCGCTGCTCTTCTCGCTGTTCGTCGTCATCCTCGTCAACAACTTCTTCGGCGTCGTCCCGCCGTTCAGCTACCCGACGATGGCCCGCATCGGCTTCCCGATCGCGCTGTCCCTCATCGTCTGGGTCGTCTTCCACGTCGTCGGCATGCGCAAGCACGGCTTCTTCGGGTACTGGAAGTCGCTTGTCCCGGCCGGCCTTCCCAAGGGCATGATCGTCCCGATCTTCTTCCTCGAGCTCATCACCGACCTCTTCACCCGGCCGGTCACGCTCGCGCTGCGACTCTTCGGCAACATGTTCGCCGGCCACATCCTCATCGTCCTGTTCATCACGGGCGGCTGGTACATGCTCACCAACGGCGGCATCCTCGTCGTCGCGGGTGGCGTCACGTGGATCTTCGCCGTCGTCATGACCCTGTTCGAGCTCCTCGTGGAGTTCCTGCAGGCCTACGTCTTCACGCTCCTCGCCGCGCTCTACATCGGCGGCGCCCTGGCCGACGAGCACTGACGGCCGCCCGGTTCAGCACGAACCAGCACGACCCGCTCCACCTGCTCCACCCGTTCCACCACACGCTTCACCCAGCCCCGCTGGTAACCGCCAGCGGGACCGACCAGAAGGAAATGGATTCCAACATGACCGGCAACATCGCCATCCTCGGTTACGGCCTCTCCGCCATCGGCCCCGGTATCGGTGTCGGCCTCATCTTCGCCGCGTACATCAACGGCGTCGCCCGCCAGCCCGAGGCCCGCGGCATGCTCCAGCCGATCGCGTTCCTCGGCATGGCCATCACCGAGGCCCTCGCCATCTTCGGTATCGCGCTCGCGTTCGTCTTCAAGGCCTGACGCCCGCAGGGCGACCAGCCTTCGACGCACCGTTCGTTTCTCTCTAGGAGACCCGCATGCATGCAGTGACCATGACCGCCGAGAGCGGTGAGAGCGGCTTCTGGGCCACCGCGGCACCGATCATCCCGCACCCGCTGGAGTTCTTCTTCGGCCTCGTGGTCTTCGCGGCCCTGTACGTCGTCGTGAAGCGCACGGTGGTCCCGCGCCTCGAGCAGATCTATGCCGAGCGCACCGCGGCCATCGAGGGCGGCATGAACAAGGCCGAGGAGGCCCAGGCCCAGGCCCAGGCCGCGCTCGAGCAGTACCAGGCGCAGCTCGTCGAGGCTCGCGCCGAGGCCGCCCGCATCCGTGAGGACGCCAAGGCACAGGGCGCGCAGATCATCGCCGAGATGCGCGAGCACGCCGTCGGCGAGGCCTCGCGGATCGCGGACACGGCGCACAAGCAGATCGAGGCCGAGCGCCAGCAGGCCCTCGTCTCGCTGCGTGGCGACGTGGGCCGCATCTCGACCGAGCTCGCGAGCCGCATCGTCGGTGAGTCGCTCGAGGACGAGACCCGCCAGAAGGGCATCGTCGAGCGCTTCCTCGCCGAGCTCGAGTCGGGCGACGTCGTCCGCGAGAAGGTCGGGGACCGCTGATGCAGGGATCCTCACGCGCAGCAGCGGCCGCCAGCCGCGACGCGTTCACCGGCGTGCTCGCTGCCGGTGCCGACCGCTCGCGGTTGGCCGAGGAGCTCTTCGCGGTCGTCGGCCTGCTCGACGGCAACGCGACCCTGCGTCGCGCCGTGGGCGACCCGTCGCGCGAGGGGGCCGACAAGGCCGCCCTCGTCGAGCGGCTCCTCGCCGGCAAGGTGAGCGCCGAGGCGCTCGTCGTGCTCAAGGGCGTCGCCGCGCAGCGGTGGAGCACCGAGCGCGACCTGTCCGACACCGTCGAGGGCTACGCCGTCGAGGCGGTCATCGCCGAGGCCGAGACGGCCGACCGCGCCGACCGCGTCGAGGACGAGCTGTTCCGCTTCGAGCGGATCGTCGCTGCCGACGCCGCCCTGCGCGCCGCGCTCACCGACGCCTCGGCGCCGGCCGAGCCGCGTGGGGCCCTCGTCGCGAAGCTCCTCGAGGGCAAGGTCGCCCCCGAGACCCTCGCACTGGCCCGCCAGGCCGTCGCGTCGCCCCGAGGGCGACGCTTCGACCGCACCGTCGAGGCCTACCTCGAGATCGCGTCCGCCCGGCGAGAGCAGCAGACCGCGACGGTGACGTCCGCGGTCCCGCTCACCGACGGCGAGCGTGAGCGTCTCGCCGCCGGCCTCGCCGCGATCTACGGCGGCAAGGTCCACGTCAACACCGTCGTCGACCCCCGGGTCCTCGGCGGCGTCAAGGTCGAGATCGGTGACGAGGTCATCGACGGGACCGTCATCCGCAAGCTCGACGGCGCACGCCGCGCCATGGGCGCCTGAGGCCCCCACCACCTGCTGTGAACACCCACCGGCCCGCAACCCCGGGTCGAAACCGAGGAGAAGATCTGACATGACGGAGCTTTCGATCCGTCCGGAGGAGATCCGGGACGCACTGGACTCCTTCGTCCAGTCCTACGAGCCGGGCGCGGCCTCCCGCGAAGAGGTCGGCCGCGTCAGCGACGCCGGCGACGGCATCGCCCACGTCGAGGGCCTGCCCTCGTGCATGACGAACGAGCTGCTCCAGTTCGAGGACGGCACGCTGGGCCTCGCGCTCAACCTCGACGTCCACGAGATCGGTGTCGTCGTCCTCGGTGACTTCGCCGGCATCGAGGAGGGCCAGTCGGTCAAGCGCACGGGCGAGGTCCTCTCGGTCCCCGTCGGTGACGACTTCCTCGGCCGCGTCGTCGACCCGCTCGGCAACCCCATCGACGGTCTCGGTGAGATCAAGTCGGAGGAGCGCCGCGCGCTCGAGCTGCAGGCCCCGACGGTCGTCCAGCGCAAGTCGGTCCACGAGCCGCTGCAGACCGGCATCAAGTCGATCGACGCCATGACGCCGATCGGCCGCGGCCAGCGCCAGCTGATCATCGGCGACCGCCAGACGGGCAAGACGACCGTCGCGATCGACACGATCATCAACCAGAAGCGCAACTGGGAGTCCGGCGACCCGGACCAGCAGGTCCGCTGCATCTACGTCGGCATCGGCCAGAAGGGCTCGACCATCGCGTCGGTCCGCGGCACCCTCGAGGAGGCCGGCGCGCTCGAGTACACGACGATCATCGCGGCGCCCGCGTCCGACTCGGCCGGCTTCAAGTACCTCGCCCCCTACACCGGTTCGGCCATCGGCCAGCACTGGATGTACCAGGGCAAGCACGTCCTCATCGTCTTCGACGACCTGTCCAAGCAGGCCGAGGCCTACCGCGCCGTGTCGCTGCTGCTGCGCCGCCCGCCGGGCCGCGAGGCCTACCCGGGTGACGTCTTCTACCTGCACTCGCGGCTCCTCGAGCGCTGCGCGAAGCTGTCCGACGACCTCGGCCACGGCTCGATGACCGGCCTGCCGATCATCGAGACGAAGGCCGGCGACGTCTCGGCGTACATCCCGACCAACGTCATCTCGATCACCGACGGCCAGATCTACCTGCAGGCCGACCTCTTCAACGCCAACGTGCGTCCGGCGATCGACGTGGGTGTCTCGGTGTCCCGCGTCGGTGGTGCCGCGCAGATCAAGGCGATGAAGTCGGTCGCCGGTCGACTCAAGCTCGATCTCGCGCAGTTCCGCGCCATGGAGGCGTTCGCGATGTTCGCCTCCGACCTCGACCCCGCCTCGCGAGCCCAGCTCGCCCGTGGTGCGCGCCTCGTCGAGCTGCTCAAGCAGCCGCAGAGCAACCCGTACCCGGTCGAGGAGCAGGTCGTCTCGGTGTGGGCCGGCACGACGGGGCGTCTCGACGACGTCGCCGTCGAGGACGTCCGCGCCTTCGAGACCGAGCTGCTCGAGACGCTGCGTCGCGACGGCAAGATCCTCCAGACGATCCGCGAGACGCAGAAGCTCGACGACGACACCGAGACGGCCCTGAGCAAGGTCGTCGACGAGGTCAAGTTCACCTTCCGCGGCACGGGTCGTGACGGTCTCGAGGCCGGCCACGAAGAGGCCGAGGAGCTCGACGACGACGCGATCGCCCAGGCGAAGATCGTCAAGAACAAGTGAGTCGCGGCCCCGGTGCCGCTCGGCCTCGCTGAGCGGCACCCGGGGCAGCACCACCCCCACACTCCTCGACCGACCCTTCCAGACCAAGAGAGGCGGAGCTCATGGGAGCGCAGATGCGGATCTACCGTCAGCGCATCAAGTCCGTCCAGTCCATCAAGAAGATCACCAACGCGATGGAACTGATCGCGGCCGCGCGCGTCGTCAAGGCCCGCCAGAAGGCGGCCGAGGCGATGCCGTACACGACCGCCCTCACGCGCGCCGTGTCCGCCGTGGCCACCAACACCAACGAGGACCACCCGCTGACGACCGACAACCCCGACGCCAAGCGCGCCGGTGTCGTCGTCATCACCGCCGACCGTGGCCTTGCCGGTGCCTACTCCGTCGCCGCGATCAAGCGCAGCGCGGAGCTCGTCGCCCACCTGCAGGCCGAGGGCAAGGAGGTCTCCTCCTACCTCGTCGGGCGCAAGGCGGTCAGCTACTACAAGTTCCGCCGGCGCGAGTACGCCGCCGAGTGGACCGGCTTCTCCGACGCCCCGACGTTCGAGAACGCCAAGGAGATCGCTGACCGGATCACCGCGGACTTCCTCAAGGACTACGCGGAGGGCGGCCACGACGAGATCCACGTCGTGTTCACCCGGTTCCGCTCGATGGTGCGCCAGGAGCCGCACGTGCTGCGCCTGCTCCCGCTCGAGGTCGTCG
This sequence comes from Intrasporangium zincisolvens, assembly GCF_034724055.1. NCBI lineage: Bacteria > Bacillati > Actinomycetota > Actinomycetes > Micrococcales > Intrasporangiaceae > Intrasporangium > Intrasporangium zincisolvens. The sequence continues at coordinate 455,737 of NZ_JAWIIL010000002.1, forward strand.
AGGCCGACGACGCGGGCGAGGAGGGCATCGACCTCAGCGTCAACCGGTACGAGGAGGGGCAGATCCCGCCCGAGTACTCCTTCGAGCCGAGCGCGTCCGAGGTGCTGGACCAGCTGCTGCCGAAGTACGTGCGCAACCGCATCTTCACGGCGCTGCTGTCCTCGGCCGCGTCCGAGCTGGCGGCACGCCAGCGCGCCATGAAGTCGGCGACGGACAACGCGACGGAGCTCATCAAGACCTACCAGCGCCTGGCCAACCAGGCCCGCCAGGCCGGCATCACCCAAGAGATCAGCGAAATCGTGGGCGGCGCGAACGCCCTCGCGGACGCCCAGAAGTAACCCGCCCAGAGGTAAGGAAGTCAACAACCATGACTGCAACCGTCAGTGACAACGCTGTGGCTGCCGAGGCCGCGGGCGGCGTCGGCCGCATCTCCCGCATCATCGGCCCCGTCGTCGACGTGGAGTTCCCCGTCGACGCGATGCCCGAGCAGTACAACCTGCTCACCACCGAGGTCACCCTCGGCGGCGAGACGAAGGACCTCAACCTCGAGGTCGCCCAGCACATCGGCGACAACATGGTCCGCGCCATCTCGCTGCAGCCGACCGACGGCCTCGTCCGCGGCTCGGCGGTGCAGGACACCGGCGGCCCGATCACCGTCCCCGTCGGCGACGTGACCCTCGGCAAGGTCTTCAACACCACCGGTGTCTGCATGAACCTCGCCGAGGGCGAGACGCTCGAGGTCTCCGAGCGCTGGGGCATCCACCGCAAGGCCCCGGCCTTCGACCAGCTCGAGTCCAAGACGACCATGTTCGAGACGGGCATCAAGGTCATCGACCTGCTGACCCCGTACGTCCAGGGTGGCAAGATCGGCCTCTTCGGTGGTGCCGGTGTGGGCAAGACGGTGCTCATCCAGGAGATGATCGCCCGCGTGGCCCGCGACCACGGTGGTGTGTCGGTGTTCGCCGGTGTCGGCGAGCGCACCCGTGAGGGCAACGACCTCATGGTCGAGATGGAGGAGGCGGGCGTCCTCGGGCAGACCGCCCTCGTCTTCGGCCAGATGGACGAGCCGCCGGGCACGCGTCTGCGCGTCGCCCTGTCGGCGCTGACGATGGCGGAGTACTTCCGCGACGTCCAGAAGCAGGACGTGCTCCTCTTCATCGACAACATCTTCCGCTTCACGCAGGCCGGCTCGGAGGTCTCCACGCTCCTCGGCCGCATGCCGTCCGCCGTCGGCTACCAGCCGACCCTCGCCGACGAGATGGGTGTGCTCCAGGAGCGCATCACCTCGACGCGTGGTCACTCGATCACCTCGATGCAGGCGATCTACGTGCCGGCCGACGACTACACCGACCCGGCCCCTGCCACGACGTTCGCGCACCTCGACGCCACGACCGAGCTCTCGCGTGACATCGCGTCGATGGGTATCTACCCGGCCGTCGACCCGCTGACCTCGACCTCGCGCATCCTCGACCCGCGCTACATCACGGCCGAGCACTACAACACGGCGGTGCGCATCAAGTCGATCCTGCAGCGCAACAAGGAGCTCCAGGACATCATCGCGATCCTCGGTATCGACGAGCTCTCCGAAGAGGACAAGATCCTCGTCAACCGCGCTCGCCGCATCCAGCGCTTCCTGTCCCAGAACACCTACGTCGCCAAGCAGTTCACCGGCATCGAGGGTTCGACGGTCCCGCTGGTCGACACGATCGAGGCCTTCACGAAGATCGCCGACGGCGAGTACGACCACGTCGCCGAGCAGGCCTTCTTCATGTGTGGTGGCCTCGACGATGTCGAGCGGCAGTGGGCGGAGATTCAGAAGAATCTCTGACTCGTATGCCAGTCTGACCGCATGTCTCATGCGACCCGCGGACGGGGAGGTGCCCACTGGGCCCTCCCCGTTCGTCGTTGGGGGCCAGCCGCTTTCGCCGTGGTGCTGGCCGGTGCCGCCATCTGGCGCGCGCGCTACGGCGTCGACTTCTCGGACAGCTCGCACGCCGTCGAGCTGGCGCTCCGGCAGGCGCAGGGCGACCTGCCCTTTCGTGACGAGCTGAACATCCAGGCCCTCGGCGCATGGCCGGCGGTGCCCTTCGTGTGGCTCTGGACCCACGTGGCCGGCATCGACGGCCTCGTGCTCGCCTCCCGGGTCTTCTACGTCCTGCTCGGGCTCGGCTGCGGCGTGGCCTCGTGGCGGGCCGTCGCGCCGCACGTCGGCCGCGGCACCGCAGCGGCGGCCATCGGCGTGGCCCTCATCCCGGCCGCGTACAACCAGCAGGTCGTCTCGTACAACACGACGCCGTCGATGGCCTACCTGCTCGCGGTCTGTGCGGGGGCGGCGGCCGTCGGTCGGAGGTCCCTGCCCTGGGGCGTCGTGGCCGGGGCGTCCGCCGTGCTCGGGGCCATGAGCCACCCCGTCACGGCCCCGGCGGCGGCAGTTCTGCTGGTCGTGCTGCTCCTGCTCGCGCGCGGTCGAGGGCTGCTCGGCATCGCGGTGGGGGCCGCGGTCACCGGCCTCGTCATCGCGGTCGTCGCGCTCGCCGTCTGGGGCGTGCCGAACATCCGGGAGACCCTGGCCTTCACCGAGGACTACCAGGCGACGCGCTCCTCCCGGGAGGCGCGGATCCTGCGCTGGCTGACCTACGTCGGCGGCGAGGTGAACCATGCGCTGGCCATCACAGCCCTGGTGCTCGCCGTCGCGGCCGTGGTGGCCTACGTCGTGCCGGGGCTGCGACGCCTGCGCGGCGTTCTCGTCGTCGCTGCGGTGGCTGCGGCCTCGGTCGAGGCCCTCCGACGGGGCTCGTCCGGGGCGACGTTCGCGGTCAACTCCTGGCTCAGCTCCACCCTCGCGACCGTCCTGCTCCTCGTCCTGCTGCCCGTCGCCGTCGCGTCGGCCCTCGTCCGGCGGGGGATGACGGCCAGGATCGTGGTGCTCGGCGTCCTGCCGACGGTCGTCGGCCTGCCGCTCATCGCCGGGTTCACCTCCTCCGCGCCCCTGTGGGGGGCCACCGGCGCCGTCCTCGCGCCGGGCCTGTTCGCCGTCACCGTGGCGACGCTCGCCTGGGTGAGCGAGCGTGGACGGGTCCTCAAGGCGGCGGTGGCGCTGGTCCTCGTCGCGGGCCTGGCCACCGTGCACACGCTGAACAGCTTTCGTGACGGCAGCCCCGGTCGCCTCACCGCCACGGTGACCGAGGGTGCCTACGCCGGTCTGCGCACCACGCCGGAGCGGCGCGCGACGATCACGGACAACGAGCGCGCGCTGGGCGTCTGTGCGCGGCCGGGCGACGGCGTCCTCGCCTATGTCTACCCGGCAGCGTTCCTCCTCGGTGACGTGCGGTTCGCCACCCCCATCACCTGGCTCGACTTCTTCGGCCGGTCCAACAGCCACGTCCTGGCCTGGTACCAGCGCACCGGCCGCGTCCCGCAGTGCGTCGTGTCGGCGCGGCCCTTCTGGCCGGGCTCCGGGCGCAGCCGCTACCTCCGGCTGCCGGACCCGCTGCGCTCGTGGGTTCAGGCCAACTACCGGGTGGTGACGCAGACCCCCGAGATCGTCGTGCTCGAGCGCCGGACGTGACGAGACCCACCTGACGCGGCGGTCGCCGGGGCGACGCGACGGGCATGCCGCGGGTAGGGGAGGTGTTGACTGGAGTGGACACACCGTCACCGCCGACGAGTTCACCACCTCGAGACGGAAGGACCCCTTCGTGAGCACGTCCACCCCGCAGGCCCCGCGACACCGCGTCGTCGTCATCGGTTCCGGGTTCGGCGGCCTCTTCGCCACCCAGCGCCTCAAGCGGGCCGACGTCGACGTGACGCTCGTCGCCCGCACGACGCACCACCTGTTCCAGCCGTTGCTCTACCAGGTCGCCACCGGCATCCTGTCCGAGGGCGAGATCGCGCCCTCGACGCGAGAGGTGCTGCGCCGCCAGGACAACGCGCAGGTGCTCCTCGGTGACGTCACGGCGATCGACCTGGCGAACCGCTCAGTCACCCACTCGACGGTCGGCCGCGAGACGGTGACCCCCTACGACTCGCTCGTCGTCGCCGCCGGCGCGGGCCAGTCCTGGTTCGGCAACGACGAGTTCGCCCGGCACGCACCGGGCATGAAGTCGATCGACGACGCCCTCGAGCTGCGCGGTCGGATCTTCGGCTCCTTCGAGCTGGCCGAGCTCGCATCGACGCCGGCCGAGATCGAGCGGCTCATGACCTTCGTCGTCGTCGGTGCCGGGCCCACCGGCGTCGAGATGGCGGGGCAGATCGCCGAGCTGGCCCGCCGCACCCTGCGCCGCGACTTCCGCCGCATCGACCCGACGAGGGCGCGGGTCATCCTCCTCGACGCCGCACCCGCCGTCCTCGGCTCCTTCGGCGAGAAGCTCGGCGACCGCGCCGTGCAGCGCCTCACCTCGATGGGCGTCGAGGTGCGCCTCGGCGCAAAGGTCGTCGGGGTCGACTCGACGGGGATCGAGGTCGAGCGCGAGGACGGCACGCGCGAGCGCATCGAGTCGGTGTGCAAGGTCTGGGCCGCCGGCGTCAGCGCGTCGCCGCTCGGCCAGCAGCTCGCCGAGCAGAGCGGTGCCACGCTCGACCGAGCCGGTCGGATCGCCGTACAGCCCGACCTGACGCTGCCCGGCCATCCCGAGGTGTTCGTCGTGGGCGACATGATGGCGCTCGACCACCTCCCCGGCGTCGCGCAGGTCGCGATCCAGGGCGGCAGGTACGCGGCCGACCAGATCCGCCGCCGCCTCGACGGCAAGGCGCCCAAGGGCCCGTTCGAGTACTTCGACAAGGGCTCGATGGCCACGATCTCGCGGTTCTCCGCCGTGGCGTCCGTCGGCAAGGCGCAGTTCAGCGGGTTCATCGCCTGGCTGCTGTGGCTCGCCGTCCACCTCGTCTACATCATCGGCTTCAAGCACCGGATCACGACCCTGCTGCACTGGGTCGTCAGCTTCCTGGGCCGGGGCCGGTCCGAGCGCACCGTGACCGAGCAGCAGGTGTTCGCCCGGCAGGCCATCCACGACCTCGGCGACCGGTTCCACCCCGAGCTCCCGCGCCTGGCCCAGGACCGGCCGCCCGAGCCGGCGGACCGGTCGGCCTGAGCCCGACCGCGCCGGCCTGGACCGCGCCGACCCTGTGACGCCACGAGGCCCCGACCGCTGTGCGGTCGGGGCCTCGTCGAACGCCGGTGAGGTGTCGTCACGTCGTGGGCGGACGCGCCTCAGGCTCGCGTCGTCACGGGACGAGGCGCTCCACGGCCGCGCCGAGGCGGGGGAGCGCCGCCACGACGTGCTCCTTGGCCTTGCCGCGCAGCGTGCCGTAGACCTTCGCGGCAGCGCCGTGCGAGGTGTTCGCGGCCTTGGTGTCGGTGACGGACAGCAGCGCGTCGGCGACGGCGTCGGACTGGCCGGCCAGGTGTGCGCCGAATGGCGCGGCGCCCTTGGTCGCCCAGAACGGGTCGAGAGCCGAGGCGAACTGGGGCAGAAGGCGGTCGGTGGCGCTCGTGACGAAGTTGCCGCCGAGCTTCTTGGCCGCGGCGTAGCCCGTCTTGACCGCGGCGCCGCCGAAGCCGGACTTGTCGGCGACCTCGGCGTCGATGACGTCGGTGAGGGTGTCGACCGCGACGGGTCGGCGGGTCGGGTCGAGGAGGGCGTCGGACACGGCAGTGCTCATGGATCGGACTCCTGTGGAGGGTGGGGAATCGGTGCGGGCGGCGGGAGCCACCTCGCGTACGGAGCATCCTTGCAGAGGCACTAAACTGCGAGGCACACCCCCACGATCCGGAGGAATTGTGAGTTCGCTCAAGGTTGAGATGGTCGCCGCCGACCGAAAGGTCTGGGAGGGCGAGGCCAAGTTCGTACGCGCCCGGTCCATCTCGGGCGAGCTGGGCATCCTGCCCGGCCACGCACCGCTGCTCGGCATCCTCGTCGAGGGCGAGGTCTCGATCGACTCCCTCGAGGGTGAGCGCAGCACGGTCATGGTCGACGGCGGCTTCCTGTCGGTCGACTCCGACGTCGTCACGATCGTCGCCGAGCACGTCGACGCGTCCTCGCTCCAGACCAACCACTGAGGTCTGCGCGTGCCGTCAGTTCTCGTCTCCACCGAGATCGTGATCGGCACGCTGCTCGCCCTGGCCGTCGTCATCCTCACGACGACCTACCTGCGCCGCCGCTACATCGCGCGCGGCCTGCAGCTGACGCTCTGCGGCCTGCGCCAGCCGGGTACGGCCCGCTGGCGCCTCGGTCTCATCAGGTTCGGTGACAACGCCCTCGAGTGGTTCACGCTCGGGGGCGTCTCCGTGCGCCCGAAGCGCCGCTGGGCGCGCCAGCGGCTGCAGATCGAGGCCCCGGTGCTGCTGACCGGCACCGAGTCGATCCCGCTGCTGCCCGACGCCAGCATGGTGCCGTGCACCGACGGCGACGCCGGCTTCGAGCTGGCCCTGCAAGGCCCCGCCTACACGGCGTTGCGGTCCTGGCAGGAAGCCGCACCCCCCGGCTACAACGTCAACGTCGCCTGACGCGCACCGACCGACGGCGCGCGCCACGGCGGAGTTGGCGCGTCGGATCGTGCCGACATCCCACGCGAAGTCCGCCAGGGCTGAGTTGGCGCGTCGGATGGTGCCGACATCCCACGCGAAGTCCGCCAGGGCTGAGTTGGCGCGTCGGATCGTGCCGACATCCCACGCGAAGTCCGCCACGGCGGAGTTGGCGCGCCGGATCGGCCCGTCGGGGTCAGGCCTTGGCGCGCCGCTGGGGCTTCTCGACGCGGCCGCCGCCGGGCTGCCACAGGATGTCGCCGCCGATGGGCTTGTTGGCGACGCGGGCCAGGATGAAGAGCAGGTCGGACAGCCGGTTGAGGTACTTCGCGGTGAGGACGTTGACGCCGCCGAGCCCCCGCGCGTCGCCCTCGCCGCCGGGCTCGACGCCGTGCGCCTCGACGGCGGCCCACGCCGAGCGTTCGGCCCGACGCGTCACGGTCGTCGCGAGGTGCAGGTGGGCCGAGCCGGCGGTGCCGCCGGGCAGGATGAAGGAGCGCAGCTTCTCGACCTGTTCGAGGTAGTGGTCGCAGTCGGCCTCGAGATCGTCGATCCACGGCTGCTCGACGCGCAGCGGCGGGTACTCGTAGGACGCGCGCAGCGGCGTCGAGAGGTCGGCCCCGACGTCGAACAGCTCGTTCTGGACGCGGCGCAGCGTCGCGACGACCTCCTCGGGCAGCTCACCGCAGGCGACAGCGATGCCGATGGCGGCGTTGGCCTCGTTGGAGTCGGCGTACGCGTGCAGGCGCGGGTCGTTCTTGCTCGTCCGTGAGAAGTCGCCGAGGCTCGTCGTGCCGTCGTCGCCCGTCCGGGTGTAGATCCGCGTCAGGTTGACCATGGGGTCACTCTCTCACCCGGGCGGGGCCGGCCGGGTGGGCGGGTGACCCGGATAGGGTTCGGTGGGTGAGAGAGCGATTCCGTGTCGTCGGTGGGGCCCGCCTGGTCGGCGACGTCACCGTGGTGGGTGCCAAGAACAGCGCCCTCAAGCTGATGGCCGTGGCGCTGCTCGCCGAGGGCCGTACGACGCTGACGAACGTGCCGGCCATCGCCGACGTGACGATCATGGCCGAGCTGCTCCGGCGCCTCGGTGTCGACGTCGACTACCTGCCCGAGGAGAACCGCGTCGTCCTCGACGTCCCCGCCACGATCGGCCACCGCGCCGACTACGAGCTCGTTCGGGCGCTGCGTGCCTCGATCTCGGTGCTCGGCCCGCTCGTGGCCCGCACCGGCCAGGCCGACGTCGCCGTGCCGGGTGGTGACGCCATCGGCTCGCGCGGCCTCGACCTGCACGCCGCGGCGCTGGAGTCGCTGGGGGCCCGGGTTCACGTGACGCACGGCTACCTCGTCGCCGAGGCCCCGGACGGGCTGCGCGGCGCCGAGATCCGCCTCGACTTCCCGAGCGTCGGCGCCACCGAGAACGCCCTGACGGCCTCGGTCCTGGCCCGCGGCACGACGACGATCGACAACGTGGCCAAGGAGCCCGAGATCATCGACATCGCGACCATGCTCACCTCGATGGGGGCGCGGATCGAGGGGGCGGGCACCTCGCGGATCGTCGTGCACGGCGTCGAGGCACTGTCGCCGACCGAGCACGCGGTCGTGCCCGACCGCATCGCCGCCGGCACGTGGGCCTTCGCCGCGGCGACGACCCGCGGCGACGTCGAGGTCGTCGGGGGAGTGGCCGACCACCTCCGGGTGCCGCTCGGGATGCTCGCCGACGCCGGGTGCACCGTCGAGTCGACGGACCGTGGCTTCCGCGTCGCGGTGCGCGACGGCCGGCCGCGCTCGTTCGACGTCGCGACCCTGCCCTACCCGGGCTTCCCGACCGACCTGCAGCCGTTCGCGCTGGCCTACAACGTCGTCGCGGACGGCTCGGCGATGGTCACCGAGAACCTCTTCGAGGCCCGTTTCCGCACCGTCCAGGAGCTGGCCCGTCTCGGGGCGGAAGCCCAGATCGACGGACACCACGTCATGACCCACGGCGTGCCGCTGCTGTCGGGCGCCCCGGTCGAGAGCAGCGACATCCGTTCCGGCGCCGCGCTGGTCATCGCCGGACTCGTCGCCGAGGGCGACACCCTCGTCAGCGGCGTCCACCACATCGACCGCGGCTACCCCCGGTTCGAGGTCGCGCTGCGGGCGCTCGGCGCCGACGTCACCCGCGAGCCGGACGACGCCCCCGACTTCGACTGAGCGCGCCCGCACGGTTCGCCCGGACTGCCCCGGTTCGTCCGTCGGGAGGCACTCAGACTCCTCACCATCTGCACGCGCCGCACGTATTTTCTTGACTGGATCTTGACTCCTCAAGGCAACGTTTCCGGTGCACGGCGCGTCATCATGGTGACGGCAGCCGCGTTGAGAGGGGTCCACGATGGCGCTGAAAACCCACCGCAGGGGACCGGTCCGAGTAGTCGACGGACCGGATGGGCACGACGTCATCATCGAGGGTCGCCTCGACATGCACACGGTGCCGGACATCCGCGACGCGATCCACGCGATCATTCCCCAGGGGCGCGGCGACATCCGCCTCCACCTGGCCGACGCCGAGATCGGTGACGCCACCGGGCTCGGGGTCCTCGTGCACCTGCATCGCCGCGCCACGCGCGCCGAACGTCGGCTGCTGCTCGTCGACCCCACCGACCGCACGACGCGCCTCGTCCGGGGCTGCCGCCTCGACCGCATCCTCGCGACGCGGACCGCCGCGACTGTGGCGCCTCTCACCGCCTGAGTGACTCCCCGGCGCCAAGGCCCGCCGCTACCGTCGAGCCATGTCCTCGACGGAGAGTGCCCCGCCCGCACCGGCCCGGCCGCAGCGCGACCGACCGTGGGTCATGCGGACCTACGCCGGCCACTCGAGCGCGGCCGCGAGCAACGCCCTGTACCGGCGCAACCTCGACAAGGGCCAGACGGGCCTGTCCGTCGCGTTCGACCTGCCGACGCAGACCGGCTACGACCCCGACCACCCGCTCGCCCGCGGCGAGGTCGGCAAGGTGGGCGTGCCGGTCAGCCACATCGGCGACATGGCCGCGCTCTTCGACGGCATCCCGCTGCGCGAGATGAACACGTCGATGACGATCAACGCCACGGCGATGTGGCTGCTCGCGCTCTACCAGGTGGCCGCCGAGCGCCAGGCCGACGCGTCGGACGAGGACGCCGCGCAGTGGGTCCACGCGCTCGCCGGCACGACCCAGAACGACATCATCAAGGAGTACCTGTCGCGGGGCACGTACGTCTTCCCGCCCGGGCCCTCACTGCGGCTCATCACCGACCTCGTCGCGTACACCGTGCGCGAGATCCCGAAGTGGAACCCCATCAACATCTGCAGCTACCACCTGCAGGAGGCCGGGGCGACGCCGGTGCAGGAGATCGCCTTCGCGATGTCCACTGCGGTCGCAGTGCTCGACGCGGTGCGCGACTCGGGTCAGGTTCCGGCAGAGGAGTTCTCGGCGGTCGTCGCGCGAATCTCCTTCTTCGTCAACGCCGGTGTGCGGTTCGTCGAGGAGATGTGCAAGATGCGGGCCTTCGTCCAGCTGTGGGACGAGCTGACCCGCGAGCGCTACGGCGTCACCGACGACAAGGCCCGACGCTTCCGCTACGGCGTGCAGGTCAACAGCCTCGGTCTGACCGAGGTGCAGCCCGAGAACAACGTGCAGCGGATCGTCCTCGAGATGCTCGCCGTGACGCTGAGCAAGGACGCCCGCGCCCGCGCGATCCAGCTGCCGGCGTGGAACGAGGCGCTCGGCCTGCCGCGGCCCTGGGACCAGCAGTGGAGCCTGCGGATGCAGCAGGTGCTCGCCTTCGAGTCCGACCTGCTCGAGTACGACGACCTGTTCGCCGGGTCGGGCGTCGTCGAGCAGAAGGTCGCAGAGCTCGTCGCCGGGGCGAAGGCGGAGATGGCGCGCATCGAGGACATGGGTGGCGCCGTCGCGGCCGTCGAGTCGGGCTACATGAAGTCGGCACTCGTCGCCTCGCACGCCGAGCGTCGCCGTCGCATCGAGACGGGGGACGAGGTCATCATCGGGCTCAACCGGTTCGAGACCACCGAGCCCAACCCGCTCACCGCCGACCTCGGCACGGCGATCCAGACGGTCGACGCGTCGGTCGAGCAGGCCGCCGCCGAGGCGGTGCGCGCCTGGCGCGACACACGGGACGCCGACGCGTCCGACAAGGCCCGGGCGGCGTCGGCGCTGGAGCGCCTGCGGGCCGACGCGGCGACGGGCACCAACCTCATGCCGGCCACCCTCGAGTGCGCCCGGGCGGGCGTCACGACGGGGGAGTGGGCCGGGGCGCTGCGTGAGGAGTTCGGCGAGTACCGCGCTCCCACAGGCGTCTCCGGGTCGGTGGGCGTCGGCGGCTCGGAGCCGGGCGACGACCTGGCCCGCGTCCGCGGGCTCGTGGCGCGCACCGGCGAGGAGCTCGGCGAGAAGCTGCGCGTCCTCGTCGGCAAGCCCGGCCTCGACGGCCACAGCAACGGCGCCGAGCAGGTGGCGGTGCGGGCCCGCGACGCCGGTTTCGAGGTCGTCTACCAGGGCATCCGCCTGACGCCCGAGCAGATCGTCGCGGCCGCCGTGGCCGAGGACGTGCACCTCGTCGGGCTCTCGATCCTGTCCGGCTCGCACATGGAGCTCGTGCCCGAGGTGCTGCGCGGCCTGCGCGAGGCGGGCGCGGCCGACGTGCCCGTCGTCGTCGGCGGGATCATCCCGGAGTCCGACGCCGCGGCGCTGCGCGAGGCCGGGGTGGCGATGGTCTTCACGCCCAGGGACTTCGGGCTCAACGAGATCATGGGCGAGATGGTCGGCGTCATCCGGCAGGCACGTGGTCTCGCGCCGCTCGAGACCGCACCGGCCTGACTGGCGTAGCGTCAGGGCATGAGCGACCTGCAGTGCGCCGCGCGCATCGTCGTCGTCAACCCGCCCGGTCTGGCCGACGTCGGCTGGCTCGCCTCGGCGATCCACCTCGAGAAGGTCCAAGCCGTCTACGCGGCCGACGACGTGCCCGACACCGGCCCGGTCGAGTCCCTCGCCGACGACCTCGGGGTGCCCTCGCACCTCGGCCACGGCGACCTCTCCGACGGCTCGGAGGGGTTCGGGCAGATCGTCGACCAGCACCGTGGCGAGACGGTCGTCGTCGTGCGTGGCGGGTCCGACGCCCAGCCGGTGCTGCTGCTCGTCGACGCCGACGGGGTGTCGCGCGGGACTCTCGAGGGCCTGACCTGATGCCGCTCTCGGGCACGGCTGACGCCGTCGTCGCCGAGCTCGAGCAGGAGCGCACCGAGGAGGACCTCGCCAAGGTCCGCAAGCGGCTCGTCGAGGGCGAGGAGGCCATCGGTGTGCGGATGGGGACGCTGTTCGCGATCGCCCGGCGCCACACGAGCCTGCCGCTGCCGGAGGTCGAGCGCCTGCTCGCGCTTCCGGCCTACGAGCCGCGGCTCGCGGCCCTCTGCGTCCTCGACTTCAAGGCGCGCCGACGCCGCACCGGCGCGCACGAGCGGGGCACCCTGGCCCGCACCTACCTCGGCCACCACCACCGGATCACGACGTGGGACATGGTCGACCGGGCCGCGCCACGGGTCGTCGGGCTCTGGCTTGTCGGTCGCGACAAGCAGATCCTGCGCGACCTCGCCGGTTCGTCCGACGCACTGCGCCGGCGTACGGCGATGACCGCCCCTCTCGGGTTCCTCGACACCCCCGACGTCGAGGCCGGCTACCAGATCGCCGAGCTGCTCGCCGATGACCGGAACCCGCTGGTGCACAAGCCGGTCGGCATCTTCCTCAAGCACGCGGGCGCTCGCGACGAGGACCGGCTGGTGGCCTTCCTCGACGAGCACGTCACGTCGATGCCGCGCCCCTCCGTGCGCCTCGCGGTCGAGAAGCTGCCTCCGGACGTGCGCTCGCGCTACGTCTGACCGGGCTGCTGTCCGGGGGCCCGCCTAGGCTGCGGTCGTGCCGCAGCCGGACGTCTACCCACCCGAGCGCATCGTCGCGCCCGACCCCGGGTGGTCGCGACGGTTCTCGGAGCTGTCGGCAGGGCTCCACCGCGACCTCGGCGACGGGTGGCAGGTCGAGCACGTCGGCTCGACCTCCGTGCCCGGGCTCGTCGCCAAGCCGGTCGTCGACCTCGCCCTCGGCGTGCCGCGGGGGCTCTCCGTGAGTGGCGCCGGACGCGACCTGCGCGCTGCCGGCTGGACCGAGCCGGTCGTCGTCGGCGACCACCAGGCCACGTTCCTGCTCGACGGGCCGGTGCGCACCGCGATCGGCCACCTGTTCACCGCCGACCAGTGGGCGACGGCCCACGTGCGCCTCTTCGCGGACTGGCTGCGCCGCCACCCGGCCGACCGTGACGCCTACGCCGCACTGAAGTCCGGGCTCGTCGCGGCGGGCACCTGGGGCGAGGGCTACACCCGCGGCAAGGCCACGTTCGTGCTCGACGTCGTCAACCGGGCGCGGGCCGAACGCGCGCTCACGCCGGTCGAGGCCCTCTGAGGACTCAGAAGAGGCGGGACTCGGCGTCGTCGATGCCCTTGAGGGCGTCGTAGTCGAGGACGACGCACCGGATGCCGCGGTCCTCGGCGAGCGTGCGGGCCTGCGGCTTGATCTGCTGGGCGGCGAAGACGCCGGTGACCGGCGCGAGGTGCGGGTCGCGGTTCATCAGCTCGAGGTAGCGGGTCAGCTGCTCGACGCCGTCGATCTCGCCGCGGCGCTTGATCTCGACGGCGACGCTCGCGCCGCCGTCGTCCTTGGCGAGGATGTCGACGGGTCCGATCGCGGTCATGTACTCGCGACGCACGAGCGAGTACCCGTGGCCGAGGGTGTGGATGTGCTCGGCCAGCAGCTTCTGCAGGTGCGCCTCGACGCCGTCCTTGACGAGACCGGGGTCGACACCGAGCTCGTGGGCGCTGTCGTGGAGCACCTCGTGGAGGAGCACCGTGAGGCGGTCCTCGGACTTGGCGTGCTGCACCCGCCACACGGCGACGACGCCCTCCCCGGACTGGGTCTCGTCGGGCTCGACCTCGGCCATGGTGCACGGCGGCGACATCCAGTTGAGCGGCTTGTACGAGCCGCCGTCGCTGTGCACGAGCACCGAGCCGTCGGCCTTGACGACGAGCAGACGGGTCGCGAGCGGCAGGTGGGCGGTCAGACGGCCGTCGTAGTCGACGCTGCAGCGGGCAATGACGAGGCGCACCCGGTCACCCTAGAGCAGGGCAGCCCGGGCCTGCGTCACGTGGGCGGCGTCACGGGATGGCATCAGGGTGGGCGCTGTCACGTGGGCAGCGTCACCCCCCGGCGCGGGTGTGGGTGGGCCGATGCCTCTGCGAGACTGCCACCCATGGCTCGTGAGTTCACCAAGGTTGGTGTCATCGGACTCGGCACGATGGGTGCCGGCATCGTCGAGGTCTTCGCCCGCAACGGCATCGACGTCGTTGCGGTCGAGGTCACCGACGAGGCGGTCGAGAAGGGCCGCGGCGTCCTGCAGCACTCGACCGACCGCGCCGTCTCCCGCGGCAAGCTGTCCGAGGACGAGCAGGCGGCTCTCACCGCCCGGGTGCAGTTCACCTCCGACATGGCCGACCTCAAGGAGTGCCAGCTCGTCGTCGAGGCCGTGCCCGAGAAGCTCGAGCTGAAGAAGGAGATCTTCTCCCGCCTCGACACCATCGTCGCCGACGACGCGATCCTCGCCACGAACACCAGCTCGCTGCCCGTCACCGAGATCGCCGTGGCCACGATCAACCCCAAGCGCGTCGTGGGCATGCACTTCTTCAACCCGGCCCCGGTGCTCCAGTTCGTCGAGGTCATCAAGACCGTCATCACGAGCGACGAGATCTTCGCCGACGTCAAGGCCCTCGCCGAGCGCCTGGGCAAGAAGCCCGTCATCGTCGGCGACAAGGCCGGCTTCATCGCCAACGCGCTGCTCTTCGGCTACCTCAACCACGCCGTGTCGATGTTCGAGAGCCGTTACGCGACGCGTGAGGACATCGACGCCGCGATGAAGCTCGGCTGCGGCTACCCGATGGGCCCGCTCGCCCTCATGGACCTCATCGGCCTCGACACCGCGTACGAGATCCTCGACACGATGTACAAGCAGGGCCGCGACCGCCTCCACGCTCCGAGCCCGGTCATCAAGCAGATGGTCACGGCCGGCCTCAGGGGTCGCAAGAGCGGCCGCGGCTTCTACACCTACGCCGAGGCCGGCAGCTCGCAGGTCGTCGACGACGCCCTGACGCCGGCGCCCGCCGAGGCGTCCGGCGCCCCGACGCGTCCGGTGCACGCCGTGGGCGTCGTCGGCTCGGGCACCATGGCCACGGGCATGGTCGAGGTCTTCGCCAAGGCCGGCCTCGACGTCACCTACGTCGCGCGGTCGGAGGGCAAGGTCGACGCGGTCCGTGCGGCCATCGAGCGCAGCCTCGAGAAGGGCGTCCAGCGCGGCAAGCTGACCGAGGGCGAGCGCGACGCCGCCCTGGGTCGCATCACCGGCTCGACGCGTCTCGAGGACCTCGCGCGGGCCGACCTCGTCGTCGAGGCCGTCGTCGAGGACCTCACCGTCAAGCGCGCCCTGTTCGAGAACCTCGACGAGATCTGCCGCCCCGGCGCGATCCTCGCCACGACGACGAGCTCGCTGCCCGTCGTCGAGTGTGCGGCCGCGACGACGCGTCCGCAGGACGTCATCGGGATGCACTTCTTCAACCCCGCGCAGGTCATGAAGCTCGTCGAGGTCGTGCACACCGTGTCGACGGCCGACGACGTCGTGGCGACGGTCCAGCAGCTGTGCCGCACCATCGGCAAGCACCCGGTGACGTGCGGCGACCGCGCCGGCTTCATCGTCAACGCGCTGCTGTTCCCGTACCTCAACGACGCCGTGAAGATGCTCGAGGCCAACTACTCGACGGCCGACGACATCGACACCGCGATGAAGACCGGCTGCGGCCTGCCGATGGGTCCGTTCGAGCTGCTCGACGTCGTCGGGCTCGACGTGTCGCTCGCCATCGAGCGCGAGCTCTACCTCGAGTTCCGCGAGCGCGGCTACGCTCCCGCGCCGCTGCTCGAGCACCTCGTCACCGCCGGCTACCTCGGGCGCAAGACGGGTCGGGGCTTCCGAACCTACGCCTGACACCTACGCTGGGTCCATGCCCTCGCGTCGTCGTCCCAGCAAGCACGCGCGCGAGCACGTGCCGCTCGACGTGACCCGGATCCAGGGCGGTTCGACGCGCGAGGAGTCCTACGCCGGCGGGCGCTGGACGGTCCGCTCGGTGAGCGGGGCCTCGGCGGCGCGTCCGTACCTGTGTCCCGGCTGCCAGCAGGACATCCCGCCGGGCGTTCCGCACGTCGTCGCGTGGCCGGCCGACGGCGTCGGTGGGGTCGAGGACCGACGCCACTGGCACACGGGCTGTTGGCAGCGTCGGGACGCCCGCCCGTCCGGCAACGCCTACCGCTGAGCCCTAGCGCTGAGCCCTGGCGGCGAGCACCTGCTCGCGCAGGATGTCGGCGTGCCCGCAGTGCTGGGCCAGCTCGCGCAGGACGTGGAGGTGGACCCAGCGCAGCGGCAGCGGTCCGAGGCGGTGACCGCGCACGAGGTCGTCGAGGCCCAGCGACGCCGTGGCCCGGCGGGAGGCCTCGCACGCCTCCGCGTGGGCCTGTGACACCGACGCGACGGTGTCGGCGTCGGTGAGGACGAACGACTCGCGGGAGTCCTCGGGGATGCCGATCTCGGCGCGCGTGCGGCCGCTCACCGCATGGTCGAACCACACCTTCTCCACGTAGGTGGCGTGCTTGACGAGGCCGAGCAGCGTCGTCGCCGACGGCACGAGCGAGCGTCGGGACTCCTCCTCACTCAGCCCGTCGAGGCAGGCCCGGAGCGCCGCGCGGTGCTCGTCGAGGAAGGCCTCGACCTGCGTGCGGGCCGGTTCGTCGATGACCTCCCGCGTGTAGGTCGCGGGGAGCGTCTGGGGCCACCCGGGCGGCGTCGGTGGAGGGGTCGGTGCGGGTGGGACGGTCATGGACCGACCCTGCCACGGCGGCGGGGTCCTCGCCGCGGGTACGACGAGGCCGGCGCCCACCGGTTGCGTGGGCGCCGGCCATGGCCGGTGGTACGGGTTCGTCCCTACTGGTTGCGGAAGCGGTTGATGGCGGCCTCGAAGCCGGCGCGCTTGTCCGGGTTGGTGATGCCGAGGCCGGCCTCGGGGGCGAGGGTCAGGACGCCGACCTTGCCCTGGTGGGCGTTTCGGTGCACGTCGAGCGCCGCCTGGCCGACCTCCTCGAGCGCGTACGTCTTGGACAGCGTCGGGTGGATGAGGCCGCGGTTGACCAGCTCGTTGGCCTCCCACGCCTCGCGGTAGTTGGCGAAGTGCGAGGACACGATGCGCTTGAGGTTCATCCAGAGGTAGCGGTTGTCGTACTCGTGCATGTAGCCCGACGTCGAGGCGCACGTGACGATGGTGCCGCCCTTGCGCGCGACGTAGACGCTGGCGCCGAAGGTCTCGCGGCCCGGGTGCTCGAAGACGATGTCGACGTCGTAGCCGCCGGTCAGCTCACGGATCTTCTTGCCGAGTCGCTGCCACTCCTTGGGGTTCTGCTCGGTGCCGTCCTCGTTCCAGAACCGGTAGCCCTCGGCGTTGCGGTCGATGATGAGGTCGGCGCCCATGTCGCGGCAGATCTGCGCCTTCTCCGGGGAGGAGACGACACAGATCGGCGTCGCGCCGCCGGCGAGCGCCATCTGCGTCGCGTAGGAGCCGAGGCCGCCCGACGCGCCCCAGACGAGCACGCGGTCGCCGAGCTTCATCGCGGCGCCGTGCTTGGAGATGAGCTGCCGGTAGGCCGTGCTGTTGACGAGGCCGGGGGAGGCGGCCTCCTCCCACGTCAGGTGGTTCGGCTTCGGCATCATCTGGTTGGCCTTGACGATCGCGAGCTCGGCGAGGCCGCCGAAGTTCGTCTCGAAGCCCCAGATGCGCTGCTGCGGGTCCATCATCGTGTCGTCGTGGCCCTCGGCGTCCTCGAGCTCGACCGAGAGGCAGTGGGCGACGACCTCGGTGCCCGGCTTCCACTTCGTGACGCCCGGCCCGACGCGGAGGATGACGCCGGCGAGGTCGGAGCCGACGACGTGGTAGGGCAGGTCGTGGCGCTTGGCGTACTCGGACGTGCGCCCGTAGCGCTCGAGGAACCCGAACGTCGAGACCGGCTCGAAGATCGAGGTCCACACGGTGTTGTAGTTGATGGCGCTGGCCATGACGGCGACGAGGGCCTCGCCCGGCGCGAGCTCGGGGACCGGTACCTCGTCGATGTGCAGGGACTTGCGGGGGTCCTTGTCGCGGGTCGCGATGCCCTCGAACATGTCGACCTCGTCCTTGTGGACGGTGGCCCCGCGGTAGGTCTGCGGGATCTCGAGGGCCGCGTAGGTCTCCTGCGTGCGGTCGCCGGAGAGGATGGCGTCGCGGATGGCCTGCATGTCAAAGGTCCTTACGTCGCAGCGTCATTGGTCAGCGTCATTGATCAACGTGGGTGGCACGCGCCCGCTCGCCGGGGGCGGCAGGTGACTCGACGGTAGTGAGGGGCCGAGAGGGCGGCGTCCGATCTGAGACGCCCACCACAGGTGACGTGGATCACGAGGTGCGCGGCGGTGGCGGCGGGGGTCCGACTGACCGCCACGATGCCGCCGCGATGTGGTGGCCACTCGTGGTCCAGGGTCCGTCGAGTCCTTCATGGCGGTCTGTCGGCACAGCGGCCGCGGCAACCACGGCCGGGTACGGTCGGCGGGTGCGCGGCGTGACGATGGGTTCCTGGGCCTGGCGGGTCCAGCCGGTGTACCTGCTCGTCGAGCTGCTCGTCGCTGCCGGCGCCTCCGCGCCCCACTCGCTGCGCGACGACACGATCAGTGCCCTGGGGATGTCGACGTGCGCGGGCGGCCACTCCGGCTCCGTCGTCGAGGTCTGCTCGCCGTGGCACGTCGGCATGAACGTTGCATTCGTCGTCTTCGGGCTACTGCGAGCCGCGGGCGCGGTGCTGCTCGGAACGGTTCTCGGCGGCCGGCCCTGGGCGCGCGCTGCCGTCCTGACGTGGGTCGTGTCGGGGGCCGCGTCGGCCGCGGTCGGGCTCGTGCCCGTCGACCGGTCTCCCGGGTGGCACGTGGTCGTCGCCACCATGGTCTTCGTCCTGCAGCCGGTCGCCGTGTTGCTCACCGCCGAGGCGCTGCGCCGTGGCCACCGCGCCCCGCGCGCCGTCGTGGGTCTCGGCGTCGTCGTCGGGGTCCTGACGCTCGTGGCCGCTGCTGCCTTCGCCGTGCGTCTCGGGTCGCCGACGTGGGTCGGTGGCCTCGAGCGCGTGGCCCTGTGGCCCGCCTACCCGTGGCTCGCGGTCGTGGGGGTCGTCGTGGCGGCCGATGCAGCTGGGGTGGGCCGGGTCGCGCCGGGGCCGAGCAGCTCGGAGACGGTGACGAGCTCGTAGCCGTCCGAGCGCAACCGCTCGATGATGCGAGGCAGGCGCTCGATGGTCGTCAGGCGGTCGCTCGATCCGGTGTCGTGGGCCAGCACGATGCTGCCGGGGTGCACGAGCGACGCGAGATCCTCGACGATCCCGTCGGGGTGGCTCGCGACGACGTCCTCGCGGGCCTGGGCCGACCACATAACGGTCGTCAGGCCCAGCTCGGCGGCGGCGAGCACCGCCGCTCCGCCGACGTGCCCGTACGGCGGCCGGAAGAGCGTCGGCGTGGTGCCCCACGCCTTCTCGATCTCTGCGCTCGTGCGGCTGATCTCGTCGCAGCAGCGGTCGTAGGCGAACCGCGCGAGGTCGGGGTGGCCCCAGGTGTGGTTGGCCAGCTCGTGCCGGCCGACACTCGAGCGGTGGATCGCCGCGTGCTCGCGCACGTTGCGCCCGAGGCAGAAGAACGTCGCCGTCGCCTGCGCCGCGTCGAGGGCGGCGAGGACCTTCGGCGTCCAGTCCGGGTGGGGGCCGTCGTCGAAGGTCAGGGCGAGGCGGCGGGCCGTGGGGTCCCCGCCCCACACGACGGTGCCCGAGGCTGCGGCGGGCGCGCTGCGGTCGGGACGAAGGCCGCTGGCCGGGCTGCCGTAGAAGGGCAGCGGCGTGTTCTCGGCCAGACGGTCGCCCACCGCCCGCGCCGTGACGGCGCCGATCGCGCCGACGGCCACACCAGCCCCGCCCGTGAGCGCCTGACGCCGCGAGATGTCCATGCCCGGATGCTACGGCGGCGAGAGCGGGCGATCGCGGCGTGCCGCCCCGCGTGCTCTGCCACACTGTCGGCGCTACGGAATGGGGTGGCGATGCGGCGGATGGCCACGACGGCCGCGGGCTTGACGGCGGCAGCCGCGCTCGCGCTCGGGCTCGTCGTGCCGAGCATCGTGGTCCCGGAGCCTCTGCCGACGCTGCGCAACGGCGCCGAGTGGCGCGACGGTGCCCCGTTCGTGTCCGCCGAGGTCGGCGGGCGCCTTCTGCGGCCCGTGGAGGACTACGTGTGGCTGGCCAGGGGCCGGGCCCCGCTCGATCCGCGACGTCGACGCCTCGTGCTCGGGGCGCTGGCAGACCTGCACGGCCTGACGCGCGACTCCGGGGCCGTCGCCGCCGGACCCGACGCCCCCTGGGCCTATGCGTGGCCGCGCGACAGCGCGTTCGTCGCCGCGGCGTACGCCGTGTCCGGGCACGAGGACGACGCATGGCAGGTGTGGCGCTTCCTCGCCCGGGTCCAGCGCCGCGACGGTGGCTTCGAGGCGCGCTACCGCCTCGACGGCTCCGGCCCGCCCGACGACCGGCCGCGCCAGACCGACGGCCCCGGCTGGGTGCTGTGGGGCCTCGAGTCCACGCGCGTGG
Source organism: Intrasporangium zincisolvens (assembly GCF_034724055.1). NCBI lineage: Bacteria > Bacillati > Actinomycetota > Actinomycetes > Micrococcales > Intrasporangiaceae > Intrasporangium > Intrasporangium zincisolvens. Next base: position 476,065 of record NZ_JAWIIL010000002.1, read on the forward strand.
CCACGGGGGCCCGCGTGCTGCCGACCGAGCTGCGCACCCTGCGCGACCGTGCCGTGCAGTTCGCCCTCGGCCAGACCCGCGACGGCCAACGCCTACCCGACGCGACCCCGGACTACTGGGAGGTCCCCGAACGGGACGTGACGCTGGGTACGGCCGCACCGCTCGCGGCCGGGCTCGAGGCGGCGGCGAGGAGCTATGCGGCGGAAGGGAACTCAGCCGCCTCCGGCCGATGCGCCGCTGCCGCCCGGCGCCTGCGCGTCCTCGTGCGGACGACGTTCGGGCCCACGTACGAGCGGCACGGCTCCTCCGGCGGCCTCGATGCCGCGGTCGCCGTGCTCATGCCGCCCTTCACGGCGCTCGACGACGCCGCGGCCGTCCGCGCGTGGGAGCGCTACCCCGTGCTCGCACTCCGCGAGGCCGGCGGGCTGGCGCCCGGAGCCGCGTGGAAGTCCGACGGGGTGTCGTGGACGCCGGAAACCGCCCTCGTCGGCTACACGGCTGCCGCGTCGGGACGCGTCGAGCTGGCGGAGCGCTGGATGGGGTGGCTCGAGGGCCACTGCACCACGTGGGGGAGCCTGCCGGAGAAGGTGCTGCCCGACGGGCGTCCGGCCGGACCGGCGCCGCTCGCCTGGACCGCGGCGCTTGTCGTGCTCACCGAGCACGAGCTCGAGGCACGCCGCGCCGACCTGCCGGCGAGCTGAGCGGGTCCGACGGGTCAGTGGGTGGGCGACGCCGCGGGCTCGACGAGCTCGACGAGGACGCCGCCGGCGTCCTTGGGGTGGATGAAGTTGACCCGGCTGTCGCTCGTGCCGCGCTTCGGGGTGTCGTAGAGCAGGCGCAGTCCGCGCTCGCGGAGCGTCGCGCACACGGCGTCGATGTCGGCGACGCGGTAGGCGAGCTGCTGGATGCCGGGGCCGCTGCGGTCGAGGAACTTCGCGATGGTCGACTCGGGCGACAGCGGCGCGAGCAGCTGGATGCACGAGCCGGACTCGCCGACGCCCATCATCGCCTCGCGCACGCCCTGCTCCTCGTTCGTCTCCTCGTGGAGGAGCGCCATGCCGTAGGCGTCGCGGTAGAACGCGATGGCGGCGTCGAGGTCGGGCACCGCGATGCCGACGTGGTCGATGTGCGTGAACAGGGGACCGGTCAGCGTGCTCATGCGACCAACGTAGGACCGCCGGCGCCGGGGCAGAAGCCGGGGCGCGTGTGCGCTTGGTCATGGTCGGCTCGGGGTGTCCAGCAGCCGAGACTAGAGTGACCGGGACATCCGCCAGACATCCCCCGATGACGTTGGAGAGGCACTTCCCATGACTTCTGACCGCCCCACCTCGGTGATCGTCGCCGGAGCCCGCACCCCGATGGGTCGCCTGCTCGGGTCGCTCAAGGACTTCTCCGGGGCCGACCTCGGCGGCATCGCGATCAAGGGCGCCCTCGAGAAGTCGGGCGTGACGCCCGAGCAGGTCGAGTACGTCATCATGGGCCAGGTGCTGCAGGCCGGCGCCGGCCAGATCCCGGCCCGCCAGGCCGCCCACGCCGCCGGCATCCCGATGACCGTGCCGGCCCTGACGATCAACAAGGTCTGCCTCTCGGGCATCAACGCCATCGCCATGGCCGACCAGCTGATCCGCGCCGGCGAGTTCGACGTCGTCGTCGCCGGCGGCCAGGAGTCGATGACCAACGCGCCGCACCTCATGACGAAGTCGCGCGAGGGCTACAAGTACGGCGACGTGACGATGCGCGACCACATGGCCTTCGACGGCCTCTGGGACGCCTTCACCGACCAGGCCATGGGCCTGCTCACCGAGCAGGCCAACACCGGCTCGCAGGCCTTCACCCGCGAGGAGCAGGACGAGTTCTCGGCGCGCAGCCACCAGCTCGCCGCCAAGGCGTGGAAGGACGGCCTCTTCGAGGACGAGGTCGTCGCGGTGAGCATCCCGCAGCGCAAGGGCGACCCGATCGAGTTCAAGAGCGACGAGGGCATCCGCGCCGACACGACGGCCGCCTCGCTGTCCGGCCTGCGTCCGGCCTTCAGCAAGGACGGCACCATCACGGCGGGTTCGGCCTCGCAGATCTCCGACGGCGCCGCCGCGGTGGTCGTCATGAGCCGGGCCAAGGCGGAGGAGCTCGGCCTGACGTGGATCGCCGAGATCGGCGCCCACGGCGTCGTCGCCGGCCCCGACTCGACGCTCCAGCAGCAGCCGGCCCGCGCCATCGCCCGCGCCTGCGAGAAGGAGGGCATCACGCCCGCCGACCTCGACCTCGTCGAGATCAACGAGGCGTTCGCGGCCGTCGGCCTGGCCTCGGCCAAGGAGCTCGGCATCGACGTCGAGAAGGTCAACGTCAACGGCGGCGCGATCGCCCTCGGCCACCCGATCGGCATGTCCGGCGCTCGCATCGCCCTGCACCTCGCGCTCGAGCTCAAGCGACGTGGCGGTGGCGTCGGCGCGGCCGCGCTCTGCGGCGGCGGCGGCCAGGGCGACGCCCTCATCGTCCGCGTGCCGAAGACGGCCTGAGTCGCACACGTCGCCGACGAGTTCGCCTGCGCCCCAAGTGAGCCCACGCCGCACCGTCGACGTCCCCGCCCTGGTCGAGTCGGCCCGGGCGGGGTCGCCGCGTGCCGTCGCGCGCCTCATCTCGCTCGTCGAGGACCGGCACGAGGCGCTGCGCGAGGTGATGGCCGCTCTCGCGCCGCACTCGGGCAACGCGTGGGTCATCGGCATCACCGGCTCGCCCGGCGTCGGCAAGTCGACCTCGACCACGGCCCTCGTCGGGGCCTTCCGCGAGCGCGGCCTGCGTGTCGGCGTCCTCGCCGTCGACCCCAGCTCGCCGTTCTCCGGCGGTGCCCTGCTCGGTGACCGCGTCCGGATGCAGGACCACGCCCTCGACCCCGAGGTCTACATCCGCTCGATGGCCTCCCGCGGTCACCTCGGCGGCCTCTCGTGGGCCACGCCGCAGGCCATCCGGGTGCTCGACGCCGCGGGCTGCGACGTCGTGCTCGTCGAGACGGTCGGGGTGGGTCAGTCGGAGGTCGAGATCGCGGGCCTCGCCGACACCTCCGTCGTGCTGTTGGCCCCCGGCATGGGCGACGGCATCCAGGCGGCCAAGGCCGGCATCCTCGAGATCGGCGACGTCTTCGTCGTCAACAAGGCCGACCGCGACGGCGCCGACGCCACGGTGCGCGACCTGCGGCACATGATCTCCCTCGGCGACCGCACCGAGCCCGGGCTGTGGCGTCCTCCGGTCGTGAAGACCGTTGCGGCACAAGCGATCGGCATCGACGAGGTCATGGAGGCGCTCGACAAGCAGCGTGCCTTCATCGAGGAGTCCGGCGAGCTCGGCCGACGCCGCGAGCGCCGCGCCGCCGACGAGGTGCAGGCCATCGCCCTGGCGCAGCTGCGCTCCCGCTTCGCCCAGCTCGGGGGCCGGGCCGACCTCGCCTCGCTCGCCCAGGAGGTCGTGGCCGGGCGGCTCGACCCGTACGCCGCCGCCGACCGGCTCGTCGCCCACCTCGACGACTGAGGACGGGCGCGCGCGTCGGGACACCGGCGTCGACCGTAATTCCGTTGTGGCGGCGGCCCCGGCGGTGTCACCGTCGAGTCATGGACATCATCCCGCTCGACCGCGACGACGACGTCATGGTCAAGGAGCTGTACGGCATCGCCACCCGCGTCGATGCCGTGTCGCGCGTGCACCCGATGCAGCGCACGGCCGAGGAGTTCGCCGCCTGGCTGCGCTTCGACTTCCCGGGTGAGCGCATGGAGTCGGCCGTGGTCGTCGTCGACGGGGCGCCGGTCGGCTGGTCCCAGCTGTACTTCCCCGAGCGCGAGAACCTCGACAAGTGCTGGACCGAGCTGCGCGTCGACCCCCAGCACCGACGCAGCGGCTACGGCAGCGCGCTGCTCGACTGGAGCGAGTCGCAGGCCCGGGCCGGTCGGCGCTCCATGCTCCTCGCCGAGGTCTACGTGCCGGAGGGCGACCGCGAGTCCCACCCCGACCGGGGCTTCGCCGAGCGCCGTGGCTACCGGGTCGCGAGCACCGAGATCGTCCGGTCGCTGCCACTGCCGATCGACGACGACCTCATGACGCGCGAGCGCGAGCGGGCCGCCGAGGCGATGGGCGACGCCTACGAGGTGAAGGTCTTCACGGGAGGCGTCCCGGAGGAGCTGCGCCAGGGCGTCTGCGACGCCTCGAACCGGCTCATCCTCGACGCCCCGACCGGCGACGTCGACTTCGAGCCGGAGTCGCAGACCGTCGAGGACTACCAGACGATGCTCGACCACCACGCCCGCGTCGGCAACACGCTGCTCACGGCCGTGGCCCTGCACCGCGGCACTGGCGTCGTCGCCGCGTACACCGACCTCAACGTCCCGCCGTCGGACCCCGACGTCGTGCACCAGTGGGGCACGCTCGTGCTGCCCGAGCACCGCGGGCACCGGCTCGGCATGGCCGTCAAGGTGGCCAACCTCGACCTGCTCGCCGAGACGTTCCCGCAGCGCACCCGGGTGCAGACGATGAACGACGAGCAGAACCCGTGGATGGTGCGGATCAACGTCGACCTCGGCTTCCGCATCACCGAGGAGGCCCTCTCGATGCGCAAGGACCTCTGAGCGCGGGCCCCGCCTGCAGCACCACGACCCGGCGGCCTACGGTGGGCGCATGCTGATCGCCTTCTCCGTCGCGCCCACCGTCGCCGCCGACGACACCGGTTCCGTCAGCGAGGCCGTCGCCTCGGCCATCCGCCTCGTGCGCGAGTCAGGGCTGCCGCACCGCACCGACGCGATGTTCACGACCGTCGAGGGGGAGTGGGACGAGTGCATGGCCCTCGTCAAGCGATGCTGCGACGCCATCGCCGAGGTCTCGCCGCGGGTCGGCCTCGTGCTCAAGGCCGACATCCGGCCCGGGTTCACCGGTGAGCTCGACGGCAAGCTCGAGCGGCTCGAGGCCGCCCTCGAGCGCCGGGACGGCTGACATCGCCGGCCCCGCGCGGGCCGTTCCCGGACGCGCGCTGCCGGACGGCTGGCGCCTCGCGCCGCTCGTGCCCGCCGACTGCGACGAGCTCGGCCGGGTCCACATGGCCGTCTGGCGCGAGGCCTACGCCGGCATCATGCCGGCCGACTACCTCGCCGGCCTCAGCGACGAGAGCTGCGCCAATCGCTGGCGCACCATCGCGGCCGCCCCGCCGGCCGAGGGCGGAACCCTCGTCGTGCACGACCCCGCCGGGCGCATCGCCGGGTTCGCGAGCGCCGGCGCGAGCCGCGACGACGACGCTCCCACGCCGTGGGAGCTCTACGCCGTCAACCTCGCCGCCCGCGCCCGGGGGACCGGCGTCGCCGACGCCCTCCTCGACCGCCTCGTCGGGGACCGCGACGCGTCGCTGTGGGTCGTCGAGGACAACGCCCGGGCTCGCGCCTTCTACGAGCGCCGGGGCTTCGCCGACGAGGGCGGCCGCTGCGAGCACGAGCCCACCGGCACCACGGAGATCCGGATGGTGCGCCGCACCTGACCCTGAGACCCGTTGGTGACGATGCGGTCACGATCCCGACGTCACCGGGCTCCCTTGCGCCACGAACCTGCTCGCGGGTGCACACTCGCCCGCGGACACCGAGCCGGAAGGGGACGGCAGTGGGGACAGGGACCGACGTGGGTCTGGTCGCAGGGGGAGTCGGAGCCGAGGCGTACCGACCGTCCCCACCGATCGCGATCGAGGGCCTCGGCGTGCGCTTCGGGCAGCGCCGCGCGCTCGAGGGGGTCGACCTCCTGGCCCGGCCGGGGGTCGTCACGGCGGTGACCGGGCCCTCCGGAGCCGGCAAGTCGACGTTGCTCTGGTCGGTCGCCGGAGCGCTCAGCGGCGCGACGGTCGAGGGCAGGGTCCGGGTCGGCGACGCCACGGTGCGTCCGTCCGGCGGGCGCGCCGCCACGCTGGCGCTCGGCGTCGGCCTCGTACCCCAGGGCAACGGGCTGGCGTCGGTGCTGACCGCCTGGGAGAACTGCGTCGTGCCGCTGCTCGACGCCGGCGTGGGCCCGGGCGAGGCCGCACAGCGGGTGTCCGAGGCGCTCACCGCCGTCGGCCTCGAGGAGTCCGGCGGACACCTCATCGAGGAGCTGAGCGGCGGACAGCAGCAGCGCGTCGCCGTCGCGCGGGCGCTCGCGTCCCGCCCCGCGGTGCTCCTCGCCGACGAGCCGACCTCCGAGCTCGACCACGCCAACCGCGAGCGCGTCCTCGAGCTGCTCCACGACCTCGCCGCCGCCGGCTGCACCGTCCTCATGGCGACCCACGACCCCGAGGCCGCGACGCAGGCCGCCGCCGAGGTCCACCTCGACGAGGGCCACGTGGTGAGTGTCCGATGAGCGCCGGTCGTCTCGCCGTCGCCTGGTCCGCGGCCCGTCACCGCCGCGGGCAGGCCCTGGCCCTCGTGCTGCTGTCCTCGCTCGTCACCGCGAGCGCGGTCCTCGGGCCGCTCTACGCCCGTTCGCTCGAGCACGCCCTCCTGCACGACGCCCTCGACCGGGCCAGCGTCATGTCCACCGGCATCGCCCTCGAGCAGGTGACCGACGGCACGTTCGTGCCGTCGACGCAGAGCGTGCTCTCACGGATCCCGGAGCAGGTGCGCCCCTTCCTGCGGCCGCCGACGTCGATCGTCTCGGGTCAGGTGACGATGTCGATGTCGCCGCGGCGCGGTGGAGGCGGCGTCCTCGTCACCGCCTACGCGCCGGCTGCCGGCTGCGTGCGCCTGACGCTGGTGAGCGGACGCTGCCCGACGGCGGAGACCGACGTGCTCGTGTCCGCCGCGGAGGCCCGGTTCGAGGGCTGGAAGGTCGGCGACCGCGTCGGCTTCGCCTCCTCGCCGGGAGGGCAGGTCTCCGACGCCCGGGCCCGCGACGCCGCCCGGATCGTCGGCACCTACGAGCAGGTCCGCGACGACACGTACTGGTTCGGCACGCGGCTCACCGGGCGGGCGGGCACCCGCGTCGTCGCCGGGCTCGGGTCGACCCCACAGGTCGACGCGCCCGTCGTCGCCCCGGCGTTCTTCGCCAAGTACACGTCGGGCTCGACGCTGACGGTGACGAGCGCCCTCGACCGCCCGACCCTCGGGGTGGACGACCTGCCGGCTGTCTCCGCCGCCCTCACGGCGGAGAAGGCCCGTCCTCAGGGCGATTCGGGCGGACCGTCCATCACGACGGCCCTCGACGACCTCGCCCGGACCGTCGTGCGCGGCCAGGTCCAGGCGTCGGTCCTCGTGCCGCTGCTCCTGGGCCAGCTCGCCCTCCTCGCGGCCGTCGTGCTCGGCCTCGCCGCGTCGGCGGCGGTCGAGCAGCGCCGTCCCGAGATCGCGCTCGTGCGCCTGCGCGGCCACGGCGTCCGTGGCGCCCGGCGGATGCTGCTCGCGGAGCTCGGCGGCCTCGTCGCCGTCGGCGTGCCTCTCGGCGTCGTGGTCGCCGGCGCCCTCGACGTGCTCGTGTCGCGGGTCTGGCTGCCGGGTGGTGGGGCGCTCGACGTCCCGCTCGGGGCGGTCGTGGCCGCTGTCGCGGCGCTGCTCGTCGGCGTCCTCACCGTCCTCGTCGCGGCCCGCGGACCGCTCCGCGAGCCGATCCCCTCGCTGCTGCGCCGGGTGCCCCCGCGCCAGGGTGCCCTCGCCGTCGGGCTCGTCGACGCGGTGGTCGTCACCGTCGCCGCCGCCGGTGTCGTCACCATCGTGACGGGGTCGGTGTCGGGGCCGGTCGTGCTCGCGACGCCGGCGCTGCTCGCGCTCGCCGTCGGGCTGCTCCTCGCGATGCTCCTCGTCCCGGTCGCCGCCCGTCTCGGGCACCTGGCGCTGCGCCGCGGTCACGTCGCCGCCGGCGTCACCGCGCTGCAGGTGGCCCGCCGACCGGGCGTGCGTCGCGTCGTCGCCATCGTCACGGTCGCGTCGGCGCTGCTCGTCTTCGCGACGGACGCCTACCTCGCCGGGCAGCGCAACCGCGCCGAGCGCGCCGCGCTCGAGACCGGCGCGCAGGTCGTGCTCCAGACCGACTCCAAGGATCCTCGCCAGCTGCGAGCGCTGCTGCAGCGCCTCGACCCCGGCGCGACGTGGGTGGCCCCCGTGGCGCACCTGCAGCCCGGCAGCTCCGACGCCGTCGCGACGATGGCCGTCGTGCCGCGGGCGATGGCGCGGGTCGCGCTGCCCATCGGCGCGGGCTCCGGGCCGGCCGTCGACTGGTCGTCGGTCCTGGCATCCGACCTCAGCTCGGCCGAGCTTGCCGGGCGCCGGGTCGCCGTGCAGGTGTCGGACGTGCAGATCCAGCGTGTGCTGACCGGCCTCAACCCGAAGCCGACCGCGCCCGACCGGCTCCCGCTGCGGCTCGAGCTGCAGGACGCCGACGGCGGGTCGTTGTCGGTGCCGCTCGGCGCCGTGCCCTTCCGGCCGTCGGGCACCACGACGCTCACGGCCGCCGTGCCGTGCGCTCCGCGCTCGTGCACCCTGGTCGGGATCAGCATCGACCGGGCGCCGGACGAGACGCGTCTCCTCGCCGGCGAGGTCACCGTCGCCCGGGTCGCCGCTCCGGGCGCGCCCCCGGTCGAGCTCGGCCGACTGACCTGGTCCTCCTACGGCACCCCCTACTCGCTGGACCGGCTCTCGGCCGAGAGCCCCGGGTTCTCCTACGTCACCACCCAGCGGGCCGAACCGGCGGTGGCGCGCATCCGGTTCGCGTCGTCCGGTGGGATCGTCACGGCCTCGACCGCGCCGGCAGCCCTGCCCGTCGTCGTCGCCCCCGCCACCCGAGGCGCCACACCCGAGGTCACCTCGGTCAGCGGGTTCGTCGGGACCGCGGTCACCGTCGCGGAGAAGGGGCGGGTGCGCGTCGTGCCGGGCGGCTTCACCAACGTGGCGCTCGTCGACTACGACGCCCTCGCAGCCCGCGCCAGCCGGCTCTACGCGAGCGGGTCCCTCGACGTGCTCGTGGCAGACCGGTCCCGCGTCGGCGAGGTGACCTCCGCCCTGGCCCGCTCCGGGGTCTCGGTGCGCGAGCGGACCGACCAGACCGAGGTGCTCGACGCGTTCGACCGGTCGGCGTCGGCCTGGTCGCTGCGCCTCGCCCTCGTCGTCGGCGTCATCGCGCTGCTCATGGGTGCGCTCGTGCTCGTCCTCGTGGGCGTGACGTCATGGCGGTCGCGGTCGCGCGACCTCGCGGCCCTGCGTCTGGCCGGCGTCGGCGGCGGCACGCTGCGACGCGTCGGCATCGCCGAGCAGGTGGCCGTCATCGTCGTGGCCGTCGTCGTCGGCTCGGCCTGCGGCGTCGTCGGGGCGCGGCTCGCGCTGCGGCTCGTGCCGTTCTTCACGACCCCGTCCGAGGTGTACGTGCCCGACGTCCGCCCGGCCGTGGGGCCGATGGCCCTCTCGGCGGGCGTGACCATGGTGTGGCTCGTCGCCGTCGGGCTCGTCCTGGGGCTGTGGCTCGCCGGCCGCGCCGTCGTCTCGCGTGTGAGGGAGCAGCCGTGACCGCAGTGGACCAAGAGCTCGACCGGACCCCGTCGGCCCCCGACGCGGGAGTCGAGGGCCCCGCCGGGTCGGGCGGCCGCGGGCTGCCGGTCACCACGCGCGGTCTCGTCGTCATCTACCGGTCCGAGGGCCACGACGTCGCGGCGCTCTCCGGCGTCGACCTGCACGTCGGTGCCGGCGAGATGGTCGGCCTGCTCGGCCCGTCGGGCGCCGGCAAGTCGACGCTGGTCACCGTCTTCGGCGGTCTCACGGCCCCCAGCGCCGGAACGGCGCTCATCGGCGGCCACGACCTGCGCTCGCTCTCGCCCTCGGCCCTCGACGACCTGCGCGCCGGGCAGATCGGCCTCGTCCTGCAGGGCGCCACCCGCAACCTCGTGCCCTACCTGACGCCGCGGCAGAACGTCGAGGTGGCCCAGGCGCCCGCGCGACGCCTGGCCGGGAGCCTTCCGACGGTCGAGGACGTGCTCGGCCCGCTCGGCATCGGCGACCTCGCCGACCGGGAGGTGTCGTCGCTGACGCCCGGCCAGGCGCAGCTCGTCGCCATCGCCGTCGGCGTCGCCTGCGAGCCCGGGCTGCTGCTCGTCGACGAGCCGACGAGCCAGCTCGACCACGCCGCGCGCGACCGGGTGCTCCGTGCCCTGCACGACGTCAACCGCCGCGTCGGCTCGACGGTCGTCGTCGTGACCCACGATCCCGACGTCGCGGCCGCGCTGCCGCGCACCGTGACGATCCGGGACGGGCGCGTCGGGGCCGAGGGCCGGCAGGGGGAGGAGTTCGCGGTGGTGTCGGCCGACGGCTCGTTGCCGCTCGCCGGGGCCGCCCTCGACGAGTTCCCGCCCGGGTCGCTCGTGCGGCTGCACCACGACGGCCGCGCCTGGCTGCTGCTGCCGGCGGACGCGCCGCTGCCCGGCGAGGCCGAGGGCGTGGAGAGCCCCGACACGGCCGCGACGTGAGCCGTCTGACACGCGTCGGCGGGGTCGTGCGGCACGAGGCCGACCGCGTCGCCCCGAGTGTCCGAGTATGTCCTCGGCGGGCGTCGGACTCGATTTGTGGTATCGCGACGACTCGTGCGTAACTTGACGGTGGCCGCGCCCCGTGGCGGCCGCCCGACGTCCCCCGCGCTGCCCCTCGGCGCTGCTGGTGCACGCCGGGTCAACCGGTCTTCCCGAGTCCCGAAAGGTCTCTCCATGCCCCGCCCCGCGACCCGTCGCCGCGTCCTGGCCGCTGCCCTCGCCTCCGTCGCGATGCTGTCCGCGTGCACCGGAAACGCCGACGACGGCAGCGACGGCTCCGGTGCCTCCGAGACCCCCGCGGTCGCCGTGGACGCCGCCGGCACGACGACGAACGGCACCGTGTCGGCCGTCGCGTCCTCGCTGCTCGACGCCTCCGCCGGTGGTGCCGCCGCCCGTGCCAAGGCCTTCACCGGCATGGCCCTCGAGTCGGCCAACGCCTACGCGAAGACCCTCGGCGGCCGGACCGCCGCCGAGAAGGCCGAGGCCGAGCTGTCCACGAGTGGCGCCAAGGTGCTCGGCATCTCCCGCGAGGGCGACAAGCCGGTGCAGATCCTGGCCCAGACGACGCTGAAGAAGACGGGCGCCGCGGTGCTCGTCCTCCTCGTGGCCGACAGCCCCGCCGGTCCCTTCAAGGCTGCCGCCGTCACCCCGATGCTCCCCGACGCCAAGCTCGACGCGCTCGACGACGCCGACAGCGGCTCGGCGGCGCTCGCCGACGGCAAGGGCCTGGCCGCCAAGCCCGAGGACGTCGTCTCGGCCTTCGCCGGCGCCGTGCAGTACCCCTCGCCGGTGGCCACCAAGGTCCTGGCCGACGACCCGCTGACCGAGCAGCTGCGCCAGTCCGCCACGGCCCAGTCGCAGGCCCTGAACAACCAGGGCTCCTTCAGCCAGAAGCACGAGCCGAAGGGGATCATCGGCGGGCTGCGCCTCAAGGACGGTCAGGGCGCCATCGTCTTCGCCTCGCTCGTGCGCCACGACGCCATCGCGATGCGCACGCCGATGAAGCTCAAGCCGGCCAAGGACCTCACCCTGCTGACCGGCATCAAGCAGATCACGACCGAGGCAGACCTCACCTCCAACGAGATCGTCGCCTTCGTCATCCCGGCCTCCGGCCAGGCCCGCGTCGTGGCCGCGGCGGACCAGCTCGTCGACGGCACGGGGCGGTGAGGCAGGATTGATCCATGAGCCAGCAGCCATTCACCGCAGCGGCACTGCGCGGTGCCGTCGACCTCTCGTCGCTCAAGCGTCCGGCCCAGCCGGCTGGCCCCGGCTCCGCCGCGGGCTCCACCTCGACGGACGGTGCCGGCGTCGTCGTCGAGGGCACTGACGCCTCGATCCGTGACCTCGTCGGGGCGAGCACCAGCCACCCCGTCGTCATGGTCCTGTGGTCGCCGCGCCTGCAGGAGTCGACCGACTTCGTCGCGACGCTGGAGACGGTGGCCCGGCGCTACGCCGGCCGCTTCCAGCTCGCCACCGTCGACGTCGACGCCAACCCCGGCATCCTGCAGGCCTTCCAGGTGCAGGCCGTCCCGGTGAGCTTCGCGTTCGTCCAGGGCCAGCCCGTGCCGCTCTTCGAGGGCGTCCAGCCCGAGGCGCAGGTCGTCGCCGTCATCGACCAGGTGCTCGCGCTCGCCGCCCAGCACGGCGTCACCGGCACCGTCCCGGGCGCCGACGCCGGGCAGGACGGCCAGGAGGCGCAGGACGACGCCCCGGAGGAGCCGCCGCTGCCGCCGCTGCACCAGAAGGCGTTCGACGCCATCGAGGCCGACGACCTCGACACCGCGGCCGACGCCTACCGCGAGGCGCTCGCCCAGAGCCCCGCCGACACCGACGCCAAGATCGGCCTGGCTCAGGTCGGTCTCCTCCAGCGCACGCGGGGCGCCGACCTCCAGCAGGCGCGGGCTGCCGCCGCTGCCGCGCCCACCGACGTCGACGCGCAGATCCTCGTCGCCGACCTCGACGTGCTCGGTGGCCACGTGGAGGACGCCTTCGTGCGCCTCATCGACACGGTGCGTGTCACGGCCGACGCCGAGCGCAACCAGGCGCGCGAGCACCTCGTCGAGCTGTTCGAGGTGGTCGGCACGTCCGACGAGCGCGTGGCGCGGGCCCGCAAGGCCCTCATGAGCGCCCTCTTCTGACCAATCCCGATCGAAAGAGCAGTTCGTCCCCGCGAGGAGACGGACTGCTCTTTCGATCGTCAGGCGGTGTCGACGACCGACTCGGCGAGACGCTCGACGACCTCGGCTGCGGTGCCGGCGAGGGAGTCCTCGTCACCGGTCTCGGGCGGCGTCGTCACCCACAGGCCCCAGCCCGGGGTGGACGGGTCGATGCCGGCGCCGACGACGACGAGGTGCACCGGCTGCGGGGCGGCGAGGTCGAGGTAGTCCTCGAGCCGCTCGCCCTCGACCCGGTCGGCGACGACGACGTCGTGGCCCTCGATGAGGTAGGTCTCGGCGAGCGCCAGCCCCGCCGACCACCGCAGCAGCTGGCGGCGCACGAGCGCGACGCCGGTGGGTGGCACGAGCGGCGCGGACGCGTCGCCGACGAGCATGGCGTCGAGCGCCTGACCGTCGACGACGAGCGCGCCGCCGAGGCGCTCGCCCACCGCGCGGGCCAGCCGCCCGAGCCCCGACGCGTCCGCGCCCGTCACGAGGACGAGGCGTCCGGGCGTCGTGGGGGAGGCGGACGCGTCGGCCGGGTCTGGGTGGTCGGTCGGGCCGGAGGCGTCGGTCGGGTGGATCGGGTCGGTCATCCGCCGAGCGCTGCCGACACGACGTCCTTGGCCTCCGCCTGGACCTGCGCGAGGTGTTCGGGGCCCTTGAACGACTCGGCGTAGATCTTGTAGACGTCCTCGGTGCCGGACGGGCGCGCGGCGAACCACGCGCTCTCGGTGGTCACCTTGAGCCCGCCGATCTTCGCGCCGTTGCCCGGGGCGGAGGTCAGCTTGCCCGTGATCGCCTCTCCGGCAAGCGACTCCGCGCTGACGTCGTCGGGCGAGAGCGCCGCGAGCTTGGCCTTCTGCTCACGGTTCGCCGCCGCGTCGATGCGGGCGTAGGCGGGGGAGCCGAAGCGCTCGGTCAGCTCGGCGTAGTGCTGGCTCGGCGTCCGACCGGTCACGGCGAGGATCTCCGAGGCGAGCAGGGCCAGCAGGATGCCGTCCTTGTCCGTGGACCACACGGAGCCGTCCGTGCGCAGGAAGCTCGCGCCCGCCGACTCCTCACCGCCGAAGCCGACCGAGCCGTCGAGCAGCCCGGGCACGAACCACTTGAAGCCCACGGGGACCTCGAGCAGCGTGCGGCCCAGCTCGGTGGCGACCCGGTCGATCATCGAGCTCGACACGAGGGTCTTGCCGATGGCGGTGCCCTCGCCCCAGCCCGGACGCGCGCCGCCGTAGAGGTAGCGGATCGCGACGGCGAGGTAGTGGTTGGGGTTCATGAGGCCCGCGTCGGGCGTGACGATGCCGTGGCGGTCGGCGTCGGCGTCGTTGCCGGTGGAGATGTCGTAGTCGTCCTTGGCGCCGATGAGGGAGGCCATCGCGGAGGGGGAGCTGCAGTCCATCCGGATCTTGCCGTCCCAGTCGAGCGTCATGAACGCCCACTGCGGGTCGACGCTCGGGTTGACGACGGTGAGGTCGAGCCCGTGCCGCTCGGCGATCTCGCCCCAGTAGCCGACCGACGCGCCGCCGAGCGGGTCGGCGCCGATGCGTACGCCGGCCTCGCGGATGCGCGCGAGGTCGAGCACCGAGGGGAGGTCGTCGACGTACGTGCCGAGGAAGTCGTAGGCGCCGGCCTCGCCGCGGGCCTTCTCGAACGGCACGCGGCTGACCTCGGCCAGGCCGCCGCGGATGAGGTCGTTGGCGCGCGTCGCGATGACCGACGTGGCGTCGGTGTCGGCGGGTCCGCCGTGCGGCGGGTTGTACTTGAAGCCGCCGTCGGCAGGTGGGTTGTGCGACGGCGTGACGACGATGCCGTCGGCCAGACCGCTTGCACCAGAGGCCTTTCCGCGGTTGGCCCTGAGGATCGCGTGCGACACCGCCGGCGTCGGGGTGTAGCCGTCGCGGTCGTCGACGAGCACCGTCACCCCGTTGGCGACGAGCACCTCGAGGGCCGAGCGCCAGGCCGGCTCGGACAGGCCGTGGGTGTCACGGCCGATGAAGAGCGGGCCGTCGAAGCCCTGCGAGGCGCGGTAGTCGACGATGGCCTGGGTCGTGGCGAGGATGTGGTCCTCGTTGAACGCCGTGCGCAGGCTCGAGCCGCGGTGGCCCGACGTGCCGAACGCGACCTGCTGGTCGGGGTCGTCGACGTCGGGGTGGCGGTCGTAGTACGCGGCGATGAGCGCGTCGACGTCGACGAGGTCCTCGGGACGGGCCGGCTGGCCCGCGCGCGGGTGGTTCATGAGGGGTCTCCGTTCGTCGTCACACGGTCGGCGCCGGTTCCGCCGGCCGGGAGGGTCCGTGCCGACGCGTCGCCGGCGCCGGCAACCGGGGCCGCGGCGGGCTCCGCGACCGGGACGAGCCAGACGGTCGAGAACCGGGGCACGGTGATCGCGGCCGAGAAGGGCTGGCTGTTCCACGGCTCGGCCGCGGCGTCGATGACCATGCCGGCGCTGCTCGGGGCGTCGGGGTGGTAACCGGCGGTGTCGAGGACGACCTCCCACCGGCCGCCGCGTGGCAGGCCGAGGCGGTAGTACGGCTGCGTCTCGCCGCTGAAGTTCATGACGCACGCGATGGCGGGCGCGTCGGTACCACGGTCGCCGCGACCGAACCGCAGCCACGAGAACGTGTTGTGGTCGGCGTCGTCGGCCTCGAGCCACTCGAACCCGGACGGGTCGTTGTCGAGCTCCCACAGGGCCCGGTGGTGCCGGTAGATGCCGTTGAGGTCCTTGACGAGGTTGTGGACCCGGTAGTGGAGGGGCTGCTCGAGCAGCCACCAGTCGAGGCTGCGGCCCTCCGACCACTCCGACTCCTGGCCGAACTCGCATCCCATGAAGAGCAGCTGCTTGCCCGGGTGGCACCAGAGGTAGGCCAGGAAGGCACGCAGCGTCGCCACCTGCTCCTCGCGCGGACCGCGCGACTTGCGCAGCAGCGAGCCCTTGCCGTGGACGACCTCGTCGTGGCTGATCGGCAGGACGAAGTTCTCGTCGAAGGCGTACATGAGCGAGAACGTCAGCTTGCCGTGCTCGTACCTGCGGTAGATCGGGTCCTGCCCCAGGTACTTGAGCGAGTCGTTCATCCAGCCCATGTTCCACTTGAAGCCGAACCCGAGGCCGCCGTGGTTCGTCGGGCGCGTGACGCCCGGCCACGTCGTCGACTCCTCGGCGATGGTGACGATGCCGCCTTCGCGCTTGTAGGCGGTGGCGTTCGTCTCCTTGAGCAGCTCGACGGCCTCGAGGTTCTCGCGGCCGCCGTCCTTGTTCGGCTCCCACTGGCCCGCGTCGCGGGCGTAGTCGAGGTAGAGCATCGAGGCGACGCCGTCGACGCGTACGCCGTCGGCATGGAACTCCTCGAGCCAGTACAGGGCGTTGGCGACGAGGAAGTTGCGCACCTCGGGGCGGCCGTAGTCGAAGATGTTCGAGCCCCACTCGGGGTGCCAGCCGCGGCGCGGGTCGGGGTGCTCGTAGAGGGGCAGGCCGTCGAAGCGGGCCAGGGCCCACTCGTCGGTGGCGAAGTGCCCCGGCACCCAGTCGAGGATGACCCCGATGCCGGCCTTGTGCAGCTCGTCGACGAGGTGGCGGAAGTCGTCGGGGGTGCCCCAGCGCGAGCTCGGCGCGTAGTAGCCGGTGACGTGGTAGCCCCACGACGGCACGTACGGGTGCTCCATGACGGGCAGGAACTCGACGTGGGTGAAGCCGAGGTCGCGCACGTAGTTGACGAGGTGCTCGGCCAGGCCGCGGTAGCCCTCTCCCTGGCGCCACGAGCCGAGGTGCACCTCGTAGATGCTCATCGGCCCCTCGTGGGAGTTGCGGGTGCGCCGCTGCTCCATCCACTCGCCGTCGCCCCAGCTGTAGTGCGTCTCGGTGACGATCGCTGCCTGCTTCGGGGCCACCTCGGTCATCCGGGCCATGGGGTCGCTCTTGAGCCGGACGAGCTCGTCGGGGCCGCGCACGGCGAACTGGTAGTTCATGCCCTCCTGCGCTCCGGGGATGAACAGCTCCCAGATGCCGCTCTCGCCGAGGGCCCGCATCGGGTGGGTGCGGCGGTCCCAGCCGTTGAAGTCGCCGATGACGTGGACCGCCTTGGCGCGCGGGGCCCACAGCGCGAACGAGACGCCCCAGACGTCGCCGAGCGGGCCGGCGTAGTGGCGCACGTGCGAGCCGAGGACCTTCCACAGCTGCTCGTGGCGGCCCTCGCCGACGAGGTGCCGGTCGACGTCGCCGAGCGTCGGGGCGAAGCGGTAGGGGTCGTCCTGCTCGTGCTCGACCCCGTCGCCGTACTCGACGAGGAGGCGGTAGTCGTGGGTGGTGCCGAAGTCGGGGGAGGTCATCGACCACAGGCCGTCGCGCACGTGCTGCAGCTCGACGCGGTTTCCGGAGTCGAGCCGCGCGGCCACCCGGGTCGCGTAGGGCCGGAACGCCGTGATGGTCAGGCCGCCCGGGCCCATGTGGTGGCCGAGCAGGTCGTGCGGCTGGCCGTTGCGCCCCTGCAGGAACGCGTCGATGGCGCGGTGGTCGAGCGCGGGGGAGGGGGTGCGGTGGGTGGTGGGGTCGGTCGGGCCGGTGGTCACGGGGTGGCCTCCTCGCTGGTGAGCCGCTCGACGGCGCCGAGCGGGATCGGCAGCCACGTGGGCCGGTTGCGGGCCTCGTAGACCACCTCGTAGAGCGCCTTGTCGAGCTCGAGCGCGCGCACGAGCGCGCTGGCGTCGGGGCCCGGCTCGCCGGCGACCGACGCGTACCCCTCGAGGAAGGCGGTGCGGCACGCCGCCGCCCACGCCCTGGCGTCGACGGCGGCGTCGGCGAGCGCGACCGAGCCGGCCGCGTAGTCGAACGAGCGCAGCATGCCGGCGACGTCGCGCTGGGTGAGGTCGGGGGCGACGCGCTCGGACAGTGGACGCAGGGGCTCACCCTCGAAGTCGAGGGCGACCCAGCCGCGCTCGGGCACGTCGAGCACCTGACCGAGGTGGTAGTCGCCGTGGATCCGTTGCAGCGCAGGCCATTCCACGTCGCGCACCGAGGCGGCCACACGCTCGACCGCATCGACGCGGGAGGCGAGGTCGGGCACGAGCGTGACCGCCGCCGCGCAGCGCTGGCGCATCGAGGCGACGAGCGCCTCGCGGGCCTGCGGGGTGACCTCGGTGGTGCCGAGCGCGTGGGCGAGCGCGATGTGGATCTGCGCCGTGACGACGCCGAGGTCGCGGGCGCGGGTCGTGAAGTCGGTGCCCGCCGCAGCGGCCACGAGCGCCACCCGCCAGGCGTCCTCGACCCCGGGGATGAACTCCTGCGCGAAGGCGAGGTGGCCGTGCTCGACGCCGCCACCTGCGGGCGCGTCCCACGCGCCGTGGAGGTTGCCGTACGCGAGGGGTACGCGGTCCGAGCCCTCGTGCGTCAGGGCCGACTGCACCACGACGTCGGGGTTGTCGCCGTCCTGCAGGGTGCGGAAGACCTTGACGATGAGCGGCTCGGCCGGGCCGCCGGCCTCGGCGCCCATCCGGCAGATGACGGAGGTGTTCGACTGCTCGCCGGTGAGGACCGCGGACGACGTGACGCTCCCGGCCGCCTGACCCGTGGCCGAGCCCGTGGCGCGGGCGCTGCTGCCGACCGACGCCTGCGCGTCGTCGGAGACGTCCGACTCGAGCACCGTGCGGACCAGCTCGGAGACGTATACCGGGTCGTGCGGGCCGTCGTAGACCCAGCGGGTGCCGAGCACGCTGTGCTCCATCGTGCCGAGCAGCGCGTGCTCGGCCCCCTCGAGCGGCGCGCCCCGGTAGGTCAGCGGCACCTGGTAGACGACGGCGGGGGCCACGGCCTCGTCGGCGAGCAGGAGCGTCTCGACGCCCACCTCGCCGGCCGGGTCCTCGAACCGGAACCCGCCGACCCGTCGCAGCTGCGGCACGTGGCCCTTGCCGTGGTACCAGCGCTGGCGCGGCATCCACGCGGTGACCATCTCGATCTTCGTCGGGGTGATCGTGGCTCCCTTGTGGACGACGGCCATCAGCGGTTGTCCTCCTGCCCGCGCAGCTGGAGCCAGAAGAAGTCGCGGGAGCCGAGCGTGAGGGTCACGCGTCCGTCGGCGGCCACCCACGGGAACCCGCTGCCGCCGAAGAGGTCGACGAGCGCCCGGCCCGAGAAGTGCTCGGGCAGCTGGATCGTCGCGGCCTGCGGCCGGCTGCTCAGGTTGTTGACGCAGAGCACCGCCTCGGCGGCGTGGTCACCGTCGGCGTCCATCGAGCGCGTGTAGGACAGGATGTGGTCGTTGTCCGCCGGCACGACGGTGAAGTCGCCGAGGCCGAAGACCGGGTGCCGGCTGCGCACCTGGAGCATCCCGCGCACCCAGTGCAGCAACGAGGACGAGGACGCGATCTGCGCCTCCACGTTGACGTTGTTGTAGTGGTACACGAGGCTGCTGATGACCGGCAGGTAGAGCTTGCCGGGGTCGACGGTCGAGAAGCCCGCGTTGCGGTCGGGGGTCCACTGCATCGGGGTGCGCACGGCGTCGCGGTCGGTGAGCCAGATGTTGTCGCCCATCCCGATCTCGTCGCCGTAGTAGAGGCACGGCGAGCCCGGCAGCGAGAGCACGAGCGCGTGGATCAGCTCGATCTCGGGGCGGCTGTTGTCGAGCAGGGGAGCGAGGCGGCGCCGGATGCCGACGTTGGCCCGCATCCGCGGATCGGGCGCGTACCAGCCGTACATCGCGGCCCGCTCCTCGGGCGTCACCATCTCGAGCGTCAGCTCGTCGTGGTTGCGCAGGAAGGTGCCCCACTGCGTCCCCGACGGGATGGCCGGGGTGTCGGCGAGCACGTCGATGATCGGCTGGGCCTTCTCCTCGCGGAGCGAGTAGTAGAGCCGCGGCATGACCGGGAAGTGGAAGCACATCTGGCACTCGGGTGCCTCGTCGGTGCCGAAGTAGTCGACGACCTCCGCCGGCGGCTGGTTGGCCTCGGCGAGCAGGATGCGGCCCGGGTACTCGGTGTCGACCATCGTGCGCAGCCTGGCGAGGAACTCGTGGGTCCTGGGCAGGTTCTCGCAGTTGGTGCCCTCCTCCTCGAAGAGGTAGGGCACGGCGTCTAGGCGGAAGCCGTCGATGCCGAGGTCCATCCAGAACCGGACGACGTCGAACATCGCCTCCTGCACGGCCTCGTTCTCGAAGTTGAGGTCGGGCTGGTGGCTGAAGAACCGATGCCAGAAGAACTGCCGCCGGACGGGGTCGAAGGTCCAGTTCGACACCTCGGTGTCGACGAAGATGATGCGGGCGTCGTCGTAGCCCTCATCGGTGTCGGACCACACGTAGTAGTCGCCGTACGGCCCGTCGGGCTCGGCGCGGCTGGCCTGGAACCACGGGTGCTGGTCGCTCGTGTGGTTCATGACGAGGTCGGTGACGATGCGGATGCCGCGGGCGTGCGCCTGCGACACGAGCTCGGTGAACTCCGGCAGCGTCCCGAACTCGGGCAGCACGGCCTTGTAGTCGGCGATGTCGTAGCCGCCGTCGCGCAGCGGCGAGGCGTAGAAGGGCGGCAGCCACAGGCAGTCGACGCCGAGCCACTGGAGGTAGTCGAGACGCTGGATCAGCCCCGTGAAGTCGCCGGCCCCGACGCCCTTGCTGTCGGAGAAGGCGCGCACGAGCACCTCGTAGAACACCGCTTTTCGAAACCACTGCGGGTCGTGCTTCAGCCCCGGCTGGGAGAGGTTGAGTCCCTGCATGTGGTCAGTGGCTCCTCACGGTGATGATGTGAACGGGTTCCGAGTCGGGGCCGAGGCGGACCCAGTTGTCCTGC
This sequence comes from Intrasporangium zincisolvens, assembly GCF_034724055.1. NCBI lineage: Bacteria > Bacillati > Actinomycetota > Actinomycetes > Micrococcales > Intrasporangiaceae > Intrasporangium > Intrasporangium zincisolvens. The sequence continues at coordinate 496,483 of NZ_JAWIIL010000002.1, forward strand.
CGCCACTGCCACGTCTGGTTGGTGATGTGGTCGTGCGCGTCGAAGGTCGACCACGAGGCCATACCCATCGCGCCGAGGTCGAGGTGCACCCACGTCTCACGGGTCGCGTGCGGGTCGAGGTTGGCGACGACGAGGACGGTGTCGCGCTGTCCCGTCGAGCGGTCGACGCGGGTCTTGCTGAAGACGAGGACGTTGTCGTCGTCGGCCGAGTGGAAGTGCAGGTTGCGCAACCACCGCAGCGCCGGGTGCCAGCCGCGGATCTCGTTGAGCCGCTTGAGGTACCCCGCGAGGGAGCGGTGCTCGAGCGGGCCACCGGGCTCGTAGAGGAACCACTGGCGGTCCTTGTACTCGTACTTCTCGTTGTCGATCTGCTCCTCGGCGCCGGGGCGCGCCACGTGCTCCATCAGCTCGTAGCCGGCGTAGATGCCGTACGTCGGCACGAGCGTGGCCGCCAGGGCCGCGCGCAGCTTCCACGCGGTGGGCCCGCCGTACTGCATGTACGGCGTGAGGATGTCGTGCGTGGTGGGCCAGAACGCGGGGCGCATGTACGCGGCACCGGTGTCGTCGGAGGCCAGCTCGCGGCCGTACTCCTCGAGCTCCCACTTCTCGTTGCGCCACGCGTAGTAGGTGTAGCTCTGCTGGAAGCCGGCCTTGGCCAGCTCGTGCATCATCGCCGGCTTCGTGAACGCCTCCGACAGCCAGATGGTCTCGGGGTACTGCTCCGCGACATCGGCGATCAGCCACTGCCAGAAGCGAACCGGCTTGGTGTGCGGGTTGTCGACACGGAAGATGCGCACGCCGTGGTCGAGCCACACCTGGATGACCCGGCGCACCTCGGCATAGGCCGAGGCGGGGTCGTTGTCGAAGTTGAGGGGAAAGATGTCCTGGTACTTCTTGGGCGGGTTCTCGGCGTAGGCGATGGTGCCGTCGGCGCGCGTCGTGAACAGCTCCGGGTGCGTCTGCACCCACGGGTGGTCCGGCGAGGCCTGCAGCGCGATGTCGAGCGCCACCTCGAGGCCGACGCGTCGGGCCTCGGCGACGAACGCGTCGAAGTCCTCGAACGTGCCGAGGTCGGGGTGGACGGAATCGTGCCCACCGTCGGGCGAGCCGATGGCGTAAGGGGATCCGGGGTCGCCGGGCTCGGTCGTCAGGCTGTTGTTGCGCCCCTTGCGCGCCGCCGTGCCGATGGGGTGGATCGGTGTCAGGTACACGACGTCGAAGCCCATGTCGGCGATGGCGGGCAGCCGCTGGGCGGCGGTGCGGAACGTGCCCGACACCCACTCGCCGGTCGTCTCGTCGCGGCGGGCGCCCTCCGAGCGGGGGAAGATCTCGTACCAGGCGCCGAACAGGGCGAGCTCGCGCTCGACGTGCAGGGCGTGGGACGGCGAGGGGGAGACGAGCTCGCGCAGCGGCATGATCGCGGCCAGGCCGGTGATCTCCGGGGAGGTGGCCGCCCCGAAACGGTGCGCGGCCGGGCGACGCGTGTCGGCGAGGGCGAGGGCGCCCTTGTCGATCTCCGACGCGTCCGCCCCCTGGCCTCGGACCGCCTCGGCGAAGCGCTCGAGCACCTTGACGCCCTCGGCGCACATGAGGTCCTCGTCGACGCCGGCCGCGATCTTGATGCCGGCGTCGTGGACCCACGTGGCGTAGGGGTCGGACCAGCCCTCGACGCGGTAGGTCCACCAGCCCTCCCGGCCGGCGACGACGGTCGTCGACCACTCCGAGGCGCCCGGGTTGTCGCAGTGCATCGCGAAGTAGTGGTCGCGGCCGTCGGGGTCGGTGAGCACCGCGGTGGCGTTGACGGCGTCGTGGCCCTCGCGGAACACCTTGGCGCGCACGACGAACTCCTCGCCGACGACCGACTTGGCCGGGCGGGTGCCACCGTCGACGAGGGGTCGCACGTCGCTGACGGGGATGCGCCCGATGGGCAGCGCGTCGCCGGGGTAGCCCGCGACGGTGGGCGCCTCGCTCAGAGGGTGCTCGGGTGCGAGCGTCGAGGCGCCGGCCGACGTGTCGTCGACGAAGGCGGCGTCGGCACCCGGGTGCGAGTCGTCGGGGGTGGCTGCCGGCGGGGCCGGGGACGCCGGGGATGACGGGGCCTGCGCGGCCGAGGTGGCGCCGCGCGACACGGTGGTCACCGGTGTCGGGTCGGGTCGGCTCGCGGGTGACACCTGCGAGCGCGGTCGTGCGGGCTTGCTGGAACGGGACTTCTTCGCTGAGCCAGTCACGGGATCGACCGTATCGAAGTTGCGCCCGTCCCGACACGGGCGCGCGGTGGGTCGCCGGCCCGTCTCGGGGGGTGGGCACGAATCAGGATCATTCGGGTCCGAGGGATGAAACCCGGCTGCAAGAGTTGCAAGAACACGACAGTCGGACCCTTATGCTGGCTCCTCGTGAAGGCCATCCGTCGCTTCAGCGTCCGCACCGTCCTGCCCACCCGGATCGAGGGTCTCGGCGTCCTTGCCAGCAACCTCCGGTGGTCCTGGCACCCGCCGACGCGTGACCTCTTCGAGAGCATCAGCCCCCGCAAGTGGGCCCAGGCGAACGAGGACCCCGTCAAGCTCCTGTCCCGTCTGTCCGCCGACGAGCTCGCCTCGCTCGCTGCCGACGACGACTTCGTCGGCAGCGTCGCCGCCGCCAACGCCGACCTGCAGTCCTACCTCACCGACGAGCGGTGGTACCAGCGCTGGAGCCGCGAGCAGGAGTCCGCCGGCCGGGCCGCGCCCGCCGCGATCGCCTACTTCAGCCCCGAGTTCGGCATCACCGCGGTGTTGCCGCAGTACTCCGGCGGCCTCGGCATCCTCGCCGGCGACCACCTCAAGACCGCCTCCGACCTCGGCGTGCCGATCGTCGGCGTCGGCCTCTTCTACAAGACCGGCTACTTCAAGCAGGCCCTCGACCGCGACGGCTGGCAGGTGGAGTCCTACCCCGTCCTCGACCCCGACGGCCTGCCGCTGTCGCTGCTGCGCGAGGACGACGGCACCCCCGCCGTCGTCACCGTCGACCTGCCCGCCGGCCGCGTCCTCAACGCCCACGTGTGGAAGGCGCAGGTCGGCCGCGTGCCGCTGCTGCTGCTCGACTCCGACGTTCCCGGCAACGACGAGCAGACGCGCCGGGTCACCGAGTCGCTCTACGGCGGCGGCGGCGACACCCGCCTCGAGCAGGAGCTGCTCCTCGGCGTCGGCGGCGTCCGCGCCCTCCGTCTCTGGTCGCGCCTGTCCGGTGACCCGGCCCCCGAGGTGTTCCACACCAACGAGGGCCACGCCGGCTTCCTCGGCGTCGAGCGCATCACCGAGCTCGTCCGCGACCACGGCCTCACCTTCGACGAGGCCCTCGAGGCCGTCCGCTCGGCCACCGTCTTCACGACGCACACGCCCGTTCCCGCCGGCATCGACCGCTTCGACGCCGCGAAGATCAACCTCTTCTTCGGCGGCCCCAACGCCATCCCGGGCGTGCCCGTCGAGCGACTCCTCGCCCTCGGCGCCGAGGACTACGAGGGCGGCCAGCCCGGTATCTTCAACATGGCCGTCATGGGCCTGCGCCTGGCCCAGCGCGCCAACGGCGTCTCGCAGCTGCACGGCGTCGTCAGCCGCGAGATGTTCGACGGCCTGTGGCCGGGATTCGACGACGACGAGGTGCCGATCACGAGCATCACCAACGGAGTCCACGCCCCGACGTGGGTCGACCGTGCCGTCTACGACGTCGCCCTCAAGCACCTCGGCACCGCCGACATCGCCGGCGAGAACGCGTGGGACCGCATCGACGAGGTGCCCGCCGACGCCGTCTGGTCGGCCAAGCGCGAGATGCGCGAGAAGCTCGTCACCGACGCGCGTCGCCGCGTCCGCTCGTCCTGGCTCAAGCGCGGCGCCACCGAGCTCGAGCTCGGCTGGACCGACAGCATCCTCGACCCCGACGTGCTGACGATCGGCTTCGCCCGACGCGTCCCCACCTACAAGCGCCTGACGCTGATGCTCCGCGACCCCGAGCGTCTCAAGCGCCTGCTGCTGCACCCGGAGCGCCCGGTGCAGCTCGTCATCGCCGGCAAGTCGCACCCGGCCGACGAGACCGGCAAGCGCCTCATCCAGGAGATGGTCCGCTTCGCCGACGACCCCGAGGTGCGCCACCGCATCGTCTTCCTGCCGAACTACGACATCGCCATGGCCCAGCACCTCTACCCGGGCTGCGACGTCTGGCTCAACAACCCGCTGCGCCCGTTCGAGGCGTGCGGCACGTCGGGCATGAAGGCGGCCCTCAACGGCGGCCTCAACCTCTCGATCCTCGACGGGTGGTGGGACGAGTGGTTCGACGGCCGCAACGGCTGGGCCATCCCGACGGCCGACGGTGTCGAGGACGCCGACCGCCGTGACGACATCGAGGCGGCCGCGCTCTACGACCTCATCGAGCACGACGTCGCGCCGAAGTTCTACGACCGTGGCACCGACGGCCTGCCCAACGGCTGGATCTCGATGATGACCCACACGCTCAAGACGCTCGGGCCGAAGGTCCTCGCCAGCCGCATGGTCGAGGACTACGTCACGCGCCTCTACAGCCCGGCCGCGGGCGCGGGGCACGCGCTGAACGGGCCGGAGTTCGCCGGGGCCAAGGAGCTGGCGGCCTACAAGGCGTCGGTCCGGGCGGCCTGGCCGAACGTCAAGGTCGAGCACCTCGAGCCCTCGGGCCTGTCCGACTCGCCGCAGGTCGGCGACACGCTCGACCTGCGGGCCTACGTCGACCTCGCCGGCCTGCGCCCCGAGGACGTCGAGGTGCAGCTCGTCCACGGCCACGTCAACGAGGCCGACGAGCTGTGGGGCGTCGAGACGACGCCGCTCGCCTTCGTCGAGAGCTACGAGAACGGCCGCGCCCAGTTCGCCGGCAGCCAGCCGCTCGGCCGCACCGGGTCGTTCGGCTACAGCGTCCGGATCGTGCCGCGGCACCCGGCGCTCGCGTCGTCGGCCGAGCTCGGGCTGGCCCGCACCGCCTGACGCTCGTCACCGAGAACCGGAGAGCCCGGACCCTGCACGGGTCCGGGCTCTCCGGCGTGTCAGCGAGGTGTCGGTCGATGTGTCGGGCGAGGTGTCGGTCGATGACTCAGCGGACGGGTCAGTCGACGTCGACGGCGCACCAGACCTGCATCGAGGCCGGCCCCATCGGCAGCGTCGTGCCCGCGGGCACCGGCGCGCCGGGCCCGGAGGGGCGTGCGTCCGAGCTGTCCCACACGAGCTCGTAGGCGCTCGTGCCGGAGGCGTCCGGCAGCGTCACGTCGGCCGCCCTCGCCGCGCCGTTGAACACGACGAGGACCGACTGCTGGTCGTGCCAGAGGCCGTTGTAGAGCGCCTGGAGCACCTGCTCGGCGGGCCCGTCCCAGCGGTGCCCCATGGGCCCGCCGTCGCCGGCGAACCACGCGAGGTCGGTCGAGCCGTCGGTGTGCACCGGCCGGCCCGTGAAGAACGAGCGCTGGCGCAGCACCGGGTGCTCGCGGCGCAGCCGCACGAGGTGACGCGTCGTGGCGAGGAGGTCCTCCTGCCACGGCTCGAGGTCCCACGCCATCCAGCTGATCTCGTTGTCCTGCGAGTACGGGTTGTTGTTGCCGCGCTGGCTGCGGCCGAGCTCGTCGCCGGCCGTGAGCATGGGGACGCCGGTCGACAGCAGCAGCGTGCCGAGGAGGTTGCGCACGGTGCGGCGACGCGCGTCCAGGACCCGCTGGTCGTCGGTGCGGCCCTCGACGCCGTGGTTCCAGGAGCGGTTGTCGTTCGAGCCGTCGTTGCCGCTGTGGCCGTTGACGCCGTTGTGCTTGGTGTCGTAGGCCGTGAGGTCGTGCAGCGTGAAGCCGTCATGGGCCGTGACGAAGTTGACCGACGCGATGGTGCCGCGGTCGTGGCTGTCGAAGAGGTCCTGCGAGCCGGCGACGCGCGTGGCGAGGTCGCGGACGCCGTGGCCGACACCGCCGTCCGCCGACGCGGCGAGGTCGCGCAGCCAGAAGGTCCGCGCCGTGTCGCGGTAGCGGTCGTTCCACTCCGAGAACGGCGGCGGGAACTGGCCGGTGCGCCACCCGTGGATGCCGAGGTCCCACGGCTCGGCGACGAGCTTGGCGCGCGACAGGACCGGGTCGGTGCGCAGCGCGACGAGGAACGGGTGGTCGGGGTCGAAGTGGTCGTCCTTGCCGCGGCCGAGGGCGACGGCGAGGTCGAAGCGGAAGCCGTCGACGTGGCACTCCTGCACCCAGTAGCGCAGCGAGTCCAGGACCATCCGGGCCACGACCGGGTGGGTGAGGTCGAGGGTGTTGCCGCACCCGGTGACGTCGATGTCGCGGCCGCGACTGTCGACCCGGTAGTAGGCGCGCTGGTCCAGGCCCCGCCACGACAGCGTCATGCCGTCGCGCGACTTCTCGGCCGTGTGGTTGTAGACGACGTCGAGGAGCACCTCGATGCCGGCGGCGTGCAGCGCGCGCACCATGGCCTTGAACTCGTCGAGGACCCCCTGCGGATCGCTCACCGACGCGTACGCCGGGTGCGGCGCGAAGAAGCCGAGGGTGTTGTAGCCCCAGTGGTTGGCCAGCCCGCGCAGGACCAGCTCGGGCTCGTGGGTGAAGGCGTGGACCGGCAGCAGCTCGACGGCCGTGACGCCGAGGGAGGTGAGGTGTTCGACGAAGGCCGGGTGCGCCAGCCCGGCGTACGTGCCGCGCAGGGGCTCGGGCACGCCGGGGTGCAGCGCCGTCGCGTTCTTGACGTGCACCTCGTACACGAGCGACTCGGTCAGCGACGTGCGCGGGAACTCGTCGTCGCCCCAGTCGAACTCGCCGTCGACGACGACGCACCTCGGCATGAACGACGCCGAGTCGCGGGTGTCGCGCACGGCGAGGTCGCCCGTGAGGTCGGCCCGCACCCGGTGGCCGAAGAGGGCCGGGTCGAGCGTGACCTCGCCCTCGATGGCCCGGGCGTAGGGGTCGAGGACGAGCTTGGCGGGGTTGTGCAGCAACGACTGCTCGGGGTCCCAGTCGCCATCGACGCGGAAGGCGTAGCGCTGTCCTGCGCCGACGCCGGGCACGGTGTCGAACCACGTGCCGTGGGCCCGGTGGCGCAGCGGCACGCGTCGCTCGGTCTCGACGCCGTCGGCGTCACGGTCGAAGAGGCACACCTCGGCGCCTCGTGCGTGCCCGGCGTAGACCGAGAACACCGCGCCCTCGGGGCACAGGTGCACGCCCGGTGCGGGCGGCAGGTCCGGGGTCGCGGGTGGAGGGGGGCACATGGGGTCAGCGTATGGGGAGCCGGGGGAGCGCGAGAGGGCTGCCTCCGGCCGCTCGCACCGGTCACGACGCCTCACGCCGGCAGCGCGAACCGGCACACGACGGCGCCGTGGTCGGACGCGACGTCGACGACCTCGGCCCGCACGGGCTCGAGGTCGCGGTAGAGGACGGCGTCGAGCTCGGCGTCGAACCGCTCGACGTCCCAGCCGGTCAGGCGGGCGCCCGCCCGCGCGAGCCACTCGTGCTTGGACCCGCGGATCCGCCACGTCGGTGCGTCGAGCTCGACGTGGCGCAGCCCGAGGCCCCGGGCGAGGGCGCGGTCCGGGCGGGTCGGGCCGGGGTAGTGGTTCATGTCGCCGGCCAGGACGAGGGGGCCGGTGGCGAGGCGCGGGTCGGCGAGGGCGCGGTGCAGGCGTCGCACCTGGTTGCCCCGGGCGATGGCGCGGGCGAAGACGATGAGGTGGGCCGTCGCGACGGTGACGACGCGCCCGTCACCGTGGAGGGCGTCGTCGTGGAGGGCATAGGACCCCGCCAGCGCGCCCCGCTCGTGCCAGTGGTCCGACCACCGCAGCAGGGGCCCCGCCGGCTGGAGCGTGGCCCGCAGCGGGGGAGCCACGAGGCGCACGCGTCGGGGGTCGTGCGCGAGGACGAGCCCGGCGGCCAGGTGGCTGGCGCTCGGCACGAGACCGGCGGCGGCGAGCGCACGCGCCACGGCGGCGGCCTCGAGGTGGTGCACCTCCTGCAGCGCGAGCACGTCGGGCCGGGCCGCGACGACGGGCCCGAGACCCTCCGGGAGGGTCAGCAGCGCGCTCGAGAAGGTGTTGACGGTGGCGACGGTCAGCTCGGGCACGGGCCACCTCGCGTCGGTCGGGGCGATCAGTCTACGGTGGTGCGCATGACCGACCCGACCTCCCTGCCCAACTTCATGCCGAGCTCCCCGGGTGACATCCCGAACGGTGCGCCGGCGTCCGACACCCCCGTGCGCGACCGCGTCATCGCGGTCCTCAAGGGCCTCGGCATCGAGGCGAGCATCGACGGCGACGGCGACATCGAGTTCGCGATCGTCGACAACGAGGGCACGAGCACGACGCTGTTCGCACGCGTCGCGGAGGGTGACCTCGCCGTCGTGCGCTTCTTCGGCCAGTGGCAGCTCGCCGAGCCCGTGTCGCCCGACCGCAACGAGCGTCTCGCCCGCTGCAACGACCTCACGATGCAGCTCAACATCGTCAAGCTCTCGCTCGTCCAGGAGAGCCTCGTCGTCTCGGCGGAGCACGTCATCACGCCGAACGCCGACCTCGACATCCTCGTGCCGCTCTCGGTCAACCACATCCTCCAGAGCGTCGGCTTCTTCTTCCAGTCCTGGCTGCCCCAGGACGCCGTCGCGCCGGGCGAGGCCTGATCCGATGGGCGAGTTCGTCCGGCTCGAGGTCGAGGGCGGCATCGGCACGATCCGCCTCGACCGGCCCAAGATGAACGCGCTCAACGTCCAGGTCCAGGAGGAGATCCGGGCCGCGGCCGCCGAGGCCACCGACCGCGCCGACGTCAAGGCGGTCATCGTCTACGGCGGCGAGCGCGTCTTCGCCGCCGGGGCGGACATCAAGGAGATGCAGACCATGTCGTACACCGACATGGTCGACCGCTCGGCCCCGCTGTCGAGCTCGATCACGTCGGTCGCGCGCATCCCCAAGCCGGTCATCGCCGCGATCACCGGCTACGCGCTCGGCGGTGGCTGCGAGCTCGCGCTCGCGTGCGACTTCCGGGTCGTGGCCGACGACGCGAAGCTCGGCCAGCCGGAGATCCTTCTCGGCATCATCCCGGGTGCCGGTGGCACGCAGCGGCTCTCGCGCCTCGTGGGCGCCTCGCGCGCCAAGGAGATCATCTTCTCCGGCCGGTTCGTCGACGCGCAGGAGGCGCTCGCCATCGGCCTGGCCGACCGCGTCGTGCCCGCCGCCGACGTCTACAGCGCGGCCCGCGAGTGGGCCGACACCTTCGTCGGCGGGCCGACCTACGCGGTCCGCGCGGCCAAGGAGGCCATCGACCGCGGCCTCGAGGTCGACCTCGAGACCGGCCTCGAGATCGAGCGGATGCTCTTCGCCGGGCTCTTCGGCACCCGCGACCGCGAGATCGGCATGACCTCGTTCGTCGAGCAGGGGCCGGGCAAGGCGCAGTTCGAGGGGCGCTGAGCCGCCGATGACAGGTGACGCGCTGATGGCCCGCCCGTGACCCCGCCGCTGGACGTCCTCGTGTTCTACTCGCCCGTCGGGTCGACCGAGGACGTCCTCGCGGCGGTCTTCGCCGCGGGCGCCGGCGCGATCGGCGACTACACCGAGTGCGCCTGGTACGTCGAGGGCACCGGCCGGTTCCGACCGGGCGCCGGTGCGAACCCCACGATCGGCGCCGTCGGCGAGCTCGAGACGCTGCCCGAGCACCGGGTCGAGGTGACCTTCCCGCGCGACCGGCGCGCCGCCGTCGTCGCGGCCCTGCGGGCTGCACACCCCTACGAGGAACCGGCCTTCCACGTCCTCGAGACCGGCGCCGTCTGAGGCCCGACAAGCCCCTTCGCGTGCCCGCCGCCGGTGCGACCGGCGTCACTGGTGGTGAGCGTCACGCCCCCGGCGTGCTGAGTAAGCGATTGCTCAGTGAGAGGATGGCGGGCAGTGCCGGAGCGACCTCCGGCAGCCCCACCAGACCGCCCACCCCGCTACGGAAGAGGACGTTCACCCATGAACATCGTCGTCTGTGTCAAGTACGTGCCGGACGCCCAGGCCGAGCGCACGTTCAACGCATCCGACAACACGACGGACCGCGACAACGTCGACGGCCTGCTCTCCGAGCTCGATGAGTACGCCGTCGAGGAGGCGCTCAAGATCGTCGAGGCCGGCGAGGGTGAGGTCACCGTCGTGACGATCGGCCCCGACGCCGCTGCGGACGCCATCAAGAAGGCGCTGCAGATGGGCGCCGCCAAGGGCGTGCATGTCAACGATGCCGCGATCCACGGCTCCGACGCCGCCGCCACCTCGCTCGTGCTCGCCGAAGCCGTCAAGAAGCTGGGAGACGTCGACCTCGTCGTCACCGGCATGGCCTCGACCGACGGCACGATGGGTGTCGTCCCGACGATGCTCGCCGAGCGCCTCGGGCTGCCGGCCGTCACGTATGCCTCCGAGCTGACGGTCGAGGGCGACACGGTCTCGATCCGCCGCGACGGCGACGCCTCGACGCAGACGATCACCGCCACGCTGCCGGCCCTGGTCTCGGTCACCGACCAGATCAACGAGCCGCGCTACCCCTCGTTCAAGGGGATCATGGCCGCCAAGAAGAAGCCCGTCGAGACGTGGTCGCTGGCCGACCTCGGCATCGACGCCGCGCAGGTCGGTCTCGACGCCGCGTGGACCGCGGTCGAGTCGTTCGCGGCCCGCCCGCCGCGCACGCAGGGCGAGATCGTCACCGACGAGGGTGACGGCGGCAGCAAGCTCGCCGCGTTCCTGTCCGAGCGCAAGTTCGTCTGACCCCACCAGCCAGAGAAGGGAAACCACGAACCATGGCTGAAGTCCTCGTTCTCGTCGACCACGTCGACGGCACGGTCCGCAAGACGACCTCCGAGCTGCTCACCATCGCGCGTCGCCTCGGCGAGCCCTCGGCCGTCTTCGTCGGCGCCGGTTTCGACGCCGCGAAGGAGACCCTCGCGAAGTACGGCGCGGCCAAGGTGTACCGCGTCGAGTCCGACGACGTCACGAGCCACCTCGTCGTGCCGCAGGCCGAGCTGCTCGCGCAGCTGGTCGGCTCCACCTCGCCCGCGGCCGTCCTCGTGCCGGCCTCCACCGAGGGCAAGGAGATCGCGGCCCGCGTCGCGATCAAGACCGAGTCCGGCCTCATCACCGACGCCGTCGACGTGCAGGCCGCCGGTGACGGCGTCGCCACCACGCAGTCGGTCTTCGCCGGCTCGTACACGGTCCAGGCGAAGGTCACCAAGGGCACGCCGATCATCGCCGTGAAGCCGAACTCGGCCACGCCGGAGGAGGCCCCCGCGGCCGCCGCCGACGAGGTCGTCGACTTCACGCCGTCCGACGCCGCCAAGGGCGCCCGGATCACCGAGTCCAAGCCGAAGCAGGCCACCGGCCGTCCCGAGCTGACCGAGGCGGCGATCGTCGTCTCCGGCGGCCGTGGCACCGGCGGCGACTTCTCCAAGGTCGAGGACTTCGCCGACTCGCTCGGAGCCGCGGTGGGCGCGAGCCGTGCCGCCGTCGACGCCGGCTGGTACCCGCACACCTCGCAGGTCGGCCAGACCGGCAAGCAGGTCAGCCCGCAGCTCTACGTCGCGTGCGGCATCTCCGGTGCCATCCAGCACCGCGCGGGCATGCAGACGTCCAAGACGATCGTCGCCGTCAACAAGGACAACGAGGCGCCGATCTTCGAGCTCGTCGACTTCGGCGTGGTCGGCGACCTCTTCGCCGTCCTGCCGCAGGCCACCGACGCGATCAAGACCGCGAAGGGCTGAGCCCGCCCCGGTTCGCGACACCACGACGAGGGCCCCCGACCGGATGGTCGGGAGCCCTCGTCGTGTCTCACGCGACGGCCGTGCCCGTGGGTCCGTCGTCGTCGCGGGCCACGCGGGAGGTGGTCCGCGTCCAGCTCGACAACCGCTCACGGTTGGCGACGTAGCGGCGACCGCCCGAGCCGAAGGACCACCACGGCCCCTGGAGCGCCTCGCACGGCAGTCTGGTCAGCCGCTCCGAGCCGCGCCGGAACTCGACGCGTCCGGCACTCGACACCCGCCGCACGACGCCGCGCTCGACCGTCGTCGAGGAGAGCATGTTGTGCACGCGCAGCGCCTCCGGGCCGAGCTCGACCCGGGCCCGCCAGGCACGCACCGCGAGCAGGAGCCCGAGCGCGAGGCACACGACGTACGCGGCCACCTCGGGCACGGCCGGCACGAAGCGGACGAGCAGTCGCGCGACGAAGTAGGCGATGACGGGGCAGGCGAGCGCGGTGACGGCGCGGTGGGCCGTCGGGGCGCGCAAGGTGCTGCCCCCGGTGTCCTCGTGCCTGCGGCCCATGCCGCCGATGATAGGCGGCGCACCCGTGGGCGCCCCGGATCTCGAGCGCGACGGCCCCGTGGAGCCCTCGGGGGACGTGGGCTCCACGGGGCCGGACGCGCCGGGGGTCACCGGGTGAGGGCCGCCACCGCCGCGACGACGTCGACGAGGCCGTGGCCCTTGTCGTAGGACGTCGTGCCGTTCGTGCCGGGCTCGTACGCGGCGCCGTCCGTGTACTTGTACGCCGACGACTCGAGCGCCGCCTCGACCTGGGCAGGCGTGGCCGCCGGGTCGGCCTGGAACAGCTGCGCGACGATGCCGGAGATGTGCGGCGTGGCCATCGAGGTGCCGCTGATGGTGTTGTAGTCGCCGCCGTCGCGCGGGTCGCCGCCGGTGGTGCAGATCGGCAGGTAGATGCGGCACGAGGACGTGATGCCCTCACCGGGCGCCGAGATGTCGGGGTAGGTCGACAGCTGGCCGCGCTTGCCGCGCGAGCTGAAGTCGCTCACGGTGCCGTTGCGGGTGCCGGTGTCCTGGTCGTTGTACGAGGCGACGGACAGGATGCCGGGCGTCGGGTCCTGGCCGGGCGGGTTGGACAGGTTGGCCGAGCCGTCGCCGCCGTCGTTGCCGTTGGCCCAGACGCTGACGACGCCCTCCTTGACGAGCTCGCGCTGGAGCTTGACCGTGGCCGAGTTCGGGTCGAACTCTCCGCCGCCGGACGGGCCGTAGGAGTTGCTCGTCACCTTGATCGGCGGGCACGTGCTCGCGGCGACGCCGGCACCGCACGGGGCGGCGTGGTTCTCCAGGACCCAGTTGAGGGCGGAGTCGGCACCGACGATGAACAGGACCGCGCCGGTGCTGAGGCTGACGAGGCTGGCGCCCGGGGCCGCGCCGTGCATCTTCGTGCCGTCGGACAGCGTGACGTCGCGTCCGGCGACGATGCCGTTGACGTGCATGCCGTGGCCGCCGACCGAGAGCAGGTCGGTGTTCAGGCTGCCGGCGTCGACGGGCTGGCAGGGGAGCACCTCGAGCGGGTCGCAGACCATCTTGAGGTTCTTGACGACGGCCGAGCTGCCGTCGGGGTTGCGCAGGAACGGGTGGCTCGGGTCGACGCCGGAGTCGATGACGGCGACGCTGACGCCGGAGCCGTCGAGGGGCTTGCCGTTGGCGCCGGTCAGGGTGGCGCGCGCCTCCGAGCCGCGCGTCGCGGTGTTCGACGTGGACAGGAACATCGTGATCGGCTCGTTGCCCTCGACGTAGGTGACGCCGGGCACGGCGCGCACGGCGGCGATCTGGGCCGGTAGGCCGGCCGCGACGACGACGCCGATCTTGTCGAAGCTCTCGCGGACCACGAGGCCCGACGCGATCGCTGCACGCCGTGCGGCGGCGACGTCGGTGCCGTGGACGAGGACGGTCGTCGGCTTGACCGCGGACAGCGCCGACCAGTGCCGGGCGAGCCAGGGTGACAGTGGCGCGAGGCCGGTCGAGCTGTTCGAGCTGCTCGCCCCGGTGATGGCGCCGAGCGCCGAGGACAGGCCGTCGGACGGTGCGGCCGCGCCCGCCGAGACGGCTCCGGTCAGGCCCGAGGCGGCGAGCGCGACGGTGCCGACGCCCACGGCGACGGCGGTGCGGAGGCGGGTTCTGGTCGTGCCGGACATGGTTCCCTCTCTGCCGGTGGCTGCCGCCGACGCTGGCGACAGGGTGACCCGACAACGACGCGCCGGCCGTGGAGGTTACGGTCGGTAGCCACGGGGTGGACGGTTCCGTCGCCCCGGCGCCCGGGCCGGACGGCGCTGCGCCACGGCCTAGAATCGTGCGGTGACCGCGTACCTCGACCATGCCGCGACGACGCCGATGCTGCCCGCGGCGCTCGACGCGATGACCCGTCAGCTCGCGGTCGTCGGCAACCCGTCCTCGCTGCACCGCACCGGTCGAGAGGCCCGCCGCGCCGTCGAGGAGTCGCGCGAGAAGATCGCCCGCGCGCTCGGGGCCCGCCCCTCCGAGGTCGTCTTCACCTCCGGGGGCACCGAGTCGGACAACCTCGCGGTCAAGGGCACGTTCTGGGCCCGGCGCGACGCCGACCCGGCACGCGTCCGCCTGCTCGTCGGGGCCACCGAGCACCACGCCGTCCTCGACTGCGTCGACTTCCTCGTCGCGCACGAGGGCGCCAAGGTGACCTGGCTCGAGTGCACGGCCGAGGGCTTCGTCGAGCCCGCCACGGTGCGCCGCGCCATCGAGGAGGACCCGGGCTCGGTCGCCCTCGTGTCGGTGATGTGGGCCAACAACGAGGTCGGCACCATCCAGGACGTGCAGGCGCTCGCCGCGGTGGCCCACGAGTTCGACGTCCCGTTCCACACCGACGCCGTGCAGGCCGCGGGGCACGTGCCCGTCGACTTCGCCTCGAGCGGCGCCGATCTCATGTCGGTGACGGCGCACAAGCTCGGTGGCCCGATCGGCGTCGGTGCCCTCGTCGTGCGGCGCGACGCCACCCTCGTGCCGCTGACCCACGGTGGCGGGCAGGAGCGCCAGGTGCGCTCGGGCACCCTCGACGCCCCGGCGATCGTGGGGTTCGCCACCGCGCTCACCGCGGCGGTCGAGTCGATGGACGTCGAGGCCGCGCGGCTCGTCGCCCTCCGCGACGCCATCGTCGAGCAGGCCATGCAGGCGGCTCCCGACGTCCGGCCGACCGGCTTCTGGGAGCGCGGCGACTCGACGCGTCGCCTGCCGGGCAACGCCCACCTGCTCGTCGACGGCTGTGACGGCGACTCCCTCCTCTACCTTCTCGACGCCGCCGGCGTCGCCTGCTCGACGGGCTCGGCCTGCCAGGCCGGCGTGCCGCAGCCGAGCCACGTGCTGCTCGCCATGGGCGTCAGCGAGTCCGACGCGCGCGGCGCGCTGCGCCTCACCCTCGGGCACACGTCGACCGAGGCCGACGTCGAGGCGTTCGTCGCCGCGCTGCCGGCGGCGCTCGAGCGGGCGCGGAGGGCGCGCGAGGTCACCTCGTGAGGGTCGTCGCGGCGATGAGCGGCGGCGTCGACTCGGCGGTCGCCGCCGCCCGCATGCTCGACGCCGGGCACGAGGTCGTCGGCGTCCACCTCGCGCTGAGCCAGAGCGCCGCGACCCTGCGCGAGTCGGCGCGCGGCTGCTGCACCATCGAGGACGCGGGTGACGCCCGACGCGTGGCCGACGTGCTCGGCATCCCGTTCTACGTGTGGGACATGGCGGAGCGGTTCAAGCGCGACGTCGTCGAGGACTTCCGCGCCGAGTACGCGGCCGGCCGCACCCCCAACCCGTGCCTGCGCTGCAACGAGCGGATCAAGTTCGCCGCCCTGCTCGACCAGGCACTCGCGCTGGGGTTCGACGCCGGCGCCACCGGGCACTACGCGCGCGTGGTCGAGGTGCCCGACGCGTCGGGCGGTGCGGGCGCGTCGGGTGTCTCGGGTGGGGTGCGACGCGAGCTGCACCGGGCCGTCGACGCCGCCAAGGACCAGAGCTACGTGCTCGGCGTCCTCGACGCCGACCAGCTCGCCCGCTCGTTCTTCCCGCTCGGCGACACGACGAAGCCGCAGATCCGGGCCGAAGCCGCCGAGCGCGGCTTCTACGTCGCGAACAAGCCCGACAGCCACGACATCTGCTTCATCGCCGACGGCGACACCCGCGGCTGGCTCACGCGTGAGCTCGGAGAGGCCCCCGGCGAGATCGTCGACGCCGACGGCACCGTCGTCGGTGAGCACCGGGGCGCCTTCGCCTACACGGTCGGACAGCGGCGCGGCCTCGCCCTGGGGCGCCCCGCAGCCGACGGGCAGCCGCGCTACGTCGTCGAGGTGCGCCCCGAGACCAACCAGGTGGTCGTCGGCACGGCCGACCTGCTCGGCGTCAACGCGATGACCGGGCAGCACGCGCGCTGGTGCGGGCCGGCACCGGAGGGGGTCGTGCGCGTCGGGGCCCAGGTGCGGGCGCACGCTGAGGAGTACGCGTCGACGGCGTGGGCCGACGGCGACCGGGTCGAGGTGCGTCTCGACGAGCGGATCCGCGGCGTCGCACCCGGGCAGTCGGTCGTGCTCTACGACGGCACCCGCGTCGTCGGGTCGGCGACGATCGCCGCCTCCCGCCTCGAGCGCGACCCCGTGGCGTGACGGGCGTGAGGCCGCCGCTCGCGACCTGCCCGGCGGCACACGTCGGCCTCGATGTCCTCGTCGAGGCGTGGAACCGCGCCTACGACGGCTACCTCGTCGACGTCAGCCGTGACGCGCCGGCCCTGGCCGACCACGTCGCAGCCGGGTCGGTCGACCTCGAGCGCTCGCTCGTGGCCCTCGACGGCGACCAGCCGGTCGGCCTCGCCCTGCTCGGGGTACGCCCCGCGACGGACACGACTCAGGCCACCGATGCGGGGGACGCGGGGGAGCGGGCCTGGGTCGGTGGCTTCGGTCTCGCGCCGTCCCACCGGGGCCGGGGGCTGGCCGTACACCTCGCCGAGGCCCTGCTCGACGTCGCCCGCGGCAGCGGTGTCTCACACGTGCGGCTCGAGGTGCTGACGCCGAACGTCGCGGCGCGGCGGACCTACGAACGCGTCGGCTTCCGCATCGCCCGCCGCCTGCTCGTCCTCGGTGGCCCGCTCGCCCCGCCGGCGGACCGGAACCGCGAGCCCGGCAAGGTGGAGCTGCTCGAAGCCGCCGGGTGGACGCGCGCGCTCGGGGCGCTCCAGCGCCTCGGCGGCGGCTCGGCGCAGCCGTGGGGCCGCGAGGCCGCCCACCTGACACCTCGACCCGGCGACGTGCTCGCGCTCGCCGGTCCCGAGTCCGCGCCGACGGCCGTCGTGCTCCTGCGGCCGCGACCGGCTGCCGCGGCCGCGTCGACCGCGGGCCGGCCCGACCTGTCCGTCCTGACCGGTGCCGCCCTCGATGACGACGCGGCTGACGCAGCCGTGTCGGCTCTCGCCGCGCGCCACCCGGGGAGCGCGTGCCGGGTCGTCAACGAGCCGGCGACGTCACCGCTCGCGGCGGCGTTCGGCCGGGCCGGACTCGCCGTGGACCTCGACCAACACGAGATGACGGTCTCGCTCTAGACCGCGGAGCGGCTCCACGTCAGCACGCGCGCCGTCGGCTCGAAGCCGAGACCGCGGTAGATCCGCTGAGGGCCGGGGTAGGCGTCGTCGCCGCGCGGGGTCACCTGCGCGAGGCGGCCTCCGGCGTCGCGCAGGGCGTGCAGGGCCGCGAGCGTCACCGCGCCGGCCAGGCCACGACCGCGGTGGTCGGGCAGGGCACCGACCGGCTCGACGAGCCCGACGCCGGACGCGGGGTCGAGCCAGACGAGCGCGGAGGCCACCATCGCGCCCGACGCGTCGAGGGCGACGAGGTCGAGGTCGCCCCGGTAGGGCCACGCCGCCATGAGCTGGGCGTAGGACGACGCGTCGACCTGCGAGGGGCCGAGGTCGGACCACGCGCCGACGTGGACGGCGGCGCGCTCGGCCACCTCGTCGGCCCGGACCGGCCGGAAGGTGTACCCGGGCACGACCGGGACGGGGCGGAGCGCGTCTAGATCAAGGACGTGGTGGGTGAAGAACGGCTCCTGCTCCCGGGGCCGGAAGCCCGCGTCGGCGAGCGCGGACCCGACGGCGGCGTCGCCCTCGACGGCCATGACCGACTGCTCGTCGGCGTCGCTCCACTCCTCGAACCACTCGAGCACCTCGACGGCCACCTCGGGGTGGGTCGGGTCCACCTGCAGCTCGAGCCAGTCGGGCGCCTCGGCCCAGCCGAACCCGACCGCGTGGCCGTCGTCGGCCCACACCGACACGGCCTCGGTCGCGTCGAGGGCGAACGGGTCGACGGGCCGGTAGTAGCGGCTCCACGCCAGCTGCCCGGGGTGGAACCGGCTCGTCGGCGTCCACGTGCGCGAGCACAGGTCCTGCATGGCGCGCAGGTCGCCGGGGCCGGAGAAGTCGCGTCGCATCACCGCGCCACGCTAGCGCGCGCCGGGAGCGGTCCGGCGTGCCAACCGTCCGAGGTGCGCGCGTGCCCTTCGCCGGCCCTCGTCGGGCCTGACCCGCGCGGAACCGTGCGGAGCATCCACCTAGGCTGGCGCGGTGACCCTCGCTTCCGGCATCGGCTCCTGGCCCGGCACCTCCGTGCGCGACGCGCTCGCCCAGGTCGGTGAGCTGCTCGAGGGCCAGCTGCCCTACCTGCCCGAGCTGCCGGCCCGCGGCCCGGGCGCCGACATGGTCGGGCGCACCGCCGGGCTGCTCGTCGAGCTGCCGGTCGACCTCCAGCCCGTCGGGTGGCGCCTCGTCGACCGCCCCGGACGCGACGCCGGGCGCACCGCCACGCTGCTGCGCGAGGACCTCGACGAGCTCGCCGAGGCCTTCGACGGCCACACCGGCCCGCTCAAGCTGCAGGTCGTCGGCCCATGGACCCTCGCTGCCTCGCTCTGGCTGCCGCGGGGGGAGCGGGCCGTCGTCGACGAGGGCGCCTGCCGCGACCTCGTCGAGTCGCTCGCCGAGGGGATCCGCCAGCACGTCGGTGCGGTGCGACGGCTCGTGCCGGGTGCCGAGGTCGTCGTGCAGGTCGACGAGCCGTCGCTGCCCACCGTCCTGGCGGGCCGCCTGCCGACCGCCTCGGGCTTCGGGCGGCTTCCCTCGCTCGACCCGCAGGTCGCGGCCGGCGGCCTGCGCACGGTCCTCGACGCCGCTGCCGAGGTCGCCGACGGTCGCACGGTCGTGCACTGCTGCGCGATCGACCCGCCCCTGCCGCTGCTGCGGGCTGCCGGCGCCGCGGCGATCTCCCTCGACACCAGCCTGTTGCGCCCCCGCGGCTGGGAGGGCGTCGCCGTCGCCGTCGAGGACGGGGTGAGGCTGCACGCCGGGTCCGTGCCCACCGACGGTTCGCGGCTGCGTGCCGCCGACGTGGCCGACCACGTCGAGACCGCGTGGCGCCGCGTAGGGCTGCCGGTCGCCGACCTCGCGGACGTCGTCGTCACCCCGGCCTGCGGTCTCGCCGCCGCCGCCCCGGACCTCGCCCGACGCGTCCAGCGCACCGCCGTCGACGCGTCCCGTGAGCTCGCCGAGCGGGCCGAGGGCTGACGCGTCGATCGGGCTGACGCGTCGCGCACACGCCAGCGACTGCACGGCGAACGACGGAGGCCGGCCACCCCGTGCGGGGTGACCGGCCTCGAGTCGTGCTCGGGTCAGTGGCGCCTCAGAGGGCCGAACCCTGGGCCCACGCGCTCGGGCTGAGGTTCCAGTCGGCGTAGCCGTTGCCCATCGTCATGCCGCGGTTGGTGCCCGTGGTCTCGACGACGTCGCCGATGATCGTGTGGTCGTACATCCACTTGCCGTTGGCGTCGCTCATGCCGGTGCAGCCGTGGCTGACGTTGCGGTGGCCCTGGTCGGCGACCGACCACGGGGCGGAGTGGAGGAACTCACCGGAGTTCGTCACCCGCATCGCGTACTTGACCGGGGTGTCGGCGTAGTAGTTCGGGTCGTTCTTCTTCAGGCCGATGGTCTCGGCCTTCATGGTGATGTTCGTCTGCTTGTCCATGATGACCTTGACCCCCGAGCGGGTCGTGAAGCCGGGGCGGCCGCCGGTGATCGGGATCCGCTTGGTCCACTTGCCGTTGATGTAGACGTCCATCTGGTCGGTCTTGAGGTTGACCTTGGCCACGAGGGCGCGACCGATCGTGAAGTCGGACGTGCGCGACATCTGGCCGAAGCGGCCGTTGCCGGCCGGGACGCCGTTGAGGTCGGCCTCGACGTGCACCTTGGTGCCCGCCTTCCAGTACGTCTTCGGACGCCAGTGCGCCTCGGTCGAGCTGAGCCAGTACCAGGATCCGGCCTGCGCCGGCTGGGCCGTGACCTTCATGTGCTTCTCGAACTCGGCCTTGTCCTTGACCGGCAGGTCGAAGCGGACGACGACGGGCATGCCGATGCCGACCGTGCCGCCGTCGCGGGGGGAGACGGCGACGTAGATCTGGTCGTCGAGCGTCAGGTTGGCAGTGCGGAAGGTGCGCGTCGTCTCGGACGACTTGCCGTCGGCGTCCTTGCCCTCGAGGGTCAGCGTGTACTTGACGCCGGGCTCGAGCAGGTCACCAGCGGTCCACGTGCCGCCCTCGAGGGTGCCGTCGACGGCGATCCGGTTGCCCTTCTTGCTCGTGTACGACAGCGACGCCTTGGTCAGCGTGCCCTTCTGGGCCGAGGCCTTGACGCGGGTGTCGACGGCGACGTCAGTGGCCTCGTCGGCGGGCGTCGTCGTGAACGCGACCGGCTCGGTGGTCGGGCTGGGGGCGGCGCTGCTCGTCTGCCCGGGGGCCGAGGTGCCGGACCCTCCCGGGTTCGCGGTGTCCGCGGTGCCGGCCGAGCTGCAGGCGGCCACACCGAGCAGGGTGATGGCGGCCAGGCCCGAAACGACGACGGAACGGATGTTCGACTTCACGCGTGCTGTACCCCTCGAGACGGTGCCGGAGTCCCCGGGGCGGAACGGGGACGGCACGTCGGTAGTGACCCGTCATCAGTGTCGCCGAAACCGGGCAATACTCCAAAACGTACGGCGAGTCCAGCCGCCCCGCGTGTCGCGATGGTGCGACGCCCGGTGCAGTACCCGCAGGTAGGCCTCAGCCGGCCCCCGCGAGACCGCCCGGACACGGTAGCGGAGCAGGCCGACAGACGCCTCCGGAGACGCTTCGAGGTGCCTGCGACGGGGGTCAGGCGTCGGCCTGCGGGCGCACCTCGCGTCGCAGGATCTTGCCGGTGGGGCCCTTGGGCAGCTCGGGCAGCAGCCAGAGCCGACGCGGGTACTTGTAGGCGGCGATGCGCTCCTTGACGTAGCCCTGGACGTCCTCGAGCGTCGCCGTCGCCCCCGGCCGGAGCACGACGGCCGCGCCGACCTCCTCGCCCATGAGGTCGTCCGGCACGCCGACGACGGCCGCCTCGAGGACGTCCGGGTGCGTGTAGAGCACCTCCTCGACCTCCCGCGGGTACACGTTGAGACCGCCGCGGATGATCATGTCCTTCTTGCGGTCGACGATCGTGAAGTAGCCCTCGTCGTCGACGGTCGCGAGGTCGCCCGAGCGGAACCAGCCGTCCGGGATGGCCTCCTTCGTGGCCTCAGGCCGGTTCCAGTAGCCCTTCATGATGTTCTCGCCGCGGATCGCGATCTCGCCGATCTCGCCGGCCGGGGTGTCGTTGCCCTCGATGTCGACGAGCTTGATCTCGCAACCGGGGATCGCACGGCCGATGGTGCCGGGCTTCGTCGGCTTGTCGGGCATGTTGAACGACGCCACCGGTGAGGTCTCGGACAGGCCGTAGCCCTCGAGGATCTGGCAGTGGAACTTCTCCTCGAACGCCTTCATGACGGCCTCGGGCATGGCCGAGCCGCCGGACGCGCAGGTGCGCAGGCTGCTCGTGTCGGCCCGGTCGGCGTCGGAGTGGTTGAGGATCGCGGCGTACATCGTCGGGACGCCCTGGAAGATCGTCACGCGGTCGCGGCCGAGCACCTCGATGGCCTTGGCCGGGTCGAAGCGGGGGATGAGGGTGAGCGTGCAGCCTTGCTGGACCGAGGTGTTGAGCCCGCACGTGAGGCCGAAGACGTGGAACAGGGGCAGGCAGCCCATGATGACGTCGTCCTCGGTGATCTGCATGATGTCGGCGGCAGAGCGCTCGGCGTTGCGGTGCAGGTTGAAGTGGGTGAGCTCGGCTCCCTTGGGCTTGCCGGTCGTGCCGCTCGTGTAGAGGATCACGGCCGTGTCGTCGTCGGCCCGCTCGACCGCCTCGAGCACGGGCTCGCCGGCCGACTCCGACGCGTCGAACTGCCCGTCGGCCGGGCCCATGGGGCCGCAGACGACGAGGCGGGTGCCGGTCTCGGCGGCGGCCTTGCCGGCCTCGTCGGCGAAGTCGGGCCAGACGAAGCTGAACCGCGCGCCGCTGTCCTCGTAGAAGTACTGGATCTCGCCCGACTTGAGCAGCGGGTTCATCGGCACGACGATGCCGCCCGCGAGGAGCGTGCCGTAGAAGACGACGGGGTAGGCCGGCACGTTGGGCAGGATGAGCGACACGCGGTCGCCGGGCTCGAGGCCAGCCGCGCGCAGCTGCCCGGCGACGGCCGCAGCGGCGCGGTGCAGGGCACCCCACGTCACCTCGAGCTGGTCGAGCTTGATCCCGACCTTGTCGGGGACGCGCCCGGCGGTCGCGACGAGGTTGGCGGCGAGGTTGGTCATCGGTGCTCCTTTGCAGCGCTGGCTTGCGGCCATTGTTACCCGTCGGTCCGTCCGTGAACAGGGGTTCGCGGACGGCTGTGGGCGGTCTCTCGTGGCGGCCGGGCGCACGGGCTCCGATGCCGGCGCGGTGCGGACGATCCGCGGCGCGCCGTGGCCGCGGCGGTGTCCGACCCGGCTGGCAGGATGGGCGGGTGAGCGAGACCACCGGAAAGGCCGCCGGCGCGACGCCGGTCACCGACGACGTCCCCACCGCGGTCCACCAGGAGTGGGCCGAGCTCGCCGAGCAGGCCTCCGCGGCCCAGTTCGCCTACCACGTCAAGGATGCGCCGACGATCAGCGACGGCGAGTACGACGCGATCATCCGGCAGCTCAACGCGATCGAGGAGCAGCACCCGTCGCTGCGCACGCCCGAGAGCCCGACGCAGAACGTCGGCGGCGCGTCGTTCGCGACCGGCTTCGAGACCGTCGACCACGTCGAGCGGATGCTCAGCCTCGACAACGCGTTCTCGTTCGAGGAGCTGCAGACGTGGGCCGAGCGGGTCGAGCGCGAGGTCGGCAGCGGCGCCCACTTCCTGACCGAGCTGAAGATCGACGGCCTGGCGATCAACCTGCTCTACGAGAAGGGCCGCCTCGTGCGGGCCCTGACCCGCGGCGACGGCCGCACCGGCGAGGACGTCACCAACAACGTGCGCACCATCGAGGGCATCCCCGAGCGCCTCGCCGGCGACGACGTGCCCGAGCTCGTCGAGATCCGCGGTGAGGTCTTCTTCCCGTCGGCGGGTTTCGCCGACCTCAACGCGGGCCTCGTCGAGGCGGGCAAGGCGCCGTTCGCCAACCCGCGCAACGCGGCCGCCGGCTCGCTGCGCCAGAAGGACCCGAAGGTCACCGCGACGCGTCCGCTGCGGATGCTCGTGCACGGCATCGGGGCGCGTCGGGGCTTCGACATCGAGCGGCAGAGCGAGGCCTACGACCGCCTGCGCGGCTGGGGCCTGCCGACCTCCGACGAGGTGCGCGTGCTCGACGACATCGCGGCGGTGCAGGAGTTCGTCGCCTACCACGGCGAGCACCGGCACGACCGCTCCCACGAGATCGACGGCATCGTCGTCAAGGTCGACGAGGTCCCGCTGCAGCGCCAGCTCGGGGCGACCTCGCGGGCGCCCCGCTGGGCCATCGCCTTCAAGTACCCGCCCGAGGAGGTCAACACCAGGCTCCTCGACATCCGGGTCAACGTCGGGCGCACCGGGCGGGTCACGCCGTACGGCGTCATGCAGCCCGTCGTCGTCGCCGGCTCGACCGTCGAGCAGGCGACGCTGCACAACGCCTACGAGGTCGAGCGCAAGGGCGTCCTCATCGGCGACACCATCGTGCTGCGCAAGGCCGGCGACGTCATCCCCGAGATCGTCGGGCCGGTCGTCGAGCTGCGCGACGGTTCCGAGCGGGCGTTCGTCATGCCGACGGAGTGCCCGTCGTGCGGCACCCCGCTCGCGCCCGAGAAGGAGGGCGACAAGGACATCCGCTGCCCCAACTCCCGGGCGTGCCCGAGCCAGCTGCGCGAGCGGGTCTTCGGTCTGGCCTCGCGCGGCGGTCTCGACATCGAGGCGCTCGGGTGGGAGGCCTCGATCGCCCTGACCGACCCCGAGTTCGACCGGCCCGAGGAGGCCGACGCCGACGGCGTGCCGCGCTCGGAGCCCGTACTGCCGGGGGAAGCGGGCCTGTTCGACCTGAGGCCCGAGGACCTGAGCGAGGTCACGGTGTGGCGCCGCCGCAAGGTCAAGGGCGTGCCGGGGCCGTGGCAGCAGGAGCTCTACTTCTTCACCAAGCCGACCGCGAAGACACCGTCGAAGCCGCGGGCCAACACCGAGGTCCTCTTCGTCGAGCTCGAGAAGGCCAAGTCGCAGCCGCTGTGGCGGGTGCTCGTCGCCCTGTCGATCCGGCACGTCGGGCCCACGGCGGCCCGGGCGCTCGCCTCCCACTTCCGGTCGATGGACGCCGTCCGCGCGGCCTCGCGTGAAGAGCTCGCCGAGGTGGAGGGCGTCGGCGGCGTCATCGCCGACGCCGTCATCGACTGGTTCGGGGTCGACTGGCACCGCGACATCGTCGACCGGTGGGCCGTCGCCGGCGTGCGGATGCAGGACGAGGTCGACGCGTCGGTCGAGCGCACGCTCGAGGGCAAGACCGTCGTGGTCACGGGCTCGCTCGACGGCTTCTCGCGCGACGAGACGAAGGAGGCGATCATCAGCCGCGGCGGCAAGGCGTCCGGCTCGGTCTCGAAGAAGACCGACTTCGTCGTCATCGGGGCCAACGCCGGCACCAAGGCCGCGAAGGCCGAGGAGCTCGGGCTGACGATCCTCGACGAGGACGGCTTCCGCCGCCTCCTCGAGACCGGCTCGCCCGACTGACGCACCCGAACGTCCACTTCGACACGGTCGTACCACCCGCGGCGTCAGCCGCGGGCCAGCTCGCCGGGGCTACCGTGCATCAGGGTCGCCGACGCGTTCCGAACGAACCGGCAACCTTGCAGGTCAAGCGAATTCGCCTGTGTACAACTCTTGTCCCGGGAGGGTCACCCAGGTAGAATCGAACACATGTTCGATGATGTGCTGCGCACGGCGGAGGGACTCGCGTCCCTCGTCGACGCGTTGCGTGCCGTCGACGGCGAGGGCAGCGACGCCGACCGGGTCGACCAGCTCGCGGCCCTCGAGCGCGTCAAGGCTGCGGTGGCGGCCGCGCAGTCGCGTGTCACGGTGGCCTTCGTCGAGTCCCAGGCCGAGGTGGCGCACCAGTGGCGCGAGCGGGCCCGGGAGTGCTCCGCGGCAGGCGATTTCGAGGGATGGCGCGCAGCGCGCGACGAGGCGCGCCTGGCCTCGGTCGCGGAGGCCGCTGCCGAGGGCGGTGTTGACGCCCCGCGTCGGGCGCGGCGCAGCGTGCGCAGCGAGTCGCTCCGGAGCGTGGCAGGCCAGGTCGCCCTCGCGCGACGTGAGTCGCCGGTGCGCGGCAGCCACCACGTCCGTCTGGCGCTGCGGCTGCTCCGGGAGATGCCGGAGACGTTCGCGGCGCTCGAGCGCGGCGACCTCAGCGAGTGGCGGGCCTCGATCGTCGCCCGCGAGACCGAAGGGCTCGACGAGCACCAGCGCCGGTTCGTCGACGCCGCCGTGGCGGGCCGGCTCGGCGACGAGCTCGGCTCGCTGGGCAACCGTGAGCTCGTACGTCGTGTCCGGGCCGCTGCCTACGTGGTCGAGCCGGCCTCGGTGCTCGCGAGAAGCACACAGGCGCAGGCTGATCGACGGGTCACGATCCGCCCTGCCCCCGACACCATGGCGTACGTGACGGCGCTGCTCCCCGTGGCCCAGGCCGTCGCCACCCATGCCGCGCTGACTGTCGCCGCCGACTCGGACCGTGCGGCCGGTGACGACCGGACCAAGGGGCAGGTCATGGCCGACGAGCTCGTGGTCCGGGTCACCGGGCAGGAACGCGCCGAGGACGTCGCCGTCGAGGTGCACCTCGTCATGACCGACCGCGCCCTGTTCTGGGGCGACGACGTGCCGGGGCAGCTGCCGGGATACGGCCCGGTCCCGGCCGCGTGGGCGCGCCGCCTGCTCGTCGGCGACGCCGACCCGGCCCGACCCGACGCCCGATCGGATGGGACCCGGTCGCGTGTCTGGCTACGCCGGCTCTACGCCGACCCCAGTGCCTCCGAGCTCGTTGCCATGGAATCCATGCGCCGCACCTTCGACGGCGGCCTGCGCCGCTTCCTCGTCGCCCGCGACGGCGCGGTCTGTCGTACCCCGTGGTGCGACGCCCCGATCCGCCACGTCGACCACGTCGAGGACCACGCGTCGGGCGGTCCGACGAGCGCCGGCAACGGTCAGGGCCTCTGCGTCCGGTGCAACCACACCAAGCAGCTGCCGGGATGGAAAGCCATCGCCGACCCGACCGCTAGTCAGCGCGCCGGACCCCACCGCGTCGTCACCATGACGCCGACCGGGCACAGGTACGAGTCGCTGGCGCCCCCGCTCGTCCCTGGACACGCGCGCGACCTCTGCAGCGCCCTCGAGCGTCACGTCGAGGTCCTCCTGCTCGACGCCGCCTGACCCCAGTCGCTCACACCCTGCAAGGGTGGGGGGCATGGAGTTCTTCTGCTACCACCGTGACCGTCACGGCTCGACGCCGCTCCGGGAACGGATGGTGGAGCAGCACTGGTCGTACATGGACCGGTTCGCGGAGACGATGATCGCCCGAGGTCCGACGTTCGCGCCCGACGGGACGCTCACCGGCAGCGTGCACGTCCTCGACCTGCCCGATGTCGCTGCTGCGCGGGCCTTCGCCTTCGAGGAGCCCGGATGGCAGGCGGGTGCCTATCGCGACGTGCTGCTGCGCCGCTGGCGCAACGCATCGGGCCGGACCATGTGGGAGTTTGCGGGTGGGCGCCCGGACGATGCGCCCGACACCCCGAGGTACCTCGTCCTCGGCTTCACCGAACCCTCGCGCACGGCGCCGGAGGTGCCGAACGGTGGCGAGGTCATCGTCGGCGGACCGCTGCTGTCCGACGACGGTTCCACCGTCCTGGGCGCAGCCGTCCTGCTCGAGGCTCCCGACGCGGACCGGGCCCGTTCGCTTCTGGACGACGCGACCTTCGTCGCTGTCGAGGCCCACGAATGGAGGGCCGGCGGGCGCTCGTCGTGACGCGGCCGCGTGCGCCGGGGACGGGCTGACTCACCCACTCCTGCCGAGCCGGTCCCGGCCGCTCTTGGCGTGCGCCCGGTCGCATGTGTGCCCGACCCACAGAACGGGGCGAGGTGTGTGGGTGCCCACCGTCCTTTCGCCCTTCGGCCCTCCTAGGCTTTCCCGCAGCCTCCCCGGTCCCGACGCCGGGTCCGAAGTCCGGGAGGCGCCCCCGTCGGCGACATGCCGACACCGGCTCACCGCAGCGCGACGCACGAGGAGGTGCAGGTCTTGACGGGTACCCCGTTGCTCGAGACCAGAGCCCTGACCAAGGAGTTCCGCGGGTTCACGGCGGTCTCGGGCGTCGACCTGACGGTCGCACAGGGCACGGTTCACGCGCTCGTCGGGCCGAACGGCGCCGGCAAGACGACCCTGTTCAACCTGCTCACCGGCTTCCTCACCCCGACGTCCGGCACCGTCGTCTTCGACGGCCAGGACGTCACCGGCAAGGCCCCGGAGCAGATCGCCCCGCTCGGCATCGCCCGCTCCTTCCAGATCACGAGCCTCTTCGAGCAGATGACGCTGCGCGAGCACCTCGAGCTCGCGCTCGCCAGCCCGACCGGCATGGGCAAGCAGTGGTGGCGTTCGGTCAAGCGGATGGCCACCTTCGGCGACCGCGCCATGGACCTGCTCGACCAGGTCGGGCTCGCCGACCGTGCCGGCGCCCCAGCCTCCTCGCTCGCCTACGGCCAGAAGCGCGCCCTCGAGCTCGCCATCGCCCTCGCCCTCGACCCCAAGCTGCTCCTGCTCGACGAGCCGACCGCCGGCATGGGGATCGAGGACGTCGACCGCACCATCGCGCTGGTCAAGACCCTCGCGGTCGGGCGCACCGTCGTGTTCGTCGACCACAACATGCACGTCGTCGGCTCCCTGGCCGACCGCGTCACGGTGCTGCAGGCGGGCCAGGTGCTCGCCGAGGGCCCCTACGACGAGGTCCGCGCCGACGAGCGCGTCATCTCGGCCTACCTCGGAGCGTCCCATGAGTGAGCCCGTCACGACCGACGCGGCCCCCGCGTCCGTCGCCACCACCGACCGCACCGACGCCTCCCGCGAGGCCGCCGCGCACGTGCTCGACGTCGCCGGCCTCTCGGCCTGGTACGGCGAGGCGCGCGTCCTGCGCGAGGTCTCGGTCGGCGTCGGTGCCGGTGAGGTCGTCACCCTCGTCGGGCGCAACGGCGCCGGCAAGACGACGCTGCTGCGCTCGGTCATGGGGCTGCACCGGCACGTCGAGGGCACCGTCACCTTCGACGGCGCCGACGTGACCAAGCGCTCCGCCGACGCGCGGGCCAGGGCCGGCCTCGGTTGGGTGCCCGACGACCGCGGCATCTACGCGAGCCTCACCGTCGCCGAGAACCTCCTCCTGCCGCCGGTCGTCCACCCCGACGCCTGGCCCCTGGAGAAGGTCTACGAGTTCTTCCCCGTCCTGCACGAACGGCGCGACTTCCCCGGCACGCGGCTGTCGGGCGGCGAGCAGCAGATGCTCGCCATGGCCCGCGTGCTGCGCATGGGGTCGCGCCTGCTGCTGCTCGACGAGCCGAGCGAGGGCCTCGCCCCCGTCATCGTCCAGCGCATAGGCGAGATCATCCGCGAGATCAAGGGCCAGGGCGTCGGCGTCCTCCTCGTCGAGCAGAACGTCAAGTTCGCCTCGACCGTCGCCGACCGGCACTACCTGCTCGCCCAGGGGCAGGTCGTCGAGCACCTCGACAACGACGAGTTCCGCTCCCGCGAGAGCGAGCTGCTCACCCACCTCGGGATGTAAACCACCGGGCCGCACCCGGACGGGCCGGCCCAGGGCAGCGTCACCCCGCGTCACCACCACCGGTTCCACCGACGCACCCGCGCACCACCACGCACAGGCACCACACACATCCGACACGAACACATCCGACGTCACCCCAAGGAGGGGACATGCGTAGCAGGAAGATCCACGCATCGCTGGCCGTGGCCGCCACGGCCTCGCTCGCGCTCGCCGCGTGCGGGCAGGGCGGCCCCCAGTCGGGCGGCTCGAGCAAGCTGACCGACGACAAGGTCGTCATCGGTCTGCTCAACGACCAGTCCGGCGTCTACAAGGACCTCTCGGGCCCCAACTCCAAGGTCGCCATCCAGCTGGCCATCGACGACTACAAGGCCAAGTACGGCGACAAGGCCGTCGCCAAGGACATCGAGATCGTCACGGCCGACCACCAGAACAAGGCCGACGTCGCCAACTCCAAGGCGCAGGAGATGTACGACCGCCAGAAGGCCGACATCATCCTCGACGTGCCGAACTCGGCGGCCGGCCTCGCCGTCGCCACGCAGGCCAAGAACAAGAAGAAGCTCTACATCAACATCGGCGCCGGCACGACGGCCCTGACCGGTGCGCAGTGCAACAAGTACACGTTCCACTGGGCCTACAACACCGCGGCGCTCGCGCGCGGCACGGCCGGCACCATCACCAAGGCCGGCGGCACGTCGTGGAACATCGTCTACCCCGACTACGCCTTCGGCCAGGACATGAACAAGTCCTTCACCAAGGAGATCCAGGCCGCCGGCGGCACGGTCGGGCAGTCGATCGCCTCGCCGTTCCCGAGCGACAACTTCGCAACGTTCATCACCAAGGCCGGCGAGGGCAACCCGAAGGTCATCGGCTCGATGCATGCCGGCGGCGACCTCATCAACTTCGTCAAGCAGTTCAACCAGAGCCCCCTCAAGGGCAAGGTGCAGCTGGCCGTCGGGCTCATGTTCATCACCGACATCCACTCGCTCGGTGTCGACCAGTTCGCCGGCACTCAGTTCACCGACGCCTGGTACTGGAACTTCGACGCCCAGAACAAGAAGTGGGCCGACCGCTTCAAGGAGAAGACGAACACGCGTCCGTCGTTCGCCCACGCCGCGAACTACTCGGCCGCGATGAACTACCTCGAGGCGGTCCAGGAGGCCGGCACCGACGACGCCGACGCTGTCGTCTCCAAGCTCGAGGGCAAGAAGATCAACGACGTGTTCCTCCGCAACGGCGAGGTGCGCAAGGCCGACCACGCCGTCATCCACGACATGTACCTGGCGAAGGTCAAGAGCTCGGCGCCGGAGGAGTGGGACTACGAGGACATCGTCAAGACGATCCCCGCGGCCGAGGCCTACGGCCCCGCCAACCCTGACTGCAAGATGGGCTGACCGGGTCCCTGCGCCGTCCGGCGCGCGCACCCGCGCGCCGGACGGCCACCCCGGTCGCCACGCCACACCCACCGTCCACCGAACGGCCCAGGCACCAGTGGTCTGCGTGACGAACGCGAACGAGTCTGTGACATGAGCGAATTCATCCAGTACACCCTGCAGGGCCTCGCGGCCGGCGGCTTCTACGCGCTGTCGGCCCTGGGTCTCGCGGTGATCTTCGGCGTCCTCGGCGTCGTCAACTTCTCGCACGGGGCCTGCTACATGCTGGGCGCCGTCATCTCCGCGGTGCTCCTCGCCGAGCTGCACGTCGGGTTCTGGGTGGCGCTCGCCGTCGTCCCGGTGCTGATGTTCCTCTTCGGCGTCCTCATGGAGCGGCTCCTCGTGCGCTGGCTCCTCGCCCTCGACCCGCTGTACAACTTCCTGCTGACGTTCGGCCTGACGCTGGTCCTCGTCGAGGCGGTCAAGCAGCGGTACGGCGTCTCGGGCCTGCCCTACGAGATCCCCGCGGGGCTCGGCGGCCAGGTGACGATCGGCAGCGTCAACCTGTCGGTCTACGCGATCTTCGCCTGCGTCTTCAGCGTCGTCGTGTGCGTGGCCGTCGGCCTGCTGCTGACGCGCACCAGGATCGGCATGATCGTGCGCGCCGCCACGGAGGACGCCGAGCGCACGCGTGCCCTCGGGATCAACGTCGGCCGTTTCGTCACACCGGTGTTCGGCTTCGGCATCGCCCTCGCGGGGCTCGCCGGCGTCCTCGCGGCGCCGACGCGCGCCATCACCGCCGAGATGGGCAGCAACTTCATCATCATCCTGTTCGCCGTCGTCGTCATCGGCGGCCTCGGTTCGATCCTCGGCGCCGTCGTCGGCGGGTTCCTCGTGGGGCTCGTCGAGGCCTACGGCGTCGCCTATGCCCCCGCGTTCGCCCAGATCGTCATCTTCGTCCTCATGGCGGTCGTCGTCCTCGTCCGGCCCTCGGGGCTCTTCGGGCGGGAGGAGGTTGCATGAGCACGCAGCTGACCGGCAAGGTCGACGTCGACCTCGCCCAGCCCTCGATCCTGTCTCGCCGCAACCCGATCCGCTACGTGCTGCTCCTCGCGGGCCTCGCCGTCCTCGTCCTGCTGCCGTACTGGATCTACCCGCCCGTCGCGATGGACATCCTCTGCTGGGGTCTCTTCGCGATCAGCGTCGACCTGCTCCTCGGCTTCACCGGCCTGCTCAGCTTCGGGCACGCCGCGTTCTGGGGCGGCTCGGCCTACTGCACCGGCCTCATCGCCATCCACTGGGGCGTGCCGTTCCCGGTGGCCGTCCTCGGGGGCGCGGTGTTCTCCATGCTCATCGCGTGGCCGATCGGCTACCTGTCGGTGCGCCGCACCGGC
Source organism: Intrasporangium zincisolvens (assembly GCF_034724055.1). NCBI lineage: Bacteria > Bacillati > Actinomycetota > Actinomycetes > Micrococcales > Intrasporangiaceae > Intrasporangium > Intrasporangium zincisolvens. The sequence goes on from NZ_JAWIIL010000002.1 coordinate 528,207, forward strand.
ATCTACTTCGCGATGGTGACCCTGGCCTTCGCCCAGATGCTCTACTTCATCGCCAACCAGGCCCGCTCGCTGACCGGCGGCGAGAACGGCCTGCAGGGCATCCCGCAGAACTTCTTCGGCATCGAGGCGGTCGAGACCGACTCGTTCTACTTCTACTACGCCGGCGCGGCGATGATCGTCCTCGGCCTGCTCCTGGCCTGGCGCGTCGTCAACTCCCCGTTCGGACGCGTCCTGACGGCCGTGCGCGACAACCCGGCCCGGGCGCGGGCCCTCGGCTACGACGTCGAGGTCTACAAGATCAAGGCGTTCGTCATCTCGGCCGGCCTGGCTGGCCTCGCCGGCGGCGTCTTCGCGATCAGCCACCAGTTCGCCTCGCTGCAGGAGCTGATGTGGACGACGTCGGGCAAGGTCGTGCTCATCACGGTCCTCGGCGGCATCGGCACGCTCTGGGGCGGCCTCGTCGGCGCTGCGATCGTCGTCGTCCTCGAGGACTACCTCGCGAGCTCGGGCTTCGAGGGGATCGGCCTCATCACCGGCACGATCTTCGTCGTCATCGTCCTGCTCTTCCGCCACGGCGTGTGGGGCACGGCGCGCAATCTCGTGCGCACCTACGTCCTCGACCGTCGCCGCGCCCACCGGGACTGAGCACCCGCCGCCGGGCCTCCCAGGGAGGCCCGGCGGCGTCTGGACCCGTCAGCTGTCGAGCAGGCCACGCAGGGTGCGTCTGAGGACCTCGGGGAACACCTGCTCGGGGTCGGTCGGCCCCTCGGGGCGCAGGGCAGCCAGCCGCGGGTACCCACCCCGGGCCGCGACGCGGCCGAGGTAGGCGGCCTGCGTCCGCGCACGGGCGGCGTCCGTCCCGTAGCCCGTTCGGGCGAAGGCGCCGAGGAGCGCGTTGGTCACCGCGAACGCGACGAGCTTGTCGCTGTCCGGGGCGGGGTGGTCGGCGAGCGAGGCCAGCCAGCGCTCGGTCAGGGCCAGCCCGTGGGGCCCCGGGACGGGGGTCGTGACGATGTCGCCGAGCCACGGGTGGCGGCGGTGGATGGCGAGCCCCTGCTCCGCGAGCTGGGCGAGGTCGTCGAGCCAGGCGCCCGTCGACGGCTGCAGGTCGTACTCTCCGGCGACGTGGTCGACCATGAGGTCGACGAGCTCGTCACGCCCGGTGACATGGCGGTAGAGCGAGCCGGCGGCGGTGCCCAGGGCCGAGGCCACGCTGCGCATGGTGACGGCCGCGAGACCGTGCTCGTCCCCGATGCGGACGGCCGCGTCGGTGATGGCGGCCCGGGTGTGCCGCGCCGGGCGGCCCACGGCCGACTGCTCCGGACGCAACCAGATGACGTCGTCGTCCACGACACCGGCTCTCATCGGTGGCGCTGCGCGGCGCCGTCGAGCTCGCGGAGCCAGTGACGAAGCGGCGCGCTGCCGTCCTCGTCGGCCAGGGCACGGGCGACGCGTGCTGCCCCGTCGCGCAGGGCGGTGGAGGAGGTGGCCTCGTCGACCCGCGCGGAGAGGGCCTCCGAGGTCAGGCGCTTCATCGGCACCGGGTCGGTGGCGGCGGAGAGGGCGCGCAGGCGGCGTGCCCAGAACGGCTGGTCGGTGTGCATCGGCACCGGCACCGACGCGACGCCGGCCCGCAGTGCCGCCGATGTCACGCCGGCACCAGCCTGGTGGACGACGGCTGCGGCCCGCGGCAGCAGCCACTCGTGGGGCACGTCGCCGGCGTGGGCGACGCGGTCGGTCCCGAGGCCGGCGGTGAGGCGCTCGGCGACGCCCGCCAGCGCGTCGCCTAGCAGGACGACGCGGTGCCGTCCCGGCCGGAAGGCGGCCTCGACCTGCGCTGCCGTTGCGGTGCCGGGCGGCAGGCTGCCGAGGGTGACCACCACCGGAGCGGGGCCGGCGTCGAGGAACGCCGCGAGGTCGGCCGGAGGCTGCCAGTCGGCGGGGGTCGGGTACCACCAGAACCCGTCGAGCGCGAGGCGCTCCGACCAGTCGTCGGGGCGGGGGAGGACCGCCGGGCTCATACCGTGGTGCACGGGCATCCCTTCTCGGCGGCGCCGACGCTGCGCGGCAACCCGGCTCTCGGGCGGGAGGCCCAGCTCCGATCGCACCCGGGCGCAGGCGGGGTCGTACGGCGTCCGGACCCGCTCGGCGAGTCGGCCGGCCAGGCGGTTGCCCAGCCGGCCGAGGTCGCGGGCACTGGCGATCATCGGCGGGTAGGCGGCGCTCGGCTCGGCGGGCTGGAGCAGCGCGGCCGCGGACGGCACCCCGAGGTGCTCGGCGATGTCGTGGCCGTAGGGGGAGATGGCGTTGGTGAGCACGACGTCGAACGGTCGGTCGGGGTCGAGGGCCGCGAGAGCCGACGTCGCCGCCGCGTCCATATAGCGACGCAGCACGTCGAGGTAGGCGCGCACGCCCGACTCGTCGCCCGGGGGAGTCATCGACGCATCGATCGGCACGTGGGCGCAGCCGACCTCGGTGACGAGGGAGGCGTGCTCGGCGCCGGCCACGATGGTCACCTCGTGCCCGTCGATGGTGAACGCCTCGCCGAGGCCGGCGGCGGGGGCGACGTCGCCCCGGGTGCCCGGAGCGAGCGAGAGGATCCTCATGGCGACTCCTTTGCGAACAGTGTTTGCAAATGAAGCCTAACGCAGGACGGCCCCCGCCGCGGACCGCGAGTCAGTGCGCGCCGAGGGTGAGCAGCCGGCGCACGACGCGGCCGACGACGAGCCAGGCGACCGCGCCGAGACCCCAGTTGACGACGGCGTTCTTCACGACGGCGCCCTCACCGGTGAACTGCTTGACGCCGGTGTCGCGGCCGAAGACGCCGAGGTCGAGCACGTCGGCGGCCTTGAGCACCCACTCGACGAGGGCGTTGCGGGTGTTCGCGTCGGCGACGACGAGCGCGACACCGAGCAGGAGCACGCCGGCAGCGACGAGCGCGGCGGTCCACACGAGCCTCGCGAGGCCGGTCCGGGCGTGGTCGAAGCCGCGACGGCCGGCACCGGCAGCCGTGCGCAGGGCCGAGCCGACACCACCCTCGCGGGCCGCGTCGCCCTGCTCGTTGCGCAGCCGGCGTACGTGCGCGCGCGTCCGCGTCGGGCGCGGCGCAGCTGACGGGACCTCGGCGGTGGCGGGCGTCGTGGACGCGTCGGGCGTCGTGCCGGTGGACGCGTCGGGCGTCGTGCCGGCGGACGCGTCGGGCGTCGTGCGGGCGGACGCGTCGGGCGTCGTGCGGGCGGAGGCGTCGGTCGACGTGGGGGTGGACGTGTCGTGCGCCGTTGGGGTGGACGCGTCGGTCGTCGTGGGGGTCGACGCCTCCGCGGTCGGGGGGACGGACGCGGGTGCCGCGTCGGGGGTGGAGGTGCTGGTCGGACTCGTCATCGGGTCTCCTCGGGTACCGGTGTGCCTGCTGACAACGAGGCACACCGGCCCGAGGACACGGCCGGGGCGGCACGGGTCCGTCGGCCCCGTCACGGGCGCCCGGGACGCGTGCCCGGCGCACCACGGCCGACCCATAGACTGGCCCGCATGTCCTCCCTGTCCCGCGACGACGTAGCCCACCTCGCCGGCCTCGCCCGGATCGAGCTGTCCGAGGCCGAGCTCGACCGGATGGTCGGCGAGCTCTCGGTGATCCTCGAGTCCGTGGCCAAGGTGCAGCAGGCCCCGACCGACGGCGTCGCCCCGATGTCGCACCCGATGCCGCTGACGAACGTCACGCGTCCCGACGTCGTGCGTCCGAGCCTCACGCCGCAGGAGGCCCTCTCCGGCGCGCCGGAGTCCGAGCACCAGCGCTTCTCGGTACCGCGCATCCTCGACGAGGACTGACCAGCCCCGACGCCGGACGCCCCGTCTCGCGCCAAGCGCGGCGCCGCGCCCCGCGTCCCCCGACCACTCCACCCGCAGCGACGACGAAGGCACTGACGTGACCGACCTGCCATCCGACCTGACCCGCGCCACCGCGTCCGCGCTGGCCGAGGCCCTTGCGGCCTCGACGATCTCCTCCGAGGAGGTCACACGCGCCCACCTCGACCGCATCGCGGCCGTCGACGGGCAGGTGCACTCCTACCTGCACGTCGACGCCGAGGGCGCCCTCGAGCAGGCCCGCGCCGTCGACGCGCGCCGCGCCGCGGGGGAGAGCCTCGGTGCCCTCGCCGGGGTGCCGATCGCCGTCAAGGACGTCATGACGACCAAGGGTCTGCCGACGACGTGCGGCAGCAAGATCCTCGAGGGCTGGGTGCCGCCGTACGACGCCACCGTCGTGACGAAGCTGCGCGCGGCCGGCCTGCCGATCCTCGGCAAGACGAACATGGACGAGTTCGCCATGGGCTCCTCGACCGAGCACTCGGCGTACGGGCCCTCGCGCAACCCGTGGGACCTCGACCGGATCCCCGGCGGCTCGGGCGGCGGCTCGAGCTCGGTCATCGCCTCGTTCCAGGCGCCGCTCGCCACCGGCACCGACACCGGTGGCTCGATCCGCCAGCCGGCGGCAGTCACCGGCACGGTCGGCACCAAGCCGACCTACGGCGGCGTCTCGCGCTACGGCCTCGTGGCCCTCGCCAGCTCGCTCGACCAGGCCGGCCCGTGCGCGCGCACCGTCCTCGACACCGCCCTGCTGCACGCCGTCATGGGCGGGCACGACCCGATGGACTCGACCTCCATCGACGCGCCCGTGCCGCCGGTCGTCGAGGCCGCGCGTCGTGCGGACGTCAGCGGCATGCGCATCGGCGTCGTCAAGGAGCTCGGCGGCGAGGGGTACCAGCCCGGCGTCCGCGCGCGCTTCGACGAGTCGGTCCGCCTCCTCGAGGAGCTCGGTGCCGAGGTCGTCGAGGTCAGCTGCCCGAACTTCGAGTACGCCCTCGCCGCGTACTACCTCATCCTGCCGAGCGAGGCGTCGAGCAACCTCGCCAAGTTCGACGCCATGCGCTACGGCCTGCGCGTCGGCCCGGACGGCGTGCCCGACCCGAGCGCCGAGCAGGTCATGGCCGCGACGCGTGACGCCGGCTTCGGTCCGGAGGTCAAGCGCCGCATCATCCTCGGCACGTACGCCCTCAGCTCTGGCTACTACGACGCGTACTACGGCTCGGCGCAGAAGGTCCGCGCCCTCATCGCGCAGGACTTCAACCGCGCGTTCGAGTCCGTCGACGTCCTCGTCAGCCCGACCGCGCCGACCACGGCGTTCCGCCTCGGCGACAAGCTCGAGGACCCGATGGCCATGTACCTCAACGACATCGCCACGATCCCGGCCAACCTCGCCGGCGTGCCCGGCATGTCGCTGCCCTCCGGCGTCGCCGACGAGGACGGCCTGCCGGTCGGCATCCAGGTGCTGGCGCCCGCCACGAAGGACGAGCGCCTCTACAGCGTCGGGGCGGCCCTCGAGGCGGCGCTGGTCTCGCGCTGGGGCGGCCCGATCCTCGACCGTGCCCCCGAGCTGGGCGCCTCCGCCGTGAAGGGAGCCTGACGATGACGACCACCACCGACGCCGTCCTCGACTACGACGAGGCCCTCGAGCGCTTCGACCCCGTCATGGGCCTCGAGGTGCACGTCGAGCTGCACACGGCCACGAAGATGTTCTGCGGGTGCCCCACCGAGTTCGGCGCCGAGCCCAACTCGCAGGTGTGCCCGGTGTGCCTCGGCCTGCCCGGCGCGCTGCCGGTCGTCAACGAGAAGGCCGTCGAGTCGGCCATCCGCATCGGCCTCGCGCTCAACTGCGACATCGCGGCCTGGTGCCGGTTCGCCCGGAAGAACTACTTCTACCCGGACATGCCGAAGAACTTCCAGACCTCCCAGTACGACGAGCCGATCGCCTACAACGGGCACCTCGACGTCGAGCTCGAGGACGGCACGGTCTACCGCGTCGAGATCGAGCGCGCCCACATGGAGGAGGACACCGGCAAGTCGCTGCACGTCGGCGGCTCCACCGGTCGCATCCACGGCGCGACGCACAGCCTCGTCGACTACAACCGCGCCGGCATCCCGCTCATCGAGATCGTCACCAAGCCGATGACCGGTGCGGGGCAGCGGGCGCCGGAGGTGGCGCGCGCCTACGTGTCGGCGCTGCGCGACCTGCTGCGCGCCCTCGACGTCAGCGACGTCAAGATGGAGCAGGGCTCGATGCGCTGCGACGCCAACGTGTCGCTGCGCCCCAAGGCCGGGGAGCCGACCTCGGCCGAGCAGGCCGAGGTGCCGCTCGGCACGCGCACCGAGACGAAGAACGTCAACTCGCTGCGCTCGGTCGAGCGGGCCGTGCGCTACGAGATCTCGCGGCACGCCGCGATCCTCTCCGGGGGCGGCTCGATCCTGCAGGAGACCCGCCACTGGCACGAGGACACCGGCGTCACGACGTCGGGTCGCGAGAAGTCCGACGCCGAGGACTACCGCTACTTCCCCGAGCCCGACCTCGTTCCGGTCGCTCCTGCGGCAGAGTGGGTCGAGCAGCTGCGCGGCACCCTGCCGGAGAACCCGGCCGCACGCCGCAAGCGCCTCCAGTCCGACTGGGGCTACAGCGATCTCGAGATGCGCGACGTGCTCAATGCCGGCGCCGTCGAGCTCATCGAGGAGACCGTCGCCGCGGGCGCGACCCCGGCGGCAGCGCGCAAGTGGTGGCTCGGTGAGCCGTCGCGTCGCGCGAACTCCGAGGCCCAGGACCTCGTCACCTACGCCGCGTCGATCGGCCTGACGCCGGCGCACGTCGCCGAGCTCGACGGCCTCGTCACCTCGGGCCGGCTCAACGACTCGATGGCCCGCCAGGTGCTCGACGGCGTGCTCGCCGGCGAAGGCAGCCCGACCGCCGTGGCCGACGCCCGCGGGCTCGAGCTCGTCCAGGACGACAGCGCCCTCGAGGCCGCCGTCGACACCGTCATCGCGGCCAACGCCGACGTCGCCGAGAAGATCCGCGGCGGCAAGGTGCAGGCCGCCGGTGCCCTCATCGGGCAGGTCATGAAGGAGATGAAGGGGCAGGCGGACGCCGGCAAGGCCCGCGCCCTCATCCTGGCCAAGCTCGGCCAGGGCTGACGCCCACCGCACGACTCCCGAAGAGGCCACGACCCGTCGCGGGTCGTGGCCTCTTCGCGCGGTGGGGACGAGCGGGCTAGCGCCGGCCACCCCCGAGCAGGCCGCCGAGGATCCCACCGAGTACCCCGCCTGCACCGGAACCGCTGCTGCCACCCGTCGCCCCGCCGAGCACCTGCCCGAGGATGTCTTGCAGCGGGTTCGAGCCGGACGCGTCCGGCCCGCCCGACGCGTCGGCGCCGGCCGGCGCGTCCGTCGTGCCCGTGGGCGGTTGTACGGGTGCGCTGCCGGCGCCCTGCCCACCCGGGAAGAGCGGCCCCGACTCGGGGGAGGAGGCCGGACCGCTCGCCGAGCCGGAGGACGCCCCCGGCGCGTCACCCGACGAGCCGCCGCCGAGCACCCCACCGAGGCCGCCGAGACCGCCCTGCCCGATGCGGTTCGCGAGCCACGACAGGACGATCGGGGCGAGGATCGGCAGCAGCTTGCCCACGAGCCCGCCGGAGGAGCCGGACCCGCTGCCGAGCCGGCTCACCACCTGGTCGGTGTTGTCCCCGAAGATGTTGCCGACGATGCGCTGCCCGTCGCCCTCGTCGATGTCGTCGAGTCCACCGACCTGCTCCTGGTGGTCGCCGAGCGCGCCGAGCAGCGAGCTGGCTCCGGCCGGGTCGCCGGCGTTGGCGTGCAGCCCACCGAGCAGCGCGGGCAGGGCGCTCTGGGCGGCCTGCTCGATCTCGCCGGGCTCGACGCCGAAGTGCTGGGCGAGCTCGTCGACCGGGACCTGGCTGAGGATCTCCTCGTAGGAAGACATGCCGTGCCTCTCCGTCGTCTTCACGGGCGCAGCGGCTGCGCTGCCACCCCTCGACTCAGGCTAGCCGCGCGACCGGCTCAGGCGGCCCCTACGGCGCTGCGGGGCAACGACACCAGCCGGTCGTCGTCGCCGTTGCTCGTCGTCAGCCACACGCGGCCGTCGACGAACCGCACGTCGCGGACGCGTCCGTAGGTCCCCTCGAGGTGACGCGTCGGGGTCCCCGCCTTGCCGTCGGCGCCGATCGGCACGCGCCAGACCGACTGGCCGCGCAGGGCGGCGAGGTAGACGGCCCCGTCTGGGCCGATCGTGATCCCGCTCGGTGACATCTCGGAGGTCGGCCACTGGGCCACCGGATCGACGAGCTCCTCGCGGTCGGCCCGTCCCTCGACCTGTGGCCAGCCGTAGTTGCCGCCGGCCTCGACGAGGTTCAGCTCATCCCACGTGTTGGCCCCGAACTCGCTGGCCCACAACCGATCCCGAGAGTCCCATGCCAGGCCCTGGACGTTGCGGTGACCGTAGGACCAGATCGGCGAGCCGCCGAACGGGTTGCCCGGCGCGGGGTCGCCCTCGCGCGTGACGCGCAGGATCTTGCCGCCCAGCGAGCCGAGGTTCTGCGACAGCGAGGAGTCGCCGGCGTCACCCGTGCCGATGTAGAGGAAGCCGTCGGGACCGAAGGCGATGCGGCCGCCGTTGTGGTTGGTGCCGCGCGGGATCCCGGTGAGCACGGCCTCCGGGTCGCCGAGCCGCCCGCCCTGCCACGGCACGGCCGCCACGCGGTTGTCGCTCTCGGTGGAGTAGTAGGCGAAGACGACCGGGTCGCCGGCGAAGTCGCGCGCGACCGCGAGACCGAGCAGGCCGCCTTCCCCGCCGCTGCGGACGATCGGCAGCCGGCCCACCTCCTGTGACGCGCCGCCGCTACCGGGGCGTGGCACGTGGTGCACGACCCCGGTGTTGCGTTCGGAGACGAGTGCGGTGCCGTCGGGCAGGACCGCGATGGACCAGGCGATGTCGAGGCCTCCGAGGAGCGTGACGGGGCCTGCGGGCTGGTCCGGCGGGCGCGTCACGCGCGTGGACGGGCTCGCGGCACCGGTGGCGGCGGGGGTGGTGGCTGCGGGCTCGGGACCGGTCGGGGCCGACGCGTCGGCGCCGGGGACGGTGCTCGGGCTGCCGGCCTCGGGTGCGGTCGAGCACCCAGCGCAGAGCAGGGCGGCCACAGTCAGGCCGGCCAGGCCGGTGAGGGCGCGCCGGGCGCGAGCGGGCGTTCGGGTGATCGGCGACATGTGCCATTCTCACCCGCGACCACCGCGGTGGCGCGGCCCCGGTGAGCGAGCGCGTCAGCCCGCGCGTCGGCGCAGCGTCTCGACGAGGTCGGCCTGCACCTCGTCGTCCACGACGTTCGCCGCGACGACGCGACGCGTCGCGTCGAGGTCGCCGGTGAAGGCCCGGAACAGTGTCAGCAGGTCGATGTCGTGGTCGGGGCGCTCGACGGCGACGGCGTCCCCGGTGGTGATGCGCCCGGGTGTCGTCACCGACAGGTAGGCGCCGGTGCGGCCCGCCTCGGTGAAGCGCTTGACCCAGCCGCGTTCGTCCATGTGCCCGGCGAAGGTGCGGCACGGGATGCGAGGCACCTCGACGCGCAGCACCGCGGTGCCGACGCGCCACACCTCGCCGACGAGGGCGTGCGTGGCGTCGATGCCCTCGATGGTGAGGTTCTCGCCGAACTCGCCTGCGGCGACGGGGCGCCCGATGCGCTCGGCCCACCACAGCTGGTCCTCGCGCGGGTAGGCGTAGACGGCCTGGAGGCGGCCGCCGTGGTGGCGCGGGTCGCCGATCTCGTCGCCGACGACGCCGCTGCCGAGGCCGCCGTGCTTCGGTCCGGGGTCGCGCACCTCGACCGACGCGGTGGCGCGCTTGTCGATGGCCGTGGCGTCGGCGCTCGTGTACGGCTGCGGCGTGCGTCGGCCGACGTTGACCGACAGGACGCGGCCGGTGGCGTCGGCGGGACCGGTGATGTGCGAGCCGTCGGGAGTGACCACGGGGTGGAGCCTAGTCCGACGCGTCAGGAGCGCTGGGTAGCGTCTCGGCATGAGCACCGAGCGCCTCGTCGTGTCCGTCCCCGAGCAGGACTACGCCGACCGGCTGGCCGACCTCACGGCCGACGGCCGCGTCGACCTCGTCGTCTGGGACATGCGGGAGCCCCACCCGCGCGGGGCCGAGATCCGGCTCGCGGTGCTGCCGTACATGACGCAGCTCCGCCTGGCCGACGTCACGCCGGGCCTCGACGCGCTCGAGGCCCTCCAGCTGCAGAGCGCCGGCTACGAGCAGTTCGCCGATGACGTGCCGCCGGGGGTGGCCCTGTGCAACGCGGCCGGCGTGCACGACGCGAGCACGGCCGAGCTGGCCCTGACGCTCGCGCTCGCCTCGATCCGCGAGGTGCCCGAGTTCGCCGCCGCGCAGGCGCAGGGCACCTGGAAGCCGCTCGTGCTGCGCAGGTCCCTCGCCGACCGGCGCGTCCTCGTCCTCGGCTACGGCCACATCGGCCGTGCCGTCGTGCGTCGCCTCCTGCCCTTCGAGGTGTCGGTCACGGCCGTCGCCAGCCGGGCCCGCGCCGGAGACGACCTCGTCGACGCGGTCCACGGCATCGACGAGCTGCCCGACCTGCTGCCGCACCACGACGTCGTCGTCGTCATCGTGCCCCTGACCGACGCCACGCGGAGGCTCGTCGACGCCGAGGCCCTGGCGCTGCTTCCCGACGGCGCCGTCGTCGTCAACGTCGCGCGCGGTCCGGTCGTCGACACCGGCGCGCTCGTCGCCGAGTGCGCATCGGGCCGGCTGCGCGCCGGGCTCGATGTCACCGATCCCGAGCCGCTGCCGGCCGACCACCCGTTGTGGACGACGCCCGGGGTGCTCATCACGCCGCACGTCGGCGGGGCGACCGACGCCATGCGCCCTCGCGCCGTCGCCCTCGTGCGGCGTCAGGTCGAGGCGCTGCGAGACGGACGGCCCCTCGACAACGTCGTCGTCGAAGGGCGCCCGAGCGCCGGCTGAGGGCACCCTCGAGCGAGTGCGATCCGCCCGGCGCGTCGAGACCTTGTCGCTGTCGGTGGGGTAGTGGACACTGTGAACATGACAGAGACCATCGTCGCCATCGGCACGCGCAAGGGGCTGTGGGTGGCCCGGAGCACCGACCGGGCGGAGTGGACCCTCGAGGGTCCGCACTTCCTCATGAGCGAGGTCGCGTCGGTCGCGATCGACACCCGCGCCGGTCGCACGAGCGTGCTCGCCGGCGTCAAGTCGTGGCACTGGGGACCGACCGTCCAGGTGAGCACCGACGCCGGACGCACCTGGACCGAGAGCGCCGAGCGCGCCCTCGCGTTCCCCATCGACACCGACACGGCGCTCGAGCGGGTCTGGCAGCTGACCCCCGACCCCAACGACGACGACGTCGTCTGGGCCGGCGTCGAGCCGCACGCCCTCTTCCGCAGCGCCGACCGCGGCGAGCACTACGAGCTGGTGCGCGGGCTCTGGAACCACCCGCACCGGCCGAAGTGGGAGCCGGGCTTCGGCGGGGGAGCGGTCCACACGATCATCCCCGAGGCGGGGCACCCCGAGAACCTCCTCGTCGCGATGAGTGCGGGCGGCGTCTACCGCTCCTCCGACTCGGGCGAGACCTGGGCGCCGTCCAACCCCGGCATCCGCGCGTACTTCATGCCCGACGACGAGTACCCCGAGTTCGGCCAGTGCGTCCACAAGGTCGCCCGCGGCCGCGCCGACGGCGAGCTCTACGCCCAGAACCACAAGGGCGTGTACCGCTCCGACGACAACGGCGCCACGTGGGAGTCCATCGCCGAGGGCCTGCCCACCGACTTCGGGTTCACGATCCTCGCCCACCCGCGCCGCCCCGGCGTCGTGTGGAACATCCCGGTCGCCGACGACGGCGAGCGCATCCCGCCCGGCGCCCAGCTGCAGGTGCAGCGCTCCGACGACGGCGGTGCGCACTGGCGCATGCAGGCCCAGGGGCTGCCCTCGGACAGCTTCACGTGCGTCCTGCGCGACGCCGCCTCCCTCGACACCGCCGATCCGGTCGGGGTCTACCTCGGCACCCGCAACGGCGACGTCTTCGCCTCGGTCGACGAGGGTGAGTCCTTCTCGCGCATCGCGACGCAGCTGCCCGACGTCCTCGTCGTGCGCGCAGCCCAGATCGGCTGAGGGGCAACGGTGTCCGCATGATTGCCCCGGTCCATTCCCCCGTCCGCGTCATTCTGCCCGGCATGCTCCGCGACCTCGTCGGGGGCGTGGCCGAGATCGAGGTCGAGTCGCCCGGCGACAGCCAGAGCGTCAGTGAGCTGCTGGACCGCGCGTTCGCCGAGCACCGCATCCTCGACGGCAAGGTCCGCGACGAGCGCGGCCTGATCCGCCGTCACGTCAAGGTCTTCGTCAACGGTGAGGACGCCACGCGCGGGGAGGGTGTCGCGACGCCGGTACCCGCCGGGGCCCGGGTCCACATCATCAACGCCGTCTCGGGCGGCTGACGAGTCAGTCGCCGACGCCGAGGAGGATCGGCAGCACCGTGCGCTCGAGCTCGCCCACGGCGAGCGAGCGCGGCTCGACGAGACGCTGCGTCAGCGACCCCTGGGTCAGCGCCATCGCGACCCGGACGAACACGTCGGTGGGCATCGGCAGGGTCAGGCCCTGCCGGCCCACCACCTCGTCGACGACGGCGGCGAGCTCGTCGCGCACCCGGCGCTGCTGGGCGGCCCAGGCCCGGCGCGCCGCGGCGTCACGGATGGCGTGCAGCGTGAACTCCGTCGTGAGGACCACCCAGCGCTCCTTGCTGCGGCTGTCGTCGGCGAGGGCGGCGAGGACGTCGCGGAGCACCTCCTCGGCGCTCGCGTGCTCGCGCTTGCTCGCCGCGCGGATGCGGTCGACGAGGTCCTCGGCGTGCCGACGTGTCAGCTCGAGGACGAGGTCGTCCTTGGAGGAGAAGTTCGAGTAGAAGGCGCCGCGCGTGAACCCGGCGCGCTCGCAGATGTCCTCGACGGTGGCGCCGTGGAACCCGCGCTCGGCGAAGACCTCGCTCGCCGCCTCGAGGACGCGCTCACGGGTGGCCTGCCGTCGGGCGCTGATCGGGGGCTCGGACGTCGTGGTCATGCTCACAGGATACGGCCTTGAATTGGATACGAGTGTGTATTGGATGCATACTCGTATCGTGATTGAACTGGAGAAGGACACCGGCCGCGGACCGGACCTGCGCACCGTCGTGGTCGATGACGTCAGCGTCGCGGGGACGCACGAGCCGTTCGTCGAGCACGTCTCCTTCACGGCCCCCGCCGGCGAGGTCACCGTCGTGGCCACCGACCCCGGCATCCCGCAGGTCGCCCTCGCGCTCGCCATCGGCGGCCGCGTCGAGCTGCTCCGCGGCCGGGTCAGCATCGGCGGCGCCGCCGGCCTGCCCGACCTCCAGCTGCGCACCCGCCTCGTCGACGTCGCCGACGTCACGGCGCCGGAGGACGGCATCGCCGTCCGGGCCGTCGTGGAGGAGGAGCTCGCTCTCGCCGAGCGCCCGGCCTCACGCGCGGCCGTCACCGCCTTCCTCGCCGAACGCGACCTCGCCGACCGGGCCGGCCGTCCTTGGGAGCAGCTGCCGCCCGGCATCCGCACCACCCTGCTGCTCGAGCTCGGCGCCCTGCACCCCCACGTGCGCGTCCTCGTCCTGGCAGGCCCCGAGCGGCACGGCGGGGACCACGCCGGGTGGCTCGACACCTGCCACCGGCTCGCCGCGGCCGGCCTGGCCGTCGTCGTGCTGACGACCGCCGCCACGGCCGCGGCCCTTGCCCGCACCACCGAACCCGCCCTCGCCAAGGAGCCCTCGGCATGAACCCCGTCCGCCTCGCGGTCGCCGAGCTGCGCCGCCTCACCTCCTCGCGGCTGGCCCGCCTCGCCCTCGCCGCCCTCGTCCTCGTGCCGACGCTCTACGGCGGCCTGTACCTCTACGCCAACCACGACCCCTACGGCGCCTTCCCGCAGGTGCCCGCCGCCGTCGTCAGCGACGACTCCGGCACGACCCTGAGCACGGGGGAGAAGCTGCAGGTCGGTGGCCAGGTGGCCGACCACCTCGTGGACTCCAAGTCCTTCGACTGGCACCGGGTGTCGCACGCCGAGGCGATGCGCGGCGTCGACGACGGCACGTACGCCTTCGCCGTCATCCTGCCGAGGACCTTCTCCTCGGACCTCGCCTCGACGGCCGAGTTCAAGCCCCGCCAGGCCACGGTCGTCCTCGAGACGAACGACGCCAACAACTACATGACCTCGATGATCGGCAACCAGGTGATCAAGCAGGTCACCGCCTCCGTCGCGAGCGAGGTGAGCGAGACGGCGGCGAGCCGGCTGCTGCTCGGCTTCAGCCAGGTGCACGACCAGCTCGTCAAGGCGGTCGACGGCTCCGAGAAGCTGCGCGCCGGCGCGGCCAAGGCCGACTCGGGTGCGCATGAGCTGGCCACGGGCGCAACGGGCCTCGCCGGTGGGCTGCACGACCTCGCCTCCGGAGCGGCTCGCCTCGACGCCGGCGTCGGCCAGGCGGCCGCGGGGGCCGACACCCTCCACACCGGAGCCGCCCAGCTGGCCGGCGGCCTCGCCACGCTCGAGTCGCGCACGGCCGGCCTGCCCGCCCAGACCGACCGGCTGGCCGACGGTGCCGAGCAGGTGGCCGCGGGCAACCGCAGGATGGCCGGCTACGGCACGACGGCCGCGACGGCCTCCACCGACCTGAGGAAGCGCTTCACCGCCGACCAGGCCTCCCTCATCGCGGCCCTGCGCGCCCAGGGGCTCACCGACGCCCAGCTGTCTCTCCTCGAGTCGCGCCTCGACACCATCGACGGCTACGTCGGGCGCGCCGACGCCACGATCCAGTCGACCTCCGGCGACCTGACGCGTCTGTCGAAGGGCGCGGACCAGGTGGCCGCCGGCGCGCGGGCGCTCGCGAACGCCACCCCGGCCCTCGCCGACGGCATCGCGAAGGCCCACTCCGGTGCGGTGCGCGTCCGCGACGGTGCCGGCACGCTCGCCGACGGGCTCGACACCCTGAAGGACGGGTCGGCCCGACTGTCCAGCGGGGCTGCGAAGGCCGCGTCGGGCGGAGACACCCTGTCCACGGGTGCCACCTCGCTCGCCTCGGGCCTCGACACCATCGCGAAGGGCACCACCGACCTGCACGCCGGGCTCGTCAAGGGCCGGGACTCGGTGCCCGACCCCAGCGACGCGCAGCGCAAGGCCATGGCGCAGACCATCGGCAACCCGGTCGGGGTGTCCAACGGCTCGCTGTCCTCGGCCGGCTCCTACGGCGCGGGTCTCGCACCCCTCTTCATGAGCCTCGCGCTGTGGATCGGCGCCTACGTGCTCTTCCTCTTCGTGCGACCCCTGTCGACGCGCGCGCTCGCCACGAGCCAGCGCTCCGTCCGGACCGCCCTCGGCGGCTGGCTCGCGCCCGCGCTCGTCGGGCTCGTCCAGGTGGCGGCGCTCGTGCTCGTCGTCGGTCGCGGCGTCGACATCCGGATCGCCCACCCGGTGCTCGCGTTCCTCTTCCTCTGCTTCACCTCGATGACGTTCGTCGCGATCCTGCACGCGCTCGCCTCGCGGTTCGGCGCGGTCGGCAAGTTCCTCGGCCTCGTCTTCATGGTCGTCCAGCTCGTCAGCGCCGGCGGCACCTTCCCGTGGCAGACCCTCCCCGCGCCGCTTCAGGCCGTGCACCACGTCGTGCCGATGAGCCACGCCGTCGACGGCCTGCGCCGCCTGCTCTACGGGGCCGACCTCGGCCCGGTGGCCGGCTCGGTCGGGGTCCTCGCCGTGTACCTGCTCGGGGCGCTGGCCTTCTCGACTGTCGCAGCGCGGCGCTCTCGGATGTGGACCCCGAAGCGGATCAAGCCCGCCCTCGAGCTGTGACCCCGGGCTGACAAGGTCGACGGAACGGAGCATGCTCGGGGACATGAGCACCGCCGCCCGCGAGAAGACCCTCGTCCTCATGCGTCACTCCAAGGCCGAGCAGGTGCTCGGGAAGCCGGACCACGACCGCGAGCTCACCGACCGGGGGCGCCGCGACGCCAAGGCGGCCGGTGCCTGGCTGCGCACCGAAGGGCTCGTGCCCGACCTCGTCATCTGCTCGACGGCCGTGCGTACCCGGCAGACCTGGGAGGAGGCCTGCCACGGCGGCGCCCACACCGAGTTCGTCGAGTACCGGCGCACCATCTACGTCGGCGGCCCCGAGCAGACCCTCGAGACGGTCCGCGAGGACGCAGGCGACACCGCCACGGTCCTCGTCGTCGGGCACAACCCGACCACCGCGCACCTGACGAGCATCCTCACCGAGGGCGACGGGTCGCGCGAGGCGCACGACGCGCTCGCCGCCGGGTTCGCCACGAGCGGGCTGGCGGTGCTGCGCTACCAGGGGGAGTGGGCCGACCTCGACGCGGGTTCGTGCTCGCTCGCGCGCTTCCACGTGAGCCGCGCCTGACCCGCGCGACGCTCCCACGGCCCGGCCGTGGCCGGGACGTGAGATGCCATGTCCACGGAGCGGACAGCGTCCTATGCTGCAGAGCATGACGCAGACGCCTGACATCAAG
This sequence comes from Intrasporangium zincisolvens, assembly GCF_034724055.1. Lineage (NCBI taxonomy): Bacteria > Bacillati > Actinomycetota > Actinomycetes > Micrococcales > Intrasporangiaceae > Intrasporangium > Intrasporangium zincisolvens. Next base: position 544,638 of record NZ_JAWIIL010000002.1, read on the forward strand.
CCCCGCAGCCGCGACGTCACCGACGGTCTCGAGAAGACCGCGGCGCGGGGGATGCTCCGGGCGGTAGGCCTCGGCGACGACGACTTCGCCAAGCCGCAGATCGGCGTCGCGAGCTCGTGGAACGAGATCACGCCGTGCAACCTGTCGCTCGACCGGCTTGCCAAGGCCGTCAAGGACGGCGTCCACGCGGGCGGCGGCTACCCGCTCGAGTTCGGCACGATCTCCGTCTCCGACGGCATCTCGATGGGCCACGAGGGCATGCACTTCAGCCTCGTGTCGCGCGAGATCATCGCCGACTCCGTCGAGACCGTCATGAACGCCGAGCGCCTCGACGGCTCGGTGCTGCTCGCCGGCTGTGACAAGTCGCTGCCCGGCATGCTCATGGCCGCGGCGCGCCTCGACCTGGCCTCGGTGTTCCTCTACGCCGGCACGATCCTCCCGGGTGTCGCCAAGCTCTCCGACGGCACCGAGAAGGAGGTCACGATCATCGACGCCTTCGAGGCCGTCGGCGCGTGCAACGCCGGCCTCATGTCGCGTGAGGACGTCGACGCCATCGAGCGGGCCATCTGCCCGGGTGAGGGTGCCTGCGGCGGCTTCTACACCGCCAACACCATGGCCGCCGTCGCCGAGGCGATCGGCATGTCGATCCCCGGCTCGGCCGCCCCGCCCGCGACCGACCGCCGCCGCGACATGTACGCCCGCAAGTCGGGCGAGGCCGTCGTCGAGCTGCTCCGCCGCGGCATCACGGCGCGCGACATCATGACCAAGCCGGCCTTCGAGAACGCCATCGCCGTCGTCATGGCCTTCGGCGGCTCGACCAACGCCGTGCTCCACCTGCTCGCCATCGCCCACGAGGCCGACGTCGACCTCACCATCGAGGACTTCCGCCGCATCGGCGCCAAGGTGCCGCACCTGGCCGACGTCAAGCCGTTCGGCAGCTTCGTCATGAAGGACATCGACCACATCGGCGGCATCCCCGTCGTCATGAAGACCCTCCTCGAGGCCGGCCTGCTCGACGGCGACTGCCTCACCGTGACCGGCAAGACGATGGCCGAGAACCTCGAGGAGATCAACCCGCCGCACATCGACGGCCGGGTCATCCGCGAGATGGCCCAGCCGATCCACAAGACGGGCGGCCTGACCATCCTCACCGGCTCGCTCGCGCCCGAGGGGGCAGTCGTGAAGTCGGCCGGGTTCGACGAGTCGGTCTTCGAGGGCACGGCCCGCGTCTTCGACGGCGAGCGCGCCGCGATGGACGCCGTCGAGGCCGGCTCGCTGCAGAAGAACGACGTCGTCGTCATCCGCTACGAGGGCCCCAAGGGCGGCCCCGGCATGCGCGAGATGCTCGCCGTGACCGGCGCGATCAAGGGTGCCGGCCTCGGCAAGGACGTCCTGCTCCTCACCGACGGGCGCTTCTCCGGGGGCACCACCGGGCTCTGCGTCGGGCACGTGGCCCCGGAGGCCGTCGACGAGGGGCCGATCGCCTTCGTCCGCGACGGCGACACGATCCGCCTCGACGTCGCGAGCGGCACGCTCGACGTCCTCGTCGACGAGGACGAGATGGCGCGTCGCCGCGCGGAGGGCGTCACGCACCCGGAGCCGAAGTACACCCGCGGCGTCCTCGCCAAGTACCGCAAGCTCGTCGGCAGCGCGAGCGGCGGCGCCGTCTGCGGCTGAGCGTCCACGCCCGCTGGCGCAGCCCGGGCTGCGTCAGCGGGACGCGTCGCGGAAGGCCCTCGGCGTGAGCCCCGTCGCGGCGCGGAAGCGCCGGATGAGGTGGCGCTCGTCGGTGTAGCCGGTCGCGGCGGCGATGTCGCGCACCCCGAGGCCGGTGTGCACGAGCAGCTCCGTGGCGGACGCGAGCCGGCGCGCGGCCCGGTGCGCGTACGGGCTCGTGCCCGTCTCGACGCGGAACCGCCGCCGCCACGTCTCGTACGGCTCGCCGACCGCCGCGGCGACGTCGTGCAGGTCGAGGGGCTCCCCGAGGTCGTGCCCGAGCAGCTCGACCGACCGTGCGAGCCACGCGTCCGTGGCGCCGGGACCACGGCGGCGGCGCTGCTCGTCGACCGCCAGCGCGTCGAGGAGCGCTGCGAGCAGGTCGACGGCCTGGGCGTCTCGGGCCGCGACCGTCGCGGGCCGGGGGCGCTCGAACGAGGCGAAGCGTGCCGCCCAGCGCCGCACCGGCAGGTCGTGGACGAGCGGGCGGCCGGGGGTGAGGGCGCCTCGCCGTGCCGCGAGCTCGTAGGCGACCCCGTCGAACACGACGAAGTGCTCGTCCCAGCCGCGCGCGTCCGCGCCGTACCAGTGCGGGTGTCCGGGGTGCACGAGGATGAGCGTGCCTGCGGCGACGGGCTCGTCGTGGGCGGCGTCGCGGTAGCGGCCCGATCCGGCGGTGACGAACGTGAGCCCCCACGTCGGGTGCCGGCGGGTCGTGCCCGCCGGCAGACCGCCGCCACCGAGGATGCGTCCGGCCACGAGCACCTCGCCGAGCCGGCCGGTGGCCGCCGTCATGGTTCCTCTGCGTGGGTGCGCATGGCACCAGAACGTACCCCTCCGACCACGACGTCCCGTGCGGGCGGCCACGGGGTCTGGTGGGCTTGGTGGATCGACGGCCACTCCGGTCGCTCACGATCCACGAAGGACGGCCCCGCGATGCCCATCGACACGCTGCCGGAGCTCACCACGGCATACCCCGTCACAGACGATCAGGTCGCTGCCTACCAGGCTGACGGCTTCGTCCGGCTGACCCAGGTGGCGACGCGTGACGAGGCGGCCGCGTTCCGGGTCCCGGTGGCGGCAGCGGTGGAGCGGCTCAGCACCGAGTCGCGACCGCTCGCCGAGCGGGACAGCTACGGGATGGCGTTCCTGCAGGTGATGAACCTCTGGCGGCACGACCCGGACGTCGCCCGCTTCGTCCTTGCCGCGCGCTTCGCGGGCGTCGCCGCGCGCCTGCTCGGGGTGCCGCGGGTCCGGCTCTACCACGACCAGGCGCTCTTCAAGGAGCCCGGCGGCGGGTACACGCCGTGGCACCAGGACGCCATGTACTGGCCGCTCGACGGGTCGCGCTGCCTCACGATGTGGATGCCGCTCGTCGACATCACACCGGCCCACGGCGGCCTCGCCTTCGCGACCGGCAGCCACGTCGACGGCCCGCTCAGCGACATCGGCATCTCCGACGCGTCCGAGGAGCACTTCGACCGGCTGCTCGCCGAGCGCGGCACACCGGTCGACGAGCCCGTGGCGATGCAGGCGGGTGACGCGTCGTTCCACTCCGGCTGGACCGTGCACCGGGCCTTCGGCAACAGCTCCGAGGCCATGCGCGAGGTCATGACCGTCATCTGGTTCGCCGACGGGCTGCCGGTGCTCGAGCCGGCCAACGGCGCCCAGGGCAACGACCTCGCGACGTGGCTGCCCGGCCTCGCGCCGAGCGATCTCGCCGCGTCCGAGTCGAACCCGGTGCTCGGCGGCGTCGATGACGACGCCTGACCGCGGCGTCGACGCTACGACGTCGACTCGCCCTCAGAGCGCGCCTTGAGGCCGGCCGCCTCCATCGCGAGGTAGCGGTCGGTGAGCCCGCGGTACACGCGTCCGACGAGGGAGCCGAGCCAGCCCTCCTGGCTGATCGAGAGGGTGGCCCGGCTGCGTCCGGCCGCGAGCGGCTCGACACCGTGCCGGGCGACAGTGTGCACGCCGGGTCCCGTTGCCTCCCAGACGAACTCGCGGCCCTTGTCGATCGAGGTCACGGTCCACTGGGTGCGCGGGAGGCGCGGCTGCTCGATCAGCGCGCGCGAGCCGACCCGCAGCGGGGCGGGGTCGAGCAGGTGCAGTGACGTGACGGATTCGGTCCACTCCGGCCACCGCTCCACATCCGTGATGACCGCCCACACGTGCGCAGCGTCGGTGTCGACGTCGATCGAGGTCGCCTGGTGCATGTCCCCATCCTGCTCACTCCGCCGTGGCGGTGTCGACGTCTCGGGCGGCGTCGGACGCGCTCGCGTCGCCGGTGTCGCTCGTGTCGATGGCCCAGTGCCGCCACGTCGAGGTCACCTCCATGCCGACCTTCTCGTAGAGGCCCAGCGCGCCGGTGCGCGAGTCGGTCGACAGCTCCGAGCGGGTCGCGCCGTGGTCGCGGGCCGCACCGAACGCGTCGACGAGCAGGGCTCGGGCCAGGCCCTTGCCGCGCTGGTCGCGGCGCACCGCGAGCTTGTCGATGTAGCCGAAGTCGTCGTTGACCATGAGGAGGGCGACGCCGACGACGACGCCCGACGGGTCGGTCATGAGCCGCAGGTGCCAGGGCTCGAAACCCGGGCGCAGCACGGTCCCGGCTGCCCAGTCGTCGAAGGGCTCGCGGTCGCGCTGCGACCACTCGAGGAAGGCGTCCTCGACGACGTCGTGGGCGATGCGGTGGTCGGCATCGCCCTCGGCGGCCCGCACGGAGTAGCCCTCGGGGACCGCCTGCGGCTCGATCTGCTTGCCCGCCGGCATCTCCAGCACCCACGAGGTCCACAGCGGCGTGTAACCGAGTGACTGCAGCAGGTGCTCGCCGCTCGAACCCGCGGGCACCGGCTGGCCGACGAGGCCGGCGCCGTCGCGCCGCGAGACCCGCTGGCACCACAGGGCCAGGGCCGTGCCGATACCGCGGCCCCGGGCGTCGGGGTGGACGTGCGCGTGTCCCCACCGGCCGCGGTCGACCTCGCCGTAGGCGACGAGGCGGTCACGGTCGAGGACGCCGACGGTCTGCCGGGCGATGTCGAAGCTCGGGCGCTGCCAGTCGCCGACGATGTCGGCCTCCTCGATGACGACCGTGCCGACGTCGGCCAGCTCGGCATCGCGCATCAGCTCGAAGACGGCGCGGGCCTCGTCGGGGTGCAGCGGGCGCCACGTGACGCCGTCGAGGTGCTCGAGGCCGAGGTCGTTGATGTCGGTGGGCTGGTCGTCGGTGTGGGCGGTCATGGCGTCTCCGGTGCGGTCGTCCCGGCGGCGCCGGGGGAGTGAGGGGTGTCGAGGCCGATCGAGCGGCGGAAGGGCTCGAGGCCCTCGACGACGACGGCGTGCTCGCCGCGCACGAGGTGCTCGCGCGTCAGGACGAGGGACTGGTTGAGGGCGATCTCGCCCTCACGGCGGCGCAGGCGGCGCGTGCCGTTGGGCCGGTAGCCGACCTTGCGGCTCACGGCGAGCGAGGCGGGGTTGTCGGTGAAGGCGCCCGAGGTGACCTCCTCGGCGTCGAGGTGGTCGAGGGCGAAGGCGCAGATCGCCCGGCGCATCGCCGTGCCGATGCCGCGCCCCTGGTGGGGCAGGCCCAGCCACGAGCCCGTCTCCCCGGTACGCGTCACGAGGTAGTCGCGCGTCGCGAACCCCTGCGTCCCGACGAGCACCCCCTCGTGCCACGCCCCGAGCTCGAGGCGCCAGGCCTCGGGCGCGAAGTCGGCGCGGCACCGCCAGTGGTACTGCACGAGGCCCCGGCGCAGCTCCTCCGGCGGGGCCTCGGTCCACGGCACGTAGAACGGCATCCGGGCCGGGTCGTGCACGCCGCGCGCCGCGAGGTCGGCGAGGGCTGCGAGGTCGTCGTCGCCGAGGCCCCGAAGCTCGAGCGGTCCGGCGGTGATGCGCAGGCCGAGAGCGGGCAGGAGGTCGGCGACGGTGTCCATGGGTCGTCAGTGTCCAGACGCGCCGCGCGCTCCTCAACCGACTTTCTGCGGGTCACCGGCGCCGACGCCCCCACGCGTCAAGCCCTCATGACAATGGGTGAGATCACAGTGCCACATGCTGAGACAGCCAGTACGGCCGATTGACACCGCTGGGGCCGCGTAGGACGGTTGACGCGTGGCCCGACTCCTCGTACTTCCCTAGCGCGCCGACCAGCAGCACCGGTCAGCGCGCTCCCTTCCGTCCCACCACGGGACCGAGGGGTTTTTTTGTGGGCCGGGACAGGTTCACGACCGGACGGACGAGGCGCCGACAGGGCCACGAGCAGCACCAGAGACCGCAACACCACGCAGTGCTCGAGACAAGGAAGAGATCGTGAGCGACACGACGAAGCAGGCGCCCTCGCCCGCCGACGTGGCCTCGATGGCCCGTCACCGTCCGACGCCGTCCTCCCCGGCGCGGCCCAGCGACCCCGGCGCGCCCGTCGCACCCGCCGCCCCGGTTCGCGAGGTCACCGGCGCCCAGGCGCTCGTACTCTCCCTCGAGGCCATCGGCGCCGACACGGTCTTCGGCATCCCCGGCGGGGCGATCCTCCCGGCGTACGACCCGATGCTCGACTCCGACAAGGTGCGCCACATCCTCGTGCGCCACGAGCAGGGCGCCGGCCACGCGGCAGAGGGGTACGCGGCCGCCACCGGCAAGGTCGGGGTCTGCATGGCGACCTCCGGGCCGGGCGCCACCAACCTCGTGACGCCGATCGCCGACGCGCACATGGACTCCGTGCCGATCGTCGCCATCACCGGCCAGGTCGCGAGCGGCGCCATCGGCACCGACGCCTTCCAGGAGGCCGACATCCGCGGCATCACGATGCCGATCACCAAGCACAACTACCTCGTCACCGACCCGGCCAAGATCCCGCAGGCGATCGCCGAGGCGTTCCACGTCGCCTCGACCGGCCGGCCCGGCCCAGTGCTCGTCGACATCAGCAAGGACGCCCTCCAGGCGACGACGACCTTCACGTGGCCGCCGCCGATCGACCTGCCCGGCTACCGGCCCGTCCTGCGGCCGCACGGCAAGCAGATCCGCGAGGCCGCTCGCCTCATCGCCCAGGCCAAGCGGCCGATCTTCTACGTCGGCGGCGGCGTCGTGCGGGCCAAGGCGAGCGAGCAGCTGCGCCGCCTCGTCGAGCTGACCCGGATCCCGGTCACGACCACCCTCATGGCCCGCGGCACCGTGCCCGACAGTGAGCCGCTCAACCTCGGCATGCCCGGCATGCACGGCACGGTGGCGGCGGTGACCGGTCTGCAGAAGTCCGACCTCATCATCGCCCTCGGCGCCCGCTTCGACGACCGTGTCACCGGCCAGCTCTCGACCTTCGCCCCCGACGCGAAGGTCGTCCACGCCGACATCGACCCGGCCGAGATCAGCAAGAACCGCGTCGCCGACGTGCCGATCGTCGGCGACGTGGGCGAGGTCATCGACGACCTCATCGAGCAGATCACCCTCGACCGTGCGACGGCCGAGGAGGGCTCGGGCGCCTGGGACTACGCCGACTGGCGCGAGCGCGTGGCCGGGTGGAAGTCGACCTTCCCGCTGGGCTGGACCGACAGCGAGGACGGCACGCTCTCGCCGCAGTACGTCATCGAACGCATCGGCGCGCTGACCGGGCCTGAGGCCACGTACGTCGCCGGCGTCGGCCAGCACCAGATGTGGGCCGCGCAGTTCGTCCAGTACGAGCGCCCGAACGCGTGGATCAACTCCGGCGGCCTCGGCACCATGGGCTTCTCGGTGCCGGCGGCCATGGGCGCCAAGGTCGCCGAGCCGGAGCGGACCGTGTGGGCCATCGACGGCGACGGCTGCTTCCAGATGACCAACCAGGAGCTCGCGACCTGCGTCATCAACAACATCCCGATCAAGGTCGCGATCATCAACAACAGCAGCCTCGGCATGGTGCGCCAGTGGCAGACGCTCTTCTACGACGCGCGCTACTCCAACACCAACCTCCAGCCGCTCGAGCAGCGCGTGCCCGACTTCGTCAAGCTCGCCGACGCCTACGGCTGCCTCGGCCTGCGTGCCGAGACGCCCGAGGAGGTCGACGCCGTCATCAAGCAGGCGCTCGAGACCAATGACCGTCCCGTCGTCATCGACTTCATCGTCCACCGCGACGCGATGGTGTGGCCGATGGTCCCGGCGGGCGTCAGCAACGACATGATCCAGGCCGCACGCCACGAGGCGCCGGTCTGGGAGCGAGAGGACTGAGGGCGAGCATGAGCAAGCACACCCTGTCCGTACTCGTCGAGAACAAGCCCGGCGTCCTGACGCGCGTCGCGGCCCTGTTCTCCCGGCGCGGCTTCAACATCGACTCCCTCGCCGTCGGCCCGACCGAGATCCCCGAGATCTCGCGGATGACCGTCGTCGTCGAGGTCGAGGGCGCGGCCCTCGAGCAGGTGACCAAGCAGCTGAACAAGCTCATCGAGGTGCTCAAGGTCGTCGAGCTCGACCCCACCGCCTCCGTCCAGCGCGAGATCATCCTCGTCAAGGTGCGCGCCGACGCCGCCACCCGCAGCCAGATCATCGACACGATCCACCTGTTCAAGGCCAAGGTCGTCGACGTCACGACCGACGCCGTCGTCGTCGAGGCGACCGGCAACTCCGACAAGCTCCGCGCCCTGCTCGACGTCCTCGAGCCGTTCGGCATCAAGGAGCTCGTCCAGTCCGGGATGGTCGCCGTCGGCCGCGGCGGCCGCTCGATCACCGACCGCAGCCTGCGCAGCGCCTGAGATCCACCAGACCACCAAGCACACCCAGCAGAAGGAGAAGGCCACCATGGCCGAGATGTTCTACGACGACGACGCCGACCTGTCCGTGATCCAGGGCAAGAAGGTCGCCGTCATCGGCTACGGCAGCCAGGGCCACGCCCACGCGCTCAACCTGCGCGACTCCGGCGTCGACGTCCGCGTCGGCCTCGCCGAGGGCAGCAAGAGCCGGGCCAAGGCCGAGGCCGAGGGCCTGCCGGTCAGCTCGGTGGCCGACGCCGTCAAGGAGGCCGACCTCGTCGTCATCCTGACGCCCGACCAGGTGCAGCGGACGGTCTACGCGAACGACATCAAGCCGAACCTCAAGGACGGCGCCGCGCTGCTCTTCGGCCACGGCTTCAACATCCGCTTCGGCTACATCAAGCCCGAGGCCGACGCCGACGTCCTCATGGTCGCCCCGAAGGGCCCCGGCCACATCGTGCGCCGCGAGTTCGTCGACGGCCGCGGAGTGCCCGTGCTCCTCGCGGTCGAGCAGGACGCGTCCGGCACGGCTTGGGACCTCGCCAAGGCCTATGGCAAGGCGATCGGCGGCCTGCGCGCCGGCGGCATCAAGACGACGTTCACCGAGGAGACCGAGACCGACCTCTTCGGTGAGCAGGCCGTGCTCTGCGGTGGCGCGAGCCAGCTCGTCATGTACGGCTTCGAGACCCTCGTCGAGGCCGGCTACCAGCCCGAGGTCGCCTACTTCGAGTGCCTGCACGAGCTCAAGCTCATCGTCGACCTCATGATCGAGGGCGGCATCGCCAAGCAGCGCTGGTCGGTCTCCGACACGGCCGAGTACGGCGACTACGTGTCGGGCCCGCGCGTCATCGACCCGCACGTCAAGGAGAACATGAAGGCCGTCCTCGGCGACATCCAGAACGGCACCTTCGCCAAGCGTTTCATCGACGACCAGGACGCCGGCGCGCCGGAGTTCAAGACCTTGCGCGAGAAGGGTGCCCAGCACCCGATCGAGGCCACCGGCCGTGAGCTGCGCAAGCTCATGGCGTGGGTCAAGCAGACCGACTCCGACTACGTCGAGGGCAGCGCGGCCCGCTGAGGCGGCGCGACCTCGGACCGGACGTGACGGCCGGCCACCCGTTCGTGGGGTGGCCGGCCGTCGCCGTCCGGTTACGGGCCGGTCATCGCCCGGTCAGCACGGCGGGCTGCTCGGCCAGCCACGCGGCGAAGGGCCGTCCCGCGACGTCGGCGGTGCCGGGCGGCGGCACGTTGCGGCGGTCCGCGAAGGCACGCATCGTCCCCCCGACGGGTGGCAGGTGCACGACACGCGGTGGCGATGCTCCCCGGTGCCGGCGCACGAGCGTCGCCAGCTCGGGCAGGTCCAGCACGTCCGGTCCGGCGAGGTCGCGGGCCCGGGTCGGCGCGTCCGGACGAGCGCCGACGCCCAGCTCGACGAGCCGGGCGGCGACGGCGTCGGTGTCGACCGGCTGGAACGCCATGTCGCCGATGGTGAACGTCAACGGGCCGCGCGTCAGCGAGCGCGCGAAGAACGCTGCGAGGGAGTGGAACTGGGTCGCGCGCAGCACGGTGGATGGTCCGCCCGCCGCCGTGATGCCCTGCTCGGCGCGCAGCTTGCGCCGGTAGTAGGGGAGCGGGTGGTCGTCGATCCCGACGATCGACACGTGCACGAGGTGGATGCCGCGTGCAGCCGTCGCGTCGGCGAGCCGGCGGGTGCCGTAGACGGTGACCGCGTCGCCGGCGCTGGTGTCGTCGGCGCAGTGCACGACGGCGTCGGTGTCGGCCAGGACGGCCCCGAGCCCGAGCCCGGTGGCGAGGTCGACGCCCGTGCGACGGCTCGCCGACACGACCTCGACGCCCCGGCCCGCGAGCTCGCGCACGACGCGCGAGCCGAGGTCCCCGGCCCCTCCCGTCACGACCAGCCTCATGCGTCCACGCTAGCCGTCGGCATCGGGCGCCGCCGCCGCGTCGATGCTCCGCGGCCGGCGCCGCGGCAGCGGAGAGGTCTTCCGTGGTGTCCGCGATCCGGGCACCTGCATCCACTCCGTGGGACATCCACGCTCGCGCACCCTGCGGTTCACATTCTGGTTACAACCCGTGCCAACGCAGGACGCAGTCCCTAGACTCGCTCGCGGCACACCGGGGTGCCCCGTCGGCCCGCGTCCCTGCAGGGACGCCCGGCCCCGTCACGTCCGAGAGGGTCCCTCGTGAGCAAGCCCGTCGTCCTCATCGCCGAAGACCTGTCGCCCGCCACGATCGAGGCGCTGGGGCCCGACTTCGAGGTCCGCTCGGTCGACGGGTCCGACCGCGACGCGCTGCTGCCCGCCCTCGCCGAGGTCGACGCCGTCCTCATCCGGTCGGCGACGAAGATGGACGCCGAGGCCATCGCCGCCGGCCGGCGCCTCAAGGTCATCGCCCGCGCCGGCGTCGGCCTGGACAACGTCGACGTGCAGACCGCCACGCGCGCCGGGGTGATGGTCGTCAACGCCCCGACGTCGAACATCACCTCGGCCGCCGAGCTGGCCGTCGGCCTCCTGCTCGCGACGGCCCGCAACATCGCGCCGGCCAACGCGGCCCTCAAGGGCGGCGCCTGGAAGCGCAGCGCCTACACCGGCGTCGAGCTGTTCGAGAAGACGGTCGGCGTCGTCGGGCTCGGCCGTATCGGGGCCCTCGTCGCCGAGCGCCTCAAGGGCTTCGGCATGAAGATCCTCGCCTACGACCCGTACGCGTCGCCCGCCAAGGCGGGACAGCTCGGTGCCCAGCTCGTCGGGCTCGACGAGCTGCTCGAGCACTCCGACTTCATCACGATCCACCTGCCCAAGACGCCCGAGACGCTCGGGCTCATCGGCGAGGAGGCGCTGTCGAAGGTCAAGCCGACGGTGCGCATCGTCAACGCGGCCCGCGGCGGCATCGTCGACGAGGCCGCCCTCGCGCGTGCCCTCGCCGAGGGTCGGGTCGCCGGTGCCGGCCTCGACGTCTTCGCGAAGGAGCCGACCACCGACTCCCCGCTCTTCGCTCACGAGTCCGTCGTCGTGACCCCGCACCTGGGCGCCTCGACCGACGAGGCGCAGGAGAAGGCGGGCATCGCGGTCGCCAGGTCGGTGCGCCTGGCCCTCGGCGGCGAGCTCGTCCCCGATGCCGTCAACATCAGCAGCGGCTTCATCGCGGAGGAGGTGCGCCCGGGAATCCCTCTGGTGGAGAAGCTCGGTCGCATCTACACGGCGATCGCCGGCAGCGTCCCGGCGCAGCTGGACGTCGAGGTCCGCGGCGAGATCACGGCCCACGACGTCAACGTGTGGAAGCTCGTCGCCCTCAAGGGCCTGTTCACCGACGTCGTCGAGGACCCAGTGACCTACGTCAACGCCCCCGTCTTCGCGGAGCAGCGCGGCTGCGTCGTGCGCCTCGTCACCGACCCCGACTCCGGCGACTTCCGGAACGTCACCACATTGCGGGGCACCCTCGCCGACGGCACGGTCGTGTCGGTGTCGGGCACGCTGACCGGCCCGAAGAAGGTCGAGAAGCTCGTCGGTGTCAACGGCCACGACCTCGAGGTGCCGATCTCGGACCACATGCTTGTCTTCGAGTACACCGACCGGCCAGGCGTCATCGGCAACGTCGGTCGCATCCTCGGCGACGCCGCCGTCAACATCGGCGGCATGCAGGTCTCGCGGCAGGAGGACCGCGCCATCGGCGTGCTCAACGTCGACTCCGCTGTGCCTGCGGCCCTCGCCGCCGAGCTGTCAGACGTCGTCGACGCGAAGACGTTCACCGCCATCGACCTGCAGGACTGAGAACTGGTCCGCCGGCAGGGTCCGGGCCCTTCGGCACTGGGCCGGCGGCACGCCGCGCGTGACCATGCCCTCATGGGGACGGTGGTGATCCGGTGCGCGGCCGTGACGAAGCGGTTCGGCAGGACCGAGGCGCTGCGCGGCGTCGACCTCGTCGTCGAGCAGGGCGACCTCTTCGGCTACCTCGGCCCCAACGGCGCGGGCAAGACGACGACGCTGCGCCTGCTCATGGGCCTGACCCGATCGACCACGGGCGTGGTCGAGGTGCTCGGCATGGACGCGTGGACGCGGCGGGAGGCGATCCACCGCCGGGTCGGCTACGTGCCGGGCGACATCGCGCTCTACGACCGGCTGACCGGACGCGACCACGTCGACTTCGTCGGGCACCTGGGCGGACTCGGCGCTCCCGCGTCGGCGACCAAGCTTGCGGAGCGGCTCGATCTCGACCTGACACGTCCGGCGCGGGAGCTGTCGCGCGGCAACCGCCAGAAGCTCGCCCTCGTGCTCGCGCTCATGATCGAGCCCGAGCTGCTCGTCCTCGACGAGCCGTCGAGCGGGCTCGATCCCCTCGTGCAGCGCGAGTTCCACGCCCTCCTCGCCGAGCACGTCGCCGGCGGTGGCACGGTGCTGCTCAGCTCGCACGTGCTGAGCGAGGTGCAGCGCGTGGCATCGCGGATCGGCGTCCTCAGCCGTGGGCGGGTCATCGCCGTCGAACGCCTCGACGAGCTGCGTGCGCGGTCGCTCCACCACGTCGAAGCCCAGTTCGGCGGCCACGTCCCCGCCATGACGTTCGACGCCGTCCCGGGGCTGCGAGACGTCCGTACCGAGGACGGCGTGCTGCGCTGCGACGCACCGCAGTCCGCCCTCGACGCGCTCCTCAAGGAGGTCGCCCGGCACGACGTCGTCGACTTCTCCTGCACCGAGGCCGAGCTCGAGGAGACGTTCATGGCCTTCTACGCGGGGGGTGGCGACGATGCTGCGTGACGTCCTGCTCAAGACCCTGCGCGACCAGCGGCGCTCCTACCTCGCCTGGTGCGTCAGCGTCGTGCTCCTCGTCGCCATGTACGTGGCGATCTGGCCGAGCCTGCGCGGCCAGCCGTCGATGAGCAGCTTCCTGGACCAGATGCCCGAAGCGCTGCGCAACCTCTTCGCCATGGCGGGTGCCGACCTCTCGACGCCGGTGGGCTACATCCAGATCGAGCTGATGTCCTTCATGGGCCCGATCCTCGTCATCCTCTACGGGGTGCTCGCAGGGTCGGGCGCCGTTGCGGGGGAGGAGGACCGGCACACGCTCGACCTGCTCCTCGCGACGCCGGTGCCGCGGTGGCGCATCGTGGTCGACAAGACCGCCGCGATGGTCCTCGGCACCACCGGCCTGGCCGTGCTGCTCGGGCTCGCGCTCGTCGTCGAGGGCCGCCTCGTCGACCTCACCCTCCCCGTGGACCGGGTGGCGGCGGCGATGCTGCACCTGGCCCTGCTCGGGCTCGTCTTCGGCTCGCTGTCGCTCGCCGTCGGTGCAGCGACCGGCCGCAGCGGGCTGAGCCGCGGAGTGCCCGTCGCCGTCGCCGTCGTCGCCTACCTCGTCAACGGTCTCGGCGGCATGGTCGACTGGCTGCGACCGGTGCGGTCGTGGTCGCCGTTCTACCAGTACTCGGGTCACGACCCGCTCGGCACGGGCGTCTCGGTGCCTGCCGTGCTCGTGTCCGTCGCCACGGTCCTCGTGCTCGTCGGTGTGGCGGCGTGGGCTTTCGACCGCCGCGACGTGCGGACCTGAGCGGATCTGCGGGTCGGTTCAGTCCGCGTCAGCCCGCGTCAGTCCGCGTCAGTCCGACTCGGCGCCGGGGCGCGGTCGTTGCGCGGGGTGGGCTCCTCGCCCTCGTCACCGAGGTCGGCGAGCTCGGGCAGCAGCTCGTGGCGCTTGCTGAACGTGTCGAGGATGGCGAGGGCCACGGCCGCGATGGGGATGCCGATGAGCGCACCGATCGGGCCCCAGATCGCGGCTCCGGCGATGACGGCCCCGAGGGCCACGGCCGGGTGGACGTCCATGGTGCGCTGGCTGATCCGCGGCGTGAAGACGTAGTTCTCGATCTGCTGGTACACGGTCGCGAAGATGACGATCCACAGTGCGCTCAGCGGGTTGGCGAGGAGGGTGAACAGGGCCGGCAGCGCCACCCCGATGTAGGTGCCGATGGTCGGGATGAACTGGCCGACGATGCCGGCGAAGATGCCGAGCGGCAGCCAGAAGGGCACGTCGACGAACCAGAAGAACGACGCGTGGAAGACCGAAGAGAGCGTGGCGAGGAGGAGCTTGGACACGACGTAGCCGCCGGTCTTCTCGACCGAGATCGTCCACACCGTGACGAAGACGCGCTGGAAGCGCTGGGGCAGCCAGGACCCGATGGTCTGGCGCAGCCGGGGGCTGTCGGCCGAGAGGTAGTAGGCGAAGACGAGGATCGTCAGCAGGTCGAAGGCGAACGTCAGCACCGACCCGAAGACCCCGAGGATGCCACCGCCGTACTTGCCGGCGAGCTCGCCGAGCTTGTCGGGCGTCAGCGACAGCGCCTGCTGCAGCTGGGAGAGATCGAAGGTCGTGTGGAAGGTCGCGTTGACCCAGTCGAGCGCGGCCGCCGCGGCCTCCGGCAGGCGGGTGCCGAGCTGGGAGAGCTGCGAGGCGAAGACCGCACCGAAGAGCTCGGCGAGGCCGACGAAGACGAGCACCATGGCCAGCATCGTCAGGCCGGTGGCGAGGCCGCGCTTGACGCCACGACGGCTGAGCCACAGGACGATCGGCTCCATCGCGATCGACAGCAGCCAGGCCAGCAGGAGCAGGAACAGGAACGAGCTCATCGACTGGAAGACGGTGACCCCGACCCACAGCAGCACCAGGGCGGCCAGCGCCGTGGCCACGATGCGTCGGGCGTTGGACGGCGTCACCGCGACCCAGCGGGCCCGATCCTCGAAACGCTGTTCCGGGTGCACCGCGTGGGCCACGTGGACGGAGTGACCCGCGGGCAGAGTCTCGTGCTCCGCGGACGGCGTCTCGTGCTTCGTGTCGTGCCCGCGCTCGTGTCCGCGCTCGTGGCCGCGCTCGTGTCCCGACTCGTGCCCCGGCTCGTGGTCAGCGCTCACCTGCCGAGCGTACGGCGGCGATCGCGTCGAACGCGGGAGGCCGGAGCGCGGGCCGTCCTCGCGTCGCGTGCGTCACACGCCGGAGGATCTCCTGTACACATCCCGGACGCCGCGTCTCATTTGCTGGAAACCCCCTTTACCCCTCGGTAGCCGCGCGTACCGTCGAACCCATGACGCGGCAGCTCGTACTCCTTATTGCCAGCCGCGGCGAGTCCCAGTAGTCAGCGACCTCGCCGCGGAGATCCCGCGCACCCATCGCTGACGGCTCGCCCACCCGGGCTCGAGCACCTGAGACCACACGGACAACTGGCACGAAGGAAGTGATCCCCATGAGCGATGACGCCATGGCCGCCCGACAGGCGCTGCAGGAGTCGATGGACCTGCGCGACCAGGGCCACACGGAGGACTGAGGTCCACCGCCGACCACGACGACGAAGGCCCCCGCCCACATTGGGCGGGGGCCTTCGTCGCGTTCATTTGATGAGACGCGCGTTCCACATCACAAGACGCGTCCTACGCTGGACGCATGGGAGAGACGCAGGTCAAGGACGCCTACTCGATCGCCGTGATCGGCGGTGACGGCATCGGTCCCGAGGTCGTCGGCGAGGCGCTCAAGGTGCTCGACGCCGCCACCGGCTCCAGCGGTCCGAAGTTCGCGACGACCGACTACGACCTCGGTGCGCGCCGCTGGCACTCCACCGGCGAGACGCTGCCCGACTCGGTCCTCGAGGAGCTGCGCGGCCACGACGCCATCCTCCTCGGCGCCATCGGCGACCCGACCGTCCCTAGCGGCGTCCTCGAGCGCGGTGTCCTGCTGCCACTGCGCTTCGCCCTCGACCACTACGTCAACCTGCGCCCCGCCAAGCTCTACCCGGGTGTCTCCAGCCCGCTCGACGTCGCCCGCGTCGCGCCCGACGGCATCGACTTCGTCGTCGTCCGCGAGGGCACCGAGGGCCCCTACACCGGCAACGGCGGCGCGCTGCGCGTCGGCACGCCCGCCGAGATAGCGACCGAGGTCAGCGTCAACACCCGCTACGGCGTCGAGCGGGTCGTCCGCGACGCGTTCGCCCGGGCCCAGGCCCGCCCGCGCAAGCACCTGACGCTCGTGCACAAGCACAACGTCCTCACGTACGCCGGGCACCTGTGGCGGCGCACCGTCGAGGAGGTCGGCGCGGAGTTCCCCGACGTGCAGACCGCCTACCAGCACGTCGACGCCGCCACGATCTTCATGGCCACCGACCCGGGCCGCTTCGACGTCATCGTCACCGACAACCTCTTCGGCGACATCCTCACCGACATCGCCGCCGCGATCGCCGGGGGCATCGGCCTCGCGGCGTCGGGCAACATCAACCCGGCCCGCACCACCCCGAGCATGTTCGAGCCGGTGCACGGCTCGGCCCCCGACATCGCGGGGCAGGGCAAGGCGGACCCGACCGCCGCGATCCTGTCGGCCGGCATGCTCCTCGCGCACCTCGGCCTCGACGCCGACGCCGCCCGCATCGAGGCCGCCGTCGCCGAGGACCTCGCGCAGCGCGGCGACACCGTACGCTCCACCACCGCCGTCGGCGACGCCGTGGCGGCCCGCCTCTGACATCCCTGACGAGCCGGGCCGGTGCGACGAGCACGACCGGCCCGGCTTCGTCGTCTCACCATGTGGGCGATAGCCTGCAAGAGATCACTGCTGATTGGCTCCCCTGGAGGTTCGAGATGTCCCAGCTGTCCTTCGAGGTCACGCGCCGCGACGACGTGACGTCGCCCGAGCGCGTCGCGGAGATCCTCCAGAACCCCGGCTTCGGCAAGGTCTTCACCGACCACATGGCCGTCGTCGACTGGAGCGCCGAGGGTGGTTGGGACAACGCCCGCATCCAGCCCTACGGCCCCTTCCAGCTCGACCCGGCCGCCGCCGTCCTGCACTACGCGCAGGAGATCTTCGAGGGCATGAAGGCCTACCGCCACGCGGACGGCTCGATCTGGACGTTCCGCCCGGAGGCCAACGCGGCCCGGTTCGCCCGCTCGGCCCGCCGCCTCGCGCTGCCGGTGCTGCCCGAGGCCGACTTCATCGAGTCGCTGCGCCAGCTCGTCGCGGTCGACCAGGAGTGGGTGCCGGCCGGCGACGCGGGGGAGAAGAGCCTCTACCTGCGCCCCTTCATGTTCGCCTCCGAGGCCTTCCTCGGCGTCCGCCCGGCCCAGCGGGTGACCTACTCGGTCATCGCCTCGCCCGCCGGCTCCTACTTCTCCGGCGGCCTCAAGCCGGTGACGCTGTGGATCTCCACCGACTACGCGCGTGCGGGGGAGGGTGGCACCGGCGCCGCCAAGTGCGGCGGCAACTACGCGAGCTCGCTCGCCGGCCAGCTGGAGGGCATCGAGCACGGCTGCGACCAGGCAGTGTTCCTCGACTCCTCGACGCACACCTACATCGAGGAGCTCGGCGGGATGAACCTGTTCCTCGTCACCAAGGACGGGCGCATCATCACCCCCGAGCTCACCGGCACGATCCTCGAGGGCGTCACCCGCAGCTCGATCCTCGAGATCGCCAAGGAGCTCGACCTGTCGCCCGAGGAGCGCCGCATCCCGATCGAGGAGTGGAAGGAGGGCGCCGCCAGCGGAGAGATCGTCGAGATCTTCGCGTGCGGCACGGCCGCCGTCATCACCCCGGTCGGCGAGCTGCGCTGGGAGGGCGGGTCGGTCGACCACCGCCGCGAGGGCCACGAGGACCGCTACGCCGAGGCCATCCGCAGCAAGCTCCTCGACATCCAGTACGGCCGCACCGAGGACACCCACGGCTGGCTGACGCGTCTCGTCTGACGAGGCTGCGCCCGTGGGCTCCATGACGGGCCGGCCCCGGTCGGGGCCGGACCTCGCGGGCGCCCGGCCGCCGCGTCTCGTCGCGTCCGATCTCGACGGCACGCTGCTGCGCACCGACGGCTCGCTGTCCGGGCGCACGGCCACGGCCTGGGCGGCCGCCACGGACGCCGGCATCGAGACCGTCCTCGTCACGGCGAGGCCGCCGCGCTGGCTGCACGACCTCGAGCACGTCGTCGGCCCGCGGGGTACCGCGATCTGCGGCAACGGGGCGTTCGTCTACGAGGTCGCGACGCGCCGGGTGCTCGAGACGCACTGCTTCGAGGGCGAGGTCGTCGACGACGTCGTGGCCGACCTGCGTCGCGCCGTGCCCTCGGTGTCGTTCGCGGCCGAGCGGGCCACCGGCCCGTTCGTCGCCGACGACTACCCGGACCCGCACCGCGACCGCGGCGCCGACCGGGCGGTGCACGGGTCCTGGCGCGACGTGGCCGCCGAGCCGGTCGGCAAGCTGCTCGCGCTCGCCCCCGACCTGCCGGTCGAGGAGTTCCTCGCCGTCGTCGAGGAGGTCGTCGGCGACCGCGGGCACCTGCACTTCTCCGGGGCCCACGGCCTCGCCGAGATCAACGCTCCCGGTGTCACCAAGGCCGCCGGGCTCGCGCGCTGGGCCGGCCGTCTGGACATCGACGCCGCCGACGTGTGGGCCTTCGGCGACATGCCCAACGACCTGCCGATGCTCGAGTGGGCCGGCGTCGGCTGGGCCGTGGCCAACGGGCACGAGCAGGTGCGGCGCGCGGCCGACCGGGAGTGCCCGGCCAACGACGAGGACGGCGTCGCTCAGGTCCTCGAGGCTGTCCTGGCTCTAAAGGTTTGATCCAGAACCATTGACGGCGTGAGCCGTGCGGGTATTTGATGCCACGCATCACATGACGCGGTGGGCAAAGGTCTGCCGCCTGATGTTTGCGAGGTAGTGCATGAGCGTTCCTCCGTCCCCTCCCGCCGACCCGCCACTCGACCCGCCGGTCCAGCAGGTCCAGCAGGTCCAGCTCCCCGACGAGCACGACGACGAGGGCATGCTCGCGTCGCTCGGCTACAAGCAGGAGCTGCACCGTGGCATGTCGGGGTTCTCGAACTTCGCCGTGTCGTTCTCGATCATCTCGATCCTCGCCGGCTGCATCACGACCTACTACCTCGCCATGGATGCGGGCGGCCCCCTCGCCATCAACACGGGCTGGCTGATCTGCGGAGCCTTCGTGCTCTGCGTCGCGCTCGCGATGGCCGAGATCTGCTCGGTCTACCCGACCGCGGGCGGCCTCTACTGGTGGGCCGGGCGCCTCGCCCGACGCAACAAGCGCGAGTGGGCCTGGTTCGTCGGCTGGTTCAACTTCCTCGGCGAGGTCGCCGTCACCGCGTCGATCGACTACGGGGCCGCCCTGACGTGGTCGGCCGTGTGGACCCTCGCGACCGGCGACGCGCTCGAGCTGCCGCAGGTCTTCGTCATCTTCGCGGTGATCCTGCTGCTGCACGCCCTGCTCAACACCTTCGGCGTCAACCTCGTCAAGCTGCTGTCCTCGGTCAGCGCCTGGTGGCACGTCGTCGGCGTCGCCGTCATCGTCGTGGCCCTCTGGGTCGCGCCCATCCAGCACCAGTCGCTGGGTTGGACGTTCACGCACTACGTCAACAACACCGGCTTCGCGGGCACGGGCGGCCTCTTCGGCCTGCCGATCTACGCCTTCCTCGTCGGTCTGCTCATGGCCCAGTACACGCTGACCGGCTACGACGCGTCGGCGCACGTCGCCGAGGAGACGCGCAATGCCTCGGTGGAGGCGCCCAAGGGCATCGTCCGCAGTGTCTGGGTGTCGATCATCGCCGGCTCGGTGCTCCTCGTGTCGGTGACCGCGGCGATCCAGGACTACGACACCGCGCGCAAGGCGGCCGACGCCAACGGACTGCCGCCCGCGCAGATCTTCCTCGACGCCCTCGGCGAGCGAGGCGGCCTGGCGCTCGTGGTCATCTGCGGCGTCGCGCAGTTCTTCTGCGGGATGGCCTCGGTCACGGCCAACTCGCGCATGTCCTACGCCTTCTCGCGCGACAACGCGCTGCCCGGGTCGCGGCTGTGGGCGAGGATCAACCCCCGAACCGGCACCCCGACCAACTCGATCTGGCTCTGCGCCGGCCTGTCGTTCGTCCTGACGATCCCGGCGCTGTGGAACCAGGTGGCGTTCTTCGCGGTGACCTCCGTCGCCGTCATCGGCCTCTACATCGCCTACGCGACGCCGATCCTCCTGCGACGGCTGGACCCCGAGTTCCGGCAGGGCCGGTGGAACCTCGGCCGGTGGAGTGCGCCGATCGGCTGGATCGCGGTGGTCTGGGTCGGCTTCATCGTCGTGCTCTTCCTGCTGCCCCAGTACGCCCCGGGCACGTTCGGCGACCCGACCTTCAACTTCGCGCCGATCACGGTGCTCGCCGTCGGGCTCTTCGCACTGGGTTCGTGGGTCGTCGCCGGCCGACGCCACTTCATGCGTGACGTCCCGGCGGGCCACGACACCAAGCCCGCCGACGAGCTCCTGCTGGACTGAACGGACCGGCATGAGCGAGCACAGGGGATCCCATGAGGTCGCGCCGACGAGCCTGCCGGACGCGGTGCTGCGGCCCGCGTCCGGCAACGCCTTCGAGCACGCGGTCGAGCAGCTGGCCCGGGCGATCCGCCTCGGCGTCTTCCCCGACGGGGAGCAGCTGCCGCCGGAGCGCGAGCTGGCCGAGCGCCTCGGCATCAGCCGCAACACCCTGCGCGACGCCATCGCGGCGCTGCGGGAGTCGGGCCTCGTCACGACGCGCCGCGGTCGGGGCGGGGGCACCTGGGTCACCTACGACGGCTCGGTCCGTGCGGCGTCCTGGGAGCCGAAGGACGCCCCCGCCCGGAGCGGCGCCGCCCTGCTCGACGCGCTGACCTTCCGGCGCGTCGTCGAGCCGGGCGCCGCGTGGCTGGCGGCCTCGCAGCCGCTGGCCGGCGACCAGCGCGCGTGGCTGGTCGACAGCCTCCGCGACGTCGACGAGGCTCCCGACGCCGCGGCCCACCGGGTCGCCGACTCGCGCCTGCACCTGGCGATCGCGACGCTGTCCGGCTCGCCGATGCTCGTCGACGCCGTGACGCGCGCCCAGGCCGCTCTGCACGACATGCTGACCTCGATCCCCGTCCTGACCCGCAACATCGAGCACTCCAACGCCCAGCACCACGACGTGGTCGCCGCGATCCTCCACGGCGACCCGGAACGCGCCCGCGCCGTCATGGAGGAGCACTGCGACGCCACCTCCGCCCTTCTTCGCGGCCTCATCGGATAGGACAGCCCACATGGCAGCAGCCCCGACGCTCACCCTCGACCAGCTCCGCTCCGACATCGAGGCGGGCGCGGTCGACACCGTCGTCGTCGCCTTCACCGACATGCAGGGCCGGCTCACCGGCAAGCGCCTCCACGGGCACTACTTCCTCGACCACGTGCTCGAGGACGGCACCGAGGGGTGCAACTACCTGCTCGCCGTCGACGTCGACATGAACACCGTCGACGGCTACGCCATCTCCTCGTGGGAGCGCGGCTACGGCGACATGATGTTCGACCTCGACCTGACGACGCTGCGCCGCACGCCGGGGGCGCCGCACTCGGCGACGATCCAGTGCGACCTCAGCTGGCTCGACGGCAGCGGCCCGGTGCGCCAGTCGCCCCGGCAGGTGCTCAAGGCGCAGGTCGACAAGGCGGCCGGGATGGGCTTCCGGGCGTTCTGCGGCACCGAGCTGGAGTTCATCATCTTCGAGGACTCCTTCGACGCGGCCTGGGACCGCGGCTACCGCGGCATGACGCCGGCCAACCGCTACAACGTCGACTACTCGATCCTCGGCGGCGACCGCGTCGAGCCGCTGCTGCGCGAGATCCGCAACGAGATGTACGCGGCCGGCGCCACCGTCGAGGGGGCCAAGGGCGAGTGCAACCTCGGCCAGCACGAGATCGCCTTCCTCTACGACGAGGTCGTGCGCACGTGCGACAACCACGTCATCTACCGCAACGCGGCCAAGGAGATCGCGGCCCGGCGCGGCCAGTCGCTGACCTTCATGGCCAAGTACGACGAGCGTGAAGGCAGCTCGTGCCACGTGCACCTGTCGCTGCGGGGCACGGACGGCGAGATCGTCTTCGCCGACAAGGATCGTGCGCACGGGCAGAGCGCGGTGTTCGACCACTTCATCGCCGGGGTCCTGGCGACGATGCGCGACTTCACCTACTTCTACGCCCCGAACATCAACTCCTACAAGCGGTTCCAGCCCGGCAGCTTCGCCCCGACCGCGGTCGCGTGGGGCCACGACAACCGCACCTGCTCGCTGCGCGTCGTCGGCCACGGGGCCGGGATGCGCGTCGAGAACCGCCTGCCGGGCGGCGACATGAACCCCTACCTCGGGGTCGCCGCCATGCTCGCCGGCGGCCTCCACGGCATCGAGCAGGAGCTCGTCCTGGAAGACACCTTCGAGGGCAACGCCTACACCTCCGACAAGCCGCGCGTGCCCTCGTCGCTGCAGGAGGCGCGCGACCTGCTCGAACGCTCGGAGCTCGCCCGCACGGTGTTCGGCGACGACGTCGTCGCGCACTACGTCAACGCGGCCGACGTCGAGATCACCGCCTTCAACGCCGCGGTCACCGACTGGGAGCGCCGCCGCGGCTTCGAGCGCCTCTGACCCATCCACCCGACCGCGAGGACGAGAACGCATGACCCAGACGCACGACGTCATCAACCCCGCCACCGAGCAGGTGGTGCGCTCCGTCGAGCTCGCCTCCCTCGAGGACGCCGACGCCGCGATCGCGCGCGCCGCCGCGGCCTTCCCGGCCTGGCGCGACGTGGCGCCCGGCGACCGGGCGCGGCTGTTGCGCCGCTTCTCCGACCTCGTCGGCGAGCACCAGGAGGAGCTGGCGCGGCTCGAGGTCGAGAACGCCGGCCACACGATCGGCAACGCCCGCTGGGAGGCCGGCAACGTCCGTGACGTCCTCGCCTACTATGCCGGCGCACCGGAGCGGAACCTCGGCCAGCAGATCCCCGTCGCGGGCGGCGTGGACGTGACCTTCCGCGAGCCTCTCGGGGTCGTCGGGATCATCGTGCCGTGGAACTTCCCGATGCCGATCGCCGGCTGGGGGTTCGCGCCGGCGCTCGCGGCCGGCAACACCGTCGTGCTCAAGCCCGCCGAGCTGACGCCGCTCACGGCGATGCGCCTCGGCGAGCTCGCCCTCGAGGCAGGCCTGCCCGAGGGCGTCTTCACCGTCGTGCCGGGGAAGGGCTCGGTCGTGGGGGAGCGGTTCGTCACCCACCCCGAGGTACGCAAGGTCTGCTTCACCGGCTCCACGGAGGTGGGCCAGCGGATCATGCGTGGCGCGGCCGACCAGCTCAAGCGGGTCACCCTCGAGCTCGGCGGCAAGAGCGCGAACGTCGTGTTCGACGACGCCGACCTCGAGCTCGCCGCGGCTCGTGCGCCCTACGGCGTCTTCGACAATGCTGGCCAGGACTGCTGCGCCCGCAGCCGGATCCTCGTGCAGCGCAGCGTCTTCGACCGTTTCATGGAGCACTTCGAGACGGCCGTGCGCGCGGTGGTCGTCACCGACCCGAGCGTCGACGCCTCGGAGATGGGTCCGCTCATCAGTGCCGACCAGCACGCCCGCGTCCGCTCGTACGTCGAAGACGCGTCCGAGGGCGTCGAGGTGGCCTTCCGCGGCGAGGCCCCGGGCGGGGCCGGGTACTGGTACGCGCCCACGGTCGTGCTGCCCCGGACCACCGGCGACCGTGTCTGGCAGGAGGAGGTGTTCGGCCCGGTCGTGGCGGTCATGCCCTTCGACGACGAGGCCGATGCGGTGGCCAAGGCCAACGACACCGCCTACGGCCTCTCCGGGTCGATCTGGACGCGCGACGTCGGACGCGCCCTGCGGGTGGCGCGCGGCGTCGAGGCGGGCAACCTCTCGGTGAACTCCCACAGCAGCGTGCGTTACTGGACGCCGTTCGGCGGGTTCAAGCAGAGCGGCATCGGCCGCGAGCTCGGCCCCGACGCGCTCGAGCCCTTCACCGAGGTCAAGAACGTCTTCATCTCGACCGACTGACGACACGACCCTACGCACGACTGAACTCACGACGAGAACCACCGGACGGCAAGGAAAGAGGACTCATGGCAGGCAGGCTCGACGGCAAGGTCGCGGTCATCACGGGCGGGTGCTCCGGCATCGGCCTGGCCACGGTGCGACGGTTCGCCGAGGAGGGTGCGAAGGTCGTGATCGGCGACCTCGACGAGGTCAACGGGCCGCGCGTCGCGCAGGAGGTGGGCGGCACGTTCGTGCGCACCGACGTCGTGAGCAAGGAGGACGTCGACACGCTCTTCCGCACGGCGAAGGACACGTACGGATCCGTCGACATCGCCTTCAACAACGCCGGCATCTCCCCGCCCGAGGACGACTCCATCCTCGACACCGACCTCGATGCCTGGCGCAGGGTGCAGGAGGTCAACCTCACCTCGGTCTACCTGTGCTGCAAGGCCGCTCTGCCCTACATGCTCGAGCAGAAGAAGGGCTCGATCATCAACACGGCCTCGTTCGTGGCGGTCATGGGTGCTGCGACGAGCCAGATCTCGTACAGCGCGAGCAAGGGGGGCGTGCTGTCGATGAGCCGCGAGCTCGGTGTGCAGTTCGCCCGAGAGGGCGTGCGCGTCAACGCCCTGTGCCCCGGGCCGGTCAACACGCCGCTGCTGCAGGAGCTGTTCGCCACGGACGAGGAGCGGGCTGCGCGGCGGCTCGTCCACGTGCCGATGGGCCGGTTCGGCGAGCCGGAGGAGATGGCCAACGCCGTGCTCTTCCTCGCCTCCGACGAGTCCAGCTTCATCACGGCCTCGACATTCCTCGTCGACGGCGGCATCTCCGGCGCGTACGTCACCCCGCTCTGACCTCAGGTGCAGTGGCAGCAAGGAGGAGTCTTGTCCGACAGTCCGGTCCGCCCGATCATCGGCATCACCGCCTACGTCGAGCCGGCGACGCGCGGGGACTGGGCCGATGTGCCCTCGGCGCTCGTGCCGCACAGCTACGTGCGGAAGGTCGAGGAGGCCGGCGGGATCGCCCTCCTCGTCCCGCCTCGCCTGGACGGCTCTGACGAGCTCGTGCGCGAGGTCCTCGGGCGGCTCGACGGTCTCGTCATCGCGGGTGGCGCCGACGTCGCGCCCGAGCTGTACGACGCGGAACGCCACCCGACCGTGCAGGCCTCGCGCCCCGACCGCGACGCCACCGAGGTGGCCCTGGCGCGCGCCACGGGCGAGCTCGACGTGCCGCTCCTCGGCATCTGCCGCGGCATGCAGGTCATGGCGGTGGCCGCGGGCGGGCGGCTCGAGCAGCACACGCCCGAGCGCGTCGGCCACGACGACCACTCGCCGGGCCCCGCGACGTACGGACGCCACCCGGTGCACACCGTGGCCGGCACCCGCGTCGCGGACGTGCTCGGGGCGTCGGTCGACGTGCCGAGCTACCACCACCAGTCGGTCCTCAGCCACCCGGGCTACGTCGCGTCGGCCTGGGCCGACGACGGCACCCTCGAGGCGATGGAGGACCCGTCGGGCTCCTTCCGCCTCGCGGTCCAGTGGCACCCCGAGGAGGGCGAGGACCCGCGGCTGTTCGAGGCCTTCGTGGCTGCGGCCCGGGTCCGCGCCGAGAGCAGGTCGGCGCGTGGCTGAGCGCGCGCCCTTCGTCTCCGCGACGGCCGGGGGCGACGCTCCCTCGCTCCCGGTCGTCGCGGTGTCCGCCCACGAGGAGCACGTCGTGCGCCCGGGGGAGCGCGAGCCGTCCTCGGTGCGGCTCGCGGGCAGCCGCTACGTCGACGCGCTCGGACGCGTCGGCGCCGTGGCACTGCTGGTCCCTGCCCGGGAGGACCTCGACGCGGCCACGGCCCGACGCGTGGTGGCGTCGGTCGACGCCCTCGTGCTCACCGGCGGTGGCGACGTCGCCGGCCGCTGGTTCGGCGAGCCCGACCACCCCGACATCGGCCCGGTCGACGAGGCCCGCGACGTCACCGAGCTCGCCCTGGCCCGGGCGGCGCTCGAGGCCGGGCTGCCGGTCCTCGGCGTCTGCCGCGGCATGCAGGTGCTCGCCGTGGCGGCCGGCGGCACGGTCGAGCAGCACCTGCCGGACCGGCTCGGCCACGACGACCACCGCGGTGGCGCGTCGCCCGACGGCCTGCACCGGCACGACGTCGCCACGGTCCACGGCACGCGCGCCCACGCGCTCCTCGGTGCCTCCTTCGCTGCGCGGTGCCACCACCACCAGGGCGTCGGCGAGCTCGGCCCGTTCGTGGCGTCGGCGTGGTCGACCGACGGCGTCTGCGAGCTCATCGAGCTTGCCGGCGAGAGGAGCGCCTTCGCCGTCGGCGTCCAGTCGCACCCGGAGACCGTGCCCGACGACCGGCTCTTCGCCGCCCTCGTGGCGGCGGCCCGATCGCGAGACGCCGGTCCCAGCATCCGGACCGGGTGTTTCGGGGACGTTTCGGCGGCCCTACATTGACGAGCGTGAAGCCGCACCTCGTGCAGACCAGCACGCTCATTATCGACTAGCGCGACGAGAGACCCTCGTCGCGCAGACCTCCCGCACCCCGGGGGGTCTTTTTGTTTCCCGAACCACCGTGACGGAGACGCGGCCCACGCCACACCCGGCGCAGGCGGCACCCGGCCCACCGGCCCGATGAGAGCAGCGAGGACGACCCACGCGGAGCCATCCCCGAGATCGAGGACAATGAAGGTCATGGAAGCGCTGCACGTCTACGACACCACCCTGCGCGACGGCGCCCAGCAGGAGGGTCTCAACCTGTCGGTGTCGGACAAGCTGGCCATCGCCGCCCTGCTCGACGACCTCGGGGTCGACTTCATCGAGGGCGGCTGGCCGGGTGCCAACCCGAAGGACACCGAGTTCTTCGAGCGCGCCAAGGGCGAGCTGCACCTGCGCCACGCGACGCTCGCCGCCTTCGGGGCCACCCGACGGGCGGGGGGCGCCGCGGCGCAGGACCCCCTCGTGCAGGCCCTCGTCGACTCGGGCGCGTCGGTCGTGTGCCTCGTCGCCAAGTCGCACACCGGCCACGTCGAGCGCGCCCTGAGGACGACGCTCGAGGAGAACCTCGCGATGGTCCGCGACACCGTGTCGCACCTGGTGGGCCAGGGCCGGCGCGTCTTCGTCGACTGCGAGCACTTCTTCGACGGCTGGCACCTCGACCACGACTACGCGCTGTCCGTCGTGCGCACCGCACACGAGGCCGGCGCCGAGGTCGTCGTGCTCTGCGACACCAACGGCGGCATGCTGCCGCACCAGGTGGAGGAGGTCGTCGCCGACGTCATCGCCTCGACGGGCGCGCGCATCGGGGCCCACTGCCACAACGACACCGGCTGTGCCGCGGCCAACTCCGTCGCCGCGGTGCGCGCCGGGGCGACCCACGTGCAGGGCACCGTCAACGGCTACGGCGAGCGCACCGGCAACGCCGACCTCGTCACCGTCGCCGCCAACCTCCAGTTCAAGCTGGGCCTGCCCGCCATGGCGCCGGAGTCGTTCCGCCGCGCCATGCACATCGCCCACGCGATCAGCGAGGTGACGAACGTGCCGGCGTACAGCCGTCAGCCCTACGTCGGCGCGAGCGCCTTCGCGCACAAGGCGGGCCTGCACGCCAGTGCCCTCAAGGTCGACCCCGACCTCTACCAGCACATGGAGCCCGAGCTCGTCGGCAACGGGATGCGGACGCTCGTGTCCGACATGGCCGGCCGGGCGAGCATCGAGCTCAAGGCGCGCGAGGCCGGCCTCGACCTCTCCGACCGGCCCGACGTCGTCGCGAGCGTCCTCGCCGAGGTCAAGGACCTCGAGCTGCGCGGTTGGACCTTCGACGCCGCCGACGCCACCGTCGAGCTGATGATCCGCGAGGCCCTCCAGCCGGGCTGCACCCACTACTTCGAGGTGGAGTCGTGGCGCGTCATCACCGACTCCTCGGGCACCGGCGACGCGTCCTCCGAGGCGACGGTCAAGCTGCGCGCCGACGGTTCGCGCCTCATCGCCACCGGCGAGGGCAACGGCCCGGTCAACGCGCTCGACCACGCGCTGCGTGACGCGCTCTCGCGCGCCTACCCCGAGATCGAGAAGCTCGAGCTCATCGACTTCAAGGTCCGCATCCTCGACGCCTCGCACGGCACCGACGCGGTGACGCGCGTGCTCATCGAGACCTCCGACGGCGAGACGTCGTGGGACACCATCGGCGTCGCGGGCTCGATCCTCGCCGCGTCGTGGCGGGCCCTGACCGACGGCATCGTCCGCGGACTCATCCGGCAGGGCGTCCCGCGCCGCTGACGCGTCGGTCGTCCGAGTCGGTCGTCCGCGTCACCTCTCCGCGTCAGTCGTCCGGGCCGAGGCGAGCCACGAGCCCGGGCAACCACCCTGGGGCGGCCGGCAGGAAGGCGTCGGCGCCCGAGGCGGGTGCGCCCGCGGGGACGATACCGAGCAGCCCCTCCGGCAGGCCCGCGAAGACGTCGAGGTTCGTCGTCTCGATCGGACCCGGCTCGTCCGGCCACGCGCCGACGACGATGCCGAGCTGACGGATCTGCCTGTGTGCGAGGGCTTCCCGGGTCAGCATCGTGTGGTTGAGGGTGCCCAGAGCAGCCCGCACGACGAGCACGACCCCGGCGTCGGGCAGGGCCCGGGTGAGGTCGGCGAGCGTCTCCGCGGCCTCGGTCAGCTCGACGAGCAGGCCGCCGGCACCCTCGACGAGCACGTGCTCGTGGTCGTCGGCGAGGCGTCGGACGGCATCGACGTGGTCGGCGAGCGTCGGCAGCGTCGCGGCCTCGAGCGCGGCCGCCGGCCGGGGCGCCATCGGTGCGCGCAGGCGGACGCCCTCGCTGCCGGACACCCCGGACAGGCGGGCCACCTCGGCGACGTCGCCCGGCTCGCCGGGGCCTACGCCTGTCTGCGTCGGCTTGTAGACGGCGACGCGTCGGCCGGCGCCGGCGAGCACGGCTGCGACCGCCGCGGTCGCGACGGTCTTGCCGACGTCGGTGTCGGTGCCCGTGACGACGAGGACCCGGGGCAGCATCATGACGCCTCGCCCGGCCCGGCGAGCGCCGGACGCGTGTCGTCGCCCGCGCTGGGAACGGCGCGGACGGCGTCGGGGGCCGCGTCGCCGGGTGCCGCGTGCGCGGCCGCGACGACGGCTATGAGGTCGGCCGCCTCAGCGAGGGTGTCGGCGGGCAGGTCTGCGCGGGCCGTGATGCGCAGCCGGGAGACGCCGTCCGGCACGCTCGGCGGTCGGAAGCAGCCGACGAGGATGCCCTGGGTCCGCAGGTCGAGGGCGGCGGCCACGGCGGCGTCGGGGGAGGGCATCGGCAGCGACTGCACGGCGCCGGCGGCCGGCTCGATGCCGCACCGGGCGGCGATGACGCGCGCGTTCTCCCGCACGCGGGCGGACAGGCCGGGGTCTGCCTCGATGATCCCGACCGCCGCCAGGGCGGCACCGGCGGCGGCCGGCGCGAGACCCGTGTCGAAGATGAACGGTCGCGCGGTGTTGACGAGGTGCTCGCGCAAGGCGACCGGGCCGAGGACCGCGCCGCCCTGCGAGCCGAGCGCCTTGGACAGGGTGACCGTGACGACGAGGTGCTGGGCGTCGGCCAGGCCCAGCGCCGCGACGAGCCCACGACCCCCGCCCGTGACGCCGACGCCGTGGGCCTCGTCGACGACGAGGAGCGCGTCGTGGTGTCGGCAGACGGCGTGCAGCTCGCGCAGCGGGGCGGCGTCACCGAGCACCGAGTACACCGACTCGACGGCGACGACGACCCGCTGCCCCGCACGCTCGCGCAGCCGGGCGTCGAGGTCGGCGGGGTCACTGTGCGCGAAGGTCGCGTACGGCACCCGCGCCATCCGGGCGGCGTCGTGCAGCGACGCGTGGGCGTGGGCGTCGAGGAGGATCTCGGCCCCGCGTCCGGACAGCGCCGTCAGCACGCCGAGGTTCGCGGCGTAGCCGGTGGAGAAGGCGAGGGCGCTGCGCTGGCCGGTGAGCCGGCACAGAGCGGCCTCGAGCTCACGGTGCACGGGCAGGGTCCCGGTCACGAGACGGCTGGCCGTCGCCGAGGTGCCGTACCGGTCGAGGGCCTCGTGGGCGGCGGCGACGACCCGGTCGTCCTGCGACAGGCCCAGGTAGTCGTTGGAGGCGAGGTCGAGCAGCTCGTGCGCGCCGGGGTGCCGGCCGCCGAGCCGCAGCACCGGGTCGAAACGAACCGTGCCACGGTCCTCGCGCAGCTGCGCCCGCTCGCGCAGCCACGCGTCCCAGGCGCTCACCCGTGCACCTGCGCGACAGCCCCGACGACGGCGCGGGTGATGGAGTCGACGTCGGCGTCGGTGCTGACGTAGGGCGGCATCGTGTACACGAGGTCGCGGAAGGGACGCACCCAGACGCCGCGTTCGAGGGCCGCGCGGGTGACGGCCGGCACGTCGACCGGCCGGTCGAGCTGGACGACGCCCACCGCGCCCAGGGTGCGCACGTCGCGGACCGCGGCGAGATCGCGCGCCGGCGCGAGGCCGTCGGCCAGGCGGCGCTCGATGCGCGGCACGTCGTGTCGCCACGAGGCCTCGACGAGGTCGAGCGACGCGGCGGCCACGGCGCAGGCGAGGGGGTTGGCCATGAAGGTCGGGCCGTGCAGCAGGGCCCGGAACTGCGAGCGCGTGACGGTCGAGCCGACAGCCTCGGTCATGAGGACCGCTGCGAGAGTGAGGTACCCGCCGGTGAGTGCCTTGCCCACGCAGATGACGTCGGGGGCGATGCCGGCCCACTCCGAGGCGAAGAGCCGACCGGTGCGGCCGAAGCCCGTGGCGATCTCGTCGGCGACGAGCAGCAGCCCGTGCTCGTCCGCGACCTCCCGCATGACCCGGAGGCAGCGGGGGTCGTAGACGTGCATCCCGCCGGCGCCCTGCAGGACCGGTTCGACCACGACGGCGGCGAGCTCGTCGGCGTGCTCCTTCGCCAGGGCTCGGAACCGGGCCTCCCAGGCGTCCTGCTCCGCGGCGTCGGACTCCCACGTGCCGGTGGCGGCGTCGCGACAGGCCGCCGGTGGCCGGGGGGCGAAGACGTGCCGGGCGAGGACGCCCGGAAAGGCAGAATGCATGCCGTCGACGGGGTCGCAGACGCTCATCGCCGCGAAGGTGTCGCCGTGGTACCCGCCACGGACGGTGAGGAACCGCTGGCGGCCCGGCCGGCCGGAGGCGGCCTGGTACTGCAGGGCGAGCTTGAGGGCCACCTCGACCGACACCGAGCCGGAGTCGGCGAAGAAGACGTGCGCCATGGGCCCGGGCGCGAGGGCGGAGAGCCGCTCGGCCAGCGTCACGGCCGGCTCGTGGGTCAGGCCGCCGAACATGACGTGGCTGAACCGGTCCACCTGGGCGTGCGCCGCCGCGTCGAGGTGCGGGTGGCGGTAGCCGTGCACGGCGCACCACCAGGACGCCATCGCGTCGATCGCCTCGAAACGGGAGCCGTCGGGGGCGGTGAGCTCGAGCCGGACGCCGTGCGCGGCGGTGACGGCATACGGGGGAGTGCCGTCGAGCGGCGCGTACGGGTGCCAGACGAGCCCGCGGTCACGCTCGACGACGTCGGTGCCGACGTCGGTGCCGACGTCGGTGCCGACATCGGTACCGACGCCTGTCCCGACGCCCATCAATCCGCGGGCCAGCACGTCGGCCGGCTCAGGCATTGGGGAGTGCCGCCGTGCCGGCGCCGCGTCGACGCTTGGCCGGGTCGTGGGACGCGCCCGCAGGATCGTCGCTCGAGCCGGACTCTGCCGCAACGGGTTCGGCGCCGAGGACGACGAAGCCGTTGTCGCGGATCAGCTCGAGGTCGGCCTCGGCGGCCTGGCCCTCCGACGTGAGGTAGTCGCCGAGGAAGATCGAGTTGGCGACGTGGAGCGCGAGGCCCTGCAGCGACCGCAGGTGCATCTCACGGCCGCCGGCGACGCGCACCTCCCGGTCTGGGCACACGAAGCGGGCGGCGGCGAGGATGCGCACACAGCGCGCCGGCGTCAGCTCCCACGTGCCCTCCAGCGGCGTGCCGTCGAAGGGCATGAGGAAGTTGACGGGGATCGACTCGGACCCGAGGTCGCGCAGCGCGAGCAGCGCCTCGACGAGCTGCTCGTCGGACTCGCCGAGCCCGGCGATGAGCCCCGAGCACGCGGACAGGCCCGCGGCCTGGGCCCGGCCGACGGTCTCGACCCGGTCGGCGTAGGTGTGGCTCGTGACGATGGAGTCGTGGTGCGACTCGGCCGTGTTGATGTTGTGGTTGTAGGCGTCGACGCCGGCCGCGCGCAGGCGCTCGGCCTGGCCGTCCTTGAGCAGGCCGAGGCAGGCGCACACCTCGACGTCGGGGTGCTCGGCCTTGAGCGCACCGACCATGCCTGCGACGCGGTCGACGTCGCGGTCCGTCGGGCCGCGCCCGCTGCTCACCATGCAGACTCGGCTGGCGCCGCCGCGGAGGCCGGCCCGGGCCTGCTCGATCGCCTCGTCGTTCTTGAGCCACGTGTAGCGCAGGATGTCGGCCGTCGAGCCGAGGCGCTGCGAGCAGTAGTGGCAGTCCTCCGGGCACAGGCCCGACTTGAGGTTGACGAGGTAGTTGACCTTGACGGTGTCGCCGAAGTGCTTGCGGCGCAGGCGAGCCGCCGCGGCGACGACGTCGAGCAGCTCGTCGTCGGTCGACCGGAGCACGTCGAGCGCGTCCTCGGTGGTGGCCGGGGTGCCGGCCAGGACGGCGTCGGCGAGGTCGTCGAAACGGCGGGTCATGCGGGCTCCTTGCGCTCGGCACTGAACGGTGTTCAACTTGAACGGCGTTCAGTATGCCGAGTGGCTAGGCTCGGGTGTCAACGCGGTCCGCACCGGTCGGGGTGCGAGGCCGGTCACGCGCCGCCGGACGGCGGCATCGGGCGTACAGGGGAGGCGGGCATGGCCCTGAGCAGGGAGCAGGTCGTGACGACGGCCGTCGACATCCTGCGCCGCTACGGCCTGGCTGACCTCACGATGCGCCGCCTCGCCCGCGAGCTCGACGTGCAGCCGGGGGCGCTCTACTGGCACGTCGCGAACAAGCAGGAGCTGCTCGTCGAGGTCGCCGGCCGGCTGCTCGCCGCCATCCCCGAACCCGACCCGGAGCGTCCGGCCGAGGAGGCGCTCGCCGCGCACGCCCACGCCCTGCGCGAGGCCGTACGGCACGTCCCCGACGGCGCCGACGTCGTGGCCCTCGCGCACGCCGTCGACCCGGGCTCGCTGGGTCCGGTCGAGGACCTCGTGGGGCTCGTCGGGCGTGCCGGCGTGCCACCGCGCGAGCGCGAGGCCGTCGCCGAGGTCGTGCTGCACCACGTGCTCGGCTCGGTGACCACGGAGCACAACCAGCGGATCGCCCTCGACCTCGACCCCGACTTCCGGGCGCGCGACGCCGCGGCCGTGGCCAAGGCCTTCGAGGTGGGCCTCGAGGTCGTCCTCGCCGGCCTGCGCCGGGCCTGACGCCGGTCGGCCGGTCGGCCGTCGGCGAGGCGGCCGGAGCCCGGCCACGCGGCCGGGCACCCCACGTGCTGGACGGTCCAGGCCCCGTCCAGCACCAGCCCCCCTGCCGGGAGCGTGTCGTCGACGCGCGCGCCTGGACCTTCGCCGACACCCCTCAGTGGCGGACGGGCGGCCCCTGATACGCCCATCCGCACCGGATCCGGTACAGACTCGGTGGATGCCGCTGCGTACCCGCACCCACTGGTTCGGCGTCGTGCTCGATGCCCCCGACGCGTCCGAGCTGGCGCACTTCTACCAGCGCCTGCTCGGGTGGACGCTCTTCAAGGACACCCCGGGCTGGGCGACGCTCGCGCCGTCGGCCGACCACGGCTACAACCTGGCCTTCCAGCAGGAGCCGAACTACGTGCGTCCGGTCTGGCCGAGCGAGCCGGGCCGCCCGCTCATGATGCTGCACCTCGACCTCGAGGTCGACGACCTCGAGGAGGCGGTCGCCCACGCCGTCGGGGTCGGCGCGGAGGTCGCGCAGTTCCAGCCACAGGAGGACGTCCGGGTGCTGCTCGACCCGGCCGGCCACCCGTTCTGCCTCTACGTCGACGACGGCGAGGGAGCTCCCGAGGCAGAGGATGCGCCAGGCTCGAGCGCGTGACCGCCACGACCGGCTCGACCCGGTGCGATCGCGGACTGGGCCCTGTTCGCGTCGCCAGGCAGCTGGCCCTCGCGCTGGTGGTCGGGGGCGCGTGGGGCGTCGTGAGCTCGATGGTGAATGTCGCGCGAGTGCCCTGGTTGCAGTACCTGAGCCGCATCACGGGGGAGCCGTGGTCCTGGTGTGTCGTCGCCTTCGGGATCGGTTTCGCGTTGAGGAACCTGAGATGGTCGCCCGTCTTCGGCGCCCTCGGGCTGCTCGCCGGCATGGTCGGCTACTACGGCACGGACCTGCTGCGTGGTGTCTACTCCGTCAGTGCCGGTGTCAAGTGGGACTGGTGGTGGGGCGACCTCAGGGGCTGGTCGCAGGTGGGGCTCGTGGCTGGGGCCGTGTTCGCCCTGGCAGGGGCCGTGGCACGCAGGGGCGGCGCGATCGGGGCGCTTGCGCTGCTGGCTCTGCCTGCGGTGACGGTCTATCCGACCCTCTTGGGTCGACGACCGCTGTCAGGCCTGTGGGAGCGCCCGAGCCTGCTCACCTGCCTCGCCCTGTCTGTCACGGCGACGTCGTTGGTACTGCTGGCACGAGCGGCGATCACCGCGGGCCGGTCACGGGCCAGAAGGGGGGAGCGGGGTCAGGCCGGTGGCCCGAACAGGGCCTCGATGCTCGCGATCAGGCGTTCCCGCAAGCGTTGACCGCGTTCGGCGAAGACGCGCTGCTCGGCGACGTAGGCCGCCTTGCCCTCGGTCGTCTCGATCCGCACCGGCTCGTAGCCGAGCTCGCGCAGGTCGTAGGGGGCGGCGCGCATGTCGAGCGAGCGGACGTCGCGGGCCAGCTCGAAGCAGTCGGCCACGAGGTCGGACGGCACGACGGGCACGAGCTTGTGCGCCCACTTGTACAGATCCATGCCGGCATGGAGGCAGCCGGGCTGCTCGAGCTCGACCTGACTCGCCCGCGTCGGGCTCAGCGCGTTGAGCGGCGCGGCGTCGGGGGTGAAGAAGCGGTACGCGTCGAAGTGCGAGCACGCCAGCTGGTGCGACTCGACGACCGCGTCGGTGCCCTCGGCCCCGAGGCGCAGCGGCCAGGCGGAGTGGCGCACGTCCGAGGGCTCGAGCCGGTACACCATGGCCCACTCGTGCAGCCCGAAGCAGCCGAACCGCCCCGGTCGTCCGGCCGTTCGCACGAGCAGCTCTCGGACGAACCGCGCCGTGTCGCCGCGTCGCTCGAGGAACGCCTCGACGTCGACGGTCACAAGCCCGGACGCGTCGACGCGGTAGAAGCGCCAGTCCCGTTGCGGCGCAGGACCGTCCAGCGCCACGCCGGGGCCGGGATGCCAGCGCCGCAGCTGGGAGGGCGTGAACGAGTAGTACGTGAAGAGGAAGTCCTCGACCGGGTGGGGCCGCCCGTCACGGCGGCGCGCCCGGTGCCCGGCGGTCGCGGCGTCGACCCGGGCCTCGTGGGCGCGGGTCCGCTCGCGCCACTCGGGCTCGGTCAGGACGTGCACGCGTCGAGGGTAGGTGATCGACGCGTCGGGGCCCGCACGCCCGAGCACCCACGGGGCCGCGCCGCGCCCGGCGACGGCCGCGCGCCGGGCACGGTGCTGGAGCAGGATGGGCCCATGGCACCCGCCGACGAGCTGCCCACCCACCTGCTGCACCGCCTCACGTCCTACTCGCCCGACCGCGAGTGGACCGAGGTGTCGCCCGACGACCGGCTCGTGCAGGACCTCGTGCCGAACGACCTCGCGCACCGGCCCCGCTGGTACAAGGACTACGGCGACGACCTGCCGCGCACCCTGCTGCCCCAGGAGCTCCCCGCGAGCAGCGTGCCGGCGACCGCGGTCCTCGCGGGCACGGCCGACGTCGCGACCGCCCGCCTCGACCTGGCGGCACTGGCCCGTCTGCTGTACCTGTCGGCCGGGGTGACCCGCCGCACGACGCGTCCCGGCGCGGGCACGCTGCTCTTCCGGGCCGCGGGGTCGGCCGGCGCGCGGTTCCCGCTCGAGCTCTACGTCGCCGTGCCGCGCTCCGCGGGGGCCGACGCCGGTGAGGTCGCCGCCGACGTGCCGCCGGGGCTGCACTGGTACGACCCGGAGGCCCACGCGCTCGTCACCGTCGGCCCACCCCCGTCGGGGGAGTCCGTGACCCTCGTCGTCACCGGGATCCCGTGGCGCACCGGCTGGCGGTACCGCGAGCGCGGTTTCCGGCACGTGTACTGGGACGCAGGCACGATGCTCGCCCAGACTCTCGCGCTCGCCGACTCCGCGGGCGTCCCGGCGAACCTCGTCACCACCTTCCCCGACGCCGAGGTCGCCGCACTCGTCGGCGCCGACCGCATCCGCGAGTGGCCCGTCGCGCTCGTCGTCCTCGGCGACGGCCGGCCTGCGATCCACCCCACGGGTGACCCGCTCCCGGGGCGCCACGACGCCGACGGACGCGAGTTCCCTCTCGTCACAGCCGCCCAGCGGGCGGGGGAGCGCGACGCCCTCGGCCAGGCCCACGCGCGGGGGCCGGCCGTGCCCGTGCTGTCGGTCGAGCCAGGGCCGAGCACCGACGAGGTCGTCGCGAGCAAGGGCTCGATCCGCCGGCTGCACCGCGACCGCTCGGTGCCGCGCGTCCTGCTCGTCGACGCGATGGCGGCGGCGACCCGTGGGGTCGACGTGCCGCACTGGGTCGGGGTCGGCGCCGTCGACGGCGTGCCCACCGGCATCCACCGCTGGCCCGACGTGGCCGAGGCGGTGCGGCCGCTCGACGAGGCCACCGTCCGCGACGAGCTGTTCTCGGTGGCCCTCGAGCAGGGCCTGGCCGGCGACGCGGCGTTCGTGGCCATGAGCGGCGTGGACCTGGCGACGCTCGACGACCACGGCTACCGCGATGCCCAGCTGCTCGCCGGCCTCGTCGAGGGCCGGCTGCACCTCATGGCGTACGCGCTGGGTGCCGCGGCATCCGGGATGACCTTCCGCGACAGCGACCTCGCCCACCTCCTCGGCGCCGACGTCGCGGGGCTGCTGTGGACGTGCGTCGGCGTGCCCGAGTACCGGACGCGTCCGAGCGGCCTGCCCGGTTCGCCCGCGGACGTCACCATCGTCTGGCCGCGGTGATCGCCCCCGGTCCCGAGCGGGGTCGGCCTACGCTCGGTCCCGTGGGCCCCGCCGACTGGTACCTCACCGCCGACGAGCGGGGCAACCCGGCGACGCGCCTCGACCGGCGCCACCCCGGCGGGCGTGCCTGGACCGAGGGCAACCACGTCACGCCCCTCGTCCACGGGGCGGCGTACTTCGCGGCCCTCGCCGAGCACGTCTCACGGATGGCGGCGGGGGACCTGCTGCTCTTCGTCGACTGGCGCGGCGACCCGGACGAGCGGCTGGGCGGCGCACCCGGCAGCGAGGTGGGCACCCTGTTCGCCGACGCGGGCCGCCGGGGCGTCGACGTGCGCGGCCTCGTCTGGCGCTCGCACTGGGACCGGCTCGCGTTCTCCGCCGAGGAGAACCGCCACCTCGGCGAGGAGGTCGACGCCGCGGGCGGCGAGTGCTACCTCGACATGCGGGTGCGCCTCGGTGGGTCCCACCACCAGAAGTTCGTCGTCCTGCGCCACCCCGGCCGGCCCGAGCGCGACATCGCCTTCCTCGGCGGCATCGACCTGTGCCACAGCCGCCGTGACGACGCCACCCACGCAGGTGACCCGCAGCCCCAGCCCATGGCGAAGGTCTACGGCCCCCGG
Source organism: Intrasporangium zincisolvens (assembly GCF_034724055.1). Taxonomy (NCBI): domain Bacteria; kingdom Bacillati; phylum Actinomycetota; class Actinomycetes; order Micrococcales; family Intrasporangiaceae; genus Intrasporangium; species Intrasporangium zincisolvens. The sequence goes on from NZ_JAWIIL010000002.1 coordinate 582,685, forward strand.
CCCCCGTGGCACGACCTCCAGCTGGCGCTCACCGGTCCCGTCGTGGGCGACGTCGAGACGGTCTTCCGGGAGCGGTGGGAGGACCCCCAGGCCCTGAGTCGCTCCCCGGTGCGGTGGGCCGTCGACACCGTCCGCGGGGACCGGCCGACCCGACGCCCGCTCCCGCCCCAGCTGCCCGACCCGGCGCCCACCGGCCCGCACCCGGTGCAGCTGCTGCGCACCTACGGCCACCGCCTCGGCGGCTACCCGTTCGCACCACGCGGCGAGCGGAGCGTCGCGCGCGCCTACGCCAAGGCGTTCGCGAGAGCCCGACACCTCATCTACCTCGAGGACCAGTACCTGTGGTCGCCGCAGGTGTGCGCGGTGCTCGAGGCGGCCCTGCAACGCGCACCGGCTCTGCGCGTCGTCGCCGTGCTGCCGCACCAGCCCGACCAGGACGGCGCCCTGAGCCACGCCCCGAACCTCGTGAGCCGGGCCCGCCTGCTCCGGCAGCTCGAGGCCGTCGCGCCCGGACGTGTCGCCGCCTACGGCGTCGAGAACCCGGCGGGGACACCCGTCTACGTCCACGCGAAGGTCTGCGTCGTCGACGACGCGTGGGTCACGGTCGGCTCGGACAACTTCAACCGACGCTCGTGGACCCACGACTCGGAGCTGTCGGCGGCCGTCGTGCACGAGGAGTTCGCCAGGGACCTGCGCCAGAAGCTGGCGCGCGAGCACCTCGACACCGAGCACCCGCCGGCGCTCGAGGAGCACTTCGAGGCCTACGCCGACAGTGCGCGGGCGCTCGCAGCCTGGCACCGCGCCCCGGCGTCGGCGCCCCGGCCCCCGGGCCGGCTGCGCCCGCTCGACCGCCCGGACCAGACGCGCCTCACCCGGTTGTGGGCCGACCCGCTGTACCGGCTCGTCTACGACCCCGACGGCCGGCCGCTGGACCTGCGGCTGCGGCGCACCCTCTGAGGCGCCATCGGAGCCACTCCCGGGGCAGCACCTCCCCGGTGGCTAGGGTGGTGCCCGTGCGCATCGCGAGGTACACGACCGGGGAGGACCCGGCATACGGCATCGTCCAGGGCGACCCCGGGCAGGAGGTCATCACCCCGCTCGCCGGCGACCCCCTGTACGTCGGGCTCCAGCCGAGCGGCCAGGGCCCGGTCATGCTCGAGGACGTGCGCTTGCTCGCCCCGGTCATCCCGCGCTCGAAGATCGTGGCCATCGGCAAGAACTACGCCGACCACGCCAAGGAGATGGGCGGCGAGGCGCCGGCCGAGCCGATGATGTTCTTCAAACCGAACACCGCCGTCGTCGGCCCGTTCGACCCGGTGGTCCTGCCGGCCGGGAGCAGCGAGATCTCCTACGAGGGCGAGCTCGCCGTCGTCATCAAGACGATCACCAAGGGCGTCAAGGCGGAGAACGCCGCCGACTGCATCTACGGCTACACCGTCGCCAACGACGTCACGGCCCGCGACTGGCAGCGCACCGACGGCCAGTGGGCGCGCGCCAAGGGCTTCGACACCAGCTGCCCGCTCGGCCCGTGGGTCGAGACCGAGCTCGACCCGGCCGACCTGTCGATCGTCACGACGCTCGACGGCGAGGTGAAGCAGGACGGCTCGACGGCCGACATGATCCACGGCATCGCCGCCATCATCGAGTACGCCTCGGCCGCGTTCACCCTGCTGCCCGGCGACGTCATCCTCACCGGTACCCCGGCCGGCGTCGGCCTCGTCGAGGCCGGTCAGCAGACCACCGTCGAGATCGAGGGCATCGGCTCGCTGACGAACACCTTCGTCAGGCGCTGAGCCCCGACCCGACCTTAGGGTCGGGCCATGAGCAACGACGACGTGACCCAGCAGACGTCCCCGAGCGACGCGCCGCCCGCTGCCGAGAAGGAGCCCTACACCGGCCGTCACGCAGGCCCGGGCGAGCCCGACCAGGGGCCCGACGAGGACGCCACCTACGACGCCCGCCACGACGACGTCGACGGCCCGCCCGGAGCCGCCGCGCGCTGACGGCGCCGACCTGCCGTCACGCACTCGCCGTACCGACGCCGCCGCCCGGCCACTCCCGGGCAGGCGGCGTCGCCGTGTCTGCCTCGTCGAAGGCGTGCCGGCGCGCCCACTAGGCTGGGCCGCACCATGAGCGACAACAGCACCAGCACGGGCCTGCCGACCACCACCGCCACCGACGCCACAGACGCTGTCGAGGTCCGCAGCGAGCAGCCCGAGCGCCGGTCGACCTCCGACGGCTCCGGTCCGGTCCGCACCCGCGTCGCGCCCTCGCCGACCGGTGACCCGCACGTCGGCACCGCGTACATGTCGCTGTTCAACCTCGCCTTCACCCGCCAGCAGGGCGGCCAGTTCGTGCTCCGCGTCGAGGACACCGACCGCGCCCGCTTCCGCGAGGACTCCGAGGCCCAGCTCTACGACACCCTCGCGTGGCTCGGGCTGCACTGGGACGAGGGGCCCGACATCGGTGGCCCCTTCGAGCCCTACCGCCAGAGCGAGCGGCTCGACACCTACCGGCCGTACGTCGACCGCCTCATCGCGGACGGGCACGCCTACTACTGCTGGTGCTCCAAGGAGCGCCTCGACGAGATGCGCGAGATCCAGCAGAAGACGAAGCAGCCCACCGGCTACGACCGTCTCTGCGTCGGCAAGACCCGCGAGGAGCGCGCCGCCCTGCCCGGCTTCACCGAGACGCCCGTCGTGCGCATGCTCATCCCCGACGACGTGCCGCTCGTCTTCGACGACGTCATCCGCGGCAAGGTGTCGGCGCCCCGCCCCGACGACCAGGTCATCCTCAAGGCCGACGGCTTCCCGACCTACCACATGGCCGTCGTCGTCGACGACCACCTGATGGGCATCACGCACGTCGTGCGCGGCGAGGAGTGGATCTCCTCGACGCCCAAGCACGTCCTGCTCTACCGGTGGCTCGGGCTCGACGCGCCGCGGTTCGCGCACATGCCGCTGCTGCGCAACACCGACAAGTCGAAGATCTCCAAGCGCAAGAACCCGGCCGCGCGCCTCACGTGGTTCCGCGAGCAGGGCTACCTGCCCGAGGCGCTCGTGAACTTCCTTGCGCTGCTGGCCTACCCGCCGCAGCAGGACGCCGAGGGCAACGACGTCGAGGTCTTCACCTTCGGAGACTTCAGCCGCACCTTCGACTGGGCCAAGGTCAACCCGATCGGGCCGATCTTCGACCTCAAGAAGCTCGAGTGGCTCAACGGCGTCTACATCCGCCAGCTCGAGGTCGGCGAGTTCGCGAGCCGGCTGCTGCCCTACCTCGTCGAGGCCGGCATCCTCGGCGAGACGCAGTCGCTCGGCGAGCTCGCGCGCCTCAAGGCCGTCGCCGAGCTGATCCAGACCCGCATGGCGCTGCTCACCGAGGCGCCGGCGCTCGTCGGCCCCTTCTTCGTCGCCGACGACCAGCTCGAGATCCACGACGACGCCCGGGCCCAGCTCAAGGACGACGCGGGCGACGTGCTCGACGCCGCCCTGCGCGTCCTCGGCGACATCGACGACCACGGGCCCGGCGTCCTCGGCACCGGCAGCGCGTGGAACGCCGCGACCATCGAGGAGGCCCTGCGCACCGCGATCGTCGAGGGCCTCGGCATCAAGCCGCGCTTCGCCTTCGGCCCGCTGCGCACCGCGGTGTCCGGCCAGCGCATCTCGCCGCCGCTGTTCGAGTCGATGGAGATCCTCGGCAAGACCTCGACCCTGGGGCGCCTCCGGGCGCTGCGCGACTCCCTCTGAGGGCGGGGTGCAGGGGGTGCTCGACCGCGTCTGGCCGCTGCACGGCATCCGGCTGGCCATGGCCGACCTCGACCTCAGGGTCATGACCGAGGCCGACCTGCCGGAGGTCTGCGACGTCCTGCCGCCCGACCTCGAGCTCAACCCCCACGCCACCACGTACGCCGGCCTCGACGTGCCCGCCAACCGGCGGGCCGTCGTGGTCCAGGGGTACTGGCGTGCCCTCGGGATGTGGTCGCCCGAGGACTGGGCGCTGCCCTTCGTCGTGCGTCGGGCGGGGCGGATCATCGGCGGGCAGTGGCTCGAGGGGCCCGACTACCGGGCCGACCGCACCGTCGACTCGTCGTCGTGGCTCGTGCACGAGGCCCGCGGGCGCGGGTACGGCCGGCAGATGCGTGCCGCCGTCCTCGAGCTCGCTTTCGGCCGTCTCGGCGCCCGGGCGGCGATCTCCTCGGCGGTTGTCGACAACGCGGCCTCGCTCGGTGTCTCCTACCGCCTCGGCTACCGCGACACCCACACCTCGGTGCTCGAGCACTCGGGGGAGCGGCTCCAGCACGTCCGCCTCGAGCGCGCGGCCTGGCTCCGCGGCGGGCACGGGGCCGACGTCGGCATCGAAGGGGTCGAGGCTGCCCTGCCGCTCTTCGGCCCGCTCCCGGGGGCGGGTGCCTCGTGACCGTCGCCGACGCGTCGGGCGACGCCCTCGCCCTCGTGCTCGACGGCGCCCGGGCCTTGCTGCTCGACGTCGACGACACCATCGTCGACACCCGCGAGGCTATGGTCGTGGCCGGCACGCAGGCGCTCGGCGCGCTGTGGCCCGGCCGCGACGGCGACCACCGCGCCATGGCTGAGCGGTACTACGCCGACCCGGAGCGCTGGTTCCCGAGGTACGCGTCGGGCGCGATCGCCTTCGAGGCGATGCGCTCCGGCCGCCTCGCCGAGGTGGCCACGGCGTTCGGGGCCGACCTGCCGGCCGAGGCCTACGAGGTCTTCGAGGACGCGTACGCGCCCGCCTTCCGCGCCGCGCAGCGGCTCTTCCCGGACGTCCCGCACCTGCTGGCCACGGCCGAGGACGCCGGACTGCCCGTGGCCCTGCTCACGAACTCCGCCTCGGCCCCGACGCAGGTCAAGCTCGAGGCGCTCGACCTCGCGGCGCGGTTCGACGTCGTCGTCACGACCGACACCCTGGGCTTCGGCAAGCCCGACCCCCGCGTGTACCGGGAGGCCTGCCGCCTCGTCGGCGTCGACCCCGACGTCGTCGTGTGCATCGGCGACAGCATCGCGTGGGACGTCCTCGGGGCGCGCGATGCCGGTCTGCGGGCGCTGTGGCTCGACCGCGCGGGGCAGGGCACCGACGAGGACGTCGTGGTCGTCGACGGGCTGGACGTCGTGGCCGAGGCGCTGCGCACGACCCGATTTGGGGGTTCGGTGGTCGACCGGTAACATTTCCACTCGGTTCACCACCGCAGAAGGCCGCAAGGCGCGCTCGGGAGTGAAACCCCTTGGGGTATGGTGTAATTGGCAACACTACGGTTTCTGGTTCCGTCATTCTAGGTTCGAGTCCTGGTACCCCAGCTCTGGTTCTCCCTCGGGAGAGCCGATTCGGAGAAATCCTCGCCAGCCGGTAAGGTTCTCTCCTGTGCCGAGTCGATCGGCACCGCTCACGGCCCCGTTGTGTAGCGGCCTAGCACGCCGCCCTCTCAAGGCGGTAGCGCGGGTTCGAATCCCGTCGGGGCTACGTGATGCTCGCAGGAGCAGCAGAAGACCCCGGTCCTCCAGGACCGGGGTCTTCATGCATGTCGGGCACCGGTTCACTCGCGGCGCGCCCGCACCCCCGCCAGGGCGAGCTCGCGCATCGAGGCGCCTGGCAGGTAGGCCGACGTCAGGGCCAGGCCGACCCGCGGCAGGGCCGCCTCGTCGCGGAAGACGAGGTGCAGCGGCACGCTTCGCGGCGAGAACTTCTGCTTGAAGCTCTCCAGCGACCGGAAACCGTAGAGCGGCTCCAGGGCCTCGCCGAGCGCGCCGAGGAGGCGGTCGAGCGGCTCGACCCCCGCGTCCGCGTCCGGGCCCGCACCCCCGGCGTGCGCCAGCGGGGCCCCGGACAGCGACACGACCTCGGCGCCCGCCTCGCGGAAGGAGAGGCACGCGCTCGCGATGAGGAACTCGGTGACCGGGCGGAAGCCGTCGGGCAGGCGCCGCATGACATCGAGGGTCCACCCGCGCACCACCCCGCCACCGGCGTGCACCGGCAGCCACGACGTGACGCCGTGGACGGTGTGGTCGGCGTCGACGGCCAGACCGACGCGCACGTGCGGGTCGAGCGCCTCGTCGACGCCGCCGAGGGTGAAGCCCATCTCGGGCAGCCCCTTGTCGCCCACCCACAGCTCGGAGATCGCGCGCACCTGGCTCAGGACGCCGCGCGGCATGTCGGCCAGGTGGCCCTCGCGGTAGGTGACGCCCTCCTTGGCGGCACGGTTGAGCGCGGTGCGGACGTCCTGCCAGCGCTTGCCCGTGAACTGGAGCGTCGGCAGTTCGATGAGGGCCTCCTCGGCGACCGTGAGCGACCGGTAGCCACGGTCGGCGCCCCACGTGCGGACCTCGTCGCTGACGGAGAAGAAGCAGACCTGCCGGCCTCGGGCCTCCTGGTCGTCGACGAACGCCGCGAGGACACAGGCCCGCGCGGCGACGTCAGCGGCCACCGGGTCGCCGAGGGCCACGGCGACGCCGCGGTGCACCTGGTGGGCGACGTAGCCGAGGGGCCACGCGCCGGACGCAGGGGTTGCGCCAGACGTGCCGGACGTGCCGGACGTGCTGGACGCGTCACCTGGTTGATCAAGGTCGGCGGCGGGCAGGAGGAACCAGGCGTTGTCCTCCCACGTGCCCATCCACGAGGTCGTCGTGCCGCCGTGCCGCTCGAGCAGGGCGATGGCCGTGTCGCGGTCGTCCGGCGCGGCCGTCCGGGCGGCGAGCTCGGCCCGCTGGCGTCGGTGCGTGCGCGCCCGGAAGGCCGAGCGTCCGGCCACGAGCACCCCCAGCTGCAGCGACCACAGCAGCACGTCGACGACGAGCTGCGGGACCGCCGAGACGATCTCGTCGCCCGGTCCGAGCCGGTCCGGCGCCAGGACCTCGACGACGAGCACCGCGACCCCCGCGAGCAGGCCGAGCGTAGTCAGGGCGCCGGCCAGCTGCCACACCCGCCGCGAGCCGTGCCGCAGCCCGTCGGCGAGCAGCACCGACACGCCGGCCCCGACGAGGACGCTCATGGCGTCGGCGTCGGTGGTGCTCGCACCCAGCGGGCCGTCGGAGGGCACGACGTAGAGGACGATCCGCACCGCGGCCGCCACGAGGAAGAGCGTGAAGGCGAGGACCCGCCACTCGTGCCGCGTGAACCGCACGTGCGGGCGCATCGGCGTCCGCCCGAGGAGATAGGGCCCGAGCAGGAGGCCGGCGCCTATCGCGAGGAGGTGCTCGAGGTCCCAGAGCAGCCCGATGTAGAGGAACGACAGCACGGCGTAGAGCGACAGCACGGCACGCAGGCGCCCGCGCCACGGCGGGCGCAGGCTGGCGGACGCCGCGGCCACGGCTCCCAGCGCGCCGGCGCTGAACCCGACGTCGAGGACGCCGGCCGTCGCCTGTGCCCACGGCCACGACGTGCTCGCCAGGGGCCGGAGCACCACCGAGGCGCCGAGGACGCCGGCCAGGTGGCAGGCCACGGCCGCGAGCGCCACCCGACGCGTGCCGAGCCGCAGCTCGGACCAGCCGAGCAGCACGAGCGCACCTCCGGCGACCGGCAGGTACTGGGCGGGGATGAGTGCGAAGAATGCGCCGGTGACCGGCGTCCACCAGCGGCCTGCCTCGAGGGCCGGGAGGCCGTAGGCCACGACGTCGAGCAGCGGCCGGTCACGCAGGGGTGACCACAGGGTCTGGGTCGCGGCGCCGAGGACGAGCATGGTCCCGACGACCGTGAGCGTGAAGGGGACCCGTCGCGCGAGCCCGAGCACGCGTGGGCGCGCCGCGCGCGAGGCACTGCTGGCCCGGCTTCCCCCTGCCTCGTCGACCGTCACGCGTCCCTCCCGTGTGCGCTGGCAGACGCCTCGGACTCTAGCCCTGCGGCCGCTGCGGCGCGGGCTTCTCGGCCACCCCGTCGAGCAGCTCCGCGCTGACGGCGACCTGGGCGACCCGGCGCAGGGCGAGCAGCACGGGGTCGGTCAGGACCGTGCCGAGGACGACGTGCCGCATCGCGTCGCCGGGAGCCATGTCTGCGAGCTCGGGCGCCACGTCGGTGCGTGCCACCGTGGTCATGGCCTCGAACCACGTGACGAGCTGGGCGTCGCTGACCGGCCAACCACCGGCGTCGGCCGCCTCGAGGGCGGTGGCCAGCTGGCGGCTCGCGGGGGAGAGGCCCTCGTCGGGCACCCCGAGGGCGGCGACGCGTCGGGTCGCGGGGGAGGGCGCTTCGGCCGGCGCAGCGCAGTGGGCCGGCCTGCCGGTGGGCCGCAGCGCGTCCTGGGCGACGCCGAGCAGGTCGTGACGCGTCGCCGGGGGCGAGTCGAGCGCGTCGACGACCTCGCGGACGCGCTCGAGGGGGAGGCGCCCGACCTCGGCTTCCTCGAGGCCCGCAGCCTCGTCGGCGGCGGCGGACCCACCGTCGTGCAGTACTGGCGCAGCGTCGAGGACGTCCACGCCTACGCGAGTGACCCGGACCGGCTGCACCGCCCGGCGTGGACGGCCTTCTACCGCCGCAGCCGCCGGGCCACCGGGGCCGTCGGCATCTGGCACGAGACGTACGCCGTGCCCGCAGGCGGGCACGAGAGTTTCTACGTCGCGACACCGCCGATGGGCCTTGCCAAGGCGTTCGGCGCGACCGCGGACCGCAGCCGCCGGCGGCACGCGCGGCTCGGGTCCGGAGAGCGGGCGGCCTGACCGATCGCGGCGGACGCGACCGGTCAGCCGAGCTCGCGCAGCCCGGGCAGGACGTCGGCGGCGAACTGGTCGAGGAACCGGGCCTGGTCGTGGCCGGGCGCGTGGAAGACCACGTGGTCGAAGCCCCAGTCGACGTACTGGCGCACGGCGTCGACCGCCTCCTGGGGGTCGCTCGTGACGATCCACCGCTTGGCGATCTGCTCGTCGCTCAGCTCGTCGGCGAGGCGCTCCATCTCGACCGGGTCGTCGACGCCGTGCTTCTGCTCGGCGCTCAGCGACAGCGGCGCCCAGAACCGGACGTTGTGCAGCGCCTTCTCGGGGTCGCGGTCGTAGGACAGCTTGATCTCGATCATCCGGTCGATGTCGCTGCGGGTGCGCCCGGACTTCTCCAGGCCCTCGTCGACGGCCGGCATCAGCTGGTCCTCGTAGAGCTCGCGGCCCTTGCCGGAGGTGCAGATGAAGCCGTCGCCCGAGCGTCCGGCGTACCGGGCCACGAGCGGCCCGCCGGCGGCGACGTAGACCGGGATGGGCTGCTCGGGGCGGTCGTAGATCGTCGCGGCGTGGGTGCGGTAGTAGTCGCCCTCGAAGTCGACGCGCTCCTCGGTCCAGAGGCGGCGCATGAGCCGCACGGACTCGCGCAGCCGGGCGAAGCGCTCCTTGAACTCGGGCCACGGCGAGCCGGCCGCGCCGACGGCGACCTCGTTGAGGGCCTCGCCGGTGCCGATGCCGAGGACGATGCGCCCCGGGTTGAGCGCGCCGAGCGTGCCGAAGGCCTGCGCGACGACGGCCGGGTTGTAGCGGAAGGTCGGCGTCATGACCGACGTGCCGAGGGTGATCCGCTCGGTGCGCTCGCCGGCTGCGGCGAGCCACGACATCGCGAACGGCGCGTGGCCCTCGTGGTGGCGCCACGGCTGGAAGTGGTCGGAGATGAACGCCGAGTCGAGCCCGACCTGCTCGGCCTGGGCGGCGAGCGTGACGAGCTCGCGCGGACCGAACTGCTCCGCGGACGCCTTCCAACCAACCTTGAGCACGATGCCTCCTGCGACTCGGGAACCGGTCCGGTCAGCCTACGTCCGCGGCGTCGGGCTCCCGCAGGGGCGGGTCACCAGTGGATGACGACCTTGTCGCCGATGCGTGACTCCCCGTAGAGCCGGACGATCCCGTCCCAGTCGCGCACGTTGACGCAGCCGTGCGAGGAGCCGGCGTAGCCGAGCCGGGCGAAGTTCGAGGAGTAGTGCACCGCCTGGCCGCCGGAGAAGAACATCGAGTACGGCATCGGCGTGTGGTAGAGGTTCGAGATGACGTCCTTCTTCTTCTTGTAGACCGTGAAGACGCCCTCGCGCGTGGGCAGCTCGTCGCTGCCGAACCGCACGTCGAAGCCGTACTGGGGGACGCCGTCGATGACCCACGTCAGGTGGCGGGTCGTCTTGCTGACGCACATGACGCGTCCGGTGAGGCAGCGCGGGTCGAGGTCGGCCGCGGCGGTGTCGGGCTTCGGCTTCGGCTTGACGTTGTTCAGCTCGTCGGCCGTGGGTCGCCGGGTCATCGACACGAGCTTGTCCCACGTCGGCTCGTCGAGGCTGCCGGTGGCGGCGACTCCGCGCTTGGCCTGGAAGCCCTGGACAGCGGTCTCGGTGCGGCTGCCGTAGAGGTCGGACACGTCGCCGTCGAACCAGCCGATCTGCTTCAACCGCGCCTGCAGCGAGCGGACCTTGGCCCCGGAGTCGCCGCGGCGCAGCAGGACGACGGGCGCGGGGGTGGGCGTCGCGCTCGGCGTCGCCGACGGCGTCGGCACCGGTGGGGCGGTCGTCGGGGGAGCGGTGGGCTCGGGCGTCGTCGGCTCGGGCGTCGTCGGCTCAGGCGTCGACGTGTCGGTGCTCGTCACGGTGGTGGTCGGGGTGGCTCCGGCCACGTGGGTCGCTGCCGGCTGGCCGCCGGCATCGGAGGAGCAGGCCGCGAGCGAGGCGACGAGCGCGCACGCGACGGCTACGAGCGCGCCCCGAGACCGCGAGGCGCGCGGGCCGGGCGCGGACGGGTGCGGGTGGCGCGTCGGACGGGCGGGCGACGTGAGAGCCGGCATGGGTTCCCCTGACCAGGACGGTCGGTGCCAGCTCCTGCTCGCACCGTGGTAGCACGAGGGTGACGCGCGGACCGTGCCGGAGGTTGTCCGAGCGGACGCCCCGCGCCGGATCGTGACCGATCCGTTGCGAAACGTCCGCTCGGGCGGGCCTGACGCGTCAGGCGTTGTGCTGCTGCTGTTGCTGCTGCTGCATCGCGTGGTGGCGGCGCAGCACCTCGGTCAGCTTGTTGGCGCCGGCGACGACGGTCGCAGCGTGCAGCCGCCCGGGCTGGCGCGAGAGGCGCTCGATCGGCCCGGAGATCGACACGGCCGCGACGACCCGTCCGGACGGGCCGCGCACCGGTGCCGAGACCGACGCGACGCCGGCCTCGCGCTCGGCGACGCTCTGGGCCCAGCCGCGTCGGCGCACGGCCGAGAGCGTCGTGGCCGTGAACGCCGCACCCTGCAGCCCGCGGTGCAACCGGTCGGGCTCCTCCCAGGCGAGCAGCACCTGGGCGGCCGACCCGGCGAGCATCGAGAGCGTCGCGCCGACGGGGATCGAGTCGCGCAGGCCGACGGGCCGTTCGGCGGCCGCGACGCAGATGCGCTGGTCGCCCTGGCGCCGGAACAGCTGCGCGCTCTCGTTCGTGTGGTCGCGCAGGGCGCCGAGCACGGGCCCGGCGGCCGCGAGCAGTCGGTCCTCGCCCGCCGCCGACGCGAGCTCACCGAGCCGCGGGCCGAGGACGAAACGGCCCTGCATGTCGCGCGAGACGAGCCGGTGGTGCTCGAGGGCGACGGCCAGGCGGTGCGCCGTGGGGCGCGCCAGACCGGTGGCGCCGACGAGCTGTGCGAGCGTGGCCGGACCGGCCTCGAGGGCGCCCAGCACCGTGGCCGCCTTGTCGAGGACGCCGACCCCAGAAGAGTTGTCCATGCACTGATATTGACGTCTCAGGCACTGAGACGTCAATCCATGACGCGCACAAAAGGGCGAGGCTTTCAGGACAGCGACGTCGCGAGCCGGTCCTCGGTGGCGCACGCGCTGGAGCAAGCCGAACGCCGCCCGGAGGGATGAGATGGCAGGGACACTGGCCGAGAAGGTCTGGGACGCACACGTCGTCAGGCGCGCCGAGGGCGAGCCCGACCTCCTCTACATCGATCTGCACCTGCTGCACGAGGTGACGAGCCCGCAGGCCTTCGACGGCCTCCGGCTCGCCGGCCGCCCGGTGCGCCGCCCGGACCTCACCCTCGCGACCGAGGACCACAACGTCCCGACGACGCCCGGCCCGATCACCGACCCCGTCTCGAAGGTCCAGGTCGAGACGCTGCGCCGCAACTGCGAGGAGTTCGGGGTCCACCTCTACCCGATGGGCGACGCCGACCAGGGCATCGTCCACGTCGTCGGCCCGCAGCTGGGCCTGACGCAGCCCGGCATGACCGTCGTCTGCGGCGACAGCCACACCTCGACGCACGGGGCCTTCGGGGCGCTTGCGTTCGGCATCGGCACCTCCGAGGTCGAGCACGTGCTCGCCACGCAGACGCTGCCGCTCAAGCCGTTCCGCACCCTCGCGGTCAACGTCGGCGGATCGCTGCCGGGCGGCGTCACCGCCAAGGACATCGTGCTGGCGGTCATCGCCAAGATCGGCACCGGCGGTGGCCAGGGCTACGTCATCGAGTACCGCGGCGAGGCCATCGAGGCCCTGTCGATGGAGGCCCGGATGACCGTCTGCAACATGTCGATCGAGGCCGGAGCCCGCGCGGGCATGATCGCCCCCGACCAGACGACCTTCGACTACCTGCAGGGTCGCCCGCACGCCCCGACGGGAGCCGACTGGGACGCCGCCGTCGCCGAGTGGACTGCGCTGCGCACCGACGCCGATGCCGTCTTCGACGCCGAGGTCGACATCGACGCCTCGAGCCTGACGCCGTTCGTCACGTGGGGCACCAACCCGGGCCAGGGGCTCCCGCTCGGCGACTCGGTGCCCGACCCGGAGTCCTTCGCCGACGAGAGCGACCGCCTCGCCGCGGCCAACGCCCTGACGTACATGGGCCTCGAGGCCGGAACGCCCTTGCGCGACATCAAGGTCGACACCGTCTTCGTCGGCTCGTGCACCAACGGCCGCATCGAGGACCTCCGGGCCGCCGCCGACGTCATCAAGGGCCGTCGGGTCGCCGACGGCGTCCGGATGCTCGTCGTGCCCGGCTCGGCCAAGGTGCGCCTGCAGGCCGAGTCCGAGGGGCTCGACGCCGTGTTCACCGACGCCGGGGCCGAGTGGCGCCTGCCCGGCTGCTCCATGTGCCTCGGCATGAACCCCGACACTCTGTCGCCGGGGGAGCGCAGCGCCTCGACGTCCAACCGCAACTTCGAGGGACGCCAGGGCAAGGGTGGTCGCACCCACCTCGTCAGCCCGCTCGTCGCGGCCGCCACCGCCGTGCGCGGCACGCTCTCGAGCCCGGCCGACCTCGGCTCCGCCGCCGAGCGCGCCGTCGCATCCAGCACCACCGGGGAGGCCTGAGCCATGGAGAAGTTCGAGACCCACACCGGGGTCGGGGTGCCGCTGCGGCGCAGCAACGTCGACACCGACCAGATCATCCCGGCCGAGTACCTCAAGCGCGTCACGCGCACCGGGTTCGAGGACGGCCTCTTCGCGGCGTGGCGCAAGGACGAGTCCTTCGTGCTCAACAGCCCGGTGTACGCGGGCGGCTCGGTGCTCGTGGCCGGCCCGGACTTCGGCACCGGTTCGAGCCGCGAGCACGCCGTCTGGGCGCTGATGAACTACGGCTTCCGCGTCGTCATCTCCTCCCGCTTCGCCGACATCTTCCGCGGGAACAGCGGCAAGCAGGGGCTGCTCACCGCCGCCGTCGCCCAGGACGACGTCGAGCTCATCTGGAAGCACCTGGAGAACAACCCGGGTGCCGAGATCGAGGTCGACCTGGTGTCCCGCACGGTCCGCGCCGGCGAGATCGTCGCGGCCTTCGACATCGACGACTACACCCGCTGGCGGCTGCTCGAGGGGCTCGACGACATCGGTCTGACCCTCCGACACGAGGACGAGGTGTCCGAATTCGAGAAGCGTCGCCCGAGCCACAAGCCGGTGACGACCCCGGTCTGACGTCCTGGCCGAAAACGCGCCCAGATCCTGCTCCAGAAGGCGGATCCCACTGTGACACAGTGGGATCCGTTCTTCTTTCCCCATCTGGCGCGCCGCTCCGGATGGGGCATCCCGGGCTTCCCCGGTGGGGCGCAGAGGCGTCAAAGTCCTTGCGACACAACGAAAAGCACGCCCCGGGGTGATGGACGAACCTGCCCGACGGGCCTAACGTCATGTCGTAGCCGGACGAGTTCCGGATGCCCACGTCGGGTCGCCTGACACCGACAGTCCTCTGGAGGGAAAGACGTGAACAAGGCAGAACTGGTCGACGCGCTGGAGAAGAAGCTCGGCAGCAAGAAGATGGCCTCCGACGCCCTCGAGGCCTTCCTCGACGTCGTCATCCGCGAGGTCGCCAAGGGCAACAAGGTCGGGATCACCGGCTTCGGCACCTTCGAGCGCGCCGACCGCGCGGCCCGGACCGGGCGCAACCCCAAGACGGGTCAGACCGTGCGCATCAAGAGGACGCGCGTCCCCAAGTTCCGCTCGGGCACGAACTTCAAGGAGATCGTCTCCGGCGCCAAGAAGGTCTCGCGCACCGAGTCCGCCGCCGCGCGCGCCACGGCCGGCACCGCGACCGCGGCACCGGCGACGAAGGCGGCTGCGAAGAAGACGACCGCCAAGAAGGCCACCGCCACCACCACCAAGGCGGCAGCGACGAAGACGGCGGCGAGGAAGACCGCGACCAAGGCCGCCCCGGCCAAGGCGGCGGCGACCAAGACGGCGGCGAAGACGGCGACCACGGCCCGTAAGACGACGGCCACCAAGGCCGCTCCGGCTCGCGCCGCCGCCACGAAGACCACGGCGAAGAAGACCGCGACCAAGGCCGCCCCGGCCAGGACGGCGGCGACCAAGACGGCGGCGAAGACGGCGACCACGGCCCGTAAGACGACGGCCACCAAGGCCGCTCCGGCTCGCGCCGCCGCCACGAAGACCACGGCGAAGAAGACCGCGACCAAGGCCGCCCCGGCCAGGACGGCGGCGACCAAGACGGCGGCGAAGACGGCGACCACGGCCCGTAAGACGACGGCCACCAAGGCCGCTCCGGCTCGCGCCGCCGCCACGAAGACCACGGCGAAGAAGACCGCGACCAAGGCCGCCCCGGCCAGGACGGCGGCGACCAAGACGGCGGCGAAGACGGCGACCACGGCCCGTAAGACGACGGCCACCAAGGCCGCTCCGGCTCGCGCCGCCGCCACGAAGACCACGGCGAAGAAGACCGCGACCAAGGCCGCCCCGGCCAGGACGGCGGCGACCAAGACGGCGGCGAAGACGGCGACCACGGCCCGTAAGACGACGGCCACCAAGGCCGCTCCGGCTCGCGCCGCCGCCACGAAGACCACGGCGAAGAAGACCGCGACCAAGGCCGCCCCGGCCAGGACGGCGGCGACCAAGACGGCGGCGAAGACGGCGACCACGGCCCGTAAGACGACGGCCACCAAGGCCGCTCCGGCTCGCGCCGCCGCCACGAAGACCACGGCGAAGAAGACCGCGACCAAGGCCGCCCCGGCCCGGACCGCGGCGAAGAAGACGACGACCACCACCAAGGCCGCCGCGAAGAAGACGACGGCGCGCAAGAGCGCCCGCTGACGCGTCGGTCCCACCGGCCCGACCGGATGGGACCGCGTACGGCGACGAGGGCCCGGCCGCGCGGCCGGGCCCTCGTGCGTGCCGGGGGTGCGCGGGGGCGTGCTCAGCGGATGCGCTGGCCCGGGCCGACGCCGACGATCCTCAGGGCCACGACGACGTCGTCCACGACGTCGACCGTGAGGCGCTGGCCGATGCGCAGCAGCCGCAGGCCGCTCGCCTCGAACGCGGGCGAGCCGAACGTCAGCTCGACGCCGTCGTCGCGCAGGAGGCTTCCGGTGCGCGTCTCGGGGTCGTAGCGGTGGACCGTGGCCTGCATGCTCCTGATCCAAGCAGATCCGCGGTGCTCGAGCACCGCACGGGTGGCGGATCCCGGTCCGAGGCGACGCGCGGCGGCCAGCCCTGCGGCGTCGTCGACGTCGGTGCGCAACCGGGGCAGGTCGAGCTCGAGCCGCACGGCTCCGTCGGACTCGTGACGTGCCGCGCTGCCCTCGCCGAACCTCGGCGTGAACCGTCGGCCAGTGCGCAGCACCGTCCCGGTGCCGTCGGCGTCGGGGACGAACGCGTCGGCGTGGTGGGCGGCCTCGGCGAGCGCGGCCCGCAGTGACGCCGCGTCGAGGGCGGGCAGGTCACCGAGCAGGACGCCCACGAGGGACGTCGTGTCGCCGACCCGGCGGGCCGCGTCGATCCCTGCGCTGACGGCGCCGTTGAGTCCGGTGCCCGGGTCGTCGACGACGTGGACGCCGCGCGTGCTCCACGTCGTGCCCAGGGCCGGGTCCGCGGTGACGAGGACGACCGAGCCGGCCCCGATCGCGTCGACGACGGCCTCGAGGGTGTCGGCCGCGATGGCCCGGCTCAGGGTCTCGCGGTCGGCGCCGACCGTGCGGGCGAGCCGCGACTTGCCGTGCCGGGGGTCCTTGACCGGGACAACGACCCGCCAGGCCGACGCGTCGGCCCCGTCGGTTCCGTCGGCGTGGTCGCCGCCGTGGGCGGCTGTCGGGGCGTCCGGGGGAGTTGTCATGCTGACGCCATCGTCCCACTCGCCGCGGGGCCGCTCGACACCGCGCCACGTGATGAGCCGCGTGATGACAAGATGAACCCAGCCACGCCGAGGGGCGGGCACGACGATGAGGACGTGACCAAGTGACGGGTGCCCGACCGAGGCGGCTGCCGTGGGCCTACCGGTTCGCGGCGCTGCTCCTGCGCCGGCCGCTGCTGCTGCTCACCAAGCGCGACTGGCGCGGCGTCGAGAACCTCCCGACGGAGGGCGGCTTCGTCGTCTCGCCGAACCACATCTCCTACGCCGACCCGCTGCCGTTCGCGCACTTCCTCTTCGACAACGGCCGCGCGACCTTCTTCCTGGCCAAGGACAGCCTCTTCTCCATCCCCTTCGTCGGGATGATCCTGCGTCGCTCCGGCCAGATCCCGGTGTACCGCAACTCGGCCGCCGCCACCGACGCCTACCGCGCCGCCGTCGAGGGCGTGCGCGCCGGGAAGGCCCTCGGGATCTTCCCGGAGGGGACCATCACCCGCGACCCCGACCTGTGGCCGATGCGCGGCAAGACCGGCGCCGCCCGCGTCGCGCTGGAGACCCGCTGCCCGCTGATCCCGGTGGCGCAGTGGGGCGCCCACGAGATCCTCTCGCCCTACGGCCACCGACCCTCGCTGTTCCCGCGCAAGACGATGCACGTCATCGCCGGCCCGCCCGTCGACCTCTCCGACCTCTACGACCGGCCCATCGACACCAAGACCCTGCGCGAGGCCACGGACCGGCTCATGGACCGCATCACCGGGCTGCTCGAGGAGATCCGCGGCGAGAAGTCGCCGCACGAGCGCTTCGACCCGCGCCAGCACGGCGTCCCCGAGATCGGCCACCCGATCAAGCACGACGACATCGGCCGCCCGACGCAGTCGCGGATCCACCGGGAGGACCGCTCGTGACCCGCGTCGCCGTCATGGGCAGCGGCAACTGGGGCACGGCGTTCGCCGTGATCCTCGCTGATGCCGGCTCCGAGGTGCGGATGTGGGCCCGACGCCCCGAGCTCGTCGAGAGCATCAACGCCGGGCGCAATGCCGAGTACCTCCCGGAGCTCGAGCTGCCGCCCACCGTCCGGGCCACCGCCGACCCGCAGGAGGCGCTCGCGGGCGCCGACGTCGTCGTGCTGGCCGTGCCGTCGCAGACCCTGCGGGGCAACCTCGACCAGTGGGGCGCCGGCCTGCCGGCGGGTGCCCCCGTCGTGTCGCTCATGAAGGGCGTCGAGCTCGGCACGACGCTGCGGATGAGCCAGGTCATCGCCGATGCCGGCGTCCGCGAGGACCGCATCGTCGTGGTCTCAGGCCCCAACCTCGCTCCCGAGATCGCCCTGAAGCAGCCGGCGGCCGGGGTCGTCGCCTGCACGGACATGGACACCGCCGAGCTCGTCGCGGCGGCGTGCGTCACGCCGTACTTCCGCCCCTACACCGACACCGACGTCATCGGCGCCGAGGTGTGCGGCGCGACGAAGAACGTCGTCGCGCTGGCGTCGGGGATGGCCGAGGGCCTCGGTTTCGGCGACAACACCAAGGCCACGATCATCACCCGCGGCCTGGCCGAGATCACCCGCCTCGGGCTCGCGCTCGGGGCCCACCCGCAGACCTTCATGGGGCTGGCGGGCGTCGGCGACCTCATCGCCACGTGCATGTCGCCGCTGTCGCGCAACCACTCCTTCGGCGTCCGCCTCGGCCGCGGCATGAGCGTCGCCGAGGCCACCGCCGAGATGCGCACGACGACCGAGGGCGTCAAGTCGTGCGAGTCGATCCTGACCCTCGCGCGCGAGCACGACGTCGACATGCCGATCTGCGAGCAGGTCGTCGCCGTCATCCGCGACGGGCACTCGGCCAGCGAGGTCGGTCCGCGTCTCATGTCGCGCGACCTCAAGGCCGAGAAGCGCTGACCCACGGTCCGACCCGGATTGCGCGGCTCTCCGTCGCGGAAACCCGGTGGCCGCGACGCGTCGTACGGGCGAGCATGGCGTGATGAGCGAGCAGCCCACGCGATGGACCAGCGCCACCGTCTACCCCGACATGTGGACCGACCCCGACGACGACCCGCGCAACACCGACGGCGCGAGCCCGGATGGTGAGCTCGCGACCCTGCAGGACTACCTGAGGGACTACCGGCTCACGCTCCTGATGAAGTGCGAGGGGCTCGACGCCGTGCAGCTGGCGAGGCGGTCGGTGCCGCCGTCGTCGATGTCGTTGCTCGGCCTCGTGCGCCACCTCGCCGAGGTCGAGCGCGACTGGCGCAGCTGGATCAGCGGGCCGCTGACCAAGCTGTACCCCGACTCCGAGAGCAGCTCGGACGGCGACTTCGACGGTGCCGTCGGCGAGCAGGCGGTCGTCGACGCGGCCTACGCGGACCTGGCCCGCGAGCAGGCCGACACCGACGCAGCCCTCGCGGCCCACCCCGACCTCGGTGAGCGGCTCGGCAACGACCGGATCGCGGTGCGCGAGCTGATGGTGCACCGGATCGAGGAGTACGCCCGGCACTGTGGCCACGCCGACCTGCTGCGCGAGTGCATCGACGGCCGGATCGGGCAGTGAGCCCCGGCCGGGCTCTGTGAGGACGGTCCGGCCGGCCTCCGGCTCAGACGGTGTGCAGCGCCTGGTCGAGGTCGGCCCAGAGGTCCTCGACGTGCTCGATGCCGACCGACAGGCGCAGCAGGTTGACCGGCACCTCACGTGACTCCGAGGGATGGCGGCGCCGGCGCTCGACCTGCGACTCGACGCCACCGAGGCTCGTCGAGTGCAGCCACACCCGCGTGGCGCTGCACACCCGCTCGGCGGCGGCGGCGTCGCCGGCGACGTCGATCGCCAGGATGGCGCCCGTCCCGGCGTAGCGGACGCGTTCGACGCACGGGTGGTCCGCGAGGCGCGCGGCCAGCTCCGCCGCGCTCGCGCACGCGCGCTCGAACCGCACCGAGAGGGTCCGCAGCCCGCGGAGCGCGAGATAGACCTCCATCGGGCCGGCGATCGCGCCGTGCAGGGTGCGGTGACGGCGCAGCCGCTCGCCCAGGCCGCGGCCGCGGTCGGTGTCAGCCGTGACCGTCGCGCCCAGCACGACGTCGCTGTGGCCGGACAGGTACTTCGTCACCGAGTGGACGACGACGTCGGCGCCGAGCTTGAGCGGCCGGCACAGCAGCGGCGTCTGCAGGGTGTTGTCGACGACGCTCGTGACGCCGAGCTCGCGGGAGCGCGCGAGGACGACGTCGAGCTCCGTGACGTCCATGAGCGGATTGGTCGGCGACTCGAGCCACAGCAGGTCGGCCGACCCCAAGGCGTCGAGAAAGCCTGCGGTGTCGGTGGCGTGGACGCGCACGACCGTGCCGCCCGCCTCCTCGTGGGCCGCCAGCAGGTCTCCGGTGCCGTTGTACGTCGTGTCGGGCGCGACCACCGTGCCCCCGGGAGGCAGCAGCGACAGGGCGGCCGAGATGGCCCCCATGCCCGACGCGTGGACGAGGGCCCGGCCACCCTCCAGGCCCCCGAGCGCCTCCTCGAACGCGTCCCACGTCGGGTTGCCGACGCGGGCGTAGTTGACGTCGCCCTCCGCGGCATAGGTGGAGGTGAACTCGACGGGGACGTTCACCGACGCGCCGGGCGAGCGTCCCGGTCGACCGGACGCCACGAGGAACGTCTCGACGTGCAGCTGGCTCGAATCCTCATCCCTGACCACGGCGTCAGCGTACGAGGGGCGCCCGGCGCCTTCGATAGAGTCTCGTCTGATGACCACGGACCAGCCCCAGCCCGCCCAGGACAGCCGCCGCCCGCGCGTCGCCATCGTCTTCGGAGGCCGTTCCTCCGAGCATGCCGTCTCGTGCTCGACGGCAGCGAGCGTCCTGCGCTCCATCGACCGCGACAAGTACGAGGTCGTGCCGGTCGGCATCGCCCGCGACGGGCACTGGGTGCTCGTCGCCGACGACCCCGAGCCGCTGCGGCTGCTGCCCGGACAGACGCCCGAGGTCGACGGCGCCGGCGCGTCGGTCGTCGTGCCGCTCAGCACCGGCGACCGCTCGCTGACCGTCCTCGAGCCCGGCCTCCCGCCGCGCGCGCTAGGCGACGTCGACGTCGTCTTCCCGCTCCTGCACGGCCCGTTCGGCGAGGACGGCACCCTCCAGGGCCTGCTCGACCTCGCCGACGTGCGCTACGTCGGCTCCGGCGTCACGGCCTCGGCGGTCATGATGGACAAGGCGATGATGAAGGTCGTCTTCGAGGCCGCCGGCCTCAAGGTCGGCCCGTACGTCGTCGTCACCGACCGCGAGTGGAACCGTGACCCCGAGGCGGCGCTCTCGCGCGTGGAGCCGCTCGGCTGGCCGGTGTTCGTCAAGCCGGCCCGCGCCGGCTCGAGCATGGGCATCACGAAGGTCGACGACGCGTCGGGCCTGCGCGCGGCGGTCGAGGCCGCTCGCGAGCACGACCCGAAGGTCGTCATCGAGGCCGCGGTCGTGGGTCGCGAGATCGAGTGCGGCGTGCTCGACGGGCACGGCACCGACGCCCCGAGGACCAGCGAGCTCGGCGAGGCCGTCGTCGTGTCGGGCCACGCGTTCTACGACTTCGAGGCCAAGTACCTCGCCGAGGGCGACGTGCGCCTCGACTGCCCGGCCGACGTGCCGGCCGAGGTGGCCGACCGGATCCGCGAGATGTCGCTGCTCGCCTTCGAGGCCGCCGGCTGCGAGGGGCTGGCGCGCGTCGACTTCTTCTACACGCCCTCGGGCGACGTCGTCATCAACGAGATCAACACGATGCCGGGGTTCACGCCCAAGTCGATGTACCCGCTGATGTGGGCGGCGTCGGGCCTGGCCTACCCGGACCTCATCGACGAGCTCGTCTCGCTCGCCCTCGAGCGGCGCACCGGCCTGCGCTGACGCGGTCCGTGCCCCGAGGCGTCGGGGCACGGACCGCGTCAATGCAGTGACGCATCAGCTGCAGTGGCTTGTCAGCTGCAGTGGCGCCCGGTGGCAGGCAGCGAGCGGGCCAGCTCGCCGAAGGCGGGCAGCAGCAGCGGCACCGGGCCGTAGGCGGCAGGGGCGAGCACCTCGACCGCGGGGTCGCGGCCGTAGGTCGTGGCCATCGTGCCGTCGGAGAGCCGGCGCACGACCCAGTCGACGCCGTCGACGGTCACGCACTCGTCGGTGGTGGGCGCCAGGGGCTGCAGCCCGCAGCGGGCGATCAGCGCGGGGTCGCCCCACGCCGCCACGGACGGGTCGGCGGGGGTGGTGTCGACGCGCGCGTGCCCGCTCACGGTCGCGGGCCACGTGGCGTCGCGACACACCGGCGCCGAGGCCTGGGGGGCGAGCCCCACCTCGGTGGACCGGCTGCACGCCCCGAGCGCGAGCGCGGCGAGCCCGGCGAGGGACAGCACGACGGCGGCGCCGCGGGGCGCCGCCGTCGGAAGCAGGCTGCTCAGGTCGGCCGGTCCTCAGACGTGGACGACGGTGCAGGTCAGCGTCCGGGTGATGCCCGGGACGTCCTGCAGCTTGGCGATGACGAGCCGGCCGAGGTCGTCGACGTTCTGGGCCTCGACGCGCGCGATGACGTCGTAGGGGCCGGTGACGTCCTCGGCGAGGGTCACCCCGGAGATGCCGGCGATCTGTTCCGCGACGCTGGCCGCCTTGCCGACCTCGGTCTGGATCAGGATGTAGGCCTGGACCACGTGTCACCTCACTGTGTTGGGAGCATCTGTGCGGGGTGCCGCGGCACGCGGCTGCAGGGCACCTCGGTGTGACGGTGCCGCTGCCCTGACGCTACCTTGCCATGGGACCTCACGTCCCGGGGAAGCCGGCCCCCTGCCCGGCGCTGAGACGGCATCGGGGTGCCGGACGACGAGGAGGGGCCGCGGTGACCGATCCGCACGCGAGCATGCCGGGCGAGAAGGCGCCCCGTCCGTCCGGTCAGCCGGACGAGGCGGCCGGCGCCGTAGCTCCGGCGGCGGACCGGCCGGCCCGGGGCCCGATGCTCACCGGCGGCACGGCGTTGCGCTCGCTCGACGAGGACGCGCTCCTGGCGCGGATCCTGCCGCTCTTCCCGGCCGGTGCCGACCTCGACGTCGCTCCCGGCGACGACGCCGCCGTGCTGCGGACCGGCCCGCGGACCATCGCCACCACCGACACCGTCGTGCTCGGCCGTGACTGGCTCGACGCGTGGTC
This sequence comes from Intrasporangium zincisolvens, assembly GCF_034724055.1. Classification (NCBI taxonomy): domain Bacteria; kingdom Bacillati; phylum Actinomycetota; class Actinomycetes; order Micrococcales; family Intrasporangiaceae; genus Intrasporangium; species Intrasporangium zincisolvens. Next base: position 605,321 of record NZ_JAWIIL010000002.1, read on the forward strand.
CTCCGGCGCCGACGTCGGGCACAAGGTGGTGGCGCAGAACCTCGCCGACGTCGCGGCCATGGGCGGGCGCCCCACGGGCGTCCTCGTGACGCTCGTCGCCGACCCCGGTGTCGCCGTGGCGTGGGTCCTGGACCACGCCCAGGGCATTGCCGACGCGTGCCGCGCGGCCGGCGTCGACGTGCTCGGCGGCGACCTGTCCTCGGCCCCGGCCGGCGTCGTCATGGCGTCGGTCACCGCGCTGGGGGCGCTCGACGGCGACCCCGTCCTGCGCTCGGGAGCGCGGCCGGGCCACGTCCTTGCGGTGCGTGGCTCTCTCGGCCTCGCCGACGCCGGGCTGCGCCTGCTCGCCGCCGGTGCGGGGGAGCGCCTGCCGGAGGCCGTGGACCGGCAACGCCGCCCTCAGCCACCGCTCGCCGACGGCCCGCTCGCAGCCCGCGCCGGGGCGAGCGCGATGCTCGACCTGTCGGACGGCCTGCTGCGCGACGGTGGTCGCGTCGCGCGCGCCAGTGGCGTCGTCGTCGACCTCGAGCCGATGGCCCTTGAGCCGTTCGTCGCAGCCCTCGAGCCGGCCCTGGGCCGCGAGGCCGCCCTCGACTGCGTGCTCGCCGGCGGCGAGGAGCACTCGCTCCTCGCGACGTTCCCGCCGGACCGCCTGCCGGAGGGCTGGACGCGCCTCGGTGCCGTCCGGTCGCCGGCCGCGGGGGAGCGGCCCGGCATCGTCGTCGGCGGACGCGTCGTCACCCACACCGGCTGGGACCACTTCCACGGCGACCCCGCCTGACCGCCCCGGCCGGGCCTTCGCCGCCTCCCCCCGGGTACACGAAAGGCCGGCTCCCGAGGGGGCCGGCCTTCAGCGTTGGGGGTGTCTTGCGCTCAGCGCGCGACCTTGCCCGCCTTGAGGCAGGACGTGCACACGTTGAGTCGCTTCGGCGTCACACCGTTGACCAGCGTACGAACGCGCTGGATGTTCGGGTTCCAGCGGCGCTTCGTGCGGCGGTGCGAGTGCGAGATGTTGTGACCGAAGCCCGGCCCCTTGCCGCAGACGTCGCAGTTGGCAGCCACGGGTATCTCCTGAAAGCTCGATGATGAGAAAGTGCGTCTCCAGCCCGTCCCCGGTGGACGCACGTGAGCGTGCGTCACACCGGTCGATGGACGGGGGAACCGGTCAAGAGTAGCCGACGAGACGCGCGGACGACAAAACGGCGTCGGGGCCGCCCCCGGTGCGGGGCGGAGCGGCTCACGAGAGGGCGCGGGCGGTGTCGACGAGCTGCGCCGCGTAGGCCGGGCCGTGGGAGGACGCGTGGGTGGCGAGCGGGTGCAGCTGGTGCAGGTCGAGGCGCTCGCGCCAGCCCCGGTCCAGGCCGGCCGCCTCGGCGTAGGCCGCCGTGACCCGGTCCAGCCCCGGGCAGCCGAAGAGGGCGAGCATCGCGAGGTCGGTGAGGCCGTGGCCGCCGTGCGCGGCCGGGTCGATGACGACCGGGCCCTCCACCGTGAAGACGACGTTGCCCGACCACAGGTCGCCGTGGATGCGCGCCGGCGGCCGGTCGTCGTCGAACTCGCCCGCGGCGATCCGGTCGCAGAGCCGCTCCACGACGCGCGCCCCGGCCGGGTCGAGGTGGCCGACGCGCACCGCGTTGCGCACGAACGGGCGCACCCGCTGCTCCGCGTAGAAGAGGCCCCACGACGCGGTCGGGTCGTTGGACTGCACCTGCCGGCCGATCCAGGCCTCGCCCGTCCAGCCGGGAGGCGGGGCCCCGAACGCCGGGGCCCCGGCGGCGTGCGTCGCGGCGAGGCCCCGCCCGAGCGACTCGGCCGCCGCCGCGGACGGCGCGGCCGTGAGCAGGCGCGCGAGGTCGATGTGGTCGGGCCCGAGGCCCCGGACCTCCACGACGCGCACCCCACCGGCAGCATCGGCGAGCCAGCGCAGGCCGGCGGCCTCGACCTCGTAGAAGCCGGCGGGGGCGCCCGCCCACGACTTGCGGTGGACGGCGGTGGAGGCGCTCGACACAGGGCCAACGTAGCCGCAGGGCCGGGCCGGGTGCATGCGACGGTCGGGGCGAACCGCTAGCCTGCCGAGCACCCGCACGAGCACGAGACGAGCAGGAGGACCGTTTGCCCGGCGCCGAGCCGCAGCCCGACGGGGCGCTCACGCTCCTCGACCTCGTCGCGGTGCGACGGTGGGCCGTGCTGACCCGCTCGCTGTATGCCGCGCAGCGCGCCGAGATCGACGCCCTCAACGTGTTCCCGGTGCCCGACGGCGACACCGGCACCAACCTCTACCTCACCTTCGACGGCGCGGTCGAGCGCACCCTCGGGGGCGACGAGCCCGAGTCCGCCGGTGCGCTCCTGACGACCTTCGCCCGCCACCTGCTGTGGACCGCCCGCGGCAACTCCGGGGTCATCCTCAGCCAGCTGGCCCGGGGCCTGGCCGAGGGCTGCGAGCCGGCCGAGCAGATCGACGGCACGGTCCTGGCCGCCGGACTGCGCCGGGCGGCCGAGCGGGCCCAACAGGCCGTGACCGACCCCAAGGAGGGCACGATCCTCACCGTCGCCCGCGCGATGGCCGACGCCGCCGAGCAGGCCGCCGAGGAGCACGCGTCGCCCGTGCCGGTCCACGTCGTGGCCACCGGGGCCCTCGAGGCGGCGCGCGAGGCCCTCGCCGCCACGCCGCAGCAGCTCGAGGTGCTGGCGCGCGCCGGGGTCGTCGACGCCGGGGGCGCGGGCCTGGTCGTGCTGCTCGAGGCCCTCGAGCGCGTCTGCGCCGGCCAGCGCGGGCGTCCCTCGCCCGACGCGTCCGAGCGTCGCCACCGGCTGCGCCCGGGCCGGTCGCACCCGGTTCTCGGTCCGGGGCCCGAGGACGCCCGGCCCGCCGAGGAGCTGCCCGACTACGAGGTCATGTACCTGCTGGCCGACTCCGACGACACCGCGGTCGACACCCTGCGCGAGCGCCTCCTCGGTCTCGGCGACTCCGTCCTCGTCGTCGGCGGCGACGGCGAGTGGAACGTCCACGCCCACGTCCACGACGCCGGTGCCGCCGTCGAGGCCGGCATCGAGGCGGGCCGCCCGCACCGGCTCCGCATCACGCGTCTCGTCGACGTGCACCCCGGCCACGACCACGCGCCGGGGAGCCACGCCGACCGCACCGAGGCCGGGGCGGCGGAGGCTCGCACCGGGTCGGCGTCCGGGATCGTCGCCTGCGCGGCCGGCGCCGGCCTCGAGACGCTCTTCGAGGACGCCGGCGCCGTCGTCGTGCGCTCGGGTCCCGGCCGCCGCGCCTCGACCGGTGGCCTCATCGACGCCATCCGGGCCCAGCACGCCCGTGGCGCCGGCGGCGTCGTCGTGCTGCCCAACGACGGCGACACCCTGCTCGCCGCCGCGGCCGCCGCCCGGGCCGTCTCCGACGACGGCATCGAGGCCCACCTCGTCCACGTCCGTACCGCCGTGCAGGGCATCGCCGCGCTCGCGGTGTTCGAGCCCGACGCCGCGGCCACCGAGAACGTCCTCGCGATGCAGGCTGCCGCATCCGCCACGCGGCACGGTGCCGTCACCCTCGCCAACCGCGCGGCCCTGACGAGCGGCGGCCCGTGCAGCCCCGGCGACGTGCTCGGCGTCGTCGACGGCGACATCGTCATCGTCGGGTCCGACGAGCTCGACGTGGCCCGGGAGGTCGCGCGGCGCCTGCTGGGCAGCGGGGGCGAGCTCGTCACGGTCGTCGCGGGTGCCGATGCCCCGGACGGCCTGCTCGACGCCGTCAGCGCCGAGGCGCGCAGCGCCCACCACGGCATCGAGGTCACCCTCATCGACGGGGGCCAGCCGGTGTACAGCGTCCTGCTCGGGGTGGAGTGACCGTGCCCGCCCTGACCCTGACCGAGGACTCGCCCCTGACCAAGCTGCTCAAGAAGCCGGAGGCCGAGCAGCTGGCCCGCACCAAGGGGCTGTTCAGCGTCGCCGACCTCTTCGAGTTCGCGCCACGTCGGTACGTGCGCCCCGGCCAGCTCACCGACCTCTCCTCGCTGCACGTCGGCGAGGACGTCCTCGTCGTCGCCGAGGTCGTCACGGCGACGACGCGCAGCATGCGCAACCGCCGCGGCAAGATGCTCACCGTCGTCATCGGCGACGACCAGGGCAACGAGCTCGACGTCACCTTCTTCAGCGCGTACGGGCACGAGGGCAAGCTCAGGCCGGGCGTCCGCGGCTTCTTCGTCGGCACGATCGGCGCGTACGGCCGCCGGCTCCAGCTGACCCACCCCGAGTACGAGCTCTTCGACGACGAGGAGCAGGGCGAGGCGGCCGTCGAGTGGTACCGCACGCACCGCGTCCCCGTGTACTCGACGACGGGCAAGCTCAACTCCCTCAAGCTGCGCCGCCTCGTGTACCAGGCACTCGACTCCGTCGACCGCGTCCGCGAGCCCGTTCCCGCGGACGTGCGCGCGGCGCGGGGTCTGCCCGAGCGGGCAGCCGCGCTCGAGCTCGTGCACCGGCCCTCGCTCGACGACAAGCCCTCGCGCGGGCTCGACCGGCTCAAGTACGACGAGGCGTTCGTCCTGCAGACGATCCTCGCCCAGCGCCGCAAGGCCGCCGAGGCCGAGCTCGCGACGCCCAGGCCGCCCCGGCCCGGCGGCCTGCTCGCGGCCTTCGACGCACGTCTGCCGTTCGAGCTGACGCACGGGCAGCTCGAGGTCGGGGAGGTGCTGGCCTCCGAGCTCGCCTCCGAGCGGCCGATGAACCGGCTGCTCCAGGGCGAGGTCGGCTCGGGCAAGACGATCGTCGCGCTGCGCGCCATGCTCGCCGCCATCGACGCCGGCGGTCAGGCCGCCCTGCTCGCCCCCACGGAGGTGCTCGCGGCCCAGCACCACCGCTCGATCACCGCGATGCTCGGCGACCTCGCCCAGGGCGGCATGCTCGGCGGGGCCGAGCACGGCACGACCGTCACGCTGCTCACCGGCAGCCAGAACGCCGCGACCCGGCGCAAGGCCCTCCTCGACGCCGCGTCGGGTGAGGCCGGCATCGTCGTCGGCACGCACGCCCTCATCCAGAAGCACGTCCAGTTCGCCGACCTCGCCCTCGTCGTCGTCGACGAGCAGCACCGGTTCGGCGTGGAGCAGCGTGACGCCCTGCGCGAGAAGGGCATCCGGCCGCCGCACGTGCTCGTCATGACGGCCACGCCGATCCCGCGCACCGTCGCGATGACCGTCTTCGGCGACATGGAGACCTCGACGCTGCGCGAGCTGCCCCGCGGCCGCTCGCCGATCGCGACACACGTCGTCGACGCCCAGCGGCCGGGGTGGGTCGAGCGCACGTGGCAGCGGGTCGCCGAGGAGGTCGCCAAGGGTCATCAAGCCTACGTCGTGTGCCCACGCATCGGGGGAGAGGACGCGGGCGCGCGGGCGGAGTCCGGATCGGGCGCCGACTCCGAGGACGCCGGGGACTGGGACGGCCAGTGGGAGGGCGAGGACGCCGACGCGCCCCGGCGCGAGCTCACCGGCGTCCACGAGATGCTCGACGACCTCGGCTCGATGCCAGCGCTCGCCGGCCTGCGCCTCGGCCTGCTCCACGGCCGCCTCGACGCCGACACCAAGGACGCCACGATGCGCGCCTTCGCCGCCGGCGACATCGACGTGCTCGTGGCCACCACCCTCATCGAGGTGGGTGTCGACGTGCCGAACGCCTCGGTCATGGTCGTCGTCGACGCCGACCGCTTCGGCATCTCCCAGCTGCACCAGCTGCGCGGCCGGGTCGGCCGTGGCTCGGTGCCCGGCCTGTGCCTGCTCATGACGAACGACCCCGGCGAGCGGGCGCTGGAGCGGCTCGAGCAGGTGGCCGCCACGACCGACGGCTTCGAGCTGGCCCGCGTCGACCTCCAGCTGCGCCGTGAGGGCGACGTGCTCGGTGCCCGCCAGAGCGGCCGTGGCAGCTCGATCCGCCACCTGCGCCTCGGCCGGGCCGAGGACGAGCAGATCATCGCCGACGCGCGCGAGGACGCCTTCGCGATCGTCGACGCCGACCCGCAGCTGCGCGAGCACCCCGCCCTCGCGGCCGCGGTCGCCATGCGCCTCGACGACGAGCAGGCCGCCTGGCTGGAGAGAGGCTGACATGACGCGCGTCATCAGCGGGACGGCCGGCGGCCGACGCCTGCGCACCCCGCCCGGCTCGGGCACGCGGCCGACGTCCGACCGGGTCCGCGAGGCCCTCTTCAGCAGGCTCGAGCACCGCGGCCTGCTCGAGGGCACCCACGTGCTCGACCTCTACGCCGGGTCCGGGGCTCTCGGCCTCGAGGCCGCCAGCCGCGGGGCGAGCATCGTCCTGCTCGTCGAGTCGAACGCCGCCGCGAGCAAGGTCATCCGGGCCAACATCGAGCTCGTCGGGGTGCCGGGCGTGCGGCTGCTGGCGACCACCGTCGAGAAGGCCCTGGCGGCCGGACCGCCGGCCGACGTGCGGATGGACCTCGTCCTGCTCGACCCGCCCTACGACGTCGACGAGCCGACGCTCGCGGCCGTCCTGCGCGCGCTCGTCGAGCACGAGTGGCTCGCCGAGGACGCCTTCGTCGTCGTCGAGCGCTCGAGCCGCACGCCGCAGCCCACGTGGCCCGAGGGGCTCGAGCTGTCGGGGGAGAAGCGCTACGGCGAGACGACCGTGTGGTTCGCGGAGCCGCCGACGGGCGGGGCCGCCTGAGCGCGACCCCGAGCGCGACCCTGAGCGCGAAGCGGAGCGCGAGACCGTGTCGCCCCGCCCACTCGCCGTCCTGCGCCACGACCGGCCGGTAGGTTGGCCGCGTGAGCACCGAGACGCGTCGCTGTGTGTGCCCCGGTTCCTACGACCCCGTGACGAACGGGCACGTCGACGTCGTCACGCGCGCGAGCCGCCTCTTCGACGAGGTCGTCGTCGCGATCCTGCACAACCCCGCCAAGGAGGGCACCTTCTCCGTCGCCGAGCGCACCCGCCTGCTCGAGGCGTCGGTGGGGCACCTGCCGAACGTTCGCATCGGCGACTGGGCCGGCACGCTCGTCGTCGACGTCTGCCGAGAGGTCGGGGCCGAGGCCATGGTCAAGGGACTGCGCGGCGGCACCGACTTCGCCTACGAGCTGCCCATGGCGCACATGAACCACCACCTCACCGGTGTCGAGACGCTCTTCCTGGCCTCCGACCCGACGCTGCAGCACGTGAGCAGCTCGCTCATCAAGGAGGTCGTGCGCTACGGCGGCGACGTCAGCGGGCTCGTGCCGGACGTCGTCCTCGCGGCCCTGCGCGACCGCCTCGGGGGCGAGACCGCCTGATTTGGGTGCCGGGGACCGCTCCGGTAGCCTTGGAGGTCGGTCCACGTCCGTCCTGGCGCGGACCGAACCTACGACCGTGCGCAGGAGACATGAGCCGCCCCCATCCCCGTTCAATGCTGGTGATCGACACCAGGGACCTGAACCGGCGACCAGGGACGATGCATGAGCTCTCGCGCACGGTGACGTTCCCCGACGACCTCGGCACCGACGTCATCGCGATCAAGGCCGGTTCCCCGGTCGAGATCGAGGTGCGGCTCGAGTCGGTCGTGGAGGGCGTCCTCGTCACGGGTTCGGTCAGCGGCACGGCGACCGGCGCCTGCGTGCGGTGCCTGGATCCTGTCGACCTCGAGGTCGACGGGACGTTCCAGGAGCTGTTCGCCTACGCCGACCGGGCGGCGCACCACCACGAGGTGGGTGCCGACTCGGACGAGGACGAGGTGCACGTGCTCGTCGATGACCTCATCGACCTCGAGCCCGTGCTCCGGGACGCGGTCGTTCCGACGCTGCCGTTCCAGCCGGTGTGCCGGGAGGACTGCCCGGGCCTGTGCTCCGAATGTGGGGCCAAGCTCGCGGACGACCCGGACCACCACCATGAAGTGATCGACCCGAGGTGGTCGGCTCTCGGCGGACTGCTGGGAGACGACCCGCAAGAGAAGAGGAACTGACGTGGCTGTCCCGAAGCGGAAGATGTCGCGCTCCAACACCCGTTCGCGTCGCGCGAACTGGAAGGCTACGCCGACCACCCTGACCACGTGCCCGTCGTGCGGCGCCGCGGCCCAGCCGCACATCGCCTGCCCGTCGTGCGGCACCTACAAGGGTCGTCACTACGCCGCCGCCGAGCGCACCGAGCACCAGGCCTGACCCGCCCGTGAGCGGCCCCGTGAGCGACATCGACGCCGGGGGTGTTCCGGCGGTGACGCAGGAGCCGCAGCGGCCCGTCGACGCCCTGCTCGCCCACCTCGACGAGGTGGTCGGTCAGGGAGTCGACGAGCCGTTGCTCCTGCGTGCCCTGACCCACCGCTCGTACGCGTACGAGAACGGTGGCCTGCCCAACAACGAGCGACTCGAGTTCCTCGGCGACTCCGTCCTCGGACTCGTCGTCACCGAGTCGCTCTACCGCGAGCACCCCGACCTCGCCGAGGGCCAGCTGGCCAAGCTGCGCGCGGCCGTGGTGAACATGCGGGCCCTGGCCGAGGTCGCACGCACCTTCGACCTCGGCGGCTACGTCATGCTCGGCAAGGGCGAGGAGGCGACCGGCGGGCGCGACAAGGCCTCGATCCTCGCCGACACCCTCGAGGCCCTCATCGGCACCGTCTTCCTCAGCGTCGGCATCGAGCGGGCGGGCACCTTCGTGCACCACCACTTCGACGCCCTCATCGAGGAGGCGTCCACCCTGGGCGCCGGCCTCGACTGGAAGACGAGCCTGCAGGAGATGGCCGCCGGTGCCACGCTCGGCACGCCCGAGTACCGGGTCGGCGAGCAGGGGCCGGACCACGAGAAGGAGTTCCACGCCCAGGTCGTCGTCGGTGACGAGGTCCTCGGCGAGGGGCGTGGCCGCTCCAAGAAGGAAGCCGAGCAGAAGGCCGCCAAGCAGGCCTGGCACGCGCTCGACGACCGTCGCTCCGACGCGGCCGCGGCCTCCACCGACCCGGCCGACGGGCCACGCACGACGCGCGCCCTCGGCTGACGCGCGTCGAGCTTCCGAATCACCTGCTGCGATGCCCGAGCTTCCCGAGGTCGAGGTCGTCCGCCGCGGCCTCGAGGGCCACGTCGTCGGCCGTCACGTCACGCGGGCCCGGATCACCGGGGTCCGCGTCGCGCGACGGCACGACGCCGGCCCCGAGGACCTCGCGGCCCGGCTGCACGACGTCACCGTCACCGCGGCCTCGCGCCGCGGCAAGTACCTGTGGCTCGCCCTCGACGGCGAGGACGCGCTCATCGTGCACCTCGGGATGAGCGGGCAGATGCTCGTCGAGCCGGCCAACGCGCCGCTCGAGAAGCACTGCCACGCGCGGTTCGACTTCGCCGACGGCGACCCGCAGCTGCGGTTCGTCGACCAGCGCACCTTCGGGGGCCTGCAGCTCTCGCCCCTCGGGCCGGGCGGCATCCCCGAGGTCGTCGCCCACATCGCGCCGGACCCGTTCGAGCCCTCCTACGACCAGGCCGCCGTCGTGCGCCGGATGAAGCAGCGCGAGAGCGCGGTCAAGCGGGCGCTCCTCGACCAGACCCTCGTCTCGGGCATCGGCAACATCTACGCCGACGAGGCGCTGTGGCGCGCGAAGGTGCACGGTGAGCGGCTGTGCTCCGCGCTGACCAAGCCGACCCTGTCGCGCATCCTCGACCACGCCCGGGAGGTCATGTCCGAGGCGCTGGGCCATGGCGGCACGAGCTTCGACGCGCTCTATGTCAACGTCAACGGCGCGAGCGGCTACTTCGACCGATCCCTGCACGCCTACGGCCGCGAGGGCACCCCGTGCGACCGGTGCGGCGCCCTGATGCGCCGCGAGCAGTTCATGAACCGCTCGTCCTTCTCCTGCCCGGTCTGCCAGCCGCGGCCCCGGCACCGCGCCACCGGCTGACGCGGTCCGCCTCCGGACGCGCGAACGGCCCGGCCCCCACGGGGACCGGGCCGTTCGCGTCGGGTCAGTGACCGCCTGCGCGACGCTTCGGCGCGGGACGCGTCGGGTCGTCGTCGTAGGCGTCGACGTGCTCTGGCACGACGATCGGCCGCAGCCGTGCCCACACCATGAACGCTGCGGCTCCGACGAGCATGATGAGGCCCGCCCAGAGGTTGGCGTTGACGCCGCCGGTCTTGTCGAGGGACTGCTCGCCGAACAGACCCATGACCACGAGGATGATCCCGTAGAGGCCGATGAGGCCGCCGATGAAGTTGCGGATGTCGAAGGCGCCCGCCGTGTGACGCGCCGGGCGGCCGTCGCCCTGCCGGCCGTCGCCGTCGTGCCGGTCGGTGCCGTCGGTCCTGCCAGTGTTGTCGGTCCTGCCAGTGTTGTCGGTCATGTCGGTCACTGGAGCACTCCTCTCAGAAGGCCACGTTGAGGATGGTCACGAGGACCAGCGCGGTGATGGCGAGCGGGATCGTGCGCCGGTACCACGGGTAGCGGTGCTCCTCGGGGTCGACGAGGTCCTCGCGCGGCGTCTCGGAGTAGACGAGACCGCGCAGCTCGCTCGCCGGTTTCGGCTCGGTGCCGAGGCTGACGACCACGCTGACGAGGATGTCGACGACGAAGGCCGCGGAGGCGGCCACGAACGCGGCGCCCTGGCCCGACAAGGGGAGCACCCCGAGGCTCGCCGCCCCGAACGCGTCCTCGGACAGGAACGCGATGGCCACGGCCGACAGCGTGCCGCTGACGAGCCCCGCCCAGCCGGCCGTGGCCGTCATGCGCTTCCAGAACATGCCGAGGATGAACGTCGCGAACAGCGGCGCGTTGAAGAACCCGAAGAGCGTCTGGAGGTAGTCCATGACGTTGCTGAACGAGCTGGCCACGACGGCGGTGCCGATGGCGATGATCGTCGCGCCGACCGTCGCGAGCCGGCCGATGCGCAGGTAGTAGTCGTCGGCGTGGTCCTTGCGGATGTAGCGCTGCCACAGGTCGTAGCTGAAGACGGTGTTGAACGCGGAGATGTTGGCGGCCATGCCGGCCATGAACGCCGCGAGCAGGCCGGCGATGGCGATGCCGAGCAGCCCGTTGGGCAGGACGTCGCGCATGAGCAGCAGCAGGGAGTCGTTGTACTTCACGCCCTCGCCCGTCGCGCCGCCGGGCGGGGCCCCGCCGTTCTTCAGCTGCTGGATCTCGGGCACGAGCACGGCCGCGATCATGCCGGGGATGATGACGATGAACGGCACGAACATCTTGGGGAAGGCACCGATGATCGGCGCCTTGCGGGCGGAGGAGAGCGAGTCGGACGCCATGGCGCGCTGGACCTCGACGAAGTTCGTCGTCCAGTAGCCGAACGACAGCACGAAGCCGAGGCCGAAGACGATGCCGACGACGGACCAGAACGGCGAGCTGAAGCCGGACAGGGCCTCACCGGGCCAGGAGTGCAGCTGCTGCTCGGCCGACGGCACGCCGGCCGAGGCCGGCGCCTTGGTCGCGAACTCGGTGACCTTGTCCTGCAGTCCCTGCCAGCCGCCGACGCGGTGCAGGCCGATGAGCGTCAGGGGCAGCAGGGCCGCCAGGATGACGAAGAACTGGAGCACCTCGTTGTAGATCGCCGCCGACAGGCCACCGAGCGTGATGTACGACAGGACGATCGCGGCCGCGACGAGGAGCGCCACCCAGAGGGGCCAGCCGAGCAGGGCGTGGACGATCGACCCGAGCAGGTAGAGGTTGACGCCGGCGATGAGCAGCTGGGCCACCGCGAAGCTCAGGGCGTTGACGAGGTGGGCGCCGGTGCCGAAGCGCCGGAACATGAACTCGGGGACCGAGCGCACCTTGGAGCCGTAGTAGAAGGGCATCATGACGACGCCGAGGAACACCATCGCCGGGATGGCGCCGACCCAGAAGTAGTGGACGGTCGAGATGCCGAGCTCGGCGCCGTTGGCCGACATGCCCATGATCTCGACGGCGCCGAGGTTGGCCGAGATGAAGGCCAGGCCCGTGACCCAGGCCGGCAGGGAGCGTCCGGACAGGAAGAAGTCGATGGAGTCGGACACCGCTCGTCTCGCCATGAGGCCGATGCCGAGGACGAAGACGAAGTACAGCGCGATGATGACGTAGTCGACGGGAGTGGCGCTGATGAGGGTGTCGGCGGTCGACAGCCCCGCGAGTGAGTGCATGCGTTCGGTCCCTTCGTTGGGCGACGGTTCCCGACGCTAGGGCAGGTGGGCTCGCAGCGCGCGTCAGGACGCCTCGTGGTTGGCAGGGCCGGGAGCGGGGCTGAGGGCGCGCTTGAGGGGAGCGGTGGCGTCGGCCGCCGCATCGGCCGGGATGGTCATACCCTTTTCGAGCGCTCGTTTCACGGCGAGGTAGTCCGCGCTCGCGTTGACGGCCTCGATCGCGACGAGCAGGCCGTCGCGGTAGCTGAGCAGCGAGAACGACTCTGCCGCAAGGTCGCCGCGCATCACCGTGGTGTCTGCGCCGTGCGGCAGGCCCGCGATCTGCAGGCGCAGGTCGGCCTGGTCGCTCCAGAACCACGGCACGTCGTCGTAGGGGTCCGGGCGCCCGGCCAGCGTGGCCGCGGCTGCCCGCGCCTGGTCGGTGGCGTGCGGCACGCTCTCGAGACGTGTGGGCCCGACGAGCCCGCGGGAGAACGGGTTCGGGCCCACGGTGCAGTCGCCCGCCGCGACGGTGAGCCCGTCGGACGCCCGGGCGAACCGGTCGACGACGATGCCGCGCGGCTCGACCTCGAGCCCGAGCCGGCGGGCGAGGTCGGTCCGGGGCTCGACGCCGGTGCCGACGACGACGAGGTCGGCCTCGAGCTCGGTGCCGTCGTCGAGGACCACCGCCTCGGCGCGCCCCGACGTCCCGTGGATCCGGGTGGCGCGGGATCCGAGGTGGATCCGGGTGCCGCGCCGGGCGTGCGCCTCGAGATAGAAGGCGGACAGCTCGGCGGTGACGGCCCGGGCCATCAGCCGATCGGCGACCTCGACGACGGTGACGTCGCAGCCCAGGGCGCGCGCGCTCGCGGCCACCTCGAGGCCGATGAAGCCGCCGCCGACGACGACCACCGAGCGGGCCGCCCGCACCGCCGGGGCCAGCGCGTCCGCGTCGGCGAGCGTGCGCAGTGACAGGACGCGGTCGAGGTCGGCACCCTCGACGGGCAGCGTGCGGTTGGTGGCCCCGGTGGTGAGCGCCAAGCGGTGCCAAGCGATCTCGCGGCCGTCGTCCGTCGTGGCCGTGCCGCCGGGCTCGCCCTCGCGGTGGCGTGAGAGGTCGACGACGCGTCGGCCGGTCAGAAGCTCGACGCCCTGCTCGGCGAACCAGGCCGGTGGGCGGAAGACGAGGGTGTCGCGGTCGTGCTCGCCGCGCAGGTAGGTCTTCGACAGCGGCGGGCGCTCGTACGGCGGTTCGGGCTCGTCGCCGACGAGGACGACGGGCGAGTCGTCGCCGAGCTCGCGCAGCGCCGTGACGAGCGAGATGCCCGCCTGCCCGGCGCCGACGACGAGGATCGTGCGGTCGCCAGCCATGCCACCCACCCTAGGGTGAGAGGCATGACGTGGACGCCGAGCACCCCGGAGACCGTCTTCACCTACGGCGCGCCCGCGCTGAAGTTCGGCCCGGGCGCCGCCGACGAGATCGGGCACGACGTCGCGGCTCTCGGGGCCCGACGCGTGCTCGTCGTCACCGACCCCCGGGTCCTCGCCACCGGCGCCCCGGACCGGGTCGCCGAGGGGATCCGCGCGGCCGGCCTCGAGGCGGTCGTCCACGACTCGGCGCACGTCGAGCCCACCGACGCCGCCCTGGTCGCGGCCGCCGATCGGGCCCGCGCCGACGGCCCGTTCGACGCCTACGTCGCGGTGGGTGGCGGTTCGGCCATCGACACCGCCAAGGCGGTCGACCTGCTGCTCACCGACGGTGGCGACCTCATGGACTACGTCAACGCGCCCATCGGGGCCGGCCGGGCGCCGTCGCGCCCGCTGGCGCCTCTGGTGGCCGTCCCTACGACGACCGGCACCGGCGCCGAGAGCACGACCATCTGCGTGCTCGACGTGCTCTCGTTGCACGTCAAGACCGGGATCAGCCACGTGCGGCTCCGGCCCGTGCTCGCCGTCGTCGACTCGCGCCTCACCATGACCCAGCCGGCCGGGGTGACGGCGAGCGCCGGCATGGACATCCTCTGCCACGCCCTCGAGAGCTGGACGGCGCGCCCCTACACCTCGTTCGAGCACAAGACGCCGGGGGAGCGAGTGCCCTACTGCGGCGCCAACCCGATCTCCGACCTCTGGGCCCAGCGCGCGATGTCGTTGCTGGCCGGCTCGTTCCGTGCCGCCGTGCACGACGGCGACGACGAGGCGGCCCGCGGCGAGATGGCCCTCGCGGCGACCTTCGCCGGGCTCGGCTTCGGCAACGCCGGTGTGCACGTGCCGCACGCCAACGCCTATCCCGTCGCCGGACGCGTCCGCGACCACCACCCGGCCGGCTACCCGCCGGGCGAGCCCCTCGTGCCGCACGGCACCGCGGTGGCGCTGACCGCGCCCGAGGCCTTCCGCTGGACCTTCGAGGCCGACCCCGGCCGGCACCTCGAGGCGGCGCGCCTGCTCGAGCCGGGGGTCGACACCACGGCCGGCGAGCCCGCGGACGTGCTCCCGGGCGTGCTGCGGCGGCTCATGCGCGACATCGGCCTGCCCGACGGGCTCTCCGGCGTCGGCTACGGTGAGGGCGACGTCGGCGCGCTCGTCGAGGGGGCGATGAAGCAGCAGCGGCTGCTCGCCACGAGCCCGCGGCCCGTGACCGAGGACGACCTCGCCGGCATCATCGGCCGGTCGCTTCACCTGTCCGACGCCCACTGACGCCCTTCACGCAGGAGCGCGGAAAGCAGTCGACGCAGCGGCGGGGCACCGGCATAGGGTGCGGTACGTGACGACAGCGACCCCGGCGCCCGAGGCGCAGCAGCCCAGCACCCCCACGCCCCTGCCGATGCCGGGCACCGGCGACTGGCTCGAGTGGGTGGCCACCCGCGGCGAGCAGCAGCTGGCGCTGGTTCGTGAGCTCGTGGACGGCCTCAAGGCCGACCCTCGTGCTGAGCCCCTCGAGGTGCTCCGCGTGTGGAACGAGGCCCAGGTGGCGCTGTCCAACGCCGCGTCGGTGGGCTCGCTGTTCGCCGAGGTGCACCCGGACGCGTCGGTGCGCGAGCGCGCGGAGGGCGTCGCCCAGGAGGTGCAGAAACTCGACACCGACCTCGGCCTCGACACCGACCTGTACGCCGTGCTGGCCGGCATCGACGGCGCGGACCTCGACCCCGACGCCGCGCGCGTCCTCGAGCGCACCCTGCGCGACTTCCGCCGCTCCGGCGTCGACCGCGACGAGGCGGCGCGCGTCCGGCTGCGGGCGCTGAGCGAGCGGGCGATCCTGCTGAGCCAGGACTTCAGCAAGAACATCCGCGAGGACGTCCGCAGCATCACCGTGGCTCCCGACCGGCTCGAGGGCATGCCACAGGACTGGGTCGACGCGCACCCGGCCGGCGCCGACGGCCTCGTCACCGTCACCACCGACTACCCCGACGTCGTCCCGTTCCGCACGTTCGCCCGCGACGCAGGGGCGCGCCGCGCCATCACGTCGGAGTTCCTGACGATCGGCTGGCCGGCCAACGACCGCGTGCTGCAGGACCTCTTCGCCGTTCGACGCGAGCACGCGTCGCTCCTCGGCTACGACTCGTGGGCCGACTACGACGCCGAGGTCAAGATGATCGGGAAGGGCTCTGCCATCGGCGAGTTCGTCGACCGCATCACCGAGCTGTCCGCCGACAGCGCCGAGCGCGACAAGGGTGTGCTTCTCGAGCGGATGCGGCAGGACGTCCCCGACGCCACCGACATCGACGGCGCCGACGTGTTCTACTACGCCGAGCTCGTCCGCAAGGAGCAGCTGGCCGTCGACGCCCAGAAGGTGCGCACCTACTTCCCGTTCGAGCAGGTGCGCCAGGGCCTGCTCGACGTGACGGGCCGGCTCTTCGGCCTCGAGTGGACGCCGGTGCCTGCGGAGGAGGTCGGCACGTGGCACGCCGATGTCGCCACCTATGACGTCTCCTCCGGTGGGCAGCGCATCGGGCGCATCCACCTCGACCTGCACCCACGCGACGGCAAGTACAAGCACGCCGCCCAGTTCGACCTCGTCCGCGGCGTCACCGACACCCAGCTGGCCGAGGGCGTGCTCGTGTGCAACTTCAACCGCGGGCTCATGGAGCACGACGAGGTCGTCACGCTCTTCCACGAGTTCGGCCACCTCGTGCACCACGTCGTCGCCGGGCGCCAGCGCTGGGTGCGGTTCTCGGGTGTCGCCACCGAGTGGGACTTCGTGGAGGCGCCCAGCCAGATGCTCGAGGAATGGGCCTGGGACGCATCGGTGCTCGCCACCTTCGCCCGCAACGCCGAGGGGGAGACGATCCCCGCTGACCTCGTCGACGCGATGCGCCGCGCCGACGACTTCGGCAAGGGCTACCAGGCCCGCACGCAGATGTTCTACGCCGCGCTGTCCTACGACTTCCACACGCGCGAGACCGACGACCTCACCGCGCGGATGCGCGAGCTCATGGGCCGCTACTCGGTGTTCCCCTACCTCGAGGGCACCCACATGCACTGCGCCTTCGGCCACCTCGACGGCTACAGCTCGGCGTACTACACGTACATGTGGTCGCTCGTCATCGCCAAGGACATGTTCTCCGCCTTCGACAAGGACGACCTCTTCGACCCCGAGGTGGCGGGCGCCTACCGCGACAAGGTCCTCGCCCAGGGCGGCCGCCGCGACGCCGCCGACCTCGTCGAGGACTTCCTCGGCCGGCCGTACACGTTCGACGCCTACGCGGCCTGGCTCGCCGAGTGAGCGTTCCCGGGCCGGCCCCCGACGGGCTCCGGGTCGTCGCGCTCCACGTCCACCCGGTCAAGTCGCTGGCCGGCGTCTCGCCGACCGAGGCCGCCCTCGACGAGCGGGGCATCGGCGGCGACCGGCGCTGGGCCGTCGTCGACCCCGACGGCACGAAGGTCACGGCCCGCGAGGAGCATTCGCTGCTCGGTCTGCGCGCCGAGCCTCTGCCCGGCGGCGACGTCCGCCTCCTCGACGCGTCAGGGGCCGCGATCGACGTGCCCAGGCCGGTGGGCGCCGAGCCGGTGCCGGTCGGCTTCTCCGGCCAGTCCTCGGCCCTCCCCGCCGGCGAGGCGGTCGACGCATGGCTCACCGAACGCGTCGGGCGTCCGCTGCGCCTCGTGTGGCAGGACGAGCACACGGCGCGGCCCGTGCGCGCCGACCTCGGCGGCGAGGCGGGGGACCGCAACTCGCTGTCCGACGCCGCGCCCCTGCACGTCACGACCGACGCGTCGCTCGCCCGGCTCAACGACTGGCTCCTCGAGACGGCGCTCGAGCGGGGCGAGGAGCCTCGGGAGCCGTTGGGCCACGACCGGTTCCGGCCCAACGTCGTGGTCGACGGCGAGGAGCCTTTCGCCGAGGACTCATGGCGCCACGTGACGATCGGAGACGTGCCGTTCCGGGCGACGATGGTGTGTGACCGCTGCGTCATGACGACCATCGACCGCACCATCCTCACCACGTCGAAGGAGCCGATCCGGACCCTGGCGCGGCACCGCCGGTGGGAGGGCGCCACGTGGTTCGGCATCCGGCTGACGCCCGTGCTGCCCGTGGCCGCCGGCGCGGTCCTGCGCGTCGGCGACGAGGTCGTCACCGGCTGACAAGCGTCAGGCATCACACCGCGAACCTGTTCACCCGCAAGGGTGCCCGGCGGGAGACTGGTGCCGTGGGGACCTGTGGTCGTCCCCTGGGTCGGCGGGGCGATCCGGTGTCGCCGAGGAGGCTGACATGGTCGGTTACCTGCTCATCGCAGTCGTCGTCGCAGTCGTCGTCGCGGCCGTGACCCGTGGCCTGAGGAAGGGCCCGGCCGGCGGCAGGGCGTCGCCCGGGGTGCGGGCCACGGACGGCGCCGCGATCCGCCGCTTCTTCACCTACCTGCTGCTCTTCGTCGCCCTCTACGTCGCCGGCACGGGGGTCTCCGGGCTGATCGACCGCGCGTTGGGTCTCACCTGGCCGTACGAGGGGCCCGAGCTGCTGGCCCAGCAGGTGGCCTTCACCGTCATCGGGGTCCCGCTCCTCGTCGGGCTCGTGCTCTGGACCCGGGCCCGGCTCCGGGCCGACCCCGAGGAGGCTCGGTCGCGCGGCTGGTCGCTCTACCTGACGGCCGGCTCGGTCCTGTCGCTCGTCATGCTGCTCACCGCGCTGCAGACGAGCCTGGCCTGGGTTTTCGGCCTCGTCGAGGCCCCGGCACCCCGGGTGGGGGAGCTGCTCGTCTGGGCGCCCCTCTGGCTGCTGCACCGCGAGGTGGAGCGACGCGTCGCCACCGTCGAGTTCCACGACGGATCGGACGGGTCGGAGCGGCTGACGCCGGCCGGGTTCGCCGGAGCCGTCGTCGGTCTCGTGCTGACCGCTGCGGGGGCCGTCGTGCTCGTCGGGGCCGGGCTCGGGGTGCTGCTGCACCTGTGGGACCTCGCCGACGGCGACACGGCGACGCTGGCGCGCACCGGCGTCGTGACGCTGCTGACCGGGCTGGTGCCCTGGGTGGTGTGCTGGCTGCTGCCCCTGCGCCGGTTCGTGCGCGGCACCCTGTGGCACGCGCACGTGTTGCTCGTCGGTGTGGCCGGCGGGCTGCTGACCGCCGTCGTCGGGGCGAGCGTCGCCGTGGACCGGGTGGGGGTCTGGCTGCTCGGCGATCCCGCCGGCGCCTCGCCCCACGAGTTCTTCGGCGATGTCCCGTTCGCCCTCGGCGCCGTCCTCGCCGGGACCCTCGTGTGGGCGCACCACCGCACCGTGCTCGGACCCTCCGCCGAGGGTCCCCGCACCGAGGTGGACCGTGCCCACGACTACCTGCTGGCCGCCGTCGGGCTGTTCGCGGCCGCCGCCGGAGTCGTGCAGCTGGTGGTCTCGGCCATCGAGGCGCTGGCGGGCTCGGCGGCCCTCGGGCCCGGCGAGAGCCCCGTCAACACCGTCATCGCGGCGGCCACCTTCCTGCTCGTCGGCGCCCCGCTGTGGTGGTGGCGCTGGTGGCTGGTGCAGCGGGTCACGGCCCGCGAGCCGCAGGCCGAGCGTCGGTCCCGCGTGCGCCGGGCCTACGTGCTGCTCCTCTTCGGCATCGTCGGCCTGGTCGGGCTCGGTGTGCTCCTCGGGGCTGCCATCACCGTGCTCCAGGACGCCTTCGGTGCCGGCGTCGACGCCGACACGCTGCTCGCCGTCCGCTACGAGCTCGGTGTCCTCGTGACGGCCGGGCTCGTGGCCGGCTACCACTGGAGGGTCTACCTCGCCGACCGCGAGGCCCGGGTCGAGCAGTGGCACGGTCCTCGGTACGTGCTGCTGGTCGGGCCCGCCGACGCGACGGTCGCCGAGGCCGTCCACCAGCGCACGGGCGGGACGGTGAGCCTGCTCGCCCGCACCGACGCGTCGGGGCCGCCGTGGCCCGTCGACGAGCTGACCGCGACGCTCGCCGAGCTCTCCGACCCCGCCGTCATCGTCCTGGCGGACGCCGACGGGTTGCACACGATCCCAGTGACGCCCCGGTGAGGGGCGGCGGCGGGGTCAGGGGATCGGGAGCTCCTTGAGCACGACGGGCTTGCCCGTGCTGCGCTCGGAGAGTTCGGCGAGGGCCTGGCGCACCGTCTTGGAGAACAGGTGCGCGCCGGTGAGCGTCGGGTGCACCCGGTCGGACTGCACCTGGTCGGGGTGCGCGCGCACGGCGTCGGCCCAGTCGGCCACGACGACGGTCGGGTGCCGACTCGCGACGAGCGCGAGCGCCGCGTTGTCGCCGTCGATGCGCGAGAAGGGGCCCATGACGTTGACGAGGACGACCATCCGGTTCGGACCGAGCACCGAGAGGACGTCCTCGACGCGGTCGGCGTCGACGCCGGCGTTGGTGCCGAAGGCCAGGACGACAGCGCGGCGGTTGGCAGCGCCCCGCGCCTTGACCTCGGCGAGGCCGTCGGACCAGCGTCGGTTGGACTTGGCGTCGATGCGGATGCCGGGGAAGTAGTAGCGCAGGGCCTGCAGGCTGCCGACCATGATCGAGTCGCCGTAGGCGTCGATCTCGGGGCCGCTCGGCATCGTGAAGGTCGCGGTGCGCGCCGGCGCAGCGTTGCCGGACCCGCCGGACGCACCCGCCGTGCCCGACGCGGCGGGACGGGACGGTGCCGCGCTGGCCGAGGCGACCGGACGGGCCGCCGCCGGTGTGCCGGTGCCCGACGCGCGTGGCGCCGGGGCGGACGCGTCGGCCGCGGCCTCGTTGGCGGCGAGCATCCGCGCGGTCTCGGTCATGTCGGGTGCCGTGACGACCACGACCGTCGTGCCGACGACGAGGACTGCCGCGACGCCGGCGACGATGCGCCGGCCGCGGGTGGTGAGATCGGTGAGCAGGCCACCCATGCGCCTGGCCACGCCGCGGAAGCCGAGGGTGCGGAACGGGGTCTCGACGAAGCGGAACGTGAGGTCGGCGAGCGCGAGGGTCACGAGGACGCACCAGAGCCGCGTCAGGCCGTGCCACGTCGTGCCCGGGGCGGACGGGTTGTCGAGGCCGACGAGGAGGATGACCGGCCAGTGCCAGAGGTAGATCGAGTAGGACCGGGCCCCGACCCACGTGGCGAGCGGGTGGCGCACGACCCGCTGGAAGGCGTCGGGCCCGGTGGACCGACGGTCGAGGACTCCCATGACGAGGACCGCCGTGGCGAGGGAGGCGACGACGATCCCGCCGCGGAAGGTCCACGGCGACTGCTCGTCGAGCAGCAGCATCGCGCCGACGAGCACGGCGCCGGCGGCCGGCACCGCCCACACCCCGTGGCGGCCCCAGCGCGAGGGCGCGACACGCAGCGCCAGGGACGGGCTCGACCACGCGAACGCCAGGGCGGCGCCGGCCATCAGGCCCATGACGTGGGTGTCGGTGCCGTAGTACACGCGGGTCGGGTCGGCGTCGGGGGAGAAGAGCGCGGCCATGAGCAGGGCCGACGCGCCGCCGACCGCCACGGCGGCCCCGACACGGATGCGCGCGGAGCCGAGAGCGAGCAGGCCGAGGGTCAGGGCGGGCCACAGCAGGTAGAACTGCTCCTCGACGGCGAGCGACCAGAAGTTCATGAACAGCTGCGGCGCGGTCTGGTCGAAGTAGCTCGAGCCCGCCGTGATCTCGACCCAGTTCGTCGAGAAGGTCAGGGCGCCGGCGATCTGTCGGCCGACGTGCACGAGGAGGTCCTGGCTGACGAGCCGCGCGATGAGCACGCTCGTGACGACGCACAGGACGAGGGCCGGCAGCAGCCGCCGGGCCCGCCGGAGCCAGAACTGCCCGAAGGCGATGCGCCCGGTGCGCCCGTGCTCGCGCACGAGGAGCGTCGTGATGAGGAAACCGGACACGACGAAGAAGACGTCGACGCCGAGGAAGCCGCCCGGCAACCACGCCGGGTCGAGGTGGTAGACGAGGACGCCGGCGATGGCGAGGGCGCGCAGGCCGTCGAGGCCCTCGATGCGCCCCGAGCGCGGGGAGCCGTGGGTGGATCGTTCCGCAGTCCTCGGGACCTGCGCCGACGCGTCGTCGACAGCAGGCCGGTCGACCGACCGGTCCCTCGCCCTGTCCATCGTCGACGTCGCCACGTCGCCTCCTCGTGGGGCCGCGGTGAGTGGAGTCATCGCTCGTGCCTGGAGTGAGCATAGGGACGCGTGGGGATGTCGTTGCGGCGCCACGCGGGCAACCCGCCCTCATACCCCGTCGCGGGGAGGCCCGGACACCGGCGGGCGCACGGGTCGTACGAGCCGTACGGGTGGTCGTACCGGGGTCGTACGGTGGCGCCATGGCGGGAACGGTGCGCGCGAGGATGTTCGTCCGGGGTCGGGTCCAAGGTGTGGGCTTCCGGTGGTGGACCCGTGCCCGGGCGCTCGAGCTCGGTCTCGTGGGGCACGCCCGCAACACCGCCGACGGTCGCGTGGAGGTGGTCGCCCAGGGTCCGGAGGGCGCCGTGGACCGCCTCGAGGAGCTGCTGCGCGAGGAGCCCACGACGACGCGCCGGCCCGGGCGCGTCGAGTCGGTCGTCCGACAGGAGGCCGTCCCGAAGGACGGGACCGACGGGTTCGTCGAACGGTGACCGACCTAGGCTGACGGGGTGAGCGAGCAGCCGTCCCCGAACGCCGACGACGCGACCCCCACCGAGCTCGTGCGCCTGCGCAGCAGCATCGACAACATCGACGCCGCGCTCATCCACCTGCTCGCCGAGCGCTTCAAGTGCACCCAGCAGGTCGGCGTCCTCAAGGCCGAGCGCCACCTGCCGCCGGCCGACCCGGCCCGCGAGGAGCGCCAGATCGCCCGCCTGCGCGTGCTCGCCGACGAGGCCGGCCTCGACCCGGTCTTCGCCGAGAAGTTCCTCGGTTTCATCATCGCCGAGGTCATCCACCACCACGAGCGCATCGCCAACGGCGACGAGTGACGCGCCCGGCGCGTCCCCCAGTCCGTCACACCAGCCGCGTCGGGGCGGGACACGCGTCGGGTCAGTAGAGCGTCGCCTCCTGACGCGCGTCGAGCGCCTCGTCGTAGGCGAGCCCCTCGGCGTCGGAGCCGAACCCGCCGGCCTCACGCGTCATCCGGCCGGCCGTGGGCACGGCGCTGCGCTCGGCGTGGGAGGCCGGGTCCCACAGGCGGCTGCGCTTGATGGCGCGGGCGCACTGGAAGTAGACGCGCTCGACCGTGACGACGAGCACCGACGCCGGGAGCACGCCCCGCACGGCGTGCAGCGCCAGCTCGTGCGGGTCGGTCGAGACGACCGCGGTGCCGCGCACCCGCAGCTCCTCGCCGATGCCGGGCACGAGGAAGATCAGCCCGACCCGCGGGTCGGCGACGACGTTGCGCAGCGTGTCGAGGCGGTGGTTGCCGCGGCGGTCGGGGATGACGAGCGTTCGCTCGTCACGGACCCGCACGAAGCCCGGGGCATCACCCCGGGGCGACTGGTCGAGGCCGCCCTGCCCGACGGTCGCCACGACGACGAACGGTGAGGCCGCGACGACCTCCCGGTGGCTCGGCAGCAGGACGGCCGACTCCTTGGCGATCGAGTTCGCGGCCGCCTCGACCGGGTACACCTCGAGGAGCCGCTCGAGGGAGGTCACGGCGTGCGGGTCGGCGGGGGCGTCGGGCTCGTGGTGGGCGCTCACGAGGCCACGCTACGGGGCGGGCACGAGGGGCCCTCCGGACCACCGACGGCTCGCCTCCCCGGGGTCGGGCCCCGCTGCTAGTACTCTGACCGGGATCGCCGCCGGTTGGACCACAAAGGAACGACTCTTTCGTGTATGTCAAGAGCCTCACCCTGAAGGGCTTCAAGTCCTTCGCCTCGGCGACCCACATGCGGCTCGAGCCCGGGATCACCTGCATCGTCGGCCCCAACGGGTCGGGCAAGAGCAACGTCGTCGACGCCCTCGCCTGGGTCATGGGCGAGCAGGGCGCCAAGTCGCTGCGCGGCGGCAAGATGGAGGACGTCATCTTCGCCGGCACCGCCGGCCGGGCGCCGCTCGGCCGCGCCGAGGTCGCCCTGACGATCGACAACTCCGACGGCGCGCTGCCCATCGACTACACCGAGGTCACCATCGCGCGGACGATGTTCCGCAACGGCGGCTCGGACTACTCCATCAACGGCACGCCCTGCCGCCTGCTCGACGTGCAGGAGCTGCTCTCCGACAGCGGCATCGGCC
The DNA here is from genome assembly GCF_034724055.1 of Intrasporangium zincisolvens. Taxonomy (NCBI): domain Bacteria; kingdom Bacillati; phylum Actinomycetota; class Actinomycetes; order Micrococcales; family Intrasporangiaceae; genus Intrasporangium; species Intrasporangium zincisolvens. Next base: position 628,974 of record NZ_JAWIIL010000002.1, read on the forward strand.
GCGAGATGCACGTCATCGTCGGCCAGGGCCAGCTCGACACCGTCCTGCGGGCCACGCCCGAGGAGCGCCGCGGCTTCATCGAGGAGGCCGCCGGCGTCCTCAAGCACCGCAAGCGCAAGGAGCGCGCGCTGCGCAAGCTCGAGACGATGGAGCTCAACCTCACCCGCGTCCAGGACCTCACGAGCGAGATCCGGCGCCAACTCGGCCCGCTCGGCCGCCAGGCCGAGACCGCGCGCCGTGCCGCGGTCATCCAGACCGACGCCCGCGACGCGCGGCTGCGCCTGCTCGCCGACGACCTCGTGCAGCTGAAGTCCACGCTCGAGCAGGAGGTCGCCGACGAGTCGGCGCTCATCGCCCGACGCACCGAGGTCGAGGAGGCGATGGCCGACCTCGCCACGCGCCTCTCAGCCCTCGAGGCCGAGGCCGAGGCCGCCCGCCCGCGCCTCAGCCGCGCGCAGGACGAGTACGTCTCGCTCGGGCGGCTCGTCGAGCGGATGGCCTCGACGCGCTCGCTCGCCGCCGAGCGCGTGCGCCTGCTGTCCGAGGACGACGCCGGTGACGACGCCGGCCCGACCCGCGACCCCGACGAGCTGCGCGCCCAGGCCGCCACGGTCCGCGAGCAGGAGGAGATGCTCCTCGCCGAGATCGAGGAGGCCGGCAACGCCCTCGAGGAGGCCGTCCTCACGCGCAACGACGCCGAGCGCCGCCACGCCGAGGAGACCTCCCGGCTGGCGCGCGCCTCCCGCGCCGCGGCCGACCGGCGCGAGGGTCTGGCCAAGCTCGGCGGCCAGGTCGGCGCCAAGGCCTCCCGCATCGAGGCTCGCGAGGCCGAGGTCGGCCGGCTGCGCCACACCATCGAGCAGGCTGCCGCCCGGGCCGCCGAGGCCGAGCGCGAGTTCAACCGCCTCGAGGCCGGCGTGGCCCAGGAGGAGGAGGGCGAGCAGGGTCTCGACACCGCCTACGAGGAGGCCGCCGAGCGGCTCGAGGCCGTCGAGGCCGAGGTCGTCCGGTGGAAGAAGGTCGAGACCGAGGCCGACCGGGCGCGCACCGCGGCGTCGGCGCGCGTCGAGGCCCTCGAGATGAGCCTGAGCCGCAAGGACGGCGCCGCAGCGCTCCTCGCCGCCGCCGACGACGCCCACGACATCGTCGGCTCCGTCGCCTCCCTGCTCACCGTCGAGCCCGGCCTCGAGAACGCCGTCGCAGCCGCCCTCGGGTCGGCCGCCGAGGCGCTCGCCGTCGGCTCCCTCGACGGCGCCCGGGCCGCCCTGCGCTCGCTGCGCGACGACGACGGCGGGCGCGCGAGCCTGCTCGTCGCCGAGTCCGCCGCCCCCGTCGACGCCGCCGCCTGGCCGTCGCTCGGCGACGGCGCCCGCTGGGCCCGCGACGTCGTCAGCTGCCCCGACACCCTGCGCCCCGCCCTCGAACAGGTGCTCGAGCGCATCGCCCTTGTCGACGACGCCGACGCCGCGTCGGCACTCGTGCGCCGCCACCCCGGCGTCACGGCCGTCACGGGCGAGGGCGACGTTTACGGCCCCGGCTGGGTGCGCGGTGGCAGCCACGCCGCCCCGAGCCTCATCGAGCTGCAGGCCACCCTCGACGAGGCCCGCGCCAAGGTCTCGAGCGCCACTCGTGAGGCCGAGGAGTCCCGCTTCCGCCTCGCCGGCCTCGAGGCGACGCGCGCCGAGCTGTCCGAGGCCGTCGACGAGGCCCTCGAGCGGCTCAACGAGAGCGACGCCCGGATGGCGGCCGTCGGCGAGAAGCTCGGCTCGCTCGGCCAGTCGGTGCGCGCCGCGCGCGCCGAGGTCGAGCGCACCGAGCGAGCCATCGCCGACGCCACCGCAGCCCTCGAGGCCGACCAGGCCGAGCACGCCGAGCTGCTCGAGCGGCTCGAGACCGCCAGCGGTGAGGGCGAGTTCGTCGACGAGCCCTCCACCGAGGAGCGCGACCAGTTCGAGGAGCTGGCCCGCGAGGCCCGCGCCACCGAGACCGAGCTGCGGCTCGCCCTGCGCACCCGAGAGGAGCGCGCCCGCGCCCTCAAGGACCGTGCCGACGCCCTCGAGCGCAGCGCCCGCCACGAGGAGGAGGCGCGCGAGCGGCTCGCCGCCCGCCAGGAGCGCCGCCGCCGCGAGGCCGCCGTCGCCGACGCCGTCCGGGTCGCCGCGCAGTGGGCCCACGGCCTGCTCGCCGAGTCGGCCGAGGAGGCCGGCCGGGCCCGCGCCGCCGGCGAGGCCGAGCGCACCGAGCGCGATGCCGAGCTCGCCGTCGTCCGCAAGGACATCGCGACCCTGCAGGCCGAGCTGCGCGAGCTCACCGACTCCGTCCACCGCGACGAGGTGGCCCGCGCCCAGCAGCGCCTGCGCATCGAGCAGCTCGAGACGCGCGCCGTCGAGGAGCTCGGCATCGCTCCCGACTCCCTCGTCGACGAGTACGGCCCGCACCAGCCGGTGCCGTTCGTGCCCGACCCGGACGCCGACCCCGACGCCCCGCAGCCCGAGCCGGTGCCGTTCGTGCGCGAGGTCCAGGAGAAGCGCCTGCGCCAGGCCGAGCGCAAGCTGAACGCCCTCGGGCGCATCAACCCACTCGCCCTCGAGGAGTTCTCGGCGCTGGAGGAGCGGCACAAGTTCCTCACCGAGCAGCTCGAGGACCTCAAGAGCAGCAAGCGCGACCTGCTCGACATCGTCAAGGAGGTCGACGAGCGCGTCGAGCGGGTCTTCGCCGAGGCGTTCGAGGACACCGCGGTGCAGTTCGAGCGCGTCTTCCAGCGGCTCTTCCCGGGCGGTGAGGGGAGGCTCGTCCTCACCGACCCGTCGAACATGCTGACGACCGGTCTCGAGGTCGAGGCCCGCCCGCCGGGCAAGAAGATCAAGCGGCTCTCGCTGCTCTCCGGCGGCGAGCGCTCGCTCGTGGCCGTGGCGCTGCTCGTGTCGATCTTCAAGGCGCGCCCCTCGCCCTTCTACATCATGGACGAGGTCGAGGCCGCCCTCGACGACGCCAACCTGGGGCGCCTCATCACGCTGTTCGAGGAGCTGCGCGACAGCTCCCAGCTCATCGTCATCACGCACCAGAAGAAGACGATGGAGATCGCCGACGCCCTCTACGGCGTCAGCATGCGCGGCGACGGTGTCACGACGGTCGTGAGCCAGCGGCTGCGCGACGTCGCCGACCAGCAGTCCGCCTGACGCGTCGCCACCCGGCCGGCCCGACCGGCCAGCCCGGCTGGCCGTCTCCCGGGTGGAGTGCGCCGATGCGCGCCGCGACACGTCGTGACGCGCCATTTGCGTCTATTTGCTTAACACCCGTCACATGCGTCACTCTTGTCACATGGTCGTCCTCGTCATCTCGATGCTCGTCGTCACCGTCCTCGGTGTCGCGGTCGTCGGCGTCGTCGCGGTGCCCGCGCACCGTGGCGGCCGGGACCTGCTCACCGCCAAGGGCGAGGGGGTGGCCCGCGACGCGCGTCGTCGGGCCTCGGCCCTCGCCACCTCGCGGGGCCCGCGCGGCACGCGCGCCCGCACGCACTGACCCCTTCCGCACAGGCGCCCCCGACCCTCCCGGACGCGTCCCGCGGCTTCCGGAGGCCCCTCCGGCCCGTGGTTGGATGGCTCTCGTGGACACAGTCTGGATCTACGTCATCATCGGCGCGCTCGTGCTCGTCGGTGGCATCGTCTATGGCGTCACGCTGACGCGCGGTCGCGGCCGCGACACGACGCTCGAGCGCGAGGCCCCGCCGGCACCCGGGCTGCCCACGGAGGACCTCGACCGCCGGCCCCCCGCTCCGAGCGAGACCACGGCTCCACCGGTGCAGACGTCGCCGGCTCCGGCCGAGGTCGAGACGGTCGAGACGGTCGAGCCCGAGGTCGCGCCGGCGCCGGCCATCGAGCGGCCCGAGTCGGCCCGCGGCCGCCTCCAGCGGCTGCGTGCGCGGCTCGCCCGCTCCAACTCCGCCCTCGGGCAGGGCCTGCTCGCGCTGCTCTCGCGCGGCTCGCTCGACGAGGAGGCCTGGGAGGAGGTCGAGGACACCCTCATCGCCTCCGACCTCGGCGTCGAGGCGTCCACCGAGCTCGTCGACTCCCTGCGCACCAAGGTCAAGGTCGAGGGCAAGGCCGACGAGGCCACCGTCCGCGGCTGGCTCCGCGAGGACCTCCTCGCCCTCGTCCAGCCCGACATGGACCGGCGCATCGCCAGCAGCCGCGTCGGGGACCGGCCCGCCGTCGTGCTCGTCGTCGGCGTCAACGGCGCCGGCAAGACGACGACCGTCGGCAAGCTCGCCCGCGTCCTCGTCGCCGAGGACCGCGAGGTGCTCCTCGGTGCTGCCGACACCTTTCGCGCCGCGGCCGCCGACCAGCTCGAGACGTGGGGCGCCCGCGTCGGCGTGCCGACCGTGCGCTCCGACCGCGACGGCGCTGACCCGGCCGCCGTCGCCTTCGACGCCGTCAAGGCCGGCATCGAGGAGGAGGCCGACGTCGTCATCATCGACACGGCCGGGCGCCTCCACAACAAGGTCGACCTCATGAACGAGCTCGGCAAGGTCAAGCGCGTCATCGAGAAGCAGAGCGAGATCGACGAGGTGCTCCTCGTCCTCGACGCGACGACCGGCCAGAACGGCCTCCAGCAGGCCAAGGTCTTCTCCGAGGCGGTCGCCGTCACCGGCATCGTCCTGACCAAGCTCGACGGCACGGCCAAGGGCGGCATCGTCGTCGCGGTGCAGCGCCAGCTCGGGGTGCCGGTCAAGCTCGTCGGCCTGGGGGAGGGGCCCGACGACCTCGCCCCGTTCGACCCCGAGGCGTTCGTCGACGCGATCCTCGCCTGAGGTCCGACCAGCACGACCTGGACGACCAGCACGACCAGCACGCGAGCGGGCCCGTCCACCATGTGGACGGGCCCGCTCGCTGCAACCACCGGTTCACACAGCGTTGGCGTTGTTGACATGCCCGTAACACGACGCGCGTCCCGGTGAAACCGCCCGTCCCCAGACTCGGCGCATGACACCAGCACTGATGCCCCTCGCGGCAGAAGCTCCACAGATCAACGAGGCCGCGACCGCGTTCATGCTCGTCGCCTCCTCGATGGTCCTGCTCATGACGCCGGCTCTCGCCTTCTTCTACGGCGGCATGACCCGGTCGAAGTCCGTCCTCAACATGATGATGATGAGCTTCGGGGCCCTGGCCGCCGTCGGCATCGTCTACGTGCTCTGGGGCTACTCGATGTCGTTCGGCAACCTGCAGGACGCCAGCAGCGACATCGGAGGCATCTTCGCCAACCCGTTCCACCTCTTCGGCCTCGGCGCCCTGACCGACGCCAGTGGTGCGGCCCGACTCATCGACCCGTTCGGGGTCGGCGTCTGGATCCCGGAGTACGTGTACGTCGGCTTCCAGCTGACCTTCGCGGTCATCACCGTCGCCCTCATCAGCGGCGCCATCGCCGACCGCGTCAAGTTCGGCACGTGGATGGTCTTCTCCGTCGTCTGGGTGACGATCGTCTACTTCCCGCTCGCCCACATGGTCTGGGGCGGCGGGTTCCTCTCCAGCGCTGCGAACGGCCTGTCGGCCAAGCTGTTCGGCGTCACCGACGGCATCGCCTCGGTCATCCCGATCGACTTCGCCGGTGGGACGGTCGTGCACATCAACGCCGGTGCGGCGGGCCTGGCCCTCGCGATCCTCGCCGGCAAGCGTCTCGGCTTCGGCAAGGTCGCCATGCGCCCGCACAACCTGCCGCTCGTCATGATCGGCGCCGGCCTGCTGTGGTTCGGCTGGTTCGGCTTCAACGCCGGCTCCGAGCTCGCCGCCGACGGCGTCGCCTCGAAGGTCTGGCTCAACACGACGGTCGCGACGTGCGCCGCTGCCGCGGGCTGGCTCATCGTGGAGAAGCTGCGCGACGGCCACGCCACCTCGCTCGGTGCGGCGTCGGGCGTCGTCGCCGGCCTCGTGGCCATCACCCCGGCCTGTGGCGCACTGACGCCGGTCACCTCGATCATCCTCGGCGTCGTCGCCGGTGGCCTGTCCGCCGTCGCCGTCGGGCTCAAGTACAAGCTGGGCTACGACGACTCGCTCGACGTCGTCGGCGTCCACCTCGTCGCCGGCCTCTGGGGCACCATCGGTGCGGGCCTGCTCGCCACCGGAACGGGCCTGTTCCTCGGCGGCGGTTGGCAGCAGACTGCGCTGCAGGTCATCATCGCCCTGATCTCGGTCGTGTGGTCCCTCGTCCTCACCTTCGCCATCGGCTGGGCCCTCAAGGTCACGCTCGGCTGGCGGGTCTCCGAGGACGCGGAGTCCGAGGGCATCGACCAGGTCGTCCACGCCGAGACCGGCTACGAGCTCGGCGGGTTCCCGGCCTCCACCGGCCGATCCGCCGCCGCCCGTCCAGTCGCCACCGCTTCGCAGGTCGAAGGAGCCAACGCATGAAGCTCATCACCGCCATCATCAAGCCCCACCAGCTCGACGAGGTGAAGGAGGCCCTGGAGGCCTTCGGCGTCGCCGGCATGACGATCAGCGAGGCGAGCGGCTACGGCCGCCAGCGCGGTCACAGCGAGGTCTACCGCGGCGCCGAGTACACCGTCGACTTCGTGCCGAAGGTCCGCCTCGAAGTGCTCGTCGACGACGTGGACGCCTCCGACGTCCTCGACGTCATCCTCAAGGCGGCCCAGACCGGTCGCATCGGTGACGGCAAGATCTGGGCCGTCCCCGTCGACGAGGTCGTCCGGGTCCGCACCGGGGAGCGTGGCGTCGACGCGCTCTGAGCGTCGCACCACCCTCCAGCACCACCCAACGCAACGAACGCAACGAACGCACACACGCACACGCGCACCACAAGGGGACGGCGAGAACCTGACATGACGGATGTGACCACCCGACGTCTGGACCTCGCCGGCACCCGGACCTTCGCGACGCCCGGCGCCGGCCCCACCCGGCGCCGGGCGCTCGCGGAGTTCGGCTTCGGCTGGCTCCAGGAGCTCTGGCGCGAGGCCTGTGCAGGGCGACGGCACGCCGGCGTCGCCCTGGCCGCGGTCGGCTCGCTGGCCCGGGGCGACGGCGGCCCGCTCAGCGACTACGACCTCGTCCTCGTGCACCACCCGCGGGGCCTGTCGGGCAAGGAGGTCGGCGCCTTCGCCGACAAGCTCTGGTACCCGATCTGGGACGCCGGCGTGAAGCTCGACCACAGCGTCCGCACCGTCGCCGACTGCCGAGCCGTGGCGTCCGAGGACCTTTCCGCCGCGGTCGGCCTGCTCGACCTGACGCACGTCGCGGGGGATGCCGACGTCGTCAACGCGGCCCGCTCGACGGTCGCCCACGACTGGCGGGCCAACGCCCGCACCCGCCTCGGCGAGATGCAGGACTCGGTGATCCAGCGGCACGCCCGGCAGGGCGACCTCGCCCACCTCATCGAGCCCGACCTCAAGGAGGCCCACGGCGGCCTGCGCGACATGTCGGTGCTGCGGGCCCTGACCGCGGCGTGGCTCACCGACCGCCCGCACGGCGAGGTCGACGAGGCCTACGAGCGCCTCCTCGACGTGCGTGACGCCATCCACGTCGTCACCGGCCGCGGCCGCGACCGGCTGACCCGCGACGACCAGGACGCGTGCGCGGCGCTGCTCGGCTACACCGACGCCGACGACCTGCTCACCGACCTCTCGACGTCTGCACGGACCATCGCCTACGCCGTCGACGGCACCGTGCGCCGGGCCATGCAGTCGCAGCGGGCCCGCACCCTGCGCGTCGGGCCTCGGCGGCCGCAGCTCGCACCGCTCGGCTACGGGCTCTACCGGCACGACGGCGAGGCCGTGCTCGGGCCGTCGGCCGACCTGGCGTCCGACCCGATCATCCCGCTGCGCGCGGCCGTCGTCGCGGCCCGTGGCGGCATCCCGCTCTCGCCGACCACGCTGAAGAACCTTTCGGCACAGGCGCCCCCGATGCCGGAGCCGTGGCCCGAGGTCGCCCGTAACCTCTTCGCCGACCTCCTCGCGGCCGGGCCCGGGCTCGTCACCGTGTGGGAGGGCCTCGACCTGTCCGGCGTCATCGAGCGGTGGATCCCCGAGTGGGGCATCGTGCGCAGCCGGCCGCAGCGCAACGCCGTGCACCGGCACACCGTCGACCGCCACCTCATCGAGACCGTCGTCGCCGCGAGCGGCATGGTCCGCGACGTCGCCCGCCCCGACCTGCTCATGCTCGCCGCGGTGCTCCACGACATCGGCAAGGTGCCGGGCGCCCAGGACCACTCGGTCACCGGGGCGCAGATCGCCGACATCGTCCTGCGCCGGATGGGCGTCTCCGACGCCGACCGCGCGACCGTCGTGCGGCTCGTCCGCGAGCACCTGACCCTCGTCGACCTCGCGACCCGGCGCGACCCGGAGGACCCGGCCACCATCACGGCCCTGTCCGACGCCGTCGACGGCTCGCTGACGACACTCGACCTGCTGCGCGCCCTCACCGAGGCGGACGCGTCGGCGGCCGGTCCCAAGGCGTGGAGCGACTGGCGGGCCGGGCTCGTCACGCGCCTGCACGACGCCTGCCGGTCGGCCCTCAGCGCCCGCACGGATGGAGAGGGGCCCGTCGTCGTGGAACCGATGGAGAGCGTGCCGCTCTCGGCGGAGGCGCAGGGACGCGTCGCCTCGGGGGAGCCGTACGTCACCGTGACCTCGTTGGGCGGCGCGCACCGCATCGACATCGTCGACCGCGACCGTGCCGGCCTCTTCGCCGACACCGCCGGCCTGCTCGCCGCGCACGGGTTCGTCGTGCGCTCGGCCATCGTGCGCACCCTCGAGGGCCTGGCGGTCAACGAGTGGTGGGTCGACTCGCCGAGCAGCGAGACGCCCCTGCCCGAGGTCATCGCCCGCGACCTGACGCGGGTGGCGGCCGGGGACCGGGCGCCGCTCGGCAAGCTGCAGCGTCGTCGCTCGGCGGGCGTACGCAGCCCCGGGTCTGGCTCGGTCGACTCGACGCGCGCCATGGTCATCAGCAGCGCGTCCGCGGCCGCGACCGTCATCGAGGTGCGGGCCACCGACCGGCCCGGGCTGCTCCAGGACATCGGGATCACGCTGGCCCGGGCGTCGCTGTCGGTGCGCTCGGCCCACATCGCGACCTACGCCGGGCAGACGCTCGACACGTTCTACGTCACGGAGTTCGGCGGCGGCCAGCTCGCTCCGGCACGGGCGGCCCAGGCCGTCGCGATGATCATCGACACCTGCGACGCCGACTGACCGGCCGTTCGGGGGTGATCGGCGACCGGACTCAGTCGCCCATGACCTCGAACCAGCCCGGGTGGAGGCGTCAGTCGAGGAGGTCGGCCTGGCGCAGGTGGATCAGGACGAGCCGGTCGACGGCCGACACGCGGTCGCCGTCGGCGGAGGTGATCCAGGCGAGCTCGTCGATCTCGCGCGACGGGGCGAGCGTGCCCGTGTGCGCCGCCGTGTAGCAGGTGAGCCGCACGAGCAGCCCGTCCGTCCGGGCGTCGGCGAGGGCCTCGAACGTGCCGACGTGCGCGGCCGTGGCCGCATCGACGGTGATCGTCAGCTCCTCGTCGAGCTCGCGCACCAGGGTCTCGAGGTCGCTCTCGCCGGCCTCGCGCTTGCCTCCGGGCAGGTAGAACCGCTCCCGCCCGGCGTTGCGGGCCACGAGCAGGCGCCGCTCCTCGAGGTGGATCCACGCGATCTTGTCGATGAGGTCGGCCACCCGGCCACGGTAGCGGCGGTCTGAGCACGACGCCGCGGCGGCTAGAGTTGCCGGGTGTTCGCATCCCTGTCTGACCGGCTGACCGCCACCTTCAAGAACCTGCGCGGCAAGGGCAGGCTCTCGGAGTCCGACGTCAACGCGACGATCCGTGACATCCGGCTCGCCCTGCTCGACGCCGACGTGGCCCTGCCCGTCGTCAAGCGCTTCACCTCGCGCGTGCGCGAGCGGGCGCTCGGTGCCGAGGTCAGCCAGGCGCTCAACCCGGCCCAGCAGGTCGTCAAGATCGTCAACGAGGAGCTCGTCGGCATCCTCGGCGGCCAGACGCGCCAGCTCCAGCTGGCCAAGCAGCCGCCGACCGTGATCCTCCTCGCGGGTCTGCAGGGCTCGGGCAAGACGACGTTCGCGGGCAAGCTCGGCCACCGCCTCAAGGAGCAGGGCCACACGCCCGTCCTCGTCGCGGCCGACCTCCAGCGACCCAACGCCGTCACCCAGCTCGAGGTCGTCGGCGAGCGTGCCGGCCTCCCGGTCTTCGCGCCCGAGCGCGGCAACATGGGGGGCCACGACGCCGTCCTCGACTCCGGCGAGGGCACCCGCTCCTTCGGCGACCCGGTCGCGGTGTCGCGGATGGGCATCGAGCACGCGCGCGCCAAGCAGTACGACGTCGTCATCGTCGACACCGCCGGCCGCCTCGCCGTCGACGCCGACCTCATGCAGCAGGCGTCCGACATCCGCGACGCCGTGCAGCCCGACGAGGTCCTCTTCGTCATCGATGCCATGATCGGCCAGGCTGCGGTCGAGACCGCCCAGGCCTTCCACGAGGGTGTCGCCTTCACCGGCGTCGTGCTGTCCAAGCTCGACGGCGACGCGCGTGGTGGCGCCGCGCTGTCGGTCGCCGAGATCACCGGCGAACCGATCATGTTCGCCTCGGTCGGCGAGAAGGTCACCGACATCGAGGTGTTCCACCCCGACCGGATGGCCAGCCGCATCCTCGACATGGGTGACGTGCTGACGCTCATCGAGCAGGCCGAGAAGGCGTTCGACAAGCGCCAGGCCGACGAGATGGCCCGCAAGTTCCTCGCTGAAGAAGACTTCACGTTCGAGGACTTCCTCGAGCAGATGAACGCCATCAAGCGCATGGGCTCGCTCAAGTCGATGCTCAAGATGATGCCGGGCATGCAGGGCATGCGTGACCAGCTCGACGCCTTCGACGACCGCGAGTTCGACCGCGTCGAGGCCATGGTCCGCTCGATGACCCCGTTCGAGCGCACCCACCCCAAGCAGATCAACGGCTCGCGCCGCGCCCGCATCGCCAAGGGCTCGGGCGTCACGGTCACCGAGGTCAACCAGCTGCTGGAGCGCTTCAGCCAGGCCCAGAAGATGATGAAGTCGATGGCGCGCGGCGGTGGCGGCGGCCTGCCCGGCATGCCGGGCATCCCCGGCAAGGGCAAGCGCGGCCGGCAGCAGCAGCCGCAGCGCAAGAAGAGCAAGAGCGGCAACCCGGCCAAGCGGGCCGCGGAGGAGCGGGCCGCCGTCGAGCGCGCGAACGCGCCGCGGCAGCCGGCAGGCAGCTCCTTCGGTGGCGCCGACGGCTCGGCCGACCCGCTCGCCGACCTCGACCCGTCGAGCCTGCCCAAGGGCTTCGAGAAGTTCCTCGGCAAGAGCTGACGCTTCCCGGGGGCACGGGTTCGACGTCACCGCGGCGGCCGCGTCACGCCGACGGAGGACCAGATGTGAGCTCCGGTTCATCCTCCGGAGTGGATACGCGCGCCCGTGCCCGGGGGGACGATGGGTCGGGACAGAGGAGCAACGCGTACCCGAAGTAGGTGGCCCTCGATGACCACGACCACTCCGTCGAAACCGGTTACCGCACCAGCGGTCGACGACGCACCGTCGCCTCAGCCGCTGGTCCGGCAGAAGCAGAAGACGCAGCGCTCGGTCCTGCCGGTCGTCGTCGGCGCCGTCGCCTTCGGCGCCGGTGTCGTCGTCGGTTCCAGGTTGACCTGGCGGTTCTCGGCCTGGTGGAAACCAGGCTGACGCCAGGACCCTGGTATCGGACACCGAGCCGACCGGCCGAGCAGGGGCCGGGCCGGCCGCCGCAGATGGGACGGACCCGGAGGGATCCGGCGGCGCGTTCCCGACGTCGTAGGCGCGTCGCGGCGAGGGTCGCGGCTTTGCGCAGCCGAGGAGACGCGTCCGCCCATGCCCATGACCCGCAAGTCCGCTGCCGTCACGGTGGGGGCGGTGGCGCTCGCCTCGCTCGGCATCTACGGCGCGGTGAAGGACGACGACCAGGACTACGCCGGCGTCTGCGTCGACGAGGCGACGCAGACCCGGGTCGCCGACGACCGGTGCGACGACCACCACTCGGCGGGTTTCCACGGCGGCCACGGGTGGTACTTCGTGCCCCGCGGCATCGCCGCGCCGGCGATCGGCGCTCGCGTGGCCGGGGGATCGTTCACCGCGCCGCCCTCGTCGAAGTCGTGGGGGAGCGGGTTCCGGTCCGAGGGCGGCGTCGTGACCCGAGGCGGGTTCTCGGGGCACGGCTTCTCCGTGGGCGGCTGAACGCGTGCGACGCCTCCTGTCCGACCGGCGCCCCGACTGGCAGCGCACCGTCGAGGGCCAGGGCCTGAGCTACGCCGTCGACCGCGGCGAGGACGGCACCGCCGTGCCGTACTGGGACGAGTCGGCCTGCTACGAGCTGACCGAGGTCGACGTCGACGTGCTCGAGCGGGCCACGGCCGAGCTGCACCGGATGGCGCTGCAGGCGGTTCGCCGGATGGTGCAGGACCCCGGTGTCGTCGCCCGGCACGGGCTGCCCGACGGGTCGGCGGCCTGGCTGGCTGCCTCGCTCGCCGACCCCGACGCCACGTCGATCTACGGACGCTTCGACCTCGCCTGGGACGGCGACGGCCCGCCGAAGCTGCTCGAGCACAACGCCGACACCCCGGCCGGCCTCGTCGAGTGCGCGGTGTCGCAGTGGTTCTGGCTCGAGGACCTGCACCCGGAGCGCGACCAGTGGAACCTCGTGCACGACCGCCTCGTCGAGGGCTGGCGCCGGATGCGGGCGCGCACCGGCATCGACACCCTGCACTTCGCCGTCGGGCAGGACGAGCCGACCGAGGACTGGGCCACGGTCGCCTACCTGCGCGACACGGCGCAGGAGGCGGGCCTCGTCGCGCTCGGCACGACGATGGAGCAGGTGGGCTGGGACCACGGCGCGGGCCGGTTCGTCGACGAGCGGAACGTGCCGATCACGCACTGCTTCAAGATGTACCCGACGGAGTGGCTGCTCGCGGCGCCGTTCGGGCGCTACCTGCTCTCCGGGGCCTCGCGCACCCAGTGGGTCGAGCCGCCGTGGAAGCTGCTCGCCGGCTCCAAGGCGCTGCTGCCGGTGCTGTGGGAGATGTTCCCGGACCACCCGAACCTGCTGCCCGCCTTCTTCGACCACCCCCACGGGATGGCTGCCTACGCGTCCAAGCCGCTCTTCGGGTGGGAGGGCGACGGCGTCGAGGTCGTGTCGCCGGACGGGACCGAGCGCTCCCCGGCCTCGCACACGGTCGGCCAGCAGCGGGTGTTCCAGCAGTACGTGGCGCTGCCGGACCTCGACGGTAACCACCCCGTGTTCGGCACGTGGGTCGTCGACGGCAAGCCGGCCGGCCTCGGCATCCGCGAGTCGACGAACCTCGTCACCAACACGCACGCCCGGTTCGTGCCCCATCTCATGACCTCGCCCCGCTCGACGCCCGACCAGGTCGCCGCCTGGGTGGCCGAGCTGTGACGCGTCGACACCACCCGTCGCCATCCACGAGAACCCCGTCATCCCAAGGAGACCCATGGACCTGCTGACCCACGTCGGCTTCGCGCTCGTCTACGCCGTCGCGGGCCTCGCCGTCCTCGGCGTCGGCTACGCCGCCCTCGACCTGCTGACGCCCGGCCACCTCGGCTCGCACATCTGGAGGGAGCGCTCGGTCAACGCGGCGATCGTGCTGGCGTCGGGCTTCCTCGGCCTCGGGGCCGTCGTGTTCACGGCGATCTGGACCAACGGGTCGTCCTCGTTCGGCGTGGCGCTCGGCTGGACGGTCGTGTTCGGGCTGCTCGGCGTGCTCCTGCAGGCGGCCGCCTTCAGGCTCCTCGACGCCGTGACCCCGGGCGACATGGCTGCGCTGGTGTGCGAGCGGGAGTTCCACCCGGCGTCGGTCGTCGCGGCTTCGGTGCAGCTGGCTGCCTCTCTCGTCGTCGTCGCGTCCATCGCCTGACGGACGCCGCCGACGCCGCGTCACCCCTCCGTCTCGACGTCGCGACTCGTCCTGCCGGCCGAGGCCGTTCGCCCATGGCGAACCGGGCCACCCGGCCGGAATGCCGGGCGGCTGCCGTTCGCTGCACGGGTGAGACCACCCGCGCGGCGCCCGCGCCGGGACGAGGGGACAGAGATGGGGATCTTCGAGATGCCGGCGGCCCCCGAGCCTGCCGATGACGACCTGCTCGACGCGTACTCCCGCACCGTCAGCTCCGTCGCCCGCCGTCTGGCCCCGGTGGTCGCGAGCCTGCGGGTCGTCCGGCGGGTGCGCGGCGGGACGGCGGACGGCGGTGGGTCGGCGGTCGTGCTCACCGAGGACGGCCTGCTGCTGACCAACGCTCACGTCGTCGACGGCGTCGACCGCGGCACGGCCCACTTCACCGACGGCACGTCGGTCACCGTGCACCTCGTGGGCACCGACCCGCTGTCCGACCTCGCCGTCGTGCGCGCCGAGGCGACGCTCCCGAGCCCGCCCGCCTTCGGCGATGCCGACCGGCTCGAGGTCGGTCACGTCGTCGTGGCGATCGGCAACCCGCTCGGCCTCGAGGGGAGCGTCACGGCCGGCGTCGTGAGCGCCCTGGGCCGGTCGCTGCCGACGCGGTCCGGGTCGACCTCCCGCTTCGTCGAGGACGTCATCCAGACCGACGCCGCCCTCAACCCGGGCAACTCCGGCGGGGCGCTCGCCGACTCCCGGGCGCGGGTCGTCGGCATCAACACGGCCGTCGCGGGGGTCGGGCTGGGCCTGGCCGTGCCCGTCAACGCGACGACCCGCCGGATCGTCGAGGCGCTCGTCGACGACGGCCACGTGCGGCGGGGCTACCTCGGCCTCGTGACCGCACCGGTCCCGGTGTCCGACGTGGTCGCCGCACGGCTGGGGCGCCGCACGGCGCTGCGCATCGCCGAGGTCGTGCCCGGCAGCCCGGCCGAGCAGGCCGGTCTCATGCGCGGCGACGTCGTCGTCGCGGCCGATGGGAGGCCGCTCGTCGACGCGCAGTCCCTCCAGCGGATCCTGCTCGACGAAGCCATCGACCGGTCCATGGAGATCACCGTGCTGCGCGGCTCGGCCCTCGTCGACGTCTTCGCGGTGCCCCGGCTGCTGCGCGGCTGACCGTTCCGGCCCCCTCGGGTTCAGGCCTGTCCGGCGGCGGGGGAGCGCGCCTACGCTCGTGACGTGGTCACGACGCACGGACTGCGCCGCCTCGTCCTCGCCGACGGCCGCCGCGTCGACACGTGGGAGGGCGGCGACCCGAGCGGGCGGCCCGTCCTCCACTGCCACGGCACCCCCGGCGGTCGCCTGCAGGCCGCGCTCGGCGACGGCGCCGCCCGACGCGTCGGCGTCCGGCTCGTCGCCGCGTCCCGCCCCGGCTACGGCGGAACCACCGACACCGCCACGACGCTGACGTCGGTGGCGCGTGACACGGTCGAGGTGGCCGACCTCCTGGGGCTCGAGGACATCGCCGTGCTCGGGGTCTCGGGCGGCGGGCCGTACGCGCTCGCGGTCGCCGCCGTGGCCCCGGACCGCGTCGTCGCCGTCGGGGTCGTGGCCGGCGTCGGGCCCCTGGCCGAGCTCGAGCGGGCCTCGGTCGACGCGGAGGTCGCCGAGCACGTGCGCGCCGGACGCGTCGAGGACGCCGTCACGCGTCAGGACCACCTCGTCGGTGACGGCCACGGACACCGCCTCGGCACGTTCGTCGCGCCCGAGCTGCTCGAGCCGTGGACGCCGACGGGGCGACCGGGTGTCCCCGCCTACCGCGGTGCCGCGCGCGACGCGCTCGCCGTCGGCCCCGGCTGGGACCTCGACCTCGCGGCCGTCCGCGCCCCGGTCCACCTCTGGTACGGCGACCGCGACCGCGCCGTCCCGCTGGCGCACGGCCGCTGGCTCCACGAGCACCTGCCGACGTCGAGGCTCGTCGTCCGCGAGGGAGCAGGCCATCTCGGCACGCTCGTGCCGCACTGGGCCGAGGTCCTCGCGACGCTCCGGGGGCCCGCCCGCTGAGCGCCGCCGGTCGCGTCCGCGGCTAGGGTCGGAGCCATGACAGCGCCGGTGCTCCACGTCCGCGGTCGCGTGCTCGTCGGACCGGAGGAGACGGTCGACGAGGTCTGGGTCGTCGACGGACGCCTCACCTTCACGGCGCCCGCGTCGACCGCCGAGGTGCAGACGCTCGAGGGCTGGGTCGTGCCCGGCATCGTCGACGCCCACTGCCACGTCGGGCTCGGGCCGCACGGCGAGGTGCCCCGGGAGGTCGCCGAGCAGCAGGCGATCACCGACCGCGACGCCGGCACCCTGCTCATCCGCGACGCCGGCCAGCCCGGCGACACCCGCTGGGTGGACGAGCGCGAGGACCTGCCGAAGATCATCCGGGCCGGGCGGCACATCGCCCGCACCCGCCGGTACATCCGCAACTTCGCCCACGAGGTCGAGGAGGAGGAGCTGACCCGGTACGTGCGTCTCGAGGCGCACCGCGGCGACGGCTGGGTCAAGCTCGTCGGCGACTGGATCGACCGCGACGTCGGTGACCTCTCGCCCAGCTGGTCGCGCGAGGCCGCGAAGGCCGCCGTCGCCGCGGCCCACGAGGAGGGCGTGCGCGTCACGGCCCACTGCTTCGGCGAGCAGTCCCTGCGCGACCTCGCCGACGCGGGCATCGACTGCGTCGAGCACGCGACCGGGCTGCAGGACGACACCATCGAGGCGTTCGCCGCCCGGGGCATCGCCATCGTGCCGACCCTCGTCAACATCGCGACCTTCCCGGCCATCGCCGAGCCCGCCAAGGCGAAGTTCCCGGGCTACCACCGGCACATGCTCGACCTGCACGCCCGCCGGCACGCGACCGTCGGGGCCGCGCACGAGGCCGGCATCCCGATCTACGTCGGCACCGACGCCGGGGGCAGCCTGCCGCACGGACTCGCCGTGCAGGAGATGGTGGAGCTGACCCGGGCCGGCCTGACCCGCCTCGAGGCGCTCGCCGCCGGCACGTGGTCGGCTCGCGCCTGGCTCGGGCAGCCGGGGCTCGAGGAGGGCGCCGACGCCGACCTGCTCGTCGTGCCCGGCGACCCGCGAGAGGACCTCGCCGTGCTCGCCGACCCGACCGGCATCGTCCTCAGGGGGCGCGTTGTCCGCTGAGGAGCCCCGCGAACCCGCGCCGGCCGACCCACCGCTGACCGCCGTGGGCGACCGCGTCGAGGTGCGCCCGCCGCGCGAGTCCGACACCGCGGCCTACGCCGAGGCCGTGACCCGCTCGATGCGGCGCCTGTCCGACTTCGCGATGCCCGACCCGACGAACTTCCCGATCGTCCTGCACAACCAGTCGCACACCTACCGCACGTTCCTCGTGCTCGCGCGCGACCCCGAGGGCGACCACGGGCTCGTCGGACGCGTCAACGTCGCCAACGTCGTCGGCGGTGCCTTCCGCAGCGCCACCGTCGGGTACGACGCCTACGACCCGTACGTCGGGCGCGGCCTCTTCTCCGAGGGCCTCGAGCTCGCCGTCGACCTCGCCTTCGCCGACGAGCCGCACGGCATGGGGCTGCACCGGCTCGAGGCCAACATCCAGCCGGCCAACACCCGCTCGGCCGGCCTCGTGCGCTCGCTCGGCTTCGTCCACGAGGGCTTCTCCCGCGACTTCCTGCACCTGCCCGGCATCGACGGGCGCCGCGCCTGGCGCGACCACGACCGCTACACGGTGCTGTCCTCGGACTGGCCGGCCGTGCCGTACCGCGTCCACGGGCTGCGCCGCCTCGCCTGCGTCGTCCTCGGTGGCGGCGGGTACGCGGGCCCGGCCGGGCCCGGCCTCGCCCCGGCGCTCGCGGCCGAGCTCGGTGTGCCGTTGCTGTCGGCGTCGGCCCTCGTCGAGCCGGGGTCCCCGGGCGCGCAGGACAGCCACGCGACCGCCGTCCTCTTCGAGCTGCTGCGCACCTCGCCGGTCGGAGGCGTCGTCGAGTGCCGTGCCAGCGCCCCCGAGGTGCGGATGGGCCTGGCGCGCAGCGGGTTCGACCCCTCGGCCGTGCCGATCCTCGACGCCGCCGTCGACGTGTCGCGCCGCGAGGTCGTGCGCCACGCGCTGGCCGTGCGGGCCGCCTTCGCATGAGCGACGCGGGGGGACTGTCCGTGCGCGGCACCGGCGTGGTTCGGAGCACGGTGCGCGGTCTGGCAGAATGGACGGCTGTACCCGTCCGGCCGCAGCCCGGCTGGACCGGACGCCTACACCCGAGCCATGGCTCCCCGCCCGATCCTGCGGCGGTCTCGCCGTGCTCACGACCTGATTGAGGAGACCGCCACCGTGGCTGTCAAGATCCGTCTGAAGCGCATGGGCAAGATCCGTGCGCCGTTCTACCGCGTCGTCGTCATGGACTCGCGCACCAAGCGCGACGGCCGTGCGATCGAGGAGATCGGCAAGTACCACCCCACCGAGGAGCCCTCGGTCATCGAGATCGACATGGACCGCGCCAAGTACTGGCTCGGCCAGGGCGCCCAGCCGACCGAGGCCGTCGCCGCCCTCATCAAGGTCGTCGACGAGGGCAAGGTCCGCGTCGCCGAGGCCAAGCCGTCGAAGAAGGACCTCTACGAGGCCGCCATCGCCGCTGCCGGCAAGGGCTCCGACGCGGGCACGTCCGGCGCCACGACGGCGAAGAAGAAGGCCGCCAAGAAGGCCGACGCTCCGGCCGCCGAGGCCGCTCCCGAGGCCGCCGAGGCCGAGAAGAGCGAGTGACCGTGCTCGAGGAGGCGCTCGAGCACCTCGTCAAGGGCATCGTCGACCACGACGAGGACGTCGTCGTGCGTCGCAAGGAGCTGCGCCGCGGCGAGCTGCTCGAGGTCCGGGTCCACCCCGACGACCTCGGCCGCGTCATCGGCCGCTCCGGCCGCACGGCCAGCGCCCTGCGCACCGTGGTCAGCGCCCTCGCGGGCGGCGCGAACGTCCGGGTCGACATCGTCGACACCGACCGCGTCCGCTGAACCTGCCGACACCGCAGGCTCACGCCGCACCACTGCACCATCCGACGCCGAGGGGCGTCCCGGGATCTCCCGGGGCGCCCCTCGGTGCGTCCGGCCCACCCTCACGACCTGAGAGGATTCTCCGCATGAACGTCGTCCTCGCGCGCATCGGCAAACCCCACGGCCTGCGGGGAGAGGTCACGGTGCAGCTGCACACGGACGACCCGGAGACCCGGTTCGCCGTCGGCACCGTCGTCGGGACCGAGGCCGACCCGGGCTCCGGCGTCCCGCGGGAGCTGACCGTCGCGAGCACCCGGGTGCACCGCGGCATCTGGCTGATCGGCTTCGAGGAGATCCCGGACCGCACCGGCGCCGAGGGCCTGCGCGGCACGCGCCTCGTCCTGCCCGAGTCGCAGCCGCAGGTCGAGGAGGACGCCTACTACGAGGAGGACCTCGTCGGTCTCGAGGTGCGCGACACCACCGGCGCCCGCCTCGGCACCGTGAGCGGCCTGGAGATCGGTGCAGCCCAGGACCGCCTCGTCCTCGCCCTCGACGAGGGTTTCACCGCGTGGGTGCCGTTCGTGCGCCGCATCGTGCCGACGGTCGCCGCCGACCACGTCGTCGTCGACCCGCCTCCCGGCCTCTTCGACCTCTACCGCGAGGCGGGCGAGTGACCACCGACGCGTCCGGCTCCACCGACGAGTCGGGCACCGCCGACGCGTCCGACGCCCCCGACGCGTCGGGAAGCGGACCCGCCCTGCGCGTCGACGTCGTCTCGATCTTCCCCGAGTACCTCGCCGCGCTCGACCTCTCGCTCATCGGCAAGGCGCGCGCCGACGGACTGCTCGACGTCCGGGTCCACGACCTGCGCGAGCACACCCACGACCGGCACCGCACCGTCGACGACACCCCGTACGGCGGCGGCGCCGGCATGGTCATGAAGCCGCAGCCGTGGTCCGAGGCCCTCGAGGCCGTCGTCGCGTCAGGGCCCGCCGGCGAGGCCCGGCGCCCGCGCCTCGTCGTGCCCGGTCCCGGTGGCACCCCGTTCAGCCAGGCGCTGGCGCGCGAGCTGGCGCAGGAGCCGTGGCTCGCCTTCGCGTGCGGCCGGTACGAGGGCATCGACGAGCGCGTCTACGAGTACGCCCGCGAGGAGCTCGGCCTCGAGGTGTCGGTCGTCAGCCTCGGCGACTACGTCCTCAACGGTGGCGAGGTCGCCGTGCTCGCCATGGTCGAGGCGGTCGGACGCCTCGTGCCCGGCGTCATCGGCAACGCCGAGTCGCTCGTCGAGGAGTCGCACGAGGACGGCCTGCTCGAGTACCCGATCTACACCAAGCCCCGGGAGTGGAAGGGCCGGGTCGTGCCCGACGTGCTCCTGTCCGGCAACCACGCCGCCATCGCCGACTGGCGCCACGGCCAGCGCCTCGAGCGCACGGCGGCCCGGCGCCCCGACCTGCTCCACGCCTCGCACGGTGCGGGGGAGGTCGAGCTCCGGCTCGCGACGCCTGCCGACGTGCCCGAGCTGTACGTGCTGACCCGCGCCTGCTGGGTGGAGGAGGCGCTCGTCAACGACACGCTGGCGATCCCCGCGCTCACCGAGACGCTCGAGGACGCCCGGTCCGCGCTCGACGTCCACGCCACGTGGGTCGCCGTCAAGGGCGGCCGGCTCGTCGGCTCGGTGCGCACGTCGCGGCACGGCGACGACTGGTACGTCGGCCGCCTCTGCGTCGTCCCGGACCTCCGGGGCCAGGGGCTGGGCCGACGCCTCCTCGAGCACGCCGAGTCGACGGCCCCCGACGACGTCCGGTCGTTCGCCCTCGACACCGGCGCGCACAGCACCGAGAACCTGCGGCTGTACCGCCGGGTCGGCTACCGCGTCGACGCCTCGGCGCAGCCCGACGTGCCGGGCGCCGTGCGCCTGCGCAAGCGCCGCCGGCGCTGACGCGTCGGCCCGGGGTGACGCGTCCGGCAGGTGACGCGTCCGGCAGGTGACGCGTCCGGCAGGTGACGCGTCCGGCAGGTGACGCGTCCGGCAGGTGACGCGTCCACTGGGGTGACGCGTCGAGTGGGGTGACGCGTCGACTCACGACACGAGGGCGGTCCGGAGGTCGTCGGGCAGGATCCGGCGCTCGCGGATGAAGCGAGCCTGGACCCCGGCCGTGATGGCCTGCGTGGCCATGATGGCGAAGAGGACGACGACCTGCGCCGTCGCGGCCTGGACGGCGCTGCCGCCGCCGAGCATGACGCCGATGAACGCCCCGGGCAGGGTCACCAGACCCGAGGTGCGCACCTGGTCGAGGCTCGGCACGATCCCCTCCGGGACGCGTCGGGCGATGATCTCGTCGATGGCCTGGTCGGACGTCAGGCCGACCGACAGCGCCGCCTCGTACTGGCCGTGCTCCTCGCGCAGCGCCGAGAAGGTGCGCCGGCCGACGAGCGTGTGCACGGTCATGGTGTTGCCGATGACGATGCCGGCCACGGGGATGAGGGCGATGCCGGTGAACGGCACGGTGCCCGACGCCACGACGATCGTCACGACGGGAACGACGCCGCACGCCATCGCGACCGCCGCCCACGGCCACGACCCCGGCGCACCGACCCGCCTGGCCGTCGTCGCGACCGCCGTCGCGAACATGACGCCGACGGCGAGCAGCGAGAGCCAGATCGATCCCACGACGGCCGTGATGACGAGCGCCACGAGCGAGAGCTGCACGACAGCGCGTGCCCCGGCCACGACGGCCTGCCGGTCGAGCGGGATGCGGCCGAGGCGCTGGGCCACGACGGTGACGGCGAGCAGCACGACGAGCGCGAGGGCCACGGGCCAGCCGGGGGAGACGTCCACGCCGCCACCGTAGACTCGTCTCCGATTTCAGGTCTGCGCCGTGCTCTGGCAGACTTGCTCCTTGCGTCCGGCACACGACGGCCCCTGCCACAGGGGGAGTCGGGTCACCAGTACCGCGGGTCCGTCCCGCCGGGTGGCCCACGCGGCCCGGTCGGCGCGCACCATGACCTGCGAGGGGTGGCCTGTGGCACCCAGGAAAGCGAACCCATCATGCACACGTTCGACGAGCTCAACGCCGCCTCGATGCGCACCGACGTCCCGGAGTTCCGCGCCGGCGACACCGTGAAGGTCCACGTCAAGGTCGTCGAGGGCACGCGCTCGCGCATCCAGGTGTTCCAGGGCATCTGCATCCGTCGCCACGGCGGCGGTGTCGGCGAGACCTTCACGGTCCGCAAGATCTCCTTCGGTGTCGGGGTCGAGCGCACCTTCCCGCTGCACACGCCGATCATCGAGAAGATCGAGCTCGTGACCCGCGGTGACGTCCGTCGCGCCAAGCTCTACTACCTGCGTGGCCTGCGCGGCAAGGCCGCCAAGATCCGCGAGAAGCGCGACAACGTCCCGGCCAAGGCCGACGCCAAGAACTGACGCGCGGCGTCAGGTTGACCACCCGAGGCGCGGTGGGTCCCCACCCGGGCGTGCCGGCATGACCGGCACCCCACCGGCAGAGGGACCTGCCGCGCCTTCGGCGTCCCCGGCTCACCCGGGGGTCGCCCGGTCGCGCAGCGCCCTGCGCCGGCACCGCTGGATGATCGGGCCGGCCGTCCTGCTGCTCGCCGTCGTCGTCGTGCGGGCCTTCCTCGTGACGCCCTTCGGCATCCCGAGCGAGTCGATGGAGGACACCCTCCTCGTCGGCGACCGCATCCTCGTCTCGCGCACCACGGCGCCGGAGCACCTCGAGCGCGGCGACATCATCGTCTTCGACGCCTCCCAGGCTTTCGGCCTGCGCGTGCCCGAGCGCGGCTTCCTCCAGACCCTCGTCGAGGCGGCGCAGAGCATCGTCGGCAAGGGCCAGCCCACCGACTACGTCAAGCGCGTCATCGGCCTGCCCGGCGACCACGTGCGCTGCTGCGCGGCCGACGGACGCCTCGAGGTCAACGGCGTCGCGGTCGACGAGCCGTATGTCGCGCCCGGCCAGAAACCGAGCCTCGTGCCCTTCGACGTCCGGGTCCCGGCCGACCGGTTCTGGGTCATGGGCGACAACCGGGGGTCCTCCGCGGACTCCCGCGCGCACCTCGGCGACCCCGGTGGCGGCATGGTCCCGGGGGAGGACGTCATCGGCAAGGTCTGGGTGCGATACTGGCCGCTCGATCGGCTCGGTCCGGTCGACCAGGGCCAGATCTCCTCCGTCCCACGAAATGGTGAGTGATGTCGCAGTACACCGGACGCTCCGAGGACCCGACGCGCGGGCGCTCGGCTGACGGCATCGACGACGAGGACTACCTCGACGACGACTACGACGACGAGCCGCGTCGCGGTTTCGGGGCCACGCTGCTCGCCGGCCTCAAGGAGATCGTCATCGTCGTCGTCCTCGCGATGGCGCTGTCCTTCGTCGTCAAGACCTGGCTCTTCCAGGCCTTCTACATCCCGTCCGGGTCGATGGAGAACACCCTCGTCAAGGACGACCGCGTCATCGTCAGCAAGCTGACCCCGGGCCCGTTCGACCTCAAGCGTGGCGACGTCGTCGTCTTCGAGGACCCGGGCACGCCCTCGCCGTGGCTCTCCGGCGTCGAGAACGCCCACAGCAACGTCGGTGGCCCCTTCCACGACGCCCTCGTCTTCGTCGGCCTGCTGCCCGAGGACGCCGAGAACCACCTCATCAAGCGCGTCATCGGCCTGCCCGGCGACCACGTCCAGGCCGACGGCGGCACCGGCAAGATCAAGGTCAACGGCGTCGAGATCACCGAGCCGTACGTCAAGCCGGGCGACGCCCCGAGCCAGGGCAAGCCGTTCGACATCGTCGTGCCGGCCGGCAAGATCTGGGTCATGGGCGACCACCGCTCCGACTCCTCCGACAGCCGCTGGCACGACGACGGCACCGGCACGACCGGGTCGGTGCCCCTCGACAAGGTCGTCGGGCGCGCGCTGTTCGTCGTGTGGCCGATCGACCACGTCACGTGGCTCGGCGTGCCCGAGCGCACCTTCGGGTCGGTGCCGGCCCCGTCAGGCACCCCGACGCCGAAGTCGACGACCAACCCGGCCCCCACGAAGTCGACGGCCAAGGCCACGACGCCGGCCGGCTGACGCGTCGGCCGTCCTGCCGTCGCCGCCCTGCGCACCCAGAGATACCTCCCGAGAACCGCCTGAGATCCCCGCCCCGATGCCTCGCCCCGCACCCTCGAAGAAGCCCTCGCTGCGCGTCGAGCGCGCCCTGCAGCGGTCGGGCCACCGGCTGCTCGCCGGAATGGACGAGGTGGGCCGGGGCGCCCTCGCCGGCCCGGTCAGCGTCGGCGTCGTCGTCATCGACGAGACGGTCCGCTCGGCCCCCATCGGCGTCAAGGACTCCAAGCTGCTCACCGAGAAGGCGCGCCACGGGCTCGTCCCGCGGATCCAGCGGTGGGCCGTCGCGCACGCCGTCGGGCACGCGACCGCCGACGAGATCGACGCCATCGGCATCATGGCCGCGCTGCGGCTCGCCGGCATCCGGGCGCTCGGTGCGCTGGACGTCGTGCCCGACCTCGTCATCCTCGACGGCAACCACGACTGGCTCACCGCGCCCGGCGAGGTGGGCCTGCTCGCCTTCGCCGGCGACGCCGCCGGCCCGTCGACGCCGCCGGTCACGACGATGATCAAGGCCGACATGAAGTGTTCCTCGGTCGCGGCCGCCAGCGTGCTGGCCAAGGTCGAGCGCGACACGATGATGGTCGGGTTCGCGCAGGCCCACCCGGAGTACGGCTGGGGACTGAACAAGGGCTACGCCGCCCCCGAGCACATGGACGCCCTGACGCGCCTCGGGCCGTGCGAGCTGCACCGACGCTCGTGGCGTCTGCCCGGGGTCGGCCCCGAGGCGGGGCCCGGGGTGTTGAATGAGGTGACGGACGCGTCGCTGCCGCCGCTGGTGGCCGACGAGGAGCAGGTGCGGCTGGCCGCGCACGAGCAGACAGGAACGGCGATCACGTGAGCTCGGAAGACCTCGAGAAGTACGAGACCGAGATGGAGCTGCAGCTCTACAAGGAGTACCGCGACGTCGTCGGCCTCTTCACGCACGTCGTCGAGACCGAGCGCCGCTTCTACCTGGCCAACTCCGTCGACGTGAAGGTGCGCACCGACGGCGGCGAGGTGTTCTTCGACGTGACGATGTCCGACGCGTGGGTCTGGGACATCTACCGGCCCGCACGGTTCGTCAAGAACGTGCGCGTCGTGACGTTCAAGGACGTCAACATCGAAGAGCTGCCCAAGCCCGACATCAAGCTCCCGGAGTCCGGCGACTTCTCCTGACGCGTCCCGGCGTCGGCAACGCCCGCGTCTCCGTCGGCCGGCGGTCCGTCCACATCCCCCCGACGCGGCGGCCGGTCGTCCACAGGCCGCCGGCCGCCCGTGGCCGGCGGGCGCCGCGCCGACGACGCTGGTCGGCATGGACCTCCCGACCCGCGTCCTCGGCGAGTACGGCGAGCGGCTCGCCGCGCGCTACCTCGCCGAGCACGGCCTGACCATCCTCGACCGCAACTGGCGCTGCGTCCGCGGTGAGATCGACATCGTCGCGGCCGACGCAGGCTGCCTCGTCGTGTGCGAGGTCAAGACCCGCACGAGCGAGGCCTACGGCGCCCCCTTCGAGGCGGTGACCTGGCGCAAGCAGCGCCGGCTGCGTCGGCTGGCGGTCCTGTGGCGCGACGCCCATCCGGAGCACCCGGTGGGCGGGCCGCTGCGCATCGACGTGGTGTCGATCCTGTGGGCGACCGGCGCGCGGCCGCGCCTGCAGCACCTGAAGGGAGTGTGCTGATGGGCCTCGGGCGCACCCGAGCGGTCGGGCTGCGTGGTGTGCGCGGCTACCTCGTCCGGGTCGAGGCTCACGTCGCCGCCGGGCTGCCCGGCTTCTCCATCAGCGGTCTCGGCGACTCCGCCATCGGGCAGTCCGCCAACCGCATCAAGGCCGCCGCCTCTCTCGTCGAGGAGATGCCGGTCAGCCAGCGGCGGGTCATCATCAACCTCTCGCCGGCCGGGGAACGCAAGGTCGGCACCGCGTTCGACCTCGCGATCTTCGTCGCGGTTGCAGCCGCCATGGGCAAGATCCCGGCTGAGGTCGTGCGCTCGGTCGTGCACATCGGCGAGGTCGGCCTCGACGGCACGGTGCGCCCGGTCCCCGGAGTGCTGCCGCTCGTGCACGCCGCCGCCCAGTCCGGGGCCAGGCACGTCGTCGTACCCGTGGCGAACGCGGCGGAGGCGCGGCTCGTCGCCGGCATCCACGTCCACCCGGCCGCCGAGGTCACCGAGCTCGTCCGGCGCTATGACGCCCTCCGGAAGGGGCGCCCCACCGAGGAGGTGGTGGTGCCGGAGTCGCCCACAGCCGTCGAGGAGGAGGTCAAGGACCTCCGCGACGTCGTCGGACAGGCCGAGGCCAAGCTCGCCCTCGAGATCGCCGCGGCCGGCGGCCACCACCTGCTGCTGGCGGGCCCGCCGGGGGCCGGCAAGACCATGCTGGCCGAGCGGCTCCCGGGCATCCTGCCCCCGCTCGACGGCATCGAGTCGATGGAGGTCACGGCCATCCACTCGGTCGTCGGCGGGTTCCACGACGGCGACGCCGGTGCGGCACGGCTCATCACGCGTCCGCCATTCGTGGCGCCGCACCACGGGGCCTCGCAGGCCGCGGTGATCGGCGGTGGCAGCGGGCGCATCCAGCCCGGTGCGATCACCCGGGCCCACCACGGCGTCCTGTTCCTCGACGAGACGCCCGAGTTCGACAAGCACGTGCTCCAGGCGCTGCGCACCCCGCTCGAGCGCGGCGTCGTCGCCATCGCCCGGGCCCACGACCACGTCGTCTTCCCGTCGCGGTTCCAGCTGGTCCTCGCGGCCAACCCGTGCCCGTGCGGCCACGGCTGGGGAAAGGGCCTCGACTGCACGTGCACCCCGATGGCCCGACGCGCGTACTTCGGCAAGATCAGCGGCCCGCTGCTCGACCGCGTCGACCTGCAGGTCCACGTCCAGCCGCCGGGGCTGTCGATGGTCGGGCAGCCGCCGGGGGAGCGCAGCGCCGCGGTCGCGGCCCGGGTCGCGGAGGCGCGGGCGGTGCAGCAGGCGCGCTGGGCCCCGCACCTGCCCGGGCGTGCGCTCAACGCCGATGTCCCGGGGTCGATGATGCGCGAGGGCCTCTGGCGCCTCCCGTCGTCGGTCACGGCCCGGCTCGACCGGGCCCTCGAGTCCGGCGGCGTCAGCCTGCGCGGCTACGACCGCACCCTGCGCTGTGCGTGGACGGTCGGCGACCTCGCCGGCCTGCAACGGCCCGGCGGCGACGAGGTCGAGCTGGCGCTGTCGCTGCGGCGGCAGGCGGTGGCGGCCGCATGAGCGCCACCACAGGCCCCGAGCACGGAGCCGGTGCCGACGAGACGGCGCGAGCGTCCGACGTCGGAGCGGTCGGTGGCGGTCTCCGGCTCGTACGGGGCCCATCCGGTACGGGGTCGCCCGCGGACAGTCCTCGCGTCGCCGACGACGTCCGCCGGGCCCGAGCGGCGCTCTCGCGCGTCGTCGAGCCACGCGACGTCGAAGTGGCCGCGCTGCTGCAGGAGGTCGGCCCGCTCGAGACGATCGACCGCATCCGCTGTGGGCACGGAACCCTCGCCCGGTTCGCTGCGCGGGTGCGCGCCCTCCACGTCGACCGCGACCTCGAGGTCGCCGCCAAGGTCGGTGCCCGCGTCCTCGTGCCCGGCGACCCGGAGTGGCCGGACACCCTCGAGGACCTCCCCGTCCCACCGTGGTGCGTCTGGGTCGTCGGTCGGCTCGACCTCGTCGACACGACGCGGAGGTCGGTCGCCGTCGTCGGGGCGCGAGCCGCCACGACGTACGGCGAGCACGTGACCACCGACCTCGCGGCCGGCCTGGCGCGGCGGCAGTGGACCGTCGTCTCCGGAGCCGCCCTCGGCATCGACGCGGCAGCCCACCGCGGCGCGCTCGCCGTCGACGGCACGACCGTGGCCGTGGTCGCGGGCGGTGTCGACCGCCCCTATCCGGCGGCCAACGCGACCCTGCTCCGCCGGATCGCCGAGGTGGGGCTCGTCGTGTCCGAGGCGGCACCGGGAGCGGCGCCGATGAAGGCGCGGTTCCTCTCGCGCAACCGGCTCATCGCCGCGCTCACCCGAGGCACGATCGTCGTCGAGGCCGACCTCCGGTCCGGGTCACGCAACACGGTCACCCACGCGACGGGGCTGTCCCGGCCGGTCGGTGCGGTTCCCGGGCCGGTCACCTCGATGATGTCGGCCGGCTGTCACCAGGAGATCCGCGACCAGAAGGCCGTCCTCGTCACCAGCGTCGACGAGGTCATCGACCTCGTGGGCGACATCGGCGACGACGCGTGCGAGGAGCCCCGCGCCGCCGACACCGTCGTCGACCGGCTGCCGGCCGAGGACCGCGCGGTGCTCGAGGCCGTGCCGTTCCGGCGGCCGGTGCCCCTCGACGTCATCGCCCGTGACGCTGCACGCCCGCCCCTGGTCGTCCGGGCCGCCCTGGCCCGGCTCGAGCAGGCCCGGCTCGTCATCGCCGACTCCGGCACGTGGCGCAAGGCCCCGAGCCCGCGCCGCAGACCTACCTCCACAGCCGGCTCCTCGACCCCGCCACTGCTGCCGTCGACCACCCCGACGCTGCCGCTCGAGTGAGCCCCTGCCCGCTCCCTCCCTTCGTCGAATGAGCACTGCGCCCCACCAGCCCCACGCGGCTCGCCCCGTGGCGCCCGACCGCCGTCCGCATGCTCCCTCCCTTCGTCGAGTGAGCACTGCGCCCCACCAGCCCCACGACCACCGGTCCCGTCGCGCAGGAAGGGGAACGCGAGTCACTTGCGGTGTGCGCGCGGATACGTCATGGTGCGGGAGTGACGGGTGTGACGATCGCGAACGCGTCGGGCGACGCGGGCTTCGTCGTGCCCTCCACGCCGACGGACAGTGCGCCCCCCGAGCCCGGCCCATCGGTCCAGGAGCTGCACGGCGAGGTGCTCCACGCCTTCTCCCGGCACCTCGGCGCCGAGCGAGGGCGCTCGGTCCACACGCGTCGCGCCTACCTCGGCGACGTCCGGCACCTGCTGACCTTCGCGGCGGCCCGAGGGGTCACCGACGTCGCCGACCTGCGCATCGGCGACCTGCGAGGCTGGCTCGGGGAGCAGGCCGACTCCGGCGCGGCCCGGGCCACGATCGCGCGCCGGGCCGCCGCCGCCCGGACCTTCCTGCGGTGGGCCGAGCACACCGGCCGCATCCCGACCGACCCGTCCGTCCGGCTCGTCGCGCCCAAGCGGTCGTCGCCGCTGCCCGGGGTGCTCAAGCAGGGTGAGGCCAGCGAGCTGCTCACCCTCGCTGCCACCCGGGCCGACGACGACGACCCGATCCACGTCCGCGACCGCGCCGTCCTCGAGCTGCTCTACGCCACCGGCATCCGGGTCGGAGAGCTCGCGGCCCTCGACATCGACGACCTCGACCTCGGGCAGGGCACGGTGCGGGTCATGGGCAAGGGTGCCAAGGAGCGCATCGTCCCCTTCGGGGCACCCGCAGGCCGTGCCGTGGAGGCCTGGCTCGGGGTGCGGTCCCGGCTCGTGGGGGAGCACGCGGGCGCCGCTCTGTTCCTCGGGCGTCGCGGGCGCCGTGTCGACGCCCGCCAGGTGCGCACCGTCGTCCACGAGCTGCTCTCGCACCTGCCCGACGCCCCCGACCTCGGTCCGCACGGTCTGCGGCACAGCGCGGCCACCCACCTGCTCGAGGGTGGGGCCGACCTGCGCATGGTGCAGGAGATCCTCGGGCACGCGAGCCTCGCCACGACGCAGATCTACACCCACGTGTCGGTCGACCGCCTCCGTCGCAGCTACGAACAGGCCCACCCCCGAGCCTGACTCGTCTGTTGCCGCCGCGTCAGCCGAGCGGGAGCAGCACGATCGGCGCCCGGCCGACGAACGCGAGCGGGTCGAGGTACTGCCGCCCGCGCAGCACGCCCCAGTGCAGGCACGTGGCCGGTGCGCAGTGTCCCGGCAGGGCGGTCACGGCGCCCACCGGGCCACCGCGTGCGACGGCCGCACCGACCGGCACGGTGGCCGTGACGGGTTCGAAGGTGCTGCGCAACCCGCCCGGGTGCGTCACGACGACGACGCCGCGCCCGGCGAGCACGCCGGCCCACGTCACGGTCCCGGACTCGGGGGAGCGGACCTGCTGCCCGACGGCCGACGCCAGGTCGACGCCGCGGTGTCCCGCGCCCCAGGGCTGGTCGGGCGGGTCGAAGCCGCGCTCGACGTGCGGCTCGGGGTCGAGCGGCCAAGCCCATGAGGCCTGAACGCCCGATGCGGACGAACGGCCCTGCAGTGCAGGGGGACCCGGGGGTTCAAGCGACGTGCCGGCAGCGGCGCCGACGCCGAGCACCGCGCTCGTGACGAGCGCGGTCAGTCCGGATCCGAGGGCCATGGACCCATCGTGCGTGCGCCGGTGTCTTGGCCGTACGTGTGCCGGCGACGCTGTGGACGGGCAGCCCCGGCCAGGCCGGGATGTGGACAGTCGCACGACGGCGCGGCGGCGTCAGCCGTGGGGTTGGGTGCTCACTCGAGGGAGGGACTCGGTGGGGCTGGTGGGGTTCGGTGCTCACTCGACGGGACGGTCAGGCGGGGGAGAAGGGAGTCGCCGGTGAGCGGTGGCCCGCAGCGGCGAGGCGGCGGCTCGCCTCGCGCAGCACCTCGTCCTTCTTGCAGAAGGCGAACCTGATCAGGGTCCGGGCAGCGTCGGGGTCGTCGTGGAAGACCGACACCGGCACGCCGACGACGCCGGCGAGGTCGGGCAGGCGCCGCGCGAACTCGAGCCCGTCGGTGGCGCCGAGCGGTGCCGCGTCGGCGATGACGAAGTACGTCCCGCTCGGGCGGGCCACCTGCAGGCCGGACTCGACGAGCGCCGAGCAGAGCAGGTCGCGCTTGGCCTGCAGCGACTCGCGCAGCGAGGCGTACACCTCGTCGCCCAGCCCGAGGGCGACCGCGACGGCCGGCTGGAACGGTCCCGAGGCGACGAAGGTGAGGAACTGCTTGACGGTGCGCGCGGCCGTGACGGCCTCGGCCGGGCCGGTCAGCCAGCCGACCTTCCAGCCGGTGGCCGAGAAGGTCTTGCCGGCCGAGCTGATCGTGATGGTCCGCTCGGCCATGCCGGGAAGCGTCGCCACCGGCACGTGCTCGGCGTCGTCGAAGACGAGGTGCTCGTACACCTCGTCGGTGACGACCCACGCGTCGTGCTCGCGCGCGAGCGAGGCGATGAGCTCGAGCTCGGCGCGGGTGAAGACCTTGCCGGTCGGGTTGTGCGGCGTGTTGAGCAGCACGAGCCGGGTGCGTGAGGAGAACGCCGCCCGCAGCGATGCCTCGTCGACGGCGAAGTCGGGGAAGCGCAGCACCGACGTGCGACGCGTCGCCCCGGCGAGCGCGATCGTCGCCGCGTAGGAGTCGTAGTACGGCTCGAAGGTGACGACCTCGTCGCCGGGCTCGCACAGCGCCAGCACGACGGCCGCGATCGCCTCGGTGGCCCCGGCGGTGACGAGCACCTCCGACGCCGGGTCGACGTGCAGGCCGTAGAACCGCTCCTGGTGCGCGGCGACGGCCTCGAGCAGCTCGGGCACGCCGGGGCCCGGCGGGTACTGGTTGCGCCCGGCGTCGATGGCCGCCTTGGCGGCCTCGAGCATCTCGCGCGGGCCGTCGGTGTCGGGGAAGCCCTGGCCGAGGTTGATGGCGCCGGTGCGCGTGGCGAGCGCCGACATCTCCGCGAAGATCGTCGTGCCGAACGGGGTCATGCGGGAGATCAGCGGCGAGCCCATGGAGCGACACTACCCAGCGCCGGCGGCGCGCTCCGGCCCGACGTGGCGGCGAGCGGCGCTCGCGCTCGACCCCGCGTCAGGAGCCGAGGCCGCACCCGGTGATGCGGTACAGCGTGTAGTCGCCGACCGTGCGCACCTTGGCGACGCTCCGGTTGGCGTCGAGGTCCTCCAGGCCGGAGCTGCGCTCGGGCCGGTCGAGCCAGTAGACGTGCGGCGAGCCGATGGCCCAGCGGATGTCGTGCCGCGCCAGGGCCGCGCAGACGTCGGGCCGGTGCTCGAGGTCGTTGAACCCGGTGCCGATGACGATCTCGTCGCCCGTCGTCGGGATCGGCAGCGAGCGGTAGAGGGTGTTCGTGCCGAAGAGCGCGTACATCAGCGGTGTGCCGTTCTCGGGCCGCCCGACGACGCCCTGTCCGGCCGGGATGTCGGCGGCGAGCTGGCGCAGGGAGTCCTGGGCCTCGAAGGAGAGGATGACGCGTCGGGCCTCGCCGGGCAGGAAGAACCCGGTCAGCATCGAGCTGCGGGTCGAGCCGTTCCACACGACGGTGAGCAGCGGCAGCAGCGCCAGGGCGACGACCGACGCCACGAGCGGCCGCGCGCGCACCGCCGGCACACGCAGCAGGAGGGCGCGCAGTGCCGGGGCCGCCGCCGCGACGAGCACGACCCCGGGCACGGCAGCGAGCGAGGCGAGCCGGACCTTGTCGTTGTACCAGTAGCCGGTGATGAGCGCGGTCCACGACGCCGTCGACGACGCCGCCATGACGTAGAGCGCCACGGCCGCGAGCCACATGGCCACGACGGGGATCGCGGCGCGGGCCCGCAGCACGATCCACCCGATGCCGAGCGCGATGAGCAGCAGCAGCCCCCAGAGCACGACGGTGATCTGCAGCCGGCCGCCGACGACCTCGACGAGGGCGGTCCACACCGACACCTGCCCGGTCCACTCGTAGGACTGCGTCGAGGCCAGGCGCGCCGACACCGTCGGCGCCGCGACGAGCCCGGCCACGCCGACGATCGCGACGACGGCGAGGTCGCGGGCGACCTTCCACCACGGCGTGTGCCCCAGCCAGCCGGCCCGCAGCCGCGCGGTGACGAACCAGACGAGCGCGAAGACGACGAGCGCCACGAGCGCGTTGGGCTGCACGAGCGCCAGCCCGGGCAGTGCCGCGGCGAACCCGAGCCACTGCCCGACGCGTCGGGACCGGGCTGCCTGCAGCATGAGCGCGAGGGCGCCGGGCGTCAGGGAGTTGGCCATGAGGTTGGGCCAGAGCACGCCCCAGCCGAGCAGGATCGTCGGGAAGGAGATGAACGCGGCCGAGGCGAAGCCGGACGCGTAGGTGACCAGCCGCGAGGTGCCGAGCGCGTGGCGCACGAGGGCGACGCAGCCGAGCGGCCACACGATCGCGGCGAGCACGACCGTCGCGACGTTGGTGCCGGGCAGCACCTGCTGCCCGCCCCACGGCAGCAGCCCGGTGGCGATCCAGGAGTGGAAGCCGTTGGGGTAGAACGTCGGGTTGGCGATGGAGAAGTTGCCGGTCTCGAGGAAGAGCCGGATGCGGTCGAGGTGGTAGACGGCGTCGGGGCTGTCGACGAGCTCGTCGGGGCGGCCGATCGCGGGCAGGATCGTCGCGAGCGACACGGCGACGCCGATGAGGACGGCGACGACGGCATCGGGGTTCGGCCGGCCGAGGACGCGGCGGGCGGCCCCGACCTCGGGCTCGGGGCGGCGCACCCGGTGCAGCACGCGTCGGGCCACGACGGCGACGAGCCAGGCGAGGCCGGCGGACGCCACGGTGACGGCGAGCAGCAGCCCCAGACCCCATCGCAGGCCGACGCGCTGGGCCACGGTGGCGGCGGTCGCGACGATGCCGACCGACACCGCAGGGGCCACCGCGAGGGCCTCCATGCCACGCGTGCCGAGGGCACGGACGACGAGCCAGCCGGGCACGACGAGGACGGCGGTGAGGACGACGAAGACCGGGATCGTCTGGAACCAGCTGTCCCAGCCCGTCGAGTACTGCATGGCCGCCATTCTCGCCCGTCGACGCGATTTCCCCGCAACCCGGGTCAGGCCGTACGATTGACGGCGGTCACGTGTGCGTGCACGCGCGACCGAATTCGCGCGTCTTCGACCGGGCCCCGCGCCCGGGACACGTCACGGCAGTCCCGACCTCGTCGGGCGGGACGGGTCAAGGCGCCAGGAGCGTGGCCCGCCAGGGCCGGGGAGACCCGGCCGGACGCGACGCCGCCGGACAACTGACAACAAACACACAAGGGAGAACACGGCATGGCCGTCGTCACCATGCGCCAGCTCCTCGAGAGCGGCGTCCACTTCGGGCACCAGACCCGTCGCTGGAACCCGAAGATGAAGCGCTTCATCATGACCGAGCGCAACGGCATCTACATCATCGACCTCCAGCAGTCGCTGACGTACATCAACAACGCGTACGACTTCGTCAAGGAGACCGTCGCCCACGGCGGCACCATCCTCTTCGTCGGTACGAAGAAGCAGGCCCAGGAGCCCATCGCCGAGCAGGCGACGCGCGTCGGCATGCCGTACGTCAACCACCGTTGGCTCGGTGGCATGCTCACCAACTTCCAGACGGTCTCCAAGCGCCTCACGCGCCTCAAGGAGCTCGAGGAGATCAACTTCGACGACGTGGCCGGTTCGGGCCGCACGAAGAAGGAGCTCCTCGTCCTCAAGCGCGAGAAGGACAAGCTCGAGAAGACCCTCGGCGGCATCCGCTCCATGGCCAAGGTCCCCTCGGCCGTGTGGATCGTCGACACGAAGAAGGAGCACCTCGCCGTCGACGAGGCCCGCAAGCTCGGCCTGCCGGTCATCGCGATCCTCGACACGAACTGCGACCCCGACGAGGTCGACTACAAGATCCCGGGCAACGACGACGCGATCCGCTCCGTCACGCTGCTGACGCGCGTCGTCGCCGACGCCGTCGCCGACGGTCTCGTCCAGCGCTCCTCCGGCAAGTCCGGTGGCGACGCCCAGGCCGAGGAGCCCCTGGCCGAGTGGGAGCGCGAGCTCTACGCCGACGCCGCTGCCACCGAGGCCACCGACGCTCCTGCCGAGGCTCCGGTCGAGACCCCGTCCCCCGAGGTCGCCGCCGAGATCGCGGTCGACGCGCCCGCCGAGGCCCCCGCCGCCGAGGCTGCTCCGGCCGAGCAGGCCTGAGCCTGCCGGTCCGCGTACCAGTCGAATCCACTGACGAAAAGAGCGATACAGAGCATGGCGAACTACACCGCCGCTGACATCAAGGCCCTGCGCGAGCAGACCGGCGCCGGAATGATGGACGTCAAGAAGGCGCTCGACGAGGCCGACGGCGACCGCGCCAAGGCCGTCGAGGTCCTGCGCGTCAAGGGCCTCAAGGGTGTGACGAAGCGTGAGGGTCGTACGGCCTCCAACGGTCTCGTCACCGCGAAGGCGACCGACGGCGTCGGCACCCTCGTCGAGGTCCTCTGCGAGACCGACTTCGTCGCGAAGGGCGAGAAGTTCATCGCCCTGGCCGACCAGGTCCTCGAGCAGGCCATCGCCTCGAAGGCCGGCAGCGCCGAGGAGCTCCTCGCGAGCTCGACGCCCGACGGCCGCACCGTCCAGCAGCTGCTCGACGACGCGAACGCGACGATCGGCGAGAAGATCGAGATCAAGCGCGTCGCCCGCGTCGAGGGTGCGAACGTCGCCGCCTACCTCCACAAGACGAGCCCCGACCTGCCCGCGCAGATCGGTGTCCTCGTGGCGATCGAGGGTGGCGACGACCAGGTCGGTCGCGACGTCGCGATGCACGTCGCGGCGTTCAGCCCGACGGTGCTCACGCGTGACGAGGTCGCGGCCGAGACGGTCGAGAACGAGCGTCGCGTCGCCGAGGCCACGGCCCGCGAGGAGGGCAAGCCCGAGGCTGCCCTTCCCCGCATCATCGAGGGTCGCGTCAACGGCTTCTTCAAGGAGAACGTCCTGCTCGAGCAGCCGTTCGCCAAGGACGCCAAGAAGTCCGTCGGCAAGGTCCTCGAGGAGGCCGGCGCCACCGCGACGTCCTTCGCCCGCTTCCGCGTGGGTCAGTGACGTCCTGCTGACGCCTCTCGCGTAGCACCACGTGCCACGACCGATGCCGGTCGCCCCTCGGGGCGGCCGGCATCGTCGCGTTTCCCGCCCACTCGGAGGAGGAGCCCCGATGACCAGCGCCGCCACCCCTGCCTCGCCCGTCGTCACCGCAGTCGCCGACGACGGTCCGCTGACCGTGTCGATCACCCGCCGGGTCGCGCCCGAGGATGAGCTGCTCATGCAGGCGTGGGTGCACGCCGGCACGTCGATGGCCGAGCGGTTCGAGGGCTTCCTCGGGGCGGGGTGGGTGCGCTCGGGCACCGAGGACTGGCACATGCTCTACCGGTTCGACTCGCGCGAGCACCTGCAGACGTGGGAGCGCTCGCCCGAGCGCATGCGGTGGCTGCGCTCGGCGGCCGACCTCGTCGAGCACCGGCGCACGGAGTACCGCACGGGCATCGAGGGCTGGTTCGACGAGCCGGCGACGTCGTCGGTGCACGAGGCGGGCCAGGGCGCCCCGGCGGCGCCGCCGCGGTGGAAGCAGGCGAGCGTCATCTGGATCGCGTTCTTCCCGACGAGCCTGGCGCTGACCTACCTGCTCTCGCCCTTCAGCGGGGGCTGGCCGGCCGCCGTCCGCGTCCTCGTGACAACCCTCGTCGCGACGCCGTGGATGACCTACGTCCTGCTGCCGTTCGTGACCCGGCTCTTCGGGCGGTGGCTCAAGGACGCCTGAGAGCCCCGGGTCCGGGCGCGTCCGGATCCGCTTGTGAGGCAAGCCTTCTGTCTCCGAGGTCACAGCCGCGCTGTCTGCTGGCTCACAGCCGACGGCATACCCTCCGGGGTACCGTCGAGGCATGACCACCACCATGAGGTCACTCGTGGTTCTGGGAGCGGGCACGGCCGGCACCATGGTCGTGAACAAGCTGAGGCACCGCCTCCCCACCAGCGAGTGGCGTATCACCGTCGTCGACAAGGACGACCTCCACGACTACCAGCCGGGCTACCTCTTCCTGCCCTTCGGGCTCATCGAGCCCGACCAGGTCAGGCGCAGCCGGCACGCCCTGATCACGGACGGCGTCGAGCTCGTCTTCGGTGACGTCGACCGCATCGACCCGCAGATCCGCGAGGTCTCCCTCGTCGACGGGCGCACGCTCGGCTACGACGAGCTCGTCATCGCCTCGGGCACGACGCCGCGTCCGGACCAGACGCCGGGGATGCTCGGCCCCGAGTGGCACCGCAGCGTCGGCGAGTTCTACACGTACGAGGGCGCCACGGCGCTGCGTGAGTCGCTCGCCTCCTTCGGGGGCGGACGCCTGGTCGTGCACGTGACGGAGATGCCGATCAAGTGCCCCGTGGCCCCGCTCGAGTTCACGTTCCTCGCCGATGACTTCCTGCGCCGCCGCGGTCTGCGTGACCGCACCGAGATCGTCTTCGTCACGCCGCTCGACGGGGCCTTCACCAAGCCGGTCGCGAGCCGCGAGCTCGGTCACCTGCTCGCCGACAAGGGCATCACGGTCGAGACGGACTTCATGGTCGAGCACGTCGACCAGGAGCGCCGGGTCCTCGTCTCCTACGACGAGCGCGAGGTCTCCTACGACCAGCTCGTGACGATCCCGCTCAACATGGGCGCCGACTTCGTCGCGCGGTCGGGCCTGGGGGACGAGCTGAACTACGTCCCCGTCGACAAGCACACGAGCCAGTCCACCGAGCACCCGTCGATCTTCGTGCTCGGGGACGCGAGCAACATCCCGACGTCGAAGGCCGGCTCGGTCGCGCACTTCTCGGTCGAGGTCTTCGTCGAGAACTTCCTCGAGCACGTCACGGGCCGCCCCATGAGCCACAGCTTCGACGGGCACGCCAACTGCTTCGTCGAGTCCGGTGGCGGCAAGGCCATGCTCCTCGACTTCAACTACGACACCGAGCCCCTGACCGGTACGTTCCCGCTGCCGCGCCTCGGCCCGATGACCCTGCTCAAGGAGTCGCGCGCCAACCACATCGGCAAGCTCGCGTTCCGCCACATCTACTGGAACCTCCTGCTCCCCGGACGACCTCTCGGCCTGCCCGCGCAGATGTCGATGGCGGGGAAGGTCCCCGCTCCCGCGAGCGCTTGAAAGGAGCGTCACCATGCCCACCACGACGATCGCCGGCCATGCCGTCGAGGTCAACGACGAGGGCTTCCTCACCCACCCGGACCAGTGGTCGGACGACCTCGGTGTCGAGCTCGGCCGCCTCATCGGGATCGAGCTGACCGACGAACACTGGAAACTCGTGCACTTCCTGCGTGACGACTTCGCCCGCCAGGGCGAGACGGCGACCCTGCGCCGGGTCAGTACGCAGACCGGAACCCCCGTCAAGTCCCTCTTCGAGCTCTTCCCCGGCAAGCCCGCCAAGAAGATGGCCTACGTCGCGGGCCTGCCGAAGCCGAAGGGATGTGTGTGATGACCACCCAGACCACCCAGACCACCGAGACCGCACCGCTCGTGCCGTCGTTCGACGCGCCGGAGTCGCAGGGCCGCAAGCTCGCGATCATCTGCAGCAAGGGCAACCTCGACATGGCCTACCCGGGCCTGATCCTCGCGAACGCCGCGCTCGGTGAAGGCGTCGAGACGCACCTGTTCTTCACCTTCTGGGGCTTCGACATGATCAACAAGAAGACGTCCGGCGACCTGAAGTTCACGATGCTCGGCAACACCGCCACGCACATGCCCCAGGGCCTCGGCGGCATCCCGGGCATGACGCACCTGGCCACCTCGCAGATGAAGAAGGCCATCGCCGACCTCGACGTCCCCGAGGTCCCGGAGTTCCTCGACCAGATCGTCGCCTCGGGGGGCCACATGTGGGCCTGCCGGATGTCGGCCGACATGCAGCACCTGGGCGAGAAGGACCTGCGTGACGACGTCGAGGGCATCATCTCGGCCTCGGACTTCATCGAGCTGACGGAGGGCGCGCAGCTGCTCTTCATCTGAGCCACCGTGGTGGGTGGGAGTGCCCGGCCGGGCCGGTGTGGGCCCGGCCGGGTTTCACAGGATCTCCACACGTCGCACCCTCGCCGCCCGCGCGCCCACTCCTAGGCTCGGGGACATGAACCAGGGGAGTGCGGCACCGCCGGCCGGACAGGCGACGCTGCTCGTCGTCGAGGACGACGTCACGATCAACCAGGCCCTCACGGACCGTCTTGTGGCAGAGGGCTTCCGGGTGATCCAGTCCTACGACGGGCCGAGCGCCGTGGCCCAGCACGACGAGCACCGGCCCGACCTCGTGCTCCTCGACCTCATGCTGCCCGGCTTCGACGGCCTCGAGGTGTGCCGCCGCATCCAGGCCGAGCGGCCCGTGCCCGTCATCATGCTCACGGCCCGCGCCGACGAGACCGACATGCTCGTCGGGCTCGGCGTCGGCGCCGACGACTACGTCACCAAGCCCTTCCGGATGCGTGAGGTCGTCGCCCGCATCCGCACCCTGCTGCGCCGCGTGGAGCGGGCCCGCGAGCTGGCGAGCGCGCAGCCGGAGCTGCTCGTGCTCGGCGCGCTCGCCGTGGACCGCGGGGCCCGACGCGTCACCGTCGAGGGCGCCGACGTGCACCTGACGCCGCTCGAGTTCGACCTGCTCCTCGCGCTGTGGGCTGAACCGGGCGTGGTCCGCACCCGCGACGAGCTGATGCGCGAGGTGTGGGGCTGGGCCGACGCCGGCCGCACCCGCACGCTCGACAGCCACGTCAAGGCGCTGCGGGCCAAGATCGGCGGCGACCGCGTCCGCACCGTCCACGGCGTCGGGTACGCGCTCGGGACGGACGCGTCGTGAGCGTTCCCGCGACACCGACCCCCGACGCGCAGCCCAGGTCGCACCTCAACACCGAGCGCCCGCTCGACGGCGTCCGTTCGGTCAAGGCCAAGCTGGGCCTGCTCGTCGGCGCCAGCATCGTCGCGGCCATCGTCGTGGCCGAGATCGGCGACCGGGCGGGCGTGCCGGGCTGGCTCACCGTGCCGGTCACCGTGGCCGCGGCCCTCGGCGTCACCCAGTGGCTGGCCCGCGGCATGACCTCGCCGCTGCGCGAGATGACCGACGCGGCGGCCCGGATGGCCACCGGCGACTACTCCCGACGCGTCACCGCCACGTCGTCGGACGAGGTGGGCACCCTGGCGCAGGCGTTCAACACCATGGCGAGCGACCTCGCCTCGGCCGACCAGCAGCGGCGCCAGCTCGTCGCCACGGTGTCGCACGAGCTGCGCACGCCGCTCGCGGCCCAGCAGGCCCTGCTCGAGAACCTCGTCGACGGCGTCGTCCGCCCCGACGACGCGGTCCTGCGCACGGCGCTCGCGCAGGCCGAGCGGCTCGGTTCGCTCGTCGGTGACCTGCTCGACCTCAGCCGCGTCGACGGGGGAGCCGACCGCCTCACCCTCGCCCCCGTGGGCGTCGCCGACCTCGTCGAGCGAGCCGTGGGGGAGGCGCGGGTCGGCGCGTCCGGTGCGTCCGGCGCGTCCGGCGCCGTCCGCAGCTCCCGCGGCGTGCGGCACGTCGTGTCGGTCGAGCCGGCCGACCTCGCCGTCACCGCCGACCCGGCCCGCCTCGCCCAGGTGCTCGCCAACCTCCTCGACAACGCCGCCCGGCACAGTCCCGTCGACGGGACCGTGACGGTCAGCGCGGGCCGGGAGGGAGCGGACCGCTGGTGGCTCGAGGTCGCCGACGAGGGCCCCGGCATCCCGCCCGAGCGCGCGGAACGCGTCTTCGACCGTTTCGGCTCGGGCGACGACGCCGGCGGCGGCACCGGCATCGGCCTGGCCATCGCCAGCTGGGTGTGCGAGCTGCACGGCGGGTCGATCCAGGCCCTGCCCGCCGAGCCCGGCCGCCCGGGTGCCCGCGTGCGCGCCGTCCTGCCGTGCCGGCCCGGGGCCGGAGAACTCGTCCCGTCACCGGCGCCAGCCCCAGCCGCGTCCTCGGTCGGGTTCCCGGCCGCACCGTCGGATCCACCGTCAGCCGCACGTACGACCCCGCCGAAGGAGACCGTCATGTCGACCGCGTCCAGCCCGACCCCGGCCGGAGCCACGGGTGCGTCACCGCTGCCGACCCCGCCGTCGTCACCCCACCCGTCGTCACCCCACCCTTCGTCACCCCACCCGTCGACGCGGCCGGTGACGCTGCCCGGGCCGCTCGTCGACACGATCTTCGGTGACCTCTGGCCGGAGTCCGGACTGCGCCCGCAAACGCGTCTGCTGCTCACCGCGCTCGGTGTCGGGATCCTGTCGGCCGTGCTCCTGCCGTACCGGAACCTGGGGGTCGCGCTCTTCGTGGTCCTCGCGGTCGGTGGCGTCGTGCTGTGGCGCACGACCGAGCGACGCCGCAGCCGGTGGACGCTCGCGTCCGCGGCCGTGTGCATCGCGCTCGCCTCGATCGCCGTGCTGCGGGCCGCCCCCTGGCTCACGGTGCTCGCCGTGCTCGTCGGGCTCGTGGTCACCGCCACGGCGCTGACCGGGGCCCGGGGTCTGCCCTCGATCGTCGCCGGGGTCCTGTCGGGACCGCTCGCGGCCCTGCGCGGCCTGCCCCTGCTCGGGCGGACCGTCGCGGCCACGAGCCGCGTCACCATCGTGTGGCCGGTCGTGCGCACGGCCGCCGTGTCGCTCGTCGCCCTCGTCGTGTTCGGTGGGCTCTTCGCCTCGGGCGACGCGATCTTCGGCTCGTGGGCCAGCCACCTCGTGCCGCAGCTGGCGTGGGACAGCCTCATCTTCCGGTTCTTCGTCGGCTTCGTCATGGGCGGGGCCCTGCTCGCCGCCACCTACGTCGCCCTGAACCCGCCGCGTGTCGAGCGCGTCGTCCTGCCGGAGGCGCGCCCCGTCACCCGCGCCTGGGAGTGGGTCGTACCGGTCGGGATGGTCGTCGTCGTGTTCGTCGCCTTCGTCGTGGCGCAGGCGGCGGCGCTCTTCGGCGGCCACGACTACGTGCAGCGCACCACCGGCCTGACCTACGCCGACTACGTGCACCAGGGCTTCGGGCAGCTCACAGCCGCAACGCTGCTGACGCTCGCCACCATCGCCCTGACCCTGCGCAAGGCCCCCCGCGACGGCGCCCGCGACCGCCTCGTGCTGCGCGTCGTGCTCGGTGCCCTGTGCGCCCTGACGCTCGTCGTCGTCGGGTCGGCCCTGCACCGGATGGACCTCTACCAGCAGGCCTACGGCTTCACCGTGCTGCGGCTGCTCGTCGTCGGGTTCGAGCTGCTCCTCGGGCTGCTGGTCGTGCTCGTCATGGTCGCCGGCGTCCGGCTCGAGGGCTGGTGGCTACCGCGGGCCGCCCTCATGGCGGTGGCCGGGTTCGTCCTCGTCGGCGGGCTCCTCAACCCGGAGGCGTGGGTGGCCCAGCGCAACATCGACCGCTACGCCGCGTCCGGCGAGCTCGACGTCGCCTACCTGTCGACGCTGGGCGCCGACGCCGCCCCGACGATCGTCGCCGGGCTGCCGCGTGCCGTCGCGATCTGCGCCGTGGCGCCCGACCCCACCTCGGGCGACGACGCCCTGGCGTGGAACCTCGGAC
Organism: Intrasporangium zincisolvens; assembly: GCF_034724055.1. Classification (NCBI taxonomy): domain Bacteria; kingdom Bacillati; phylum Actinomycetota; class Actinomycetes; order Micrococcales; family Intrasporangiaceae; genus Intrasporangium; species Intrasporangium zincisolvens. Next base: position 671,235 of record NZ_JAWIIL010000002.1, read on the forward strand.
GGGCGCGGGCCGCCGCGCTCGGCGTCGTACCGCCCAGCGCCGCCGAAGCGGACCGGTGCGCCACCCTGCGGACGACGGGCCTGACCCGCTGAGGCAGGATGGCCGGGTGCGTCGTGACATCGCCGGGCGCTTCGAGCTCGACCCCGCCCTGACCCACCTCAACCACGGCGCGTTCGGCGCGGTGCCCCGGTCGGTGCGCGAGGCGCAGGACCGGGCCCGCACCCGCATCGAGGGCGCGCCGATGCGCGCGTTCCGCGACGACCTGCCGGACGCGCTGTCCGCCGCCCGACGCGAGGCGGCCGCCTTCATCGGGGTCTCGCACGACTCGACGGCACTCGTCCGCAACGTCACCGAGGCCGTCGGCGTCGTGCTCCAGGGCCTCGGCGTCGGGCCCGGCGACGACGTCGTCGTCAGCAACCACGGCTACCTCACGGCCGGCTGGTCGGCCGAGGCGCGCGGTGCGACCCTGCGCACGGCGTCGTTCCCCGTGGAGGCCGGCCCGGCCGACGTCGTCGCCGCCTTCTCGGCGGCGGTCACCGAGCGCACCCGGCTCGTCGTCATCGACCAGATCACCTCGCCCACCGCGCTCGTGCTCCCTGTCGCCGAGGTCGCCGCAGCCGTGGCACCGGTACCCGTCCTCGTCGACGCCGCGCACGTGCCCGGCGCCCTGCCCGGCCTCGACGTCGAGGCCCTCGGCGTCGCCTTCTGGGCGGGAAACCTCCACAAGTGGGCCTACACCCCGCGGGCGGCGGCGACGCTCTGGGCCGCTCCGGAGCACCGCGAGCGGCTGCGCCCGCTCGTGACCTCGTGGAGCCACGGCCTGCCCTACCCGGAGCGCTTCGACCTGCAGGGCACGGTCGACCACTCCGCGTGGGTCGCGGTGCCCGACGGCCTCGCCGCGTGGCGCGACCTCGGCGGCTGGGACCAGGTCGCCTGCAACGCGGAGCTGCTGCTGCGCGGTGCCGCCCACGTCCGAGGCGTCCTCGGCTCCGCCGCGCCGCACGGCGGCCTGCCGGCGGCGCCGTGCCTGCACCTGGTCGCCCTGCCCGACGGCATCGCGTCGACGACCGAGGACGCCGAGGCCCTGTGGCAGCGGCTCCACGCCGCCGGTTTCGTCGTGCCGCCAGTCGCGTTCGAGGGGCGCGGCTACCTGCGACTCGCGGCCGCGCCGTACAACGACGAGGACGACTACGTCCGGCTCGCGCAGGCGCTCCCGGGCGTGCTCGGCGTCTGAGGACCGGGCCCGCGCCTCCGGGGCTCGATGCAGTCGATCGGCACGGGATGTGGAAAGATCGATCGACCCTGCGAACGGATCCCACGAGGAGGCCCCGCGCCCATGACCGACGCCCAGACCACCCCGTTCCACCGGGTTCTGCTCAAGCTCTCCGGTGAGGTGTTCGGCGGCGGAGCCATCGGCCTCGACCCCGCCGTCGTGGCCGGGATCGCCAAGCAGATCGCCGAGGCCGTCCGCGGCGGCGTCCAGGTGTCCGTCGTCATCGGCGGCGGCAACTTCTTCCGCGGCGCCGAGCTCCAGCAGCGCGGCATGGACCGCACCCGCGCCGACTACATGGGCATGCTCGGCACGGTCATGAACTGCCTCGCCCTGCAGGACTTCCTCGAGAAGGAGGGCATCGAGACGCGCGTCCAGTCCGCGATCGCGATGCAACAGGTGGCCGAGCCCTACATCCCGCGCCGCGCCATCCGCCACCTCGAGAAGATGCGCGTCGTCATCTTCGGCGCCGGTGCCGGCATGCCGTACTTCTCCACCGACACCGTGAGCGCCCAGCGCGCCCTCGAGACCAAGTGCGACGCCCTGCTCATCGCCAAGAGCGGCGTCGACGGCGTCTACACGGCCGACCCGAAGACCGACCCGACGGCGACGAAGTACGACACGCTGACCTTCGAGGAGGGCCTCGCGAGCGGCCTGCGCATCGTGGACGCCGCCGCGTTCAGCCTGTGCATGGAGAACAAGCTGCCGATGATCGTCTTCGGCATGGAGGGCCCGGGAAACATCACCCGCGCCCTGCTCGGTGAGAGGATCGGCACGCTGGTCACCAACGCCTGACCGCCCCGACACCCGAGCACCACGCGCTCGCGGGCCCACCCGCAGCACCCCAGACACCGCAAGCCCACCCGACCCGAGGGACGAGGAAGCCACACCGCCATGATCGAAGAGACGATGTTCGAGGCCGAGGAGAAGATGGACAAGGCCGTCGAGGTCCTCAAGGAGGACTTCGCGGGCATCCGCACCGGCCGTGCCAACCCGGGCCTGTTCAACAAGCTGACGGTCGAGTACTACGGCGCCCCGACGCCGCTGCAGCAGCTCGCCTCGTTCCAGAACCCCGAGGCGCGCACCATCCTCGTCATCCCGTTCGACAAGTCGGCGATGCACGAGATCGAGAAGGCGATCCGCGACTCCGACCTCGGCGTCAACCCGAGCAGCGACGGCCACCAGATCCGTTGCGTCATGCCCGAGCTGACCGAGGAGCGCCGCCGCGAGTACATCAAGCTCGCCCACGGCAAGGCCGAGGACGCTCGCGTCTCCGTGCGCAACATCCGCCGCAAGGCCAAGACCGACATCGACAAGCTCGTCAAGGACGGCGAGGTCGGCGAGGACGACGGCTCGCGCGCCGAGAAGGAGCTCGACGGCCTCACGAAGAAGCACACCGACCTCGTCGACGGTCTCGTCAAGGCCAAGGAGGCCGAGCTGCTCGAGGTCTGACCTCGCGGCTCCACCCATGATGACGACCGACTCGCCGTCGCAGCCCGAGGACCACGCGTCCGCGGCGCACACCGACGACGGCGACGGGCTGCTCGAACCCGTGCCCTACGACCCCGCGCTCGACGACGTCGCCGGCCTGCCTCCGGAGAAGGTCATCGAGAAGCGCCCGAGCCGTGCCGGGCGCAACCTGCCCGCCGCGATCGGCGTCGGGGTCGGCCTCGGCGTCGTCATCGTCGCGACGCTGCTGCTGGCCAAGGTGTCCTTCCTCGTCGTCGTCGTGATCGCCGTCGGGGTCGCCATCTGGGAGATGCGCGGCGCGCTGCGGCACGCCGGGGTGAACGCCCCGATCGTCCCCGCGCTCGCCGGCTCGGTCGGCATGGCGTGGGCGGCCTACGAGCACGGTCCCGGCGCGCTGACGGTGGCGTGGGCCCTGACCTGCCTGGCCGTCGTGCTCTGGCGCGGCACCGGACGCCTCGACGGCGCCGGGCGCGACGTGCTCGGCGGCATGTTCGTCGCGACGTACCCGACGTTCCTCGTCGGGTTCGCCGTGCTGCTGCTGTCGGCCGAGGACGGCGTCGGGCGGATGTTCGTCTTCCTCATCACGACGGTGTGCAGCGACGTCGGCGGCTACGCGGCCGGCGTCCTCTTCGGCAAGCACCCGATGGCGCCGACGATCAGCCCGAAGAAGTCGTGGGAGGGCTTCGCCGGCTCGGTCCTGCTGTGCATGGTCGGCGGTGCGCTGACCGTGCACTTCTTCCTCGGGCACGCGTGGGTCATCGGCGTCCTGCTCGGCGTCGGGGTGGCCGTCGCGGCCACGGTCGGCGACCTGATGGAGTCGCTCATCAAGCGCGACCTCGGGATCAAGGACATGTCGAACATCCTCCCGGGCCACGGCGGCATCATGGACCGCCTCGACTCGCTCGTCGTCGTCGCGCCGATCGTGTGGGCCGTGCTCACTCTGCTCGCCGCCCAGCCCTCCTGATGCGTCACCGCGTGCGGCGTTGGGCCGGAGCGGCCGGGCCTGCGAGAATGGGCGCGCCATGACCGAGATCCCCGCGCCGACCTCCGTACCCCTGCCCGAGCCGACGACCGACCGGCCCGAGCCCGGCCAGCTGACCTTCCGCGCGCCACGGCGCGGCAAGCCGCCGCGCCACCTCGCCGACCTGTCGCCGGCCGAGCGCAAGGAGGCGGTCGAGTCACTGGGCCACAAGGGGTTCCGGGCCAAGCAGCTCTCGACCCACTACTTCGAGCGGCTCGTCGACGACCCCGAGGAGATGACCGACCTGCCCAAGGCGGTGCGCTCGGACCTCGTCACCGACCTGCTCCCGACGCTGCTGACGCCGATCGTGCAGCGCGTGGCCGACGACGGCCAGACGATGAAGTACGCGTGGCGCCTGCACGACGGCGCCATCGTCGAGTCGGTCCTCATGCGCTACCCGAAGCGCGTCACCATCTGCATCTCGAGCCAGGCCGGGTGCGGCATGAACTGCCCGTTCTGCGCCACCGGGCAGGCGGGCCTGACCCGCAACATGTCGGCCGGTGAGATCGTCGAGCAGGTCGTGTGGGCGGCCCGGGCGCTGCGCCGCGGCGAGCTCGCGGGCGGCGACGACGAGGACCGCGAGCACCCGCTGCGGGTCAGCAACGTCGTCTTCATGGGCATGGGCGAGGCCCTGGCCAACTACAAGGCCGCGATCGGGGCCATCCGGCGCCTGACCGACCCGGCGCCCGACGGTCTCGGCATGTCGGCGCGCGGCATCACGATGTCGACCGTCGGTCTCGTGCCCGGGATCGACAAGCTCGCCGCCGAGGGCGTCCCGGTCACGCTGGCGCTGTCGCTGCACGCCCCGGACGACGAGCTGCGCGACGAGCTCGTGCCCATCAACACCCGGTGGAAGGTCGACGAGGCCCTCGATGCCGCGTACCGGTACTACGAGGTCACGGGCCGACGCGTCTCCATCGAGTACGCCCTCATCCGCGACATCAACGACCAGGGCTGGCGCGCCGACCTGCTCGGCGAGAAGCTCGCCGCGCGGGGAAAGGGCTGGGTGCACGTCAACCCGATCCCGCTCAACCCGACGCCGGGCTCGAAGTGGACGGCGTCGCGCCCCGGTGTCGAGCAGAACTTCGTCGAGCGGCTGCGCGCCCACGGCGTCCCGACGACGATCCGCGACACGCGCGGCCAGGACATCGACGGCGCCTGCGGCCAGCTGGCCGCCTCCACCGCCTGAGGCCCGAGGCCCGAGGCCGGCGCAGCCGGTCAGCCGCGCAGCCGCGCCAGCGCGGGCGAAGGGTCGACTCCCACGTCGGAGGCGACGAGCCGGATCAGCGACTCGGCCTCCTCGGCGCAGGCGGCGCAGGCGTGCAGGTGCACGAGCATCTCGGGCAGCTGCCCGGTGTCGGGGTCCTCGACGAGGGCCTCGGCGTACCGGTCGGCGAGGGTGAAGCAGTCCTCGCACGACAGCCAGGGCTCCGTCGGCAGGGTCAGCGCCCGGACGTTCTCGGGCGTCAGCGGCCGTGGTGTGGATGTCATGGTGTCTCCCCGCTGGCCGCTGAGGTGGCCGGTGAGCCGGCCGGTGGCAGGTGTCCGGTGGCCGTCAGGTGGTGGCGGATCCGCGTGCGCGCCACGCTGAGGGTCTTGTAGAGCGCCCCGCGCGTCGTGCCGAGGCGGTCGGCGAGGACGTCGATGGGTACGTGGTCGAGCAGCAGCGCCACGGCGATCCGACGCTGGTAGGGCGTCAGCGCGTCCGTGAGGGCCGACGCCACTTCCGCGGCGAGGTCGGCGGCCTCGGCGAGGTGGTCCGGGCCGGGGGCGGGGTCGGTCCAGGCGGCGTCGTCGGGCAGGCACACCTCACGAGTGGCCCACGCCCGGCGCCGCACCTCGTTGGCGGCGTGGAGCACGCCGAACTTGTAGGCCCACGTGGTGAACCGGCTGCGGCCCTCGAAGGTGTCGAGCCTGGCCAGCACCGCGACGAGCGCGTCGTCGGCCGACCCCTCGACGAGCTCCTCGAGCACCACCGCGCCCACCCCGGTCAGCTGGCCCCGCAGGTGCCACACCTGGTGACGGCACGCCCTGACGAGCAGGCCGCGCAGCTCGCGCAGTGCCTCCTCGTGACGTGCGCCGGTCCCGGCGAGGTCGGCCACCCAGTCGCGCTCCTCGTCCGCGCGGACGGGGCCGGGAGGCCGCTCGGCGGCCTCGAGGGCCGGGCTCGCGGCACCGTCGGCGTCGGCGATGGTCACGAGGTCGATCCTTGCGGGGAGAGGATGCGCGCGGCAAGGACCGGCGGGCAGCCACGATCGACGAGCTGGAGGAGGGCGTGCACGTCTACGCGCCGGTCCGCGGCGAGCCGGGCGGCGAGGTCGGCATCGAAGCCGGCCTCGAGCAGTCGGCACCGGCGCCACGCCGTCACGTCGACGGGCGGTCCCGAGGCCCCGCACCCGGCGACGCGGGTCGAGTGGATGGTCATACCTCCTTGGTGTCGCGGGCGTCGGCGCCCTTACCCGTCGCGGTAAGAGCCGTCCCACCCCCGGACACCAAGGAGGTGTCGCAACCCGCAGGCGCTTCGCGGCACGGGTCGCGGGCCGTCCGCCACATCCACCACGAAGAGGAGCTCCCATGTCCCACACGCATCCCGCCCCGTCCCGACCCGGCGACCTCACCGACGCGACGCACGCTGCGGGGCGCCCCGATCCGGCCCGCCAGGCCTACCTCGTGCTGCGCACCGCCTTCACGGTGGCGCCGATCGTCTTCGGCGCCGACAAGTTCGCCCACCTGCTCGTCGACTGGGACCGGTACCTCGCACCGCAGATCGCCCACCTGTCGCCGTTGACCGTGCACCAGACGATGTACGTCGTGGGCGTCGTCGAGGTCGTGGCGGGCGTGGTCGTCGCCGTGTGGCCGCGTCTCGGGGCGCCAGTCGTCGCCGCGTGGCTGGCGGGCATCATCGTGAACCTGCTGCTCCTCGGCGGGTACGGCGACATCGCCCTGCGTGACTTCGGCCTCATGCTGGCGGCCGTGGCGCTGGGTCGGCTCGCCGTCGTGTACGACCGGCGAGCGCTGCCGTGGGTGCACCGCCAGGCGTCGTGACACCAGGGGTCACCGTGTCGGGCGACGTTGTGGCTCAGGCGGTCTCGGCGGCGCGGTAGGTGCGTCGGTAGGCCAGGGGAGAGACGCCGACGGCCGCCGAGAGGTGCTGGCGCAGCGAGGCCGTCGTGCCGAACCCGGCCTCGGCCGCGACACGGTCGACCGGGAGGTCGGTCGTCTCGAGCAGGTGCCGGGCACGGTCGACGCGGGCGCGGGTCAGCCACGTCACCGCCGTCTCGCCGGCCTCCTCGCGGAACCGACGCGTGAAGGTGCGCACGCTCATGCCGGCGTGCCGCGCGAGGTCGGCGAGGCCGAGCGGCTCGCCGAGGTGCTCGAGCGCCCAGACGCGCGTCGGTCCGGTGCCGGCGTCGTCCTCCTCGGGCACGGGCCGGTCGATGAACTGGGCCTGGCCGCCGGCCCGCCACGGGGCGACCACGGCGCTGCGAGCGACCCGGTTGGCCGCCTCGGTGCCGAGGTCGGAGCGCACCAGATGCAGGAGCAGGTCGATGCCGGCCGCGTTGCCCGCGGAGGTGAGCACGTCGCCCTCGTCGACGTAGAGGACGTCGGGGTCGAGGATCACCTGCGGGAAGTGCCGGCGGAACGCGTCGACGTGACACCAGTGCGTCGTCGCGGTGCGGCCGTCGAGCAGGCCGAGGGCGGCGAGGGCGAAGGCGCCGGTGCAGATGGAGATCCAGCGCGCGTCGGGACGAACCGTCGCGGCGAGGGTGCGCAGCGCGTCGGGCACCCGGCCGGTGTCGACGACGCCGCCGTAGATGCCGGGCACGATGACCGTGTCGGCCTCTGCCAGAACGGAGCTCGGGTGCGTGGGCACGGCCTGGTAGCCGGCAGAGGTGGTGACGGGCCCGTCGTCCAGGGTGCACATCGACACCTCGTACGGCAGGGGAGCGCCGGTGGGTGATCCGGGCCAGCCCGGGTCGAGGGCCGCGGCGCGCAGGAACCGGTGGGGCAGGCCGAGCTCGAAGGCCACGACGTTCTCGAGGGCGAGGACGGCGACGCGGTGCGGATCACGGCCGGCGCGACGAGTCATGGCCAGATCCTTGCACATGTTGTCCATCTGGTCACTCGTCGCGGGAAGGACGGAACGGGCAGAGTGGCCCGGTGACCCTCACCGACCGCTCCGCAGCCCCGGCCCCGGGCGCCTCCGCCACCCGACGCGTCCACCCCGCCTGGTGGGTCGCCTTCGTCACGTTCCTGACGATCATCGGCGCCGCCGGCTTCCGCTCGACGCCGGGCGTGCTCATGACGCCGCTGCACGAGGAGTTCGGCTGGCCGATGGGCGTCATCGGCGCCGCCGTCTCCGTCAACCTCGTCCTCTTCGGGCTGGCGGCGCCCTTCTCGGCCGCCCTCATGGAGCGGCTCGGCATCCAGCGGGTCATCGCCGTCGCGCTCGTCCTCGTCAGCGTCGGCTCGCTCCTGCCGATCTGGATGACGCAGTCGTGGCAGCTCGTCCTGTGCTGGGGGATCGTCGTCGGGATGGGTACCGGCGCCATGTCGATGGGCCTCGTCGCGACGGTCACCGGTCGCTGGTTCGTGGCGCGGCGCGGTCTCGTCACCGGCATCCTCACGGCAGCCGGGGCCACCGGACAGCTCGTCTTCCTGCCGCTCCTCGCCTGGCTCGCAGAGCACCACGGCTGGCGCACGGCCGCCGTCACGACGTCCGCGGCCGCCCTCGCCGTCGTGCCCCTCGTGCTGTGGAAGCTGCACGACCACCCGAGCGTCCTCGGCGTCACCGCCTACGGCGCTCCGGCCGGAACCCCCGTCGGCCGTCCGCCCCGGCCCACCGGCCACCCGGCCCGCCTGGCCCTCGGCACCCTGCGCGACGCGTCGCGCACCCGCGTCTTCTGGCTGCTCGCCGGCAGCTTCGCCGTCTGCGGCGCGTCGACCAACGGCCTCGTCGGCACCCACTTCATCCCGGCCGCGCACGACCACGGCATGCCGACGACGACTGCCGCCGGCCTGCTGGCCCTCGTCGGCGTCTTCGACATCGTCGGGACCGTCTTCTCCGGCTGGCTCACCGACCGCGTCGACCCGCGGGTGCTCCTCGCCGCGTACTACACCCTCCGCGGCGCCTCGCTGTTCCTGCTGCCGTCGCTCTTCAGCGACCACATGCACCCGAACATGCTGGCGTTCGTGCTGTTCTACGGCCTCGACTGGGTCGCCACGGTGCCCCCGACGATCGCCCTGTGCCGCCTCGCCTACGGTGACCGGGCGCCCATCGTCTTCGGCTGGGTCTTCGCCTCCCACCAGCTCGGTGCGGCCGTCGCGGCGGTCGGCGCGGGCCTGGTCCGCGACCAGCTCGGCACCTACGACCTCGCCTGGTACGCGGCCGGCGCGCTCTGCCTCGGGGCGGCCCTCATGTGCGTGGCGATCACGACCGCTCGGCTGTCAGATGGGTCACCTCGTCGCACGGACTCTGGCGCGGAGGCGGCCCCGGCGGCACAGTGAGGCCATGACCAGCGACGGCACCGACGGCACCACGGCCGCGTTCGCGGCCTACCGAGACCTCCACGAGTCGAGCCTGCGTGACCCGGAGGGGTTCTGGGCGCGAGCCGCCGGGGCGATCGACTGGGTCACGCCACCGACGCGCATCCTCGACGACACCGCACCGCCGTTCTACCGCTGGTACCCCGACGCCGAGCTCAACGTCTGCTTCAACGCCCTCGACCGGCACGTGGCCGCGGGGCGGGGGGCCCAGCCCGCCCTGCACTACGACTCGCCGGTCACCGGCACGAAGGCGACGCTGACGTACGGCGAGCTGCTCGACCGCGTCGCCCGCTTCGCCGGTGCTCTCGCCGGGCTCGGCGTCGAGAAGGGCGACCGGGTCGTCGTCTACATGCCGATGGTGCCCGAGGCCGTCGTCGCCATGCTGGCCTGCGCACGGCTGGGGGCGGTGCACTCCGTCGTCTTCGGCGGCTTCGCCCCGCAGGAGCTCGCCGCGCGCATCGAGGACGCCGAGCCCAAGGTCGTCGTGTCGGCCAGCTGCGGCGTCGAGCCCTCGCGCATCGTCGAGTACAAGCCGATGCTCGACGCCGCGCTCGACCGCAGCAGCCACAAGCCCGAGTCGGTCATCGTGCTCCAGCGCGAGCAGTCGCCGGCCGCCGTCGGCCAGCGCGACACCGACTGGGAGGAGATGACCTGGGACGAGGTGTACGACGACGCCGAGCCGGCCGGCTGCACCACGGTGGCGGCCACCGACCCGCTCTACGTGCTCTACACCTCCGGCACGACCGGCAAGCCCAAGGGCATCTACCGCGACAGCGGCGGCTACGCGGTGGCGCTGCGCTGGTCGATGGAGAACGTCTACGACGTCCGCCCCGGCGAGACGATGTTCACGGCGAGCGACGTCGGCTGGGTCGTCGGCCACTCGTACATCGTCTACGCACCGCTGCTGACCGGTGCCACGACCGTGCTCTACGAGGGCAAGCCGGTGGGCACGCCCGACGCGGGGGCGTTCTGGCGCGTCATCGCCGACTACGACGCGGTGTGCCTCTTCACGGCGCCCACCGCCTTCCGCGCCATCAAGAAGGACGACTCGACCGCGTCGAAGGTCGCCGAGCACGACCTGTCGCGCTTCCGGGCGCTCTTCCTCGCGGGGGAGCGGCTCGACCCCGACACCTACGAGTGGGCCTCGGCCGCGCTCGGCGTGCCGGTCGTCGACAACTGGTGGCAGACCGAGACCGGGTGGCCGATCGCCGCCAACCCCAAGGGGATCGGGCTGCTGCCGATCAAGCCCGGCTCGCCGACCGTCGCGGTGCCCGGCTACGACGTGCGCGTGCTCGACGGCGAGGGCCACGAGGTGCCCGCCGGAACCGAGGGCGCCATCTGCCTCCGGCTGCCGATGCCGCCGGGCACCCTGCCGACGCTCTGGCAGGACGACGACCGCTACGTGTCCTCCTACCTCGCGGCCTACCCGGGGCACTACCTCACCGGCGACGGCGGCTACCTCGACGAGGACGGCTACCTCTTCGTCATGGGCCGCACCGACGACGTGCTCAACGTCGCCGGGCACCGCCTGTCCACCGGCTCGCTCGAGGCCGCGCTCGCCGGCCACGAGGCCGTCGCCGAGTGCGCCGTCATCGGCGTCCACGACGACCTCAAGGGCCAGGTGCCGCGCGCCCTCGTCGTGCTCAAGTCGGGCATCGACGCCGAGGCCGAGGGAGAGCGCATCCGGCGCGAGCTCGTGGCCCGCGTCCGCGCGGAGGTCGGGCCGGTCGCCTCCCTCCACCGCGTCGACATCGTGGCGGCGCTGCCCAAGACGCGCTCGGGCAAGATCCTGCGCAAGACGATGCGCGAGATGGCCGACGGCAAGGACGCCGCGGTGCCGGCGACCATCGAGGACGCGTCGGTGCTCGACGCGCTGGCCCCGGTGCTCACGGCACCGGAGTGAGCAGGGCGGGCACCTCCTCGATGTCGTCCACGAGGTGCACCGAGCCGGCCATCCGGCGGTCGGCGGCGAGGACGCTCAGCGTCGGCCAGACGGGCACGTCGACCGTCCACTGGCGCCGGCCCACGAGCACGAGCGGGGGGAGCGGCGCGTCGTCGAGGGCGTAGTAGAGCGGCGTCACCGCCTGGAAGATCTCCTGCACGGTGCCCGCCGCGCCCCCGAGGACGACGATCCCGGCGGTGCTGCGCGAGAGCAGCCCGTCCTCGCGGATCGCGTTCGAGAAGTACTTGGCGACCGCGTCGCAGAAGACGTTCGGCGGCTCGTGCCCGTAGAACCACGTGGGGATGCCGAGCGAGCGTGCCGTGGGGCCCAACAGGTCGAAGGGGACGCGCGGCTCCTCGCCGACGACGTCGGCCCGAACGTCGAGGGCCAGCCGCGCCCAGTCGGTGACCGACGGGCGGAAGGTCGGCACGGCGGCCAGGCGGGCCAGCGCGTCCTCGAGGCGCGTGGCGTCGTGGCAGAGCGCCCCGAGGTTGACCGCCTCCATCGCCCCCGGGCCGCCTCCCGTGGCCACGAGGTGCCCGTCCGAGGCGAGCCGGTGCCCGAGGCGCGCGGCTGCCGCGTAGGCGTCGGTACCCCGCTCGACGCGGTGCCCTCCCATGACGCCGACGACCGACCGTCCGCCCACCAGCTCGTCGAGGTCGTCGGTGACCGTGTCGTCGTGGATGGCCCGCACGAGGGTGCAGTAGGCGTCGGTGCGCAGGTGGGCGTCGACGAACCACCGGTAGGCGCGGGCGTCGGGCGTCGCGTCGTAGCCGGCGTCGAGCCCGGCGTAGAGGTCCTCGGGCCGGTAGAGGCCCCGCCACGGGTCGACCGGCGCGTCGGCGACGCCCGGGAAGACGATGGCGCCGCGGCGCAGGAGCACCTCGGCGACGTCGGTGGGCACCCTGCCGCCGAGCACGACGAGTCCGGTGAGGTCGGTGTGCTCGGCGAACCGCCGGGCGTACCCCGACAGGTCGAGGCCCTGCAGGCGAAGGCCCCCGAGCGGCGTGCCGTCGTCGAGGTGGTCCTCCAGCGCGTCGAGGCTCTCGATCTCCATGGCGTCATCCTGCCGCGGCGGCGGCGCCGGCGACCGCCCCGGGCCGCGGCGCGCCGGTGGATGGACCGGTGTCACGGCCCTGTGCCGGTTTTGCGAGGATCACGGCGTGCTCGGTGTCCTCGAGGGTTTCGCCACGATCGCCATCATCGTCGCGGTCGGTTGGCTGCTCGCCGACCGACGCGTCCTCGACGACAGCGCGCAGGTGACCCTCTCGCGGCTGGCCTTCCACGTCGCCTCGCCGGCGCTGCTGCTCACCGTCATGCAGCGCACGCCCCTCGACGCCGTCCTGTCCGCCAACCTCGTCACGTCGCTCATCAGCTTCGCGATCATCGTCGGCCTCTACCTGGCGATCGCCCGGTTCCGTTGGGCCGGAGGGACGCTCGGCTCCCGGCTCATCGGCAGCCTGTCCGCCGCGTACGTCAACGCGGGCAACCTCGGCATCCCCATCGCGCTCTACGTGCTCGGCGACGTCGCGTGGGTCGCCCCGACGCTGCTCATGCAGCTGCTCGTCATCACGCCCGTGTACATGGCCCTGTTCGACAGCGACGCCCAGGGCGAGCGGCCGCGCCTGCTCCGCTCGGTGCGCCGGATGTTCAGCAACCCGATCACCCTCGGCGCCATCGCCGGCCTGCTCATCGCAGTGTTCGACGTGCAGCTGCCCCGGGTCGTCGCCGACCCCATCGAGCTGCTCGGGCGCATGGCGGTGCCCTCGATGCTCGTCGCGTTCGGCATCTCGCTTCGGCGCGGCCCGCGACCGGCGACGGGCCGATCGGCCGAGCACGTCTGGGCCATCGTCGGTCTCAAGGTGCTGCTCATGCCGGCCGTCGCGCTCGGCGTCGGCCTGGCCCTCGGGCTCCGCGGGGAGGCCCTGTTCGCGGTCGTCGTCACAGCCGCGCTGCCGACGGCGCAGAACATCTTCACCTACGCGGTGCGGTACCGCCGCGAGGTCAACCTCGCCCGTGACGTCATCTTCGTCAGCACGTTCGCCTCGATCCCCGTCATCCTCGCCATCGCGGCCCTGTTCCACGCCTTCGCCGGCGTCTGACGGGGCCACCGGGTGGCGGCCCCGTCAGGGGTCTCGATGCGGGAGCCGACTCAGAAGTCGCCGAAGCCGCCGAAGTCGCCACCGAAGTCGCCACCGAGGTCGCCGCCACCGCCCCAGTCGCCGAGGTCACCGCCGCCGAAGCCCTCGCCGGCCGCGCTGACGTCGCCACCGGCGTCACCAGCACCAGCGTCGCCTCCCGTCTCGCCCGCGCCACCGGCATCGGCGCCACCGGCGTCGGACGCGTCGGACGAGCCGTCGCCCTCGCCGGCCTGCGCGGCCTCGGGCGACTGGTCGTAGCCGTCGAAGAGGGCGTCGGCCACCATCGAGCCGACGACGACGCCGGCGATGGTGCCGAGCATCGAGCCGGCGATCATGCCGCCCATGCCCATCCCGCCGCCCATGCCGCCGCCCATCCCGCGACCGCCACCGGCGAAGGCACCCTGCAGGTAGCCGGGTCGGCGCAGCTCGGCACGCGTGGCGCTCCGGGCGAGGTCGGCGGGCGCGTCGCTGCGCGGGCGCTCGGACTCCGGGAGGTCCTCGGTCAGCCGCTGGAGCACCATCTGGCGCTGCTCGGGGGACAGCTGCGCGAACGCGTCGGCGTGGACGCGTTCGAGGTCCTCGGGCGGCGCCGTGCGCAGCAGGTAGCGGTACCGGGCGATGGCGCGCTCGTCCTCGGTGGAGGCACCGCCGCGCGGCGCGGGCACCGCGTAGGGGTCGGCCCCCGGGACGGCGTACGGCGCACCGGTCGGTGCAGGTGCGCCCGAGGTCCCACCCCAGCCGGGTTGGCCTGCGGCTGGTCGGGACTGCGGCTCACGGCCCAGCAGTCGGTCGAGGAATCCCATGTCGTCTCCTTGCGTCGGCGTCACATGTGGCGACGGGTGTGCCGGCGACGGTCGCCGGTCACGTACCCCGGGAACGACCGGGGGCCGGTCACCGTTCCTCGGTGACCGGCCCCTTCGGGCGTCCCCTCCCTGAGACAACCCGGCGTCCTGACGCTGAGCCCGAGTGGCTCGACGCGTCAGAGGTGGTTCTCCGCCTCGGTGAGCACCGAACGCAGCCGCGACTCGATGTCGTCGAACTGCTCCTGGCCCATGATGAGCGGCGGGGCGAGCTGGACGACGGGGTCGCCACGGTCGTCGGCGCGGCAGTAGATGCCGGCGTCGAAGAGCGCCTTGGACAGGAACCCGCGCAGGAGCCGCTCGGACTCGGCGTCGTTGAACGTCTCGCGGGTCTTCTTGTCCTTGACGAGCTCGATGCCGTAGAAGTAGCCGGCGCCGCGGACGTCGCCGACGAGCGGCAGGTCGAGCAGCTTCTCGAGCGTGGCCTTGAACGCGGGGGCGTTCTGCTTGACGTGGTCGGTGAGACCCTCGCGCTCGAAGATGTCGAGGTTGGCCAGGGCCACGGCCGACGACACCGGGTGGCCGCCGAAGGTGTAACCGTGCGGGAAGTAGTCGGTGCCCTTCCTGAACGGCTCGAAGAGGCGGTCGCTCGCGATCATCGCGCCGATGGGGGAGTAGCCGCTCGTCATGCCCTTGGCGCACGTGATGATGTCCGGGACGTAACCGAAGTCGTCACAGGCGAACATCGAGCCGATGCGGCCGAACGCGCAGATGACCTCGTCGGACACGAGCAGCACGTCGTACTCGTCGCAGATCTCGCGGACCCGCTCGAAGTAGCCGGCCGGCGGCGGGAAGCAGCCGCCGGAGTTCTGCACCGGCTCGAGGAAGACGGCCGCGACGGTGTCGGGGCCCTCGAACTCGATCGCCTCGGCGATGCGGTCGGCGGCCCAGCGGCCGAACGCCTTCTCGTCGCCCTGGAGGTGCTCGGGGGCGCGGTACATGTTGGTGTTCGGCACCTTGTGCGCCCCGGGCACCAGAGGCTCGAACATCTCCTTGGCGGCCGGGATGCCGGTGATCGACAGGGCGCCCTGCGGCGTGCCGTGGTAGGCCACGGCGCGGGAGATGACCTTGTGCTTGGTCGGCTTGCCGGTCAGCTTGAAGTACTGCTTGGCCAGCTTCCACGCGGTCTCGACGGCCTCGCCGCCACCGGTCGTGAAGAAGACGCGGTTGAGGTCGCCGGGCGCGTGCCCCGCCAGACGCTCGGCCAGCTCGATGGCCTTGGGGTGCGCGTAGCTCCACAGCGGGAAGAACGCGAGCTCCTTGGCCTGCTTGGCCGCCGCCTCGGCGAGCTCCTCACGGCCGTGGCCGACCTGGACGACGAAGAGGCCGGCGAGTCCGTCGATGTACTCGTTGCCCCGGTCGTCCCAGATCTTCCAGCCCTGCCCGCGGGTGATGATCGGGACGGAGTGGCCCAGGCCGCCGTCCCCGGGGTCCTCGAACACCGAGTGGCGCGTGAAGTGCATCCACAGGTGATCGCGTGCGGCATCCGACAACAGCGTGCCCGCGGGGGTGCGCTGGTCCGACGCCGGTTCCCAGACCTCGTTCGGGTTGATGCTCATCGTGTTCCCCAGTTGTAGAGCTGTTTGTTGAGTTTGAGGTAGACGAACGTCTCGGTGGCGAGCACGCCCTCGAGGGTGCGGATCCGTTTGGTCAGCAGCTCGAGGAGGTGGTCGTCGTCCTCGCAGACGACCTCGGCGAGAATGTCGAAGCTGCCCGCCGTCGTCACGACGTAGGACACCTCGTCCATGTCCGACAGCGCGTCGGCCACGGCCGACATGTCGCCGGTGACCCGCAGGCCGATCATCGCTTGACGCTGGAAACCGACCTGGAGCGGGTCGGTCACGGCGACGATCTGCATGACGTCGGCGTCGAGCAGGCGCTGCACGCGCTGGCGCACCGCCGCCTCGGACAGGCCGACCTCGGTCGCGATCGAGGCGTAGGACTTGCGGCCGTCCTGCTGGAGCAGCTCGATGATCGTCTTGGAGACGTCGTCGAGGTTGACGCCGCCACGACGGTGCCGCTTGGCCCCGTTGGTGCCGCTGGCCCCGTTGGCCACGCCTCGGATGGTCGTCATGGGCCCGATCTTGACCTGTGGAACACGGCGTTGGCAAGCCCCTGTTCAACTGATTCCGAAGTTTTATCGCCGCAACCCTTCACCATTGCGCAGGACTCTGTTTAGAGTTTCGCCATGACTTCGCAGCCGCGCCAGCTCCGCAACTTCATCGGTGGCCAGTACCTCGACCCCGAGACCGACGCGACCACCGACATCGTCAACCCGGCCACCGCCGGCGTCGTCGCGAAGGCCCCCGTCAGCACCCAGGGCGACGTCGACCGGGCCTACGACGCCGCGTCGAAGGCCTTCGAGACGTGGGGTGACACGACGCCGGGCGAGCGCCAGGCCGCGCTGCTGAAGTTCGCCGACGCCATCGAGGCCCGGGCCGACGACTTCGTCCGCCTCGAGGGCGAGAACACCGGCAAGCCGCACGCCCTGACGGCGAGCGAGGAGATCCCGCCGATGGTCGACCAGCTGCGGTTCTTCGCCGGGGCCGCGCGCGTCCTCGAGGGCAAGGCGGCCGGCGAGTACATGAAGGGCCACACCTCGTTCGTGCGCCGCGAGCCGATCGGCGTCGTCGGCCAGGTGACGCCGTGGAACTACCCGATGATGATGGCGATGTGGAAGATCGCCCCGGCGCTCGCCGCGGGCAACACGATCGTCCTCAAGCCCTCCGACACGACGCCGGAGACCACCCTGCTCCTCGCCGAGCTCGCCTCGGAGTTCCTGCCCGAGGGCACCTTCAACGTCGTCACCGGCGACCGCGAGACCGGCCGGATGGTCGTCGAGCACCGGACGCCGGCGCTCGTGGCCATCACCGGCTCGGTCCGGGCCGGCATGCAGGTGGCCCAGAGCGCCGCGAAGGACCTCAAGCGCGTCCACCTCGAGCTCGGTGGCAAGGCGCCGGTCGTCGTCTTCGACGACGCCGACATCGAGGCCGCCGTCGAGGGGATCGCGGTGGGCGGCTACTTCAACGCCGGCCAGGACTGCACCGCCGCCACCCGCGTCCTCGCCGGCCCGCGCATCCACGACGACTTCGTCGCCGCGCTCGCCGAGTACGCGAGGAACGAGGCCAAGGTCGGCCTGCCCGACGACCCCGACGCCCTCTTCGGCCCGGTCAACAACCCGAACCAGGTCGCCCACGTCAGCGGCATGATCGACCGCCTGCCCGACCACGCCCGCGTGGCCGCCGGCGGCCGCCGCGCCGAGGGGCTCGGCGACGGCTTCTACTTCGAGCCGACCGTGCTCGCCGGCCTGCGCCAGGACGACGAGCAGATCCAGACCGAGATCTTCGGCCCGGTCATCACCGTCCAGCAGTTCACCGACGAGGCCGAGGCGCTCGCCTGGGCCAACGGCGTCCAGTACGGCCTGGCGTCGAGCGTGTGGACCAAGGACTTCGGACGCGCCATGCGCATGAGCAAGAAGCTCGACTTCGGGTGCGTCTGGATCAACACCCACATCCCGATCGTTGCCGAGATGCCCCACGGGGGGTTCAAGCACTCCGGCTACGGCAAGGACCTGTCGATGTACGGGTTCGAGGACTACACCCGCATCAAGCACGTCATGGCCAACATCGAGTCCTGACCGGGACGACCACAGGGGAGCAGTACCAGGCAAGCACGGACGGACAGGGCCGTCCGACGGCCCGGCCCACTCGGGCCGGGCGCGTTCACCAGCATGTGAAGGAGAAGGCGTGAACAGGCGTCGACCCCCCTCGGATCCCGGCATCCGAGCCCTGGCCTCCATGGCCGCATCGTCCGGCCTCTCACGGCGCGGCCTGCTCGGGGGCGGCGCGGCCGGTCTCGCCGCCCTCGGCCTGTCCGCGTGCGCGCCGCCGCCGCCCCCGAGCGCGAGTGCCGGCGCCGCACCGACGCTGACGCTCCCCAAGGACGTCTCCGACACCGAGAAGATCGTCAAGTTCGCGAACTGGACGGCCTACCTCGACTACGACGACAAGACGAAGACCTACCCCACGCTCGAGGCGTTCCAGAAGCTGACCGGCATCACGGCCACCTACTCGGAGGACATCGAGGACAACGAGACGTACGCGACGAAGATCGCGCCGCAGCTGCAGGCCAACCAGGACATCGACCGCGACATCTTCGTCTTCACCGACTGGATGGCCAACCGCATGATCCAGCAGGGGTTCGTGCAGCCGCTCGAGCTGATCCGCATGCACAACGCCTCGAACCTGCGACCCATCCTGCAGGACGTCTCCTTCGACCCGGGCCGCAACCACTCGCTGACGTGGCAGAGCGGCTTCGCCGGCATCGGCTACCACAAGGGCAAGGTCGGTCGGGAGCTCAAGACGCTCGACGACCTCTGGGCCCCCGACCTCAAGGGCAAGGTCACGGCGCTGCTGGAGTTCCGCGACACCGTCGGGCTCATCATGCTGCGGCAGGGTGTCGACATCTCCCAGCCCTTCACCGAGGAGCAGTTCCAGAAGGGCGTCGACGAGGTGTCCAAGCAGCTGGCCAACGGCCAGATCCGCCGGATCAAGGGCAACTCCTACCTTCAGGACCTCACGAGCGGCAACGCCATCGCGGGCATCGTCTGGAGCGGCGACATCGCCCAGCTGCAGACGAACACCAAGGACGACAACTGGACGTTCGTGCTGCCCGAGTCCAAGGGCACCCTCTGGAGCGACAACATGATGGTCCCCATCACCTCGCGCCACCGACGCAACGCGCAGCGGCTGATGGACTACTACTACGACCCGCTCGTGGCCGCCAAGGTCGCCGCGTACGTCGCGTACATCTGCCCCGTCCAGGGTGCCCAGGAGCAGATGAAGAAGGTCGACCCGACCCTCGTGGACGACCCGATGATCTTCCCCACGGAGGAGTACCTCAGGGCCAACACCCGGAGCTTCCGGGCCCTGTCACCGGCGGAGGACCAGAAGTTCTCCCAGATCTGGAGCACGGCGGTGGGCAACTGATGGCCACGAACACGCGCGAGGCGCACGGCGACCTCGTCCTCGAGAACGTCACCAAGGAGTTCGCCGACTTCACGGCCGTCGACGACCTCTCGCTCGTCGTGCCGCGCGGCTCGTTCTTCGCACTGCTCGGCCCGTCGGGCTGCGGCAAGACGACGACGCTGCGCATGGTCGCCGGGCTCGAGCAGCCCACGGCCGGAAGGGTGCTCATCGGCGAGACCGACCTGACCGGCACGCGGCCGCACGAGCGGCCGGTCAACACGGTCTTCCAGAGCTACGCGCTCTTCCCGCACCTGACCATCCGGGAGAACGTCGCGTTCGGGCCCAAGCGTCGCAAGGCTCCCGACGCGATGCGTCAGGCCGACGACGCGCTCGAGCTCGTCCAGCTCTCGCACCTGGCCGGCCGCAAGCCCATGCAGCTCTCCGGTGGTCAGCAGCAGCGTGTCGCGCTCGCGCGAGCCGTCGTCAACCACCCGGAGGTGCTGCTGCTCGACGAGCCGCTGGGCGCCCTCGACCTCAAGCTGCGACGCCAGATGCAGGTGGAGCTCAAGCGGATCCAGAGCGAGGTCGGGCTGACCTTCATCCACGTGACGCACGACCAGGAGGAGGCCATGACCATGGCCGACACCGTCGCCGTCATGAACGGTGGCCGGATCGAGCAGATGGGGCCGCCCGAGCGTCTCTACGACCTGCCGCGGACCGCCTTCGTGGCCAACTTCGTCGGTCAGTCCAACCTCGGCGTCGGCCGGATCCTGGGCACCGACGGCGAGTTCGTCATGGCCGAGGTCAGCAACACGAAGGTCCGGATCCCGAAGCAGCGCACGGAGATCCACGACGGCGAGCTGATGTTCGGCGTCCGTCCCGAGAAGGTCCGGATCCACGAGTCCCAGCCCGACGGCACGGGCAACGACGTGCGGGCCACGGTCACCGACGTCTCCTTCAGTGGCGTCGCCACCCAGTACCTCGTCACCGTCCCGAGCGGTGCCAACTGGAGCGTCTACGAGCAGAACCTCGACGTCGAGCCGATCAGCGTCCGCCCGGGGGACGACGTGTGGCTGTCCTGGGACCCCACCCACGCCTTCGCCGTGCCGGTCGACGGTGGCGGCCACAAGGCGGCGCTCGTGGAGGACGGGGCATGACCACCGCCGTCGCGGCGAGTGCCCGGGAGGCGGGCGACCCGCAGCTGACGCCACCCCGCGCCGGCGGCAAGCGGCGCAGGTTGACGCCGTACCTCCTGCTGATCCCCGGCCTGCTCTGGCTGACGCTCTTCTTCATCGTCCCGCTCATCCAGCTGGGCTCGGCGAGCCTGCAGTCGCAGTGGCCCGGGGCGCCCGGCTACTACTACCGCGACGTCAACGTGGGCAACTACGTCGAGGCCCTGAAGACGTACGGCGAGCACTTCCTGCGCTCGCTGCTCTACGCCGGCACGGCCACGGTCCTGTGTTTCGTCGTCGCCTTCCCGCTGGCGTACGCGATGGCGTTCAAGGCCGGCCGGTGGCGCAACGTCATGCTCATCCTCGTCGTCGCACCGTTCTTCACCTCGTTCATCCTGCGTACCATCGCCTGGCGCCAGATCCTCGCCGACGACGGCTTCGTCGCCTCGACGCTGCGCACGCTGCACCTGCTCCCGGGCGGGCACATCACCGAGACCTGGGTCGCCGTCGTCGCGGGCCTGACGTACAACTTCCTGCCCTTCATGGTGCTGCCGATCTACACCAGCCTCGAGCGTGCCGACCCGCGCCTGCTCGAGGCCGGGCGTGACCTCTACGCCGACCGGTTCACGAACCTGCGCACGGTCACGATCCCGCTCGCGGCCCCGGGCATCCTGGCCGGCACCCTGCTGACGTTCATCCCCGCCGCCGGTGACTACGTCAACGCGGAGCTGCTCGGCTCGGACACCAGCACCAAGATGGTCGGCAACGTCATCAACAGCCAGTTCTTCTCGGTGCTCGGCGGCTACCCGACGGCCGCCGCGCTGTCGATCAGCCTGATGATCCTCATCCTCGTGCTCGTCCTCGGGTACGTGCGACGGTTCGGTACGGAGGAGGTCCTGTGAGGCGCGCACGCTCCTGGGTCAGCGACCACATCGCGATGATCATCGCGGTCGGGGTCCTCGTCTACCTCTTCCTGCCGGTCTTCTACACGTTCGTCTTCTCCTTCAACAACTACCGCCGGTCCAACATCACGTGGAACCCGGAGGGCAGCCCGACGCTCAAGCACTGGGCCAACCCGTGCGGGGCGCCGGGCGTCTGTCCCGCCCTCGTCGAGAGCATCAAGATCGGGGCGCTGGCCACCCTCGTGGCGACGATCCTCGGCACCCTCATCGCGTTCGCGCTCGTGCGCTACACGTTCCGGGGGCGCAGCTCGACGAACGTCCTGGTGTTCCTGCCCATGGCGACCCCCGAGGTCGTGCTCGGCGCCAGCCTGCTGACGATCTTCATCCAGGCCTTCCGCATGGACCTCGGCTTCTGGACCGTCGTCATCGCGCACATCATGTTCTGCATCAGCTTCGTCGTCGTCACCGTCAAGGCGCGGTTGCAGAGCCTCGACCCGCGCCTCGAGGAGGCCGCGTCCGACCTCTACGCCAACCCGAGGACGACCTTCCTGCGGATCACCTTCCCGCTGGCGCTGCCGGGCATCGTCGCCGCCGCCCTGCTGTCGTTCTCGCTGTCCTTCGACGACTTCATCATCACCAACTTCGTCTCCGGCAACGAGACGACGTTCCCGAAGTTCGTCTACGTGTCCTACACCCGCGGCATCCCGGCCCAGGCCAACGTCATCGGGTTCTCGATGTTCGTCATCGCCGTCCTCTGCGTCATCGCTGCCCAGGTCATCGGCAGCCGACGCCGCCGCGGCGCGACGGCCTGACCCTCTGGAGTGAGTCTTCTTGCGTGTCCTCATGATCGGCTCCGGCGGAGTCGGTGACGCCGCCGCGCGCATCGCCGCCGAGCGCAGCTTCTTCGAGCAGTGGGTCGTCTCCGACTTCGACGCGACGCGTGCCGAACGCACCGCCGCGGCCGTGGTGGAGCGCCACCCGGGGGAGACGCGGTTCGTCGCGGCCCGCGTCGACGCGTCGGACGCCGGTGCCGTCACCGCGCTCGCCCGCGAGCACGGCACGACCCACGTGTTCAACGCGGTCGACCCGAAGTTCAACCTCTCGATCTTCCACGGCGCCAAGGCCGCCGGGGCCGACTACCTCGACATGGCGATGAGCCTGTCGCGGCCGCACCCCGAACGGCCCTACGCCGAGACCGGCGTCAAGCTCGGCGACGAGCAGTTCGAGGTGGCGGGGGAGTGGGAGGCCGACGGCCGTCTCGCCCTCGTCGGCATCGGCGTCGAGCCGGGGCTGTCCGACGTCTTCGCCCGCTACGCCGCCGACCACCTCTTCTCCGACATCGACGAGCTCGGCACCCGCGACGGCGCCAACCTCGTCGTGCGCGACGACGAAGGCAACGAGATCTTCGCGCCGAGCTTCTCGATGTGGACGACGATCGAGGAGTGCCTCAACCCGCCGGTGGTCTGGGAGAAGGACCGCGGCTGGTTCACGACCGAGCCCTTCAGCGAGCCGGAGGTCTTCGACTTCCCGGAGGGCATCGGGCCGGTCGAGTGCGTCAACGTCGAGCACGAGGAGGTGCTCCTCATGCCGCGGTGGGTCGAGGCGAAGCGGGCCACCTTCAAGTACGGCCTCGGCGACGAGTTCATCACCATCCTCAAGGTGCTCCACACGCTCGGCCTGGACCGCACCGAGCCGGTGCGTGTCAAGGGAGTCGAGGTGTCGCCGCGCGACGTCGTCGCCGCCGTGCTGCCCGACCCGGCGACGATCGGTCCGCGGATGACGGGCAAGACCTGCGCCGGCCTCTTCGTCACCGGCACCGGCACCGACGGGCAGCCGCGGCGCACGTACCTGTTCCACGTCGTCGACAACGAGCAGACGATGCGCGACTACGGCGCCCAGTGCGTCGTGTGGCAGACCGCCGTCAACCCGGTCGTCGCGCTCGAGCTGCTCGCGCGCGGCACGTGGAAGGGTGCCGGCGTGCTCGGCCCCGAGGCGTTCGACGCCGTCCCCTTCCTCGAGCTGCTCGCGGCCCCGAAGCCCGACGGCTACGGCTCGCCGTGGGGCCTCGAGGACCGCTGACGCGGCCGCTGACGCGCCCCCGAACCACCCCCGAACCACCCGAGAGAGAACCGGTCCCCACGGGACCTAGGCTGAGGAGCATGGCAGGCGTGACACAGGAGTCAGTGAAGGCGACCTTCGAGTCGGTGGTCGAGGCGGTCCCCAAGGGGTTGTTCATCGGCGGGTCGTGGCGCGACAGCGGCAGCGGCGCCACCATCGCCGTCGAGGACCCGGCCACGGGCGAGGTCATCGCCCACGTGGCCGACGCGACCGTCGAGGACGGCCGGGCCGCGCTCGATGCCGCCGTGGCCGCCCAGGCCGAGTGGGCGCGCACCGCCCCGCGCGACCGCGGTGAGATCCTCCGCGACGCCTACGAGCGCATCGTCGCCCGCACCGACGAGTTCGCGGCGCTCATGACCCTCGAGATGGGCAAGACGCTCGCCGAGTCGCGGGGCGAGGTCGCGTACGGCGCCGAGTTCTTCCGCTGGTTCTCCGAGGAGGCCGTGCGCGTCTCCGGCCGGTGGTCGACCGCCCCGAACGGTGCGACGCGACTCATGACGATGAAGCAGCCCGTGGGCCCAACCCTCATGATCACGCCGTGGAACTTCCCGCTGGCGATGGGCACCCGCAAGATCGGCCCGGCCATCGCGGCGGGCTGCACGATGGTCGTCAAGCCGGCCAGCCAGACGCCGCTGACGATGCTGGCGCTCGCAGACCTCCTCAAGGAGTGCGGCGTGCCCGACGGCGTCCTCAACGTCGTCACGACGAGCCACACCGGCGACGTCATGGAGCCGCTCATCCGCGACCCGCGCCTGCGCAAGCTGACCTTCACCGGCTCGACCCCGGTGGGCCGCAAGCTCATCGAGCAGGCCGCGGAGGGGATCCTGCGCGTGTCGATGGAGCTCGGTGGCAACGCCCCGTTCCTCGTCTTCCCCGACGCCGACCTCGACAAGGCCGTCGAGGGCGCGATGCTGGCCAAGATGCGCAACATCGGTGAGGCGTGCACGGCCGCCAACCGCTTCTACGTCCACGAGTCGCTCGCCACCGAGTTCTCGTCGCGGCTGGCCGAGCGGATGGGTGCGCTGACCCTCGGGCACGGCACCGAGGACGGCGTCGACGTCGGCCCGCTCGTCGACGAGAACGCACGCACCAAGGTCGGAGCCCTCGTGCAGGACGCCGTCGACAAGGGCGCCCGGGTCCTCACCGGCGGCAAGGCGCGCGAGGGGGCCGGCTGGTTCTACGAGCCGACCGTCCTCGCCGACGTCCCCACGAACGCCGACCTCGCCCGTGAGGAGATCTTCGGTCCGGTCGCGCCGGTCACGTCGTTCTCCGACGACGACGAGGCCGTCCGGCTCGCCAACGACACCGAGTACGGCCTCGTGGCCTACCTGTTCACGCGCGACCTGTCCCGGGCCATCCGCGTCAGCGAGGAGCTCGAGTACGGCATGGTCGGCGTCAACCAGGGCATCGTGTCCAACCCGGCCGCGCCGTTCGGTGGCGTCAAGCAGTCGGGTGTCGGCCGCGAAGGCGGCTTCGAGGGCATCGAGGAGTACCTCGAGACGAAGTACGTCGGCATCGCGCTCTGACGCGCGTCAGCAGCTGCGGCAACGCGAGCAGGACGCCGGGACACCTGGAGGGTGCCCCGGCGTCCTGCGTGAAAACGCGGTCACGGGAGGGGATCCCGTGGTGCAATCGTGCGCATGGTCACCCCTGCTGGACACCGTGATGCCGGTTCGCTGCGCCCGCTCGACGCGCTGCTCACCGAGACCGACGACGTGCTGCGCCGTGGCGGCGCGGCCGGTGCCCAGGTGTGGCCGACGGCGTTCCCCGTCCTCGACGCGACCCTGACGGGCGGCTTCCGCGCCGGCGAGCTCGTGCTCCTCGGGGGCCCGGCCGGCCACGGCAAGACGACCCTCGGCCTGCAGATGGCCCGGAACGCGGTCGCCGCCGGCGGGTCCGCGGTCGTGTTCTCCTACGAGCACGAGTCGTACACGCTCCTCGAGCGCCTCATCTCGATGGAGGCCATGGAGATGAGCGGCGCCTACGCCGGCGACGTCGCCGGGGTCGTCGAGGTGCGGCGCGCCCTCGAGGTCGGTTCGGGCGGTGCGTCGCTCGCGTCGGTGCTGGCCGACCTCCCCGGCGGCACGGCCGCCCACGAGACCCTGAGCGGATACGGCGACCGCCTCCAGATCCACGAGTCCTCCGGTGCGACAACGTCGCTCGAGGAGATCGCCGCGGTCATCGGCCGGGTCACGCAGACCACCGGTCAGGCGCCGTTCGTCCTCATCGACTACATCCAGAAGGTGCCCGTCGACGGCGAGGACGAGAACGCGCGCGTCACCGCCGTGGCCGAGGGCCTCAAGGACCTCGCGCTCGCGGCGCGGGTGCCGATCGTCACGATCTCGGCGGCCGACAAGGAGGCTCTCGCCAGCGGGCACCGGATGCGGACCCACGACCTGCGCGGGTCGTCGGCGCTCGCCTACGAGGCCGACGTCGTCCTCATCGTCAACGACAAGGTCGACGTCGTCTCGCGCGAGCACCTCGTCTACGACCTCGGCAACATCCAGCGGTTCCGCGGCTGGACGGTCGTCACCATCGAGAAGAACCGTCACGGCCGGGCCGGCGTCGAGCTCGAGTTCGCCAAGGACTTCGAGCACGGGCGGTTCGAGCCGGACGGCAAGGCGGTCACCGAGCGCCTCATCGACGAGCGCGTCTTCGTCTCCTGAGGTCGGGGCGATGGGCTTCCTGCGCGGTCTTCTCGGAGGCGGCGGCGTGCAGGAGCCCGTCAGCGTCGTGCCGCGGGACGTCAGCCACCGCGTCTTCGTGGAGGCGGGCCCCGACGCGGTCTGGGAGGCCCTCGTGGCCCCGGCGCCCGGCGCGGAGCACGGGGTCGACTGCGTCGGTGTCCTCGCGCTCCCGCGGGCCGAACCGGCCGGGCTGCCGGAGTTCGCCGGGGTGTGGCGTCGCGGTGACGGTCGTCTGTGGGCCGGCCTGTCGACCGTCGTCGACCTCGAGCCGGGCCGACGCGTCGTGGCGCGGTCGGCCGACGGCGCCGCACCGTTCGACCTGACCACGACCCTCGAGCCGCTCGACCACGGCACCGTCGTGACGCAGGTGCTCGGGGGCCTGGCGCCGGACGACCCGCTCGCCGGCTTCGCCCGCACCTGGATCGCGCGCGGGCTGCTCGGGCTCAAGGCCGACGTCGAGCGACGTCCGCGCGACGTGCCCGAGGCCTCGGCCGCGCCCGACGGCCCGAACGCGTCGCTGCACCGAGGGCTCTCTCCGGCCGTGGTGCCGGTGACGGTGTCCGCGTCGGTCGAGGTCGCACTGGCCCCCGACCAGCTCTGGAGCTTCCTCACCGACCCGGCGTCCGAGTCGGTGCTGCGACCGGACGTCGAGCGCGTCGTGCGCCTCGAGCTCGCCGACGCACCCGGCACCGAGCACGTTCTGGCCGTGCACCGGGGCCCGGACGGCCGTCGTGGCGCCAGCGTGTCGGTGCTCGTGGAGTCGGCCGGCCTGATGCGCATCGTCGAGCGCGACCTCAGCGCTCCGCGCGAGAGCGACGTCGAGACGGTCGTGGAGCCGGTGCCAGGGGGGTCCCGGCTCGGCGAGACCGTGACCGCCTGGCTGCCGACCACGCCCGGTACGACGCCGGACACGTCGGGACTGACCGTGTTCCTCCGGTCCCGCCTGGAGACGGTGCGCACGCTCGCGGAGGCCGGCGTCGCGGCGCCTCGCGACCCGCGCACCGGTTTCCTGCCGCCGGGGTCACCGATCGCGCCGGGATCGCTTGGAGCACAGGGACTGCCGCCGTCGTCGGGTGCCCCAGCCGAGGAGCCGGCCGCGTCGTCGCCGGCCCAGGCCACGGACGATGCCGGCACGGTGCCGGGCGCGCCTCCCAGCGTCCCGTCGAGCGTCCTGCTGCCGCCGCCCCACGTCGTCGTGCCCGCGCGGCCCTACCTGCCGAGCCACGCCTGGTGGGGCTGGGGCGACCTCGGGGTCGCGTCGTTCGACCTCGGCTGGTGGTGAGACCGCAAGGACGGTCGGGTGGGCTGTCGGACCCTGCGCCTACCGTCGAGGGATGGACGACACCGACGCCGAGCTCGACGCCCTGCAGGAGCTCCTCGACCGCTCCCACGCGAAGGCCACCGGCCACCTGCGCGGGATCATCACCGACGAGCGCACGCTGACGGCCCGGCAGCTCGCGCAACTGCTCACCGGGATGAAGGTGCTGAGCGTCGCCACCGTCACCGCCGTCGGCGAGCCGCGCATCAGCGCCCTCGACGGGCACTTCCTGCACGGCACCTGGACCTTCGGCACGAGCGGCACGTCGGCCAAGGCGCGCCACCTCGAGCGGCGTCCGGCCGTCAGCGTGGCGCACGTCGACGGCGAGGAGCTCGCCCTCTTCACCCACGGCTACGCCGACCGCATCCCCGCAGGTCCCGAGCTCGACGCCGTCGACGCGCACTGGACCGCGCACTACGGCAGCAGCCCGTTCTCGTGGGGCGACGACATCCGGCTCTACCGGATGCGGATGACGTGGGCGGTGGCGTACGCGTTCAAGCGCGACGAGCTGCTCCGCTCGCGCGGTGTCACGGCCTGACACCTGTCGGCCACCCGCTCGAACGCCGGCCCCGACGCCCACCCGACGCCCACCCGATGCCCACCCGATGCCCGTCGCGGCGACCGCCCGGTGGTGCGGAACAATGCGGGGGTGACCGACGCCGCCTCCGCCCGCCCCCGCCGGATCGTCCTGCTCGGATCGACCGGTTCGATCGGCACCCAGGCCATCGACATCGTGCGCCGCAACCCCGACCGGTTCGAGGTCGTCGGCCTGTCCGCCGGGTCCAACCTCGCCCTCGTGGCCGAGCAGGCCGTGGCCCTGCGCGTCCCGGTCGTCGCGGTCGCGGCGGGGAGCACCGACGACCTCGCTGCGGCACTCGCCTCGGCCGCCGACGCGTCGGGCGTCACCGGCTACGCGCCCGAGCTGCTCGTCGGCTCCGACGCGAGCACGACCCTCGCGGGGCGTGAGGCCGACGTCGTCGTCAACGGCATCACCGGTGCCATCGGGCTCGAGCCGACCCTCGCCGCCCTCCGTGCCGGCACCACCCTGGCCCTCGCGAACAAGGAGTCGCTCATCATCGGCGGCCCCCTCGTCAAGGCGCTAGCCGCCCCGGGCCAGATCGTGCCGGTCGACAGCGAGCACTCGGCCATCGCCCAGTCGCTGCGCGGTGGCCGCGCCGAGGAGGTGCGGCGGCTCGTCGTCACCGCGAGCGGCGGCCCGTTCCGCGGCCGCAGCCGGGCCGAGCTCGCCGCTGTCACCCCCGAGCAGGCGCTCGCGCACCCGAACTTCGCGATGGGCCGGGTCATCACGACCAACTCGGCGACGCTCGTCAACAAGGGCCTCGAGGTCATCGAGGCGCACCTGCTCTTCGACATCCCGTTCGAGCGCATCGAGGTCGTCGTGCACCCGCAGCAGATGATCCACTCGATGGTCGAGTTCGTCGACGGCTCGACGATCGCGCAGGCCGGGCCGCCGCGGATGCTCGTGCCCATCGCGCTCGGGATGAGCTGGCCCGAGCGGGTGCCCGACGTCGACGTGCCGTGCGACTGGACGAAGGCGCAGAGCTGGGAGTTCGAGCCGCTCGACGACGACGCGTTCCCGGCGGTGGCCCTCGCCCGACGCGTCGGGGAGGCCGGTGGCACGTGGCCGGCCGTCTACAACGCCGCCAACGAGGTGGCCGTCGACGCCTTCCACGACGGGCGCATCGGCTTCGTCGACATCGTCGACACGGTGGCGCGCGTCGTCGACGCGTACGCCGCCGAGCCGGCCTCACGCGTCGGTGAGCTGACGCTGGAGGACGTGCTCGCCGCGGACGCCTGGGCCCGGGACGCCGCAGGCCGCCTCGTCGCAACCCCCTGACTCGAGACCCACCTCGAGTCGGGCTGGTTCAGCGCGGAACGAAGAGGGCCTCTTGTAGCACGGCGTCGACCTCGTGCAGGTCGACGAAGAACCCGTCGCGCACCCCGACTGGCCCCACCGGCTCGCACGACACGACGACGCCGGTCGCGCGGTCGAGTCCGACCAGCCACTCGGGGTACTCGTCGACGGCGCGCAGGGGTCCGTCGCCGGGGCCGGCGTACAGCCGCTCCGACTCGGCGCCCCAGAGCAGCGGGCAGCACGAGCACCGCGGGTCGTAGCCGTCGACGCCGACGGCGAGGGCCCACCACGTCTCGCGCCCGGCCCGTGTGGTGGCCTGAAGGTCGCGCAGCCGGGTCCCGACCGACAGCTCGACGGGGTCGAGCATGGCCACCCAGTCGTAGGAGCCCCACAGCGGGTCGTCGTAGTCGACGTCGAGCCGTCCGGGCCGCTGGTCGACGAGCCCGTCCCCGCGCCACCGCGGGGTGTGGTCCTGCGGCGGCGACGCGACCCACGGCGACGGGTCGGCCCCGTCGGCGCGCAGGACCGCCTTGCCGTACGGCACGCCCGTGACGACGTGCCGGGCGCCGTCGACCTCGACGGCCAGCCGGCCGGGCCGGGAGAGCCATGCCTCGACGGGCGAGCGGCCCGGTCGGCGCACGGTGAGGTGCAGGGTCGTGAAGAGCCATGGCGACGAGCGCGCCAGGGCCCGGAACGCGTCCTCCGTCGGTGCCTGCATCCACCGAGTGTCGCGGGTGGCCACTGTCCACGTCCCCGGCATTTCCGCGGACTCGCGGGAGGGGGCGGAACGGCCGCCGCCGGATGTGACAATGGGTCATGCTCTTCGTGCTCGGGGTCCTCGTCGTCGTGGTGGGCGTGGCCCTGTCCATCGCCCTCCACGAGATCGGCCACCTCGTCCCCGCCAAGAAGTTCGGCGTCAAGGTGACCCAGTACATGGTCGGGTTCGGCCCGACGGTGTGGTCGCGCAAGCGTGGCGAGACCGAGTACGGCATCAAGGCCATCCCGCTCGGCGGCTACGTCCGGATGATCGGCATGCTGCCGCCGCGCCCGGGTGACAAGCCCGGCGAGCTGCGCACCCTCTCGACCGGCAGGTTCAGCCAGATGGTCGACCAGGCGCGCGCGGACTCCATGGAGGAGGTCCAGCCCGGCGACGAGGACCGGGTCTTCTACAAGCTGAGCCCCGGCAAGAAGATCGTCATCATGCTCGGCGGGCCGATGATGAACCTCCTCATCGCCTTCGTCCTCATCACCGGCGTCATCACGCTCTACGGCCTGCCGCAGGTGGCGGCCAAGGTCGGCATGGTGGCCCAGTGCGTCCCCACCGCGGCCCCGACGGTCCAGAACCCCCAGCCGACGTGCGCCCCGGGCGACCCCCAGGCGCCGTCGGCCGCGGCAGGCCTGCGCCAGGGCGACCGCGTCCTGTCCATCGACGGCAAGGCCGTCAGCTCGTGGGACCAGGTGTCGGCCACGATCCGCGACCACGCCGGCACGCCGATGGCGTGGGTCGTGCAGCGCGGCGACCAGAAGGTCGACGTCACCGTCACGCCGGCGAAGCTCGAGCGAGCCACGTACGGCGCAGACAACAAGCCCGTGGTGCGCGACGGCAAGCTCGTGCTCGCGCCGGTCGGCTACGCCGGCATCGTGCCGGGCCAGGACCTCGTCAAGACGCCCGTGCTCGAGGCGCCCGGCTACGTCTGGGCCCGTGTCCTCGACACCGCCGGCATCATCGTGCAGATCCCGCAGAAGATGGCCGGCGTCGTGCAGGCGGCCTTCGGCTCCGGCGAGCGCGACCCGAACGGTCCCATCTCGGTCGTCGGCGTCGGTCGCCTCGGCGGTGAGGTCGCGGCCATCGACATCCCCGACTCCGAGGGCGGCAACTGGGTCAAGCTCGCCCAGCTCGTGCTGCTCATCGCCTCCCTCAACCTCGCCCTCTTCGTCTTCAACCTCATCCCGTTGCTCCCGCTCGACGGTGGCCACGTGGCGGGCGCGATCTGGGAGGCGATCAAGAAGGGCGTCGCCCGCGTGCGCAACCGACCCGACCCCGGTTACGTCGACGTCGCCAAGGGCCTGCCGATCGCGTACGGCATGAGCCTCGTGCTCATCACGATGTCGGTGCTGCTCATCTACGCCGACATCGTCAAGCCGATCAGCTTCTTCGGCTGAGCGCGGGCCTTCGGGGGAGCGCCCCTCGGGAACCGCGGCGCGCCGCGACATAATGGGCCGCATGAGCGTCTCCCTCGGCATGCCGTCCGCGCCCCCGCCGGTCCTCGCGCCCCGTCGCAAGACCCGCCAGATCCAGGTCGGCAAGGTCGGGGTCGGCTCCGACTTCCCGATCTCCGTGCAGTCGATGACCACGACGCCGACGACCGACATCAACGCGACCCTCCAGCAGATCGCCGAGCTGACCGCCGCCGGCTGCGACATCGTGCGTGTCGCGTGCCCGAGCCAGGACGACGCCGACGCCCTGCCCGCGATCGCGAGGAAGAGCCAGATCCCGGTCATCGCCGACATCCACTTCCAGCCGAAGTACGTCTACGCGGCGATCGACGCCGGTTGCGCGGCCGTGCGCGTCAACCCGGGCAACATCCGCCAGTTCGACGACAAGGTCAAGGAGATCGCCAAGGCGGCCAAGGACGCCGGCGTCTCCATCCGCATCGGTGTCAACGCCGGCAGCCTCGACAAGCGGATCATGGACAAGTACGGCAAGGCGACGCCCGAGGCGCTCGTCGAGTCGGCGGTCTGGGAGGCGGGCCTCTTCGAGGAGCACGACTTCCACGACTTCAAGATCTCGGTCAAGCACAACGACCCCGTCGTCATGGTCCGCGCGTACGAGCTGCTCGCCGAGCGCGGCGACTGGCCCCTGCACCTGGGCGTCACCGAGGCGGGCCCGGCCTTCCAGGGCACCATCAAGTCGGCCACGGCCTTCGGCGCCCTCCTCTCGCGCGGCATCGGCGACACCATCCGTGTGTCCTTGTCGGCCCCGCCGGTCGAGGAGGTCAAGGTCGGCAACCAGATCCTGCAGAGCCTCAACCTCAAGCCCCGCAAGCTCGAGATCGTCTCGTGCCCGTCGTGCGGCCGGGCGCAGGTCGACGTCTACACGCTCGCCGACCAGGTCACCGCCGGCCTCGAGGGCATGACGGTCCCGCTGCGCGTCGCTGTCATGGGATGCGTCGTCAACGGCCCGGGGGAGGCCCGCGAGGCCGACCTCGGTGTCGCGAGCGGCAACGGCAAGGGCCAGATCTTCGTCAAGGGCGAGGTCGTCAAGACCGTCCCCGAGACCCAGATCGTCGAGACGCTCATCGAGGAGGCCATGCGGATCGCCGAGGAGATGGGCGAGCCGATCGACGACGACGCCGCGGGCAGCCCCAGCGTCACCGTCGGCTGACCGTGCGCCCGCCCGTCCCGGCGACGGGCCGCTTCGAGGTCGTCCGCGAGCTCGCGGACGACCTCGTCGCGCTGCACCCCGGGCGACGCGTCGCGGTCGGGGTCGACGGCGTCGACGGTGCCGGCAAGACGGTCCTGGCCGACCAGCTGGCCGAGGTCGTCGGAGCCCGCCGGGAGGTGCTGCGGGTCTCGGTCGACGGATTCCACCGCCCGCGCGCCGAACGCATCGCACGCGGGCGTGGGCCGGAGTCCTTCTACGAGGACTCCTACGACTACGCCTCGTTCCGTCGCGCCGTGCTCGAGCCGTTCCGGGCCGGGCTTCCAGTCACGCCCGCCGTCAACGACGTCGAGCGCGACGAGCCCGTCACGCCGCTGCCGGTGCCGGTGGGCGTCGACACCCTGCTGCTCGTCGACGGCATCTTCCTGCAGCGCGCCGACCTCGCCGACGCGTGGGACGCCGTCGTGTTCGTCGACGTGCCGTTCGCGGTGTCGGTGCCTCGTGGCAACGCCCGGTTCGGCCAGGGCCACGACCCGGACCCGGAGGCCGAGCCGAACAGCCGCTACGTCGGCGGTCAGCGGCTCTACCTCGCCGAGGCCGACCCGCGCGCCCACGCGACGTGGGTGCTCGACAACACCGACCTCGACGCGCCGGTGCTGCACCGCAACCACGACTGAGCCGCGTCGGGAGGGCGCCCGCGTGGTGCGGTCCGACATCGCGAGGCGCCGGGCGGCCAACGCGGGACGACAACGCCGAGGTCACGATGGGGTCGCCGCTGCGAGCCGCAGGTGACAAGCGGGCCTCCGACCGTCACTCTTGGGAGGTGCTCCGCCAACGCCTCCCCGTGCGGTCGCTGTCGACCGCCGACCGCGACACGGCCCTCGCGCTGTGCGCTCGCGA
This sequence comes from Intrasporangium zincisolvens, assembly GCF_034724055.1. NCBI lineage: Bacteria > Bacillati > Actinomycetota > Actinomycetes > Micrococcales > Intrasporangiaceae > Intrasporangium > Intrasporangium zincisolvens. Next base: position 704,808 of record NZ_JAWIIL010000002.1, read on the forward strand.
CCGGGTGGCCAACGTGTTCGTCGCCGCGCGCATCCTCGAGGGCAGCATCTCCGCGTCCCCGGGCTCGCTCATCGGTCACGTCGAGGCCGGTGACCTCACCGGTCTGGCGTGGGTCAGCGCCAACGTCGTGCCGGTCGAGCTCGACGACGCCGGCGTCACGGCGGTCGCGACGCGGATCCTTCGGATGCGGCGCCAGTGCGCGTCGATCTTCGGGCCCAGCGAGCAGGTCGTCGGGCTCTGGGACCGGCTCGGTCCCTCCTGGGGACCCGTCCGCGCCGTCCGCACCCACCAGCCCCTCCTGGCCACGTCGACCCCGCCGTCGAGCCTCGGCGTCGACCTCGACGACCGGGTCCGCCCGGCGACCCTCGACGAGGTCGACCTCGTGCTGCCGGCCGCGGCGCACATGTTCACCGAGGAGATCGGCTACCCGCCGTACCACGGCTCCGACCGCGGTTACCGCGCCAGCATCGCGGCGCTGATCCGGCAGGGCCACACCTACGTGCGGATCCAGGACGGCGAGGTCGTCTTCAAGGCGGACATCGGCTCGCTGGCGCTCGGGTGCGCGCAGGTGCAGGGCGTGTGGCTGCACCCGAGGCTGCGGGGACAGGGCCTGGCGGTACCGGCGATGGCGGCGGTGGTCGAGCAGGCGCTCGCCGGGCCCGCCGACGAGGTGTCGCTCTACGTCAACGACTTCAACGTCGCGGCCCGGGCCACCTACGACCGGTGCGGGTTCCACGAGGTCGGCGCGTTCACCACCGTCCTGCTCTGACCGGCACCGGCACCGACGCCTAGGCTGCGTCCATGACGAAGCGCCTCAACCCTCCTGCCCGGCTCGCCGGCGACGGCATCGCCCTGGCCGGCCTCTTCCTCACGTCGGGGGTCATGCACTTCGTGCGTCCGGAGCCGTTCGAGCGGATCGTGCCCAAGGCGCTGCCGAACCGTCGTGCTCTGGTTCTCGTGTCGGGCGCCGCCGAGATCGCTTGTGCTGTAGGGCTTCTCGTGCCCTCGACGCGTCGGGTGGCCGGGCTGGCATCGGCCGCGCTGCTCGTCGGCGTTTTCCCGGCGAACGTCACGATGACGGCCCAGGCCAAGCGTCGCCTCGACCGGGCGCCGGAGGACCGCGCGCGGCAGGGCTTCCTCGCGGCGACGGTCGCGCGCCTGCCGCTCCAGTGGCCGATGATCCGGGCCGGGCTGCGCGCTGCCGGCGTCGTGCGCTGAGCCTGGATCTCGCGCGGCCGCCCGTCGGACCCGTATGGTTTTCGTGCCCGTCGAATGGTCCGAATCGCCCGATTGGACATATCCCTGATCGTCCACTTTTGTCCCATTCCATGGAAAGGGACATAAGGGACTGATCGCCCAGTTTTCTTGCACTTCAGTCGAATTCGCGACGAAGAATGGAACCGCTGTGGTTCCTTTCTCTCTCAGACGCCCCGTCCGACATGGGCTGGAAGGCGTCTTCGTCTGAAATCCACTGACCTCACTGGGGGGAATTCGTCATGCGCACGTCCAAGTTCCAGATGAAGAAGAAGACCGCCGTCATCCTGACCTCGGGTGTCCTGACCGTCGCGGCCGCCGGCGGCGCCGTCGCCTACTGGAGCACGACCGGTGATGGCACCGGTACGGCCACCAACGCCACCGCGAACGGGACCATCGTCCTGCACGCCAGCTTCGCCGACGGCCTCACACCCGGCGCCTCCGAGACGGTGAGCTACACCGCTGACAACGCGGGTACCTCGAGCCTCCGTGTCGGCACGATCTCGGCGGTCGTCTCCACCGACAAGTCGGGCTGCCTGGCGTCCGACTTCACCATCGGAAATGTCGTCTCCAACACCACGGTCCCCGCGAAGGCGAACGGCTTCGCGGTCGGATCGGGGACGCTGGCCTTCGCCGACACCGACGCCAACCAGGACGCCTGCAAGGGTGCGAAGATCACGCTCACGCTCACGAGCAACTGATCCGGTCCGGGGTGGACCGGGCGGCCCGATGGCGCCCGGTCCATCCCCGACGGGGTCGGATCACCAAGCAGCACAAGCAGACTCACTCAGGGGACAGGTCAGATGAAGGCGAACCGGGCGGTACGACGCAGCGGGCTGACAGCCGCGCTCGTCGTCGCGGTGATGGTGCTCGTCGCAGGCGTCGTCTACGCGGTGGCGGCCAAGCCCGGCATCACGGTGCAGGTATCGCCGGCGAGCCAGTCAGTCACGAGGGGCGGCGCGACCACCTACACCCTGACCCTGGGCAGCACCAACGGCTTCGCCGGCACCGCGACGCTCACGGCGTCCGGCCTTCCGTCCGGTGCGACGGCTTCGTTCACGCCGGCCACGGTGACGCTCGCCGCGTCCGGCACCGGATCGACGGCCACCGCCAGCGTCACCGTCACGACGACGTCGACGACCCCGGTCGGCTCCTCGAGCCCGACCTTCACCGCGACGAGCGGCAAGACGAGTGGTGACGTCACGGCGGGCCTCACCGTCAACTACCAGCTCTCCGGGTCTCTGACGATGAGCGCGACGCCGGCCGCCACGACCCTCGCTGCCGGCTCGAGCGCCGTGTACTCGATGCAGCTGTCGCGGACGGGGATGCGGGGCCCCGTCTCATTCAGCGTCTCCGGGGGACTGCCGTCCGGCGCCACCTGGGGCTACACGCCGAACTCGACCACCGGGTCGACGGCCACGCTCCAGGTCGACGTGCCCGCCACCGCCTCCGACGGCACCTACACGCTCTACCTCGTCGCGTCCGGCAGTGACGACGCGGGGACGACCCGCTACGCCTACGCGAGCGTGCAGCTCACGGTCACGACGAGCGGCAAGGCCTTCACGATCGCCGGGACGGCGCAGACGCCGCTGGCGCCCGGGGTCACCGCGCCCCTGGCCCTGGCGCTGACCAACCCGAACAAGAAGCCGGTCGCCGTCACCAACCTCACCGTGACGGTCACCTCTGTCACGCGGACGCCGTCGGCCGTCGCTGCGAGTCTCGCCTGCTCGACCGCCGACTACCAGGTGCGGCAGTACGGCGGGCCTTACCCGCTCACCGTCGCCGGCAGCTCGACGATGACGCTGGCACAGCTCGGCGTCGCCCAGAGCGACTGGCCCGCTCTGACGCTCCTCGACCGCCCGGTCAACCAGGACGGCTGCAAGGGCGCCACCGTGACGCTCGCCTACGCCGGCAGCGGACAGGGGACCTGACATGACCCGCTTGCGAGCGATCTCGACGGCCCGCCGCCTCGTGCTGGCCGGAGCACTGGCGCTCGGCCTGACGGCCGTCGGCTCGTCCGCCTGGGCCTACTGGAACGCGGTCGGTGCCGGCAGTGGCCAGGCGAAGGTCGCGACGATGAGCGCACCGACGAACGTCGCCGCGACCGCGAACGCAGGCTCCGTCTCCCTGACGTGGACCGCCGCGTCGCTCTCGACGGGTGCCCCGGCCTCCGGCTACTACGCGACGCGCTCGGACGGCAGGGCCACGACGTGCGGCACGCCCTCCGCGCCCGTCACGACGACGACCTGCACCGACAGCGGGGTCTCGGACGGCACGTACTCGTACACGGTCACGGCCGTGCACCGCACGTGGACCGCGACGAGCACGAGCAGCAACAGCGTGCTCGTCGACACCGCCGCGCCGTCCGTCTCCGCCGTCGTGTCCCCCACGCCGAACGGCGCCGGCTACAACACGACGACGCCGGTGACGGTCACCCTGACGGCCACGGACTCTGCTGGCGGCAGCGGTGTCGCCTCCGTGACGTGGTGGGTCGGCGCCGGCACGCCCACGACCGTGACGGGGTCCTCGGCCAGCGTCAGCCTGAGCAGCCAGGAAACGAACGTCGTCTCGTACTTCGCGACAGACCGGGCCGGCAACGCGAGCACGACGAAGACGACCACCGTCAGGATCGACACCGTCGCTCCCAGCGTGAGTGTGGTCTCGGTGCCGAGCGCGATCAACGCTGCGAACATGGCGAGCACGTCCGCGTCGGGGACCGTCGAGGCCGGTGCGAGCGTGACCGTCGTGGCCACCGACGGCACCCGGTCGACCGCGCCGGTGACGGCCGCCGTCACCGGTACGAGCTGGTCGGCGTCGGGCATCGCCGTGACCGCCCTGCGCGACGGGAGCATCACCTACACGGCAACGGCGACCGATGCCGCCGGCAACAGTGCACCGGCCTCGAGGAGCACGACGAAGTCGACGATCCGCTTCGTCCTCACGATGCCCTCGTCGGCGGTGGCCGGTACCGCGTTCACCGCCACGCTCACGGCCACCTCCTCCGACGGCAGCACCGCCACGGGCTACTCCGGCACGAAGACCGTCGCGTTCACAGGTCCGAGCACCTCCCTCGACAAGCCGACGACCAGCGACACGCTGACTCCGCTCTACCCGGCATCGGTGACGTTCGCCAACGGAGTTGGCACGGCGTCGATCACGCTGAAGAGGGCTGAAACCGCGGCTCTCACCGCTACGGAGGGAAGTGGCCCGCAGGTTGTGGGCAGCAGCTCGATCACCGTGTCGGCTGGTCCGGCAACGCATCTCGCCTGGTCCACGAACGCCAGCACGGGAGTCGGCGCCCCGGGCTGCCTGTTCGCCTGCACGGTGACCGGTTTCGGCAACAACAACACCCTGTTGGTCAAGGTCAGCGTCACCGACAACTGGGGCAACACCGTGAACAACTACACGGGCAACGCAACCGTCACGCTCTCTTTCGTCAAGGACACGACCGGCGGCTCCCTGACTCCGTTGTCGCTCACTCTCCCGAGCTCCGGCCCCGCCCAGACGACAAGCGGTTCGACATACAAGGGTGGAACGGGCCAGGGGTGGACGGACCGAATCACCGCGACGTCGGGGAGCCTGGCGTCCGCGACGGCCTCGTTGTCCAAGTAGCCGACGGCCGAGGCGGGCGCCGCGGAGGGTGCTCGCCCTCGGCCGGACGGCCACCGGTCCGCCGACGCGTCAGGCGGGGTCGAACGCGATCGTCACGGCGTCGCCGACGCGGCGGTAGCCCATGGCCAGGTAGATCGCGTTCGACGTCGGGTTGGCGAGGTCGGTGAAGAGCATGCACGCCTCGCCGGCGTCGAGCCGCTCGTTCGACAGGGCCGCGACGACGCCGCTGGCGTAGCCGTGCCCGCGCAGGGCGGGCGGGGTCCACACCCCGGAGACGCGGGTCAGGCCGCCGCTTGCGGGCGAGGCGTACGCCATCGACACGACTGTGCCGTCGTCGACCCACAGGCCGACCCGGCCATCAGCGACCTGAGCGTCGAGCCCCGGAGCGGCTCGCTGCCCGGGACCCTCGATGGCGTCGACGAACTCCTGGTGCCACGCGTCGACGACGGGAAGGTCCTCCGCCGTGGCGCGGCGGAACGTGCCCGGCACGTCGAACGGCACGACGGCCCGCCGGGGCAGTTCGAAACGGCCGACCTCCATCGAGGTCCGGGCCGAGCACCGCGTGTGTCGCACCCACTCGTCGGCGAACGCCTCGGCCGGCTCACGCAGCCCGCCCACACCCGGCAGGTCGTCACCCTGGCCGGCGAGCGCGACCGCCAGCGCCCGGGCGTCGTCCGAGGTGGCGAACGCGACGTGGAGGGGAAACGGCGGCGTGTGCATGAAGGCCGCGACGACGTCGGTGCCGTCGTGCCCCGCCCACCAGCGGGCGCCCGGGTAACGCGTCGGGTCGTGCAGGATGCCCGCGGTCACGCTCGCCACGACGCTGAGGGCCTGCGGCTCACGCTCGACGAGGCCGGCGAACCACGACACGGCCTCGGTGGGGTCGGAGGTCACGTGCAGCGTCAGCGGTGCAGGCATGCGTCCAATCTCGCAGACGCACAAGGACGGCCGCGCGCCGTTTTCGAGGCGTCGGCGCGCCGGCGTCGCGGTCAGGCGGCCGGGGCCACCCGGACCACGAGCTCGGCGTGGGTCATCGCGAACCACGCGTCGGGGTGGCTCGACCACGCGAGCCACGCCTCCCGCATCGCCTCGAGGTCCTCCTGCGTCGCGAGCCCGCGGTCGAGCGCCTGCGTCGCGAACGTCGAGTCGACGACGCGTCGGGCCCACACCCCGCCCCACCAGGCGCACTGCGCCGGCGTCGCGTAGGTCCACAGCGACGCCGTCGGCGTCAGCCGCGTCAGGCCCGCGGCGTGCGCCCACGCGAGCAGGTGCCGCCCGGCGTCGGGCTCGGCGTGGTTGAGGCGGGCGAGCCTCCGGTAGGTGTCGAGCCAGCGGGTCATGCCCTCCGACGCGGGGTGCCACACCATCGACGCGTAGTCGACGTCGCGGACGGCGACGACACCGCCCGGACGCGTCACGCGGGCCATCTCGCGCAGGGCACCCACCGGGTCGGTGAGGTGCTGGAGCACCTGGTGGGCGTGGGTCACGTCGAACGTCCCGTCGGCGTGGGGGAGCGCGGCCACGTCGGCGATCTCGAAACGCGTACGCTCGTCGCCGCGGGCCGCGGCGTGCCGGCGGGCCTCGACCAGCGGTCCTTCGACGTTCTCGACGCCGACGACCACCCCCGGTGCGACGGCCTCGGCGAGGTCGAGGGTGACGGTGCCCGGACCGCACCCGACGTCGAGCACCGAGAGGCCCGGACGCAGGTGCGGCAGCAGGTAGGCGGCCGAGTCGGCCGCGGTCCGCGCGCCGTGCGAGGCGAGGACGCTCGAGTGGTGCCCGTGCAGGTAGACGTCGGCCATGTCCGGACGCTACGCCGGGCGTCGGGAAGGCGCCGTGACGTCTCAGCGGTCCGGCATCTCCACCTCCCGGCGAAACGGGGTCGGAGTGCCGGACGCCCGCCCGATATCCTTCCGGGGTTCATCCGCGCTCACCCGAGCGACGCACCCGAAGGAGTCCCGGTGGCCCTGCACATGTCGTCCCTGTTCCTGCGAACTCTTCGCGAGGACCCGGCGGACGCAGAGGTCCCGAGCCACAAGCTGCTCGTCCGCGCCGGCTACGTGCGCCGCGTCAGCCCCGGGGTGTACACGTGGCTGCCCCTCGGCCTGCGCGTGCTGCGCAACGTCGAGCGCATCGTCCGCGAGGAGATGGACGCCATCGGCGCGCAGGAGCTGCTGTTCCCGGCGCTGCTGCCCCGCGAGCCCTTCGAGGCCACCGGCCGCTGGACCGAGTACGGCGACAACATCTTCCGGCTCCAGGACCGCAAGGGCGCCGAACACCTCCTCGGCCCGACGCACGAGGAGATGTTCACCCTCACGGTCAAGGACCTCTTCAGCTCCTACAAGGACCTGCCGCTCTCGATCTACCAGATCCAGACGAAGTACCGCGACGAGGCCCGTCCGCGCGCCGGTGTGCTCCGCGGCCGCGAGTTCGTCATGAAGGACTCCTACTCCTTCGACGTCGACACGGCCGGGCTCGACAAGAGCTACCAGCTGCACCGCGAGGCCTACGTCCGGATCTTCGACCGGCTCGGCTTCCACTACGTCATCGTCGAGGCGATGGCCGGAGCGATGGGCGGCAGCAAGAGCGAGGAGTTCCTCGCCACCGCCGAGGTCGGCGAGGACACCTACGTCCACTGCACCAGCTGCGGCTACGCCGCCAACGTCGAGGCCGTCCGGGTTCCCGCACCCGACGCCGTCGGCTGGGACGGCGTCCCGGCCGCGCACGCCGAGGACACCCCCGACACCCCGACCATCGAGACGCTCGTCGCCCACCTCAACGAGCGCTTCCCCCGCGAGGACCGCTCGTGGACGGCCGGCGACACGCTCAAGAACGTCGTCGTCGTGCTCGTGCACCCCGACGGCACCCGCGAGCCGCTCGCCATCGGCGTGCCCGGCGACCGCGAGGTCGACGAGAAGCGCCTCGGCGCCCAAGTCGAGCCGGCCGAGGTCGAGGCGTTCACCGAGGCCGACTTCGCCGCCAACCCGGCGCTCGTCAAGGGCTACATCGGCCCCGGCGCGCTCGGCACCGAGGGCAGCACCGGCATCCGCTACCTGCTCGACCCGCGGATCGGCGAGGGCACCCGCTGGGTCACCGGCGCCAACGTCGCCGGGCAGCACGTCATCGACCTCGTCGCGGGCCGCGACTTCACCGCCGACGGCACCATCGAGGCCGCCGAGGTGCGCCCCGGTGACCCGTGCCCGACGTGCGACCACACGCTCTCGAGCGCGCGCGGCATCGAGATGGGTCACGTCTTCCAGCTCGGCACGAAGTACGCCGAGGCGCTCGACCTCAAGGTCCTCGACCAGAACGGCAAGCTCGTCACCGTCGTCATGGGCTCCTACGGCGTCGGTGTGTCGCGCGCCGTCGCGTGCGTCGTCGAGGGCAACCACGACGACGCCGGGATCATCTGGCCGCGCGAGCTGTCGCCGGTCGACGTGCACATCGTCGTGGCCGGCAAGGACGAGGCGATGTTCGTCAAGGCCGAGGAGATCGCGCGCGAGCTCGAGACCCAGGGCCTGTCGGTGCTCGTCGACGACCGCAAGGGCGTCAGCCCCGGCGTGAAGTTCAAGGACTCCGAGCTCGTCGGCGTGCCGACGATCGTCGTCGTCGGGCGTGGCCTGGCCGACGGCGTCGTGGAGGTCAAGGACCGACGCTCGGGCGAGCGTCGCGAGGTGGCCGTCGACGAGGTCGTGCCGGTCGTCACCGCCGAGGTCACCGCCGAGGTCGAGCGCTCGTGACGACGGGCGACCTTCCGGGCCGCCCCGCCGGGGGTGCCCGCCCCGTGCGCGCCGTCATCTTCGACTGGGGCGGCACCATCACGCCGTGGCACACGGTGGACATGCGCGCCCAGTGGACGACGTTCGTGGACGCCGTCGGCCTGCTCGCCTGCTCCCGCGACGACCTCGCCTCCGCCCTGTACGCCGCAGAGGACCGCGCGTGGCAGCGCGGCCGCGCCGAGGGCGCGAGCGCGCGGCTGCACGAGATCCTCGCCGAGTGCGGGCTCGAGCCGGGCCATGCCACGACCGAGGCCGGCCTCACCGCCTACCGCGACTTCTGGGAGCCGCACACGCTGACCCACCCGGACATCACCCCGCTGTGGGAAGCCTTGCGCGCCAACGACATCCGGGTCGGTGTGCTGTCCAACACGATCTGGGACCGCGACTACCACCGTGGCATCTTCGAGCGTGACGAGGTCCTGCACCTCATCGACGGCGACGTCTACTCGAGCGAGACGCCGTGGGTGAAGCCGCAGACGGAGATCTTCGTGCACGCGGCCGAGGTCCTCGGCGTCGACCCGGGGGAGTGCGCCTACGTCGGGGACCGCTCCTACGAGGACGTCCACGGCCCGCAGCAGGCCGGCATGCGGGCGATCTGGATCCCGCACTCGCAGATCCCCGTCGACCAGCAGGTCTCCCACGAGGCGACGCCCGACGCGGTGGCGCACGAGCTGCTCGAGATCGCCACCATCGTGGCCGCCTGGAACGAGGGTGCGGACGGCGTGACCGCGCCGTGAGCGACCCGACCCTGACGACGCTGGCACTGCTCGGCGTCGCCGCCTTCGCCGCGGGCTGGATCGATGCCGTCGTCGGCGGCGGCGGGCTCGTCCAGCTGCCGGCGCTGCTCGTCCTGCTCCCCGGGGCGAGCCCTGCCCAGCTGCTCGCGACGAACAAGTTCGGCTCGATCTTCGGTACGGCGACGAGCTCGGTGACCTACTACCGACGCGTCAAGCCCGACCTGCGCACCGCCCTGCCGATGGCGGGCGTCGCGTTCGTCGGCTCGATCCTCGGCGCCGTCATCGGCCTGCACATCCCGAAGTCGGCGTTCAACCCGATCATCCTCGTGCTGCTCGTCGCCGTCGGCGCGTACACGCTCCTGAAGCCCGACCTCGGCCGGGAGTCGATGCGGCGGTTCCACGGGGCCCGGCACGTCGTGCTCGCCATGCTCACCGGCTTCGTCATCGGTGTCTACGACGGCGCGCTCGGGCCCGGCACGGGGTCCTTCCTCGTCTTCGCCCTCGTCGGGCTGCTCGGGTACGCGTTCCTCGAGGCGAGCGCCAAGGCGAAGATCACGAACTGCGCGACGAACCTCGGCGCACTCGCCGTGTTCGCTCCGATGGGCCTGGTCATCCTCAAGGTCGGCGTCGTGATCGCCGGGGCCAACCTGCTCGGCGGGTACGTCGGGGCGCGCACCGCCGTGGCCCGCGGCAGCGGTTTCGTGCGTGCCGTCTTCGTCGTCATCGTCACGGCGTTCATCGTCAAGATCGGCGGGAGCCTCCTCGGCATCTGGCCCTGACGGCCTCGACACGTCCCGCGTCGCCGGTGCGCACCCACTCGTCCCGGGACTGCCCCGTCCCCCCTTTCCTTCATCGAGTGAGCGCTTCGTCCCACCCGTCACACGGCCCACGTCGTGGACCCCACCGAGGCTGTGACGCGCGAGGCTGGGTGCTCACTCGACCATGGGGGTGGCGTTGCCCTTCTCGATCGAGTCAGCGCTGCGCCCCATCCGTCCCACTGGTCACCCGAGGACGTGCGGCGACTGTGACGCGTGTGGCTGGGTGCTCACTCGACCATGGGGTGGCGTTGCCCTTCTCGATCGAGTGAGCGCTGCGCCCCATCCGTCCCACTGGTCACCCGAGGACGTGCGGCGACTGTGACGCGTGTGGCTGGGTGCTCACTCGACCATGGGGTGGCGTTGCCCTTCTCGATCGAGTGAGCGCTGCGCCCCATCCGTCCCACTGGTCACCCGAGGACGTGCGGCGACTGTGACGCGTGTGGCTGGGTGCTCACTCGACCATGGGGTGGCGTTGCCCTTCTCGATCGAGTGAGCGCTGCGCCCCATCCGTCCCACTGGTCACCCGAGGACGTGCGGCGACTGTGACGCGTGTGGCTGGGTGCTCACTCGACGCAGGACTGGTGGAGGCCGCACCACACGATGTGAGCGGGTGCGCCGAGCTGGCGCGGGTCGCACCGGCGGGTGACCGATTCGTGCTCATACTCGCGTCCTGTGTGTCCCACAGGAGAATCACAGCGCGGATCGTGAATGTTCAACCATGAGCGCAGTCGTCACCTCCGAGGGCACTCCCTTGAGTCATGCCGCCCCGGACGCCGGAACCGCCGGGCACCGCCCCTTCGGCATCGCCCGAGGGCGGATGCCGCTGTGGTGGCGTGACGCCTCGGCCGCCGTGGCGTGGGCACTGGTCCTCTTCGTCGTGGCCCTGTGGGTCGCCGGCGGCGGGCTCACCGCCTTCGGCACCGTCGGCGACGCGCTGACGAACGTCGGGCGCCTCTTCGGGCTGGTGGCGTCGGTGCTCATCCTGCTGCAGGTGCTCCTCATGGCGCGCATCCCGATCGTCGAGCAGGCCTGGGGCCAGGACGAGCTCGCGCGGGTGCACCGCCTCGTCGGGTTCACCTCGTTCAACCTCATGCTGGCCCACATCGTGCTGACGATCCTCGGCTACGACCAGGGCACCAACCTCGGGGTCGTCGGCACGTTCCTCGACGAGGTGCTCCACTCGCCGGGCATGCTCCTCGCCCTGGCCGGGGCGATCGCGCTCGTCATGGTCGTCGTCACCTCGGTCCGTGCCGCCCGCCGCCGGCTGCGGTACGAGTCGTGGCACCTGCTGCACCTCTACGCCTACCTCGGCGCCGGCCTCGCCCTGCCGCACCAGCTGTGGACCGGCCAGGACTTCCGCTCCAACACCGTGGCCGCGGTCTTCTGGTGGGGCCTCTACGGGGCCTCGCTCGCCGCGGTCCTCGTCTACCGCGTCGGGCTGCCGGTGTTCCGCTCGCAGCGGCACCGGCTCGTCGTCACCGACGTCGTCACCGAGTCACCGACCGTCACGTCGGTCACCGTCGCCGGGCGCCACCTGCACCGGCTCCCCGTCCGTGCCGGCCAGTTCTTCCAGTGGCGCTTCCTGGACGGTCCGGGCTGGACGCGCGCCAACCCCTACAGCCTCTCGGCGGCGCCCGACGGGCGCACCCTCCGGATCACGGCCGCCGCGGTCGGTGACGGCAGCAGCCGCCTGGCGGCCCTGCGGCCCGGCACGAAGGTGCTCCTCGAGGGTCCGTACGGCCGCCTGCACGCCGGCGTCGCCACCCGCGACAAGGCGGTGCTCATCGGTGCGGGCATCGGCATCACCCCGCTGCGTGCGCTCCTCGAGGACCTGCCGGCCGGCCCCGACGCCACCGTCGTCATCTACCGGGTGAGCCGCGAGTCCGACATCGTACTGGCCGACGAGCTGCTCGACCTCGCCCGCGCGAAGGGCGCCCGCGTCGTCGCAGTCATCGGGCCGCGGGCCAGTGGCCGCGACAGCTGGCTCCCGCAGGACGCCGCCCACCTCTCCGACGCCGAGGCCCTCCTGCGCATCGTCCCCGACGTCGCCTACCGCGACGTCTACGTCTGCGGCACCCCCGCGTGGATGGACCTCGTCATCGACGCCGCCCACGCCGCCGGGGTCGCCCCGGACGCCGTCCACCACGAGCGCTTCAGCTACTGACCAGCGGCCCTGCCGCGTCACGAGCCCCCACGACCGTACGAACCCACGAAACGAGACCCACACCATGCGACGCATCGTCATCTGGGCCATGAGCACGCTGACCGTGCTCGTCCTGCTCTTCAGCTACAGCACCTCCCGGTCCTCGACCGCAGCGGTGGCGACGGCCGAGATGCGTCAGGTCACCGCGAGCACCAAGCAGCAGACGACGACCTCGGGGGGCGCGTCGGGCGGCGCGGACGGGTCGAGCTCCGGCGGGTCGAGCTCCGGCGGGTCGAGCTCCGGCGGGTCGAGCTCGTCCGGCTCCACCGACTCGTCGGGGTCGACGGACGCGTCAGGTTCGGGCTCGTCGTCCGGCTCGAGCGGCTCGAGCGGCTCGAGCGCGGCGAAGACCTACGACGGCGACGCCTTCGGGACGCGCTACGGCGACGTGCAGGTCCAGATCACCGTGCAGAGCGGCAAGATCACCGACGTCAACGTGCTCCAGGTGCCGTACAACGACCGCCACGACCAGATGATCAACTCGCAGGCCGTGCCGATCTACAACAGCGAGGCCGTGCAGGCCCAGTCGGCGAACATCGACGTCGTCTCCGGCGCGACCGTGACCTGGGAGGGCTACACGCAGTCGCTCCAGTCGGCCATCGACAAGGCGAACATCTGACCGCCGTACGGCGGCCGGACACCGACGCAAGGAGGACGATGTGAACGTGGATGCCAAGCCCCGGGCGACGCCGGCTCGCCGTGCCTGGGTCGAGCAGGTCATGGGGATGCCGGTGAGCATCCACCTGCGCGGCCCCGGCGCGGAGGCTCCCGCGGCCGAGGCCGCCGTGGCCGCCGCCTACGCGCTGCTGCGCGAGATGGACGCGACGTTCTCGACCTACCGCGACGACTCCGACCTCATGCGCCTGCGCCGCGAGGAGATCGAGCTGTCCGAGGCGAGCCCGCGCGTCGCGGAGGCGCTCGCGATCGGCGAGGAGGCCGAGCGCGTCACCGGAGGCGCCTTCACGACGCTGTTGCCCACCCCCGACGGCGACCTCGCGTTCGACCCCACCGGACTCGTGAAGGGCTGGGCGGTCGACCTCGCGGCCGAGCACCTCGTCGGACTGCCGGGGACGTCGTACTGCGTCAACGCCGGTGGGGACCTGCTCATCGGCGCCCACCCCGACCTGCCCCTCGAGGGCCCGGACGCGATCACCTGGCGGGTCGGCATCGAGGACCCGCTCGACCGCAGCCAGATCGCGAGCACCGTCAGCCTGACGCACGGTGCCGTCGCGACCTCGGGCACGGCGGCCCGCGGCGCGCACCTCTACGACCCGGCGACCGGTGAGCAGGTCGGGCGCCAGGGGTCGGTGACCGTCGTCGGCCCGCGCCTCGTCTGGGCCGACATCTGGGCCACCGCTCTGTTCGTCGGGGGAGCGGCGGCCCGCGAGCGCTTCGCGTCGACGGCGCGCGACTACCTGTCGACCGAGCTGTGACCGGGCCGAATGCCCGCGACCCAGGGGCCTTTCCACCGCTTGTCCGATTCGCCGCATTCGCCCTGCTTCGTTACTGAATCACCCTGTGCCGCAAGGCCGCTCATCCGAATTGTCGGATGGACGGCCTTGCGGCTTTCTTGCGCAAAGCCTGCATTCAATAGCACGCCGTCTTGTGGTTGCCCCGACACAGTGGTCACTGCCAGACAGCAACGAGACGACGTCGGCGGGCCGACCACGGACCACTGACCTCGGCGCACCAGGCCGGGTGGGGACCTCGCCCGGTGCGCCGCGGCCCGTCGTGGGGGAGAGACGACGGAGCCACCACCAGGGTGGCCGGGTCGGGTAGGGACCCGGCCCGGTCACCCCGCCCGGGGGGCCCGGGAGCAGGCACCGAGCAGGACTGGGAGGGGAGACCGAAGTGAGCGCGACGACCAGCAGGGCCCTCGATTCGTGGCCGTTGTGCCGGGACGGCTCGCGTCGAGCCTCCGACGCCACCGCCTCCCTCCAGGCGGCAGCCAGGGGGGCGCGACAGAGCTGGGTGGCCTGGGGCGTGCTCGGTGTCGCAGTCCTGGCCGCCCCGCCCCGGAGCTGGACCGAGGACACCACCGCGAAGGAGCGCACCGATGTGTGAGACGCCGCTGCACGTGGCAGCCGACCTCGAGCCGGTCTTCGAGCCCGGCACCCTGTTCACCCTCGGCGAGGAGCTCGAGAGCCAGCAGGTGGCCACATCGGTCGCCCGGACCTACCTGCGCCTGCTCGCCGAGCGCGTCGGACGCGTCGAGGCGGCGCTGACGACCGGCGACCTCGACGGGGCCCTCGAGGTCCTGCTCAGCCTGCGGGTCACGTCGGGAACGGTGGGCGCCCGGCGCCTCGCCGCCCGCACGACCCTCGTCATCGACGCCCTCGAGCGGGGCGACACCGAGCACACGTGGGAGTGCCTCGGAGATCTCGCGCGCGACACCGCGGAGACGGAGGCGGCCCTCTGGCTGCACCTGTCCGGGTCGGAGCGCGGCTAGACCGCGGCGGACCGGTGGTCGGCTGGGTGGGCCGGACCGGTCGGGTGAGCGCCGTGGGGTAGGAGCCGGACGTCTACAGGGCGTCCGGCTCCTCCATGCGGTAGCCGACGCCGCGCACGGTGCGGATGAGCGGGCGGGAGCCCTCGGGTGCAGCCCGGGTCAGCTTGCGGCGCAGGTTGCCGACGTGCACCTCGACGAGGTGCTCCTCCGACGACCATCCGGCGCCCCAGAGCGTGTCGAGCAGGACGGCCCGCGACCAGACGCGGCGCGGGGCTGCGAGCATCGTCGTCAGCAGGTCGAACTCCGTGCGCGTCAGCTCGACCTCGGTCTCGTCGACGGTCACGGTGCGGCTCTCGGTGTCGACGGCAAGCAGTCCGTGGCGGACCACGGGATCCGCGTCGCCGGCGTCGGAACGGTGCCCCCGTGCGGTGTGCCCTGCAGGCCCGGCGAGCCCGGCGTCGTGTCCGTTGGTGATCGGGTGCGCGGTCGGGTCCGGGGCTCCGGCCCCGTGGACGCCGTTGGCGCCGTTGGTGCCGTTGGTGCCGACGACGGGAATCGGGCCGGTGGCGCCGGCGGACGGGTCCCAGGACGTTCGGGGCCGGCGCAGCAGGGCATTGACCCGCACCTGCAGCTCGCGCGGGCTGAACGGCTTGGTCAGGTAGTCGTCGGCACCGGTCTCGAGGCCCATGAGGCGGTCGATCTCCTCGGTGCGGGCGCTGATCATGATGATGTACGCCTGGCTCGTCTCGCGGACCCGGCGGCACACTTCGATGCCGTCGAGGTCGGGCAGGCCGAGGTCGAGGGTGACGAGGTCGGGGTCGGTCGAGGTGACGAGGTCGATGGCCTCGCGGCCGCTGCGCGCGACGGCGACGGCGAAGCCCTGCATGCCGAGGCTGTGCGTGATGAGCTGACGGATGTCGTCGTCGTCCTCGACGACGACTGCTCTGCGCTCGGTGCCCGTCATGCGTGGATTGTGACAGATGGGGCGGATGACGCACCCACGAACCGGAACAAGTGGACGCCGCGATCTTGCGGATTTCTTGCATCTGGGGCCCCGGCTGCGTTGCGGTCCGTCGCCGAGACTGGACCCGGGCCGTCCGAGATGCCCCGGGAAACCCCTGACTCCCGTGGGCCTCGGACGGTCCGTCGGATCCGTGGCCCTCGGGCTGCCCGGGAGGGGCGGACACCGGAGCGCGCAACCGGGGCTCCGGCGTCCGCCGCCACGACCGAGCCCGAGCCCGAGCCAACCCCCGAGCCAACGCCCGGCCCCACGGTCGAGCGCACGCCCGACCGCGCCGCAGGTCCGTGGTCCGTCAGAGCGCGGCGAGCCGCCCCGCGAGGGCGTCCGGGTCCGTGACCGGCAGGTCGCACACCATGCCGCGGCACACGTAGGCTGTCGGCCGGCCGCCCGACAGCGGCCGGCCCGCGAGCAGCGGCACGCCGGGGGCCTCGGGCGACCCGGCCACGACGACGGCGCCCGGCCGCGGGCTGCGCCGCGCGATGTCGAGCAGTGCCGACGCGTCCGGGCCGGTGCCGACGACGGCCACCTGCACCGGCCCGTCGAGCAGTGCCTCGGCCACCGCGAGGGTCCACCCGCCGAAGCGCGGCTCGCGCGCGGCGAGCCCGAGCCCCGCAGCGACGGCGGCCCGACCCACGGCCAGGGCCTCGGCGTCGCCGGTCAGCGCCCCGAGGGCCACGAAGGCGCCCGCGAGGGCGGACTGGCCCGACGGCTCGGCGTTGTCGGCGGCGCTGCGGGGGCGCAGGTAGAGCGGCTCGGCGTCGGCGGCGGTGTCGTGGAAGCCGCCGTCCTCAGCGGCGAAGGCGCGGGCACCGTCGAGGACGGTGCGGGCGTGCGCCAGCCACGACGCGTCGCCGGTGGCCCGGTGCAGGGCGAGCAGCCCCTCCGCGAGGTTGCCGTGGTCGTCGGCGACCGCGCGCGCGTCGCCGCCTCGGCCGCCGCGCGAGGCCCGCAGCAGGACGCCGTCGCGCACGTGGACCTCGAGGACGTGCCGGGCACAGCGTGCCGCGGCCTCGACCCAGGCCGGCTCGCCGAGGAGCGCGCCGGCGTCGGCGAGGGCGGCGACGGCGAGACCGTTCCACGACGTGACGAGCTTGTCGTCGCGCGCCGGCTGCGGGCGCCGGCCACGAGCATCGAGCAGACGCGCCCGGACTCCGTCGAACCACCCCCGGTCGTCGGGGTCGCGAACCAGCTGGAGGGTCGAGCTGCCGTGCTCGAAGGTGCCCGCGTCCGTGACGCCGAACAGCCCCGCCACGACGCCGCCCTCTTCGTCGAGCACCTCACGCAGCTGCGCGGGCGTCCACGCGTACGTCAGGCCCTCGACGCCGTCGGCGTCCGCGTCGAGCGAGGAGGCGAACCCGCCCTCGGGCGTGAGCAGGTCGCGCAGGAGGAACGTCGCGGTCTCGCGGACGGCGCGCTCGGCGAGGTCGCCGCCGCCGAGGCGCCACCACGACGCGTAGGCGCGCAGCAGCAGCGCGTTGTCGTAGAGCATCTTCTCGAAGTGCGGCACCACCCAGTCGGCGTCGACGGCGTACCGGGCGAAGCCGCCGCCGAGCTGGTCGTAGAGGCCGCTGCGGGCCATCCGGTCGAGGGTCCGCGACGCGAGCTCGAGCGCCGTCGGGTCGCCCGTGCGGGCGTGGTGGCGCAGCAGGAACTCGAGCACCATGGACGGCGGGAACTTCGGCGCCCCGCCGAATCCTGCTGAGCGCGAGTCGAACTGGCGAGCCAGGAGCGCGACTGCGTTCTCGAGCAGGTCCGGTGCGGGCTCGAGCGGGTCGGGGGAGCGCAGGCCCTCTCGGAGGGCGCCGGCGATGTGCGTGCCCGACGCGCGCACCTCGTCCTCGCGGGTGCGCCACGCCTCGTCGAGGGCGGCGAGCATGCGCAGGAAGTGGTCGCGCGGGAAGTAGGTGCCGGCGAAGAACGGCTCGCCCTCCGGGGTGAGGAACACCGTCATCGGCCACCCGCCCTGGCCCGTCGTCGCCGTCACGGCCGACATGTACACCGCGTCGATGTCGGGCCGTTCCTCACGGTCGACCTTGACCGCCACGAACCGCGCGTTGACGGCGGCCGCGACGGTGTCGTCCTCGAAGGACTCGTGGGCCATGACGTGGCACCAGTGGCAGGCCGCGTACCCGACCGACAGGAGCACCGGCACGTTGCGCTCCCGGGCCTCGGCGAACGCGTCCGCGCCCCACTCCTGCCAGTCCACCGGGTTGTCCTGGTGCTGCAGGAGATACGGACTCGTCGAGTGAGCCAAACGGTTCACGGACCAACCTTCCGCTCAGGACCGAACCGCCCCGGGAGGTCCGGAGGCTTGCCGGTGACACAGCCCCCAGCGCCCGCTGGGGGCTGTGTCGAGCGTAGTCGGCGGCTCAGCGGACGGCGTACCGGCGCCGCGCGACGCCCAGGCCGACCAGGGAGATCACGGCGACCGCCATGTAGTAGAAGCTCGGCGCGCTCAGGGAGTCGGTCAGGCTGATGAGCCACGTCAGCACGAGCGGAGCGATGCCGCCCATCACGGTGACGCCCACGTTGTAGGCGACCGAGACGCCGGTGGCCCGCACGTCCCTGGGGAACAGGACGGTCAGCAGCGCAGGGAGCGGGCCGAAGTAGAACGCCATGATGACGCCGAGAACGCCGATGGCGGCGACGAGAACCGGCACGGTGGGCGAGGCGATGACCACCGCGAACAACGGCCAGGCGAACACGAGCGCACCCACCGCTGCCCAGAGCATCACCGTGACGGGCCCGACGCGGTCCGCCAGGCGACCCACCAGCGGGACCCCCACCATGGTGACGACTCCCGCCACCACACCTCCGAGGTAGGCAGCGCTCGCCGGCACGCCGAGGTTCTTCACCGCGTAGGTGGGCATGAACAGGATGAGGTAGACGGAGATCGTGGCGACGCCGACGCACGCCGCGCCCGTGAGAACCCGTCCGAGGTGGTCCGTCAGGGTCGCCCGGATCGGCGTCTCGTGAGCCGTGCCCTCGGTGAACTCCTTCGTCTCGGACAGCCGCGCCCGGATGTACAGGCCCACCGGACCGATCAGGCATCCGAGGACGAACGGGATGCGCCAGCCCCAGGAGTAGAGGTCCTGCTTCGAGAGCTGGTTGAACAGGACGTAGCCGAACGCCGAGGCGAGGAACATCGAGATGCCCTGGGCCGCCACCTGCCACGACGCGTAGTACGCCTTCCGGTGCGGTGCGGTCTCGACCAGGAAGGTCGTCGCCGTGCCGAACTCGCCACCGGCCGAGAAGCCCTGGACGAGGCGTGAGACGAGGATGATGACGCCCGCCCAGGCGCCGACCGCCGAGTAGGTCGGCGCTGCCGCCATCAGGAGCGTGCCGACCATCATGAGCAGCAGCGTGAGCGTGAGCGCCTTCTTGCGCCCGTGCCGATCGCCGAAGCCGCCGATCACCATGCCGCCGAGAGGTCGGACCAGGTAGGAGATGGCGAACGTGGCGAAGGTGAGGATCAGCCCGAGCGTCTGGTCGCCCTCCGGGAAGAAGTTCTCCGCGATGACGATGGCGAACGAGGCGTAGACGATGATGTCGAACCACTCGAGGGCAGCGCCGATCGAGCTGCTGATGACGGCCTTGCGTGCTTGGGCGAGGCGTTCGGGGGTCACGTCCGTGGCGGCGTGGGTGAGGACGGTCATGGTGCTCCTTGGATGAGGACGGGCTGTCACGGGCGCTGGTCGGCGCGCAGGTGGCGGAGGAGGTTGTCGAGGAAGGAGTCGCAACGGTCGATCTCGTCGAGCTCGACGAACTCGTCCGGGGCGTGGGCCTGGGCGATGTCGCCGGGTCCGCACACGACCGTCGGGATCCCGGCCCGGTGGAAGAGGCCGGCCTCCGTGCCGTAGGCCACCTTCTCCCGCGACGGGAGGCCACCCAGCTGCCCGACCAGCTCGATCACGTCCGCGTCCTCGGCGGTTTCCAGGCCGGGCGCCTGGGCGCCGATGGACACCTCCACGCGCGCCTCCGGGTTCTCCTCCCGCATCAGCGCTTCGACGCGAGCGGCCTCAGCGCGGAACCTGGCGACCGTCGCGTCGACGTCCACGGTCGCGAGCGCGCGGAACTCGAACGCGAGAGCGCACTCGGCAGGGACCGTGTTGACGGCGATGCCGCCCTCGATCTGGTTGACCGTGGCGGTGGTGAACGGGACGTCGTAGTGGTCGTCGAACGGTCCGGCAACCCGGAACTCGTCCGCCACCTCACGGACGTAACGGACGAGGTGCGCTGCGTACTCGATCGCATTGACGCCGTGCGGCGTGCGGGAGGAGTGCGCGGCGACGCCGTGGAAGGTGACCCGGAGCATCGTCAACGCCTTGTGGCCGCGGATCACGCGCATGCTGGTCGGCTCGCCGACGATGCACGCGCGTGGCCGGAGCCCACGGCGGACGATCTCGTCGACGAGGGAGACGGCGCCGACGCAGCCGACCTCCTCGTCGTAGGAGAAGGCCAGGTGCACCGGCTCGCGCAGGGGAGTGCCGGCCAGCTGCGGCACCTGCGCCGCCACCGACCCGACGAAGCCCTTCATGTCGCACGTGCCGCGCCCGTAGAGACGGCCGTCCCGCACCTCGGGCACGAACGGCTCGCTGGCCCAGTCCTGCCCGTCCACCGGCACGACATCGGTGTGGCCCGACAGGACGATCCCGCCGGTCGTCGACCCGTCGGCCGCCGGGAAGGTCGCGAGCAGGTTGGCCTTGGTGCCGTCCTCGTTCGGGATGAGGACGGGCTCCACCCCGTGCGCCCGGATCTCCGCAGCGAGCAGCTCGATGAGCTCGAGGTTGCTGTCGCGACTCGTGGTGTCGATCCGCAGCAGCCTGGTGATCCACTCGAGGCTGGGCGTCCGGGTGAGGGCGGCCTCACTCGAGGATGCGGCGAGGCCGGCTGCGGTCTCAGGGGGCATGTGTCGGCTCCGTCGGTCGAGAGGTCCAGTGCGGCGTTTGGTGCTGTCCTGCAGTGACGCGAGGATGGCAGTCATGCCGAGGAGAGGCGCTCAGGCGCAGGATCACGCGACACGTGCTGAGATGACGCAGCATTCCGCCACCGCCACCGCTATCGCCACCGCCACCGCCGTCGACGAGACGGACCTGGCCATCGTCAACTGCCTGCAGCTGAGCCCGCGTGCCTCCTGGACCCTCGTCGGGGAGGCGCTGGACCTCGACCCGGTCACGGTCGCCCGACGATGGCAGCGTCTCTCCTCCGCCGGCATCGCCTGGGTGTCCGGTCGGGCAGCCGGGCAGGGGCAGCCCGAGTCGTGCCTCGCCGTGGTCGAGCTCAGCTGTGCCGCCTCCGAGACCCTGGCCATCGCCGCGCGCGTCACCGAGCTGCCCCAGGTGCTCAGCGTCGAACACACCAGCGGCCCTCGCTCGCTGACGGTTCTCGTCGAGGTGCGGGACCTCGCCTTCCTGTCCCGGTTCCTGCTCGAGTCGCTCGGCTCGATCCCCGGCGTCGTGGCCACGAGCAGCCACGCCGTGACGAAGGTGTACTCCATGGGCGACCACTGGCAGCTGCATGTCCTCGATGCCCGGCAGCGCGCGGTGATGATGCGGGCTCCGCACCCGCGTGTGGACGGGCTCACGTCGGAGCAGGCCGACCTCGCCCGCCCCTACGACGCGGTCGACCGACAGGTGACGCTGCTGCTGGGTGAGGACGGCCGCATGCCGGTCGCGACGATCGCGGCCCGGACCGGGTTGAGCGAGAGCACGATTCGTCGACGCCTCGCTGGCCTGGTCAACAACGGGCGGGTGATCCTTCGCTGCGACATGGCCCTGCCGGACTCGGGCTGGCCGGTGATCAGCTGGCTCTGGGCCTACGCGGACGCCGGCGACGTCGACAGCGTCGCCATGGCCCTGCGGCGCCTGCCCGGCATCCGTGTCTGCTGGCGCATCTCCGGCGGCCGGTCCAACCTCATGCTGGCCCTCACCACGCACTCGCTGCACGAGCTGTCCCTCGTCGAGGCGGGCCTGGCGCAAGAGGTGCCCCGCATGTCCATCCTCGACCGGTCCATGGTGCTCAGGTCGATCAAACGCATGGGACGAGCCCTCGGTGCGGACGGCCGAAGCGTTCGCGCCGTGCCCATGGACATCTGGGCGGAACCGGCAGGTCCGGCGCCGACAGGGTGACGCGATGCGTCGCCCGCACGGTGGTTGGGCCGGCGCCCACTCTCCTACACCCGGGGATTCCCCACCATGCGGGTCCGCTGGGCCCTATCGTCGGTGCCGGACGTCGTCGAGGGGGCGGCGTCCGTCGGTCCGGCGGCGGACGGGGGGTCCGGACGCCGGGGGCCGGTCTCGGCGGGGGCGCCGACACCGGAACCGCCCGGGCGGGTACGTCCACCGGGGCACCGGTTTCGGTGAGGGGACACTTGGGGGAGCCATGTCGAGCAGTCACGAGCATGACGAAGGGCGAGCGCACGACGAGCACGTCGACCTCATGACGCCCGCCGAGGTCGCGCGCCTGTTCCGCGTGTCGGTGACGACCGTGACCAAGTGGGCCCGGTCGGGCCTGCTGCCGAGCGTCCGCACCCTCGGGGGGCACCGACGCTTCGACCGGCGTG
This sequence comes from Intrasporangium zincisolvens, assembly GCF_034724055.1. Classification (NCBI taxonomy): domain Bacteria; kingdom Bacillati; phylum Actinomycetota; class Actinomycetes; order Micrococcales; family Intrasporangiaceae; genus Intrasporangium; species Intrasporangium zincisolvens. The sequence continues at coordinate 727,243 of NZ_JAWIIL010000002.1, forward strand.
ACGTGCTCGACCACCTCGAGCGCACCAACGGGGCGGCAGGCGACGAGCCCGAGGCGACCTGACGCGCGTCAGTGCGTGCTCAGGCGGGCAGCGGCGCCTGCGCGACGACGAGGCGCTCCCAGCGGATGCGCCGCGCGCGCCAGGTGAACACAGCGAGCTTGGCGAGCTCCTCGACGATGCGTGCCGCGAAGATGCCGACGAAGCCGAGCGGCGTGTGCAGCCCGAGCAGGATGGCGAGCGGCAGCCCGACGGCGAAGGCCCCGACGACGTCGCCGATGATGACGCCGCGCACGTCGTTGGCGCTCGGCAGCACGCCCGCGCCGACGATCATGTTGCGCACCTTGACCACCTGGAAGGCGGCGTTCATGAGGATGCCGACGCCGGCCATGACCCGGACGTCTCGCCCGGCCTCGCCGAACAGCACGTCGAGCAGGAGCACCGACGTGGCGAACAGGACTCCGAAGACGGCCGCCGTGCCGACGCCGGCGCGGGTGAGGCGCCGGACCCAGGCCATGGCGTCACCGACGTCGCCGCGACCGACCGATCGCCCGACGAGCGTCGTCGTCGCGCTCATGAGGCCGATGCTGCCGACGATGAACACGCCCTCGAGCGTCGTGACGATCTGCGCCGCCGCGAGGGCCTCGTCGCCGAGACGGCCGAAGACGACGTTGTAGAGGAACGTGCCGACCGTCCAGAACAGCTCGGTGACGCCGAGCGGCAGCGCGAGCACGAAGAGGGGCACGACCACGGCCCGCCACTGCACCAGGCTGTCGGGCAGGCTCCAGCGCACGGCCCCACGACGGAAGGCCATCCAGAGCAGGATGAGCGCCTTGACGACGGCCGTGACGAGCGTGGCCCAGCCGGCGCCCGCGACCCCGAGCGCCGGGAACGGGCCGAAGCCGGTGACGAGCGCGAGGGCGATCGCCGAGTTGGCGACGACGGTGACCATCGTGGCGATCATCGGGCTCGTCGGGCGGCCGACCGAGCGCAGCACGCCGGACAGGATCGCGCTGAGCATGACCGGCAGGGTGGCGAGGACCGTGAGGCGGAAGTAGTCGGTGCCCGCGGCCGCGACCGACGGCGAGGCCCCGACGAGCGCCATGAGGTGGTCGGAGAAGAACCAGGGCACCAGGGACACGACGGTGCCGAGGCCGAGCGCGACGAGCAGCGCTGCGGTGACGGTGTGGTCGAGGTCGCCGGTGCGGCCTGCGCCGTGCGCCCGGGCCACGAGGATGCTCACCGACGTGCCGAGGCACCCGAGGGTCACGGCGAGGATGAAGGTGAGGCTGTTGGAGAAGCCCACCGCGGCGATGGCCGTCGCCCCGAGCCCGCCGACGACGATCTGGTTGACGAAGTTGAGCACGAGCATCAGCACGAACTCCATGCTCACCGGCACCGCGATGCGCGCGATCTCGCGTGCAGGCGACGGCGTTCCCGGGACGGCGGCCGTCCGGGTCGTCCGGGCCGTCCGCGTCGCGCGACGGGTGAGCAGGGCGGGGCGGGGCATGCGAATGCCTTTCGACATCGAAGAGGGGGAGGCGCGCGACGCTGCGCGGGGTCGATCGTACGACCTTCAACAACCGGAGTCGAAACGATTTGATAGACCGTCCCGACGGATGGTCGCGAGGGGTGTCCCGAGGGGCATCCGGGGTGTCCCGAGATCTCGGGCCGGCCGCGCGACGTCGGCGCGAGCGGGGGAGAACGCCTCAGTCGTTCATGGCCTTGATGATCGTCACGGCCAGGCTGACGCGGTCGTGGGCCCACTCCCGTGACGCGTCGTCGTCGGCCGCCTCCGCCGCGTCGATCGCGTTGTCGGCCTCGCGGACGATCGTCCAGGCGCGCGCCCGGCCCTCGTCGAGCCCGGCGTGCTCGCAGATGATCTCGAGGCGGCGGCGCAGCGACCACCGCACCTGCGAGCCGGTGCCGAGCTCGTCGGCGCGGTTCCACAGGGCCGGGGCGACCTCGAACGCGGGGTCGCCGGCCATCGGCTTGGGGTCGATGGCCAGCCACGGCGAGCGGTAGGCACCGAGGACGTTCATGTAGTGCAGGTCGGTGTGCAGGAGCCGGTCCTCGGCCGGCGGACGGGCCACCAGCTCGCGGGCCAGCGCCGAGGCCTGGTCGAGGTAGCGACGCGGCAGCACCGCCGGCGCCTCGCGCAGCTCGCGGGCCTGCCGCTCGGCGTAGTCGACGAGCCGGGGCACGCGAGGGTGCGGCGGACGACGCAGCACCCGCAGCAGGTCGCCGATGACGCCACACGCCTCGTCGATGTCGACGCCCATGAGGTCGCGGGTGTGCAGCCGTTCGAGGAGCATCGCGAAGCGGGACGGGTCGGCCCGCAGCAGGCGCACCGCGCCGTGTCCGTTCCACGTCTGCAGCGCCAGCGACTCCGTGGCGGCCTCGGGGTGCGGCCAGCTGACCTTGAGCACGCCCTCGCCGCTGACGCCCGCAGCCTCGCGACCGGCACCGAGCAGGCGCACCGGCAGGGCGACCGAGCAGGCGCCCGTCATCGTCGGGCCGGCCGGTTCCAGCTCCCACTCGCGCAGCAGGTCGCCGAGCAGGGTCGGCAGCCCGGCCAGCCAGTCCTCGCCGGAGGCGTAGCCGTCGGCCGGGTAGCCGCTGATCTGGTGGGCGAACCTGGCCGGGATGAGGTCCATGCTCACGAGGCGGCTCCGGGGAAGGCGGTCAGGGGCACACCCCAGTCGGTGGCGAGGGCCTGGACGCGCCCGCTCCAGCGCGCGACGTCCTCGACCGACGCGGGGCTCGGCGTCGTCCCCGCGACCTCCGCGGTGGCGTCCACGGTGTCGGCGAGCACCTGGTGGGCCAGGCGTGACGCGTCGGCCGGGGTGGTGACGGGGAAGGGCAGGGCCCAGCCGCTCGGCATCGTCGAGGACCTGCCCGACGTCGCGAGCTCGAGGCGGGTCAGGCCTGCCAGGGTGTCCGCGGCGCGGCGCCGGTCCTCGGCCCCGGCCTGCGCGGCGACGACCTCGAACGCGTACACGAGGGGCTGGGTGCTCGCCACGATCGCCGCCCGGGCCGGGCTGGCGGCGTCGGGCACCGCCACGTCGCCGCCGAGCAGGGTGGCGCTCGCGAACCGCGCCGAGAGCGCGGAGAGGAGCACCGCGCGGGTGGGGGCGTCCGCCTCCGCCACGCCCGCCCACAGGCTCCGCGGCACGTCGCCGAGACGCGCCGCGAGGTCGGCGCGGCTGCGCACCGGGGCGGTCGCGGCCGCCGTCGCGGCCTTGCGCACCGACGCGTCGATGACGGACGAGGGCACCCCGGCGTTCGTGAGCCGCCCGGTCAGCACGCGGCGCTGCTCGAGCAGGATGTTGCGCACGCGCTTGACGCTGCCGCCCGCACCGGCCGACACGAGGGCGTCCGCATCGGCGCCCAGGACACCGAGGTCTCCGACGACGGACAGCAGCAGCTCCTCGTCGGGAGCCTTGCGTCGGGTCGGGACCGGCGGAGGGGGCTGGGGCAGGTCGAGGCGCAGCCCGCGGTCGACGAGGACGGCGAGGACGGCGGCGCCGCCACCGAGGAGCAGGAGGCGGCGCGGGGGACGGCCGAGCCGTTCGGACAGGCGGGGTCCACGTCCCCCGATGTCGCCGTCCATGCCCCGGATCCTCCCACGTCGTCGGTCGGTGGTGGTCTGCGCCCACCCCGCGGCGCCGATAGAGTGGGCCACGCGGCGCGCCGGAACCGACCGGTTCGCGCGGCCGGCCCGGTGCCCGGGCCGGGTGTGACAGCGGTCCGTGAGCCCCGACGGGGTACGGGACCGACATTCGAGAAGAGCAGGAGGCGTCGACGCATGAGCACGGCCCAGGACATCCGAGCGGCGCTCGAACCGGTGCTCGCGCCTCTCGGGCTCGTGGTCGAGGACGTCTCCGTGTCCCCGGCGGGCAAGCGCCGTGTCGTGCGGGTCCTCGTCGACTCCGACATCACCGGCCTCGACGACGCCGACACCACGGGCGTCGTTCCCCCGCTCTCGCTCGACACCGTCGCCGACGCGACCCGCGCGGTGAGCGACGAGCTCGACGCCGGTGACCTCCTCGGCCAGTCGCCCTACGTCCTCGAGGTGTCCTCGCCGGGCGTCGGGCGTGCGCTGTCCTCCCGCGACCAGCTGCGCCGGCAGGTGGGGCGCCTCGTCGAGATCACCCACCGCGACGGCACCGACACCGGCCGCCTCGTCGAGGTCGGCACCGACCGCCTCGTGCTCGACGTCCCGGCCACGAAGAAGACGCCCGCCCGACGCGTCACCCTCGACCTCGACGCCGTGCAGCGCGGCGTCGTGCAGGTGGAGTTCACCCGGCCCGGCGCCGACGACCACACCGACCCGAACGACGACACGAACGACGAGCGGGCCGACGACGCGCCCGCCACGGAAGGGGACTCCTGATGGACATCGACCTGGCCGCGCTGCGCGCGCTCGAGCGGGAGCGCGACATCAGCCTCGACGTGCTCATCCCCGCCATCGAGCAGGCCCTCCTGGTCGCCTACCACCGCACCGACGGCAGCTACCGCATCGCGCGCGTCGAGCTCGACCGCAAGACCGGTCACGTCATCGTCTGGGCCCGCGAGGAGGGTGAGCTGCTGCCGCCCGAGGAGGAGGGCGAGCGCCCGCAGCGTGGCGAGCCCGGCCCCGAGTTCGACGACACCCCCGAGGGATTCGGCCGCATCGCCGCGTCCACCGCGCGTCAGGTGATCGTCCAGCGGCTGCGCGACCTCGAGGACGAGGCGATCCTCGGCGACTTCAAGGGTCGCGAGGGTGATGTCATCTCCGGTGTCATCCAGCAGAGCCAGGACCCCCGCAACGTCCTCGTCGACTTCGGCACGGTCGAGGGCATCCTGCCCCTCGCCGAGCAGGTGCCCGGCGAGCGCTACCTCCACGGCGAGCGGCTGCGCTGCTTCGTCGTCAGCGTCAAGCGCGGTCCGAAGGGCCCGCAGGTCAGCCTGTCGCGCACCCACCCCAACCTGGTGCGCACCCTCTTCCGGTTCGAGGTGCCCGAGATCGCCGACGGCACCGTCGAGATCGCGGCGCTGGCCCGCGAGGCCGGCCATCGCACGAAGATCGCCGTGCACAGCAAGGTCGCCGGGGTCAACGCCAAGGGCGCGTGCATCGGTCCGATGGGCTCGCGCGTCCGCGCCGTCATGACCGAGCTGCGCGGGGAGAAGATCGACATCGTCGACTTCGCCGAGGACCCGGCCGTCTTCGTCGCGGCGGCACTCTCGCCTGCGCGCGTCCAGTCGGTCGAGATCGTCGACGCGGCGGCCCGCAAGGCCCGCGTCGTCGTGCCCGACTACCAGCTGAGCCTCGCCATCGGCAAGGAGGGCCAGAACGCCCGCCTCGCCGCGAAGCTGACCGGCTGGCGCATCGACATCCGCGCCGACACCGAGGACGCCGGCGGCGTCGAGGTCGCGCCCGAGTGACGGGTCCCGCGCCGACGTGACGTCAGGGCGCCCGGTGGCACCTGCCACCGGGCGCTCGCGCGTCAGCGGTGCTCCGACCCGTACCCCTCGGCCAGGACCGGCTGGCCGTTCTGGCACACGACGTGCTGCGGGTACTCCTGACCGGGCTGCTTGAAGGTGACGTCGAGCTCACCCGTCTCGGTCTCGGTCTCGAAGGACCATCCGTAGCGGGGCGTCACCGATCGCGCGTAGGGCAGGCCCCCGCGGCAGCCGGCGACGGTCGCGCCGCCCGGCGTCGAGAACGTGCGGGTGGCGGTGCCGTCCGACGGTGCCGGGCCCGCCGCAGTCGGCCCGGACCGGGCGCCTCCGGCGGCGCCGCTGCCCGGTCGGCTCCGTTGCGCAGCGTCGCCCGACGCGTCGGCGGCCGCGTCGCCGCTGCCCTCGGCATCTGCCCCGGGCGCGTCCCGGCCGGTCGCGGGGGCGGTGGTCGCACCGGGAGGCGGCGTCGCGCCGGAGCCTGACCCGGGCGCGGAGAGGTCCTCGCCCGACTCGGGCTCGACGGTCACCGTCAGGGTCGGCGTCGAGGCGCCGACGAGTCCCGGCGGCAGCGCGACCGAGCCGCCCGCGACGGAGTCGGTCACGTCGCGCCCGACGCTCGTGACGATGACGGTGGTGACCACCGCCGTGACGACGACGACCGCGATCCACCCCAGCACGTGGCGCAGCCTGACCACCATCGGCTGGCTCACCGGTGCGCACCTCCTCGCGTGCGCGGGACCGCGCGCGGTTCCGCTCGAGGACCGTCCGCGCGGACACCCCCGGGCGTACCGTTCTCACTGTGACACACGTGCTCGTCATCGAGGACGACGCGGCCATCCGCACCTCCCTCGTCCGGGCCCTCGGCGACCGGGGCCACACGGTGTCGAGCGCCCACCGCGGCCTCGACGGGCTCCAGCACGCGGTCGACGACCGGCCCGAGCTCGTGCTGCTCGACCTCGGCCTGCCCGACCTCGACGGTCACACCGTCCTGTCGATGCTGCGCGCGGTGCGCGACACCCCGGTCATCGTCGTGACGGCCCGCGACGACGACGCGTCGGTCGTGCGCGCCCTCGACTCCGGAGCCGACGACTACGTGTTCAAGCCCTTCACGGTCGACCAGCTCGAGGCCCGGATGCGGGCCGTGCTGCGCCGCACGTCGGCGCCACAGGGCGAGGACCGGTTCGTCGTCGGCGGGCTCGTCGTGCACCCGACCGCGAGAGAGGTGACGCTCGACGGCGTCCCGGTCGAGCTGTCCCGCAGGGAGTTCGACCTGCTGCTCCTGCTCGCGAGCCGCGTCGGGGAGGTCGTGACCAAGCGCGAGATCCTCGCCCAGGTGTGGCAGCAGGTCTACGGCGGGGGCGAGCGAACCGTCGACGTCCACCTCTCGTGGCTGCGGCGCAAGCTCGGCGAGTCGGCGGCTCACCCGCGGTACCTCCACAGCGTGCGCGGCGTCGGGGTCCGGCTCAGCGCCCCCGACGCGTCGGACACCACCGAGGTGCCCGAGGTGCCCGAGGGGCCCGAGGTGCCTGACGTGCCCGAGGTGTCCGACGCGCCCGGCCCCGCCGGGGCGACGGACCCGACGGACGCCTGATGCGGCGCCAGATCACGTGGCTCGTCGCGGCGACGACCTCGGCGGTCGTCGTCGCCTTCATCGTGCCGCTGTGCATCCTCGTGGCCGGCGTCGCCGAGGACCGCGCGACGAACCGGGCGCGCGAGCAGGCCCAGAGCGTGGCCACCGTCGTCGCGAGCGTCGACACCGAGGCCGAGGTGCGCCAGGCCGTCGCGCTCTTCACGGCCCAGGGCATGCGCGTCGTCGTGCACACCCCGTCGGGCGGCACGATCGGCACCGAGATCTCCTCGGGTGACGAGCAGGAGGAGGTCCAGCGCGCCCGCACCCAGCGGACGTCGTTCACCCAGCGCACCGAGTCGGGCGTCGACGTCGTCGTGCCGGTCCAGACGGAGGCCGGCATCACCGTCGTCGAGTCGAGCGTCACCGACGCCGAGCTGCACGAGGGGGTGACGAGGGCCTGGCTGACCATCGGCGGACTCGGGCTCCTGCTCGTGCTCGCCGCGATCCTCATCGCCTGGCGGCTCGGACGGCGCACCAGCGTGCCGGTCGTGCACCTCGCGGAGGTGGCCCACCGCATCCGGCTCGGCGACCACGACGCCCGCGCGCCGGTCGAGGGCCCGCCGGAGACCGTCGAGCTCGCCCACGCCCTCAACCAGCTCGCCGATCGCATCGACAGCCTCGTCGCCGCCGAGCGCGAGTCGGTCGCCGACCTCGGCCACCGGCTCCGCACCCCCGTCACAGCGCTGCGCATCGACACCGACCTCGTCAGCGACGCCGAGCTGGCCGGGCGGCTGCGCGGCCACGTCGACGAGCTGCAGCGCAGCGTCGACGCCGTCGTGCGCGAGGCGCGTCGTCCGCTGCGCACCGCCCTGCCGATGGCCTGCGACGCCACCGAGGTGGTCCGCGCACGCAGCGACTTCTGGGAGCCGCTCGCCCAGGACCAGGAGCGTGCCTTCGACGTCGTCGTGCCCGGTCACGCCTGCCTCGTCCCACTGGCCCCGGAGGACCTCGGCGACGTCGTCGACGTGCTCCTCGACAACGTCTTCGCGCACACCCCCGAGGGGGCCTCCGTCCTCGTGTCGCTCACCGACGGCCGGCGCGAGCGGGTGCTCACCGTCTCCGACGGCGGGCCGGGGGCCGTCGCCGCCGACGCCGTCCGACGCGGGGCGAGCGGCAGCGGGTCGACGGGCCTCGGCCTCGACATCGTGCACCGGGTGGCCGAGGCCGCAGGGGGCTCGGTGCAGCTCGGGTCCTCCGTGCTCGGTGGCCTCGAGGTGACGGTCCGGCTGCCCGCCGCGGGCACCTGACGCGTCGAGCCCGACGCGCGCCGCCCCCGGGTGGTGGACCCGGGACGGCGCAGTACGGGGCTGCGCGGTCACCGGCTCAGCCGGCAGGCGTCGTCGGGACCGTCGGCGTCGTGGCGGGGGACGTGGCTGCGGTCGGGGGCGCGGTGGAGGGCGTCGTCGCCGGCGTGCGGTGCTCGCTCGCGTCGTCGTCGGGCTCGCCGGCGCTGTCCTCGCCGGGTTCGTCGCCGTCGTCGCCGTCGTCGCCGGAGGCGTGCTGGCGCACTGAGACCGCGGGGCCCGACCCGGAGGCCGGGTTGTCGAGGGGGAGGGACGACCCCGGCGCCTCCGGATCGAGGTCGGGCCCCGCGGGGGCTGGCAGGGTGGTCGCCCGGCCGGGCACGTGCGTGACGCAGGCGCCGGCGACGAGCACGGCCGGAGCGCTGCACGGTGCCGGCACCGTGGTCGTGAAGGAAGGGACGCTCGGGGCCACCCGGGCGACGGCGGGGGAGACCGATCCGGGTCCCGTCGCTCCCGTCGTCCCGGCACCGGCCGAGGCGGTCATCGCCACGTAGATCGCGACGGCGGCCACCGATCCGATGCCGGTGCCGACCGCGACGGTCCTGCCGATGGCCATGGCGCTCTCCTTCGCACGGTGCTGGATCCGGATCGGTGGGCGACCGGACGATCCGACGATGCCGCGAACGGGATCAACGGCGCATCGCCGCCGGCTCAAGAGCGCGTTAAGGATCCGTCGGCCGCCGCTCGCGAACGAGAGGATGACGGTTCCTTAACAGTCACCTGACGCGCACTTTGCGACGCGACGCGCAGCGTGGGCTCGACCTCGACGAACCCACGTCGGGGCCTGACGAGCCCACCAGCAGGAGCGCCATGTCCGGACTGCTCACCCCAGGCGAACGCGACCGCGCCCGCACCCTGACGACCGTGCTGACCGGCGTCGTCGCGGCCGGCTCGGTCGCCGCCGTCGGCGCGGTCTCCGCGGTGGCCGCCGAGCAGACGCGTCAGGACCGCGAGGCACGCGAGGCCCGGGCCCACGAGCGCACGGCGGCCGTGCTCGACGCCGCGGCACAGGCTCGGTACGGCGCGCTCGTCGCGGACGCCGCGAGCCACCCGCAGGTCGTGCTCCAGCCGCGACCCACGCGCACCGTCGTCGACCCCGGGGTCGTCGTGCGGGCGTCGGCGCCGGGCAGCGCCAGACCGGGCCCGGCGTCGGCGTCCTCGGGGTCGGGGCGGTCGTCCGCCTCCGGCCGGGCGCCGACCTCGGGTTCGTCAGGCTCCTCGGCGGCCCGCCCCGCGCCCGCCCCCGTCGTCGTGGCGCCCGTCGTCCCGAGCACTGGGTCGTGACGTGAGGCCCGCTGAGCCGGAGGGCCGCCCGTGACCGGGGGCTCGTCCGTGATGCTCGCCGCCCGGCCCGGCGTCGACCTCGACCTCGTGACCGGCACGGCCCGGTGGCGCGCGCTCGGCACGTACGTGCACCTCGGCGTCACCGATCCCGACGCCCTCGCCGACGCTGCCCACCTCGCATCCGCCGTCCTCGACGAGGTCGATGCCGCATGCAGCCGGTTCCGCGCCGACAGCGAGCTGACGCGAGCGAACCGGGCCACCGGACCGGTGCCGGCATCGCCCGTGCTCGTCGGCGCGGTCCGGGTCGCGCTCGAGGCCGCCGAGCACACCAGCGGCGTCGTCGACCCGACCCTCGGCGACGTCCTCGTCGCGGCCGGCTACTCGCGCACGTTCGAGGAGGTTCCGGCGAGCGACCCCTCGCCGGTGGCCCTGCCGACGCGTCGGCCCGGGTGGCGCGACGTCGTCGTCACCGACGACAGCCTCGACGTGCCCCCCGGTGTCGTCCTCGACCTCGGGGCCACGGGCAAGGCGTACGCGTCGGACCTCGTCGCCCTGTCGGTCACCGACCGTCTCGGCACTGCCGTCGTCGTCAGCGTCGGCGGCGACGTCCGGGTGGCCGCCCCTCCGGGTGTTCCCGGCTCCGCGTGGACGGTCGGCCTCGCACACACCCCGGACGGCCCGGGCGCCAGGCCCGTGACCCACGTGACCGTCACCGACGGCGGTCTCGCCACGTCGTCGGTCTCGGCCCGGCGCTGGACGCGGGCCGGCCGCCGCTGGACGCACCTCGTCGACCCCCGCACCCTCGGCCCCGTCGACGGGCCGTGGCGCACCGTCTGCGCCACCGGCCCCACGTGCGTGGCGGCCAACGTGGCCGCGACGGCCGCGATCGTCCTCGGCGCCGACGCTCCGGCCTGGCTCGAGGCCCGCGGCGTCGGTGCGCTGCTGCTGGCCCACGACGGCGGGACGCGCGCCACCGGCCCCTGGCCGGACGCGCGCCCCGAGCACGACCACGACGGGGGTGCCCCGTGACCGACCCGGTCCTCTGGTTCCTGAACCGCGGCACAGGGGTCGTGCTGCTCGCCCTGTTCACCGCCACGACGGTGCTCGGCATCCTGTCGACGCGGCGCGGCTTCCACCCGCTGTGGCCGCGGTTCGTCACCCAGGAGCTGCACCGGGCCCTGTCGGGCGTCTCGGTCGTCGTCCTCGTGGGCCACGTGGCCGCGGCCGTCGTCGACGAGTACGTCGACATCCGCTGGTGGCAGGCGTTCCTGCCGTTCGGGGCCACGTACAAGCCGCTCTACCTCTCGCTCGGCACCCTCGCGCTCGACCTGCTCGCCCTCGTCGTGCTCACCTCGCTCGTGCGCGGCCGCCTGACCGAGCGCACGTGGCGGGTCGTGCACCGCGCGGCCTACGCGTCGTGGGCGGTGTCGGTCGTGCACGGGGTCGGTATGGGCACCGACGTCGTGTCGTCGTGGTTCGTCTGGCTCACGGTGGCGTGTGTCGCGCTCGTCACCGTGGCGACGCTCACGCGGGTCGTCGCCGCCGTCGTCGAGCGACGCCACACGGTGGTGGCGCGGTGACGGCCACGATCGGCGGGCCGGCCGTCGTCGCGTCCGTCGCCGGATCCGCGGGCTGGGCCCCGACGCCGGTCACCGACCTTTTCGTCCACGAGGGGCCGCTGCTGCTGCGCAGGCTCGGTGATCCGGTCGACCTCGCCCACCACCGGGCCCGCTGCGGGCCCCTCCCGACGCCCGACCTGCCCGCGCTCGTCACGCTCGTGACCGATGCGGCGGTGCGCGGACGTGGGGGAGCGGGCTTCCCGCTGGCGCGGAAGCTGACCACCGCAGCCGGGGCCCGGCGTCGGCCCGTCGTGGTGGTCAACGCGGCCGAGGGTGAGCCGGACAGCGGCAAGGACTCGGCCCTGCTCCGCACCGCGCCGCACCTCGTCCTCGACGGCGCTGCCGTCATCGCGCGGGCGCTCGGCGCACGCGAGATCCACGTCGTCACCGGCGCCGACCGCACCGGCACGACCCGCGCCGCGCGTGCGGCCTGCGCCGAGCGCGACGACCCGTCGGTCCGCTGGTCGCACCACGCGGCGGCGCCCCGCTTCGTGTCCGGCCAGGCGCGTGCCGTCGTCGAGCTCCTGGAGGGCCGCGACGGGCTGCCCGTCACGGCGTGGCAGCCGGAGGCCGTGCGCGGCCTGCGCGGACGCCCCACCCTGCTGTCGAACACCGAGACCTTCGCCCACGTCGCCGTGCTCGTGCGTGACGGGGCCGACACCTACGCGTCGTTCGGCACCGTCGACGAGCCGGGCACGACCCTGCTGACGGTGTCCCGCCGGCTGCCCGCCGCGGGATTCCCGACCGGCGGCGGCTTCGCTTTCGACGGCGGTCTGGGTGACGGCCCCGAGGCCCGTGTCGTCGAGGTGGCGCACGGCACGCCGTTCGCGCACGTCCTGCACCCCGCCGAGCTCATGGGCCCGGTGCTGCTCGGCGGGTACCACGGCACGTGGGTCGAGGGTCACGTGCTCGCGCACCTGCCGGTGTCGGCGGCCGAGCTGCGGCGGCGCGGGCTCGCCATCGGGGCCGGCGTCGTGCTTCCGCTCGGCCCCGACTCGTGCCCCGTGCGCGCCACTGCCGCCCTCGCCACCTTCCTCGCGGGCGAGTCGGCCGGGCGGTGCGGGCCGTGCATCAACGGGCTGCCGGCGCTCGCCGACGCCGTCCGGCGCCTCGCCGAGGGCGAGGACACCCGACCCCGCCTGCGCGAGCTGTGCGGGCTGCTCCCCAGGCGTGGCGCGTGCGCCCACCCCGACGGCACGACGCGCCTGGTGCGCACCCTGCTCGAGCACCTCGGCCGGCACGTCCACGCCCACCTCGGCGGCACCTGCCCGTGCGCGTCCGGCGTCGGGGGAGTGCGATGAGCCGGGGGAGCCCCGCCGCCCCGGTCGGCGGGCACGACGCCATCGCGCTCGCCGTCGACTGGCCCGCCTGCCGGGCCCGCGGCCTGTGCGCCGAGCTGCTCCCGGAGCAGATCTCCCTCGACGAGTGGGGCTACCCGGTGGTGCACGGCCCGGTGCCGGTCTCGCTGCGCGAGCACGCCGTCGGCGCCGTCCGCGCGTGCCCGCACCGGGCCCTGCGCGTCGTGGCACCCCGGCCCACCTGACCGACGCACCACCCTCCCCGCGCGTCACCCCGCCTGACGCGTCACCCCGCCTGACGCGTCACCCTGCCTGACGCATCACATCCGTCGTCCGTGGGTCGAGTGGCCGGATCGCGGGGTGATATCGGCCGTGTGGGGCAGTTCTCCCGGTTCGATCCGGCCGCTCGACCCCGCATCCGAGGGCCGGCGCGGGCATGGACGGCGGCGCCGCAGCGTTCAACCCCTGTCCGGCTCCCGGTGTCGGCCGGGCGCCAGGCCTCCCGACCGACCCCGTCGCGCGAGCCGGGCCCGCGACGCGGTAGACTGGCGTGTGGCCGACCGGACTGGACTCCGCGCCGAGCCGTCCCGCACGTGTGTGGGATGTCGAGGTACGGATAGCTGGTCGGCACTGCTGCGAGTGGTCGCGGCGACGGATGCAGAGACCGGGGCGAACGCCCGGGTGCTGTGCCCTGACCCGCGGCATCGGATGCCGGGTCGTGGTGCATGGCTGCACCCGACGCCCGAGTGCTTCGGGATGGCAGTGCGCCGCAAGGCGTTCGGACGTGCCCTGCGACTGCAGGCCGCGGTCGACGTGAGCGCGGTCGCACGGCACCTCGGTGTCCCGGACGCGTAGCAGCAACCAGGCGCAGGCGGCTCCCGCCGCCCGCGCGTCAGAACCACCAGAAACGAACCAAGGCGGGTTGAAAACGCTATGAGCACCCGATGAGTACTCAGCGATGAGCAAGCCCCAGCAATAACCACGGTTCGGCCACTTCCTGTTCAGGCCGGACCGAGACAGGAGAGATGTGGCTAAGGTCCGGGTCTACGAGCTCGCGAAGGAGCTCGGAGTCGAGAGCAAGACACTGCTCGCACACTTGAAGAGCCAGGGAGAGTTCGTCCGGTCGGCATCGTCGACCATCGAGCCCCCCGTCGTCCGCAAGATCAAGGACACCTTCCCTCGGGAGGGTGTCGCTGACAGCAAGGGCGACACGAAGCCGGCGGCCAAGCCCGCCGCGAAGCAGGCGGCGCCCGCGCCGTCCCAGAAGCCTGCCGCGATGCCGTCGTCCCCGACGCCGGCCGCTCCGGCTCCCGCCGCCCCCGCCCCGGCCGCCCCGGCCGCGCGCGAGGCGGCTCCCGCTGCCCCGGCCCGTCCGGCCGCTGCAGCTCCGGCTGCCCCCACGCCCAAGGCTCCGGCCCCCGCGGCCCCGGCGGCTCCCGCCGCCAAGGCCCCGGCGCCGGTCCAGTCCTCGCGCGACGGCGGCAAGCAGACGAGCGGTGTCCCCGCGTCGCCGCGGCCCGCGCCGCGTCCGGGACAGCCCCGTCCGGGCAACAACCCGTTCGCCCCGAGCCAGGGCATGGGCCAGACCCGCGCCCCGCGACCCGGTGGCGACGCCGGTCCGCGTCCGGGCAACAACCCGTTCAGCCCGAGCCAGGGCATGCCCCGGCCGCAGTCCCGCCCCGGCGGTCCGCGTCCGGGCGGTGCCGGTGGCCCCGGCGGCGCACCGCGTCCCGGTGGTGCTCCGCGCCCCGGCGGCCCGGGTGCAGCCGGCGGCGCGCCGCGTCCCGGTGGTGCCCGCCCGACGCCGGGCATGATGCCCGAGCGCAGCACCGTCGGCCGTCCCGGCCAGCGCCCGGCCGGTGGCCCCGGCCGCGGTGGCCCCGGTGGCGCCGGTGGCGGTCGCGGTGGTTTCGGCGGCGGCCCCGGTGGCGGCGGTCGCGGTGGCTTCGGCGGCGGCCCGCGTGGCGGCGGCGGTGGTCGCGGCTCGACGGCCGGTGCCTTCGGCCGCGGTGGCGGTCGTCCGGTCCGTGGCCGCAAGTCCAAGCGCGCCAAGCGCCAGGAGTTCGAGCAGATGCAGGCGCCGTCGATCGGTGGCGTCACCGTTCCCCGTGGCGACGGCTCGACCGTCGTGCGGGTGCGTCGTGGCTCGTCGCTGACCGACTTCGCCGACAAGATCAACGCCAACCCGGCCTCGCTCGTCACCGTGCTCTTCCACCTCGGTGAGATGGCCACGGCGACGCAGTCGCTCGACGAGGACACCTTCAAGGTGCTCGGCGCCGAGCTCGGCTACGACATCCAGGTCGTCTCGCCGGAGGAGGAGGAGAAGGAGCTCTTCGACTCCTTCAACATCGACCTCGAGACCGGTATCGAGGGCGAGGAGGACGAGGACCTCGAGGCCCGTCCGCCCGTCGTCACCGTCGTCGGTCACGTCGACCACGGCAAGACCCGCCTCCTCGACGCCATCCGCAACGAGGACGTCGTGGCGGGCGAGGCCGGCGGCATCACCCAGCACATCGGTGCCTACCAGGTGCACCGTGAGCACGAGGGTGTCGAGCGCGCGATCACCTTCATCGACACCCCGGGTCACGAGGCGTTCACCGCCATGCGTGCCCGTGGTGCGAAGGTCACCGACATCGCGATCCTCGTCGTCGCTGCCGACGACGGCGTGATGCCGCAGACCATCGAGGCGCTCAACCACATGCAGGCCGCCGACGTGCCGATCGTCGTGGCCGTCAACAAGATCGACGTCGAGGGTGCGAACCCGGCCAAGGTGCGTCAGCAGCTGACCGAGTACAACCTCATCGCCGAGGAGTACGGCGGCGACACGATGTTCGTCGACGTCTCGGCCCGCCAGGGCCAGAACATCGACGGCCTGCTCGAGGCGGTCCTCCTGACGGCCGACGCAGCCCTCGACCTCCGGGCCAACCCGGACAAGGAGGCTCGCGGCGTCGCGATCGAGGCCAACCTCGACCGTGGTCGTGGTGCCACGGCGACGGTGCTCGTCCAGACCGGAACGCTGCACGTCGGTGACTCCATCGTCACCGGCTCGGCGTACGGCCGCGTCCGCGCCATGCTCGACGAGCACGGCAACAACGTCGACGAGGCCGGCCCGTCGCGTCCGGTCCAGGTGCTCGGTCTCAGCTCGGTGCCGCGCGCCGGTGACACGTTCGTCGTGGCTCCGGACGACCGCACGGCCCGCCAGATCGCCGAGCGTCGTGAGGCCGCCGACCGTCAGGCCGTGCTGGCCAAGGCCCGCAAGCGCATCTCGCTCGAGGACCTCAACGAGGCGCTCGCGGCGGGCAAGGTCGAGACCCTCAACCTCATCCTCAAGGGTGACGTGTCGGGCTCGGTCGAGGCGCTCGAGGACGCGCTGCTCAAGATCGACGTCGGCGACGAGGTCGACCTGCGCATCATCGACCGCGGCGTCGGTGCCATCACGATGAACAACATCAACCTCGCGATGGCCTCGAACGCGATCATCATCGGCTACAACGTTCGCGCCGAGGGGCAGAACGCCGACTACGCCGAGCGCGAGGGTGTCGAGATCCGCTACTACTCGGTGATCTACCAGGCCATCGAAGAGGTCGAGGCGGCCCTCAAGGGCATGCTCAAGCCGGAGTACGAGGAGGTCGAGCTCGGCACGGCGGAGATCCGCGAGATCTTCCGTTCGAGCAAGTTCGGCAACATCGCCGGTTCGATCGTGCGCAGCGGCGAGATCAAGCGTGGCTCCAAGTCGCGCATCACCCGCAACGGTGTCGTCATCTCCGAGAACGTCGAGATCTCCGGTCTGCGGCGCTTCAAGGACGACGTCACCGAGGTCCGCGACGGGTACGAGTGCGGTATCAACCTCGGCTCGTTCAACGACCTGCAGATCGGCGATCTCATCGCGACGTACGAGATGCGCGAGAAGCCGCGCGCCTGAGCGTCACACCGCGTCGGCCGTCCGGCCCGCGCAGCCGACGCCGGCCCCCGCCCCGGGGGCCGGCGTCGGCGCGTCACGCCCGTCCTGCCCGTCGTGGCGCCTCGGCGCCCGCCCGTTAGGGTGGATCGTCGCCGTGAGCGGGGCCACCCCCGGCGGGTACGGCACCACCACCCGGCACCCCAGCACGACCCGCACCACCAGAGCACACCAGAACCACCTCAGCACCCCCTCAGCAGCACCTCGAGGACAAGGAGACCACCATGGCCGACCCCGCCCGCGCTCGGAAGATCGCCGACCGGATCAAGGTCATCGTCGCGGAGTACCTCGAGTTCCGCCTCAAGGACGAGCGGCTCGGGTTCGTCACGATCACCGACTGCCGCGTCACCGGCGACCTCCAGCACGCCAGCGTCTTCTACACCGTCTTCGGCTCCGACGAGGAGCGCAAGGCCACCGCCGACGTCCTGACCGCCAACACCGGTCGCATCCGCTCGGCCGTCGGCAAGGGCATCGGCATCCGCCTGACGCCCTCGCTCGAGTTCATCGCCGACGCCATCCCCGAAGGCGCCGCGCACCTCGAGGACGTCCTGGCCCAGACCCGCGCCCGCGACGCCGAGCTGGCCCGCGCGGCGGCCGGCGCCAGCTACGCCGGCGAGGCCGACCCGTACCGCAAGCCGGTCGACCGCGACGCCGAGGATGCCTTCGAGGACGACCTCGACGCCGATGCCGACGCCGGGGCGGACGCGGACGTCGACGCACGATGAGCGAGCGTCCCGGTGGCCTGCTCGTCGTCGACAAGCCGGCCGGCTGGACCAGCCACGACGTCGTCGCGCGGGTGCGCCGCCTGGCGGGCACGCGACGCGTCGGCCACGCCGGCACGCTCGACCCGATGGCCACCGGCGTGCTCGTCCTCGGCATCGACCGTGGCACCAAGCTGCTGACGTTCCTCGTCGGCTGCGACAAGACGTACACGGCCACGATCCGCCTTGGCATGGCGACGCTCACCGACGACGCCGAGGGTGAGACCACGGCGGCGTTGGGTGTCGACGACGTCGCGGCCCTCGAGCACGCCCTGCCGGGCGCCGTCGCCGCCCTGACCGGCGACATCGAGCAGGTGCCGAGCGCCGTCAGCGCGATCAAGGTCGACGGCGTGCGCAGCTACGCCCGGGTGCGCCAGGGCGATGCCGTCGAGCTGCCGGCACGGCCCGTGACCGTCAGCCGGTTCCACGTCGAGTCGGTGCGGCCGCGCCAGGCGGCGCTCGAGGTCGGGCCGGCCATCGACGTCGTCGACGTCGAGGTCGAGGTCGACGTGTCCTCGGGCACCTACGTGCGCGCCCTGGCCCGTGACCTCGGTGCCGTCCTCGGCGTCGGCGGGCACCTGACCGCGCTGCGCCGCACCCGCGTCGGCGGCTTCGACCTGGCCGACGCCCCCACGCTCGACGAGCTCACCACGCTCTCCGAGGCGGGCGGGCGCGAGGCGCTCCCGCTGCTGCCCGTGGCCGACGCCGCCCGTGCTGCGCTGCCGGTGCACGAGATCAGCGAGCGCGAGGCCACGAGCATCGGCTACGGCCAGCGCATCCCGAGCGGTGCCAGGCGGACCGACGCCGTGGCGGCGATCGACCCCGACGGCACCCTCGTGGCCGTCCTCGACGAGAGCCGCCCCATCGCGCGCTCACGCGTGGTCTTCGTCACGGCGGACGACCGGCAGCAGGCCCCGGGCCGCGCGGGCCGCGCCGCCGCGGGCGCCGTCGCAGGCCCCGCACACACCGCGAGCTGACCCGCGTGCCCGACCACGACGCAGCGCCGCCGACACCGGCCACTACAGTGGTCGCCGTGCATCGCTGGTTCGGACTCGACGACATCCCGGCCGACCTCGGGCCCACGGTCGTCACGCTCGGCAACTTCGACGGGGTGCACCGCGGGCACCGCGAGGTGCTGACGCGTGTCGTGCGCGAGGCAGCCGACCGCGGCGCCACGCCCGTGGCCGTGACGTTCGACCCGCACCCGATCGCCGTGCTCTACCCGGACCGCGCGCCGGCCGCGGTCATGTCGCTCGGCCAGCGCCTCGACGCACTCGAGTCGGTCGGCGTCGGCGCCACCCTCGTGCTCGAGTTCACCGCCGAGTTCGCCCAGCAGACGCCGGAGGAGTTCGTCCGCGGCACGTTCGTCGACGCCCTCGGCACGGTCGCGGTCGTCGTCGGCAAGGACACCCGCTTCGGGGTGCGCAACTCCGGTGACGTCGACACGCTGCGCACTCTCGGGGCCGAGCACGGGTTCGAGGTCATCGCCCTCGAGGACATCGGCGACACTGCCGCCGCGCACCAGACGAGCCAGGCCGACGCGTCGTCCCCCGGGGCCCGGTGGAGCTCGACCCAGCTGCGGGCCGAGCTGCTCGCCGGCAACGTCGAGCACGCCGCGCAGATCCTCGGCCGCCCGCACCGGGTCACCGGCTCGGTCGTCCACGGCGACCACCGGGGCCGCGAGCTCGGCTTCCCGACCGCCAACCTGTCCCAGGACCACGAGGGCCTCGTGCCGGCCGACGGCGTCTACGCCGGCTGGCTGCTGCGCCTCGACCTCGAGGCGGGCGACCCCGACCGGACGCTGCCCGCGGCGGTGTCGATCGGCACCAACCCGACCTTCGACGGGCACCAGCGCCGCGTCGAGGCCTACGTCCTCGACCGCACCGACCTCGACCTCTACGGTGAGCGCGTGGCCGTCGAGCTCGTGTCGCACCTGCGACCCACCCTGAAGTTCGACTCGATCGACGCCCTGGTCGCGCAGATGAGCGACGACGTCGAGCGGTGCCGCACCATCCTGTCGGCCATCGTGCCGCCGCAGCTGCCGACGCCGCAGACGACGACGCAGACGACGACGCAGCCCAGCCAGGGACGCGCCTGACCTCGCCGGTCCGCCTCCCCGTCGCCGCCGGTCCGTCACGGCCCGGTAGCCGAGGCAGGGCGGGCTGGCTGCGGGTCGACCTGGGGCTGTTCATCGGCGCCGCCGGGCTCTCGCTCGTCGGCGTCGTGCTCGTCTGGTCGGCCACGAGGGCCGACCACGGCCCGGCGCTCGCCCTGAAGCAGCTCGTGGCCGTGGCCGTCGGGGCGGCCGCCGCCGTCGGGGTGACGCGGCTCGACGTGCGGGTGCTGCGCGCGCTCGCGCCGCTCGTCTACGCCGCCGGGGTCCTCGGCCTCGCCGCGGTCCTGTCGCCGCTCGGGTCGACGGTCAACGGGTCGCGCTCGTGGATCCGCCTGCCCGGCGGCTTCACGCTGCAGCCCTCCGAGCTGGCCAAGGTGGCCCTCGCCGTCGCCCTCGCGATGCTGCTGGCCGACCGGGCCGACCGGGGGCTGCGCCAACGGCACCGCGACGTCGCCCTCGCCTGGGGTGTGGCCGGGGTGTCGGTCGCGCTCGTCCTCGCCCAGCCTGACCTGGGGTCGGCGCTCGTGCTCGTCGCCATGACCGTCGTCGTCGTCGCCGCCTCGGGGGCGCCGCTCGTCTGGACCCTCGGCGTCGTGCTGGCGGGCGCGGCCGCCGTCGTGGCGGCGTTCACGACGCCGCTGCTCAGCGGGTACCAGCGCAACCGCCTCACGGCCTTCCTCGACCCCTCGCTCGACCCGCAGGGCATCGGGTACCAGACGCGTCAGGTGCGCATCGCCATCGGCTCAGGCGGGCTGACCGGACAGGGGCTCTTCGAGGGCCGTCAGACCCAGGGCGGGTTCATCCCCTTCCAGGAGACCGACTTCGTCTTCTCGGTGGCGGGGGAGGAGCTCGGCTTCCTCGGCGCGGCCGGGCTC
This sequence comes from Intrasporangium zincisolvens, assembly GCF_034724055.1. Taxonomy (NCBI): domain Bacteria; kingdom Bacillati; phylum Actinomycetota; class Actinomycetes; order Micrococcales; family Intrasporangiaceae; genus Intrasporangium; species Intrasporangium zincisolvens. The sequence continues at coordinate 747,530 of NZ_JAWIIL010000002.1, forward strand.
GTGCTGCTCATCGGCTTCATCGTCGTGCGGGCCTGCCTCGTCGCCCGCCGCGCCGACACCTTCGGACGCCTCGTCGTGCTCGGCATCGCGGTGTGGTTCGGGGTGCAGTCCTTCGAGAACATCGGCATGAGCCTCGGGCTGACGCCGGTGACCGGCCTGCCGCTGCCGTTCGTGTCATACGGCGGGTCCTCGATGATCGCCGGCTGGGTCGCGGTCGGCATCGTCGGCAACGTCGCGTCGACGAGCGCGCGCCGCTGACGCGTCTGGCACGGACGCGTCGGGCGTGGTTACCCACGGGTCACGGTGCGATGTCGTTCGCCACCGATGCGTGACTGGACCGCGGATTGTTGACATCATCCCGGCAAGGACGACGGCCCGCTGACGCCGATGACGGGCCGTCGTGGCGACGAAGGAGTCCACATGCCGCTCATGTCCCGAGCCGACCAGCCCGTGCGCCAGCAGGTGCTCGACGACCGGGCGACGAGCGTCGGTGAGCTCTTCCGCCGCCGGGTCGCCGACTCCCCGGACGCGCCGGCCTACCTCTACTTCCCCGAGGGCAGCAGCACGCTGACCACCCTCACCTGGCGCGAGACCGACGAGATCGTGCGCCGCTGGGCCGCCGGGCTCATCAGCTTGGGTGTGCAGCTCGAGGACCGCGTCGCCATCGCGTCGACGACCCGCGTCGAGTGGGTGCTGGCCGACCTCGCGGTCATCTGCGCCGGCGGCGCGACCACCACCGTGTACCCGACGACGATCGCCGAGGACGTCGCCTACATCCTGTCCGACTCCGGCAGCGAGATCGTCTTCGCCGAGGACGAGGCGCAGGTCGCCAAGCTCCAGCAGGTGCGCAGCGAGATCCCGGGCGTGCGCCAGGTCATCGCCCTGACCGGCCCGGGCAGCGACGACGGCTGGGTCATGACGACCGACGACCTCGCCAAGCGGGGCGCCGAGTGGCTCGAGGCCACGCCCGACCTCGTCGACTCGCGCATCGACCAGCTCGGCCCGGACAGCCTCGCCGTCGTCATCTACACCTCCGGCACGACCGGCCGCCCCAAGGGCGTACGGCTCGTCCAGGACAGCGTCGTCTACGAGGGCGCGGTCATCGACGCCATCGGCACCCTGACGAAGACCGACCTCCAGTTCCTCTGGCTGCCGCTGTCGCACGTGTTCGGCAAGATGCTCGTGGCCACCGGCCTGCAGATCGGCTTCCCGACCGCCGTCGACGGCCGCGTCGACAAGATCGTCGACCACATGGCGATCATCCGGCCGACCTTCATGGCCGGGCCGCCCCGCATCTTCGAGAAGGCCCGCGGCCGCGTCATGCTCATGCTCGGCGCCGAGACCGGCGTCAAGAAGGCCCTCATCGACTGGGCGCTCGGCGTCGGGGCCAAGGTCCGCGACCTGCACGAGCAGGGGGAGCAGCCTTCGGCCGTCCTCGGGTTCCAGCACCGCCTCGCCACCAGGCTCGTGCTGTCCAAGGTGCAGGAGCGCTTCGGCGGCCGGGTGCGCTTCATGATCAGCGGCTCCGCACCCCTCGACCCGGACGTCGCACGCTGGTTCGGCGCCGTCGGCCTGCTCGTGGGGGAGGGCTACGGCCTGACCGAGACCTCGTCCGGCACCGCCGTCAACCCGCCCGACCCGGGCCAGTACCGCTACGGCTCGGTGGGCTGGCCGCTGCCGGGCACCGAGGTGCGCATCGCCGAGGAGGACGGCGAGATCCTCGTCAAGGGCCCCGGCGTCATGCGCGGCTACCACAACAATCCCGAGGCGACGGCCGAGGTGCTGAGCGAGGACGGCTGGTTCCGCACCGGCGACATCGGCCGCATCGACGAGCGCGGCTTCGTCTACGTCACCGACCGGAAGAAGGACGTCTTCAAGACCTCCGGCGGCAAGTACATCGCCCCCGCCGAGATCGAGGCGAAGTTCAAGGGCGAGTGCCCGTTCGTCAGCCAGTTCCTCGTGCACGGCGCCGGCCACAACTACGCCACGGCCCTCGTCACCCTCGACCCCGACGCCATCACGGCATGGGCCGCCACGAACGGCCTCGCCGGTCGCTCCTACGCAGAGATCGCGGCCTCCGACGAGGCCCGCGCGCTCGTCCAGGGCTACGTCGACCGCCTCAACGCCGGCCTCAACCGCTGGGAGACGATCAAGAAGTTCACGATCCTCGACCACGACCTCACCGTCGAGGAGGGCGACCTCACCCCGAGCATGAAGCTGCGACGCAAGATCGTCACCGAGAAGCACCGCGCCGAGCTGGAGCAGATGTACGCGGAGTGATCAGTCCTGGCGCGCGGGGAGGTCGATGACGACGCCGGCGTCGGGCTGCGCCGGGTCGGGGAAGACGACGTGGTGCCCGTGCCGCTCGATGAGTCGCGGGTCGGCCCAGCGTTCGGTGCGCGGCGTCCGGTAGTTGAACCACAGGGTGGGCCCGGACGGCGCATCGAGCACTACGCGGGCGATCGCGGCGTCGTCGGGGTGGTGGAACACGTCACCGTTCGTGGAGACGAGGTAGTGGCTGGCCGGTGCGGCTGCGAGCAGCGCCGCGATGACGTTGGCCTGGCTGCCGTGGTGGGGCAGCTTGACCGCGTCCACGGCGAGGGTCTGGGTGCCGCGGGCCCGCGCCAGCGCGTGCAGGGCGGATGCGAGGACCGTGCCGTACGCGTCCGCCCCGAGCAGGACGCTGGCACCGCGGTGCTCGACGAGCAGGGCGATGCTGCTGCCGTTCGGCACGGACGCGTCGCGGACCGTCCGCTGGTCCGCGAGCTGCTCCAGGTCGCCCAGCGGTGCGACCGTGTCCAGCCCCACCTCTCGCTCGGTGCCGTGCAGCGCGTCCCGGACGGCGGCCGACCACGAGTCGGCCAGGCGCGCGAGGCGCTCGGTCGTCGGGGAGAGCACGGTGATCGTGGGACCGTCGGGGACGGTGACGACGACGTGACCACCCGTCGCGCCCGCGTCGACGGGGCCTCGACCGAAGGCCACGTTCCACGGCCTGGCCCCGTCGTGGGCGTGCCCGACGCCGCCCCCGTCGGCCGGCCTGCCGGGAGCCGCGGGCGTCAGGCCGAGCAGGGCGGCGACGACGTCCTCGCCCTGGTCGATGCTCCGGGAGCTGCCCTTCGGTGCAGGAAGGTGGGTGCGCCCGTTGAACCAGAAGTCCCCGACGCCTGCGGCGAGGTCGCTCGCGAGGAACGGCAGCATGCCGCCGATGTGGTCGTTGTCGACGTGGGTGATGACGGCGACGTCGAGGTGGCCGTAGGCCGGGTCCAGCCGGCGCAGCCGCGCCTCGAGCAGCGGCCAGGTGTCCGGAGGGCCGCCGTCGACGAGCATCCGCCACGTGGGGCCCTGATCCCGCGGGCACTCGACGAGCAGGCAGTCGCCGAGCCGTGCGGGCAGTACCTCCACGTGGATCGCCGTCGACACGGTCGCCACCCTTTCCCACCCCGCCAACCCCAGCGTAGGACGGGCGGACGCGCGCGTCCGGATCTTGGCCGAGCCGGACGGCTCGTCGGTCCGGCGCGATTCGGGACGGTGCGGCTGTGCCGCTTACCATGGTCCAATGCCCGGAGAGTCCCTGTTCAACGCCCTCGAGCCACTGCTGGAGCGGGTCAACAAGCCCATCCAGTACGTCGGTGGCGAGCTCAACTCCACGGTCAAGGACTGGAACGTCGGCGGCCACGGCCCGGCCGGCGAGGAGCTGACCACGCGATGGGCGCTCATGTACCCCGACGCGTACGAGGTCGGCGTGCCCAACCAGGGCGTCATGATCCTCTACGAGGTCCTCAACGAGCGTTCCGACGCCCTCGCGGAGCGCACGTACGCGGTGTGGCCCGACATGGAGGCGCAGCTGCGCGAGGCGGGCCTGCCCCAGTTCACGGTCGATGGCCACCGCTCGGTGCGCGACTTCGACCTCTTCGGGCTCAGCTTCTCCACCGAGCTCGGCTACACCAACATGCTCACGGCGCTCGACCTCGCCGGCATCCCGCTGCACGCGGCCGACCGCACCGACGACGACCCGATCGTCGTCGCCGGAGGCCACGCGGCCTTCAACCCCGAGCCCATCGCCGCCTTCATCGACGCCGCCGTCATCGGCGACGGCGAGGAGGCCGTGCTCGCCATCACCGACATCGTCGGGTCGTGGAAGGCGCAGGGACGCCCGGGCGGTCGCCGCGAGGTGCTGCTGCGCCTGGCCCGCACCGGTGGCGTCTACGTGCCCGCCTTCTACGACGTCAGCTACCTGCCCGACGGGCGCATCCAGCGCGTCGCCCCCTCGACCGACGCGCCGGGCGTGCCGTGGCGCGTCTCCAAGCACACCGTCATGGACCTCGACGCGTGGCCCTACCCGAAGCAGCCGCTCGTGCCGCTCGCCGAGTCGGTCCACGAGCGCATGTCCGTCGAGATCTTCCGCGGCTGCACCCGCGGCTGCCGTTTCTGCCAGGCCGGCATGATCACCCGACCCGTGCGTGAGCGCTCCATCACCGGCGTCGGCGAGATGGTCGAGCGCGGCCTGGCCGCAACGGGATTCGAGGAGGTCGGCCTGCTCTCGCTCAGCTCGGCCGACCACTCCGAGATCGCCGAGATGACCAAGGGCCTGGCCGACCGCTACGAGGGCACCCAGACCGGCCTGTCGCTGCCGTCGACCCGCGTCGACGCCTTCAACATCGACCTCGCCAACGAGCTGACCCGCAACGGCCGACGCTCGGGGCTCACCTTCGCCCCCGAGGGTGGCTCGGAGCGCATCCGCAAGGTCATCAACAAGATGGTGTCCGAGGAGGACCTCATCAACACGGTCGCCGCGGCGTACGGCGCCGGGTGGCGGCAGGTGAAGCTCTACTTCATGTGCGGCCTGCCCACCGAGACCGACGACGACGTGCTCCAGATCGCCGAGCTCGCCAAGAAGGTCATCGAGACGGGCCGGCAGGTGTCCGGTCGCCGCGACATCCGCTGCACGGTCTCGATCGGCGGGTTCGTTCCCAAGCCGCACACCCCGTTCCAGTGGGCCGCCCAGCTCGGCGCCGAGGACACCGACGCCCGGCTGCTCAAGCTGCGCGAGGCGATCCGCTCCGACCGCCGCTACGGCTCCTCGATCGGGTTCCGCTACCACGACGGCCAGCCCGGCATCGTCGAAGGCCTGCTGTCCCGCGGCGACCGCCGCGTCGGCCGGGTCATCGAGCAGGTCTGGCGCGACGGCGGCCGCTTCGACGGCTGGAGCGAGCACTTCTCCTACGAGCGCTGGATGAGCGCCGCCGAGACCGCCCTCGCGGGCGAGCCCGTCGACGTCGCCTGGTACACGACGCGCGAGCGGGGCGAGTCCGAGGTGCTCCCGTGGGACCACCTCGACTCCGGCCTCGACAAGGACTGGCTCTGGGAGGACTGGCAGGACTCGCTCGACGAGACCGAGGTCGACGACTGCCGGTGGACCCCGTGCTTCGACTGCGGCGTCTGCCCGCAGATGGGCACCGAGATCGAGATCGGCCCCACCGGCAAGACCCTCCTGCCGCTCACCGTCCTGGGCAGCAAGCGCGACGAGCTGCTCGAGCACCAGCACTGACGGGCGTGGACCCGGCCGACGGCGGTGTCGGTCGGGTCCAGCCGTGGCCCCGGTGGGGCCGGAGCGTGCCGGTCAGTTGGTGATCGTCAGGCTCGTCTTCTCACAGTGCGTGCTGCTGCCCACGAGCGCGTCGGTGCTCGTGAAGCTCACGAGCCACGACACGGTGCTCGTCGTCGACACCTTGGTGAGCGAGTTCGTCGTCACCCGGGTCGCCGGCGAGGCGGCGTCCGTGAGCGTGAACGTCTCGGCGTCGCGCAGGATCGAACCGCTGGTCGCGCCGCAGTTGTCGCCGGAGTACAGCGTGAACGACAGCGTGCCGTTGAGGTTCGTCCCACCGGTGGAGGTGATGGTCGCCGAGTCGTTCGGCAGCCAGTTCTGGGCCGACGTGGCAGCGGTCGTGTCCTTCACCTGGAAGCACTCGCCGGTGCTGGCGTCGCTCGAACCCGTGTAGTTCGCGGTGTTCGAGGTGTAGACGGCCCGGAAGCACCACGTGCCGACGGCGTTCGCCACGACGGCGTTCGAGTCAGCCGTGGCGGTGTTGCCGGCACCGGGCGTCAGGGGCGTGACCGAACCAGCCGTCGTACCGCCGGTGCTGCACGTGCCGCCGTTGGCCGTGACCTGGGTCGGGTTGCACACGAAGAAGGCGACCGTCCCGGTCGGGCTGCCACCCGCTGCCGTGCCCGTCACGACCGCGTGGTCGGTGACGCTGGTGCCGACCGCCACGGGGGCCGTGATCGGCGTGGAGCCGACGCGCGGGGTGGTGACCGTGCCGGTGGAGGCCGGTCCGACAGTCACGTCCTCGTTGGTGTCGTTGCACGTGGCGTTGTGCGACTGGGTGTTGGTGTTCGGCGAGTCACCGCTGTACACCGCCTTCCAGTGGTAGTCACCCGCGGCCGTCGGCGTGAAGCTCGCGCTGTAGACGTTCGAGGCGGAGCTGTCGCCGCTGACCGTGGCCGACTGGTTCGCAGCCGTGACCTGGGTGCCGCAGCTACCGGTGCTCGGGCCCCACAGCGTGAATGCGATGGTGCCGCCGGCCGGGGTGCGCGCGCCCGGTGCGGACGTCTCGATGACGTTCGCGGTCGGCTTGGGAGCCGTGCCGGTCAGAGTCGCCGTGTCGGTGACCGCGGAGCCGAGCGTGACGTCCGAACCGGCCGTCGTCGACAGCGTCGGGGTCACCGGGTCGATGGTGAAGCACTCACCGGTGCTGACGTCGCTCGACCCCGCGATGCCCGAGGCCGGGACGCCGCTGTACACGGCCTTCCAGCAGAACCGCCCAGCGGAGGTGACCCACGCGCTCGGGGACACCACGGTCGCCGGGAAGGCGGAGCCGGTCACCGTGACCGGGGAGCCGATGGTCGTGGCGGTGGAGTCGCAGGTCGCGTTGGTGGTGTTGCTCGCCTTGCACAGGCTGAACTGCACCGTGCCACCCGGGGTGCTCGAGCCGCCGGCGAGGGAGATGAGGGCCGAGTCCTTGACTTGCAGCACACCGTCGGTCGTGATCGACCTGGCGGCGCTGCCGTAGTCCGACGTCGTCCCGCCGCTGACGATCTTGGGCGTGGTCACGGTCGTCGACGTGCAGCCGCCGACGGGCACAGTGGGCTGCAGGATCGTGTCCTTGTAGTCCGCGGTGTCGGAGTTGCCGGTGACGGTGCTCGGGATGACGTTCGCGAACGACCGGCATGCCTGGACGCCGCCGAAGACGGCGTCGGTCAGGTTGAGCGCGGCCTCGCCCCGGAAGCCGTCGGCGCTGTACGCAGCGGCGCTCACGGACGAGTTGAGCGGTGCCCCGGGCGGGCTGAGCACGAGGTTCGGCGCGGTGCCGGACCAGGTACGGAGGTAGAGGTCACGGCTGCCACCCTGCTGGTCCCACAGGATCATGAAGTCGCCGGCCTTGCGGTTGGCCCACGGGTTGCAGGTGTCGATGAGCTGCTGGTCGGTGGCCGTGGTGTACGCGCACGCGGCGGGCGGCGGGTCCTGCATGAACTCGTAGGCGATGAAGCCGCTGCCGCTGTTGCTGTCGCGCTCCCACGCGAAGTACAGCCAGTCGTCACCGTCGCTGTCCTTGGCCGAGTTCGTCCAGCCCTGGCGCAGGTCGACCTGCGCGTTGGGGTTGGTGAGGCCCAGGGTCGGCACGGCGTCGCTGTGGATGACGCCGATCTTCGTGGTGTTCGAGTTGAGCGGCCCGAGCTCCTTGACGGAGCCGAAGAGGTCGGGCAGGTTGTTCGCCCCGTCAGCCCCGGGGACGACGGCCGAGCCGTTGGGCCCGATGGTGAACGGAGGCGTGCTTCCGGCGAGAGCGGTGGGGGCGCTCAGTGCTGCCGCGCCGGCCGCGAGGGCGATGGCCGCCACGGTGCCGAGTAGTCTCCGGCGACGCCCACCCCCGTCCCGCCGCCTCGTCCCGAGTACTGTCCGAGCGAAGGGTGATCCGGCCATGAGCTGCCTCTCCAGGGTGCGGAGGAATCCCACGCCTGTCGACGCGGGTGGCTACCCGTACGGTCGCGCCGCATCCGCCCTCGGCCCCCAAGAGGCCCCCGTCTTCCCAGGGCAGCCGACCGGCGCGTGTGCGGCTACCCAGACATCGACGCTAGGGGCGATCTCGTGACGACGCACAGCAATCGGGGAAGTGGTCCCCTATGGGTGGAAAGTCGTGGACGAGGTCCGGAAAATCCTTGGATGGCAGGCTAATTCGTGACTCGCGGTGGCAGCCTCACACGGGGTGGCCGACGTGGGCCAGTGCCTGGCGCACGAGGACCCCGTGCGAGCCGCTCATGTCGGTGGACACCGAGATCGTCATGGCCTCCTCGGGCGTCACCCACGACAGGTCGAGGGCGTCCTTCTGGGGCCGGCAGTCGCCCATGACGGCGACGACGAAGGCGAGCGACACGGCGTGCTGGCGCGGGTCGTGGAACGGGGTCACTCCGGGCGTCGGGAAGAACTCGGCGACGGTGAAGGGCTGGGGCGAGAGCGGGATGCGCGGCAGGGCCATCGGACCGAGGTCGTTCTCGATGTGCCGCACGAGCGCGTCGCGGATCTTCTCGTGGTAGAGCACGCGGCCGCCGACCACCTCCTGGCCGATGCCGCCGTCGCTGTCGGCCCGCAGGAGCAGGCCGATGTGCGTCACCTGCCCCTTGTCGTCGACCCGGACGGGCACGGCGTGGACGTAGAGCATCGGCAGGCGCTCGCGGGCGTTGTCGAGGTCCTCGCGGCTGAGCCAGGCACCGGTCGTCTCCACTTCCGTCATGGCCACATAGTGCCAAACGCCGGCCGGCCCGCCCGGGACGGTCCGCCCCCAGCCTGTCGCGGGTCGTGGCCGGTGGTGGCCCGGTCGGCCCCGCCGCTCGACGCAGGCGGCGCGCCGCACAGGCTAGACTGGCGCGCACAGGCGTTCGAGCCGTCATCAGCGGCGAGCCTCCGGAAGAACCGACACCGCGAGCCGGCGGTGCTCCCAGTAGAACCGGACGGGTGGGCCCGTCACAGCCACGAACGAGCGGTCGCACGCGCCCCCGGGCCCGAGCGGCAAGCGGGGTGGTACCGCGGCGGAGACGTCGTCCCCGGCGCAGCAGCCGAGACCGCCGAGACCAGGAGCCCGCAGCATGACCTACCCCAAGGTCACCACGTCCGAGCCGACCTCCGAGCCGACGCCCGCCCGCAGCACCGGCGTCCCGTCGAACCCGCGCTTCCCCGAGATCGAGGAGCGCGTGCTGAGGTACTGGGACGAGGACGGCACCTTCATCGCGTCGGTCGAGAACCGCGACGCGGGCACCGATGGCGACAACGAGTTCGTCTTCTACGACGGTCCGCCCTTCGCCAACGGACTGCCGCACTACGGCCACCTGCTCACCGGCTACGTCAAGGACATCGTTCCCCGCTACCAGACGATGCGCGGCAAGCGCGTCGAGCGTCGCTTCGGCTGGGACACCCACGGCCTGCCCGCCGAGCTCGAGGCCCAGCGCCAGCTCGGCCTCAAGACGAAGCAGGACATCGTCGAGCTCGGCATCGACACCTTCAACGACGCCTGCCGCGCGTCGGTGCTCAAGTACACCGGGGAGTGGCGCGACTACGTCACCCGCCAGGCGCGCTGGGTCGACTTCGACCACGACTACAAGACGCTCGAGCCCGGCTACATGGAGTCGGTGATCTGGGCCTTCAAGCAGCTGCACGACAAGGGCCTGGTCTACGAGGGCTTCCGCGTGCTTCCCTACTGCTGGAACGACCAGACCCCGCTGTCCAACCACGAGCTGCGCATGGACGACGACGTCTACAAGATGCGTCAGGACCCCGCCGTAACGGTCGGCCTGCGCCTCGAGACCGGCGAGCTCGCGCTCGTGTGGACGACGACGCCCTGGACCCTCCCGGCCAACCTCGCGATCATGGTGCACCCCGACATCGACTACGTCGTCGTCGAGTCGGACTTCACGGGCACCACCGAGCGCTACGTCATCGCCGAGGCTCGGCTCGGTGCCTACAAACGCGAGCTGGGGGAGGACGCCGAGGAGCGGATCGTCCAGCGGCTCAAGGGTTCCGAGCTGTTCGGTCGTCGCTACACGGCCCCCTTCACGTACTACGAGGGCCACGAGCGGGCCCACCGCGTCGTCGAGGCCGACTTCGTCACGACCACCGACGGCACGGGCCTGGTGCACAGCGCCGGCGCCTTCGGTGAGGAGGACAAGCTCGTCACCGACCGCGAGGGCATCGCCCCCGTCGTGCCGGTCAGTGCCGAGGCCCGGTTCACCTACCCCGTCGTCGACTACGAGGGCATGCACGTCTTCGACGCCAACCTCCACATCATCGACCACCTCAAGGCCGCCACGCGGGGCGAGGGCGAGACCGGCTCGGTCACGCCGGGCACCGTGCTGCTGCGCCGGGAGACCTACGACCACAGCTACCCGCACTGCTGGCGCTGCCGGCAGCCGCTCATCTACATGGCGGTGTCCTCGTGGTTCGTCGAGGTCACCAAGATCAAGGACCGGATGCTCGAGCTCAACCAGGAGATCGAGTGGACGCCCTCGCACATCAGGGACGGCCAGTTCGGCAAGTGGCTGGCCAACGCCCGTGACTGGTCGATCTCGCGGAACCGCTTCTGGGGCAGCCCGATCCCGGTGTGGAAGTCCGACAACCCGGAGTACTCGCGCCTCGACGTCTACGGCTCCTTCGAGGAGCTCGAGCGCGACTTCGGCGTGCCCGTCACCGACCTGCACCGGCCCTTCATCGACACCCTGACGCGTCCGAACCCCGACGACCCGACGGGCCAGTCGACGATGCGCCGCGTCGAGGACGTGCTCGACGTGTGGTTCGACTCCGGCTCGATGAGCTTCGCCCAGGTGCACTACCCGTTCGAGAACGCCGAGTGGTTCGAGCACCACTTCCCGGGTGACTTCATCGTCGAGTACATCGGGCAGACGCGCGGCTGGTTCTACACGCTGCACATCCTCGCCACCGCGCTCTTCGACCGACCGGCCTTCAAGTCCTGCGTCAGCCACGGCATCGTGCTGGGCTCCGACGGCCAGAAGATGAGCAAGTCGCTGCGCAACTACCCGGACGTCTCCGAGGTCTTCGACCGCGACGGCGCCGACGCGATGCGCTGGTTCCTCATGTCATCGCCGATCCTGCGCGGTGGCAACCTCGTCGTCACCGAGCAGGGCATCCGCGACGGCGTCCGGCAGGTCATGCTGCCGCTCTGGAACGCCTGGTCGTTCTTCGCGCTCTACGCCAACACGGCTCAGGGCGGGGAGGGCTACGAGGCGAAGTGGTCGACCGCGTCGACCGACGTGCTCGACCGCTACCTGCTCGCCAAGCTGCGCGAGTTCGTCGGCGACATGACCGAGCAGCTCGACGCGTACGAGGTCGCGGCGGCCTGCGACACCATGCGTGGGTTCCTCGACGTCCTGTCCAACTGGTACATCCGCCGTTCCCGCGACCGCTTCTGGGGCGGGGAGACCGACGAGTCGCTCGCAGCCTTCGACACGCTGTACACCGCCCTCGAGACGGTGACGCGCGCCATCGCGCCGCTGCTGCCGCTCGTCACCGAGGAGATCTGGCGCGGCCTGACGGGCGGCCGGTCGGTGCACCTGACCGACTACCCCCTCGTCGACGACCTGCCGGCCGACCACGCCCTCGTCGTGGCGATGGACCGGGCGCGCGACGTCTGCTCGGTCGGCTCCAGCCTGCGCAAGGCCCGCCAGCTGCGCGCCCGCCTGCCGCTGGCCGCCCTGACCGTCGTCGTGCCCGAGCCGGACGCCCTCGAGCCGTTCCGCTCGATCGTCCAGGACGAGCTCAACGTCAAGGACCTCGCCCTCGTCGACCTCGCCACGGCGAGCGAGGCCGACTTCGGTGTCACGCAGCGCCTCTCCGTCAACGCCCGCGCGGCCGGCCCGCGACTCGGCAAGGACGTCCAGCTGGCCATCCGGGGCAGCAAGTCCGGCGACTGGTCGGTCTCGCCCGACGGCGTCGTGACCTCAGGCGGCCTGGAGCTCGCCGAGGGCGAGTACTCCCTCGAGACCGTCGTGTCCGGCGACGGCGCCGACACCGCGGCCACCGCGATGCTGCCCGGCGGCGGCTTCGTGGTCCTCGACACCGCCGTGACGCCGGCGCTCGCCACCGAGGGCGTGGCCCGCGACCTCGTGCGCGCGGTCCAGCAGGCCCGCCGCGACGCGGGCCTGCACGTCAGCGACCGGATCAGCCTGACGATCCAGGGCTCGCCGGAGGTGTTCGAGGCGACGGTCGACCACCGAGACCTCATCGTCGGCGAGACGCTCGCCGCACAGTTCGCGTCGGCCGGGCCCGAGCACGCCCTGCCCGACGGCGTGGGGACCCAGGTGGTCGTCGGCGACGACCACGCCGCGACGATCGTGGTGGAGAAGCGATGAGCCTGGCCAGCACCGGCACCCAGGGTCCGGGCGTCGAGGGCGTCGAGGTGCGCCCCGCGGTCGGCGACGACCTGTCCGGCGTCCTGTCCGTCGGACACCGCACGTGGCTCGCGACGTACGAGCCGCTCGTCGGCCCGGAGTACGTCGCCATGGGCCTGGCCAAGTGGTGGACGAGCGACGTCGTCGCCGCCTCGATCCGCAAGGGCCGCACCATCGTCGCCGTCGACGGCGACGACGTCGTCGGTGTGGCCACGTTCGGCCCGCAGGACGACGACTTCGTGCTGTGGAAGCTCTATGTGCTTCCCGACAACCACGGCAACGGCGTCGGCTCGCGGCTGCTCGATGCCGTCGTCGAGCGGGCCGTCGAGGGTGGGCACCCGCGGATCGTGCTGTCGCACATCGAGGGCAACAGCGGCGCGGCGCGCTTCTACGCGCGGCACGGTTTCACCGAGACCCACCGCGAGTCGGGTGGCTCGGACATGCCGGTGAGCGTCTGGATGGAGCGTCCGCTGCCGACGGCCGACGGCACCCGTACGGAGGACGCGTCGTGAGCGGCGGGCGGCCGGACGCCGCAGCCCAGGAGGCGGCCCGCAACCTCGAGGAGATGAAGCGCGTCCGCGAGATCGAGGAGGAGATCCTCGCGCGCGCCCCCGAGAACGACATCGGTCCCTCGCTCGAGCGCATCCGGGCCGTCATGGAGCTCGCCGGCGACCCGCAGCGGGCCTACCCCTCGATCCACCTGACCGGCACGAACGGCAAGACGTCGACGAGTCGGATGATCGACGAGATCCTGCGCGAGAGCGGGCTGGCGACGGGGCGGTTCACCTCGCCCCACCTGCACGACATCCGCGAGCGGATCACGCTGTCGGGCAAGCCGATCCCGCGCGAGAAGTTCATCGCTGCCTACGACGACGTCGCGCCGCTCATCGAGATCGTCGACGCGCGCTCCCTCGACGAGGGTGGGCGCCGGATGAACTTCTTCGAGGTGCTCGTGGCCGTCGCCTACGCCGCGTTCGCCGACGCTCCCGTCGACGTCGCGATCATCGAGGTCGGCCTCGGCGGGTCCTGGGACGCCACGAACGTCATCGACGCCCAGGTGGCCGTCGTCACCCCGGTCGACCTCGACCACACGCACCTGCTCGGCGACGACGTCGTGGCGATCGCCGAGGAGAAGAGCGGCATCATCAAGGCCGACTCGTTCACGGTGTCGGGCGTCCAGGACGAGGACGTCGCCCGGGTCCTGCTCGACCGTGTCGAGGAGGTCGGTGGCTCGCGGATCGTGTTCGAGGGCAACGACTTCGGCGTCCTCGAGCGCGAGGTGGCCGTCGGCGGCCAGCAGCTCTCGCTCCGCGGCCTCGCGGGTGACCACCCGGACCTCTTCCTGCCGCTGCACGGTGCGCACCAGGCGAGCAACCTCGCCACCGCCGTGGCCGCCGTCGAGGCGTTCCTCGGCGGGGGAGAGCAGGCCCTCGACACCGACGTGCTGCGGGCCGCGTGCGCGGCGATGACCTCTCCCGGACGCCTCGAGGTGGTCCGCCGCTCGCCGACCGTCCTCGTCGATGCCGCCCACAACCCGCACGGCGCGCGCTCGCTCGTCGCCGCGCTGGGGGAGTCCTTCACCTTCACCCGTCTCGTCGGGCTGGTCGGGATCGTCGCCGACAAGGACGCCGTCGGCATGCTCGAGGTGCTCGAGCCGGCCCTCGACCACGTCGTCGTGTCGCGCAGCACCTCGCCGCGGGCGCTCGACCCGGAGAAGCTCGGCGAGCTGGCCCGCGAGGTGTTCGGCGAGTCGCGTGTCACCGTGGTCGACGCGCTGCCCGACGCGCTCGAGCAGGCCGTGACCCTGGCGGAGCAGGACGGCATGGGCGGCGGCGTCGTGGCGACCGGCTCGGTCATCACGGCGGGCGAGGTGCGGATGCTCCTCGGCCACACCGAGGTGTGAGAGCCCGGGCGCGACCCGCCTAGGCTGACCCCCATGCACCCCTTCGTCAAGCTCGTCATCGTCGTCGCGGTCGTCGTCGCCGTCGTCGTGCTCTGGGGGCGCGTCGTCGGCCGCCGCGACCCCGACCGGAAGCCCGAAGGGCTCACCGACCGGGTGCGGGCCGCCGTGAGTCGCGAGATCAGTGCGGGGCACAAGATCAACGCCATCAAGGTCTACCGCGAGGCGACGGGCGCACCGCTGGCCGACGCCAAGAGGGCCGTCGACAGCTGGTTCGTGCCCGGCCAGGGCCCCGGGGTGCGCGACGCCGCGGCGTCGTTCACCGAGGGGCGGCTCACCGACGAGGCCCGGTCACGCATCAGCCAGCTCATCCTCGCCGACCGGCGCGAGGACGCCATGAGCCTCTACGCCGAGGCCACCGGCGCCAGCGAGACCGAGGCGCGCGCCATCATCCGCACCTGGGACACGGCCCAGGACTACTGACGCCACCGGCGTCGAGCCCCCTAGCCGCGACCCGCACGCGCCGCACGAACCGACCTCACGACCCGACCTCACCGACACCAGGACCGCACGCATGAACGCCCTCCGCCTGTACGGCACCACCGGAAAGTTCACGTGGCGCATGCTCGCCACCGTCCTCGGGGGCCAGTCGCTGTGCATCCTGCTGGGAGCGCTCGTGGCCCGCGGCGTCACCTCGGCGGCCGACGAACCGGGACGGGGCACCGCCTACCTCGTCGTCGGCATCGGCCTCGGCGCGCTGTGCGTCGTCGCCGCCGGCTCGATGCGGCGGCCGTACGGGCTGACGCTCGGCTGGCTCGTGCAGGTGCTGACGCTGGTCAGTGCCCTCGTCGTGCCGATGATGCTCGTCGTCGGGCTCTTCTTCAGCGCGCTGTGGATCACCTGCCTCGTCAAGGGGGCCTCGATCGACGCAGAGATGGCCCGCCGGGAGAGCGCGGCGAACGAGGGCCACGAGCAGCCGGAGGCCGGGGACGGCGCCTCCGGCCCGGCCGATAGGGTGGACGGGTGACCACGGAACGTTCTCTCGTCCTCGTCAAGCCCGACGGTTTCGGCCGCGGCCTCACCGGTGAGGTGCTGCGCCGCATCGAGGCCAAGGGGTACGTCCTCGCCGGCCTCGACGTGCTGACGCCCACCCGCGAGCAGCTCGCGAAGCACTACGCGGAGCACGAGGGCAAGCCGTTCTACGAGCCCCTCGTCGACTTCATGAGCTCGGGTAGGGTCGCCGCCGTCGTCATCGAGGGCCAGGACTGCATCAAGGGCTTCCGCGCGCTCGCCGGCGCCACCAACCCCACCGAGGCCCTGCCCGGCACGATCCGTGGCGACCTCGGCCGCGACTGGGGCACCAAGGTCCAGCAGAACATCGTCCACGGCTCCGACTCGCCCGAGTCGGCCGCGCGCGAGATCGCCATCTGGTTCCCCGCGCTCTGAGCCCCGCCGGCACCAGCAGGGCCACAGCGGCCTCGTAGGCAACAGGCGTCCACCGGCGTCACGGGGGTCACGCATCCGGCGACACTCGGCGGATGCGCTCGGTCCTGCCGCCGCGTCGCGACACAATCCCGGCCATGAGCACCTGGCCGGCCCTCGGACGCGACCTCGCGGTCGACCTGGGGACGGCGAACACGCTCATCCACGTCCGGGGCCGCGGCGTCGTGCTCGAGGAGCCGTCGGTCGTCGCCGTAGAGGCCGGCACCGGCCGCCTCGTCGCGGCCGGCACCCGCGCCAAGGAGATGCTCGGGCGCGCGCCCGGCACCATCCGGGCCGTGCGCCCGCTGCGCGACGGCGTCGTGTCCGACGCCGACGAGACCGAGCGGATGCTGCGCTGGTTCATCGACCGCGTCCGCACCTCGCGCCTCGTGAGACCGCGGATGGTGCTCTGCGTGCCGAGCGAGGTCACCGGCGTCGAGCGGCGGGCCCTCGAGGACGCCGCGACGCGCTGCGGCGCCCGCCGCGTCTACATGGTCGAGGAGCCGATGGCGGCCGCCATCGGGGCGGGGCTGCCGGTCTACGAGACGGCGGCCAGCATGGTCGTCGACATCGGCGGCGGCACCACCGACGTCGCCGTCATCAGCCTCGGCGGCATCGTCACGTCGACGTCGGTGCGGGTCGCCGGCGACGAGATCGACGAGGCGCTCGTCAGCCACGTCAAGAGCGAGTACTCGCTCCTGCTCGGCGAGCGCAGCGCGGAGGACCTCAAGGTCGCCGTCGGCTCGGTGTTCCCGCTGCGCGAGGAGCTGTCCACCCGGCTGCGCGGGCGTGACCTCACGACCGGGCTGCCCAAGACCGTCCAGGTCGGCTCGGCGGAGGTGCGCCGGGCCATCGAGGGGCCGGTGCTGCAGGTCATCGAGGTGGTCCGGGCGACGCTCGACGTCTGTCCGCCCGAGCTCGCCGGCGACATCCTCGAGCGGGGCATCACCCTGACCGGCGGGGGAGCGCTGCTGCGGGGCCTCGACGAGCGGATGCGCCACGAGCTCGGCGTGCCGGTGCACGTCGCCGACGACCCGCTCCGAGCGGTGGCGCGCGGCGCCGGCCGCTGCGTCGACGACTTCTCCAGCCTCGAGCGCGTCCTCGTCGGCGACCCGCGCGGCTGACCGTGGACGACCGCACACGCCGCCGCCTCCTCGGGCTGCTCGTGGCGGCCACCCTGGGGCTGCTCGTCGCCGACCTCGCCGGCTCCGGCGTGACCGACGCGGTGCGCCGTGCGTCCGGCGTCGTCGTCGGTCCGGTGCAGCGTGTCCTCGCCGGTGCGTCCCCCGGAGACCTCTCCCGCCTCGAGGCCGAGAACGTCCGCCTGCGAGCGGTGGTCGCCGACCAGCAGCGCGCACTCGACGACGTGGCACGCCTCCGGTCGGTGCTCGGGGCCGAGGTGCTTGCCACACACGCCTTCGTACCGGGACGCGTCGTCGGCACGGCGCTCGGGCCGCTGGGCGGTCGGAACCTGACGATCGACGTCGGCTCGCGTGACGGGGTCGAGCCCGACTCCACGGTGGTCGCGGCCGAGGGGCTCGTCGGGCGCGTCGTGTCGGTGTCGCCGTGGACGAGCGACGTGCAGGTGCTCGGGTCGACCGGCTCGGTCGTCGGGGTGCGCGTCGGTCCCGCCGGCACGCTCGCGACGGTCGCGGCGCCCGGCACCGCCGACCGCGAGGTGCGCCCGCGCGGGTCGCTCATCCTGTCGTTCATCCAGCCGGGCACGCCGGTCGTCGGCGACGTCGTCCGCACGCTCGGCAGTGTCGACGAGCGTCCTTACGTGGCAGGCGTCGTCGTCGGTACCGTCACCGACGTCGACGCGGAGAGCGGGCGGATGACCCGCACCGCCACGGTGCGCCCCGCGGTCGACGCCGACGCCATCGACGTCGTCGCCGTCCTCGTGCCGCGGGCCCGAGCCACACCACGCCCGGTGCAGCAGCCGGCCACCGGCGCCGCGACGGGAGCGGGGCGGTGAGGCCGACGCTGCTCGGCCTGCTGCGCGCCGCCTACGTCGTGCTGGCGGCGCTGGCGACGGCGACGCTGCTGCCCCGCCTCGGCGTACCCGACCCGTGGTTGCCCGACCTCGTGCTCCTCGGCGTCGTGACGACGGCGGTCCTGCGCGGCCCGGTGCACGGCGCCCTCGTCGGCCTGCTCGCCGGCTGGGTCGTCGAGCTCGTCCCGCCGGTCGGGTCGCCGCTCGGGCTGACGGCCCTCGTGACGGCGACCGGTGGCCTCGTCGCGGGCCTGTTCCACAGCCCGGCCTCGCGGTCGGGCCTGCGCCCGCTCGCCGCGCTCGTCGCGGCGGGTGCCGTCGTCGGCCTGGCCGGCGCCGTCACGACGCTGCTCGCGGAGGGGAACGTCGACGTGCTCGCGGGGCTGGCCCGCCTCGCCTCGACCGTGGTCGTCGGCCTGCTCACCGTGCCCGTCGCCGTCACGGCCGACCGGGCCCTCGTGCGACGGCGGCTCGGATGAGGGCACGGCCGGTCCGAGGACGCCCGCGGGCGCCGCGGCGTCGGGCGACCACGCACCCGCTGCGCGTCCGACGCGCCCCGCGCACCGGCGTCGTCGGTGTCGTCGTCGTGCTCGTCGTCGTCCTCTTCGGCCTGCTCGTCGGGCGCCTCGGTGAGCTCCAGCTCGTCCAGGGCCCCGAGCTGGCACGCGCCGCGACCACCGTCACCACCCGCACCGTCACCGACCACGCCCTGCGCGGCCGGATCCTCGACCGCAACGGCACGCCCCTCGCGACGAACACCTTCACGACGACCGTGACGATCGAGCGAGCCACTCTCGTGGGAGCCCCGGACGGTGGTCGGGCGCTCGTCACGTCGGTGGCCGCCGCTCTCGGGCTGCCGTTCCAGCGGCTGTGGGACAAGACCATGCTCTGCGGCACCCGGGGCGCACCGAGGGCACCCGCGTGCTTCAACGGCTCGCCCTACGTGCCGATCCCTGTGGCCACCCGCGTCGACGAGCGACGAGCCCTGACCCTCCTCGAGCAGCCGGAGAAGTACCCCGGCGTCGGGGTCACGTCCGAGCCGGCCCGCGACTACCCGCGTCCCGACGGCGCGCTCGCACCCCACCTGCTGGGCTGGGTCGCCCGGGCCGACGCGTCGGAGGTCAACGCCGGCGGGGGGCGCATCGACGCCGAGGACACCGTCGGCCGCAGCGGCCTCGAGCAGCAGTACGACGCCGCGCTGCGCGGTGCCAACGGCTCGACCGTCGTGGCCGTCGACCCGCGCGGGATCGTCACGGGCACGGTCTCGACGACGGCGCCGGTACCGGGCCGCGACGTCGTGACGCACCTCGACGCCCGCCTCCAGGCCCGCGTCGAGGCCGCCCTGTCCGGCGCCGTGGCCCGGGCGCGGACGCAGAAGCTGCCCGCCGACACCGGCGCCGCCGTCGTCCTCGACGTGACGAACGGCGCCGTCGTCGCCGCAGCCAGCTACCCGACCTACGACCCGGGGCTCTTCACCGGCGGGATCGGCTCGGTGCAGCTGGCCCGGCTGACCAGCGAGGCGGCCGGGGTGCCGCTGTCGTCGCGGCTCACCGCCCAGACCTTCCCGCCGGCGTCCACCTTCAAGGTCATCTCCGTCCCCGCCGCGGTCAACGCGGGCGCCCGCCTCGACGGACGCTACGACTGCTCGCCGAACGTCGACGTCGGCGGCCGGATCTTCAACAACTACGAGTCCCGTGGCTACGGCCTCATCGACCTCCACCGGACGCTCGTCGTCTCCTGCGACACCGTCTTCTACCGCCTCGCCTACGCCGCGTGGCTCGCGCAGGGCGGCCTCACCGCGCCCGCTTCGGCCCCCGACCCGTTCGTGGCCATGGCCCGGGCGTTCGGCCTGGGCCGGCCCACCGGCGTCGACCTGCCGGGGGAGGCCGCCGGACGCGTCGCCGACCGGCAGTGGAAGGAGGACACGTGGGCGGCCACCCGCGACACGACGTGCCGGCGCGCCCGCACCGGCTACCCGGAGGTGGCCCGCACCGACCGCGCCCGCGCCGCCTACCTGACCCGGCTGGCGAAGGAGAACTGCGCGTCCGGGTACCAGTACCGCGCCGGCGACGCCGTGAACTTCTCGATCGGACAGGGCGACACGGCGGTGACGCCCCTGCAGATGGCCACGGTGTACGCCGCCCTCGCCAACGGCGGCACGCTGTGGCAGCCGCAGGTCGCAGCCGCCTACCGGTCGGTCGACGGTGCCATCACCCCCATCGCGCCCCGACGCGTCGGCTCGGTGCCGCTCCGCCGCGACGTCGGCGCGTACGTGCGCGCGGCGCTCGCCGACGTGACGCGACCGGGCGGGTCAGCCGGGTCCGCGTTCGCCGGCTTCCCGCAGGGCCGCTACCCGGTGGCCGGCAAGACGGGCACCGGTGAGGTGTTCGGCAAGAAGGCGACCGCGTGGTTCGTCGGCTACGGGCCGACGACCCGGCCGAAGTACGTCGTGGCCGTCGTCGTGAGCCAGGGCGGTTCGGGGTCGAAGGTGGCGGCCCCCGCCGTGCGTGAGATCTTCGATGCCATCCTTGCCCTGAGGATGTGACCCACCGAACCGAGAGGCCGACGTGGACGACTACCTGAGGACCGACGCCCCCGTCGTCGAGGCCCTCGACCGGGCGTGGCGCCGCAGCCGGCTGACAGCGCGAACCCGCTTGTCCCGCTTGCGGTCTCGCGCGTTCCTGCTGCTCCAGAGCGCCATCGCGGCCGGGGTGGCGTGGTTCGTCGCGCACGACGTCGTCCAGCACGCCACCCCGTTCTTCGCGCCGATCGTGGCGATCGTCTGCCTCGGCATGTCCTACGGCCAGCGGGTCCGGCGCGTGCTCGAGGTCGCGGTCGGGGTGGCCGTGGGCGTCTTCACCGCCGACGTCTTCGTCCACTTCGCCGGCAGCGGCCCGTGGCAGATCACCGTCGTCGTGTTCTTCTCGATGGCCTTCGCCCTGCTCCTCGACGGCGGGCCGCTGCTCGTGACCCAGGCCGCCGTGCAGAGCGCCACCATCGTCGCGCTCGCGGCGAGCCCTGGCCAGGCGCTGTCGCGGTGGACCGACGCGCTCATCGGCGGCGCCGTCGCGCTCGTCGCGGCGGTCGTCGTGCCCCAGGCGCCGCTGCGCCGACCGCGTGTCGCCGCGGCCGAGGCCGTCGCCAAGATCAGCGAGCTGCTGCGCCAGGTGGTGCGGCTGGCGGACGACGGCGACGTCGACGGGGTCGCCCAGGTGCTGGCCTCGGCCCGGGGCACGGAGTCGCTCCTCCGTGAGCTGCGCCAGGCCGCGGACGAGGGGCTCGCCGTCATCACCAGCTCGCCGTTCTCCCGGCGCCGGCACGCACCCCGGGTGCGCTCGATGGCCGAGCTCGTCGAACCCCTCGACATCGCGATGCGCAGCACGCGCGTGCTCGTGCGTCGCGTGACCATCGCCGTGGGCCGGGGCGAGGACCTGCCGGACAGCTACCGGACGCTCCTCGGACGGCTCGCCGACGCCACCGACGTCATGGCCCGTGCGCTCGCCGAGAACGCAGCCGCGTCCGCGGGCCGCAGCGCGCTCGTCCAGGTCGCCGCCGAGATCGGCGACCTCCCGCGCACCTCGAGCCTGGCGACCGAGACCGTGCTGGCGCAGCTGCGGTCGCTGACCCTCGACCTGCTGCAGGTGTCGGGGATGGGCCTCGAGGAGGCCCACAACGCCATTCCCCCGGAGCGCGAGCGCGGCTGACGCATCCGCGTCGGGCGGCGTCGGGCGGGGGAGCGGACATGGCGAAGGGGCCGGGTCCGTGCGGACCCGGCCCCTCCGACCGGTGTGACGTGTGGCGCTCAGGCCGACGGCGTCAGCTCGTGCGGTCCCGTCTTCAGCTTCTCGACGCGGGGGTCGCCCGCGTCGGCGAAGTAGTCGGCCGGGATCGTCTCGTCGTGGCCCTCCGGCGCCTTCGCGGCACGGAGCACCAGCGTCAGCACGGCGGCGACGACGACGTTGATGGCGAACGCCGTGACGGCGATGTAGCCGAGCTGGCCGATGATCGGCATGTTGGCGACCGAGCCGGCAAAGTGCGCCCCGGTCGACTTGTTCGTCACGTTGTACGCGGCGACCGTGCCGTAGACCATGCCGACAGCCCAACCGGCGAGCAGGGCCCAGCGGTGGAACCAGCGGGTGTAGAGGTAGAACACCAGCGCCGGGAACGTCTGGAGGATCCAGATGCCGCCGAGGAGCTGGAAGTTGATCGCGTTGCTCTTGTCGAGCGCGAGCACGAAGACCAGCGCGAACGCCTTGACGACGAGCGAGGTGATCTTGCTGACCTGCGCCTCCTGCTTCGGCGTCGCGTCGGGCTTGATCCACGCCTTGTAGATGTTGCGGGTGAACGTGTTGGCCGCGGCGATCGACATGATCGCGGCGGGCACGAGCGCACCGATGGCGATGGCGGCGAAGGCGACGCCGGCGAACCACGCCGGGAACATGTCCTCGAACAGCTGCGGGATGACGAGCTGGCCGTTGACCTTGCCATCGAGGCCCACGGGCTTGGTGCCCGCGGCGATCGCGACCCAACCGAGGAGCGCGAGCAGGCCCAGCAGGAACGAGTACGCCGGCAGGATCGAGGCGTTCTTGCGGATCGTGTTGCGGCTCTTGGCCGACAGGCTCGCCGTGACCGAGTGCGGGTACATGAACAGGGCCAGGGCCGAGCCGAGGGCCAGCGTCGCGTAGGCCCAGTACGCCTTCGGGCCCGGGATGAACACGTTCGGGTTGCCCGTGGCCGCGTTCGTCGTCGTCGTCATCTTCTCCTTCGCCGCGTCGAAGACGTGGGCCCAGCCGCCGACCTTGGACGGCAGGTAGATGACCGCGACGATGATGACGAGGTAGATGAGGATGTCCTTGACGAACGCGATGATCGCCGGCGCGCGCAGGCCCGAGGTGTAGGTGTAGAGCGCGAGCACGAGGAAGGCGATGAAGAGCGGCAGGTCGTTCTGGACCCAGTTGCCGCCGCCGCCGACACCGGCGACCTCGAGGACGGCCTGGATGCCGACGAGCTGCAGGGCGATGTAGGGCATCGTGGCGAGGAAGCCGGTGACCGCGACCGCGAGCGACAGGCCGCGCGAGCCCGATCGGCCCTGGACGAAGTCGGCCGGCGTGACGTAGCCGTGCCGGTGCGACACCGACCACAGCCGCGACATGAAGACGAAGATGATCGGGTAGAGCACGATCGTGTACGGCACGGCGAAGAAGCCGTTGACCGCGCCGAAGGCCCACATCGCGGCCGGGACGGCGACGAACGTGTACGCCGTGTAGAGGTCACCGCCGAGCAGGAACCACGTGACCCACGTGCCGAAGCTCCGGCCGCCGAGGCCCCACTCTTCGAGGCTGTCCATGCTGGCCGGACGCCGCCAGCGTGCGGCCCAGAAGCCGGCGCCCGCGACGAGGACGAAGAAGAAGACGAGGACCGCGAGTGCGACGCCGTTGACTCCCTGGTTCATCGGGTCCCACCACCCCAGGTGCCGTTCGACGCGTCGCCGGTCGTGTCGTCGTCGACGTACTCGTCACCCTCCGGGTTCATCGGCCGGTGCGGCCGTGCCTTGAGGACGAGCCGGTAGGCCGTGTAGGTCAGGGCCGAGCAGAGGATGACCCAGAGGAACTGGTACCAGATGAAGAACGGGAACCCGCCGAGGCGTGGCTCGTCCTTGGCGTAGGTGCCGACGAGCATCAGGGCGACGATCGGGATCGCGAGGAGCACGCCGGCGACGGCCAGCATTCCCTTGTTCGCCGGTGGCGCCGAGTGTCGGTGCGGAGTGGAACTCACGCGGGTGACCTCCGTTGGTCGGGCCGGGTGGGTCCGGCCGTGCGTGTCGGAACGTACTCTCGCCTTTGCCCCGAATGTGGGGTGCGACACAGGCAGTTGCGGATCGACACCCGATTCGTGACGTCGCCGTCGGCTGGGGTGGAACCGCGGTCGGGACCACGTGCCCGCACGGATAAGGTGCCCTCATGGCTGATTTCGATGTCGTTGTGCTCGGTGCCGGTCCTGGTGGCTACGTCGCGGCGATCCGCGCGTCGCAGCTCGGCAAGAAGGTCGCCGTGGTCGAGAAGCAGTACTGGGGCGGCGTCTGCCTCAACGTCGGCTGCATCCCGAGCAAGGCGCTGCTCAAGAACGCCGAGCTGTCGCACACCCTGACGCACGAGAAGCAGAAGTACGGCATCGAGGGCGACGCCACGATGAGCTTCGGCCCGACGCACGCCCGCAGCCGCAAGGTGTCCGAGGGCATCGTCAAGGGCGTCCACTTCCTCATGAAGAAGAACAAGATCGAGGAGATCGACGGCTGGGGCACGCTGACCTCGGCGACCTCGATGGACGTCGCGCTCAACTCCGGCGAGAAGCGCTCGATCACCTTCGACAACCTCATCCTCGCGACCGGCTCGGTCACCCGGATGATCCCCGGCGTGCAGGTGAGCAAGAACGTCGTCACCTACGAGGAGCAGATCCTCGACCCCGAGCTGCCGGGCTCGATCATCATCGCCGGCTCGGGTGCCATCGGCGTCGAGTTCGCCTACGTCATGAAGAACTTCGGCGTCGACGTCACGATCGTCGAGTTCCTCGACCGCATGGTGCCGACCGAGGACGCCGACGTGTCCAAGGAGCTGCTCAAGCACTACAAGAAGCTCGGCGTGAAGGTCATGCTCGGCACCAAGGTCGAGTCCGTCGAGGACACCGGGTCGGGGGTCCGGGTGACCGTCAGCCCTGCCGCCGGCGGCGACCAGCAGGTGCTCGAGGCCGACCGCCTCCTGTCGGCCATCGGCTTCGCGCCGCGCACCGAGGGCTTCGGCCTCGAGGCGGCCGGCGTCGCCCTCACCGACCGCGGCGCCATCGCCGTCGACGAGTTCTGCCGCACCAACGTGCCGAACGTGTACGCCATCGGTGACGTCACCGCCAAGCTCATGCTCGCCCACGTCGCCGAGGCCATGGGCATCGTCGCCGCCGAGACCCTCGCCGGCGTCGAGACGATGGCCATCGACTACCGCTTCATCCCGCGGGCGACCTACTGCCAGCCGCAGATCGGCTCGATGGGCCTGTCCGAGGCGCAGGCCAAGGAGGCCGGTCACGACGTCAAGACCGCGACCTTCCCGTTCTCGGCCAACGGCAAGGCCATGGGCCTGGGCGAGCCGGTCGGCTTCGTCAAGGTCATCGCCGACGCCGAGCACAACGAGATCCTCGGTGCCGCCCTCATCGGCCCCGACGTCACCGAGCTGCTCCCGGTCCTCAACCTCGCGCAGACGTGGGACCTCACCGCCGACGAGGTGTCGCGCACCGTCTTCGCCCACCCGACGCTGGGCGAGGCCGTCAAGGAGGCCGTGCACGGCATCGCCGGCCACATGATCAACTTCTGACGCGTCGGAGCACCGGACGCGCGAAGGGCGCCCCACGGCACGAGCCGTTGGGGCGCCCTTCGCGTTCCCCCGCCTCCCGCCGCGCCCCTCCGGCCATCGAGTGAGCACCCAACCTCACGCGTCACAGGTTTGTTGGGGCTGGGGTGACGGGTGGGACGGAGGGCTCACTCGATGAGCCAGGGGGAGAAGCCCCCTCTGTCGTCGAGTGAGCAGGCAACCCCACGCGTCACACCCGAACCCGGACGCGCGAAGGGCGCCCCACGGCACGAGCCGTGGGGCGCCCTTCGACGTCTGATGCGACCTGTCGATCAGTACCAGTGCTTGCGTCCGCCGACGGCGCGACCGGTCGCGCCGAGCACGTACAGGACGGCGCCGACGACGAGCAGGATGATGCCGATCGTGACCAGGATGCTGAGGGACTTAACCAGCAGCCCGATGATCAGCAGGATCAGTCCGAGGATGATCATGGTGTCGCTTCGCTCCTTTGGAGTGGGTTCCCGAGACAGCTCTGTCGTACCCCGGGGCGTCGCGGCATCAACACCGGCCGGGTCACGAAACGGTGACGCACCCCGACCGGGCCCCGGGGCCCGGCGCCGATTAGTACGTGCTGGCCTGCGCTGTTACGCTTGGGGACGCCGTATTCCGGCCGCGGAAAGAGAGAGCCCAGGTGGACATGCCCTGGCGCACCGCGCAACGAGTAGAGAAGGAGTCGGTCTTCCATGCCCCTGGACGCTGACGTCAAGAAGAACATCATGGCCGAGTACGCCACCAAGGAGGGCGACACCGGCTCCCCCGAGGTGCAGGTCGCACTGCTCACCCAGCGCATCAAGGACCTCACCGAGCACTCCCGCGCTCACAAGCACGACCACCACAGCCGTCGTGGTCTGCTCCTGCTCGTGGGCCAGCGCAAGCGGATGCTGCGCTACCTCGAGACCACCGACATCGAGCGTTACCGTTCGCTGATCAAGCGACTCGGCCTGCGTCGATGACGATGTGACGAAAGGCGGTCACCGCGCGTGCGCGGTGACCGCCTTTCGTCGTAGGTGCGGCCGGGTCGGGCTCCGACGCCGAGCGCACCCGCGGGCCACCGGGCCCGTGGCAGTACACAGAAGGCAAACCGGGCACACAACGACGATGTGCACCGGCTACATGAGAAAAAGAAAGCGAGGGCCCACATGGAGGGTCCAGACATCACCTTCGCCGAGGCCGTCATCGACAACGGCAGCTTCGGCACCCGCACCGTCCGGTTCGAGACCGGGCGCCTGGCCAAGCAGGCCGGCGGCGCCGTCACGGCCTACCTCGACGACGACACGATGCTCCTGTCGACGACGTCGGCCGGCAAGCAGCCGAAGGACCAGTTCGACTTCTTCCCCCTGACGGTCGACGTCGAGGAGCGGATGTACGCCATCGGCAAGATCCCCGGCAGCTTCTTCCGCCGCGAGGGTCGTCCGTCCACCGAGGCCATCCTCACCTGCCGCCTCATCGACCGCCCGCTGCGCCCGACCTTCAAGAAGGGTCTGCGCAACGAGGTCCAGGTCATCATCTCGGTGTTCTCGCTGAACCCGGACCACCAGTACGACGTGCTCGCCATCAACGCCGCGAGCGCCTCGACGCAGATCTCCGGCCTGCCGTTCTCCGGCCCCATCGGTGGCGTGCGCGTCTCGCTCATCGACGGCCAGTGGGTCGCCTTCCCGAACTTCTCCGACATCGAGCGCTCGACCTTCGACATGGTCGTCGCCGGTCGCGTCGTCGGTGACGACGTCGCGATCATGATGGTCGAGGCCGAGGCCACCGAGTCGACGTGGGACCTCGTCAAGAACGAGGGCAAGCAGGCTCCGACCGAGGAGGTCGTGGCCGAGGGCCTCGAGGCCTCCAAGAAGTTCATCAAGCAGCTGTGCGAGGCCCAGGCCGAGCTCGCCTCCAAGGCCGCCAAGCCGGTCGAGGAGTTCCCGGTCTTCCTCGACTACGAGGACGACGCCTACGCCGCCGTCGAGGCCGCCGTGTCGGCCGACGCCGCGCAGGCCCTGACCATCGCCGGCAAGCAGGAGCGCGAGGAGCGCCTCGACGAGATCAAGGCGTCCGTCAAGGAGCAGCTCGCCTCGCAGTTCGAGGGTCGCGAGAAGGAGATCTCCGCCGCGTTCCGTTCGCTGCAGAAGCAGCTGGTCCGCCAGCGCGTCCTGCGCGACGAGGTGCGCATCGACGGCCGTGGCCTCAAGGACATCCGCGCCCTGGGCGCCGAGGTCGAGGTGCTGCCGCGCGTGCACGGCTCGGCGATCTTCGAGCGTGGCGAGACCCAGATCATGGGTGTCACGACGCTCAACATGCTCAAGATGGAGCAGATGCTCGACACGCTGAGCCCCGTCACGCGCAAGCGCTACATGCACAACTACAACTTCCCGCCCTACAGCACCGGTGAGACCGGCCGCGTCGGTTCGCCGAAGCGCCGCGAGATCGGTCACGGCGCCCTGGCCGAGCGTGCGCTCATGCCGGTCCTGCCGACGCGCGAGGAGTTCCCCTACGCGATCCGTCAGGTGTCCGAGGCGCTCAGCTCCAACGGCTCGACGTCGATGGGTTCGGTCTGTGCCTCGACGCTGTCGCTGCTCAACGCCGGTGTGCCCCTGCGCGCCCCGGTCGCCGGCATCGCGATGGGTCTGGTCTCCGACCAGGTCGACGGTGAGACGCGCTACGCCGCCCTCACCGACATCCTCGGTGCCGAGGACGCCTTCGGCGACATGGACTTCAAGGTCGCCGGCACCAAGGAGTTCGTCACGGCCATCCAGCTCGACACGAAGCTCGACGGCATCCCCGCCTCGGTCCTCGCCGGCGCGCTGACCCAGGCCCGCGACGCGCGTCTGCACATCCTCGACGTCATGGCCGAGGCCATCGACGTGCCCGACGAGATGAGCCCGTACGCCCCGCGCATCATCACGGTGAAGGTCCCCGTCGACAAGATCGGTGAGGTCATCGGCCCGAAGGGCAAGATGATCAACCAGATCCAGGACGACACGGGCGCCGACATCTCGATCGAGGACGACGGCACGGTGTTCATCGGTGCGGTCGACGGCCCCTCGGCCGAGGCGGCTCGCGCGGCGATCAACGCCATCGCGAACCCGACGATGCCCGAGGTCGGCGAGCGCTTCCTCGGCACGGTGGTCAAGACGACGACCTTCGGGGCGTTCGTCTCGCTGCTGCCCGGCAAGGACGGCCTGCTGCACATCTCCGAGGTGCGCAAGCTCGTCGGTGGCAAGCGGATCGACAGCGTCGACGACGTCGTCAAGATCGGTCAGAAGATCCAGGTCGAGCTCAAGGAGATCGACCCGCGCGGCAAGCTCTCCCTGGCGGCTGTCCTCTCCGAGGACGAGGCCAAGGGCGAGGCTGCGGCCGACACCGAGTCGACCGAGTCGACCGAGACGGCCGAGGTCTGACCTCACCCGTCCGCACGGATCACGAGCGGCCCGTCACCCCTTCCGGGGTGGCGGGCCGCTCGCGTCCTCGGGGGAGCGGGCGTCCTCGTCAGCGTCCGGTGCCGTTCGCCGGTAGCGGCTGGCGAAGCGCGGGTCCTGCTCCCACCACAGGCCGGACGCGTCGGCCTGCGGGGCCGTCGCCGGTCCGTCGGCTTCGCCCGCGCCCGTGCCGGCGCCGACCTCGGACCCGCTCCCGGTGGGCCGAGTGGCCAGGCTCGCCCGGCTCGCCTGTGCCGCGTCCGCCTCCGCGTCGGCGGCACGGGCGTCGGCCTCGTCGCTGCGGATCCAGTCGAGGAAGACCGCCGCGATGATCGGCAACCCGACGGACTCGGCCACCGCGAGGAGCGCTCCGCCGCCCAGCCGCTGGTCCTGCAGCGGGTCCAGGCCGCTGACACCGCTCGTGAAGCCGGGGTAGCCCGGCGACAGGATCGTCGTCGCCGTCATGACGACGATGCCGGGCACGGCGTCGAGCAGGCCGTCGACGAAGGCGAGGAAGGTGCGCACCGGCGGTGTCGCCCACCGGGGCAGCAGGTCGTCCGTGAGCAGCGGTACGACGAAGAGCAGCCCGGTGCCGAGCAGCGCGAGGTCGAGGCCGACCCCGGCCACGCGCGAGGTGACCGACCACGTGAAGACCGGCGTCACGAACACGACGAGCAGGGTGCCGGTGGCGAGCAGGGTGCTGACGGCGGGGAAGGTGACGGCCCGGGAGACGCGCCCGTGCAGGAACCGGAGCAGCGGGTGCGCGCCGTCGGGATGGAGGTGCCGCAGCAGACCGACCGGGTCCCCGAGCGCGAGCCCGACGGGCGTCACCGCCGCGAGGACGCCGACGCGCAGCGCCCCGACCCAGAAGACGTCGGCGCGGTACACCTCGAGCGCGCCACACCCGGCGTAGGCCAGCGAGCCGACCCCGACGAGGGCGTAGAAGGTCACTCGCCACGCCGACGGGCGCAGTCCCGCGCGCGCCGCCCGGCGCACGAGCAGGAGGTACGGCACGGCCGCGAGCACGACGAGTGCGAGGCCGACGGGGTCGGCGGTCCACGCCGTGAGCAGGTCGCTGGGCGTGAAGGTGCTCACCGGCGTCGCCGGTCCTGGGGCCTGCCCGCGTCGGACGTCATCGCATGTTCCCCGTGTGCCCGAGCGAGAACCGTCCGGGCTGCGGCCACACGAGGAGGCCGTGCGGCCCGGCGCCGACGCGGATCCGGTGCAGCAGGCGTCCAGTCGCCGTGTCGATGACGTACACCTCGGCGCTGTACCGCCCGCTCAGCCACAGCCGGCTCCCGTCGGCGCTGACCCCGCCCATGTCCGGGGTCGCGTGACCGGGCAGTTTCCACGTCGCCATCAGGCTGTCGGTGGCTGCGTCGAAGACGGCGATCGAGCCCGCGTCACGGTTGGAGACGAAGACCCTCGACGCGTCGCGCGAGGGGTAGATGCCGTGCGCGCCGAGCCCGGTGTGGACGAAGTGGTCGAGGCGGAAGGTGTGGGCGTCGACGAACCACACGCCGTTGCGGAGCATGTCGGCGACCATGAACCACCGACCGTCCGGGGTGAGTCGCACGTCCTGCGGCATCGCGGTCGCGCCCTGCTGCAGGCCGATCCGCGGTCCGGCCATGCTGCCGGGGCCCATCGCCGGGGTGGCTCCCGGTGTGTGCACGTGGTTGAGGTCGATGACCTTCTCGACCCGCGTCGCCGCGGCGTCGACGACGAGCAGCCGGCCGCTGAACTCGCAGCTCGCGACGAAGGTGTGCAGGTCGGCGGTGAAGTCGGCGTGGTTGACCCCGGCGCAGGCCGGCACGGGCAGCGAGCGCAGCAGCCTCATCGTGTGCGCGTCGCGCACGTCGATGGCGCGGAAGCGTGAGGCCATGACGAGGGCGTGGCGGCCGTCCGGGGTGAAGTAGAGGTTGTACGGGTCTCTCACCGTGACCGGCCGGCCGACGGCGCCGGTGCGCGGGTCGATCGGCGTCAGGGCGTTGCCCTTGTCGGAGTTGACCCACAGTCGCGTCAGGTCCCACGACGGCACGACGTGCTCGGGGGAGGCCGGCACGCGCCGGGTCGACACGACGCGCGAGGTGCGCGGGTCGATGACCTGCAGCAGGCCGGCCACCTGGTCCGGCACGTAGACGAGCGGGCGGGCGGCGCGCGCCGTCGCCGTGAGGTCGCCGGCGCCGGTGCGCGCGTAGGGCGGCGTGAGTCCCATCCCCGTGGCCGACGCGTCGTCCTGGTGGCCGGGCGGCGTGGTGGTCGTGGTCGGCGTGCCTGCGCCCGCTCCCGGTGCCGACGCCACCGCGTCGACCGGGGCCGTCGTGGCCGGGTCGCTGCCCGGCGACGCCGACGGGGTCGAACAGGCGGCCGTGAGCAGCACCAGCGCGGTCAGCACGGCCACGCGCGTCGGGACGGTGGAGGCGCGGCGCCTCATGCGAGCAGCTCGGTCAGCGTGACGGCGTGCAGGCCGCGCGAGGCGAGGCCGGACAGCACGGAGGGGAGCGCCGCGACGGTGCCCGGGTGGCCGAGGTGCAGCGACACGATGCTGCCGGGGCGGACCGCGGACAGCGTCCGCGCCGTGACGGCAGCGGCGCCGGGGTCGGCGTAGTCGCGGGGGTCGACGGAGTACGACACGCATCGGTGGTAGCCGGCCGCGCGGGCCGCCGCACGGATCGTGGCGGTCGACGTCGGGGTGCCGGAGGGGCGGAACAGCAGGGGGGAGGAGCCCGCGACAGCAGCCACCGCCTCGGCGCCGCGGGCGACCTCGGTGCGCGCCGTGGCAGCGTCGAGCCGCGGCATCGTGCGGTGCGACCACGTGTGGTTGCCGAGGTCGTGGCCGGCGTCGACGACCGCGCGGCCGAGGTCGGGGTTGGCCGACAGCCAGGTGCCGACGGCGAAGACGGTGACGCGGGCGTCGTGGCGGGCGAGGAGCGCGAGAGCACGACGCGTCAGGCTCGGGTCGCCGGCACCGTGGAACGTCAGCGCGACCTGCGGCGCCGACGACGGCCCGTGGACGACGTCGGTCCCGTCCGTCTGCAGCACGGCCGGCGTGACGCGTCCGGACGGCGGAGTGGTCGGGGAGCTGCCCGTCGCCGACGAGGAGGAGCTCGGGGTTGAGGCGCTCGCGCTGGACGAGCCCGGTCGGGCGGCGGGCGGGCCCTCGGAGGTGGCCGTGGCGTCGGAGGTGGCGTCGGTGGCGCCCGGTGAGGAGCAGGCCGCGGCTCCGAGCGCCAGCGAGACGGTGACGCCGGCGAGGAAGACGCGTCGGTCGACCCGGGGACCGCGCGCGGTGGCGGGCCGGTCGGCGTCCGAGGCGTCCGAGGTGTCCGAGGCGTGAGGGGCGTCGGGTCTGGGGTCGCCCTCGGGGTCCGTGGTCACGCGCGGATGCTCGCGCCCGCCGCTGGGTTTTGCCTGACAGGTGCCTGACCGGGCCGTCGACGCGCTCAGAAGATCGCGTTCGCGACGTTCCATCCGGTGCTCACCTGGCGCCGAGGTGACCAGCTGCCCGACGCCGTGCGCGGGTAGAGCCAGAGCACGCCGGCGCGGTCGCGGGCGAGCACGTCACCGATGCGGTCGCCGTTGAGGTCACCCGCCGAGGCGAGGGCGGTCATGCCGTTCCAGCCGGTGCCGACGACGACCGGTGCGGCGAAGCCGCCCGCCCCGGTGCCGGCCAGCAGCCACAGGCGTCCGGTCGAGGGCTCCCGGGCCATGACGTCGGGGCGTCCGTCGCCGGTGACGTCGCCGACAGGGACGATCCGGTCGTAGCGGTTCCAGCCCGAGGCGACCTGGACGCGCGGCTGCCACGTGGCGTGCCCGGTTCCCGGGTAGACCCACGCGGTGCCGTCGGAGGCGCGGCGGGCCAGCAGGTCGGGTCGCCCGTCGCCGGTGAGGTCACCGGGACCCAGGATCGCGCTCATGCCGCCCCAGCCGGTGCCGACGCGGATGCGGGGGAGGGTCCAGCCCCCGCGGCCGTCGCCCCGGTAGAGCCACAGGTCGCCGGTGGCCCGCTCGCGCGCCAGGACGTCGAGGGTGCCCGTGCCGTCGAGGTCGCCGGCGGTGTCGAGGGAGTCGAAGGCGCTCCAGCCCGTCCCGACCTGCCGGCCGAGCGCCAGGCTGCCCGTGCCGGTCCCGGAGTACAGCTTCAGCACGCCGGTCGTCCACCGGGCGAGGAGGTCGGTGCGCCAGTCGCCGTCGAAGTCCGAGGTCGAAGCGGTCAGGCTGGAGGCCGCGACCGGCAGGGCGGTGAAGGCGTACGGCTCGCATGTGCGGTCGAAGTCGGTCGTCGTGTTCCACCACTGCGACAGGTACACGCGCCCGCCCGAGAAGCTCGGCTGCGTGCACCGGTCGAGTGCCTCGTTCGGGTAGTCGAGCGTGCCCGCGGTGGCCCACACCGGCACACCGGGCAGCAGCCAGGAGCCGCTGATCGCTTGCCAGCCGGACGAGTTCGAGTAGAGGCCGTAGGCGTAACCGCGGTCGCGCAGGCCACGCATGATCCCCTCGACGACGTAGCGGTTCTCGACCCGCTGCGCCCACGTGGTCGACGGCCACGGCTGCGCCGGCCGGGGCTCGACGTCGACCCAGACGACCGGCGGCCGCCAGCCGATGCGCGACAGGGTCGCCGTGGCGTAGGTGGCCTCGGCGTAGCCGACGTTCGACAGCCGTCCGGCCCGGGTCGCCGTGGCCCACGGCCCGAGCGAGCCGTACGTCGACAGCTGCGCCGTCGTCGGGAAGCCGGCCATCGTGTACGCGTGTGCCGGCTTGGCGTGGTCGCGGACCCACTGGAGCTGCGAGGCCACGCAGGGGTTCTCGGTGAACGGCAGCCCGTGCGTGAGGCCGACGACGACGAACCCGGTGGAGGTCGGGGGCATCGGCTGGCCGGCACCGCCCTGGGCGACCGTGCACTGCGGCCAGGAGATGTCGTTGCCGAAGAGCACCGCTGCGCCGACGGCAGGCGCGGTGAACACCCCGAAGGAGAGTGCGAGCGCCAGTGCCGCGACGACGGCGGCGAGGCGACGGCGGGCACGTCCGTCACCGGGAGCTCCGGCCCGGTGGGCGACAGCGGATGAGCGGGACCAGGCGGCGGGGTGGGCGCAGTTCGGCATGGCGATCACTTCCTCCTCCCAGTGTCCGCCGGGCTGCTGGGCGCCGGCACGCTTTGTGACAGACGGAGCGCCGGTGGGAGGGGTCGGTGAGGCCGTGACCTGCTGGGACCTTCGGGCGCCTGCCCGCCCGGCGCCACTACCCTCGAGGCGTGCAGACGACGAGCGGGCAGGCGACAGGGCACGAGGACGCCGGTGGGGTGACGCGTGAGATCAGCGTCGCCGTCATCGGAGCGAGCGGCCGCATGGGATCCGAGGCGGTCCGGGCGCTCGAGGCGGCCGACGGCATCCGGCTCGTCGGCGCGTACGGCAGCAGCGACGACCTCGGCGACCTCGGAGGGGCCGATGTCGCTGTCGAGCTGACGGTGCCGGCCGCGTCTCCCGGCAACGTCGCCCACTGCGTCGAGCGCGGCGTGCACGTCGTCGTCGGCACGACGGGTTGGGACGAGACGCGGCTGGATGCCCTCCGCGGACAGCTGGCCGAGGCGCCCCCGTCGAGCACGGGCGCCGGCGTCGGAGTCCTCATCGCCCCGAACTTCGCCATCGGAGCCCTGCTCATGATGGCGTTCGCGGCCAAGGCCGCCCCGTTCTTCGAGTCGGTCGAGGTCATCGAGCTGCACCACCCCGCAAAGGTCGACGCCCCCTCTGGTACCGCGGCGCGCACCGCGTCGATGATCGCCGCCGCCCGTGCCGAGGCAGGCGTCATGCCCGGGCCCGACGCCACCACCCACGACCCCGACGGTGCCCGCGGCGCCCGGGTCGACGGCGTCCCCGTGCACTCGGTCCGGCTGCGTGGCCTCACCGCCCACCAGGAGGTCCTGCTCGGCAACGCCGGTGAGCAGCTGACCATCCGCCACGACTCCTTCGACCGCGCGTCGTTCATGCCGGGGGTCGTCGCGGCCGTTCGCGCCGTCGCCGACCACCCCGGCGTCACCGTCGGTCTCGAGCACTACCTCGGCATCGACTGACGGACCTCCCGCGGTCCCCTCGCGCCGGATCCCGCACCTCCACACGCCACCGAGGCGGCGGCCTTCGGCCTTCACCCAAAGGGCGCCGTTGGTAGCGCAACCCGGACACTGCACCCTCCGGTCGCGGGCGGGGCGTGTGCGACGCAGGACGACCCTCGCGGAGGCCACGGTGCCTGTTCCACGGAAGCGGCTCGTGCGCTTGACGCTCATCGCCGCCCTGGGCGTCGCCGCGACGATCGTGCTCGTCGCCATCGCGATCTGGCAGGCCCTCCGGGCGCCGACGAACAACGCCGACGACGGCCAGCTCCCCGTCGCCCAGGAGGCCCCCTCGCCCCGCCACGGGCCGAGCGTCCGGATGGAACACCGTGGTTCGTGAGACGGCGACGCTCAGATGATGCACTCGGGCATCGTGCTCCCCACCTCGACGTTGCAGTCTGCTTGGTTCCAGTGGCTGGCCGCGTTCGTGGCCCTCAACACCCTCGTGTACGCAGCGTTGAGGCTGGCGAAGCTCCTTCCTCGACGCAGGAAGTGACCTGCCCACCAAACGGGGTCATCGATGAATGGCACCGACCCGCGGCTGAGGCCCGGATGCCACCCACCCGAGTGAACCCCCAGCGATTCCGCCCTGGCACGTGCACTCGGGCGTTAGTCGTCACGGAGGTCGTTCGGCGCCCGCATCTGCCAGGCGTCGGTGACGAGCTCGTCGAGCCGGTCGGCGTCCACTCGCTCGAGCCGGACCATGACGAGCGGAGAGCCGTCGTAGGCAGGGGTCGTGAAGAAGAGGTCCGGCTCGCCGAGCACGAGGGCCTGCTTCTCCGCCTCGTCACCGACGTAGAGCACGGCGATGTCGGTGCGGATGACGCGCCGCTGCCCCGGGATGCGCTCGGGATAGGACCAGACGAAGCCGTGCCCGCCCACGCGGAAGTCGAAGCCCGCGCTGGCGATCTCCTCGACACCGGGCAGCGCGAGGGCGAGCCGGCGCACGTCGTCCGCGTCGGCCACGGTCAGCCCCAGCCGACGGCGCGCAGGAGGGCCGCTGTGGCGGCGCCGAGCACGACCACGACGATGAACGGCGCCCGGAACAGCAGCGCCACCACCGCGACACCGACCGCAGCGAGGCGCGCATCCAGCGTCAGCCCGCCACCGGGCACCGTGAAGGTCTGGGTCGCGATGAGCGCTGCGAGCAGGGCGATCGGGAGCGCCGCCGTGACGCGCTTGACCCGCGGCTCGGCCAGCAGGCTCGCCGGCACGAGGTAGCCGGCGAGCTTGAGCCCGAAGGCAATCGCCGCCGCGACGAGGATCGCCACCCACAGGGTCATCGGCGGCCTCCGTCGTCGGGGAGGTGGGCGCCGGCGCCTTCACCGACGCCGTCTCTCTCGTGGTCCGTCGAGCCGACCGACGCGTCGGCCTCGCGGTCCTTGGGGGTGCGCCACGCGATGAGCGCCGCGAGCGCCGCCACCAGCACCGGCACGCCTGCTGGCAGTCGCGGTGACAGGACGACGGCGACGACCGCGGCCACGGCCGCGATCGCCACGGCGTCGCGGCCGCGCAGGCGGGGCCACAGCAGGGCGGTGAACGCGGCGCAGGCGGCGGCGTCGAGGCCGTACCGCCGCGGGTCGCCGAGCGCGTTGCCGAGCAGGGCTCCGGCCAGGGTCGAGAGATTCCACAGCGCGAAGACCGAGGCGCCGGTGAGCCAGAAGCCGAGCCGCGACGCCCGGACGTCCTCCTGCGACACCGCGACGGCCGTCGACTCGTCGATGGTCAGGTGGGCGGCCGCGACGCGGCGGGCCCCGCGCGCGCCGAGCAGCTGGGTCAGCTCGAGGGCGTAGAGGCCGTTGCGGACGCCGAGCAGCGACGACGCCGCGATGGCGGCCGGGGCGGCGTACAGGCCGTTGGCGACGATGCCGACGAAGGCGAACTGCGACCCGCCCGTGAACATGAGCAACGACAGGGCCATCGCCTGCCAGACATCGAGCCCGGCAGCCACGGCGAGAGCCCCGAAGCTGATGCCGTAGGCGCCGGTGGCGATGCCGACCGACAGCGCCTCGCGCACCACGACCCGACGCTCACCGCGGGGGAGCGCGCCGGGCGCGGCTGCGGCGTCGGTCACGAAGGCTCCGGCGCGACCGTCGCGGACAGGCGCAGCTCGCTGACGCTGCGGCCGTCGGCGTCGACCACCCGCTCGCGGTGGGCGCCGTCGGGCCCCATGCCGGCGGCGGTCAGGAAGGCGCGGACGGCGTCGTCGGAGGCGAGCAGCCAGGCGGTGAGGTGGTCGCGACCGCGGGCGCGGGCGGTGTCGACGACGGCGTGGAGCAGGCGCGAGCCGTGGCCCTGGGTCCGCGCGTCGGGGTGCACCGCGAGGACGAGGAGCTCGGCAGTGGTCTCGCCCGCGTCGGGGTCGCCCGAGGCGCCGACCGCGGCGAAGCCGACGACCTGCTCGCCGGCGCAGGCCACGAGGAGCACGCCGTCGCCGGCCGCCTCGCCCTCGAGGCTGTCGCGCCAGGCGGTCGCGAAGGCCCGCGGCTCGAACTGCGCCAGCACGTCCGGGGCGAGCACGCTCGCGTACGCCTCCCGGAAGACGACGGCCTGCACGAGCCCGACGGCGGGGGCGTCCGAGGCGCGGGCGACGCGGACGCTGGCGTCCGCGACCGGACCCCGGTCGTGGCCGTGGCCCTGGCCGTGGTCGTGGCCGTGGTCGTGCCCGTGGTCGTGCTGCGCGTCGTCGTGGGGGAGGTTCACCCCGGCATCCTCTCAGCCGCGCCTCGACACCCGGAGGGGCCACTTTGTGGGCGGTGGCGTCCTTCTCGCATACTGGACACATGTATGGCAATGACGTCATCGACCCGAACGAGCCGCTCAACGCGGCCGAGACCGCCGACTACGACGCGGCGCTCGCGGACGGCCAGCAGGCCGAGCATCGTCCGGGTGACGGCGGGGGCTTCGAGGCCCTCATCGCAGCCGACCAGCGCATCGAGCCGCGCGATGACATGCCGGAGAAGTACCGCCAGACGCTGATCCGCCAGATCGCCCAGCACGCGCACTCCGAGATCATCGGCATGCAGCCGGAGGGCAACTGGATCACGCGCGCGCCGAGCCTGCGCCGCAAGGCGATCCTCATCGCCAAGGTCCAGGACGAGGCCGGCCACGGGCTCTACCTCTACAGCGCCGCCGAGACCCTCGGCATCGACCGGCAGGAGCTGCTCGAGCGGCTCCACGACGGCCGGCAGAAGTACTCCTCGATCTTCAACTACCCGACCCTGACGTGGGCCGACTGCGGGGCCATCGGCTGGCTCGTCGACGGCGCGGCGATCATGAACCAGGTGCCGCTGTGCCGCTGTTCCTACGGGCCGTACGCGCGCGCCATGATCCGCGTCTGCAAGGAGGAGTCCTTCCACCAGCGGCAGGGCTTCGAGATCCTCTGGAACCTCATGCGCGGCACCGAGGGCCAGCAGGCGATGGCCCAGGACGCCGCGAACCGCTGGTGGTGGCCGGCCCTGGCGATGTTCGGCCCGCCCGACACCGGCGAGGCGGCCAAGGGCGGCCACACCGAGCAGTCGATGGCCTGGGGCATCAAGCGGTTCAGCAACGACGACCTGCGCCAGAAGTTCGTCGACATGATGGTGCCGCAGGCCGACAAGCTCGGCATCGTGCTGCCCGACCCCGAGCTGCGCTGGAACGAGGAGCGCGGCCACTACGACTTCGGCGAGATCGACTGGGACGAGTTCTGGCAGGTCCTGCGCGGCGACGGGCCGTGCAACGCCGAGCGCATCGACCACCGCAAGCGTGCCCACGACGACGGCGCATGGGTGCGTGAGGCCGCCAACGCGTACGCGGCCAAGCAGGCCACGAGGACGAAGGAGAGTGCCGCGTGAGCGGAGGTTCGGACGCAGTCGCCCCCTCGAGCGAGAGGAGCTGGCCGCTGTGGGAGGTCTTCGTACGCGGCAAGCGGGGTCTGTCGCACGTGCACGTCGGGTCGCTGCACGCGCCTGACGCCGCGCTCGCGCTGCGCAACGCGCGCGACGTCTACACGCGTCGCCAGGAGGGTGTGTCGATCTGGGTGGTGCGCGCCGACGACATCACGGCGAGCAGCCCCGACGAGAAGGACTCGTTCTTCGACCCGGCTGCCGACAAGATCTACCGGCACCCGACGTTCTACGACGTGCCCGAGGACGTCGAGTACCTGTGACCGACGTGAACCAGCCCATCCAGCCGCAGGCCGCGCCGGTGGCCGCGACCGCCTCGTCCGTCCCCACTGCCGACTACCTCGTGGGCCTCGCCGACGATGCCCTCGTCTACGCCCAGCGCCTCGCCGAGTGGATGACAAACGCGCCGCAGATCGAGGAGGACATGGCCCTCGGCAACATCTCGCTCGACCTCCTCGGCCAGGCGCGTGCCCTCTACCCGTACGCGGGCTCCCTCGACGGCACCGGCCGCCTCGAGGACGACTTCGCGATGGTCCGCGACGAGCGGCAGTGGCGCAACGTGCACCTCGTCGAGCAGGAGCGCGGCGACTTCGCCGACGAGATGGCCCGGCTCCTCTGGTTCTCCGCGTACCAGGTCGAGCTGCACACGCGTCTTGCCGGGTCGTCCGACGACGTCGTCGGCGGCGTCGCCGCCAAGGCGATCAAGGAGGTGCGCTACCACCTCGACCACGCGACGCTGTGGGTCTGCCGCCTCGGCGATGGCACCGACGAGTCGCACGGGCGCATGCAGGCCGCGCTCGAGCGCGTCGCGCCTTATGTCGCAGAGCTGTTCGCCGACGACGACGCGTCCGTGCTTGCCGCCTCCAGTGGCTTCGGCGTGCTCCCGTCGGCGCTCGAGGAGCCGGTGACGCGACGCGTCCACGGCGTGCTCGCCGAGGCGACGCTGACGGTGCCCGACGCCCCGTCGTGGCGTTCACGCGGCGGGCGCGAGGGCGTCCACTCCCGCCCCATGGGCTACCTGCTCGCCGAGCTCCAGCACATCGCGCGTTCCCACCCCGGGGCGACCTGGTGACGGCCGTGGCCACCGAACAGCCCACGCGCTCAGACGTCGAGTTCTCGGACTCGGCTGTCGCGCAGGCGATCTCGCGCATCCCCGATCCCGAGGTCCCGGTCATCAGCATCGCCGACCTCGGTATCCTGCGCTCCGTCGAGGTCGACGACGCCTCGCAGACGCTCGTCGCCACCGTGACGCCCACCTACAGCGGGTGCCCGGCCATGGAGGCCATCGCCGACCGCATCGTCTTCGCCGCCCGCGAGCACGGCTACGACGCCACGGTGCGCACCCTCCTGTCCCCGCCGTGGACCACCGACTGGATGACCGACGAGGGCCGCGCGGCCCTGCACCGGTTCGGCATCGCCCCGCCCGGCCCCGTGTCGGCGGCTGACACGTCGGGCCCGGTGCTCGTGCGTCTGGCCCGCCACGTCGTGGCCTGCCCGCGCTGCGGCTCCGACGACACCACCGAGATCGCCCACTTCGGCTCGACCGCGTGCAAGGCCCTGCGCCGCTGCAACGTGTGTCTCGAGCCCTTCGACGAGTTCAAGGCCCTCTGAATGACCGACCTCACCACCGACGCGACGAACGACGCCCAGGGGCTGCCCGCCGAGCCCGCCGTCGACCCCGCCGCATCGACGGCCGCGGCCACCGCCGCCGCGGCACCCGCGTCCGACAACGGCGACGCGCCGGCCCGCCACCGCGCCCGCTTCCACGCGCTGCGCATCGCCTCGGTCGAGCGGCTCACCGACGACGCCGTCGCGGTGGCCTTCGAGGTCCCCGACGAGCTTGCCGACGAGTTCGCCTTCCAGCCGGGCCAGCACCTGACCGTCCGCGCCACCATCAACGGCGAGGACGTGCGCCAGTCGTACTCGATCTGCCAGTCGCGGGGCGCTGCCGGCATGCAGCACCTGCGCCGCGTCGCCGTCGCCCGCGTGCCGGAGGGGCGGATGTCGACGTGGATGAACGACGTCGTCGCCGCCGGTGACGTCGTCGAGGTCATGACGCCGCTCGGGTCGTTCACCTGCCCGACGCGCCCCGACCTCGCGCGCCACCACGTGGCGATCGCGGCCGGCTCGGGCATCACGCCGGTGCTGTCGCTGCTCACGACGGCCCTTGAGGAAGAGCCGCTCTCGCGCGCGACGCTCCTGTTCGGCAACCGGCGCACCAGCTCGGTGATGTTCCTCGAGGAGCTCGAGGACCTCAAGAACCGGTTTCCCGGGCGCTTCCACCTCGTCAACGTCCTGTCCCGCGAGGCCCAGGACGTCGAGCTCTTCCACGGCCGCCTCGACGCCGAGCGCCTCACCGCGATCTTCGACCGGCTCCTGCCCGTCGGGTCCGTCGACGAGTGGTACCTCTGCGGACCGTTCGGCATGGTCACCGGGGCCGAGGCGCTGCTGCGCGATCGGGGCGTCGACCTGCACCACGTGCACCACGAGATCTTCCACGTCGACGACGGCACCGAGCCCAAGCGCAAGGTCGTCGTCGACGAGGGCGCGCCGCCCGAGGCCACGGTCACCGTCAACCTCGACGGGCGCACCACGGTCATCCCGATGCCGAGCAAGGACGAGACGATCCTCGACGCGACACTGCGGGCGCGCCCCGACGCGCCGTACTCGTGCACCGGAGGCGTGTGCGGCACGTGCCGGGCCCGGCTCGTGTCGGGCGAGGTGCGGATGGACCGCAACTACGCGCTCGAGCCGGAGGAGGTCGAGGCCGGCATCGTGCTCGCCTGCCAGAGCCACCCGGTCACCGACGAGGTCTCGCTCGACTACGACGCCTGACGCGTGCTCGCGGGGGCCGACGGGGTCGCCGCGGCTCGGCCCCGGGTCCTCGGCGTCGGGAAGAGCCCACGGTGGTTGCGCGTTCAACCGACGTGGAACGCGTGGAGGTCGTCGTCATCGGTGCCGGTCAGGCTGGCCTGTCGGCGGCCCACCACCTGAAGCGCCTCGGCGTCGACCCCTTCGTCGTCCTCGACGCCGACGACGCACCCGGCGGCGCCTGGCAGCACCGCTGGGACAGCCTGACGATGCGCGACGTCCACGGCGTCGCCGACCTTCCCGGGCTCGCCTTCGACGGCGCCGACCCCGACGGCCGCGCCAACGTGGCCGTGCCCGCGTACTTCGCCACCTACGAGCGGCACTTCGACCTGCCCGTCGTGCGGCCGGTGCGCGTGACGCGCGTCGAGGCGGTCGACGGCGATCCCGACGGGCTGCTCCGCGTCGACACCACGGCCGGCAGCTGGCTGACGAGCTCGGTGGTCAATGCGACCGGCACGTGGCGCTCGCCCTTCCTGCCGGTCTACCCGGGCGCCGCGAGCTTCCGTGGACGGCAGCTGCACACCGTCGACTACACCGGCCCGGACGACCTCGCCGGCCAGCGCGTGGTCGTCGTGGGCGGCGGTGCGTCGGCCGTGCAGATCCTCGGCGAGATCGCGCCGGTGGCGCGCACGACGTGGGTCACCCGCCGCGAACCGGTCTGGCGCACAGGCCCGTTCACCGAGGACGCCGGGCGCCAGGCCGTCGCACTCGTGGAGGAACGGGTCGCGCTGGGGCTGGCGCCGCAGAGCGTCGTCGGCGTCACCGGCCTGGCGCTGCGACCGCAGGAGGCGCGCGCCGCCGAGCTCGGCGCCTACCGGCGTCGGCCGATGTTCGAGCGCATCGAGCCCGACGGGGTCCGGTGGGCCGACGGCACGTTCGAGCCGGCCGACGTCATCCTCTGGGCCACCGGCTTCCGCCCGACCGTCGGGCACCTCGCCCCGCTCCACCTGCGCAGCGAGCACGGCGGCATCCGGCTGCGGGCGCCGTACGACCGGCACACCTTCACGACCGCGACCGCCGACGCGCGCGTCCACTTCGTGGGCTACGGGCCCTCCGCGTCGACGATCGGCGCCAACCGGGCCGGTCGCGCCGCCGCCCGCGCCGTCGTCGACCAGCTCCGCGCGAACGACGCCGCACCCGAAGCGCGCACCGCCTGACGCGTCTGCCCGCTGACGCTCTACGCCGCCCGACGCGTCCGCCGGACGACCGTTGGTTCACCGCCCCGGGCGCCATCGCGGCGTGTCGAGCGCGACGCGCCGGACGGATCACCGACGCGTCGGGCAATGGTCGTCCGGAGGGCGGGACGTCCGCGCGGCGCGGGGCGGTGGCGTCGGCGCCGGGGGTTACGCTGCGGAGCGTGCGGCAGTACCTCGACCTCCTCGACCACGTCCTGACCCACGGGCAGGAGAAGTCCGACCGGACCGGCACCGGCACGCTCAGCACCTTCGGGTACCAGATGCGCTTCGACCTCGCCGACGGCTTCCCGGCCATGACGACCAAGAGGCTCCACCTGCGCTCGATCATCGGCGAGCTGCTGTGGTTCCTCCGGGGCGACACCAACGTGCGCTGGCTCCAGGAGCGCGGCATCAGCATCTGGGACGAGTGGGCCGACCCCGCCACCGGCGACCTCGGCCCGATCTACGGCTACCAGTGGCGGTCCTGGCCGACGCCCGACGGCCGGCGCGTCGACCAGATCGCCAAGGTCATCGAGCAGATCCGCACCAACCCCGACAGCCGCCGCCTCATCGTGTCGGCGTGGAACGTCGCCGACGTCGACGACATGGCGCTGCCGCCCTGCCACACGATGTTCCAGTTCTACGTCTCGCCGCCCGGCCCGGACGGCAAGCGGCGGCTGTCGTGCCAGCTCTACCAGCGCAGCGCCGACATCTTCCTCGGCGTCCCGTTCAACATCGCCAGCTACGCCCTGCTGACCCAGATGGTCGCCCAGCTCACCGGCCTCGAACCGGG
This sequence comes from Intrasporangium zincisolvens, assembly GCF_034724055.1. Classification (NCBI taxonomy): domain Bacteria; kingdom Bacillati; phylum Actinomycetota; class Actinomycetes; order Micrococcales; family Intrasporangiaceae; genus Intrasporangium; species Intrasporangium zincisolvens. The sequence goes on from NZ_JAWIIL010000002.1 coordinate 790,988, forward strand.
CGAGTTCGTGCACACCCTGGGCGATGCCCACCTCTACCTCAACCACCTCGAGCAGGCCCGGCTCCAGCTGACCCGCTCGCCGCACCCGCTGCCGACGATGCGCATCACCCCGGGCAAGACCTCCATCGACGAGTTCGACCTCGACGACTTCGAGCTGCTCGACTACGTCGCCGAGCCCGGCATCAAGGCGCCCATCGCCGTCTGAGCACGGCGGCGCCGGTCTGGCAGGCTGAGGCCATGACGAACGTGACGATGATCGTCGCCGTCGGTCGCAACGGCGTCATCGGCGACGGCCGCACGATGCCGTGGCACCTGAGCGAGGACCTCAAGTACTTCAAGCGCACGACGATGGGCCACCCGATGGTCATGGGGCGGCGCACCTTCGACTCCATGGGGGTGCTGCCCGGCCGGCGCAGCATCGTCGTGACGCGCCAGCAGGAGTGGAGCCATCCCGGCGTCGAGACGGCGCACTCGCTCGACGAGGCGCTCGCGCTGGCGGGGCCGGCCGACGAGGTGTTCGTGGTCGGCGGGGGAGAGGTGTACCGCCTGGCGATGCCGTTCGCGTCGCGGCTGCTCGTCACCGAGGTCGACCAGGCGCCCGAGGGCGCGGTCACCTTCCCCGACATCGACGCCGCAGACTGGGTTGAGACCGCCCGCGAACCGCACGACGGGTTCTCGTGGGTCACGTACGAGCGCACCCGCGTCGCGCGTCGGTGACCGCGACGGGCCTCGGCTGTAACGCCGGGGCCGCCGCCGCGATGTACCCCGTGCGAGGCACTACTCGGACCCCCGAGCGAGTAGTGCCTCGCTTCATGCCCGGGACGGCGCGGCGCTGAGCCGGCCCTGAGCCGGCCGTGCGCCCGGCCGCGGGCGACGCGAGGCCCGGCGTGGGCGTCCTCGATGGCCCGCAGGCGTGGGCGCTAACCTTGGGCCCATGGCTGCCGCACCCGCGCTCGGACGTGTTCTCTCGGCGATGGTCACGCCCATGCGGGCCGACGGCTCCGTCGACCTCGACGCCGCGCAGCGCCTCGCCACCCACCTCGTCGACGCCGGTCATGACGGCCTCGTCGTGTCGGGAACGACGGGCGAGTCGCCGACGACGTCGGCCACCGAGAAGGACGAGCTCCTGCGGGCCGTCATCGAGGCCGTGGGCGAGCGCGCGGTCGTCATCGCGGGGGCCGGCAGCAACGACACCGCCAAGAGCATCGAGTCGGTGCAGGCCGCGGCCAAGGCCGGCGCCGACGCGGTCCTCGCCGCCACGCCGTACTACAACAAGCCGCCGCAGGCCGGTCTCGTCGCCCACTTCACCGCGCTGGCCGACGCGAGCGAGCTGCCCGTCATGGTCTACGACATCCCGGGCCGCTCGGGCATCCCCATCGCCCGCGACACCTACCTGCGCATCGCCGAGCACGAGCGCATCGTCGCGGTCAAGGACGCCCGGGCCGACCTCTGGCTCGCCGGCGACCTCATCGAGCGCACCGGTCTGGCCTGGTACTCCGGCGACGACGCGATGAACCTCTTCCACTTCGTCAACGGCGCTGTCGGTTTCGTCGGCGTCACCTCGCAGGTCGCACCCGCCGCCTACCGCGAGATGGCCGACGCGGTCGTCGACGGACGCTGGGACGACGCGCGCGGCGTCCACCGGCACCTGGCCCCGGTCGTCGACGCGGTCATGAACGTCACGCAGGGCGCCATCATGGCCAAGGCCGCCCTCGCCCTCCAGGGCGTCATCGAGACGCCCACCGTCCGGCTCCCGCTCGTCGCCGCCGACGACGACCAGACCGCGCTGCTGCGCGACGCGCTCGCGGCGGTCGCCGGATGACCACGACCTGAACCACCTGCCGGCGCCCGCGCGCCGTGCAGCACCCCCGACACGACAGGACACCTGTGAGCCACCCTCACCCCGAGCTGACCGCACCACCCGCCCTCCCCGACAACGGCCTGAGGGTCGTCGCACTCGGCGGGCTCGGCGAGGTCGGCCGCAACATGGCCGTCGTCGAGACGAAGGGCCGCCTGCTCGTCATCGACTGCGGCGTGCTCTTCCCCGAGGACCACCACCCCGGCGTCGACCTCATCCTCCCCGACTTCACCTACATCGAGGACCGTCTCGACGACATCGAGGCCATCGTCCTGACGCACGGCCACGAGGACCACATCGGCGCCGTGCCCTACCTGCTGCGCCTCAAGGGCGACATCCCGCTCATCGGCTCCACGCTGACCCTCGCCCTCGTCGAGGCCAAGCTCAAGGAGCACCGCATCAAGCCGTTCACCATGGCGGTCAAGGAGGGCCAGCGCGAGAAGCTCGGCGTCTTCGACCTCGAGTTCGTCGCGGTCAACCACTCCATCCCGGACGCGCTCGCCGTGTTCGTGCGCACCGAGGCCGGCTCGCTGCTGCACACCGGCGACTTCAAGATGGACCAGCTGCCGCTCGACGGCCGCCTCACCGACCTGCGTGCCTTCGCGCGGCTGGGGGAGGAGGGCGTCGACCTGTTCCTCACCGACTCGACGAACGCCGACGTCCCCGGCTTCACCACGCCCGAGCTCGAGATCGCCCCCGCCATCGACAAGGTGTTCCGGCACGCCGAGCGACGGATCATCGTGGCCTGCTTCAGCAGCCACGTGCACCGCGTGCAGCAGGTGCTCGACGCGGCGGCCAAGGCCGGGCGCAAGGTGGCGATGGTGGGCCGCTCGATGGTGCGCAACATGGGCATCGCCGCCGACCTCGGCTACCTCCACGTGCCCGAGGGAATCCTCGTCGACATCAAGCGCGTCAACGACATGCCCGATGAGGAGGTCGTGCTCATCTGCACCGGCTCCCAGGGCGAGCCGATGGCGGCACTGTCCCGGATGGCCAACCGCGAGCACCGCATCGACGTGGGCCCCGGCGACACCGTGCTCCTCGCGAGCAGCCTCATCCCCGGCAACGAGAATGCCGTCTACCGCGTCATCAACGGCCTGATGCGCCTCGGCGCCAACGTCGTGCACAAGGGCAACGCCAAGGTGCACGTCTCGGGCCACGCGAGCGCCGGCGAGCTGCTCTATTGCTACAACATCGTCAAGCCGCGCAACGTCATGCCGGTGCACGGCGAGTGGCGCCACATGTGGGCCAACGCCCGGCTCGCGATGCAGACCGGCGTCCCCGAGGACCACGTCGTGCTCGCCGAGGACGGCGTCGTGGTCGACCTCGTCGACGGCAAGGCGTCGGTCGTCGGCGTCGTCGACTGCGGCTACGTGTACGTCGACGGCAGCAGCGTCGGAGGTGCCGACGAGGCACTGCTCAAGGACCGCCGCATCCTGCGCGACGAGGGCTTCATCTCGTGCATCGTCGTCATCGACTCGGCCACCGGCAAGATCGCGAGCGGGCCACAGATCACGGCGCGCGGCTTCGTCGAGGACGACGAGATCTTCCAGCAGGTCATCCCGAAGGTCGAGCGCGCCATCGAGGAGGCCGTGGCCAACGGGGTCCGCGACGACCAGCAGCTGCAGCAGATCGTGCGGCGGGCCGTCGGGTCGTGGGTCGGTGGCAAGATCCGCCGCCGGCCGATGATCATCCCCGTCGTCCTGCAGGCCTGAGCCGCCCGTGACCGAACACACCGGGGACGCGGTGGTGCGTCGCCGCTGGCGGCGGGTTGCCGACGTCGCACTCCTCGTCGCGCTCGTGGGGCTCCTCGTCGTGGTGGCGTTGCGCTGGCTCGACACCACCGTGTACCCCCTGGTCGTGCTCCAGACGACCACCCCGCTCGTCGTGATCGGCCTCGTGCTGCTGGCGGTCGCGGCGCTGCTCCTGCGGCGGTGGGTCGTGGCCGTCCCCATCGTCGTCGCCATGGTCGTGGCGCTCGTCGTCGTGGCGCCCGCGTGGTCGTCGAGCACCCGCCCCAAGGCGGAGGCCGATCTCACGGTCATGTCCGTGAACCTCAATGACGGGCATGCGAACCCGCAGCAGCTCATGGATGCCGTCCGCTACCACGGGGTCGACGTGCTCGTGCTCCTCGAGGCGACGCCTGAGGCCGTCACCGACCTCGACGACGTCGGCGCGCGGACGTTCTTCACCCAGCGAGCCGGTGCAGCACGAGAGGGCGTCATCGGCACGCTCGTGCTGTCGCGGTTCCCGCTGACCGAGCTCGACAAGGGCGTGGGAACGGTCAGCTACAGCCTCCAGCCGGTCGTCGAGGTCACGACGCCCGTCGGGAGGGTGCGGCTCCGGGCCGTCCACCCACCGCCCCCGCTGCGGTACCAGACGGACCGCTGGCACGCGGGCCTGACCTCGCTGACCACGTGGGTGCGCGAGCAGCCGACGACCGAGCCGCTCGTGCTCGCCGGTGACTTCAACGCCTCGTCCGGTCACCCGGTGTTCCGCCGGCTCGCCGAGGGGCTCGTCGACGCCCAGGTGGCGGCCGGCAACGGCTGGGTGCGCACCTGGCCGTTCGAAGGGCACCGCATCCCGCCCTACGTCGCGCTCGACCACCAGCTGAGCCGGGGCCTCGTCCTCGTCGACGCCGGCCAGGTCGCGTTCAACCGCACCGACCACGCCGCGGTCTGGGCGTCCTACGGCCTTCCCGCCAAGCGCTGATCGCCCGGGGCGGGACTCACCAGGGGCGCTCGACCTCGACGTCGCGGGGGTCGGTGCCCTCGACGGTCCAGCCGGCGGCGGTGCGGGTCCACGTCCGAGACGGGCCCTCGGCGACGAGGCCGGCCACCGCGTCGACGAGGCGCTGCACGCCCTCGGCGGTGCTGCCGAGGCCGACGCTGGCGCGCACGGCGGTCTCCGGACGCTCGCCCCACGGGTCCTCGAGCAGCTCGTCGACGAGCAGGTGGGCGCAGAACTTGCCGTCGCGCACGCCGATGCCGTGCTCGACCGAGAGCACCTGCGACACGAGCGACGGCTCGAAGCCGGCCACGGTGAAGGCGACGACGCCGACGCGGTCGTGGTCGTCGCCGAAGAGCGAGAGCACGTCGACGCCGGGGACGGCCTCGAGACCGCTGCGCAGGCGCTCGAGGAGGGCCTCCTCGTGGGCCTCGATCGCGTCGCGGTGACGCTCGATCGTCGCGCAGGCGGCGGCCAGGGCGATGGCGCCGACGACGTTCGGGCTGCCGCCCTCGTGCCGGGCCGGGCCGGTGGCCCAGACCGTGCCGGACTGGGTGACCGACGCCGTCGCCCCGCCACCGGGCAGGTACGGGGCGCCGGCGTCGAGCCAGTCGCGACGCCCGGCGAGCACGCCGGTGCCGAACGGCGCATAGGTCTTGTGCCCGGAGAAGGCGACCCAGTCGGCGTCCCAGGCCGCGAGGTCGATGCGGCGGTGGGCCGACAGCTGTGCGGCGTCGACGGCGATCCGGGCGCCGTGCTCGTGGGCCAGGCGCGCGAACCGCTCGACCGGCCACACCTCGCCGGTCACGTTCGAGGCCGCGGTGAGCACGACGAGCCGGTGCTTGCCGGGGTGGTCGGCGAGGGCCTCGTCGAGCAGGTCGAGGGCGTCGTCGGTGCCCTGGGGGATCGGAAGGCGCACGGTGCGCGAACGGCCCCACGGCAGCAGCGTCGAGTGGTGCTCGCTGCCGAAGACGAAGACGACCGCGCGGCTCGGCAGGGCGTGGGCCAGGGCCGACCACGAGTCGGTCGTCGTGCGGGTGAAGACGACCTCGTCGTCCTCGCGGGCCCCGACGAACCGGGCGACCTCCTCGCGGGCCTGCTCGTACCAGGCGCTCGTCAGCCGCGAGGCGTACCCGGCGCCGCGGTGCACCGACGAGTACGTCTCGAGGGCGCGGTCGACGGCGTCCTTGACGGTCTGCAGCGCCGGCGTCGACGCGGCGTGATCGAGGTTGGCGTAGGCCACCTCGCCGGCGGTGGTCGGCACGCGCAGACCTGCGCCGAAGACGCGCGGGAGGGCCTCGGCGTCGGCGACGACGTGCAGGGCGCGAGTGCGCACGACGGGGGCGGGCCCGCCGCCACAGAGGGTCGTGGTGCTGGGAAGGGCCGACATGGCAGTGCTCCTCGTGAGTCCTGGGACCCACCGGTGCAGGTCCGCGCTTGCCGACCTCGTCGAAACCAGCCGAGGGCGGCCTGGTCGTCACCCGGAGCACCCCACCGCGGAGGAGGGTTGCTGGCCAGCGAGCCGGGGCTTGTCGCTGACACTCTTGACCTGGCCTCGACGATAGGGGCGCGGTCGCGAGGATGTCCACCTCGCGGTCGACGCGTGTCGCCATCCGAGACGACCTGGGCTCCGGGCCTGCGTCAGCGCCCACCGTGCCGGCCGTGGCGGCCGCGCCGGACCTGGTGGATCTCCGCGAGGAGCGTCAGCCCCGGCTTGTCGTTCATCGATCGCCAGGCGCTGACGCCGGCCGTCCCCATCGCGAGCCCGGCGACGAGATAGGCGGCCGTGGCCCCGGCGTAGGTCAGCGACACCGGCCCGAGGTCCACGGTGCGCGGCAGCGGGAGCAGCGCCTCCGCCCCGGCGGCCAGCAGCGGAGCGACGGCGAGCACCAGGACGAGCACGACGCGGTTCAGCGACTGGACCAGCGCGAAGGTGCGGCCTCGGACCTCGTCCTCGACGGTGAGCCCGAGGAGCGTGTAGCCGACGACCCAGGCCACGCCGATGACGGCGCCGAGAAGGGTGGCGACCGGCAGCGCGACGAGCAGCACCGGGACCAGGGCGAGGACGAGCAGGAGCACTCCGGCACCGACGAGGGCGGCGCCGAAGATGCGCGGTCTCGAGAGCCCGCCGAGCACCCGCGGGCCGGCGACGATCCCGGCCGCCATGCCGGTGAAGACGGCGAGGAAGAGCATGCCGTAGCCCGGTGCGCCCGCCCCCATGTCCTGGACGAAGCGCGTCGCGAGGCCGACCACGAGCCCGCCGGCGCCGAAGGCACCGAGCATCCCGCCGACGAGGCCTCGCACGAAGGGTCGTTGCCTGATCACGAGCAGGCCGTCGGCGACGGTCCGGACGAGCGACTGGCCCGCGAGTCTCTCGCTCGCCCGGCGCGCGGGGAAGGAGATCCGCCAGATGATCCCGGCGCTGAGCAGGAAGGTCGCGCTGTTGGCGTACAGCGCCAGGAAGATGCCCTCGGGGTCGAGCCCGGGCAGGACGGCGTGCAGCGGGGCGCCGAGCAGGGACAGGCCCGAGAAGGCGAGGGCGGCCAGGGGCGCCGTTCCGTAGCTGCCCACGAGACCCAGCTGGTTCGCCAGCTCCAGCCGCTCCCGCGGCACGAGGTTGGGCACGGTGGCGTCCTTGGCCGGGTTCCAGAAGAGGGAGACGCACTCGATGAGCACGATCGCGACGTACATCCACCACAGCGAGCCGGCGACGGGGATGGAGACGAAGAGGCCGAAGCGGAGCAGGTCGCCCACGACCATCGTGAGGCGTCGGTCCAGCCGGTCGGCCACGACTCCCGCGAGCGGGCCGAGGACGACGGCGGGCGCGATGCGCAGGACGAAGACGCCCGAGACGGCGAGGTACTCGCCCACGCCGCCGGTCGCCAGCTCGGCGGCGAGGGCCGCCGTGGCGAGCAGGGCGAGCCAGTCGCCGAAGCTCGAGATGGTGCCGGCCGCGAAGAGGTCGCGGAAGGGCCGGATGCGCAGCAGCTGGCGGAGCGCAGCACGGCCGGGCGGCGTGAGCCCGCCGCCGGACTCGTCTCCCTCGGTCGGGGGTGACCCCGTGCCCACGTCCCCAGAGTAGGAGTCGTCCGCGGGAGGCCTTTCAGGTTCACGGCACTGCCGTCCGGTGCGGATTGGCTCTGGTGCGCGTGTGACGCGTGAGTTCAGCGGTGCGTTGACGTACGGTGCCAGCATGGCGACACGTCCGTCCACCACCCAGCGCACGAGCTCCGCGGCCGCCACGCGCGCCAAGGGCACGTCGTCGCGCCCGGCGGCCGCCCGGTCCACGCGCCCCGCGCAGCGCAAGCCGGCCGCCCCGCGGAAGGGCCAGACCAAGGGCCAGAGCAAGGCCAGGGGTGGCGGGCTGCCGTTCCCCTTCAACGCCGTGCGCAACACGTGGATGGGCGTCTCGCACCTCGCCGGAGGTGCCGTGCGCCGCGTCGGCCACAGCGCCGCAGACCTCGAGCCCGAGCACAAGCGCGACGGCATCGGGTTCGCCCTCATCGCCCTGGCCGTCATCGTCGCGGCCCGCGAGTGGTGGGGCGTCACCGGCTCGTTCGGCGAGGTGGTCCACGCCGTCTTCGCCGGCACGTTCGGACGCGTCGCCTACGCCGTCCCGCTCGTCCTGCTGGCGCTCGGGCTGCGGATGCTCCGCGCGCCCCAGGACGAGGCCGCGACCAACCGGATCATCGTCGGCACCATCGCCCTGACCTTCGCCGCCTGCGGCCTGTCGCACCTGGCCGACGGCATCCCCAACCCGCCCGACGGCGCCGACGGCATGCGCGCGGCGGGCGGCATCATCGGCTTCCTCGCCTCGAGCCCGGTGGCCGCTGCCGTCTCGCCCTACGGCGCCACGGCCCTGCTCGTGCTCCTGGGCGTCTTCGGGCTCCTCGTCATCACCGCGACCCCCGTCAACATGATCCCGACGCGCCTGCGCCAGCTCAAGGCGCTCGTCATCGACCGCGGCGCCCACCCGGCCGACGTCGACGCGGACACCGACGCGCCGGCCGCCGCGCTCAAGCGTGCGCGCCGCAAGACGGTCGACCTCTCCGAGCGCGACGGCGACGAGGCGTTCCGCCAGGCCGCGCAGAAGGAGGCCGACGACGCCCCCACCAAGCGGCTGCGACCGGGGGAGAAGCGTCCCACCGCGCCCGGAGTCCTCGCCCCACGGCCCAGCGGCGAGAAGGTGGTCGACGCCACCGACCCCAAGACCCACGGCGCGCCCGACACGAGCAAGATCGGCCCCAAGGCCGAGCTCGTGCCTCCGCCGATGTCCGAGATGCCTTCTCGTGTCGAGCAGCTCAGCCTCGGCGGCGACATCACCTACCGCCTGCCCGACGCCGCGATGCTCAAGCCGGGCTCGCCGCACAAGACCCGCAGCGAGACCAACGACGCCGTCGTCGACTCGCTCACCGGCGTCTTCGAGCAGTTCGACATCGACGCCGCCGTCACCGGCTTCACCCGCGGCCCGACCGTCACGCGCTACGAGGTCGAGCTCGGTTCGGGCACCAAGGTCGAGCGCGTCACGGCACTGAGCAAGAACATCGCCTACGCCGTGGCCTCCGCCGACGTGCGCATCCTGTCGCCGATCCCCGGCAAGTCGGCCATCGGCATCGAGATCCCGAACGCCGACCGCGAGAACGTGGCGCTCGGTGACGTCCTGCGCAGCCAGACGGCCCGCAGCAACGAGCACCCGATGGTCATGGGCGTCGGCAAGGACGTCGAGGGCGCCTACGTCATCGCCAACCTCGCGAAGATGCCGCACCTGCTCGTCGCCGGCGCCACCGGCTCGGGCAAGTCGAGCTTCGTCAACTCGATGATCACCTCGATCCTCATGCGCTCGACGCCGGAGGAGGTGCGCCTCATCCTCGTCGACCCCAAGCGCGTCGAGCTGACGGCCTACGAGGGGATCCCGCACCTCATCACGCCGATCATCACCAACCCGAAGAAGGCCGCCGAGGCCCTCGCCTGGGTCGTCAAGGAGATGGACCAGCGCTACGACGACCTGGCGGCGTTCGGGTTCAAGCACGTCGACGACTTCAACAAGGCGGTGCGCGCCGGCAAGGTCAAGCCGCTGCCGGGTTCCGAGCGGCAGATCACGACCTACCCGTACCTGCTCGTCGTCGTCGACGAGCTCGCCGACCTCATGATGGTCGCCCCGCGCGACGTCGAGGAGTCGGTCGTGCGCATCACCCAGCTCGCGCGCGCCGCCGGCATCCACCTCGTGCTCGCCACGCAGCGTCCGTCGGTCGACGTCGTCACGGGCCTCATCAAGGCCAACGTGCCCTCGCGCATGGCGTTCGCGACGAGCTCGCTCGCCGACAGCCGCGTCGTCCTCGACCAGCCCGGCGCCGAGAAGCTCATCGGCCAGGGTGACGCGCTCTTCCTCCCGATGGGCGCGAGCAAGCCGATGCGCGTGCAGGGCGCGTGGGTCAACGAGTCGGAGATCCACGAGGTCGTCAAGTTCGTCACCGACCAGCTCAAGCCGAACTACGTCGAGGACGTCACGGTCGTGGCGCCGAAGAAGCAGATCGACGACGACATCGGCGACGACCTCGACGTGCTGCTCCAGGCGGCCGAGCTCGTCGTCACGACGCAGTTCGGGTCCACCTCGATGCTCCAGCGCAAGCTGCGCGTCGGCTTCGCCAAGGCCGGTCGGCTCATGGACCTGCTCGAGTCGCGGGGCATCGTGGGCCCGAGCGAGGGGTCCAAGGCCCGCGACGTGCTCGTGCGCCCCGACGACCTGCCGACGACGCTGGCCCTGCTGCGCGGCGAGGACGTGCCGACGCCGGCCGCGGCCGAGGACCTCGGTGCCGACGGCCTCGATGCCGACGACCTCGTGCCCGACGGCGACGAGCCGTACGCCCCGCCGCCCGTCGAGCTCGACGCGTCGGGCATCGGCGGCGACGAGGAGCCGCTCGCACCGCAGCGGACCGCGTCGATCGTGGCCGAGCGCGGCGAGCGGCGTCACGCCGAGGAGGACACGACGGCCGTGCCGACGGCCGCATGGTCGCCCGGCGACATGACGCCCACCGTCGACGAGGACGACGAGGAGTCCGAGGACGCCTGGCAGCTGACCGACCGCGGCGGCCGCGAGCGCTACTGAGGCTGCGACCGCAACCGCAGGCGCATCCTCAGGTGAGGAAGCGGTAGCCGAGGCCCGGCTCGGTGACGAGGTGAACCGGCCGGGCCGGGTCGGGCTCGAGCTTGCGGCGCAGCTGGTTGGCGTACACCCGCAGGTAGTTCGACTCGCGGCCGTACGACGGGCCCCACACCTGGCGCAGCAGGTCCTGCTGCGACACGAGGTGGCCCGGCGTGCGGCACAGCGCCTCGAGCAGCCGCCACTCGGTGGGGGTGAGGCGCACCTCGTCGCCCTCGACCGTGGCCCTGCGCTCGGCGAAGTCGAGGGTGAACCGGTCGCTGGCGACGGTGCCGATGGCGCGGCCGCCCTCGCCGGAGCGGCGGACCGCGGCCCGGACGCGGGCGAGCAGCTCCTCGACGCCGAAGGGCTTGGTCACGTAGTCGTCGGCGCCGAGGTCGAGGGCCTCGATCTTGTCGTCGGACTCGTGCCGGGCCGACAGGACGATGACGGGTACCCCGGAGGCCCGACGCACCTGCTGGAGGACGTCGACCCCGTCGAGGTCGGGCAGCCCGAGGTCGAGGATGACGACGTCGGGGGCGTCCTCCAGCGCCGTCTGCACGGCGCTGCGCCCGTCGGCGGCCGTGAGCACGTCGTGCCCGTGCGCGCGCAGGGCTATGGACAGGGTGCGGCGCAGGCGTGGGTCGTCGTCGACGACGAGGACGCGGCTCACGGGGCCTCCTGGTGGGCGGGCGGAGCAGCGGGCGCGGCCGGCCCGTCGGGCGACGCCGCGGTCCCGGCCGACGACGGGGTGCTCGGTGTGGGGCTCGGTGTGGGGCCCGGTGTGGGGCCCGGTGTGGGGCTCGGAGCGGTCGACGAGGCGTCCAGTTCGTCGACCACCTGCTCGACCACCGGCTCGACCGCCTGCTCGACCGCCTGCTCGACCGGCAGCTCGACGACCATGGTCAGGCCACCGCCCGGGGTGTCTTCGGGCACGAGGGAACCGTGCATGACGCTCATGAGACCACGCGCCACCGCGAGGCCGAGCCCGAGGCCCTCGCCGCGCGGCGCGTCGCCGACCCGCTGGAACGCCTCGAAGATGCGGTCCTTGTCCTCGTCGGCGACGCCCGGACCGCGGTCGACGACCCGCAGCTGCACGGTGTGGTGGATCCGCCCCGCGGTCACCCGGACCGGCGCGGATCCGCTGTGCCGCAAGGCGTTCTCCAGGATGTTGGCGAGGACACGGTCGAGCAGTCCCGGGTCGGCGACGACGGCGGGCACGTCGGGGTCGAGGGCCAGCTCGACGCGTCCGGGCTCGGAGGTCGTGCGCAGCGCGGCGACGACGGCGTCGACGAGGTCGACGGCGTCGGTGTGCGGGCGGACGGTGCCGGTCTGGAGCCTCGACAGGTCGAGGAGGTTGCCGATGAGGGCGTCCAGCTGGTCGGCCGAGCCCTCGATCGACTCGAGCAGCTCGGCCTCGTCGTCGGGGGGTAGCTCGAGACCGGTCTGTCGCAGGGTCGAAACGGCCGCCTTGATCCCCGCCAGTGGCGTGCGCAGGTCGTGCGACACGGCGGCGAGGAGCGTCGTGCGGGCGGCGTTGTCCCGCGCGAGTCCCGTTGCGCGACGGGCCTCCTCGACGAGCTGCTCCCGCCCGTAGAGGATCGCCGCGTGCGCCGCGTAGGCGTTGAGGACGCGCTGGTCCTCGGCCGCGACGGGCTCGCCGTCGAGGAGGAGGTGGACTCCGTCGTCGACATGCACGTCGAGGGCCCAGACGCGTCCGGTCGGCAGGGCGGCACCGACCGGCAGCGCAGGGTCGGTCGAGGCGAGGACGCGTCCGGTGGCGCCCCGCATGTCGGCGTCACCACCGTCGAGGCGGGCCAGGAGCGCCGAGCGCATGCCGAGAGCGTCGCGGGCACGCTCGAGCACGGCGGGCAGTGGCCGTGGCTCGGCGAGCAGGTCGCGGCTCAGCGCGGCGAGGGCTGCCGACTCACGCTCGGCCGACAGAGCCTGTTCGGTGCGCCTGGCCACGAGGTTGACGACCGACGACACGGCCATGGCGACGAGCACGAACACGGCGAGGGCAAGAGCGTTGGGCGGGTCGCTGATCGTCAGCGTGCCGCGCGGCTCGGTGAAGAACCAGTTGACGACGAGCGAACCGACGACGGCACAGAACAACGCGGGCCAGATGCCGCCGACGAGGGCGCAGGCGACGGTGAGCGCCAGGTAGAGGAGCAGGTCGAGCGAGAGCGTGTGGCCCTCGCGGGTCGCGACGAGCACGGCGGTGAGGGCGACGAGACACACGGCCGCGAGCACGAAGCCGGCGACGACGCGCCGCCACGGCAGCCGCCACGCGCGCCCGACGCGTCCGGCCCGCCGGGCCACCTTGGACCGCTCGTGTGGCACGAGGTGCACGTCGATGTCGCCCGAGGCGTCGGCGACCTCCGAGGCGATGCTCGGGCGCAGCACCTGCTGCCACCGGCTGCGCCGGCTGACGCCGACGACGATCTGGGTGGCGTTGACGCCACGGGCGTGGTCGAGGATCGCCTCCGGCACGTCGGTGCCCGACACCTCGTGGAACTCGGCGCCGACGTCGCGGGCGATGCGGCGCAGCCGGGCCAGCTCACCGGGATCGGTCGTCGCGAGACCCTCGGAGGACCGGACGTGGCAGGCGATGAGCTCGCCACCGGCCACGCGGGTCGCGATGCGGGCGCCGCGGCGCAGCAGCGTCTCGCTCTCGGGGCCGCCCGTCAGCGCGACGACGACGCGCTCGCGCGCCGGCCACGGCGACTCGATGCCCTCGTCGGCCCGGTAGCGCTCGAGCGCCTCGTCGACGCGGTCGGCGAGCCACAGCAGGGCGATCTCGCGCAGCGCCGACAGGTTGCCGACGCGGAAGTAGTTGGCGAGCGCGGCGTCGACCTTCTCGGGCGCGTAGACGTTCCCGTGGGCGAGCCTGCGCCGCAACGCCTCCGGCGTCATGTCGACGAGCTCGACCTGCTCGGCGCGGCGGACGACCTCGTCGGGGACGGTCTCGCGCTGGCGCACCCCGGTGATCGACTCGACGGTGTCGTTGAGCGACTCGAGGTGCTGGATGTTGAGCGTCGAGAGCACGTCGATGCCGGCCTCGAGGATCGTCTCGATGTCCTGCCACCGCTTCTCGTGCTCGACGCCCGCGCGGGCGTCCGGGCCGTCGCCGACGCTGTCGCCGGCGTCAGGGACGTCCGGCCCGACGTTGGTGTGTGCCAGCTCGTCGACGAGCACGACGTGCGGGCGCCGGGCGAGGACGGCCTCGACGTCGAGCTCGGCCAGGACGCTGCCGCGGTAGGTCACGGTGCGCCGGGGGAGCACCTCCAGCCCCTCGAGGAGCGCTGCGGTGTGGGGCCGCCCGTGGGTCTCGACGATGCCGACGACGACGTCGGTGCCGCGTTCGAGGCGGCGGTGCGCCTCGTCGAGCATCGCGACCGTCTTACCGACGCCGGGGGCCGCACCGAGGTAGATCCGCAGCGAGCCGCGGCCGCGACCCCGCCCGGCGGGCCTGCCACCGGGCACGGGGCCGGCCCCCTCGCCGGCCGCGGCGCCGGGCGGGGTGCCGGCGGCGCCGAGGATCGGCCGCTGCTCGGATCCTCCTGCCATGTCCCGATCCTCGCAGGTCAGCCGGCGCTCGGTCCGGACGGACGCGCGAGGGCGAGGTTCAGGGCGAGCAGGTCGACGTGCGGCTGGCCGAGGAACCCGAGCTGGCGACCGGTGGTGTTCTCGGCCACTAGGGCGCGGACGCGGGCCGGGTCGAGCCCGCGGGCCGCGGCCACGCGCGCGACCTGGGCGTCGGCGTACGCCGTCGAGATGTGCGGGTCGAGTCCGCTGCCCGACGCCGTCAGGGCGTCCGCAGGGGCCGTGGCCGGGTCGAGCCCGGCGGCCGACGCCCGCTTGGTGACCTCGTCGGCGAGCGCGGACCCCGAGAGGTTCGAGCCGCCGCTGGTGTCGCCGGAGTAGTCGCTGGCCGACGGGCGACCGTGGAACCACTCGTCGCCGGACCACTGCTGCCCGATGAGGGAGGACCCCACCACCCGGCCGTCGACGCTGACGAGGGAGCCTGCGGCCTGGTCCCGGGCGACGAGCTGCCCGACGCCCCACACGAGGGCGGGGTAGAGGAGTCCGAGCAGGACGGTGAACACGAGCATGACCCGCAGGCCCGCCCACGACTGCTTGACGAAGGAGCTCATGGTGCTGGTCAACGGTCTCACATCATTCCTGGGAGGTGGCTCACGACGAGGTCGATCAGCTTGATCCCGATGAACGGGGCCACGATGCCGCCCAGGCCGTAGATCCAGATGTTGCGTCGGAGCAGGGCGGTGCTACCGGCGGCGCGGTAGCGAACTCCCTTGAGCGACAGAGGGATCAACGCGATGATGATGAGTGCGTTGAAGATGACGGCCGAGGTGATCGCCGACTCCGGTGACGCGAGCCCCATGACGTTCAGCGCGTCGAGGCCGGGGAACAGGACGACGAACATGGCCGGGATGATCGCGAAGTACTTGGCGATGTCGTTGGCGATCGAGAACGTCGTCAGCGCGCCGCGGGTGATGAGCAGCTGCTTGCCGATCGACACGACGTCGATGAGCTTGGTCGGGTCGGAGTCGAGGTCGACCATGTTGGCCGCCTCCTTGGCCGCCATCGTGCCGGTGTTCATCGCGACGCCGACGTCGGACTGCGCCAGCGCCGGAGCGTCGTTGGTGCCGTCGCCGGTCATGGCGACGAGCCGGCCGCCCTCCTGCTCCTGCTTGATCAGGGCCATCTTGTCCTCGGGCGTCGCCTCGGCGAGGTAGTCGTCGACGCCGGCCTCGGCGGCGATCGACCTGGCCGTGAGCGGGTTGTCGCCCGTGATCATGACGGTCCGGATGCCCATGGCGCGCAGCTGGGCGAAGCGCTCCTTCATGCCGGGCTTGACCACGTCCTTGAGGTGGATGACGCCGAGCACCCGGGGCGCCTGGCCGGCTTCCTGGACCGCGACGGCGAGGGGAGTGCCTCCCGAGGTGGCGATGCCGTCGACCTCGGTGAGCACGCCGCTCGGCATCGCGCCGCCGTGGCCGGCCACCCAGCGCGCGACGGAGTCCGCCGCGCCCTTGCGGTAGAGCGTGCCGTCGGGCAGGTCGGCGCCCGACATCCGCGTCGCGGCGGTGAACTCGACGAAGGTCGCGCCCGCGCGCGGCAGCCGGTCCAGCGCCTCACGGGAGGGCGCGTCGAGCGTCGCGGCCGCCAGCTCGACGATCGAGCGCCCCTCGGGCGTCTCGTCGGCGAGCGAGGACACGTAGGCCGCTCGGGTGATCTCCTCGTTGCCGAGCCCCGGGGCGGCGAGCAGCTGCGTCGCGCGACGGTTTCCGTAGGTGATGGTGCCGGTCTTGTCGAGCAGGAGCGTCGACACGTCACCGGCGGCCTCGACGGCGCGGCCGGACATGGCGAGCACGTTGTGCTGGACGAGCCGGTCCATGCCGGCGATGCCGATCGCCGACAGGAGGGCCCCGATCGTCGTCGGGATCAGGCACACGAGCAGCGCGACGAGCACGACGGGGGACTGCGCCTGCCCGGAGTAGATCGCCATCGGCTGCATGGCCATGACGGCCAGCAGGAAGATGATCGTCAGGACCGTGAGCAGGATCGTCAGGGCGATCTCGTTCGGGGTCTTCTGGCGCGAGGCGCCTTCGACGAGGGCGATCATCCGGTCGATGAAGGTCTCGCCGGGCCGGGTCGTGATGCGTACGGTGATCCCGTCCGACAGCACGGTCGTGCCGCCGGTCACGGCGCTCCGGTCGCCGCCGGACTCCCGGATCACGGGCGCCGACTCGCCGGTGATGGCCGACTCGTCGACGGTGGCCATGCCCTCGATGACGTCGCCGTCCCCGGGGATCACCTCGTTCGGTCGGACGACGACGACGTCGCCGATCGTCAGGTCCGAGGCCGCGACGGTCTCGACGGACCCGTCGGGGAGGCGACGCACGGCGGTCGTGGTCTTTCGGGTGGCGCGCAGGGTGGCGGCCTGGGCCTTGCCGCGGCCCTCGGCGACGGCTTCGGCCATGTTGGCGAACAGCACCGTGGCCCAGAGCCAAAGGCCGACGGCCCAGGCGAACCACGACGGGTCGGCGATCGCCTGGACGGTCGTGACGACCGAGCCGACCCACACGACGAACATCACCGGGCTGCGCCACACGTGGCGCGGGTCCAGCTTGACGACGGCCTGGGGGAAGGTGGTGACCAGCTGGCGTCCGAGCTGCGCGTACGAGGTGCTCGCCCGGCCGGGCCGGATCAGCTCCTCGCCGTGGTGGTGGCGGTGCGGGGCGAGCGCGGTGGCCGCCCGCTCCGACGCCGCGGGGACGCGCGATGTGGTGGTCGTGGACGACCGGGTCATGAGAGTGCCTCCGCGAGGGGTCCGAGGGCCAGGGCTGGGAAGAAGGTGAGACCGCCGACGACGACGGCCACCCCGACGAACAGGCCGACGAAGGTGGGGGTGTGGGTGGGTAGCGTGCCGGCGGTGACGGGCCGGCGGCGCTGTGCCACCAGCGAGCCGGCGAGGGCGAGCACGAGGACGATGGGGAGGAAGCGGCCCAGGAACATGCACAGCGCCAGGGTGAGGTTGGTGTACGGCGTGTCTGCCGAGAACCCGGCGAAGGCGCTCCCGTTGTTGTTCGCGGCAGAGGTGTAGGCGTACATGACCTCGGTGAGCCCGTGCGGCCCGCTGGCGAGCATCTGGGAGGCCACGAGGGGTGCGACCATCCCGATGCCCGTGAAGGCGAGGACCAGGGTCGGCATGACGAGGACGGCCAGGGCGGTCAGGGTGATCTCCCGCCGGCCGATCTGCTTGCCGAGCAGCTCGGGCGTGCGCCCGACCATGAGCCCGGCGATGAACACCGTGAGCACCGCGACGAGCAACGCGCTGTAGAGGCCCGTGCCCACGCCACCGGGCGACAGCTCCCCGAGCATCATGCTGAAGAGCGCGCCGCCTCCTCCGAGCGCCGAGAAGCTCTCGTGCATCGAGTTGACGGCGCCGGTGGAGGTACCGGTCGTGCTCGCGGCGAAGAGGGCCGAGGGCCAGACGCCGAAGCGGAGCTCCTTGCCCTCCATGCCCCCGAGCGGGCCGGCCGCGGCGTGCACCTCGGCCCACGTGATCGCCGTGACCATGAGCGCCCACAGGGTCGCCATGAAGCCGAGGACGGTCCAGCCCTGTCGACGGTCGCCGACCAGGACGCCGTAGGTCCGGGGCAGCGAGAAGGGGATGACGAGCAGCAGGAAGATCTCGACGAGGTTGGTGAGGGCAGTCGGGTTCTCGAACGGGTGGGCCGAGTTGGCGTTGAAGTACCCGCCGCCGTTCGTGCCGAGCTCCTTGATCGCCTCCTGCGAGGCGACGAGACCGCCCTGCAGCACCTGGTGTCCCCCGGAGAGCGTCGGAACCGTCGACGGCTCGGCCAGGTTCTGGATCACCCCGCCGAGGAGCAGCACGACGGCACCGACCACGGCGATCGGGACGATGACGCGGAAGAGGCCGCGGACGAGGTCCACCCAGAAGTTGCCGAGCTCCGAGCCGCTCGAGCGGACGAGGCCGCGCACGAGGGCGACCGCGACGGCGAGGCCGACCGCGGGGGAGACGAAGTTCTGCACGGTGAGGCCCGCGGTCTGCACGAACGGCGACGTCCCGGCCTCACCGGCATACGACTGCCAGTTGGTGTTCGTCACGAACGAGACGGCCGTGTTGACCGCCGTGTCCACGTTCATCGCGGCGCCGCGGGCGAGGGGGAGCGCACCCTGCAGCACGATCATCAGGAACAGGAGCACGACCCCGACGACGGAGAAGCCCAGGACGGCGACGGCGTACGTCGTCCACCGCTGCTCCGAGGTGGGGTCGATGCGGCAGAGACGGTAGACGAGGCGCTCGACGCGCCAGTGCCTCTCGTCGGTGAAGACCTTCGCCATCCAGTTGCCGAGCGGCACATGGACGATCGCGAGGGCTGCCACCAGGACGGCGATGGTCAGCAGCCCGCTGACGGTGTCGCCCATCAGAAGCGATCCGCGTGGAGGAGGACGTGGACGAGGTAGCCGAGAAGGGCCAACGCCACGATGCCCAGGAAGATGTTGGTGACCATGCCTCGTTCCTATGCCGCTGCCGGCGCCGGGCCACGGCGCTTGACCCGGCGCTGACGCTTCTTGACGCGTTCTTGACGCCGCCGCGGCTAGGCTCCGGGAGGTGAGTGCCTCGCTCGAGCTCTGGCCGTCGACCCCCCGTCGCCCGGGCCCTCCGAACCGGTGGGACCGCCTGCGGCGCAAGGTCGCCGAGCTGCCGTGCGCCCTCCTGCTCTTCGCCCAGCTCGCGGCCCTGCTGGCCTACCCGTTCATCGAGACGCGTCAGGGCGACGTCCGGGAGACCGGCCGGGCGATCTTCGGGCTCATCGGCCTGCTTGTACTCTTCCTCGCCGTGCGCGCCGTGCGCGCCACGCCGGCCCTGACCTGGGTGGCGCTGCTCCTGGGAGGACCGGTCGTCGTCCTCACCGTGGCCGAGGCGGTCTGGCCCGACAACACCGCCCTGGCGTTCTGGAGCGCGGTGCTCCACGCCGTCTTCTACCTCTACACCGGCTACGCCCTGCTGAGGTACATGTTCGCCGACAACTGGGTCACCCGTGACGAGCTCTACGCCACCGGCGCCACCTTCACCGTCGTGGCGTGGGGTTTCGCCTACGTCTACCTCGCGGTCCAGCACGTGTGGCCGCACTCGTTCACGGTCTACGGCGAGACGGGGCTGCCCGGCACCCGCACGTGGTTCGAGCTGCTCTACCTGTCGATCACGACGATGACCTCGACCGGCCTGTCCGACATCTACGCCGTCGAGCCGCACGCCCGCTCGTTCGTGCTCCTCCAGCAGATCACCGGCATGCTCTACGTCGCGCTCGTCGTCGCCCGTCTCGTCGGTCTCACCATCGCCCGCTTCCGGCGCTGACGCGTCTTCTCAGGTGGCCGTGCCAGCGTCGAGCTGCTCGATGGTGGCGATGCCGGGGGAGCGGGTGGCCTGCAGGTCGCGCGCGACGGCCTCGGCGTCGCGCAGCACCCGAAGGGCGTTGCCGCGCACGAGCGCGGCCACCTCGTCGTCGGACCAGCGCCGCTCGAGCAGCTCGGCGACGAGCCGCGGGTAGCCGCTGACGTCCTCGAGCCCCACGGGGAAGGTGTCGGTGCCGTCGTAGTCGCCGCCGATGCCGACGTGGTCGAGGCCGGCGACCTCGCGGACGTGCTCGACGTGGTCGGCCACCTGGGTGATCGTCGCGTCGGGCTTGGGGTGCTCGCGGCCCCACGTGGCCGTGAAGCGTCCGAACGCCTCCCAGTCCTTGGCGTCGACGCCGACCTGCGCCGCGGCCCCGGCGGCCTCGACGCGCCACGCGGCGGTGTCGGGGGAGACGAACTCGGGCACGAACGTCACCATGCAGACCCCGCCGTTGGCGGGCAGGGCGGCCAGGACGTCGTCGGGGACGTTGCGGGGCGTGTCGCACAGGGCCAGGGCCGAGGAGTGGCTGAAGATCACGGGCGCCCCGGTCGTCGCGAGCGCCGTGCGCATCGTCGTGGCGGCGACGTGGCTGAGGTCGACGAGCACGCCGAGCCGGTTCATCTCGCGCACGACCTCGCGGCCGAAGGCGGTGAGGCCGCCGACGGCCGGGACGTCCGTGGCCGAGTCGGCCCACGGCGTGTTGTCGTTGTGGGTCAGCGTCATGTACCGGACGCCGAGCGCGTGCATCGCACGGAGAGCCGCCAGGGAGGAGCCGATCGAGTGGCCGCCCTCGGCGCCGAGGAGCGAGGCGATGCGCCCGCCCGCGCGGGCGGCCTCGACATCGTCGGCGGTGAGGGCCAGGGCGAGCTCGCCCGGCCACGTCGCGACCATCCGGTGCACGGCGTCGACCTGCTCGAGCGTCGCGACGACGGCCTCGCCCTCGGGCAGCGTGCTCGGCACGAACACCGACCAGAACTGTGCCCCGACGCCGCCCTCGCGCAGTCGCGGCAGGTCGGTCTGCGTCGTGCTGAGCCGGCTCGACACGTCGAGGGCCTCGAAGTCGTAGCGCGTCAGCTCGCGGGCCGCCCACGGCAGGTCGTTGTGGCCGTCGACGAGCGGGTGCTCGGCGAGCAGCCGCCGGGCCCGGTCGAGCAGTGGGGAGGAGGACGCCTCGGCGACCTCGGCGGCGTCGGCGCCGACGGTCCGGTCCGAGGTGTCCGGGTCGTCCGTGGTGGGGCGCTGGCCGTCCGCTCCGAGCATGTCCGACATTGAACACCCCGCCATCTAGAGTGGACGCATGGCCCCTCCCCTCCCGACCACTGAGCGCAGCGTCGCCCTCGTCACCCTCGGCTGCACCCGTAACGAGGTCGACAGCGAGGAGCTCGCGGGGCGCCTGCTGGCCGAGGGGTGGCGGCTCGTCGACGACGCGTCCGAGGCCGACGTCGCCGTCGTCAACACGTGCGGGTTCGTCGAGCAGGCCAAGAAGGACTCCATCGACGCCCTCCTCGAGGCGAACGACCTCAAGGAGCACGGGCGCACCCAGAAGGTCGTCGCCGTCGGCTGCCTCGCCGAGCGCTACGGCAAGCAGCTGGCCGACCAGCTGCCCGAGGCCGACGCCGTGCTGGGTTTCGACTCCTACCGCGACATGAGCTCGCACCTGCGCACGATCCTCGACGGCGGCCACGTCGAGAGCCACACGCCCGGTGACCGTCGCACGCTGCTGCCGCTGTCGCCCGTCGCGCGCCAGGCCGGTGCCGCCGCGGTGGCGCTGCCCGGCCACGGCGACGCGTCGGAGCCCGAGGTCCTCGCCCCGGCTCCGGTCGTCGACGACGGGGTCCCCGTGCCCGCCAGCGGGCCGCGGGTCGTCCGTGCGCGCCTCGACGGGCGCCCCTGGGCGCCCCTGAAGATCGCCTCCGGCTGCGACCGACGCTGCTCCTTCTGCGCCATCCCGATGTTCCGCGGTGCCTTCGTGTCGCGGCGCCCGACCGACGTCGTCGCCGAGGCGCGCTGGCTCGCGGCCCGCGGCGTCAAGGAGCTGTTCCTCGTCTCCGAGAACTCGACGTCCTACGGCAAGGACCTCGGCGACCTCGGGCTCCTCGAGAAGCTCCTGCCCGAGCTCACCGCGATCGAGGGCATCGAGCGGGTGCGCGTGTCCTACCTCCAGCCGGCCGAGATCCGCCCCGGCCTGCTCGAGGCCATGGCGGCCACGCCCGGCGTCGTGCCGTACTACGACATCTCCTTCCAGCACGCGTCCGAGCCGCTCCTGCGCCGGATGCGGCGCTTCGGCTCGCGCGAGGCGTTCCTCGACCTCCTCGCCCGCGTCCGTGCCGACGCGCCCGAGGCCGGCGTGCGCTGCAACGTCATCGTCGGATTCCCGGGCGAGACCGACGCCGACCTCGACGAGCTCGAGGCGTTCCTCACCGAGGCGCGCCTCGACGTCGTCGGCGTCTTCGGCTACTCCGACGAGGACGGCACCGAGGCCGAGTCCTACGACGGCAAGCTCGACCCCGCCGTCGTCGCCGAGCGCCTCGACCGCTTCACCCGGCTCGTCGAGGAGCTCAACGCCCAGCGGGCCGAGGAGCGCATCGGCGAGACCCTCACCGTCCTCGTCGAGGAGATCGACGACGACGGCTCGCCCGTCGGCCGCGCGGCCTTCCAGGGGCCGGACGTCGACGGCGTCACCGTCCTCCGCCTGCCCGACGGGGCGCCCGTGCCCGCCGTCGGCGACCTCGTGCCGGCCGTCGTCGTCGACACCGAGGGGATCGACCTCGTCGCGGAGCCGCGATGACGCCGACCACCTTCCACCGGGGTGAGGGCCCGAACCCCCGACCGACCGACTGGAACCTGCCGAACGCCCTGACGGTGCTCCGGTTCCTCCTCGTGCCGGTCTACGCCCTCGCCCTGTTCCAGGACGGCGGCCACGAGCCGTGGTGGCGGTTCTGGGCGTGGGTCGTCTTCGCGGTCGCGGCCGTCACCGACGGCGTCGACGGCAAGCTGGCCCGGCGCCGCGGCGAGATCACGAACTTCGGCAAGGTGGCCGACCCCATCGCCGACAAGGCGCTGACCGGCACGGCCTTCATCGGGCTCTCGCTGCTCGGAGTCGTCTGGTGGTGGGTCACCGTCGTCATCCTCGTGCGCGAGATCGGCATCACCGTCCTGCGGTTCGTCGTCATCCGCCACGGCGTCATGCCGGCCGGTCGCGGGGGCAAGCTCAAGACGATGCTGCAGACGCTGTCGCTCGGTGCGCTGACGTTCCCGCTCTGGGTGCTGCCACTCGGCGAGGTGTGGACCACCGTGGCCTACGTCGTGCTCGGTGCCGCCACGGTCATGACCGTCCTGTCGGGCATCGACTACGTCTTCAAGGCGGCCCGGCTGCGCGAGACCAGCGAGCGCACGAGGCTGCGCCGAGAGGCGCGCGCGCTGCGGCGCACGTCGCCGACGAGCGCGTCCGAAGGCCCGTCGAGCCCGTCGACACCGCCCGGCCCCAAGACCCCCAAGACCCCGAAGTCCCCGAAGACCCCGACGCGTCAACAGAACCCCCCGACGTCGACCCGCCCCGAGGAGCGGACGCCGCACCGTGACTGACGTGTCCGGTGCGAGTGATTCGGTCGCGGTCGCGTCGGGCGCGGCGCTCGTCGCCGAGCTGACCGAGGCGGGGGAGACCCTCGCCTGCGCAGAGTCGCTCACCGCCGGGCTCGTGGCGGCCACGGTCGCCGACACCCCGGGCGCCTCGAACGTCCTGCGCGGCGGCGTCGTCGCCTACGCGGCCGACCTCAAGAGCGCGCTGCTCGGGGTGCCCGCCGACCTGCTGGGCCGCGTCGGCACCGTCGACGGCGGTGTGGCCGCCGCGATGGCCGAGGGTGTCCGCGAGCGTCTCGACGCCACGTGGGGCCTGGCCACCACCGGTGTCGCGGGGCCCGGCCCGGCCGAGGGCAAGCCCGCCGGCACCGTGCACGTCGCCGTGGCCGGCCCGACGGGAACAGCGAGGCGCCTGCTGCGGTTGAACGGGACCAGGGCGCAGGTCCGTGCCGGCACCGTCGCCGCCGTGCTCGCCCTGGCCCTCGAGGAGACACGCGCCACGCGCGGAACCGCTGCGCCGGTGACCGACCCTCGGGGTACGGTAGGCCTGTCGGCACCGGGAGCCTCGGCCACCGAACAGTGAGCACGACCACTGAGCACGACCACGAGCACGACCCAGCGACGGGCACCATCCGTCACTCGACACCGACGACCTGGAGGAGGGCGGCATGACGACACTGTTGCGACGCGAGCTCGGTGACGTCCTGCGTGAGCGCCGCCGCGCCCAGGGCCGCACGCTGCGCGAGGTCTCGGCCACGGCGTCGGTCTCGCTCGGCTACCTCTCCGAGGTCGAGCGCGGCGAGAAGGAAGCGTCCTCCGAGCTGCTCGCCTCGATCTGCGGCGCCCTCGACACCCCGCTGTCCCAGGTGCTCATCGACGTGTCCGCGCGGATGGCCGAGAGCGAGGGCCTGGCGCCCGCCGTCCGGCTGCCCGTCGCCACGGGCGAGGTCGTGTCGGCCTCCGCGGCCTGATCGTCTACCGTGCGAGGGTGCCCTCGCCCTTCACGGACCTCGACTCACGCCTGACCCACCTCGGGCACACCGACGGCGCGACGCTGTCCGTGTGGCTCGGTGATCTCGACGGCCGCCCCACGTGGGCCCGCGACGCCGACGCGCCGCACTACGCGGCCTCGACGATGAAGCTGCCGCTCGTCGTCGCGGCGATGCGACGTGTCGTGCGCGGCGAGCTCGACCTCGACGCCTCCTACCCCGTGCACAACGCCTTCGCCTCCGTCCTCGACGGCTCGCCGTTCGCGATGGACGAGGGCGACGACCAGGACCCGGACACGTGGGCGGCCGTCGGCGGCGCGCGCACCCTGCGCGAGCTCGCCGAGCACGCCATCACCCACTCGGGCAACCTCGCGACCAACCTGCTCATCGACGTCGTCGGCCTCGCTGAGGTCGCCGAGGTGCTGCGCCTCGCCGGCTGCTCGGGCGCCACCGTCGTCGGCCGCGGCATCGAGGACGCCGCAGCCCGCGCGGCCGGCATCACCAACACGGTGACCGCCGCGGACCTGGGGTGCCTCATGGCTGCGGTCGGGCGCCGCGACCCGGCGCTGGGTGGAGAGCCCGTGCTCGGGCCGGTCGAGGCGATCCTGGCCCGGCAGCAGCACCTCGACCAGGTGCCCGCCGGGCTGCCGGCCGGTACGCCCACCGCGAGCAAGTCCGGCTGGATCCCCGGGGTGTCGCACGACGTCGCCCTCGTGCGGCCCGTGGGGGAGGAGCCGTTCGTCCTCGCCGTCTGCACGACCGTCGACCTCGACGAGCAGGACGCGGCCGCGCTCGTCGCCGGCGTCGCCCGTGACGTCTGGGCCGCCACCCATCCCGGACTCCGCGCCGCTGCCGACCCCGCGTCGCAGACGACGACGGACGCGACGGGGGTGACCGCGTGACCACGGTCGTGCGCGTCGAGACGACGGCGTCGTCCGTCCCCCTGCACACCCCCTTCGTCACTGCGCTGCGGCGCACCGAGACCGTCGACACGGTCCTCGTCCGCGTCACCGACAGCGACGGCCGGGTCGGGTGGGGCGAGGCACCACAGGTCTGGCAGGTCACCGGCGAGTCGCTGGCGAGCGCGACGGCCTGCCTCGAGCAGATGCTCGCCCCCGCGGTCCGGGGCCACCGGCTCGAGGACCGCGACGACCTCGCCGCCCTCGGACGCGTCGTCGCCCGCACCGTGGCCCGTAACTTCGGCGCCAAGGCGGCGCTCGACGCGGCGCTGCACGACCTGCTGGCCCAGGCGGAAGGCGTCTCGGTCGCCACGCTGCTCGCCGAGGGCCGACGCGTCCCGGAGCCGGTGCTCGTCACCGACGTCACGCTGTCGGCGGGGGCCGCCGCGGACCTCGCCGACACGGCCTGCTCGCGGGTCTCGGACGGCTTCACCACCCTGAAGATGAAGGTCGGCACCGACGCCGACACGGACGTCCAGCGCGTCGCGTCGGTCCGCGACGCCGTCGGCCCGGACGTCGCCATCCGCCTCGACGCCAACCAGGGGTGGACGCGCGAGGAGGCCGTCCGCGTCATCCGGGCGCTGGAGGTGGCCGACCTCGGCGTCGAGTTCGTCGAGCAGCCCGTCGTCGCCGACGACGTCGAGGGCCTGGCGTGGGTGCGCGAGCGCGTCGGGCTGCCGGTCATGGCCGACGAGTCGTGCTTCGGGCCCTACGACCTCGAACGGATCATCCGGCTCGGCGCCGCCGACCTCGTCAACGTCAAGCTCGCCAAGTGCGGCTCGCTCGCAGTGGGTCGCGACCTGCTGCGCCGCGCGCACGACGCGGGCCTGCGCACCATCGTCGGCTCGATGATGGAGTCGCACGTCGGTGTCGGTGCCGCCGCGGCCCTCGTGGCGGCCGAGCCGACGACGGAGGTCAGCGACCTCGACGCCGCCTGGTGGTCGGTCGCCTCACCCGTCGACGGTGGGATCGACTACTCGGGCAACGAGATCCGCCTGCCCGCGGGAGCTGGTTTCGGGGTCGCGGGGGTTGCTGCGGGCGTCTGACGTCCGGAGCACGACGAAGGGCCCCGCCGAGGCGGGGCCCTTCGCGTCACCCGGGGCCGGGTGGGTCGTGCTACTGCCGATGCGGCGTCAGTTGCCGAGGACGCGGAGCGTGAACGTGGCCTCACCGGCGCCCGTCTGGGTCGCGTTGAGGCCGACGGCCTTGAGCGACTCGAGGAAGGTCTTCTCCTGGCCGTGGACGCCGGGGAGGTAGAGCTTCTCGAGCTTGTCGAGGTCGAGGAACAGGGCCGCGTTGGAGCCGCTGACGTCGCCGACCGCCTGCTTGAAGGCGTCGGAGTCGCCGAGCCGGCCACCGGCCTTGAGGTCGTCCGCGTAGTCCGACGTCGTCGCGACGTAGACCTTGTCGCCCTCGACGCGGTGCGTGAGGTCGACCCCGCCGCCGCCCGCCTGCAGCAGCTTGGTGATGACGGCGTCGGCGCGCTTGGCGTCGCTCGAGACGATCTTCGCGCCGATGGCCGGAGCTGCGGACTGGAAGTCCTGGTCGGGCAGCGAGAGCGTGAACGAGCGGCCGAGGAGCGCCTTGAGGTCGTCGGGCAGCTTGAGCCCGAGCTGCTGCTGGACCATGTCCTCGAGGCCGCCCTGGCCGCCGGTCGTGAGGGTGTCGAGCTGCTTCTTGAGCGCGGGCCAGGCGGTGTCGACGGCCTGGTCACCCCCGGAGAGCTGCAGGGCCGCCATGGTGTTGGCCGGCAGGCTGGCCAACTCGGACCCGTCGCCCTTGACGGTCTTCGTGGCGTCGGCGCCGCGGACGAGGCCGGCGAGCTCGACGTAGTCGGCGTCGAAGCGCAGCGCGGCGGTGAAGCGGCCCTTCGCGTTCGCGGTGGGCACGGCCCCCATGCCGCTGGTGGCGCCGAGCTTCTGCAGCTCGGAAAGGCCTCGGCCCATGTCCATCCACGCCGACATGACGCCCTGCTCGCCGAGGGCGGACATGTCGCCGGTGAAGGTCGTGTTCTGGGCGAGGCTGCCCTTGGCCGTCGCCGCGAGCGTCGCGTCGCCGACGCCCTTGGGCGTGATGATGGCGTAGCCGTCCTTCATCCGCAGGTCGCTGTCCGACCCGCTGTCGCCGCACTTCTGCAGCTTGGTCAGCATCGTGCGAGCCGCGTCCTCGTCCTTGACCTGCACGGCCATGGCGATGTTCGGGGCGTCCTTGGTGCCGCCGGGACGCAGGGCGAGGCCGATGCGGTCACCGAGCCACGGGGCGATGTCGTTGTCGTAGTTGAAGGCCTTCATGCAGGCCTCGTTCGAGTCCTTGGCGGCGAGGTCCCACAGCTTCTTGCGGGGGTCGCCACTGCCGAGCGTGTTCTGGATCTGCGGCACCTTGCCGAGGAAGCGCACCGCTGCGATCTTCTGCCCGGCCGAGGGGTCGATGTCGAGCCGCACGTAGGCGTAGGCGTCGCCCGGCAGGACGTCGGCCGGCTGCGAGCCACCGCCGCTCAGCTGCTGCGCGGCGAAGACGCCGGCCCCGCCGAGCAGCACGACGGCCGCGACGCCGCCGGCGATCAGACCGGTGCGTCGGCTCTTGCCCGCACCCGGCGTCGACGGCTCGTCGGCGAGGCCGACGCCCTGGGCCGGGTCGGTGACCCCGGAGGCGTCAGCGGCGTCGGGGTAGGAGTAGGACTGCGGCACGGACTGCGGGCCGCCCGCGGGCCCGCCGGGGCCGTGGGATGGATCGGACATGTGACTGGTGCTCCCCTGGAGGTCGGTGTGCCGGCAGTGGCGCGGCGGAGAGACGATATCGCCTGCAGGCGACGGCCACGGGCGGGTTCGGCGAACCTGCGACGACCTCGTGACCCGGGCGGTTCCCGCAGGGGTGGGTGGCAGACTGGCGCGGGTGCGCATGAGTCATTTCTGGACCCTGATGGACGACGAGTTCGGGGCGGGGTACGCCCGCTCTCTCGCCCGTGACCACGTCCTCGGCTCGCTCGGCGGCCGGACCGTCGACCAGGCCCTCGCCGACGGCGAGCCGCCCCGCCGCGTCTGGGAGGCGATCTGCGAGGACATGGACGTGCCGGAGGCGCGGCGCCTGGGCCGTGACGAACGGGTCGCGCGCGGCGCCCAGGGCGGCCAGGTGGCCGGGCCGTGACGCCGGCTCCGTCGCGATCGGCGTCCTGATGGGCGTCCTGGCGGGCCCGGCGCGGCGACGGCGTGTCGATGCACGACTTCGAACACGTGTTCGGTACTGTTCTCCACAGGTCCGGTGTCGCCCCAGGCATCGTCCACAGGCCGTCTCGTGGTGAACCCCGATGTCGGCGCCGGCCCCTAACGTCTGACCCGACAACGGATCTCACGAGCGCCGTCGTACAGGGTCGAAGGCAGACGACCGCAGCGCAGACGGCAGATAGGTGGCCAGACAATGGCATCGGTGATGGACAAGGACAAGGCCCTCGCCTCGGTGATGGGCCAGATCGAGAAGAGCTACGGCAAGGGCGCGGTGATGCGCCTCGGCGACGACGTCCGCCCGCCGATCGAGGTCATCCCCACGGGGTCGATCGCACTCGACGTCGCGCTCGGCATCGGCGGACTGCCGCGTGGCCGTGTCGTCGAGGTCTACGGCCCGGAGTCCTCCGGAAAGACGACCGTCGCGCTCCACGCGGTCGCCAACGCCCAGAAGGCGGGCGGCATCGCCGCCTTCATCGACGCGGAGCACGCGCTCGACCCCGACTACGCCAAGAAGCTCGGTGTCGACACCGATGCGCTGCTGGTGTCGCAGCCCGACACCGGTGAGCAGGCCCTCGAGATCGCCGACATGCTCATCCGCTCCGGCGCCATCGACATCATCGTCATCGACTCCGTCGCCGCCCTCGTGCCGCGCGCCGAGATCGAGGGCGAGATGGGCGACAGCCACGTCGGTCTGCAGGCCCGCCTCATGAGCCAGGCGCTGCGCAAGCTGACCGGTGCGCTCAACA
The DNA here is from genome assembly GCF_034724055.1 of Intrasporangium zincisolvens. Classification (NCBI taxonomy): domain Bacteria; kingdom Bacillati; phylum Actinomycetota; class Actinomycetes; order Micrococcales; family Intrasporangiaceae; genus Intrasporangium; species Intrasporangium zincisolvens. The sequence goes on from NZ_JAWIIL010000002.1 coordinate 820,159, forward strand.
ACACCGGCACCACCGCGATCTTCATCAACCAGCTCCGCGAGAAGATCGGCGTCATGTTCGGCTCGCCCGAGACGACGACGGGTGGCAAGGCGCTGAAGTTCTACGCCTCGGTCCGCCTCGACGTGCGTCGCATCGAGACGCTCAAGGACGGCACCGAGCCGGTCGGCAACCGCACCCGCGTCAAGGTCGTCAAGAACAAGGTGTCGCCGCCGTTCAAGCAGGCGGAGTTCGACATCCTCTACGGCCAGGGCATCTCGCGCGAGGGCGGCCTCATCGACATGGGTGTCGAGCACGGCTTCGTCCGCAAGGCCGGCGCCTGGTACACCTACGAGGGCGACCAGCTGGGCCAGGGCAAGGAGAACGCCCGCAACTTCCTCAAGGACAACCCCGACCTCGCCGACGAGATCGAGAAGAAGGTCAAGGAGAAGCTCGGCGTCGGGCCGCGCGTCGACAAGCCCGCCGAGGGTGCGGACGTTCCTGTCGACTTCTGATCGTGGGCTCAGCAGCAGGACGCCCGGCCCGGCCGGCCGCCGTCGACCCCGTGGTCGAGGAGCGGTTGGCGCGGGCCGCGGCGATCCTCGCCGAGGCCGAGGGCTTCGCGGGGGTGCACGGACCGGGAGGTAGCGCATCCTGGGGCGAGCAGACCGGCTGGAGCGGTAGCGCCCCGTGGGGCACCCGACCCGCGTCCGGCTCCGCCGGGTTCGAGAGCGCACGGCCGTCGCGCCGTGCACGGTCCTCGCAGCGCTCCGGCCCCGGTGTGGCCGACGCCCCGTCCTCCGGCGTCGACGAGGACCCGGGGGGCAAGCGCGGCCGCCGTCGGGGTGCCCGACGAGCGCGTGGTGGTGACGGCGCGCCGCCGCCCGACGCCACGCAGCAGGCGCCCGATGCCGACCCGGAGTCGGTGGCCCGCGCCATCGTCCTGCGCCAGCTGAGCATGGCACCGCGCAGTCGCGCCCAGCTCGCCCGCAAGCTGCGCGACCGCGGGTGCGATGACGATGTCGCGTCTCGCGTCCTCGACCGGATGGCGGAGGTGGGTCTCGTCGACGACGAGGCCTACGCGGAGATGCTCGTCCGGTCGAAGCAGTCCGGAAAGGGGCTGGCGCGCAAGGCACTCGCGCACGAGCTCCGCAAGCAGGGCATCGACCAGGACGTCGCTGAGGGGGCGCTGGAGCAGGTCGACGGCGACGACGAACGTGCCAAGGCCGAGGAGCTCGTCGCCAGGAAGCTGCGGACCATGCACGGCCTCACGCCCGACGTGCAGGCACGCCGGCTGGCCGGGATGCTCGCCCGCAAGGGCTACGCCGGCGAGCTTGCCTGGCCCGTCGTCCGTGACGCTGTCAACCTCGCGCAGGAGCACCAGCGCGACTGACCGACCGGCCGGCCGGATTGGCCGGGCGAGGCGACATGATCGACAGCAGCCGGCCGTCTGTGAGGGCGGGGTCGGGCATGACGAAGGGCGAGGACCATGGTGGTCCTCGCCCTTCGTCGTGGTGGCCCGCCGTGACCTGTCCAGGACGCCTGCTCCGGCGTCCGTTCAGGCTCGGGCGGGGTTCACCTTCAGGTGGAGGTTCAGGCCTGGGCCGGCACGACGGCGATCGCCGAGACGTCGAACTCGAGCTTGACCTTCTCGCTGACGAGGACGCCGCCGGTCTCGAGGGCCGCGTTGAAGGAGAGGTTCCAGTCGGTGCGGTCGATGGTGACAGCACCCTCGAAGCCCACGCGGGTGTTGCCGAACGGGTCCTTGGCCGAGCCGGTCTCCTCGAAGGGGATCGTCACGGACTTGGTGACGCCGTTGATCGTCAGGTCGCCGGTGATGTCCCACTCGTCGCCGTCACGCTCGACCTGGGTGGAGACGAACGTGACCTGCGGGTAGTTCGCGATGTCGAAGAAGTCGGGGGTCTTGAGGTGCCCGTCGCGCTGCTCGTTGCCGGTCGTGACGCTGGCGGCCTGGATGGTGACCGTCACCGAGGAGTTGGCCGGGTTGGCGGTGTCGACGCGGGCCGAGCCCTCGAACTCGTCGAACTGGCCGCGAACCTTCGTCACCATCGCGTGGCGGGCCGAGAAGCCGATGCGCGTGTGGCTCGGGTCGATCGTGTACTCGCCGGTGATGTCGTCGACGGCGACGGAGTTGGCCTCGGCCGGGGCGGCCTGCGTGGCGGCGGAGCGGTTGAACAGTCCCATGATCAGTCCTTCGAAGTAGTTGATTGAACTTTCAACGAAGTATGGCATTCACTTCGTTGAACTGTCAAGCAGTTGCTTCAACCCGGACCATAGTCCGGTTATTCCACCGTACGGTGAACGGCGGTCGACGTCCTGCTGAGCGGTGTCGGCCTCGGCGGAGGGGACCGGCTTGCCGCGCGGACGCCGTACCCTAGACGCGGCCCGCGCGCCGTTCGCGCGCCACCGGCCGACGCGACGGAGAAGGACGATGCCGAAGACCTATGACGTGCGCACCCACGGGTGCCAGATGAACGTCCACGACAGCGAGCGCCTCGCCGGGCTCCTCGAGACCGCCGGCTACATCGACCTCGCGAGCCTGCCCGCAGGGCAACGTCCGGAGGTCGCCGACGTCGTCGTCTTCAACACGTGCGCCGTGCGCGAGAACGCCGACAACAAGCTCTACGGCAACCTCGGCCAGCTGCGTCCGGCCAAGCAGAAGAACCCGGACCTGCAGATCGCCGTCGGTGGCTGCATGGCGCAGAAGGACCGCGGCGCCATCGTCGAGCGCGCCCCCTGGGTCGACGTCGTCTTCGGCACCCACAACATCGGCTCGCTGCCGGCCCTGCTCGACCGTGCGGCCCACAACCGCAAGGCGCAGGTCGAGATCCTCGAGAGCCTCGAGGTGTTCCCCTCGACCCTGCCCACCCGGCGCGACTCGGCCTACAGCGGCTGGGTCTCCATCTCGGTCGGCTGCAACAACACGTGCACCTTCTGCATCGTGCCGAGCCTGCGCGGCAAGGAGCAGGACCGCCGCCCGGGCGAGATCCTCGCCGAGATCGAGGCGCTCGTGGACCAGGGCGTCGTCGAGGTGACGCTGCTCGGCCAGAACGTCAACACCTATGGCGTCGAGTTCGGCGACCGTCTGGCCTTCGGCAAGCTGCTGCGCGCGTGCGGCGACATCGAGGGCCTCGAGCGCGTCCGGTTCACCAGCCCGCACCCCGCGGCCTTCACCGACGACGTCATCCTGGCCATGGCCGAGACGCCGAACGTCATGCCGAGCCTGCACATGCCGTTGCAGTCCGGCTCCGACGACGTGCTGCGCCGGATGCGTCGCTCGTACCGGAGCACGAAGTTCCTCGGCATCCTCGACACGGTCCGCGAGCACATCCCCGACGCCGCGATCACCACCGACATCATCGTCGGCTTCCCCGGCGAGACCGAGGCCGACTTCCAGGGCACGCTCGACGTCGTCCGGGCCGCCCGGTTCTCCAGCGCCTTCACCTTCCAGTACTCGATCCGCCCGGGCACCCCGGCCGCGACGATGGAGGACCAGGTGCCCAAGGAGGTCGTGCAGGAGCGCTTCGACCGGCTCATCGCCCTGCAGGAAGAGGTGTCGTGGTCGGAGAACCGACGCCTCGAGGGCCGTGAGGTCGAGGTGCTCGTCGCGCCGTCCGAGGGCCGCAAGGACGCCGAGACCAAGCGCCTGTCGGGCCGGGCCCGCGACAACCGCCTGGTGCACTTCGCCGTCCCCGAGGGCGGCGAGACGCCGCGGCCCGGCGACATGGTGACCGTCGGTGTCACCTACGGCGCGCCGCACCACCTCGTCGCCGACTCGGCGGTCGAGGGTGGCACCTACCGCGTCCGCCGCACGGCCGGCGGTGACGCGTGGGCCGCGTTGCAGGAGGCCCCGGCGGGGTCGCGCAAGCCGTCAGTCAGCCTCGGCATGCCGAGCATCGGGCGTCCCGCCACGACGGCGCCGAGCGCGCCGGCCTGCGCCGCCCCCTGACCTGCGGTCGGTTCGGGCGCTGGGCCCTCGTCATGCTTGACTTGGGCCCATGACCGTGCGCCCGATCGTCATCAGTGGTGAGCCCGTGCTCCACCGCTCCGCCGCCCTCGTCACCGCGTTCGACGAGGACCTCAGGACGCTCGTCGACGACATGCACGAGACGAACATCGCGGCCAACGGCGTCGGCCTTGCCGCCCCGCAGGTCGGCGTCGGGCTGCGGGTCTTCGTCTGGAAGATGCCGAACGACGACGGCGTGCCCGAGTCGGGCCACATCATCAACCCCACCGTGACCACCTCGAAGGTGCCGCAGGGCCGACCGGATCCCGACGAGGAGACCGAGGGCTGCCTCTCCGTCCCGGGGGAGTCGTTCCCGCTGCGCCGGGCCGAGCGCTCCCACGTCGTCGGCCTCGACGTCGACGGCAACCGCGTCGAGTTCGACGCCACCGGCTGGTTCGCGCGGTGCATGCAGCACGAGTACGACCACCTCAACGGCACGCTCTACGTCGACCGCCTCGACGAGCGTCAGTCGAAGAAGGCCAAGAAGGCCGTGCGACGCAACGGCTGGGGTACACCCGGCCACTCGTGGATGCCCGGGGTCGACGCCGACCCGTTCGGCCACGACGAGGTCGAGGACGCCGACGACGCGCACGCCCACCACGGCGAGCACGACGAGCTCGCCGGGTGACCGACCCGGCCGCAACGGCCCCCTCGGCCGGAACGAGCGATGAGTGCGCGGCGGCAGCAACGCCCCTCGTCGCCGTCGTCGGGGCGACCGCCACGGGCAAGTCCGACCTCGCGCTCGACATCGCGGAGCGGCTCGGGGGAGAGGTCGTCAACGCCGACGCCATGCAGTTCTACCGCGGCATGGACATCGGTACCGCCAAGCTGGCCCCCGCCGAACGGCGTGGCATCCCGCACCACCAGCTGGACGTCCTCGACGTGACCGATGAGGCGAGCGTCGCTGCCTACCAAGAGGACTCGCGCGCCGACATGGCCGCGATCCGGGCCCGCCGTCACCGCCCGGTGCTCGTCGGCGGGTCCGGCCTCTACGTGCGCGCGGCCCTCGACCGCCTCGAGATCCCGCCGACCGACCCCGACGTCCGGGCGCGGCTCGAGGCCGAGGCGGAGCGCGACGGCGCCGACACGATGCACGCCAGGCTGCGTGCCGTCGACGCCGACGCCGCAGCGCGCATCCTGCCCGGGAACGTGCGCCGCGTCGTCCGGGCCCTCGAGGTCGTCGAGCTGACCGGCCGGCCTTTCAGCGCCTCGATGCCGGTGCGCGAGCACCTCACGCCTGCAGTCGTGCTCGGGCTGCGTGTGGACCGCACCGTCCTCGGCGACCGGATCGACCGACGCGTCGACCGGATGTGGGAGCAGGGGCTGCGCGAGGAGACCGAGCGGCTGCTCCACGCCGGTCTTCGCGACGGGGTCACGGCGAGCCGTGCCATCGGCTACAGCCAGGCCATCGCCGTCCTCGACGGCGACCTGTCCGAGGAGCAGGCCCGGCTCGACACCGCGCAGGCCACACGTCGATATGCCCGTCGCCAGGAGGCCTGGTTCCGCCCCGACCCCCGGATCGTCTGGCTCGAGGCCGACGCACCCGACCTGCTCGACCGCGCCCTCGCCGCAGTGCGGGCGGTCGACGCCTGCGCCCCCGACGTACCGGAGAATGGCTGACATGACGCGCTTCACGAAGGGCCACGGCACCGAGAACGACTTCGTCCTCGTCCCCGACCTCGACGGCACCCTCGAGCTGACGCCGGCACAGGTGCAGCGCATCACCGACCGGCACGCCGGCCTCGGCGCCGACGGGGTCATCCGCGTCGTGCGCACCCGCTACGCCACCGACGACGCCGTGCGGGCCCAGGCGGAGGACGCCGAGTGGTTCATGGACTACCGCAACTCCGACGGCTCGCTCGCCGAGATGTGCGGCAACGGCACCCGCGTCTTCGCGGAGTACCTGCGACGCGAAGGTCTGGCGTTCGGCCGACAGCTGAGCATCGCGACGCGCGCCGGCACCAAGACGATCCGGGTCACCGACACCGGCTACGCCGTCGACCTCGGGCCGTGGCGACTGGCAGACGAGGACGGTGCCCGCCGCGACGGCTTCGACGTCATGGTGCGTCCCCGCCACGGCAAGCCGGTGCCGGCGCTGTCGCTCGACCTCGGCAACCCGCACGCGGTCGTCATGCTGCCCGAGGGCATCGAGCTCGACCAGCTCGACCTCACGGCCGCGCCCGAGGTGCACCCCGAGCAGCCTGACGGGGTCAACGTCGAGTTCGTCAAGGCCGTCGGCCCGGGCCACATCGCGATGCGGGTGCACGAACGCGGCGTCGGCGAGACCCGTTCGTGCGGCACCGGCGCGGCCGCGGCGGCCCTCGCGACGCGCTTCTGGTCCGGAGTGGAGGACGACTCGCCCTGGACGGTCGACGTGCCCGGTGGCCGACTCACGGTGACGCCGCTGCCGGGCCACCGCGTCGAGCTCGCCGGCCCGGCGGCACTCGTCGCGGACGGCGACTTCCCGCTCTGACCCCAGCGTCCCGCACGCGCCGTTCCTCTTTCGAGGTATCTGCTCGCGCTCGAGCGCGAGGGAAGACCTCTAACTAAGCGAGAGGCCGCGGGGTGGAGGTGATCTCTCGCGCGGTTCCGCGACGGATTACCTCGAACCGAGCGCGAGGATGGGGGGAGCGACGCGCGTCAGGCGTCCGGCTCGGTCCGGCGCACCTCGAGCACCCGGAACGCCTTGGCCGACGACCGGCGGGTGCAGGTCAGACCCCAGTCCTGCGCGTTGAGCCACTTCTGGAGCGAGTCCGAGCCGAGGTGCTTCTGCACGACGAGGTGGGCGACCCCGCCGTCGGTGAGCCGCGGCAGCCACCGCTCGAGCAGCGCGTGGAGGGCGGGCTTGCCGACGTGGATCGGCGGGTTGGACCAGATGGTGTCGAACCGGAGGTCTTCCGGCACGTCGTCGGGCTCGCAGAACGTCACGTTGCCGACGCCGACGGTCACCGCGTTGCGACGTGAGAGGTCGAGCGAGCGGCGGTTGACGTCGACGCCCCATACGCGGGCGTCGGGGGAGCGGAGCGCCATCGTGAGGCTGATCGGGCCCCAGCCGCAGCCGATGTCGAGGAGCGCACCCGTGGGGCTGGGGTCGGGCACGTCGGAGAGCAGGACCGCGGTGCCTGGGTCGAGCCGCTCGGGGGAGTAGACGCCGCGCGCCGTCGTCAGCCGGTAGGGGGTGCCCTCCAGCGTGACGTCGATCGTCCGCAGATCCTCCGGGGAGGCGGGCTCGGCGGTGAAGTAGTGGTCGGTCCGCTCGTTCATCAGGGCCACCGTATCGGCCGCGGTCAGTCCCAGCCCTGAGCCTCCACGAGGTCGGCCCAGTGCGAGACCAGTCGGGCCGGGAGGGCGGCCGCGGCGACCACGGCGGCGACCCAGATCACGCCCTCGTGGGTCCAACTGTGCGGTGACGTGGACTCGACGACGAGGTTCACGAGCGCGCCGATCCCGGAGCCGATGAGCCCGAGCGTGACCCGGCCGGGTCGCCGCCCGAGCAGCCCGGGAAGGCCCGCCAGCGCGAAGGACAGGCCCATGACGCCGAACCACGTCCCGACCGGGACGTACGTCGTGCCGAACGACGTGGTCAGGACGCGCGTGCCGTCCACCACGAAGGCGACCGGCTCGCGGCCCCAGTACTGGGCCGTGGCCGGCGCCCCGGACAACAGGCGCGCCAGCGCGGGCGGCCAGGTCGAGGTGTCAGGCCGGTCGTCGGCGAAGCGGACGTAGGCGTTCCGCACGCCGGTGACGCTGGGCACGAAGCGCCACTCGCCCCGGCTGAACCGGGCGTCGATGCGACCGGGGACCTCGACGAGGCACCCGCCGGGGTCGACGGCCGGTGCACGCCACTCCGGGCACACGCCGGCCGCGGCCATGGCCGACCCGCGGCTCCACGCGAACGGCGTGTAGGCGAGCGACGCCACCCCGATGACGAGGAGCAGGACGCAGCCGGCCACGACGAGCGGGCGTCGGCGGGGGCGCCCTCGGCGACGCCCCGGGTGCGCGTCCACGCGTCCGACCACATGGTCGACGACGGGGCCCGAGCTCCACTGGGAGCCGGGTTCGGCGTGGTGTCGGCGGCGGGCCACCGGCACACGCTAGCGAGGCGCCGAGCCCCCGTGGGGGTACGCGCGGGCACAAACGAGTGGCTCGTGGCGTTCAAGGGATGGGAACCTAGGGAGAACATGACGACGAACCACACGAACCAGCACGGTCGCGACACCGACCTGTTCAAGACCCGCGCCGAGGCCCTGGCCGCCGACCTCGACGAGCACACCGAGGCGGACCTGCCGCTCTACGACGGCGACCAGCTCGACCGCGAGGAGCGTGCCGCGCTCCGCCGGGTGCAGGGGCTGTCCACCGAGCTCGAGGACATCACCGAGGTCGAGTACCGGCAGCTGCGCCTCGAGCGCGTCGTGCTCGCCGGAGTGTGGACCGAGGGCACGAGCGAGGACGCCGAGAACTCCATCCGCGAGCTCGCCGCCCTCGCCGAGACCGCCGGCTCCACGGTGCTCGAGGGCGTGCTGCAGCGCCGCCAGCGCCCCGACCCCGCGACCTACCTCGGCAAGGGCAAGGCCCTCGAGCTGCGCGACATCGTCGTGGCGGAGGGTGCCGACACCGTCATCTGCGACGGCGAGCTGGCCCCGGGCCAGCGCCGCGCGCTCGAGGACGTCGTCAAGGTCAAGGTCATCGACCGCACCGCCCTCATCCTCGACATCTTCGCCCAGCACGCGAAGAGCCGCGAGGGCCGCGCGCAGGTCGAGCTGGCCCAGCTGCAGTACCTGCTGCCCCGCCTGCGTGGCTGGGGTGAGTCGATGTCCCGACAGGCCGGTGGCCGTGTCGCCGGCGGTGAGGGCATCGGATCGCGTGGCCCCGGTGAGACGAAGATCGAGCTCGATCGCCGCCGCATCAACACCAAGATCGCCAAGCTGCGCCGCGACATCAAGGGCATGAAGACGAGCCGCGACACGCGCCGTCACTCCCGACGCGTCGGCGGAGTCCCGTCGGTGGCCATCGCCGGCTACACCAACGCCGGCAAGAGCTCGCTGCTCAACCGGCTCACCGGCGCCGGCGTGCTCGTCGAGAACCAGCTGTTCGCCACCCTCGACCCGACCGTCCGTCGCGCCGAGACCGAGGACGGCCGCCTCTACACCCTCGCCGACACCGTCGGGTTCGTGCGCAGCCTTCCGCACCAGCTCGTCGAGGCCTTCCGGTCCACGCTCGAGGAGGTGGCCGACGCCGACCTGCTGCTGCACGTCGTGGACGGCTCGCACCCCGACCCCGAGGGCCAGATCAGCGCCGTGCGTGGCGTGCTCGCCGACGTCGGCGGTGACCAGGTCAAGGAGGTCATCGTCGTCAACAAGGCCGACATCGCCGACCCCGAGGTGCTCGACCGGCTGATGCGCCACGAGAAGCACTGCATCACCGTGTCGGCCCGCACGGGCGCCGGCCTGGCCGAGCTGCGCGACCTCATCGCCCGTGAGCTGCCCAAGCCCGACATCGAGCTCGAGGTGCTCGTGCCCTACGACCGGGGTGACCTCGTGTCCCGAATCCACGAGCGGGCCGAGATCCTCGCGAGCGAGCACGTCGCCGAGGGCACGCGGGTGCGCGCCAAGGTGACGCCCGACCTCGAGGCCGAGCTGTCCGAGTACGTCGTCGTCGCCAGCTGAGCGGCGTCGACCGCACGGACGAGGACGGCGCCCCACCGATGCGGTGGGGCGCCGTCCTCGTCAGGTCGCCGAACGCTCGTGTCGAGGGTCGCGTCAGAAGATCGACCGGCTCATGGCGCCTCCGGACGACTTCAGCTCGAAGCGGGCGCCGAACGAGCCGGTCCCGGTGCCGCGGTACACCCACAGCCGGTTCGACGCGTCGAGCGCGTAGAGGTCGGGCTTGCCGTCGGCGTTGATGTCGCCACCGTTGAGGACGCGCGTCATGCCCTGCCAGCCGGTGCCGACGCGGACACCCGGCGCGAAGGTGCCGTTGCCACGCCCGGCGTAGAAGTAGAGGTCACCGTTGGCCCAGACAGCGTGCAGGTCGGACCGACCGTCGCCGTTGGCGTCGCCGACGGACACGATCGTCCTGGCGTTGCGGAAGCCGGTCGTCAGGACGGTTCCCGCACGCAGGGTGCCGGTGCCCGTACCGCGGTAGAGCAGGAGCGCGCCGTCGCTGCTGCGCCGGGCCAGCAGGTCGCCGAACCGGTCCCCGTCGTAGTCGCCGCCGAGGACGAGCAGGTTCATGCCGTTCCAGCCGGTGCCCATCTTGAAGCGGGCGCCCGTCTGGACCCAGCCCGCGCTGTAGGACCACAGCGTGCCCGTCGAGTCACGGGCGACCAGGTCCATGGCCCCGTCGTTCGTGAGGTCTCCACCGGATGCCACCAGGGTCATGCCGCCCCAGCCCGAGGCGAACGTGCGGTTCCAGAGGTAGGGGCCCGTCGCCGACTGGTCGACCCGCATCTCCTGGACCCACCCGTTCGACAGGACGCGATAGACGGCGCGGAACGGGTTCATCGAGGGGCCGTTGAGGTACGGGCGGCCGGGGACCCGGGGAAGAGTCGCGTCCAGGGAGGTCGTCGTCATGAGGCGTCCCGACACCGTCAGCCGCACGCCGACGACGGAGCCGGCCTCGTGCGGACCGATGTTCTTGCCGTAGTTGGTGGGCCACGGCACGACGCGTCCGTCGCGGGTCCACGACGTCGTGGTCGTGAGCGGAGAGGCCTCGCTGGCCGGAGGGTAGGGCGACAGCGACGTCACGAACTGGTCGAGACCGGCGCCGACGCGGACGTACGGCGACGCCTTGATGACGATGCGTCCGGTGACGGAGCCGACCACGGGGGTCGGGCCCGTGTCGCGGTGCACGTCGAGCCCCGTGCCAGCCTGGACGACGCGGATCCGGTGGGTGAGGCGGTGCCCGCGGTCGGCCGCCACGAAGGTGTGCGACGACGCGGCCGAGTCGTCGATCGCGGCTCCGTCGCGCAGCCACGACTGCGTCACGCTGACCTGGCCCGCGAGTGCGCCGTACGTGCCGGAGCGCGTCGACCACGTGGAGTCGAGGCTCACGGCCGAGCTCGTCGAGCGGAGCAGCGAGTCGTCGGCGAAGCGGGTGAGCGGTCCGATCGGTGCGCTCGTCAGGCTCTGCGTCGCCCCGTCCGGTGCGGTGGCCACCACCGTGGCGCTGACGGAGGACCCGAAGTAGCGCAGGCCGAGCGGCAGGCCGGGACTCTCGAGCACCGTCGTGCCGTCAGCGGACCACGTCGTGGTGTACGTGACACCGGCCGGGGCGCCGGTGGCCGGGGTGACGAGAGCGCCGAGCGTCGACTCGAGCGTCGGGTCGGCCGGCAGCGTGACGGACGCCATGAGCGTCGGCGCGTCGGCGGAGCTCGTGATCGGGGCGCCGACGAGGGCGGCGATCGCCAGGCCGCAGACGGCCACGGAGCCGGTGAGGAGTCGGGTAGGACGCTGCATCAGAAGACCTTCGCGGGGAGGGTGTAGCCGGACGTGGTGAGGCTGCGCGCGGTGAAGCCGCCGCGCCCGGTGCCCGGGTAGAGCCAGACGTTGCCCTTGGCGTCGCGGGCGAGCAGGTCGGCCTTGCCGTCGCGGTTGAGGTCGCGGGCCGCGAGCAGGCGGTTCATGCCGCCCCAGCCGGTGCCGACCCGGACGCCTGCTGCGAGCGTGCCGCCCGCCCGTCCGGCGTAGAACCAGAGGCTGCCGTCGGGGAAGGTGGCGTGGACGTCGGCGATGCCGTCGCCGTTCGCGTCGCCGAGCGTCACGATCTGCACGGCGTTGCGCAGGGCGGTCGTGACGACCTTGCCGCTCGCCAGGGGCCCGCCGAGGCGCCCGGCGTAGAAGACGAGCGCGCCGTCGCTGCTGCGGCGTGCCATGACGTCGGCGACCCGGTCCTGGCTGAAGTCGCCTCCGGTGACGATGCGGTTCATGCCGTTCCAGCCGGTCCCGATGCGCCTCGTCGAGCCCCAGGCGTGGGAGTAGAGCACGAGGTTGCCCGAGCGGTCACGCCCGACGAGGTCCTCGCGCCCGTCGTCGTCGAGGTCGCCACCGAGCCCGAGCGCTGTCAGGCCGGACATGTCGAGGTTGTTGAAGCCGGTGAGGTTCCCGTCGGGGTAGCGGCCGGTGGAGGAGGCGCGGAGGACCCACAGCTGCTGCGGGTCCCAGCCGGGGGCGAAGTACACCAGGTCGCGCAGCCCGTCGGTGTCGTCGAACGAGAGGAGGGAAGGCGTGCCGCCGATCGCGACCTTCCGCGACCAGGAGGTCGTGGGCAGGTAGCCGGGCAGCCCGCACACAGACCTCGCCTGCAGGGTCGTGCCGCGCTCCATGGTGTGCACGTAGTGGTCCGAGCCGGTGTTGCCGGGCAGGGCCGTGCCGTTGCGGTACCACTGGTAGTCGCAGTCCGAGGGGCCGTACGTCTGGGACGGAGGCTCCGGGTAGCCACCGGTGACCTGCGGGTGCACGGACAGGTACTGACCGGCGGCGGCCGACCCGGTCAGGTCGAGGGTGGCCTGGAACCGGCCCAGCGCAGGCGTGGCCGCGGAGGTGACGCTGCGGGAGGCGCCCGTGGCGGGCTGGGCGAGGTCCAGCCGAAGACTCAGGGCGTGGCCCTCGTCGGCGGCGACCCTGGTGTGCGCCCACGGCAGGCCCGGGTCGGACGCCACCGGGACGCCGTCGCGCAGCCACGTGTACGTCGCGGTGAAGCCTCCCGCGAACGCCCCTTCGATCGGCTGCAGGTGCGGTGCGTCGACGGTGAAGCGACGGGCCTGCTCGTCGTAGGCGAGGGCACCGAGGGCGAACGCGGTCGGGGTGACGGTCGGTGAGGTGACCGTCTCGGTCGACCCGTCGGGGGCCTTCGCCGTGACCTCGAGGGCGAGGTGGCCGCCGAAGTGGTCCCAGGGCACGAGGTGGCCGGTGCTGGTGCCGTAGCGCGTGAACGAGTCGACGAGGTGTCCGTCGAGCATCCATCTGTACGTGTACTGGACGTTCGCCGGCGCACCGGCCGCCGGCACCACGGTGCCGGTGGCGCTCCCGGTGATGACCGGCGTGCTCAGTGACACCGAGGCGATGAGGTCGGCGTCGGCCGCGCTCGCGGTGGCGGCGCCGACCGGGAGCAGGAGGCCGAGCGCGAGGACGCCGGTGACGAGGTGGCGCCCGCGAGCAGCACCGGATGGACGGAGGTTCACGTGTTCCCCTGTGTGAGTCATGAGCCGGGTTCGGCACCGGCAGGGGGACTGTAGTGCCCCGGACCGCTGCCTGGAGCCGAAGACGGACGCCCGCTGCGTGTTCCTGCAGGGCTGCCGGGTCGGTGCCGCTCCGGTCGGGGCCGCCGCGGCGTGCCACCCCACGGGCGTCGGTGGCGTCGGTGAGGATGGTGGGCATGGCCCTCGAGATCCCGTGCCCGTACTGCGGAACCCAGATGTACGCCGAGCAGGCGCACAACCGCTGCCCGAAGTGCCTCTACATCGAGCCGTGCTGCGACGGTGCGCCCCAGGCGGTCTGCGAGACCCGGGCACCCGAGCGGCCGGCTGCGTCGCGGTGACGGCAGGCGCCGCGGCCGCCGACGCGCTGACGCTGCTGCAGCCGCCCGCGCCGGGCGGTCCGGGCGACGCGTGGCTCGTGACGCGTCGGCTCGTCCTGCGCCGACCGTCCGACACCGACCTCGAGGACTACCTGCGCCTGCACGGCGATCCGCGCACCTACGCCCACGCGCCGCACACGATGCCCAGCCCCGAGCGCTGCCGCGAGCGGCTCCAGGGCGACCTCGACTCCTGGGAGGCCGACGGCGTCGGCTACGCGGCTGTCGTCGAGCGGTCCTCGGGCGAGGTCATCGGCTGGGCCGGCCTGCGGGTCAAGGACTCCGACGACACCGAGCTCAACCTCTACTACCGCCTGGCGCACTCCCGGCTCGGCCAGGGCCTGGGTCGTGAGATCACGCGCGGCATCGTCGCCTGGGGCGTCGAGCACCGTTCCGAACGCGTCACCGCGATGGTCGACCGGGTCAACGGCGCCTCCGTCGCGACGGCGACGGCGGCCGGCCTCGTGCAGACCGGCACGCGGCTCAACCGGGACGACCCGCCGGACTCGGAGCCGATGCTGTACTTCGAAGCCCCGGTCGTGGCGGCCGTCGACCCGGCCGACGTCGATGCCGACCTCACGGACGCCGTCGTCGACCTCTGGGGTCGGGTCAACGACGCCGGCGGCTCGGTCGGCTTCCTGCCCGGAGCCCCTCGTGCTGCCGTCGCCGCTGCCCTCGACCGCCACCTCGCCGACGTCGGCGCCGGCATCTCGGTGCTCTGCACGCTGCGTGACCCCGACGGCGCACTGCGCGGCCTCGGTTTCTGGGAGCACTCGCGCGGGTTCCCGTACGAGCACCTCGCCGGCCTCAAGCGGCTCATGATCGACCCCGTGGCGCAGGGCCGCAACCTCGGACGTGTGCTCCTCGGCGGGATGGTCGGCATCGCCCGGCGGTCGCTGCCGGCCGTCGAGCTGCTGAGGCTCGAGTACCGCGACGGGCTCGGCCTCGGTGAGTTCTACGCGTCGGCGGGATGGACCGAGGTGGGCCGGGTGCCGGGTGGGCTCAAGCTGTCCGACACCGACTACCGCGACGACGTCACGATGGTCCGCCGCCTCGACGGCGCCCCGCTGACCTGACGCGGCCGAGCAGCACTGCGGTGGAGTCGGATCGCGTCACATCAGGCCGACGATGCTGCCGTCCTCGGTGAGGTCGATGCGTTCGGCGTTGGGCGAGCTGGGGAGCCCCGGCATGGTGCGCATGTCGCCGCAGATCGCGTAGACGTAGCCGGCGCCGACGGCGGCCCGCACCTCGCGCACCGGCATCCGCCACCCGGTCGGGGCACCGAGCAGCGTCGGGTCGGAGGACAGGGACAGGTGCGTCTTGGCGATGACGACGGGCAGCTCGCCGAAGCCCAGACGCTCGTAGTCGCGCAGGGCCCGGGCGGCGCCGGGGGAGAGGTCGATGCCGTCGGCGCCGTACACCTCGCGCGACACCGTCTCGATCTTGTCCGCCAGCGGCATCTCCGGCGGGTAGAGGACGCGGAACTCGCTCGGCTCGGCGGCCGCGTCGAGCACGAGTCGGGCGAGGTCCTCCGCTCCCGCGCCGCCCTGGGCCACGTGACGCGTCACGGCGCAGCGGACCCCGAGCTCGTCGCAGAACCGGCGCACGACGTCATGCTCGGAGTCGTGGTCCGTGGGGAAGGCGTTCACGGCCACCACCGGCGTCACGCCGAAGCGTCGGACGATCTCGACGTGGGCGCGCAGGTTGGCCAGGCCCGCCTCGACCGCCGACGGGTCCTCGTCGAGCAGGTCCTCGGGCAGGGGCCGTCCCGCCCGGATGCGCCACCGCCCCGAGTGCGCCTTGAGCGCCCGCACCGTCGCCACGACGACAGCGGCGTCGGGCACGAGCCCCGCCACCCGGCACTTCACGTCGAAGAAGCGCTCGGCGCCCATGTCCGCGCCGAACCCGGCCTCGGTGACGACGACGTCGGCGCCGCGCAGCGCCACGAGGTCGGCGACCACCGACGACGTGCCGGTCGCGATGTTGCCGAACGGGCCGCAGTGCACGAGCGCCGGACCGCCCTCGAGGGTCTGGAGCAGGTTGGGCTGCAAGGCATCCCGCAGGATGACCGCCATCGCCCCGGCGGCGCCGAGGTCCTCGGCCGTGACGCCCTTGCCCTCGAGGGTGTAGCCGACGACGATGCGGCCGAGGCGCTCGCGCAGGTCCTGCAGCGACGTCGCGAGGGTGAGCAGCACCATGACCTCGCTCGCGGCCGTGATGTCGAACCCGGTCTCGCGCGGCACGCCGTCCTCGCGGGCTCCGAGGCCGACGACGACGTTGCGCAGGGCTCGGTCGTTGACGTCGAGCACCCGTCGCCAGGTGATGCTGCGCGGGTCGATCCCGAGCGCGTTGCCGTGGTGCAGGTGGTTGTCGACCATGGCGGCGAGGAGGTTGTGCGCGGCGGTGACGGCGTGGAAGTCGCCGGTGAGGTGCAGGTTGAGCCGGTCCATCGGCACCACCTGGCTGTACCCGCCGCCGGCGGCGCCGCCCTTGATCCCGAAGGTCGGCCCCATCGAGGGCTGGCGGAGCGTGACGACGGCCCGGGTGCCGAGGCGCTGGAGTGCCTGCGCGAGGCCGACGGACGTCGTCGTCTTTCCCTCGCCGAGGGGCGTCGGGGTCATCGCCGTGACGACGACGTACGTCGCCCGACGCTCCGGTCCGGGGGTGTCGAGGGCGGCGAGGTCGACCTTGGCGACGTCGCGGCCGTACGGCACGAGGTGGTCCTCGGCGATGCCGAGGTCGGCGGCCACCTCGACCATCGGGCGCAGGGTCGCTGCGCGCGCGATGTCGAGGTCGGTGGGCTGGCTCGTGGTCATACCTCGATCAAACTCCGCCGCACCGCGTCCGGCGAGGATTTGCCGCCAACGTCACCACGCTCACAGCGACGCTGCTGCGGCCGGCCCGCAGCCGCCTCGGCCGGGTCAGTCGGCTCTGCCGCGCGACCAGCCCGGGTCGCGCCCGAGGTAGCGCAGCAGGTCGGCGAGGGGGGACCGACCGTCGGCAGGGTCGGGCAGCGCCGGCGCGTAGGCGAAGCCGCGCAGCGGCTCGACGATCGCGAGGGCCACGGGCTGCAGCTGCGCCGCGAGGTCGTCGTCGACGGGGGAGGGCTGGCCGGTGGCCACGGCGATGTCCCACGCGTGGATCGCGGCGTCGAGGGCGCAGGCGCCGACGGCGACCGGTGCGGCCAACGGGCCCTGCGGCAGGGGCACGGCGACGGCCGCATCGTCGGGGGCAATGGTCGAGAAGGCGGCGGCCGACGCGTCGAGGGTGGGCGCCAGGAAGGCGCGCGGGTCGCCGTCGAGCACCCCGGAGGGCGCGAAGGGGTCGAACGAGGGGAAGCCACGGCCCGTGAGCACGCCGGCGTAGCCGAGCTGGTCGCCCGCGGCGTGCTGGAGGACCTGCGCCACCGACCAGGCCTCGCACGGGGTGGGGTCGCCCCACGCGTCGGCGGGCACGGCGTCGACGGTCCGACGAAGGGCGTCGTGCGCGGCCGAGAGGAGGGGCCAGTCGTGGGTCTCGGGAGTCGTGCCGGGCGTTCTGGTCATGGTGGCTCCTTGATCGGAATGAGCTGTTCCGATATTGACGTTAACGGAATGAAGCATTCCGATCAAGTGGTAGCGTCGGACCATGTCAACCCCCACCGACCGGACGCCCGCCGCACCCGCTGCGCCTGCCGCACCTGCCCGGCGCGGCCGCCAGGCCGAGGCCGCCCGCAACGACGCCGCGATCCTCGAGGCCGCCCGCACCGTCTTCCTCCGCGACCCCGCGGCCCCGATGTCCGCCGTTGCGCACGAGGCCGGCGTCGGCGTCGGGGGCCTCTACCGCCGCTACGCCGGCAAGGACGAGCTGCTCCAGACTCTGTGCGGCGACGGCCTGCGCCGCTTCGTCGCGCTCGCCGAGGAGACCGTGGCGCGTCTCGACGACGGGGGAGACGCGTGGGCGGCCTTCGAGGGCTTCGTCCGCGGCGTCGTCGAGTCCGACGTCCATGCCCTGACCGTCCGGCTCGCCGGCACCTTCCGCTCGACCCCCGAGCTGCGTGCCCTGGCCGTGCGCAGCGGGCCACTCGTCGCCGGCCTCGTGGCCCGGGCGCGGGAGGCGGGTGTCCTGCGCCCCGACGTCACCGACGCCGACCTGCCGATGGTCTTCGAGCAGCTGACCGCCGTCCGCGTCGAAGACGTCGAGCGCACGGCCCAGCTGCGGCGTCGCTACCTCGCCCTGCACCTCGATGCGCTCCGGGCCCGGCACGGGTCGGCGACGCTGCCCGGGGGTCCGCCGACGGCGTCGGAGCTCCGCGAGCGCTGGGACCGCAGCCACTGACCGTCGATGCGCGTGCCCGCGGTTGGGGACGGGGGGATCGCAGCGTCGGCGGTGCCCCATAGGGTGGGTCGGTGGCCCCTCGACCTGCGATCGACGACCTCCTCCACGCCGCGGTGTCGAAGGTCGGTGGTACCGAGCGTCCCGGCCAGCTGGCCATGGCGCGGGCCGTCACCGACGCCGTCGACAAGGGTGAGCACCTGCTCGTCCAGGCGGGCACCGGCACCGGCAAGTCGCTCGCCTACCTCGTGCCCGCCGTGGCCCACGCCTTCGACAGCGGCAAGCCGGCCGTCGTCGCCACCGCCACCCTCGCGCTCCAGGCCCAGATCGTCGACCGCGACATGCCCCGCGTGGCCGAGGCGCTCGCCCCGGTGCTCGGCCGGCGGCCGACGTACGCGCTCGTCAAGGGCAGGCGCAACTACGTGTGCCTCAACAAGCTCGAGGGCGGTTTCCCCGACGACGAGGACGGCCTGCTGTCGGTGTCGCAGGTCGACGCCAACGTCGGGCGTCTCGGTGCCGAGGTCGTCCGGCTGCGCGAGTGGGCCGGCCACACCGGGTCCGGCGACCGTGACGAGCTCGTCCCCGGCGTCTCCGAGCGGGCCTGGCGCCAGGTGTCGGTCTCGGCGCACGAGTGCCTCGGCGGGAAGTGCCCGTTCGTCGCCGAATGCTTCGTCGAGCGCGCCCGCGAGGCCGCCAAGGACGTCGACGTCATCGTCACCAACCACTCGTTCATGGCCATCGACTCCTTCGAGGGCCGCCAGATGCTGCCCGAGCACGACGTCCTCGTCGTCGACGAGGCCCACGAGCTCGTCGACCGCGTCACGGCCACGGTCACCGACGAGCTGACCGGCGCGATGGTCGGCACCGCCGCCAAGCGCGCCGGCCGGATGTCCGACAACACCGACGCGCTCACCGAGGCCGGCGAGCTGCTCGCGGCCTCGCTCGAGCGGGTCGAGGAGGGCCGGATGCTCGGGGTGCCCGACGCCGTCGGGCTCGCACTCGCCCGGGTCCGCGACACCGCCCGCCAGGTGCAGAGCGACCTCAAGCCTCCGCCCGGCACCGAGGTCGACGGCGCCCGTCAGGTGGCGCGCGCCGCGGTCGACGAGGTGCACGAGAACGCCGAGCGCATCCTCGAGGAGCGCGAGCTCGACGTCGTGTGGCTCTCCCACGACCCGCGTCGGGGCCCCGTGCTGCGGGTCGCGCCGATGAGCGTCGCGATGCTCGTGCGCGACAAGGTCTTCGAGGCGCGCACGGTCGTGCTCACCTCCGCCACCCTCGAGCTCGGCGGCACCTTCGACGCCGTGGCCGGCACCATCGGCCTGCGTGGCGACGGCGCCCCCGCCTGGCAGGGCCTCGACGTCGGCAGCCCGTTCGACTACCCGAAGCAGGCCATCGCCTACGTCGCCACGCACCTGCCCGCGCCGGGGCGCGACGGCACGAGCGACGCCGCCCTCGACGAGATCGAGGAGCTGATCCGGGCCGCGGGCGGGCGCACCCTCGGCCTCTTCTCCTCGACGCGCGCCGCGCAGAACGCGGCCGAGGTGATGCGGGCCCGGCTCGGCGACGACTTCCCGGTGCTGTGCCAGGGTGAGGACCAGATCACGACGCTCGTGCGGCAGTTCGCCCGCAGCCCGCGCACGTGCCTCTTCGGCACGTTGACGCTGTGGCAGGGCGTCGACGTGCCCGGCTCGTCGTGCCAGCTCGTCATCATCGACCGCATCCCGTTCCCGCGCCCCGACGACCCGCTCGCCTCGGCCCGCTCGCAGGCCATCGCCCGGATGGGCGGCAACGGCTTCATGGCGGTGTCGGCCACCCACGCCGCGCTCCGTCTGTCCCAGGGGGCTGGGCGCCTCGTGCGCCGTTCCGACGACCGTGGCGTCGTCGCGTTCCTCGACTCGCGGATGATGACGGCCCGGTACGCCGGCTTCCTCCAGCGCTCGCTCCCGCCGTTCTACCCGACCACCGACAAGCAGATGGTCCTGGCCGCCCTCGGCCGCCTCGACCAGACCGCGCCCGAGCCGCTGCCGGTCGAGGAGCCGGCGCTGCGCTCGCTCAACGGTGCCCGGTCGGAGGACGACGGCACCGAGCACCCGCGTCCGGTCGCGCCACCGCCGCCCACGGCCCCGGCGCCCGCGACGCGCAGCGCCGTGACCTCCGGGCACGCGTGGACCGACGAGCAGGACGCCGAGCTGCGCGACGCCGCCGAGTCGGGGATGCTCCTCGACGAGCTCGTCGAGCACTTCGAGCTGCCCGGCGAGACCATCGCGGCCCGCGCCGAGCAGCTCGGCCTCACCCTCGCGACCGGCCAGCTCTTCGACTGACCGGACGCGAGGGGCCCGTCACTGCTTGGCCGCGCCCGGCACGGTCGGCAGCTGGAGGAGGTTCTGGGTGCCCTGCGGCACGACGATGAGCGAGTCGCCGTGCTCCTTGAGCATGTCGATGTACTTGCTCATGAGCACCTGCTCGTTGAGGCGGTTCTGGCACTTGTCGGAGGGCACGGGCACGACCTTGACGGCCGTCACCTCCTTGCCGTTGATGACCTCCTTGACCTGGGTCGAGGTGGCCCCGCAGCGGATGATCTGGTCGGCGTCGGACGTCGCCTGCGCCTCGGTCTTGGTGATCTCGGCCTTGGCGAGCGCGGTCTGCAGGTCGGCCTTGGCGGCCTCGGCGTTGGCGAGCGAGCTCTGCACCTTGTCGTAGTTGGCCTGCACGTTCTGGTCGAGGGTGATGGCGCGCGGGTCGACCTGCTCGACGGTGACGCCGACCTCGCCGAGGCGCTTCTCGAGGCCCTCGGTGATGCGGAGCGCGAGGTCGGCGCGGGACTGCCGGACGGCCGCGGCGGTGAAGGTCGTCGGGGCGTCTCGGGTCACGGACGAGACGCCGGGCAGGACGGCGCGGCTGATGAACGACTCCTGGTCGGGGTACTGGCGGATGATCTCCGGCAGCTTGCCCGGGTTGAGGGAGTAGCGGATCGTCACGTCGTACGCGACGGTCGCGTTGTCGCTCGTCACGGTCGAGACCCGCCCGCCGTCCTCGTCGAAGGAGATCGTCTGGTTGCGGATGTCGAAGCGGATGAGGTCCTGCCACGGCGCCTTGAGGTGGATGCCGGTGGCGCTGATCGCCTGGTCGCCGACGGTGCCGAAGGTCTTGGTCACGGCCGCCTCGCCGGCGTCGAGGCGGTAGACCGACGAGCCGCCGAGGACGACGGCGGCGACGACGAAGGGCAGGAAGGCCCAGCGCGACAGCTTCTTCGGGTGGTCCTTGAGGCGGAGCAGGACCAGCCCGACGGCGACGAGGAGGACCGCGAGGACGAGAGCGAACATGACCTTCACTTCCGGTGGGTGCGAGGGGCGCTGTCGGGCCCGCATGGCACCCTTGACGCCATGAGCGACACCGGCGTTCCGCCCCTCGTGCTCGTCAGTGGTCCCGAGGAAGTTCTCGTCGAGCGGGCGGTGGCCACCTTCGTCGCCGCGGCGCGCTCGGTCGACGCCGAGGTCGTGCGTCTCGACGCCGCCACCTACGAGGGCGGGCAGCTGCGCGTGCACGCCAGCCCGTCGCTCTTCGGCGGGGCCACGTGCATCGTCGTGCGCGACGTCCACGAGGCGCCCGACGAGCTGCAGCTCGACCTGCTCGACCTCATCGCCGCCCCCGAGCCCGAGGTCAGCCTCGTCGTCGCGCACGGCGGAGGCCCGCGCGGCAAGAAGGTCCTCGACACGATGAAGAAGTCCGGGGCGCGCGTCGTCGAGTGCCCGGCGATCAAGTCCGACCGCGACAAGTCCGACTTCGTCACCAAGGAGTTCGCGGCGGCCCGCCGGCGCATCACGAGCGACGGCGTGCGGGCCCTCGTCGAGGCCGTCGGCAAGGACGTCCGCGAGCTCGCCGCCGCCTGCGCGCAGCTCGTCTCCGACACCGAGGGCACCGTCGACGACGCCGTCGTCGACACCTACTACGGCGGCAAGGTCGAGGCCACCGGCTTCCGGGTCGCCGACGCCACGGTGTCGGGGCACGCAGGGGAGGCCCTGCGGCTGCTGCGCCACGCCATCGCGAGCGGCGTCGACCCCGTGCCGATCGTCGCCGTCATCGCCTCCCAGCTGCGCCAGCTCGTCAAGGTCGGCGCGGCCGGGCGCGGCAGCTCGGCGCAGCTGGCCAAGAGCCTCGGCATGGCGCCGTGGCAGGTCGACAAGGCGCGACGGGCCGTGAACCACTGGAGCGCCGACGGGCTCGCCGTGGCCATCCAGGCCGTCGCCGCCGCCGACTTCGAGGTCAAGGGCGGCGGCCGCGACCCCGTCTACGCCGTCGAACGGGCCATCCTGACGATCGCCGGCGCGCGCGGCGGACGCTGAGCGGGCGTTCGGGCGCCGACCGTCCACCCGCGCTGGCCTGCGGTTTCGGGCCGTCGGCGCCCGTTTGGAGGGGTCGTCCGGCGCTGGTACCGTTGACCCTTGCGTGCGCGCTCAGGTCGTGCGCGCATGCAGGCTTTACCCAGAGCCGTTCACGCAGGGTGCCCCACGCCCGGTCCCGAACGGCTTTGCCGCCCTCTAACGGCAGAATCCGACCGAACGAAAGAACATCACGTGGCAAACATCAAGTCGCAGCTCAAGCGGATCAAGACGAACGAGAAGCGCACCGAGCGCAACAAGGCCGTCAAGTCCGAGCTTCGCACCTGGGTCCGCAAGTTCCGCGAGGCTGCTGCCTCCGGCGACAAGGACGCCGCTGACGCCGCCCTCAAGGCTGCCAGCCGCAAGCTGGACAAGGCCGTGAGCAAGGGCGTCATCCACCAGAACCAGGCCGCCAACCGCAAGTCGGCCATGGCGAAGAAGGCCGCGTCGATCTGACGCTCCGCACTCTTGCCTGAGCGGGCCCGTCACCCTCGGTGACGGGCCCGCTCCGCGTCCGGCGTCGTGCCCGACGCGCCCTGACGCGGCACGACGCGTCCTGACGTGTTCCGACCTGTCAGCGCAGGCGGGCCCGTGCGGCGGCGACGACCTCGTCGTAGCGCTCGCGCGCCAGGACCGCGCCCTCGCGGCGCACGGCGTCCGGGGCGACGCGGATGAGCCGGTTGACGCGCACCTCGCTCGGGCGGCCCTGCCGGTCCCAGGCACCGGTGCCGATGTCGACCCACTCCCGCCCGGCCCGGCGCTCCTGCCGCTCGTCGCGGTCGTGGTCCTTGCTCGTCAGCTGCAGCCCGACGAGCCACGGGCCATCGTGCCCGATGAGCAGGACCGGGCGGTCCTTGCCCTGGCCGTGGTCCTCCTCGAACGGCACCCACGTCCACACGATCTCGCCAGGGTCGGGCCGGCCGTCCGGGCGGGGCGCGTACGTCGTGTCGGGCAGCCGGGTGGCGTCGCCGGGATACCGGCCGGGCGTCGACGGCGCACCCGTGACGCGGCCCCGGGGACGGCTCGGAGCGGGTGACGAGGGCGCCGAGGCGCGGGACGAGCCGCGCAACAGGTCGAGGAGGCGGCGCAGGACGCCGCCGGAGGAGGTGGACATGGGAATCACCGTAACCACGCCGTCGTTACCGTGTGGGCCAGAGCCCGGGTCGACGGCGATCCGCACACGCCACACGCACCAGCCGACCGCATCCACACCCCGGAGTCGTCCTTGAGCCCCGCCCGCCGCCGTACCGCCCTCGCCATCCTCGCCCTGTCCGTGGGCGGGTTCGCCATCGGTACCACCGAGTTCGTCACGATGGGCCTGCTTCCGCAGATCGCCGAGGGCACCGGCGTCGACATCGCCACGGCGGGGCACTACGTGTCGGCCTACGCGCTCGGCGTCGTCGTCGGCGCGCCCCTCATCGCCGTCATGGCCGCGAAGGTCCCGCGCAAGGGGCTGCTCATGGGCCTCATGGGGTTCTTCGCCGTGGCCCACCTGGCGGTCCTCTTCGCCAACACCTACCCGACCGTCATGGCGGCCCGGTTCCTCGCCGGCATCCCCCACGGAGCCTTCTTCGGCATCGGCTCGGTCGTCGCCGCCTCGCTCGTCTCGCACCAGCGGCGCACCGCCGCGGTCGCGACGATCCTCGGCGGTCTCGGCGTCGCCAACATCGTCGGGGTCCCGCTCGCGACCGTCCTGGGCCAGCGGATCTCGTGGCACGCCCCGTACGTCGCGGTCGGTGCCATCGCGGCGGTCACCGTGGTGGCCGTCGCCCTGTTCCTGCCGCACCAGCCCCCGAGCGGCGAGGAGTCGATGCGCCGCGAGATGAAGGCGCTGACCCGGCTGCAGGTGTGGCTCGCCCTGCTCGTCGGCGTCGTCGGCTTCGGCGGCATGTTCGCCATGTACTCGTTCATCACCCCGACGATGACCTCGCTGGCCGGTCTCGACGAGCGCTACATCCCGTGGGTCCTCGCGGCCTACGGCACGGGCATGGTCGTCGGCATGGCGCTGGCGGGCCGGGTCGGACGCCGGTTCGGCATCCTGCGCGGGATCGTCGTGGCCCTGTCGCTCATCGCGGTGCTCCTCGCCGTCTTCGGCCAGGCGGCGCACGTGCTGTGGCTCGCGGTGACGATGGTGTTCGTCCTCGGACTGCTGCCCTCGGTGCTCGTGCCGCTGCTGCAGACGCGCCTCATGGACGTCGCCCACGAGGGTCAGTCGCTCGCCGCCGCGCTCAACCACTCGACGCTCAACACCGCCAACGCGCTCGGCGCCTGGCTCGGCTCGGTCGTCCTCGCGGCCGGCTTCGGCTACGGGGCACCGAGCCTGGTCGGTGCCGGTCTGGCCGTCCTCGGTGTCGGCGTCGCCGTCACGTCGCTCGTGCTCGAGCGACGCGCGTCGGGCAGCACGGCGGTGAGCGCGGCCGGCGCTCCCGAGCCGGCCGCCGCGTCGACGCGCTGACGGCAAGGAGGGCACTCACGGCGCCGGCGCACCTGCGCACCGACGCGCGCAGGGGCTGACGCGTCGACGCGGATCGCGGCGACCGCGGGGACTCGGCCGGGGTGGTGCGCTCGGGCGGTGCACGGAGGGGGCCTCGGACGTGGGAGGATGGGACGATGCCGGCTCCGGCCGCGCTCGACCGTCCACCTGCCGCCCACATCGCGAGGTTCGCCCCACCGTGTCGCCCATGGCCCGCTCCGCGTTGGCCCCCAACGCAACGCCGCCGGACCTGATCCGCAACTTCTGCATCATCGCGCACATCGACCACGGCAAGTCCACCCTCGCCGACCGGATGCTGCAGCTGACCGGGGTCGTCGACGCCCGCGCGATGCGCGCGCAGTACCTCGACCGCATGGACATCGAGCGCGAGCGCGGCATCACGATCAAGAGCCAGGCCGTGCGCATGCCGTGGGCGGTGGAGGACGCCGCCGGCACCTCGACGACGTATGCCCTCAACATGATCGACACCCCGGGCCACGTCGACTTCACCTACGAGGTGTCGCGCTCGCTCGCCGCGTGCGAGGGTGCCGTGCTCCTCGTCGACGCCGCCCAGGGCATCGAGGCCCAGACCCTCGCGAACCTCTACCTCGCGATGGAGAACGACCTCACGATCATCCCGGTGCTCAACAAGATCGACCTGCCGGCCGCCCAGCCGGAGAAGTACGCCGAGGAGCTGGCCAAGCTCATCGGCGGCGAGCCCGAGGACTGCCTCAGGGTGTCCGGCAAGACCGGCGAGGGCGTCGAGCCGCTCCTCGACCAGATCGTCGCGCAGCTGCCCGCGCCGCAGGGCGACGCGAACGCCCCGGCCCGCGCCATGATCTTCGACTCGGTCTACGACACCTACCGCGGCGTCGTCACCTACGTGCGCGTCGTCGACGGCAACCTCAACCCGCGCGAGCGCATCGTCATGATGTCGACGAAGGCCACCCACGAGCTGCTCGAGATCGGCGTCATCAGCCCCGAGCCGGTGCCCTCGAAGGGTCTCGGCGTCGGCGAGGTCGGCTACCTCATCACCGGCGTCAAGGACGTGCGCCAGTCGCGCGTGGGCGACACGGTCACCAACGCGAGCAAGCCGGCCAGCAAGGACCTCGGTGGCTATCGCGACCCCAAGCCGATGGTCTTCTCGGGCCTCTATCCCATCGACGGCTCCGACTACCCCGACCTGCGCGAGGCCCTCGACAAGCTCAAGCTCAACGACGCCGCTCTCGTCTACGAGCCGGAGACGTCGGCCGCGCTCGGCTTCGGCTTCCGCGTCGGCTTCCTCGGCCTGCTCCACCTCGAGATCGTCCGGGAGCGACTCGAGCGCGAGTTCAACCTCGACCTCATCTCGACCCAGCCGAACGTCGTCTACGACGTGACGATGGACGACGGCAAGCAGATCCACGTCACGAACCCGAGCGAGTTCCCCGAGGGCAAGATCTCCGAGGTGAGCGAGCCGGTCGTGCGGGCCACGGTGCTCGCCCCGAGCGAGTTCGTCGGCGCCATCATGGAGCTGTGCCAGCAGAAGCGCGGCAACCTGCGCGGCATGGACTACCTGTCCGAGGACCGCGTCGAGATGCGCTACACGCTGCCGCTCGCCGAGATCGTCTTCGACTTCTTCGACCAGCTGAAGTCACGCACCCGCGGCTACGCCTCGCTCGACTACGAGCCCGACGGCGACCAGGTCGCCGACCTCGTCAAGGTGCAGATCCTGCTGCAGGGCGAGTCGGTCGACGCGTTCAGCGCCATCGTGCACAAGGACAAGGCGTACGCGTACGGCGTCATGATGGCCGGCAAGCTCAAGGACCTCATCCCGCGCCAGCAGTTCGAGGTGCCGATCCAGGCGGCCATCGGCTCGCGCATCATCGCCCGCGAGAACATCCGCGCGATCCGCAAGGACGTGCTCGCCAAGTGCTACGGCGGCGACATCAGCCGCAAGCGCAAGCTGCTCGAGAAGCAGAAGGAGGGCAAGAAGCGCATGAAGATGGTCGGCCGGGTCGAAGTGCCGCAGGAGGCCTTCGTGGCTGCCCTCTCGAGCGACGGCGACAAGGGCGAGAAGAAGAAGTGACGCGTGGTGCCCCGCCGTGAGGTGGGGCACCACCGGCAGGTCTGGCCCGGATGGTTACCGGTCGGTAGCATCGCCGGCATGCCCGACGTCTACGCCCTGTACCGACGCCTCGAGCCCCGCCCGTTCGGGCGCTGGGTCTTCGCCCGCGCCTTCACGACGGCCGCGCCGTACTTCCGCAGCGTCCGCCTGCGCGTCGAGTCCGTGGCGCCCAACCGTGCCGTCGTCGTCGTGCCCAAGCGCCGGCGCGTGCACAACCACATCGGCACGGTGCACGCCATCGCGGCGTGCAACGGCCTCGAGGCCGCGATGGGCCTGCTCGCCGAGGCCAGCATCCCGACCACGCACCGGTGGATCCCCAAGGGGATGGAGGTGCGCTACGTCGCGAAGTCGACGACCGACCTGACGTGCACGGCCGAGACCGACGCCGCGGCGTGGCGGGACGGCCGCACCGACGTGCCCGTGCGCGTCACCGCGACGCGGACCGACGGCACCGTCACCGTCGAGGGCGTCATCCACCTCCACGTCACGCCGCGCTGAGCGCGCGCGGCGGGGGAGAGGCTCAGTCGGCGAGGAGCTTGGCGCGCAGTCGGTCGGTGTCGGCGTCGGTCCACCCCTGGGTGTCGAGCCAGCCGAGCGCGCCGCCGTAGCGGGCCTCGAGCGAGCCGAGCAGCAGGCGCATGGTGTCGGTCGTCGGCGACTGCTGCGCCACGGTCTTGTCGCGCAGGTTGTCGGCGTAGGCCGGCTTGGCGCGCAGCCGGTCCATGATGGCGGCCACCCGCTCGGCCGACGCTGCGAAGTCGGCGACGACGAGGTCGGCCGGCACCCCGACGACCGTGAGCGCCAGACCCACGACGGTGCCGGTGCGGTCCTTGCCCGCCGCGCAGTGGACGATCGAGGCGCCGTCGCTGTCGGCGACCGCCCGCAGCGCCGCGACGACGGAGTCGGGACGCTGGGCGAGGTAGGACAGGTAGTGCTCGGACCAGAACGCGTCATGGCTTCGGCGGCGCTCCTCCTCGGCCTCCGCATCCTGGCCCGCATCGGTCCCGGCGGACCCCGCAGCCGACCTCGCGCGGGCGCGCTCGGCCGCGTCGCGGGCTCGGCGCTCGTCGGTCTCCCAGGGCAGGGCGCGCTCGGCGGCGGGGATGCCCGACTCCGAGGTGTCCTCGCGGTACATCGTCAGGTGGTGGTAGCGGACGGCGGGCTCGGCGAGAAGGGGGCCGTCGCCCTCCTTGGCGACCTCGACGTGGGTGCGCAGGTCGACGACGTCGCGCACGCCGACGACGTCGACGAGGTGGCGGACCGACGTCGCGGGAAGGTCCTGGAGGTTGTCGGAGCGGATCAGCCGGTGCGGGCGGACCGTGCCGCCGTCGGACGTCGGCAGTCCACCGAGGTCGCGCATGTTGACGACGCCGTCGATCTCGATCCAGTTCGGCCGGTACACGTCTTCGACCCTACGCGACGCCTGTGGTCGCACGACAAACCGGTTGTGCCGAGCCGTGCGACGTCGTATATCTTGATGTCAAGATAAACCGACGTGGGGAGCCCATCACCGTGACGACGCCTGAGCTGGTCGTAGAACCCTTGACGCGCAAAGGGATTCCGGTCGACCGCGACCTGCGCATCCTCGCGCTGGGCTCATTCGCCAACCGGTTCGGGGCCGGCGCCGTCCTGACGACGAGCGCCCTGTACTTCACGCGCCAGGTGGGCTTCTCCGCCACGGAGGTGGCGCTCGCGATGTCGGTGGCCGCCGTCGTCGGCATCGTCGTGCAGGTGCCCGCCGGACACCTGGGCGACGTCCGCGGCCCGCGTCGGGTGCTCACCGTCTGCATGGTCGGCGCCGCTCTCTTCAGCGCCCCGCCGGCGTTCGCCCGCACCCCGTGGGCGCTCGCCGTGCTCCTCGGGTTGCTCACGCTGTTCGAGCGGGGCGCGGGGGCCGTCAACCAGGGCGTCATCGCGCAGATGGCCACCGGCGGGCGCGGCGTCCTGTTCAAGGCCTACCTGCGCGCCGTGACGAACACCGCGCTCGGCCTCGGTTCGGTCCTCGGTGGCGCCGCCCTCGTCATCGACCGGCCCTGGGCGTACGTGTCGGTCTTCTTCCTCAACGCCGTCTTCACCGCCTTCGCCGCGTGGAACACGACGCGCCTTCCCGACCTGCCGCCGTACGCCCGCGGGACCGGCGAGCCCCGCCTGGCAGTGCTGCGCGACTGGCCGTACGTGGTCGTCACCGTCCTGACCGGGCTGTTCTCCCTGCACTTCTTCGTCATGGAGCTCGGCCTGGCCCTCTACGTGTCGCAGCGCACGGCGGCCCCACCGGTCATGGTCGCCGTCATCCTCGTCGTCAACACGGCCGCTGTCGCCCTCTTCCAGGTACGCCTGTCGCGGCGTGCCGACTCGGTCGAGGCGGGGGCGCGTGCACTGCTGCGCGGGGCGTGCTGGATCGCAGCGGGATTCGCCGTCGTCGCCCTCGCCGACCGCGGCCCGGCCTGGCTGGCGGTCGGGGCCCTCGTCGTCGGGGCGCTCGTGCACGTCGTCGGGGAGATGGTCGGCTCGGGCGGCCAGTGGGGCCTGCAGATGGGGCTGGCGCCGCACGAGCGGCAGGGGCAGTACCAGGGCTTCGCCGGCCTCGGGTTCAGCGTCATGTCCGTCGTGGCACCGCCCCTCGTCACATTCTTCTGCGTCGGGCTCGGGGAGACCGGGTGGCTGCTGCTCGCCGCGGTCATGCTCCTCCTCGGCGCGGTCTCGATGCCCGTCTCGCGGTGGGCCCTCGCGAGCCGCGAGCGCTACGGCGTCAGGACGCACTCTGGCTGACGGCCTCACGGGCGACGTGCATGGACGCGTGCTTTGATGTGCGCGTGCAGTGGAAGCGCGTGCTCGGCCGACGGCGGCCAGAAGCCCCCGGAAGCCCGGCGTCCGACGTCGTGGACACCCCATCGGCAGCGACGGACCGGCCCCGCGCCGGGGCGGAGACCGAGCACCCGGACGAGGCCGCCGGGCCGCCGGACGATCCCGACGACGTGGGCTACGCCATCTCGTCGGAGTTCGTCGACGAGCCGGCACCCTGGGAGCCGCCGACCGTGCAGGACCTGGCGAGGCTTGCGGGAGAGGCCACCTGGTCGGAGTCGCGCCCTCACTTCGAGGCACTGCGGGTCGTGGAGGAGGCCGTCTCGCGCAGACCCGACGGACGCGTCCTCGTCACCGGCGCGACGGACGTCGACGCCTGGGCGTCGGTCCTCGAGCAGGCCTGGCCCGAGCTGACGGTCCAGCGCGTGCGATTCGACGACGATCCCTCCGAGGTGCACGTGCGCCTCACCGTCGCCGGCCCGTTCGACGTCGTCATCGACGCCTCGGACCTCTCGGGCACCGAGCAGGCCCGGCTCTTCCAGCGCACCTTCATGCACCTGGACCAGGGTGGCTCGTACATCGCCCGCCGGCTCGTGCCGACGCCTGGGACGCCCTGCTCGTCCGACGCATCCACGGGGACCACTGCGGCCGGCGTCCCTGCCGCCGCGCCGGCCGTCGACGCGCTGCCGAACGAGAACATCCCCGAGGAGCCGCCGTACGAGGGCGACCTCTGGTCGCTCGTCGCCGAGGCCCAGGCAGCCCGCACCCGTGACCTCGTCGACGACCTGTCGAGGGGCTGGGAGCGCCGCGACGTCTTCGGCCTCGCAGGGTGCCTCGCCGAGGTGCACGTGCACAGCAAGGCGCTACGGCTCGTCAACGGCACCCGCGTCTCGGCGAAGCTGCGCGAGGAGGAGGTCGACGCCGTCCTCGCGGTACGGCCCGAGCTGGGGGAGCGGCTTGCATCGCTGCCACCGGTGACGTGGAGCGCCGCGAACGAGTACGTCGTCAACCGCGCCGTCGACCCGTACGTGCAGGCCGAGTTCCGGGTGCCGGAGATGGTGCTGCGGCGCTACGACGACGCCGTCTGCTCGCGCGGGCAGGTCGTCACCCGCGACCACCTGCTCTACCCCGAGACCTTCCGCCAGAACTGGATGACGCGGATGGCCAACATCTACGTCGTCGAGAAGTACCCCAGGTTCGGGGTGGTGCGCCGCGACCTGCGCGACCCCGATGCGCTGGCCGGTGCGTGGTTCCACCTCGACTCCGAGTGGCCGGGGCACTTCGGCCACCTCCTCACCGAACAGGTGAGTCGGCTCTGGGCCTTCGAGCAGGTGCGCGAACGCGAGCCGGACGTCAAGGTGCTCCTGACGCTCCAGCACGACCGCGACCCGATGGCGCTGCAGCCGTTCGAGTCCGACGTCCTCGGTGCCTTCGGCATCACCCCCGAGGACGTCCACGTCTTCGCGAACCCGTGTCGACCCGAGCGGCTCTACACCGCGACCGGGATGTTCTCGCTGCCGCGCTTCGTGCACCCGGACGTCGCCGCTCTCTGGGACCGCGTCGGGGACCACCTCGTGCGGGATGCAGAGGAGCGGCCCCGGGCCGAGCGTCTCTTCGTGTCGCGCAAGCCTTCGCTGAAACGGTCGTGCCACAACGTGGCCGCGGTCGAGGAGATCTTCACCGCAAGGGGATTCGAGATCCTGCACCCGGAGGACCACTCGCTGGCCGAGCAGGTGTCGCGCTTTCGCGCCGCCCACACGGTCGCGGGCTTCGCGGGCAGCGGCCTGTTCTCCCTCATGTTCTGCCGTGAGCCGAAGGACGTCGTCGTCCTCGGTCCCGACGCGTACACCGCACGCAACGAGAACCTCATCGCGGCCGTCCGGGGTCACCGCGTCACCGCGGTGCGCAGTCGCTCCGACGTCGAACACCCCGAGGGCTGGTGGACCCAGCAGGCGTTCGCGTCGGGGTTCACCTTCGACGTCGACGACGAGGGCCGCTTCCTCGCCGAGCAGCTCGACCGGATCGAGGCCCGCCGGGGCTGAGCCGAGGCAGGCTGCGCCCGGAGCATTTCACGACGGGCGCACGACGACGTCGAGGATGCTCACCGAGCGGAACGGCGGGCCGTCCGGCCGGGTGTCCTCGCCGCCGCGCGCGGCCACGGCGTCGACGGCCTCGAGCCCCCGTGTGACGCGGCCGATCACCGGGTAGCGCGGGCCGCCGGTGGGCACGGTGAAGTCGGCGTACACGACGAGGAACTGCCCGGCCCCGCCGCGCAGCAGCCCGCCCCGGGCCCCGGCCAGCATGCCGCGGACGTAGTGCCCGTCGGCCGGCACGTTCTCGAGTGGCACGTCGTAGCCCGGGTGGCCGACGTCGTGACCGGTCGGGTCGCCGCACTGGAGGAACCGCAGCGGGGAGAGGTAGGAGGTGAGCCGGTGGCACACGCTGTCGCGCCACCAGCCCGACCGGGCGAGCTGGACGAAGGATGCGACGCCGCGGGGCGCCGCTGCGCCGTCGAGCCGTACCTCGAGGCTGCCGCACGTCGTGCGGATGGTCGCGTCAAGCGACCGGCCGCGCACCGACGCGGGGTCGGGGGGCGCGTCGAACGTCGCCCACGTGGTCGGCGCGGGAGGCGGCGGAACGCAGGGGTCGGCGGCGGCCGGTCGGCTGACCGCCACAGACGTTCGGGCGTCGACGGGCGACGCGGCCGGGCCGGAGGTGCACGCTCCCGCACCCAGGGCCAGCGCGACGGCGAGGGATGCGACGACGCGTCGCTCCATGATGCGAGCGTAGGACCGTGCCGGTTCGGCGGGAACCGTCGGCGGTGCGAGAATTGCCGCGTGCCGCCCTCCGCCCTGCCTGACGGCGACCCCGCGCCGCCGACCGGCGAGCTGCCGGCGTCCGCCCTGACCGACCTCGCCTCGACCGACCTCGGCATGTACGTCCACGTGCCGTTCTGCTCAGTGCGCTGCGGCTACTGCGACTTCAACACCTACACGCTGACCGAGCTCGGCGGGCCCGGTGCCACCATCGGCATCGACACCTACGCCGACGCCGCCCTGCGCGAGCTCGACCTCGCCGCAGGCGTGCTCGGGCCCGACGCGCCACCGGTGTCGACGGTGTTCGTCGGCGGCGGCACCCCGACGATGCTGCGCAGCGGCGACCTCGTCCGCGTGCTCGGCGGCATCCGGGACCGGTTCGGCCTCGCCGACGCCGCCGAGGTGACCACCGAGGCCAACCCCGACTCCGTGACCCCCGAGTCGCTCGTCGAGCTCGCCGACGGCGGGTTCACGCGGGTGTCGGTCGGCATGCAGTCGGCGGTCCCGCACGTGCTCCACACCCTCGACCGCACCCACGACCCCGAGAACGTCGCCCGTGCGGTCGCCGGGGCCCGCGGCGCCGGCCTGCAGGTGAGCGTCGACCTCATCTACGGCACGCCGGGGGAGTCGCTCGCCGACTGGCGCACCAGCCTCGAGACGGCGATCGCCCTCGAGCCCGACCACGTGTCGGCCTACGCCCTCGTCGTCGAGGAGGGCACCCGGCTCGCCGCCCAGGTGCGCCGTGGCCTCGTGCCCGCGCCCGAGGACGACGACGAGGCCGACAAGTACGAGCTGGCCGACGAGCTGCTCACCGCGGCCGGGTTCGGCTGGTACGAGGTGAGCAACTGGGCCCGCGACGAGCGGTACCGGTGCCGCCACAACATCGCCTACTGGGCCGGCACGAGCTGGTGGGGCATCGGCCCGGGGGCGCACAGCCACGTCGGCGGCGTGCGGTGGTGGAACGTCAAGCACCCGAGCGCCTACGCCCAGCGCCTGGCCGCAGGGCAGTCGCCCGCCGCGGCGCGCGAGCTGCTCGACGACGAGCAGCGCTACGACGAGCGTGTGCTCCTCGGCACACGTCTCGTCGAGGGGCTGCCGGTCGGGGACCTGCGAGGATCGGGACGTGCCGCCGTGGCCGGGCTCGTCGCCGACGGGCTTGTCGACGGCGTCGCGGCCGTCTCCCGGGGGCGGGTCGTGCTGACCCGCCGCGGGCGACTGCTCGCCGACACCGTCGTGCACCGGCTGCTCGCCGCCTGACCCGCCCGGCCGTCCCTGCGCCGGGCACCGCGACAGGTCGCCGACGACCGACGAGGATGGACCCATGACGCAGACCGCGCCCACGAACCGCGCCACGCCCCAGGCCGGGCCCGCTCCGACCTCCGACGCGTCAGGCGGACCCGGTGCGTCGGCGTCCGTGGACGTCCCCGCGCTCGTCGACGCGGCGCGGGCGACCTTCCGCAGCGGGCGGACCAAGCCGTACGTGTGGCGCGTCGAGCAGCTCAAGGCCCTGCGATCGCTCATCGTCGACAACGAGGACGAGCTGGCCGCCGCCCTGCACGAGGACCTCGGCAAGAACGCCACCGAGGCGTGGGTCACCGAGCTGGGTTTCGTCGTCGAGGAGATCGACCACACGCTGCGCCACCTGCGCTCGTGGCTGCGCCCCCGCCGCGTGCCGGTGCCGCTGTCGCTCGTGCCCGGGCGCGCCCGCGTCGTGCGCGAGCCGCTCGGCGTCGTCCTCGTCATCGCGCCCTGGAACTACCCGGTGCAGCTGCTCCTCGCGCCCCTCGTCGGCGTCCTCGCCGCGGGCAACGCGGCCGTTCTCAAGCCGAGCGAGGTGGCTCCGGCCACGTCGCGCGTCGTGGCCCGGCTCGTCGCGCTGCACCTCGACGCGTCGGCCGTGCGCGTCGTCGAGGGCGGCGTACCGGAGACGACGGCCCTGCTCGCCGAGCGCTTCGACCACGTCTTCTACACCGGCAACGGGGTCGTCGGACGTGTCGTCCTCGAGGCGGCGGCCAAGCACCTGACGCCCGTGACGCTCGAGCTCGGTGGCAAGTCGCCGACGTACGTGCACGACGACGCCGACCTCGCCGTCGCCGCCCGCCGCATCGTCTGGGGCAAGTTCACCAACGCCGGGCAGACGTGCGTGGCGCCCGACTACGTGCTCGCCACCCGGGCCACGCTCGACGCGCTCGTGCCCCACCTCGCCGAGGCCGTGCGGGAGGCCTACGGGGCCGACCCCGAGGCATCGGGGGAGTACGGCCGCATCGTCAACGACCGTCACTTCGAGCGGCTGGCCGCGCTCGTCGACCCCGACAAGGTCGTCGTCGGCGGGCGGGCCGACGCGGCGTCGCGCTACCTGGCCCCGACCGTCCTCGATCGCGTGTCGCTCGAGGACCCCGTCATGCGGGACGAGATCTTCGGGCCCGTGCTGCCCCTCGTCGAGGTGTCCGGTATCGACGAGGCGATCGAGGTCATCACCGGCCGCGACAAGCCGCTCGCCCTCTACGTGTTCACCGGCGATGCCGACGTGCGCCGACGCTTCGTGCGCGACACGTCGTCGGGTGCCCTCGGCGTCAACCTGCCGCTCGCGCACATGGCGGTGCACGGGCTGCCCTTCGGCGGCGTCGGGCCCAGCGGGTCCGGCGCCTACCACGGCGAGCGCTCGGTCGAGCTGTTCTCGCACGCCAAGGCCGTGCTCGAGACGCCGACGACGCCCGACACGACCGCCGTCGTCCGGCCGCCCTTCACGCCCTTCAAGGAGCGCGTCATCGACCGCGTCGTGGCCCGCGGGCGCCGTCACCGCAGCGGCTGAGCAGGCCCGTTGCTAGCACGCGTTGCCGTGAAACGCGCGCAGGTGACGACGCGTGTCGCGTGGGATTTCTGGGATTCCTGGGACGGGATGAGCACTACGTCCTAGATTGCGTCCAGCAGACTGCGAGGACGGGAGACCCAGTGGCGGCGACGACGCGACCCCTGCACCCCTGGCGTCGACGCCTCGTCGTCCTCGTCGCGGCTCTCGCGACGACGCTGACGAGCCTCGGCGTCGCGGCGCCCGCGCGCGCGGCCGAGTGGATCGTGCTTTGCACCGGCTACGACGCCTGCAACGCCGCTGGGTACCCCGACGCCGGCTACAAGGCCAACGCGGCGGCCAGCTGGTGGCGGCAGTCGACGGGGCACAACTGCACGGCCTACGTCGCCTACCGGCTCGTGCAGAACGGTCTGCCGAACACCAAGCCGACGAGCCTGAGCGGCAACGCCTCGAACTGGGGCCCGTCGTTCCCGGCCCAGACGAACACGAGCCCGGCCGTCGGGTCGATCGCCTGGTGGGACACGTCGTACTCCTCGACCGGGCACGTGGCCTACGTGGAGCAGGTGCTCTCGGCCTCCGACATCATTATCTCCGAGGACAACTGGGGCGGTGACTTCCGTTGGCGCCGTGTGACGCTCACCGGTGGGCGCTGGCCCAAGGGGTTCATCCACCTCAAGGACCAGGGCCCGACCGTGGCCACCGACACCCGGGCCTGGCAGGTTGCCGCACCGGCCCGGCTCCTCGACACGAAGACCGGCCTCGGTGCTCCGGTGGCCAAGGTCGGGGCCGGCAAGGCCGTCACGGTGCAGGTCACCGGGCGCGCGGGCGTGCCTGCCACCGGCGTCGACACCGTCCTGCTCAACGTCAACGCCACCGCGCCGGCCGCCGCCGGCTATGTGACCGCGCACGCCAACGGCACCGCCCAGCCCGGCTCGCGCGCCCTGTCGTTCGCCGCAGGAGGCGTCACCACGACGCTGGTGCTCAGCCGCCTCGGGACCGACGGCAAGGTGCGGCTCTACTCGTCCGCGACCACCGACCTGTCCGCGGACCTCGTCGGCTGGTCACCCACCGGAGGCTACGTCTCCGGGGCTGCCCCGGCCCGGGTCCTCGACACCCGCACGGGCGTCGGTACGCCCAAGGCGCGCCTCGCCGCCGGTGGCACGCTGACGCTGCCCCTCGCCGGCAAGGCCGGCATCCCGGCCTCCGGGGTCGGCGCCGTGCTCCTCGACGTCTCGGCGTCGACGCCGTCGGCCGCCGGCTTCCTCACCACCTGGCCGGCGGGCGCCGCGCGGCCGGCCGCGCCACAGGTGCGCTACGAGACGGCCAGTCCGGCCACGGGTCTCGTCGAAGCCCGCCTCGGGACCGGCGGTGCCGTGACGATCCACTCCACGGCGCAGACCGACGTGCTCGTCGACGTCGTCGGCTGGCTGCCCACCGGCGCCGACCAGGTGGCGCTGGGTCCGACGCGCGTCCTCGACAGCCAGACCGGCCTCGGCTACCCGACGGGGCGCGTCGCCGCGGGTCAGGCGCCCCTCGTGCCCGTCGTCGGCAAGGCCGGCGTGCCCACGAGCGGAGTCCGAGCCGCCGTCCTGACGGTGACCGTCGTGTCGCCGACCGCAGCCGGATACGTCACCGCCTACCCGAGCGGCTCGAGCGAAACCCCTTACGCCACGGTCAAGTACGCGTCCGGGCGCACGGTCACGAACACCGTCCTCGTCCCGGTCGGGCTCGACGGCTCGGTCCGGCTCAAGACCTCCGCGGCCGCCTACCTCAAGGTCGACGTCCAGGGCTACATCCGTTGGTGACGCGCCTCAGGCGTCCGGCTCCGTGACGAAGTCGATGAGCTCCTCGACGCTGGCCAGGAGGGTCGGCTCGAGGTCGGCGTAGGTGCGCACCGTGCCGAGGATGCGCTTCCAGGCATTGGCGATGTCGGCCTGGGTCGCGTGCGCCCAGCCGAGCTCGGCGCAGATGCCGTGCTTCCACGACGTGCCGCGCGGGATGACCGGCCACTGCTGCCAGCCGAGGCGCTCCGGGCGCACCGACTGCCACACGTCGACGTACGGGTGGCCGAGGACCTTGACGTGCCGGGCGATCCCGGGCAGCGACCGGGCCTGCTCGACGATGCGGGCCTCCTTCGTGCCGGGCACGAGGTGGTCGACGAGCACGCCGAGCCGGCGGCCAGCGCCGGGCCGGAAGTCCGCGATGATCGCAGCGAGGTCGTCGACGCCGTCCATCATCTCCACGACGACGCCCTCGACGCGGAGGTCGTCGCCCCACACCTTCTCGACGAGCTCGGCGTCGTGCCGGCCCTCGACGTAGATCCGCGAGCCGCTCGCGACCCGGGCCCGGGCGCCCTGCACGGCCACCGAGCCGCTCGCCGTGCGCGAGGCGGCCTGGCGTGCGTCGGCCAGGGCGGCGCCCGCC
Organism: Intrasporangium zincisolvens; assembly: GCF_034724055.1. Lineage (NCBI taxonomy): Bacteria > Bacillati > Actinomycetota > Actinomycetes > Micrococcales > Intrasporangiaceae > Intrasporangium > Intrasporangium zincisolvens. The sequence continues at coordinate 857,859 of NZ_JAWIIL010000002.1, forward strand.
GAGGCGGTCGGCGGCGTCAGGGTGACGGGGCGGCCGTCGACGAGGAAGCCGGGCCCGAGCGGGAAGCCCTTGGTGCGGCCGTGTCGGTCCTCGAGGTGCACGACGTGCATGCCGCCGGCCTTCTCGACACGCACGACGGCACCGACCCAGCCGGTCTCCACCTCCTCGACGACGAGGTCGCGCTCGGCGGCCAACGGGGTGGAGCGTCCGTTTCGCGGGGCGCGCCAGTCGCCACCGAGGACGTCGGAGCCGTAACGGTCGATCGGGGGGAGGGGGCTCACGGCGTCCGAGGCTAGGCGCTCCCGGGCCGGGACGCGGTTCGGCGCGCCGCGTCGGGCGGCATACCGTGGGATCGGGTTTCGGCGACGACACCTACCCGACGTAGAATTGGCACTCGTACGCCGAGAGTGCCAAGGTCCTGGGGTCGGCGCACCGCTCGACGACGGCTCCCGGGACGGCACGGGACGAGACGCAAGGAGGTTCGCATGAGCGAGGAACGACGGCTCATGGTGCTGCAGGCGATCGTCCAGGACTACGTGCAGACGTCCGAGCCGGTCGGCAGCAAGGCGCTCGTCGAGCGCCACCACCTCGGCGTCAGCGCCGCGACCGTGCGCAACGACATGGCCCAGCTCGAGGAGGAGGGCCTGATCCACGCCCCCCACACCTCGGCCGGACGCGTGCCCACCGACGCCGGCTACCGCCTCTTCGTCGACCGCCTGGGCGGCGTCAAGCCCCTCGGCGCGGGGGAGCGGCGCGCCATCACCCAGTTCCTCGAGGGCGCCGTCGACCTCGACGACGTCGTCGACCGCACCGTGCGGCTCCTCGCGGGTCTGACGCGCCAGGTGGCGGTCGTCCAGTACCCCTCGCTGACCCGCTCGACGATCCGCCACGTCGAGCTCGTGCCGGTCGGCGCCACGCACGCGATGGCCGTCCTCATCGTCAACACCGGACGCGTCGAGCAGCGCGTCGTCGACACCGGGCGCGTCCTCGCCGACACCGACGGCGAGGCGTTCGTGTCGGGCCTGCGCGCACGGATCAACGAGGTGTCGGCGGGAGTGCCCTTCACCGTCGCGGCCACCCGGCTGCGTCGCCTCGTCGAGGACACCCCCAACGCCGACCGCGCCGCCACCGAGGCCATCGTCTCGGCGCTCACCGACCTCCTCGTCGAGGAGCGCGAGGAGCGCGTCGTCCTCGCCGGCCAGGCCAACCTCGCCCGGGCCGGCACCGACTTCGGCCGCGCCATCGGCCCGATCCTCGAGGCGCTCGAGGAGCACGTCACGCTGCTGCGCCTGCTCGGCCAGCTGGGCGACGACCCCGAGCTCGTCTCGGTGCGCATCGGCTCGGAGAACCCCGTGTCGGGCCTCAAGACCACCTCGCTCGTGTCGATGGGGTACGGGTCTGGCACCGAGCGCATCGCGAGCCTCGGCGTCCTCGGCCCCACCCGCATGGACTACCCGACGACCATGGCGTCGGTGCGGGCCGTGGCGCGCTACGTGTCCGAGATCCTCGACGACAACCGCGCCACCTGACCCACCCCCGGCACGCGGGGCCCCGCCCGGCGCCGACCACCGCACGACGACCCGACGACCGCACCCACGGAACCGAAGGAACACCCGCTTGAACGACTACTACGCCGTCCTCGGAGTCTCCCGCGACGCGAGCCAGGAGGAGATCAAGAAGGCGTACCGCAAGCTCGCGCGCCGGCTGCACCCCGACGTCAACCCCGGGCCGGAGGCCGAGGAGGAGTTCAAGCGGGTCTCGCAGGCCTACGACGTCCTCTCCGACCCGCAGAAGCGGCGCCAGTTCGACACCGGGTCCGACCCGTTCGCGAGCGGCGGCGGGGCCGGCTTCGGTGCCGGCGCCGGGTTCTCGTTCAGCGACGTCATGGACGCCTTCTTCGGCGCCGGCGCGACCGGCGCGCGCGGCCCGCGACCCCGCGTCCAGCGCGGTCAGGACGCCCTCGTGCGTCTCGACATCGACCTGTCCAAGGCCGTCTTCGGCTCCGAGGAGGAGCTGACCCTCGACACCGCCGTCGGCTGTGGCCGCTGCGGCGGCGACGGTGCCGAGCCGGGCACCGGTCGCCAGACCTGCCCGATCTGCAACGGTGCCGGCGAGATCCAGCAGATCCAGCGCAGCTTCCTGGGCCAGGTGATGACCTCGCGCCCCTGCGTCAACTGCCAGGGCTTCGGCGCGACGCTCACCGACCCCTGCCACGACTGCTCGGGCGACGGCCGCGTGCGCACCCGTCGCAGCCTGACGCTCAGGGTGCCGGCCGGCGTCGACACCGGCACGCGCATCCAGCTGACCGGCGAGGGCGAGGTGGGCCCCGGCAACGGCCCGCGCGCCGACCTCTACGTCGAGATCCGCGTCGTCAACCACGACGTGTACACGCGACGCGGCGACGACCTCCACGCGAGCGTCGAGCTGCCGATGGCCGCGGCCGCGCTCGGCACGACGATCAAGCTGTCGACCTTCGACGGCATGCAGGACCTCGAGATCAAGGCGGGCACGCAGAGCGGCGACGTGCTGACGCTGCGCGGGCTCGGCGTCACCCACCTGCGCCACGGCGGACGTGGCGACCTGCTCGTGCACGCCACCGTGCAGACCCCGACGAAGCTGACCGACGAGCAGCAGGAGCTGCTGCGCCAGTTCGCCGCGCTGCGCGGCGAGGAGCGACCCGAGGGGCGGCTCGCCCCGGCGAACAAGGGCATCTTCGGCAAGCTGCGCGACGCGTTCAAGGAGAAGTGACCGGCGGCGCGGCGCCGTCCCGCTGCGGCAGGATGGCGCCGTGACCCACCAGCTCTTCCTCGGCGACCCCGACGTCGTCGCCCGCGCCGTCGTCGGCTCGACGCTCGTCCTCGGCGGCGACGAGGGCCGGCACGCCGCCACCGTGGTGCGGCTGCGCGTCGGCGAGCGCTGCTACGTCGCCGACGGGCAGGGCCGACGCGTCCTGCTCGAGGCGACCCACGTCGAGCGCTCCGAGGTGGCCGGCACGGTCGTCGAGGTGAGCGAGGAGCCGGAGCCGGCGCCGCGACTCGTCCTCGTCCAGGCCCTCGCCAAGGGCGACCGCGACGAGCAGGCGATCGAGGCGGCCACCGAGCTCGGCGTCGACGAGGTCGTGCCCTGGCAGGCCGAGCGGTCGGTCGTCGTGTGGCGCGGAGAGCGGGCGGCCAAGTCGCTCGCCAAGTGGGCCGCCGTCGTCACCCGCGCGTCGAAGCAGTCGCGCCGGGCGCGCACCCCTGTGACGGCCGAGCACGTCGGCCTCGCGGCGCTCGCCGCCCGCGCCCGTGACAGTGCCCTGACGCTCGTGCTCCACGAGGACGCCACCGAACCGCTCGCCACCGTCGACCTGCCGACCGAGGGCGACGTGCTCGTCGTCGTCGGGCCCGAGGGCGGCATCAGCGGCCGTGAGCTCGACGCGCTCGTCGAGGCCGGCGCCCGGCCCGTGCGCCTCGGCTCGACGATCCTGCGGTCCTCCTCGGCCGGCCCCGCGGCGCTCGCCGTCCTGCTGGCCCGCTCCCGCTGGCGCTGAGCCACCGAGCCACCGAGCCACTCCTGACCTCTCGACGGGCGGGGAGCAGCCGAACGTGGCCTCTCGACGGGTGGGGTGCAGCCGAACGTGGCCACTCGACGGGTGGGGGAGCGAGCCGGGGCGGTGGGGGTCAGCGGACGGTGAAGGGAATGAGCTGCTCGGCGTCCGGTGACCCGTCCTTGGGACTCGACTCGAGGACCCGCACGACGTAGTCGCCGGCCGGGAGGGCCTTGGTACGGAACGTGTACGCGCCGCGCTCGGGGGCGCCCACCGACGCGGTGGTGTTGCCCGACGCGACGACCGACCCGCCGCGCAGCAGCTGCCACTCGACGTTGGCCTCGAAGGTGCTCGCGACGCCCTTGACGGTGAGCCGCTGCCCGGCCGGCACCGTGGCGCCGCGCGCGGGCTCGTCGACCCACAGTGGGGACAGGACGTCGTACACACCCATGGCGTCCCCCGGACGCTGGTGCGCCTGGCCCGAGGGCATGCCCGGCGCGACGTCACCGCCGCCCTTCACGACGAGCACGACCGGCTTCGTGCCCTGGCCCATGCCCGCCTGGGCCGTCCACACGAGCTGCTGCACGGCGAGGTCGGCCGACGCCGCCGCTCCACTCGGCAGGCCGTCGGAGAGCGTCACGACGATGCGTCCCGAGCCGTCGAGCGTCACCGACACCGGGCTCACGCCAACCCATGGCGACACGTACGCCGACGACGAGGGCACGTTTCCCATGGCGAGCTTCAGGGCGGCGAGCGCGCGCCCCTCGGGCCGAGCGGGGGTCGTGACCGAGGTGCGGACGAACTCGCGGAACAGGCGCAGGTCGGACGCGCCCGACGAGCCGCCCGTGACGAGGGGGCCGACGTAGTACACGGGCACGCTGGCGCTCGTGGTGGCCGGCGGCACGGGCTGCGACGAGGGCCCCTGCGCGGTCTGGGTCGGGACGGTCGAGGGCTGGGTCGCCGACGGCGAGCTGCTCGCCGACGGGGCGCTCGTCGACGCGACCGCAGTCGTCGGCTGACCGGCGACCGGCGGCGTCGGGCTACCACCCCGGGTCGCGGCCCACACGCCACCCGCGACGAGGACGGCCGCGGCAGCCGCGGCCACGGGCACGAGCCACCGGTGCGGCCGCCCGCCGGGGCCGGTGGAGCCGCCGGGGCCGGTGCCGCCGGCGCGGGCCGGCGAGGTGCGGGCCTCGGTGAGGATGACCCCGAGGCGGTCGCTCGGGACGATGGCGGCGGCGTCGTCGGCCAGGCCGCGTCGCAGGCGCTCCTCGACGGGTCGCAGGGCGGCTCCGATGGCGACGAGGTCGTCGGCGCCCTCAGGGGGTCGGGTCGGGTCGGTGTTCATGAGGGCTCCCTGGGGTCGATGGTGCGGCGCAGCGCGCTCAGCCCGCGGTGGGCGTGCGTCTTGACGGCGCCGGCAGAGATGTCGAGGGTCCGGGCGATCTGCGCCTCGGAGAGGTCGGCGTAGTAGCGGAGCACGAGGACCTCGCGCTGACGTTCGGGCAGGTCACGCAGTGCGTCGGCCATGGCGTCGCGGCCCACGGCGTGCATCGCGTGCGTCTCGGCGCTGCCGACGGCGTCGCGTCCCGGCGCATCGGCGGCCGCTGCCTCACGGGCCGTGTGCCGGTCGACGACGACCGCGTGCCGCTGCACCGAGCGGCAGCCGTTGACGACCGCGGTCTGCAGGTAGGCGACGACACGGCCCGAGTCGCGGATGGAGGACCACTGCCGGTGCGTGGCCACGAACGCGTCCTGCACGACGTCCTCGGCGGCAGCCTGGTCGCGCAGGAGCAGCCAGCCGAGGCGCACGAGGCGGTCCCAGTGCGCGTGGTAGAGCTCGGTGACGGCGACGTCGGGGTCGACGGGCAGCTCACGGTGGGCGGCGTGACCCGGGGACGGGGGCAGCGGCGCGGGTCCGGCGGGGTCGCCCGGGCCTCCGGTGCCGCTGGGGCCTCCGGTGCCGAGACGCCCGGCCGGGCGGTCCACCCGGTCCGACGGCATACGCAACGTTCTCACGGACAGGAGACGCACAGGTGCACGTCCGGGTTGACACACCTAGGGTGCATCCATGACCTCGCACACCCCGGGTGACTGCCTGTTCTGCAAGATCGTCGCCGGCGACATCCCCTCCGACCGGGTGGCCGAGACCGAGCGCTCCATCGCCTTCCGCGACATCAGCCCGGCCGCGCCGGTGCACGTGCTCGTCGTGCCGCGCCGCCACGAGCCCACTGTCGGGGCGCTCGCCGCCGCCGCCGGCGAGGACCTCACCGACGTCTTCCGGCTCGCCCAGCAGGTCGCGGACGCCGAGGGCGTCGGCGATGCCCACCGGCTCATCGTCAACACCGGCAGCAGCGCGGGCCAGACGATCTTCCACGCGCACGTCCACGTGCTCGGCGGCGCGGCCTTCACCGAGAAGGGCATGGTGTGAGCGACCAGCGGCAGAACCCGGCCAGCGACGAGGGCGAGGCCGACGCGGGCCTCCCTTCGGCCACCACCGGTGCAGGGGACGCGTCCGGCACCTCGCGCACGTCGGGCTCGTCGGGCGCCTCGGGCGCCGACGCGTCGGGCGAGGGCCACCGGCCGGCGCCACCGACCGACGACCTCGTCACGACCCACCACACCCTGCGCGTCGGCCGGCGCCGGCTGCGCTACACGGCGACCACGGGCCGCGTCGTCCTGCGCGAGGAGGACCACAAGGACGGCACGTTCGGCGGGCACACGCCGCGTGCTGAGCTGTCGATGACGACGTACACCCTCGACGACGCCGACCCCCGGACGCGCCCGGTCACCTTCGCCTTCAACGGCGGGCCGGGCAGCTCGAGCGTCTGGCTGCACCTCGGCCTGCTCGGCCCGCGGCGGGTCGTCATGGGCGACGTCGGCGAGCTGACCCCGCCGCCCTACGACCTCGTCGAGAACCCCGAGTCGCTCCTGGCCGTCAGCGACCTCGTCTTCATCGACCCGATGTCGACCGGCTACTCCCGGGCCGTCGAGGGCGGCAAGGCGGGTGAGTACCACGGCTACCGCAAGGACATCGAGTCCGTCGGCGAGCTGATCCGGCTCTGGACCTCGCGGAACAAGCGGTGGATGTCGCCGAAGTTCGTGGCGGGGGAGTCCTACGGCACCTTGCGCGGCGCGGCCCTGGCCGAGCACCTCCAGGGCCGGTACGGCATGTACCTCAACGGCCTCATCCTCATCTCCAGCGTCCTCGACCTCGGCTCCATCGACTTCGAGAACCAGCGCAACGACCGCGCCCACGCGCTCTACCTGCCGACGTACGCCGCCGTCGCGCACTACCACGGCAAGCACGGACGCCGGTCGCTGCGCGCCGTCGTCGAGGAGGCCGAGGCGTACGCGTCGCGCGACTACCCGTGGGTGCTGGCCCGCGGCTCACGCCTGACGCGCCGCGAGCGGGCGGACGCGGTCGCCACCCTGGCGCGGCTCTCCGGCCTGAGCGAGGACTACGTCGACCGCGCCGACCTGCGCATCGAGCACTGGCGCTACTTCACCGAGCTGCTGCGCGACCAGCGGCTCTCGGTGGGTCGCCTCGACGCCCGGTTCACCGGCCCGGCGGCCGCGGCGTTCGCCGAGAACATGGACGCCGACCCGTCCCACGACGCCATCGCCGGCCCGTACGCGGCCGTCTGGAACCACTACGTGCGCGACGAGCTCGGCTACGAGAGCGACCTGCACTACGAACAGATCAGCCGGCTCGTCAACCCGTGGTCGTACAAGGAGTTCGAGGGCCGGCCGGTCGACGTCTCGCCGCTGCTCGAGCGGGCGATGCGCCAGAACCCGCACCTGCGGGTGCACGTCGCCTACGGCTACTACGACGGCGCGACGCCCCACTTCGCGGCCGAGGACGTCATCGCGCACCTGCAGCTGCCGCCGGAGCGCGTCGCCGCTGACGTCGAGCACGCGTACTACGAGGCCGGGCACATGATGTACGTCCACGAGCCCTCGCGTGTGCAGCAGAGCAAGGACCTCGCGGAATTCGTGGTGAGGTCCTCCGGCTCGCCCACGTAGACTCGTGGGCGAGATGAACGACCCATCGCCACGCGGCCACGAGCCCGACAGTCCCGACACTCCCGACAGCCCCGACGCCTCCCACGGCGTCGAGCCCACCGGCCCGGCCGGTGCGAGTGCCACCAGCGCTCCGAGGGCCACCAGCGGACCCGTCCTGACGCGGGAGATCCCACCGCCGGTCGAGATGGTCACCCTCCTCGGCCCGCGCGACGAGCTGCTGCGCACCATGGAGCGCCAGTTCCCGCTCGTCGACACCCACGTGCGCGGCAACGCGATGACGTTCTCCGGCCCGGCCGGCGAGCTCGACATCATCGACGGGCTCCTCGACGAGCTGCTCACCATCGTGGCCACCGGGCAGCCGCTCAACCGTGACGCCGTCGAGCGCTCGATCGGGATGCTGCGCAGCCAGACCAAGGAGCGGCCAGCGGACGTCCTGACGATGAACATCGTCAGCAACCGCGGCCGCACGATCCGACCGAAGACCCTCAACCAGAAGCGCTACGTCGACGCCATCGACGAGCACACCATCGTCTTCGGCATCGGCCCCGCAGGCACCGGCAAGACCTACCTGGCGATGGCCAAGGCCGTCGCGGCGCTGCAGGCCAAGCAGGTCAACCGCATCATCCTGACCCGTCCGGCCGTCGAGGCGGGCGAGCGGCTCGGCTTCCTGCCCGGCACCCTCAACGACAAGATCGACCCGTACCTGCGCCCGCTCTACGACGCGCTGCACGACATGGTCTCGCCCGAGACGATCCCCAAGCTCATGGCGTCGGGCACCATCGAGGTCGCGCCGCTGGCGTACATGCGCGGACGGTCGCTCAACGACGCGTTCATCATCCTCGACGAGGCCCAGAACACCTCGAGCGAGCAGATGAAGATGTTCCTGACGCGTCTCGGGTTCGGCAGCAAGATGGTCGTCACCGGCGACATCACCCAGGTCGACCTGCCCGGGGGCACCCACTCGGGGCTCGTGGTCGTGCGCGACATCCTCGACGGCGTCGAGGACATCCACTTCGCCGAGCTGACGTCCCACGACGTCGTGCGCCACCGCCTCGTCAGCGCCATCGTCGACGCCTACGACCGCAGCTCCTCGCGGCAGGAGCGCCGAGGCGCCCAGCGTCGCGACGCGCGTCGGGACGACCGACGCGAGCCGCGCGGGCGGGATCGCGGGCGCGAGCGGCCCCGGGAGACCGAGCGCAGCGTCGCACCGGACCAGGCCGGCGACGCCCGGGAGGCCGGCGCGTGAGCATCGACGTCCTCAACGAGACCGACGCCGACGTCGACGAGCTCGAGCTGCTGGCCTGCGCCAAGTACGTCATGGAGCAGATGCGCGTGCACCCGCAGGCCGACCTCTGCATCAAGCTCGTCGACGAGCCGGCCATGGAGGTCCTCCACGTGCAGTGGATGGACCTGCCCGGGCCCACCGACGTCATGAGCTTCCCGATGGACGAGCTGCGCCCCGGCCGCGAGGGCCAGGAGCCCGAGGAGGGCACGCTCGGCGACATCGTCCTGTGCCCGTCCGTGGCAACGAAGCAGGCGGTCGAGGCGGGGCACGCCCCGATCGAGGAGATGCTCCTGCTGACGACGCACGGCATCCTGCACCTGCTCGGCTACGACCACGCCGAGCCGGACGAGGAGCGCGAGATGTTCGAGCTGCAGCGCCAGCTGCTGCTGACGTTCCTCGCGACGCGCAACCGCCCCGGCGCCTGAGGCCAGCGTGCTACCGCAGCTCGTCCTCCCGGCGCTCATCAGCATCGTCGTCGCCTTCGTCCTGTCCGCCTCCGAGGCCGCCATCTTCCGCATGTCGCGGGTGCGCGCCCAGGAGCTCTGGGACGAGGGCCGGTCCGGTGCCAAGTCGCTGCTCACGGTCGTGGCCGACTCGCCGGCCTACCTCGCCGTCATCGCCTTCCTCCGTGTCGTCGCCGAGGCCACGACCGCCGTGCTCGTCACGCTGGCCGTCGCCGGTGCGGTCGCCTCGACGTGGGGCCGGGCCCTCATCAGCATCGCGGTCATGGCCGTCGTCTCGTTCGTCGTCGTCGGGGTGTCGCCGCGCACCCTGGGCCGGCAGAACTACGACACCGTCGCGCTCTGGAGCGCCCCGTTCGCCGTCGGCCTGCGCCGGGTGCTCGGCCCGGTGGCCAAGCTGCTCGTCGTGCTCGGCAACGCCGTGACCCCGGGCAAGGGCTACTCCGACGGCCCGTTCCAGACCGAGTCCGAGCTGCGCGACCTCGTCGACATCGCCGGTGAGTCCGACGTCATCGAGCAGGACGAGCGGGAGATGATCCACTCGGTCTTCGAGCTCGGCGACACCGTGGCCCGCGAGGTCATGGTGCCGCGCACCGACATGGTGACCCTCGACGCCGACAAGACGCTCCGCAGCGCGATGTCGCTGTTCCTGCGCTCGGGCTTCTCCCGCATCCCCGTCGTCGGCGAGGACAGCGACGACGTGCGCGGCCTGCTCTACTTCAAGGACGTCGCGAGGCGCCTCACGGCCGCCCCGGAGGACGCCAAGCACCTCGCGGCCGAGGTGATGCGCCCGATGCACTTCGTGCCGGAGAGCAAGCCCGTCGACGACCTGCTGCGCGAGATGCAGCAGGAGCAGAACCACTTCGCGATCGTCGTCGACGAGTACGGCGGCACCGCCGGCCTCGTGACGATCGAGGACATCATCGAGGAGATCGTCGGCGAGATCGCCGACGAGCACGACCGCGAGGCGCCCGGCGTCGAGCAGCTCGAGGACGGCACGCTGCGCGTTCCGGCGTCGATGGACATCGACGACCTCGCCGAGCTGTTCGACGTCACGATCGACGAGGACGACGTCGACACCGTCGGCGGACTGCTGACGAAGGTCATCGGGCGCGTCCCGATCGTCGGCTCCACGGGCCGCATCGCGGGCCTCGAGCTGACGGCAGAGCGGATGGCCGGACGCCGCCACCGCGTCGCGTCGGTCATCGTGCACCGGGCGCAGGTGGAGGACACTGGCGCCGAGACGAGCGAGACGGAGGAGGCCCATGGCCACGCGAGCGGGCACTGACGACGGCAGCAGCAGCGGCACGGATGGCATGCGCGCCGAGAAGCCCTACCGGGCCGGGTTCGCCTGTCTCGTGGGCCGGCCCAACGCCGGCAAGTCGACGCTGACCAACGCCCTCGTCGGGCAGAAGGTCGCCATCACGAGCTCGAAGCCGCAGACCACCCGGCACACGATCCGCGGCGTCGCCACGACGCCCACGGCGCAGCTGATCCTCGTCGACACCCCGGGCCTGCACAAGCCGCGCACGCTGCTCGGCGAGCGGCTCAACGACCTCGTCCGCGAGACCCTCCTCGAGGTCGACGTCATCGGCTTCTGCCTCCCGGCCGACCAGCGTCCGGGGCCGGGCGACGCGTTCATCGCGAACGAGCTCACCGAGCTGCGCTCGGTGCGCCGGCGACCGGTGGTGGCCATCGCCACCAAGGCCGACGCCGTCGACCGCGACCGCCTCGCCGAGCACCTCATCGCCATCGACCGGCTGGGGGAGTGGGACGCGATCATCCCGTGCTCGGCGGTGTCGGGCGAGCAGGTCGAGCAGGTGCGCGACCTCCTCGCCTCCTACCTGCCGGTGTCGCCGCAGCTCTACCCGGACGGCGTCCTGACCGACGAGCCGGAGGCGGTCATGATCGCCGAGCTCGTCCGCGAGGCCGCGCTCGAGGGCGTGCGCGACGAGCTGCCACACTCGCTGGCCGTCGTCGTCGAGGAGATGGTGCCGCGCGAGGACCGCCCCGCGGACAAGCCCCTGCTCGACGTCCGGGTCAACGTCTTCGTCGAGCGGCCGAGCCAGAAGGCGATCGTCATCGGCCGGGGCGGCTCGCGGCTGCGCGAGGTGGGCACCAACGCCCGCAAGGGGATCGAGGCGCTGCTCGGGCAGAAGGTCTTCCTCGACCTGCACGTCAAGGTCGCCAAGGACTGGCAGCGCGACCCGAAGCAGCTCCAGCGCCTCGGGTTCTGAGGCGTTCAGCCGCGTCCTGTGCGACCCGACTCCCGTCGGGGCGGTGACCGGTGCGGTCGTCGGCGAACCGACCGCACCGGCGGGTGTGGCTCAGAGGCGGATCGTCCAGACCTCATTGCCGAGCGTCACGACGTAGGCCGTGTGCCCGACGATCTGGAAGGACACCGGCCGGTTCAGGCCGGTGGCGACGGCCGTCATCGACCCGTCGTGGGTGACGCGCATCAGCGCGCCGGTGTTCGGCTCGGCGGGTGAGCCGGCCGGGTGCCCGGGCACGAAGTAGCCCTGGCTCAGCACGTACAGCCGTGAACCGGGCCCGAACTTCACGTCCACGGCCAGGCGCGCCCCCGCCGCCACCTGGGTGGGCGGTCCGAAGTGCTTGCCGAAGGTCACGACGCGGCCCTCGGCAGGCAGGTGCGGCGTCGGCCCGGCGAGCGCCAGGTAGACGCGTCCGTCCCGTGACGTCAGGCCGGTCGGCACGACGTCGGGCAGGGTCTCGACCTCCCTGATGGCACCGCACAGCGTCACCTGCAGCACCCGGTTGTGGTGTCCGTCGGTGACGAGGAACGCGCCCCGGTAGGGCAGCATCGCGAACTGCACTCCGGACGGGATGAAGAAGTCGGTCTTCGGCGGGTGGCTCCGGGACCACGCGCCGATGTCGGCGACGACGGTGGAGTGGTGCCGGCCGTCGATGCGGTAGATCCCGTCGACCGCCGTTCCGCCGGTCTCGGGTCCGACGAGCGCGACGAGGGCGTACGCCTTCCCGTCGAGGAAGGCGACGTCCATGACGCCACCGATCCCCGGAGGGTTCTTCTGCTTCGGGAGGCCGCTCGCGAACGTCGTGCGGGCCCCGGTGTGGCGGTCGATGCGGCTGATCCGTCCGGCCGAGCCTTCCGCGACGTAGAGAGCACCGTCGGGCCCGATGGCGCTCCCGAAGGCCCCGCGCAGACCGGAGACCAGCAGGTGCGGGGTCGTGGGGTGGTTCGTGGGGTGCCTCGTGCGCTGCGACGCCCACGACGTCGGTGGCGCGACCGCCACCGTCAACGCCACCACCAGGGCGGCGATCCATGAGATGAGTTTCTTCATGGCCCTTGCTCCTCAGTGCCCCGGCGTCTCCAGGGCATCTGTCCAGCGTCCCGCCAGGCCACGGAGCGGGCGGACGAACGGAGCAAGACCGGGGACGAGCACGACAAACGGCGCCCCGGGTCGGGGACAGAGCGGGCCGTAGGGGACGGCGGTCTCATCATTCAGAAGCGTCGACCAGCATGTGGAACGGCCACTCCGGGCCTAGGCTGGAGGCGACGAGGAGGCAGCCATGAGCGTGCAGCCCGACCACGAGCTCGAGGTGCTCGAGGACGACCAGAACGTCCCGCCGCGCCCCGAGGAGCAGATCGCCGACGTCCGCGATGCGCCTGCCGCACCAGGCGATTCGACCGACGACGCCGCGCCGAACTCGGCATGAGCGAGGAGGCGCCCGACGCGTCAGGGGACCCCTGGGGTCGCGACGACCCACCCGCCGTCGCCGAGGCCGACCTGCCACCACTGCCGGAGTCCTTCGCCCGCATCGTGGCGGGCTTCGACACGGGTGAGGAGCTCGTCGTCGTCGGGGGCGACCGGTCGGGCGTTCCGGGAGCCGCGGAGCTGCCGGAGGTGGCACCCCTCGTGGCAGCCGGATGGCACCCCCTTCCGACCGGTCTCGAGGGAGAGGAGGTGGCCCTGCTGCCGGCGGTCTGGCCGGCCGAGCACCGGACCTCGGTGCTGGACCGGCTCCCGCGCTTCGCGTTCGTCTCCTACGGCGGTGACGACTTCTATCTCGAACCGGCCCGGGAGAGTGCCGAGCACGAACACTGGCAGCTGGCCCGCTCCGCGCGGTCGCTCGGCCTGCCGGTGCCGCCGCGCGGCCGGTTGTGGCTGCTGCGGTCACCGTGGCCCGGCCTGAGCGTCGCGAGCCTGTTCCTTCTCCTGCGCCAGGTGCGCGACGACGACGAGCTCGGCTGGGAGCCGAGCGGGATGATGGAGGCCGCCCGCCGGGTCCTGTCGGGCAGCGAGGAGCAGGCCTGGGCCCGATGGACCCGGCCGGAGGCTGCGGCCGCACGCGCGTGGCGCGGTCGCGACGCCCCGGGTCCGGAGGTGGACCGGTGGGTGGCGCTGCGGCTGGGCCCGGACGACGTCGAACGCCTCACGACACCCCTGGACCAGGATGGCGCGGGTCTGACGTCCGGGCAGGCCTTCACGTGGTGCGCGGTGACCTCCATGGGGGACAGGGCGGGCGCGGACGTCGTGCGCCACACGATCGAGTGGCGTCGGGCCGGGTTGCCGCCAGATGCCCCGGTCGGCCGGCTGGCGACCGTGATCTGGGAACGTCAGCCCGACGACGTCGCTCGTTGGCTGGTGGCCGGCTTCACCGCGGAGGACGTCGCTGCGTGGGAGGCCGTCGACCTGGCCCGGGCGGAGCGCTGGCGGCAGGCCGGGTTCGGCGCACGGGAGGCGCACGAGCTCGTGCTCGCCGACCCGACCGTGACTCCCGAGGAGGCCCGGGCCTTCGACGCGGCCGGCATCGAGCCGTCGCGCCGGGTGCGTTGGGTGGCGGCCGGGTTCTCGGCCGCCGAGGCGCGGGAGTGGACCGACCTCGACGTGGTCTCGTCGGAGGCGCGGGTCTGGCGGTCACAAGGAAAGGGGCCGGACGACGCCCGGTCGCAGCAGGCGGCGGGAGCACGCGGACACCTGCCCCTCGGGTTCGAGAGCGGGTGGGCGACGTTCGGACCCGACCGTGACGACATGGGCTTCGGGGTCACCGACCCGCCCGGGACGCGGGGGAGCCTGGCCGCAGAGCAGCCGATGGTGGACTGGGTCGGAATGCCGGGTGTCGTGCCTCCGGACTTCGGCGATCTCGCCCCCGACGTCGGGCTCGACCCCTAGCCTCGTCCCGCCGGCCCACGGACGGTCAGCGCGACAGGGGAGGGCGCATGCACCACACGTACACGGACGTCACGCACCGCACCGACCTGCCGACGCCCTATCCGGAGGTGGTGGCCGCCTTCGAGGCGGTCGCGTGGCGACGGCTCGGGCGGTACGCGCTCGAGCTGTCGCAGGAGGCGAGCGAGCGGCTCATGCGCGACTACGCCGAGCCGGCACGGTCGGAGTTCGCGGCCCATCTGCCCGACGTCGCCACGGTGCTGCTCTCGCCGGACGGCGAGACGGCTGCCTTCGTCTCGTGGTTCTGGGGCCAGCCCGCGGTCCGTCTCACCAGCGTCCTGGTAGACGGCACCCTCGTGGAGACGTCCCGGCTGTGGACGTGCAAGCCTCCCTGGCCCCGGGCCCTCCGGTCGGGCTGGGCGGGCATGGACGTGCGGCAGGAGGTCGAGAGGTCCAGCGTGCCGACCCGCGGCCGCTCGGTCCGCGGCGTGGTGTGCGAGGACCCGGCGAACCCGCCGGCGGTCGCCACCTTCGTCGACGCGCACCGCGCCCACGTCGCCGCGCTCGGCTCGACGCCGGTTCTCCTGGCCAGCGTCGACGACGCGATCGCCCTGCGACGCCAGGCATTCGCCCATGACCTCCGGGTGCGACGCAGAACGGCGGTGGCGGAAGGCGTCCTCGTGTTCCTCACCCTCGTCATGGTCGGGCAGGTCCTCGGGCAGGTTCCCTCGATCCGGGCCTGGCCGCCCGCGACCTTGGTCATCAGCAGCCTCGTCTTCCTCGTCTGGGCCCTGGTCCACGGTCGGCTCGTGCGGGTGCTGTCGTACGTGCGCTGGATCCGGCCCGCCTACCGGTAGGCCGGGACTCGCGGGCGGGACGCGGGTCTCAGGATGCGGGCAGCGGTCCCGAGGGGTGGACGCCGGCGCGTCGACCGGCATACGGTGAAGCCGTGCGTGCGGTGAGCCTCCTTCTTCGCTGCCGCGACGAGGCCTGATCCCCGGCCCTCCTCGTCGCGGAGTTTCCCGTGTCCGGCCGGACACCGAGCGAAACGCAGACGAAGAGAGTGACGCGATGATCCACCCCCAGCAGACGTCGGGAATGCCGTTCGGCAAGTACGTGCCGTTCCACGAGCAGATCCCGTTCGACCTGCCCGACCGCACCTGGCCGACCAAGCGCATCGAGCAGGCACCGCGCTGGTGCGCCGTCGACCTGCGCGACGGCAACCAGGCCCTCATCGACCCGATGAACTCCGAGCGCAAGCTGCGCATGTTCCAGCTGCTCGTGAAGATGGGCTACAAGGAGATCGAGATCGGCTTCCCGTCGGCGAGCCAGACCGACTTCGACTTCTGCCGCGAGCTCATCGAGGGTGGGCACATCCCCGACGACGTGACGATCCAGGTGCTGACGCAGTGCCGCGACCACCTCATCGAGCGGACCTTCGACGCGATCCGCGGCGCGAAGGAGGCGATCGTCCACTTCTACAACTCGACCTCGATCCTGCAGCGCCGCGTCGTCTTCGGCCTCGAACAGGACGGCATCATCGACATCGCGGTCCAGGGCGCACGCCTCATCAAGAAGCTCGAGGANTCGGCCTCGAACAGGACGGCATCATCGACATCGCGGTCCAGGGCGCACGCCTCATCAAGAAGCTCGAGGAGACCATCCCCGACACGACGATCTACTACGAGTACTCGCCCGAGTCCTACACCGGCACCGAGCTCGACTTCGCGATGCGCATCTGCAACGCGGTCATCGACGTCATCGACCCGACGCCGGACCACAAGATGATCGTCAACCTGCCCGCCACCGTCGAGATGATCACCCCGAACGTCTACGCCGACTCGATCGAGTGGATGGTGCGCCACCTCGACCGGCGCGAGTCGCTCGTCGTGAGCCTGCACCCGCACAACGACCGCGGCACGGGCGTCGCCGCCGCCGAGCTCGGCTACCTGGCCGGCGCCGACCGCATCGAGGGGTGCCTGTTCGGCAACGGCGAGCGCACCGGCAACGTCGACCTCGTCACCCTCGGCATGAACCTCTTCAGCCAGGGCGTCGACCCGCAGATCGACTTCGGCGACATCGACGAGATCCGCCGCACCGTCGAGTACTGCAACCAGCTGCCCGTCGGCGAGCGGCACCCCTACGGCGGCGACCTCGTGTTCACGGCGTTCAGCGGCTCGCACCAGGACGCCATCAAGAAGGGCTTCGAGGCGATGGAGGTCGAGGCCAAGGAGAAGGGCACGAGCGTCGACGACCTCGTCTGGGGCGTCCCCTACTTGCCCGTCGACCCGCACGACCTCGGACGCTCCTACGAGGCGGTCGTCCGCGTCAACAGCCAGTCCGGCAAGGGTGGCGTGTCGTACATCATGAAGTCCGAGCACCAGATGGACCTGCCGCGGCGGCTCCAGATCGAGTTCTCCGGCGTCGTGCAGCGCGGCGTCGACCAGGACGGCGGCGAGGTCGCCCCGGCCGAGCTGTGGGGCCGGTTCCAGGACGAGTACCTGCCCAACCCGGCCCAGCCGTGGGGTCGGTTCGAGCTCGTCAACGTCGTCACCGACTCGACGGTCGACGGCGAGAGCAGCATCGAGGCGACGGTCACCGACGGCGGTGAGCCCCTGACCGTCACCGGGCGCGGCAACGGCCCGATCGCAGCCTTCCTCGACGCCTTCATGACGATCGAGGGCGCCCCGGACATGCGCGTGCTCGACTACGCCGAGCACGCCCTGTCGGCCGGCGGCGACGCCCGGGCCGCGGCGTACGTCGAGTGCGCCATCGGCCCGCGGGTGCTGTGGGGTGTCGGCGTCGACTCGTCGATCGTGACGGCTTCGCTCAAGGCCGTCGTGTCCGCGTGCAACCGCGCCTACCGCGACCGCATCGCCGAGGAGGCGGCTGCCGGCGACGCCGCGGGGTGAGATGCCGCGGGGGCACGATGCCGCGGGCGTGAGATAGCGTCACCGTCCATGGACTCCGCCCTCGGCCGGACGCTGCTCCGGCTCGTCGGCGCCTGTCTGCTCGCCGTGGCGGTCGTCGGACTCGTCGCGCCGCGAGCCGTCAACACCCCGTACCGCTGGTACGTCGTGGTGCCGGCCTGCCTCGCTCTGGTGGCCGTGGCAGCGTTCGCCCGCTCACCGCGGTGGGTGCGCGCGCGCTGGGTCCGGCCGGTGCTGGCCGTGGTCGGCGGGGTGGTCGCGACGCTCGTCGGCCTCGCCGGGCGTTACGAGTACGGGTGGGACGCCCGCGTCGTCATGGACCTCGCGCGGGCGCTGCACGCCGGCCGCCCGGTCGGTGACGGCGGCTACGACTACCTGTCGCTCTACCCCAACAACCTGCCGCTCCTCGCGATCGACCGGGCCGGCGTCGAGGTGGGCTCGTGGGTGGGCTGGTCGCCCGACGCCGTGCTCATCGTCGTCACCGGCGTCTGCGTCACCGTGACGCTGCTCGCCGTCGACGCGCTCGTGCGCCGCGTGAGGGGACCGGGAGCCGCCATCGGCGCCCAGCTGGTGACGCTCGTCCTCGTCGGCACGAGCCCGTGGCTGACCGTCCCGTACACCGACTACTTCGCCATGCCGTTCCTCGCCGCCGGCGTGGCCTTGGCCGGACGGGCGCTGCTGCCCGGCGCCGCGAGCGCCGGCGAGGTGTCGGCGCGCGCCCGCACGGCACGCGTCCTGACATGGGTGGCGGCCGTGGTCTGCTACGGCGTCGCCTACGCGATCAAGACGACGCCGGCCGTCGTCGTCATCGCGACGGTGCTCACCGTCGTCGTCGCCGTGTTCGACGGCAACCACGCCCCCCGGGGACGGGTGACCGCCCTCGCCGGCTCCGTCGTGGCGGTGGTCGTGTTCCTCGGGATCGCCGTGGCGACGCCCGTCGTGTCGGCCCAGGCGGCCGGCGTCGACTCGAGCCGCCTGCGTGCCGACGTGACGCCCCCGGTCCTGTGGTGGCTCGCCAACGGGATGAACGAGCAGGTGGGGCCCGACGGCGTCGTCAGCTACGGCACCTACTCGCGCGACATGGTCGAGGCGATCGCGGGGCGCACCCCCGATCAGATGACCGACTACGCCCGCACCTACATCTCCGACCGGTGGGCCAAACGCGGGCCCGGGGGGACGCTGGCGTTCTACGCGGACAAGGTGGCGTGGAACTGGGGCGACGGCATGTTCTGGGCCTGGGGCGAGGGTCCCGACTCCCTGCCCGGCAGGCTCGCCGACGCCGATGGCACCGTCGGGGTCGTGCACTCGCTCAACGGGTTCCACGGGTCGGCGTATCCCTGGCGCGCCGACGTGACGCAGGCGCTCTGGCTCGCCGTTCTCCTCGTCGCGGGGGCCGGGCTGCTGCGCGCGCCCTACCGGCGTGACGTGCTGCTCGTGGCGCTCACGGTGCTCGGCATCGCGACGTTCACCCTGCTGTTCCAGGGCCGGTCGCGCTACGTGTTCACCTTCGCACCCCTCGTCGTCGCGCTGGCCGCCATGGTGCGGCTGCGTGCCGGGACGCGAGGGCGACGGGCGGGCGCCGTCACCGCCGCGACCGCCAACACGTCCGACGCCGGCTGAGCCGGCCCTCCGAGGACCGGCCCAGCCGCACGCGTCGAGGCGTCGGTCAGTCGATGGAGCCGCGCAGCACCGCGTCGACGGCAGCGCGGGCGGCCGCGTCGCCGCTGCGGCTCAGCTCGCCCGCCAGCGGTCGGTTCCACAGCCAGCAGTCGAGGTCGGCGGCCGTGCCGCACACCTCGGGAGCCGACGCGTCGTCCGAGGTGCCCGTGCCGTCCGTCGCGTCGGGCAAGGCGCCGCCGGCAGGGCCGTCGGCGACGAGGAAGCGCAGCAGGTCGATGTCGCGACCGTCGTAGGTGCCGGTGACGCGCACGGGGGTGACGGTCCACGCGTGCATGGTGTCGACGGTCGCGACGGTGACCGGCGCGCCGAGCTGCTCGTGCGACAGCCCGGGCTCGGGCTCGTAGCCGCGCATGATCCGCAGGGCCTCGTCGACGCCGTCGGCGGCCAGGCGGGCATCGATGGGGGTGCGGTCGGCCGGGGCGATGCCGGCGGTGGCCTCGGCGTCGAGGCGGTGGATGAGTGCCTCGTGCGCCTGCCGGCGGCGGATGTACCCGGCGGTGTGCTCGTCGGCCCACATCCACAGCTCGGTGTCGGCCGGCAGCTGCGACAGCTGCTCGTGCAGGCGGGCGCTCGAGGCGTCGAAGGCCGCGAGCAGGCCGGCGCGGTCCGCGGGTCGCTCCGGTCGGGTGTCGCTGTGCGCCTCGACCTGCTCGGACGTGGTCAGCCGGCCCTGGGCGATGCCGCCCCAGAACCACTGGACGTCGGCGAGGTGCCACAGCAGGTCGTCGGTGTCCCAGTCGGGGCACGTCGGCACGGTGGCCCCGGCCGGTGCGTCGGCCAGCACCTGGCGGAAGCGCGCCGAGTCGGCGGCGAGGTGGTCGAGGAAAGGAAGGTCTGCACCCGACGGGGCAGAGGGCATGCGGTGCTCCTGGTGGGATGTGGGGGTCAGCGGACTCCGGCGACGCGGAACTGCACGGAGATGCGCGGCCCCATCGGCTCGGACGTCTTGGGGACCGCATGGTCCCACGTGCGCTGGCAGGAGCCGCCCATCACGACGAGGTCACCATGCCCGAGCGGGTAGCGCAAGCTCTTTTGCGTGGTGCCGGGGATGCCGCCGCCGTCACGCGGGCGCAGGGCCAGGACGCGCGGCGAGCCGAGCGAGAGGATCGCGATCATCGTGTCACTGTCGCGCGAACGGCCGATGCGGTCGCCGTGCCAGGCGACGCTGTCGCGGCCGTCGCGGTAGAGGCAGAGACCCGCCGTGAGGAACGGCTCGCCGAGCTCCGACGCGTAGTGCGCGCTCAGCGCGTCGCGGGCCCGGTCGAGGAGGGGGTGGGGGAGGCGCTCGCCCGCCGCGTAGAACTTCGTGAGGCGGGGCACGTCGACGACGTTGTCGTACATCTGCCGCCGCTCGGCGTGCCACGGCACGTCGTGCAGCAGGGCCGAGAAGAGCTCGTCGCCGGCGGCGAGCCAGCCGGGGCGCACGTCGACCCACGCGCCGTGGGCGAGCGGGTGGCGACGCATCCCGGTGCCGACGTCGCGCAGCGTCATCTCGTCGGTGAGGTCGAGCAACGACCCCTGCAGGGTGAGGTCCATGCCGCCAGCGTAACCCAGAACGTCGAACACGTGTTCGACCTTCGTCGTGTCGTTCGAGCCCGGGCGCCCCGTCCTGACGGCTCCGCCCCACCGACGCGTCCGCCCCACCGGCGCGTGCGGTGCCACGTGGCGTCGGCGGCGGGGGAGAATGGGCCCATGCCCCTGTACCGCGACGAGGCGATCGTCCTGCGCACCCACAAGCTGGGCGAGGCCGACCGCATCATCACGATGCTGACCCGCACCCGCGGGCGCGTGCGGGCCGTGGCCAAGGGCGTGCGGCGCACCAAGTCGCGCTTCGGCTCCCGGCTCGAGCCCGGCATGGTCGTCGACGTGCAGTGCTACGAGGGGCGCAACCTCGACACCGTCACACAGGTCGAGACGCTGGCCCCGTACGGCGATGCCATCGCCCGTGATTACGCGGCCTACACGTGCGCCACCTCGATGCTCGAGACGGCACTGCAGCTGACCGAGGAGCACGAGCCGCAGACCCAGCAGTACCTGCTGCTCTCGGGGGCGCTGCGTTCTCTCGCCGAGCGCAGCCACGACCCCGGGCTCGTCCTCGACGCGTACCTGCTGCGCTCGCTCGCGGTCGCGGGCTGGGCGCCGAGCTTCGTCGACTGCGCCCGCTGCGGCGCCGACGGCCCGCACCGGGCCTTCAACGTCCAGGCCGGTGGGGCGGTCTGCTCCTCGTGCCGCCCGCCCGGCTCGACGGCGCCCGCACCCGAGACGTTCGAGCTGCTCGCGGCGCTGCTCTCGGGCGACTGGGAGCTCGCCGACGACAGCGACCCGCGCCACCGGCGTCAGGGCAACGGTCTCGTCTCGGCGTTCCTCCAGTGGCACGTCGAGCGCGGGCTACGCTCCCTGCGGCTCGTCGAACGCGCCTGAGCCGCAACCCGATCCGTCCACCGACCCGGAGAGCCATGACCCCCGCCACCCCGTACGCCCGCCCCTTCGCGCACCCGTCGGGTGCCACGGCACCGGTCATCCCGGCCGACCTGCTCCCGAAGCACGTGGCGATCGTCATGGACGGCAACGGCCGGTGGGCCAACCAGCGCGGGCTGCCGCGCACCAAGGGGCACGAGGCGGGCGAGGCGTCGTTGCTCGACGTCGTCGCCGGGGCGGTCGACGTCGGTGTGACGCACCTGTCGGCGTACGCCTTCTCGACGGAGAACTGGCGGCGTTCGCCCGAGGAGGTGCGCTTCCTCATGGGCTTCAACCGTGACGTCATCCGCCGCCGCCGCGACCAGCTGCACGAGTGGGGCGTGCGGATGCGGTGGGTCGGTCGCACGCCGCGGCTGTGGCGCTCGGTCATCAAGGAGCTCGAGATCGCCCAGGAGCTGACCCAGCACAACACGGGGCTGACCCTCTACTTCTGCGTCAACTACGGCGGTCGTGCCGAGATCGCCGACGCCGTTCAACGAATCGCCCACGACGTCAAGGACGGTCGCCTCCGGCCCGGCTCGGTCGACGAGAAGACGATCAAGAAGTACCTCGACGAGCCGACGATGCCCGACGTCGACCTCTTCGTCCGCTCCTCCGGCGAGCAGCGCACCTCCAACTTCCTGCTCTGGCAGTCGGCCTACGCCGAGATGGTGTTCCAGAACCGCCTGTGGCCCGACTACGACCGACGCGACCTCTGGGCCGCGATCGAGGAGTACGTCGCCCGCGACCGCCGTTACGGCGGCGCCGTCGACACCCCGACCCGGTCCTGACCGAGACAGCAGCCCGCACCGGCGCTCAGCGGTCGACGACGTTGACCTCGTACTGGCTTGCGGTGGGCGGGAACCCGGTGTCGAACTTCGCGTTGACGACCGCGAGCCGGTCACCGAACCGCGCGACCGTCGTCGGGGTCTCGAAGAGCGTGCTCGTCACAGTCTTGAGCAGGCGGCCGGACGACAGGTCGCCCGCCAGTCGGTACTCCGTCACCTGGTTGGAGAAGTTCTGCACGGCGTAGACCGTGCGCCCCTCGAGAAGGATCCCGTCGACGCTCGGCACGGACACCCCGGCGATCGTCGCGCTGGCGCCCGTCGTGGGGTCGACGGTGTTGAGCACGGCCGAGTTCGTGTGCGCGACGACGAGGGTGCGGCCGTCCGCGGTTGCCTGGATGCCGTTGTTGTTGAAGCCGGTCTTCAGCACTGCTGCCGGTCCGTGCAGGCGCAGCGTCCGTGCTGCCTTGCCGAGGACCCCGCTGCGACTCAGCGGGACGAGGTACAGCTGGGCCTGCGAGGAGTCGGTGAACCACGCTCCGGCGCTCGTCACCGCGACGTCGTTGATCACCGGGTTGGTGACCGGGCTCTGCGGCGTCAGCTGGTAGGCGGCCAGGGGCCTGCCGGTCCGGAGGTCGTAGACGTAGGCCTGCCCGGTGAAGCCGCCTGCGACGAAGAGGAGCGAGTGGGCGAGGTCGACCCGCAGGCCGAGCGCCATCCGCCCGGCCGGCGCGTGGATGAACAGGGAAGCCCTGCCGGTCCGCACGTCGCCGCGGTAGATGTTGCCGGTGAAGATCTCGCCGGCGTAGAACGTCGACCCGGCGCCGCGCGCGATGCCTTCGGCCGAGTGCGCGCCGGGCAGGACGATCTGCTTCTCCCGGTGCGCCGTCCGCGGCGGCGCGGCCGCGCCGCCGAGTGCCGTCAGGCCGATGAGCCCGACGGCTGCCACCACGGAAGCCACGAACCGCTTGGTGAGTCCCCTCATCCCGACACCCCTCTCGCGCGGCGTCGCAGCAGGGCGCCGCTGGAACGAACCCGAGACCGCGGCGGTGGACCGCCACAGTTCTCCAGCGTCCGCCGTCACGTGCCGTCTGGACAAGATGTCGAACCGGCGCATAGCGGGCCGGTTGCGGCCCCGCGGTGGCCGCGGCGTCGTCAGGCCGGGCGACAGTCGGCGCAGGTGCCGAAGATCTCGAGGGTGTGCGTGACGTCGGAGAAGTCGTTCTCGGCGGCCACGGCGTCGGCCCACCTCTCGACGGCCGGACCCTCGACCTCGACGGTGCGGCCGCACCGCCGGCACACGAGGTGGTGGTGATGGTGCGTCGAGCAGGCGCGGTAGACGGCCTCGCCGTCGTCGGTGCGCAGGACGTCGACGGTGCCCGCCTCGACCATCGACTGCAGCGCCCGGTACACCGTCGCGAGGCCGACGCCCTCACCGGCGTCGCGCAGCCGCGCGTGGACGGTCTGGGCGGAGGTGAACTCCTCCGAGCGGCCGAGCATCTCGGCGACGGCAGCCTGCTGGCGCGTCGGGCGACGGGTGCCGCTCGCGCCCTGGCCCGCGCTCGTCGTCCTGGTCATGGGGTGGTCCTCGTCATCGCGTCGTCGTCGTGCCGGTCGTCGTGCCGGTGGTCGTGCTGGTGGGGGACGCCGGGCCGGGGTGGCGCGCCACCGGCGCCGTGCTCGTCGTAGTGCCCCTCGTGGGCCGCGTGCCGGTGGCCGTCGTGGACGTAGTCGACGTGGTCGCCGTGCGGGATCGCGGGGTGGCCGCACTCGACCCCGTGCTCGTGGGGGTGCACCTCGGCGACGGAGTGCCGACGGCCGCGCACCCGGGACTGCAGGCTGGTGACGGCAGCGACGGCGACGAAGATCGCGACCGAGAGCAGCACGATCGAGCCGCCGGAGGGGGTGTTGAGCGGGTAGGAGACGACGACGCCGCCGACGCTCGCGACGAGCCCGAAGCCGACCGCCCACCGGACGCCGCTGCCGAACGAGCGGGCGACGAGCTGGGCGGCGGCGTTCGGCACGATCATCAGCGCGCTGATGAGCAGCAGGCCCACGACGCGCATCGCGACGACGACCGTCGTTGCTGTCAGGACCGCGAGCACGATGTTGATCGGCAGCACGGGGATGCCGACGGCTCGGGCGTACTCCTCGTCGTTGGCGACGGCGAAGAGGCGCGGTCGCAGCACCCACGTGGTCACGGCGACGACGACGGCGAGCCCGGCGAAGACCCAGATGTCGCCGTTCGTCGTCGTGAGGATCGAGCCGAACAGGTACTTCATGAGGTTGGCCGGGGTGCCCTCCGGCGAACGGCTGATGATGACGACGCCGCCGGCGATGCCGCCGTAGAAGATGACGGCCAGGGCGACGTCGCCGTTGGTGCGCCCCCGGGCCCGCAGCAGCTCGATGACGACCGCGGCGATGACGGCCGCGACGAGCGCCGTGAGCACCGGGGCCGTGCCGCTGACGAGGCCGATCGCGACGCCGGCGAGGGCGACGTGGCCCATGCCGTCGCCGATGAGCGAGAGCCGGCGCTGCACGAGGAAGATGCCGACCATCGGGGCGACCGTGCCCACGAGCAGCGCGGCGACGAGCGCCCGCTGCATGAAGTCGACGGTGAGGATGTCGCTGATCACGCGTCGCCTCCTCTGGCGGAGTCGAAGGGGCCTCGGCCGATGACCGGCCGGCCCGTCTCGAGCTCGAGGTCGTGGTGGTGGCTGTCGTGCTCGTGGTGAACGGCCTCGCGGGAGGCGGCGTACGCGTCGGGCGTGCCGTCGAAGACGATCCGCCCGGCGTCGACGACGACGATGCGGGTCAGCAGACGTTCCAGCGGGCCGAGCTCGTGGGTGACGACGACCATGGTGACGCCGCGCTCGATGAGCCGCTCGAGGACGTCGGCGAGCACGTGCTGGCTCGCGGCGTCGACGCCGGCCGTCGGTTCGTCCATGACGAGCACGTCGGGCTGCCCGGCCAGGGCGCGGGCGATGAGGACGCGGCGCTGCTGCCCGCCCGAGAGCGTGCTGACCTCGGTGGCCGCGCGGTCGCCGAGCCCGACGACCTCGAGCGAGCGGGCGACGACCTGCCGGTCGGTCGCGCGCAGGCGCCCGAACCAGCCGAGGCGCGGCAGCCGGCCGGTCTCGACGATCTCCTCCGCGGTCGCGCTCACCGACGCCGACAGCGTGTGGCGCTGCGGCACGTAGCCGAGCCGGGCCCGGTCGTGGAAGTCGTCGGCGGGGACGCCGAAGAGGGTGACGGCCCCCTCGGTGCGCTCGTTGAGGCCGAGGATGCCCTTCATGAGGGTCGACTTGCCCGAGCCGTTCGGCCCGACGACGGCGACGATCTCGCCCCGGCGCACCGTGAGGTCGGCGCCCTGCAGGACGGTGCGCTCGCCGTAGCCGAAGCCGGCACCGCGGACGTCGATGACGACGTCACCCGCAGCCGTGTTGGAGCCGCCGGCGGGGGCGCCCGGTGTGGTGGCCGGTGTGTCGGTGGCGCTCACTGGCACCCCAGTCCCTTCCGTAGGGCGGTGAGGTTGCTGCGCATGACCTCAAAGTAGTCCTTGCCGGCCGACGCCCCGGTGATCCCCTCAACGGGGTCGAGCGTGGTGACGGCGGCTCCCGTCGTGCGGGCGACGGTGTCGGCCAGCTGCGGCTCGACGAGGGTCTCCTGGAAGATCGTCGTGACGCCCTCGGAGCGTACGAGGTCGCTGACCTGCTTGAGTCCGGCGGCGCTCGGCTCGGCCTCGGGGGAGATGCCGGCGATGCCGTGCTGGTCGAGGCCGTAGCGCTGGGCGAGGTAGCCGAAGGCGGCGTGGCTCGTGACGAGGATCGGCGAGCGGCACGACGCGAGACCGGTGCGGTACTCGGTGTCGAGGGCCGTCAGCTTGGCGACGAACGCGGCGGTGTTCTTCTCGTAGGTCGGGGCGTTCGCGGGGTCGTCGTGGGCCAGGCGGGCGCCGATGGCCTTGGCGACGTCGGCGTAGCGCGCGGGGTCGAGCCAGAAGTGCGGGTCGTCGGCCCCGTGGTCGTGGCCGTCGCCCGACGCGTGGGCGTCGTCGGCCGACGCGTCTCCCGAGCCCGCCGAGGCGTCGGAGCCCTCGCCGGCGTGGTCGTGCCCGTCCTCGCTCGCCGGCAGGGTGAGGCGGGCGGCGCCCGCGACGTCGAGGACGTGGGAGGCGTCGACCTGGCCCATGGCGTCGTCGACGGCGGGCTGGAACCCGTCGGCGTAGACGACGAGGCGGGCCTTGGTCATCCTCGCGAGGTCCTGCGGGGCGAGCTCGAGGTCGTGCGGCTCGGCCCCCGGCTTGGTGAGGACTCCGACCTGCTGGCCGCCCCCGACGATCTGCTGGGTCGCGAACTGGAGGGGGTAGAAGGACGTGACGACGCCTGCCGACGGGGACGCGGTGCTGCACGCGCCCGCGGTCAGGCCCACGAGGGCGACGACGGGCAGTGCGGACAGGGCTGGACGGAGTCGGCGCGGGATCACATGACAATGATTCTCAATGTGAGAATCATTGTCAAAACTGCGTCCGTCAGGCGGGCACGATGCGGACGACGGCGACGGCGACGGCCAGCAGCAGGACGGCGCCGCGCATGAGCCGCTCCGGCAGGGTCAGGCGCTCCCACGTCAGGAAGAGGAACCATCCGAGCACGACGGCGACGAGCAGGAACGCGATGCCTCCCCAGGGCCGAGGCGCGAGCACGCCGGCCACGAGGACGACGGCGAGCAGGCCGAGCGACACGGCGCGCGGTACGCGCGCGAGGCGCTCGAGGAGCGGGTAGGACGCGTGCTCGACGCGGGAGCGGAAACTCAGGGCCACGCGTCGAGCCTAGGGGACCGGCAGGCGTGCCCCCGACCGTCGGGAGGGCGGGTGGAGAAACGGGTGGCGTGCGCCCGATAACCTGTCCCGCATGGCCAAGCAGACATCCACCGTGGACACCGTCGTCAGCCTCTGCAAGCGCAGGGGCTTCGTCTTCCCCAGCGGTGAGATCTACGGAGGCACCCGGTCTGCGTGGGACTACGGCCCCCTCGGTGTCGAGCTCAAGGAGAACATCCGCCGCCAGTGGTGGAAGGCGATGGTGACGAGCCGCGACGACGTCGTCGGCCTCGACTCCTCGATCATCCTGCCGCGCGAGACGTGGGTGGCCTCGGGTCACGTCGGCACGTTCACCGACCCGCTCGTCGAGTGCCTCAACTGCCACAAGCGCCGCCGCCAGGACCACCTGCAGGAGGCGTACGCGGAGAAGAAGGGCATCGCCGACCCCGACTCGGTGCCGATGAGCGAGATCGTGTGCCCGGACTGCGGCACCAAGGGTCGCTGGACCGAGCCGCGCGACTTCCAGATGATGCTCAAGACCTACCTCGGTGTCATCGAGGACGAGTCGGGCCTGCACTACCTGCGCCCCGAGACCGCCCAGGGCATCTTCGTCAACTTCCTCAACGTCATGCAGGCCTCGCGCAAGAAGCCGCCGTTCGGCATCGCCCAGACGGGCAAGAGCTTCCGCAACGAGATCACGCCGGGCAACTTCATCTTCCGCACCCGCGAGTTCGAGCAGATGGAGATGGAGTTCTTCGTCAAGCCGGGCGAGGACGAGGAGTGGCTGCAGTACTGGCTCGACGAGCGCACCCGCTGGTACACCGACCTCGGCATCAACCCCGACAACCTGCGCCACTTCGAGCACCCGGCCGACAAGCTGTCGCACTACTCCAAGCGCACCGTCGACATCGAGTACCGGTTCAACTTCGCCGGCTCGGAGTGGGGCGAGCTCGAGGGCATCGCGAACCGCACCGACTTCGACCTCGGCACGCACAGCAAGCACTCGGGCACCGACCTCGTCTACTTCGACCAGCAGACCGGTGAGCGGTACACGCCGTACGTCATCGAGCCGGCGGCCGGCCTGTCGCGCTCGCTCATGACCTTCCTCGTCGACGCCTACACCGAGGACGAGGCCCCCAACACCAAGGGTGGGGTCGACAAGCGCGTCGTGCTGCGCCTCGACCCGCGTCTCGCGCCGGTCAAGGCCGCGGTGCTCCCGCTGTCGCGCAACGCCGATCTCTCGCCGAAGGCCCGCGACCTCGCGGCCACGCTGCGCCGTCACTGGAACATCGACTTCGACGACGCCGGTGCGATCGGCAAGCGCTACCGCCGCAACGACGAGATCGGCACGCCGTTCTGCATCACGGTCGACTTCGACACGCTCGAGGACCACGCCGTGACGATCCGCGAGCGGGACTCCATGGCGCAGGAGCGCGTCGCGCTCGACAAGGTCGAGGGCTGGCTCGCCCAGCGTCTCGTCGGCTGCTGAGGCAGCCGAAACAGCTCCCGTCGCCCCACCGCCGCCCGCGACCCTCGCGGGCGGCGGTGGCGTGCGACGGGACGGGCCTCCGCGCGGTCCGCACCCGGTCGGGTGGGCCGCGTCGGACGGGGGGTGGTCACGGTGCGCGGCGGTCCCGGTCAGGGTGGCCGCCGCCGCACCGGTGACCCTCCGCAGCCCCCGACGGGCCCTCCGCGCGCGGGCGCGCGAATCCTGCCTCGCTCCAAGGGAGGCCGCATCCTGGGACGGCCGTCCTGACGATGAAAGTGGTTTCCAGACCTCCTCTTGACCGAACCATCGACCAAGACGGGGACGCTCCTTGGCCCGGTCGGAAGGCCCGCTTCCTAGGTTTCTCCACGCCGGCCGGTAACCACGGCCGGGAGACCGACACAGGAGAAGCTCACATGATCCGGACCCGTCTCTCCGCGTTCGCCGCCACCGCGGCGGTCGCGACCGCCCTGACCGCCCTTCCCGCTGCCGCGTCGACGCTCGCGGCCGACGTGCCGTCGCCGACGCCGGCCGCCTCGACCGACTCCGGCCTGTCCGTCGCCGAGATGTCGGCACGCTGGCTGGCGAAGGACCGGGGCATCACCCTCGCCGCCGCCCGCGACCGGGTCGCCGTGCAGGACGGCCAGGCCCGCACCTCGGCCGCCCTCGAGCGTTCGCTCGGCGCGCGCGCCGCCGGCTCGTACATCGACGCCGCCACGGGCCGGCTCGTCGTCAACGTCGTCGACGCCCGGTCGGCCGCGTCGGTCCGCCAGGCCGGTGCGACACCTCGGCTCGTCGACCGCTCGTCGGCCGCGCTCGCTGCCGTCGAGCGCGCCGCCCGCCAGCGGGCCGGATCCGACGTCGTCGCCTCCTACACCGACCCGGTGACGAACTCGGTGGTCGTCACCGTGCCGGCAGCGCGCGTCGCAGACGTCCGTGACGACGTCGCCGGCCTTCACGGCGTGACCGTGGAGGGCACGAGCGCCCGGACGACGACGCAGGCCAACGTCTACGGCGGCCAGCAGATCGAGTTCTCCGGCTACGTGTGCTCGCTGGGGTTCAACGCCACCCGCGCCGGCTCGCCCGTCTTCATCACGGCCGGCCACTGTGGTGAGGGCTACCAGACCTTCCGCAAGAACGGCGTCACGCTCGGCACGACGCAGGCCTACTCCTTCCCGGGCAACGACTACGCGTACTCGACGCTCACCTCGAGCTGGACCGGCGTCGGTGCCGTCGACCTCTACGACGGTGTCAACGCCCGACGCGTCACCGGCTACTCGAACGCGCCGGTCGGCACCGCGATCTGCAAGTCCGGTCGCACGACGGGCTGGACGTGCGGGTCGGTCCAGGCCAAGAGCGTCACGGTCAACTACAGCAACGGCGACGGCACGTACAGCACGGTCAGCGGCCTGACCAAGAGCAACACCTGCACCGAGGGCGGCGACTCCGGCGGCTCGTGGATGGCCAGCACGACCGCCCAGGGCGTGACGAGCGGCGGCGCGGGCTACGGCGCCAACGCGGTCTGCGGCGAGAAGGTCGGCCAGCCGAACATCGCCTACTTCCAGCCGGTCGACGAGATCATCTCGGCCTACGGCCTGACCCTGAAGACGTCGTGACCCGCTGAGGTCACGACCCGCGCCGTGCCCGTACCCCCTGGCGGGTGGCGGCAGCGAGGGAACGGCCCGCATCGCCTCGGCGCGGTGCGGGCCGTTGCCGTGCTCGGGGCCGATCGCCCCTCACCGTCGGCGTCGAGCGGCAGACTTCGCCCATGACCCCCGACGAGGTCCTCGACGCGTCGCCGGCCGACCGGGCCCGGGCCGCGGCCGACGCGCTCGGCGACGACGTGCTCGTCGCGTGGTGCGCCGACCTCCTCGCCGGTCGCCGTGCGTGGGGGGAGCCGGGGTCGCCGGACCTCGGCTGGGTCGGGGGCCGCGCGTCACGGACGTGGGGTGCCCCGGACCGGCTCGTCGGCGAGCGCGACTACTGGGCGCGGGTGTGGGCGGCCCGCACGATGCTCTACGTGTGGAGCGACGACGCCATCGCCGATGTCGTTGCGGCACTTGACGATCCGGCGTGGCGGGTGCGCGAGATGTGCGCCAAGGTCGCCGCGCGCTGGGACGTCGGCGAGGCGGGCGACGCGTGTGCCCGCCTCGTCACCGACGACGACACGACGCGCGTCCGGGCAGCCGCCGCGCGGGTTCTCGGGGCGGTGGGGGAGTCAGAGCACGCGCCCGCGCTCCACGAGGCGCTGGCGGATGCCGAGGAGTCGGTCAGGGACGCCGCCGAGCGCGCGCTGCGAGCGATGCGCGTCCGCCTCGACCGAAACGTCTGACCGCCGTCGTCTCGGGCGTGGGGTCAGCCGGGGGCGCGGCAGGTGGCCACGGGGCGCGACGCGTCGCGGATCCACTCGCTCCACGACCCGGGGTAGAGCGTGGCGTCGACGCCGATCTCGGCGAGGGCGAGCACGTGGTGCGCGGCCGTGACGCCGGAGCCGCAGTAGACGCCGACGGCGCGGCCTTCGTGGGTGGCGTCGGCGCCGGAGTCGGTTCCGCCGGCCGGGGCCTCGGCGGCGACGACCCGGGCCCAGTGGTCGGCGAGGTCTTCGCGGAACCGGCCGTCGGGGCCGACCAGCGCGGCGGTGGGAGACGTGACCGCGCCCGGGACGTGGCCGGCGACGGGGTCGATCGGCTCGACCTCGCCCGCGTAGCGCTCGGTGGCGCGGGCGTCGACGAGCAGACCCTCGCGGGCGAGTCTGGCGGCGCCGTCGGCGTCGAGCGTCGGCAGGCTGCCGAGGTGCACGGTGCCCTCGCCGTGCCGGTCGCCCGGCTCCTGCGTGCTCACCGGCAGGCCGGCCGCCGTCCACGCCGCGAAACCGCCATCGAGGACCCGGACGTCCTGCACGCCGGCCCAGCGCAGCACCCACCAGGCGCGCGCGGCCGCCATCGAGTCGCGGCCGTCGTACACGACGACGCGCGTGCCCGGCTCGATCCCGGAGCGCCGGACGAGCCGCTCGAGGGTCGCGGCGTCGGGCAGCGGGTGCCGGCCGCCCTCACCGGGCTGCGCCGCGAGCTCGGAGTCGAGGTCGACGAAGAACGCGCCGGGCACGTGGCCGGCGTCGTAGCCGGGACGCCCGACCGGCCCCTGGGTCGCGGCGCGCCCGGCGGTGAGCGCCCACCTGACGTCGAGGACGACGACGTCCTCGATCTCGTGGGCGAGCTCGGCGGCGGAGATGAGGTGGCTCACGGCGCCATCGTGGCATCCTCGCGGTGTGCCCGCCGACCCGCCCCGACCGCAGCTGGTGCTCGTCCACGGCTCGCGCCTGTCGAGCGCGCAGTGGCTGCCCCAGCTGCCGCTGCTCGAGCCGCACGTCGACGTCCGGCTCGTCGACCTGCCGGGGCACGGGGCCCGCGCCGCCGAGGCGTTCACCCTCGACCGGTGCGTCGAGGTCGTCGACGACGCGGTGCGCCTGAGCGCCGGCCGGGGCCCCGTGGTGCTCGTCGGGCACTCGCTGGGCGGCTTCGTCGCCATGGAGTACGCGGCGCGGCGCGGCGCGGCACTGGCGGGGCTCGTCCTCGCCGGTGCGAGCGCCCGCCCGCAGGGCGCCGGGGCCGCCGTCTACCGGGTCGTCGGCGCGCTGACCGACCGGCTCGGCCCCGCACGGATGACGCGGGTCAACAACCGCGTGCTGCACCGCCTCTACCCGGCCGAGCGCATCGACCCGGTGATCGCCGGCGGCTACTGGTTCGGCCCCACGACGGCCGCCTGGCACGAGGTCATGCAGGCGTGCCGACCCGCGTCGCTGGCCGCCCTCGCGTGCCCGGTGCTCCTGCTCAACGGCCGATGGGACCAGTTCCGCCTCGGCGTCCCCGGCTTCCGCCACGACGTCCCCGCGGTCCGCGTCGAGACGATCGCCGGCGCCGGGCACCTGGCCAACCTCGACCAGCCCGAGGCGTTCGCCGAGGCGGTGCTGCGCTTCACCCGGGAGGTCACCGATTCGGCCCACGGCGGCTGATGCGGGACAATCGGTGCCCGTGACCGACCTGATGACCCCGCCCGCCGCACCCACCGGACCCGCGCCGGTGCTGCCGCCGCTGCGCATCGGTCGCCACGTCATCGAGTCGCCGGTCGTGCTCGCGCCGATGGCCGGCATCACCAACCGCGCGTTCCGGCGCCTGTGCCGCGAGTACGGCAACGAGGGCACGGCGCTGGCATCGGCGCGTGGGGCGTCCGGTGCGACGAGCCTCTACGTCAGCGAGATGATCACCTCGCGCGCCCTCGTCGAGCGCAACGTCGAGACGATGCGCCTCATCGAGCACGACCCCGAGGAGCACCCGCGCTCGATCCAGCTCTACAGCGTCGACCCGGCCACGGCGCGCGCCGCCGCCCGGATCCTCGTGCAGGAGGACCGCACCGACCACATCGACCTCAACTTCGGCTGCCCCGTGCCCAAGGTGACCCGCAAGGGCGGCGGCTCGGCGCTGCCGTGGAAGAAGGACCTCTTCCGCCGCATCGTCGGCGCCGTCGTCGAGGAGGGCGCGCGAGGCGACATCCCCGTGACGGTCAAGATGCGCAAGGGCATCGACGACGAGCACACGACCTTCCTCGACGCCGGCCTCGCGGCCGAGCAGGAGGGCGTCGCCGCCGTCGCGCTGCACGGCCGCACCGCCTCGCAGGCCTACTCGGGCACCGCCGACTGGGCGGCGATCAAGGCGCTCAAGGAGACGGTCACGACCGTCCCGGTGCTCGGCAACGGCGACATCTGGTCGGCCGAGGACGCGCTGCGGATGGTCGAGGAGACCGGCTGCGACGGCGTCGTCGTCGGGCGTGGCTGCCTCGGCAGGCCGTGGCTGTTCACCGACCTCGCGGCCGCCTTCGCCGGGACGGACGTCAGGGTCACGCCGACGCTCGGCGAGGTGGCGCGCACGCTGCGCACCCACGCCGAGTACCTCACCGACTTCTACGGCGAGGAGGACCGGGCCTGCCGCGACATCCGCAAGCACATCGCCTGGTACCTCAAGGGTTTCCCGGCCGGCTCGACGGTGCGCAACTCCCTCGCCCTCGTCGACTCGCTCGCAGCCCTCGACACGCTGCTGGCCTCGCTCGACCCGGACGCCCCGTGGCCGGGCGATGCAGCCGAGGGTCAGCGTGGCCGGGCCGGCTCGCCGCGCCGCGTCGCCCTGCCGGACGGCTGGCTCGACTCGCGCGACCTGTCCGAGGAACACGAGCGCACCATCGCCGAGGCCGAGCTGTCGGTCAGCGGCGGCTGAGCGCCGGGCCGCCGGTCACTTCAGCCAGACGCTGAGCGGGCCGAGCACCTCGCACCCTGCGGCGAGCGCGGCGTCGAGGCCCGGGCCGGCCTCCCAGCCGACGAGGGGGAGTGCGCCCACGAGCTCACGTGCGGACACCGCGGCCGCAGCCCAGGCGTCGGTCGGGTGGCCCGTGCGGGCGAAGACGTTGCCGAGGCCGGCGACGGCGTCGGGTCCCTCACCGGTGACGTTGACGACGGCGCCGGCCACGACCGGCGCGTCCGGGTCAGTGGAGGCGTGAGCCGCGAGGACGTGCACGCCGGGCTCGTCGAGCAGTGTCGGGCGCAGGATCGCCTCGGCCTCCGGGTCGGTGGCCCACGCCCGTACCCACGACGCCATGCCCGCCGGGGTCTCGACGCGTCGCCAGGTCGGGCCGTCGGGTGCGGTCACCGGGGTCACCGGGTCGAGCCACACCCACTGGCCGACGACGATGCGGGCGAAGTCCTCGAGCGAGAGGTCGAGGGCGGCCCACGAGTCCTTGACCGAGCAGCCGTCCGAGTCGTCGACGCGGGCGAGCACGTCGTACTCGCCGACGGTGGGGGACAGGGTCACGGCGTCCGGGTAGTACGGCGGGGTGCGCGTCGCCGCCGTCCACGCCTCGGCGTCCGTCGTCGTGGCGACGCCGTGCGAGCGGGCCACGGCGTCGCACCACAGGGCGTTGTTGAGCGCGGCGAGGGCGATGCGGTCGGTCACGGCAGTCACGCGCACGATCCTCCCAGCGTCGGTGCCGGCTGGCAGGATCGGGTCATGCGACAGGGTGGATCGGCCGAACGGCCGGCGACGTTCTTCGACGACGCCGCCGACTTCCGGGGCTGGCTCGAGAGCAACCACGCCTCGGCCACCGAGCTGTGGATGGGCCTCAACAAGAAGCACGTCGAGCCGCGTGGCCTCCAGTGGGCCGAGGCGGTCCGCGTGGCGCTGTGCTTCGGCTGGATCGACTCGATGGCCCAGCGCATCGACGCCGACGCCGTGCGCCAGCGGTGGACCCCGCGAAAGCCCGGCAGCAACTGGAGCACCATCAACATCACCGCCGTCGCCGAGCTCACCGCCGCGGGCCTCATGCACCCGGCCGGCGTCGCGGCGTTCGAGAGGCGTCGAGAGGACCGCTCCGGCGTCTACGCGTACGAGAACCGCGAGCGCACGTGGCCCGACGCGTACGAGGCGCAGCTCCGCGCCGACGCGCGGGCCTCTCGGTTCTGGGACGCCGCCACCCCCTCCTACCGCAAGCTCGCGACGAACTGGGTCGTCACCGCCAAGCAGGAGGCCACCCGCGACAAGCGCATGGCCGAGCTCGTCGACGACTGCGCCCACGGCCGCCTCATCAAGACCCAGCGCTACGGCACCGAACCGGTCTGGGTGCGGCGCGTCCGCGACGAGCTCGGCTGACGCGCAGCGTCACCGGCGCAGGCACGGATCGTCGTCGCGGCCGGGCGGCCCGACTCAGCGGCGGCCGCGTGGCGGGATGATCTCCGTGTGAGCGGCCTTCTGCTCCTTCGCGTGCTTCTCGGCGCGCTTCTCCTTGATCGACTTGCCCTTCTGCGACATGTGCGATCGGGGTGACTTGTCGGCCATGACGAGCTCCTGCCCGCTCCGGGGCCGTGTACCGGCCCCACCTCGCCAGTGTGCTCCGGCCGGTCGCCCCGACGCCACGGCGTTTCCGACCCGCAACCCGTGCAACCTTCCTCACCGCGGCGGCGTGCTACGGGTGACACGATGCACCGTCATCGGACAGGGGAAGGATCTCGATGCACCACTCGGAGGTCGATGCGGAGTTCAGCTCCTTCGTCGCCGGCCACTCGGCGGGCCTGCTGCGCTACGCCCACCTGCTCACCGGCTGTCGCTCCGACGCCGAGGAGCTGCTCCAGGACACGCTCGAGCGCGTGTACCTCTCGTGGGAGCGGGTCGTGCTCGTGGGGATGCCGCTCGCCTATACGCGCCGAGCCCTGGCGCGGAACCACATCTCGCGATGGCGCCGGCTCACCCGCCGCCGGGCCACGGAGGAGCGCACCGCCGCCGACCGGTCGCTGAGGCGTGACGACGAGGGCTTCATCTCCGCTCCCGAGGAGCGCGACGCGATGTGGCGCCTGCTCGCGACGCTCCCGCCCCGCCAGCGCGTGGTGCTCGTCCTGCGTTTCTACGAGGACCTGCCGGAGAGGGAGATCGCCGCCGCGCTGTCCGTCTCGGTGGGCACCGTCAAGAGCCAGCTCTCGCGCGGACTCGCCACGCTGCGGGCCCAGCACGCTCTGGCCGACCGTTCGCTTCAGGAGGAGCTGCGATGACCGACCGCACCACGACGGCGCTCGCCGAGGCCCTGCGCGAGCACCACTCGGACCTCGACGGAGGCGCCTCGCCGACCCTGGTCATCGAGCGCGCCAGGCGACGCCGCGCCCGCCGTCGAGCCGGTGCCGCCGCCGGAGTCCTCGGCGCTGCCGCGACCGCCGTGGCGGTCGTCGCGCTCGCAGCCCACGGGCCCCGCCTCGCGGCGCCTCGCCCCGCCGCATCGAGCCCGATCACCTCGCGGCCCGAGGCGACCCCCACCACCACAGCCGTGCCCACGGCCGCCGACGCGCGCAGGCAGGCGTACGCCTGGGCGTCGGCGCTGCCGCTCGGTGGACCGTTCCAGCCGGTCGGCGCGCCCGTGGTGACCTCTGGTGCCGACGGGCGGCTCACGTACAGGGACAAGGCCGGATCGGTCACGCTCGGAAACGAGCCGATGACGCTGGAGCACTCGATGCGCCTCGGCCTCGGCGAGGACTGGCCGGCGACGACGTTCGTCGTGGGTCGGGGTGCGGGCTCCTCGAGCGTGTGGGCGGTTGGTGAGAGCGGCCCACGCACTGGGTCGAAGGTGTGGAGCGGCGCGCGGGTGCTGGACGTCCTCGGTGGCGCACGCGGGTTCGCCTTCATCGCAGGGGACGCGCAGGGGGCGCCGACCAGGCTCGTCACCATCGACGTCGCGTCCCTCGCTGTGCGGTCCGTCGCCCTCCCGCCGAACGGGCCGCAGCGGCCCCGCCTCGCGACGTGGGCGCAGGACTCCGTCACGATCGTCGACGGCCAGGACCTGCTCGACCCCACCTCCGCCACCGAGAGCCACTCCTTCAGCTGGTCCCCGACATCGGGCTGGCGACCGGGTCAGCGAGCGCGGTGGTTCGGGGCCGCCGCTCCGGGCTTCGACGGAGCCGGCGCGGGACGCAACGTCGTCCTCGTCGGTTCTGGAGACGAGGTCTGCGCTCACCTCATGGTCGGCACGACCCTCGACCCCGACGCGCTGACCTGCGCGCCGCACCTCGACGCGCAGCACGCCCCCGACGGCAGCCTGGTCCTCGTGAGTCGGTTCCTCGGCGGGAGCGCCGGCGTCGTCGCGACGGTGTTCGACGTCGCCGACGGTTCCGCGAAGGAGCTGCCGGTGGGGGAGCTGCCCTCCCCGTTGCGCTGGGAGTCCAACCTCACCCTCGCCGGCCAGGTGCACGACGCCACGGGTCAGAAGTCGGTCCCTTTCCGGGTCGACCTCGGCAAGGGACAGCGCCACGAGCGCCTTCCGGCCCCGCTGCCGCAAGGGTGACTGCGCCGTCCGCTGAGACCTCGACGGCCGCGTGCAACCATCGCCGGTACCGGAGGCGTAAGGGAGGTAGGACGGTCCGTCGATGGGCCCGACCAGACAGGGGACATCCGTGGGAGACGACACGACCGGCGCACGCGCCGGACGCGACGCCGACTTCACCGCATTCGTGGACGCGAGCTGGGACCGGCTACACCGGTACGGCTACGTGCTGACCGCAAGCCCCGCCGAGGCGGAGGAGCTCGTGCAGGAGACGCTCGTGAAGGTCTACCTCGCGTGGCACCGCATCACGGCCGATGGGTCCCCGCTCGCCTACACCCGCAGCGCCATGGCCCGCACCCACGTGTCCCGGTGGCGGGCCCTGACGCGACGGACAGCCTTGGAGGAGCGCCTGCACCTCGATCGCCTCAGCAGGTCCGAAGAGCCGTGGCAGTCCCGTGCCGAGGACCGTGACGCGGTGTGGCGGCTGTTGGCCCTGCTCCCGCCCCGGCAGCGCGCGGTCGTGGTGCTCCGGTACTACGAGGACCTCTCCGAGCGGGCGACTGCCGACGCGCTCGGCTGCTCGGTGGGCACCGTCAAGAGCCAGCTCTCGCGTGCCCTGCAGTCACTCCGCGGCCACGAGGCCGCGCTCGCACTCGTCAAGGAGGAGAGCCGATGACCACCACGCAGCTGGTCGAGGAGACCCTGTCCGAGCGGGCCGGCGCCGTCTGCGTGCCGCCGGTGTCCACCAACCTCGTCGTGGCGCGGGCCCGACGGGTGCGGCGTCATCGCACGAGCACCGGCCTCGGTGCCGTCGCCGCAGCGGTGGCGGTCGCCGTGGCGGTCGGCTCTCACCTGGGAGCCACCCGGGCCGTGAGTCCGACCCACACGAACCGTCCGTCGATGGTCTCGACGCCGCCCGATGCCGGCCTCTACGGCTGGGCCGAGGGTCTGCCGCACGGGCCGGCCCTCGACGTCACGTCGTGGCCCGCCGCAGACCACACCCCCGCGGGCGGCGTCGTGCTGCACGTGTCGGATGGGGACATCCCGATGCCGGCCGGCGTGATCCGGCTGGAGCAGCCGCGCAGCATCCCGGGCGGCTGGCTCTTCACCGGCGTGGAGCGGGGGGACGGCGTCACGGAGCCCTCGACGACGGTGATCCGCGTCGACACCCGGACGGGGACGGCCCGCGTCGTGGCTCGGCAGGCCTTCGTCGGGGACCTCCTCGTCGACGCGGACGCCCGACGCTTCGCCTACACCGCGGGCCCGTCCGTCGGTGAGATGGACACCCTCCACGTCGTCGACCTGGCGGGAGGGCGGGACCAGCAGGTGCGGTTGCCGGCCCACCCGGGGCTCCTGTCGGCCTGGCAGGGAGAGCGCCTCACCTTCGTCAAGGGGAGTGTCGACCTGGCCGTGCTCGACCTCGACTCGACCACGTGGTCGGCCACGAGCATCCGTCCGGAGTTCGTGCCCGCCGCCTCCGAGATCTACGACAGCCGGAGCCTGGCGGCCTACGACGGGCGGCCGGACACGCTGCTCGTGACCGTCCGCACCGGCGCCGGCAACTGCATCGTCGCCGTTCGCGACTCCGGCGCCGACCAGCGTCGGGTGGCCTGCGCATCCACGGGTTCGGCGTCGGTGCGCGGGCCGTGGACCCCGATGCGGATCGCTCCCGGCGGACGCTGGAT
The DNA here is from genome assembly GCF_034724055.1 of Intrasporangium zincisolvens. Taxonomy (NCBI): domain Bacteria; kingdom Bacillati; phylum Actinomycetota; class Actinomycetes; order Micrococcales; family Intrasporangiaceae; genus Intrasporangium; species Intrasporangium zincisolvens. The sequence continues at coordinate 896,993 of NZ_JAWIIL010000002.1, forward strand.
GGTGGCCGTGACCCACGACGGGACGAAGGTTTTCGACCTGCGCACCCTCGCTCCGGTCTCCGGGCTCCCGCCGCAGCTGGGCAACGTCAACCCGTTCGACGTCTGGTGGGAGACCCGCGACACCTTCGTCGGGACGGCGGACAGCTCACGGGCCTTCGAGCCGGACGTCGCCTACCGGTGGAACGTGCCGGACCGGCAGGGGGAGCGCTTCGACGGCAACCCGGACACCGAGATCGGTCGCGCGCTCGGTGGCGTCGCGGCCGTGCGGGTGCCGAACCTCTGAGCCCCACCGGGCGCATCCCTGGCTCGGGGCGGAAGGTCCCCTAGAGTCGGGCGCGTGGGCTACACGGGTCGGGACCGCGAGCGATGGGTGGCGGAGGATCCTGCCCAGAGACGGGCCGACCGCGCCGACTTCGCCCGCGACCGGGCCAGGGTCCTGCACTCGGCGGGCCTGCGGCGCCTCGCCGCCAAGACGCAGGTGCTCGCACCCGCCCACGACGACTTCGTCCGCAACCGGCTGACCCATTCCCTCGAGGTCGCCCAGATCGGTCGCGAGTTCGGTGCCGCCCTCGGCTGCGACGCCGACGTCGTCGACACCGCGTGCCTGTCGCACGACCTCGGCCACCCCCCGTTCGGCCACAACGGGGAGTCCGTCCTCGACGAGATCGCCTCGGACATCGGCGGATTCGAGGGCAACGCCCAGACGCTACGGCTGCTGACGCGCCTCGAGGCCAAGCGGGCTCACCCGGACGGTACCCCGGCGGGTCTCAACCTGACGCGCGCCAGCCTCGACGCCACGACGAAGTACCCCTGGCTGCGTGGCGACGGTCCCGAGCCGACGACGAAGTTCGGCGTCTACGCGTCGGACCTGCCGGTGTTCGAGTGGATCCGGGACGGCGCCGAACCGCGCCGCCGGTGCCTCGAGGCCGAGGTCATGGACTGGTCCGACGACGTCGCGTACTCGGTGCACGACGTCGAGGACGCCGTCGCGTCGGGGTGGCTAGATCCTCGCGTGCTGCGCTCGGACGACACGGCCGGGGTGCTCGACGTCGCAGGACGCACGTACGCACCAGACCTCGGAGCCGACGTACTGGGCGCCGCGCTGGAGCGGCTGCTCGCCGCCGACGCCGTGCCCCCGGCGTTCGACGGATCGCGCGCAGACCTCGCCCGGCTCAAGGACATGACGAGCCGCCTCATCGGCCACTTCGTCCTCGTCGTCGAGCTGGCCACCCGCGAACGGCACGGACCCGGCCCCCTGTGCCGGTTCGAGGCCGACCTCGTGGTGCCCGACGAGCTGCGCGCCGAGTGCTCGGTGCTCAAGGCGATCGCCAACCACTTCGTCATGACGACCGACGTGCGGCTCGCCGCGATGGCCGAGCAGCGCGACGTCCTCCGCGAGCTCGTGGCGGCGTACGCGTCGGCACCGGAGGAGCGCCTCGACGTGTCGTTCCGGGCCGACCACGCCGACGCCGGCGACGACGCGTCCAGGCTGCGCGTCATCGTCGACCAGGTGGCCTCGCTCACCGACGTGCGTGCACTGGCTCTGCACCGCCAGTGGTGCCGCTGACGGGCAGGGTCGCCCCGACCACCTAGAATCGCGGCAGCGACAGGAGGCAGATGGCGGGGCTGATCAACGGCGAGGACATCGCGACGGTGAAGGCGCGCACGTCCATCGAGGACGTCGTGCGCGAGTACGTCACCCTGAGGTCGGCCGGGCCCGGCTCGCTCAAGGGACTGTGCCCCTTCCACGACGAGAAGACGCCCTCCTTCAACATCCGGCCCGCGGTGGGGGCCTGGCACTGCTTCGGGTGCAGCGAGGGCGGCGACGTCATCTCGTTCGTGCAGAAGGTCGACCACCTGACCTTCAGCGAGGCCGTCGAGCGCCTGGCCCAGAAGCTCGGCATGGAGCTGCGCTACGAGGACGGCCAGCGCCCGCGCGAGGAGGGCCTCGGCCGGCGCACCCGGCTCGTCGAGGCGCATCGGGTCGCCCAGGAGTTCTACGCCGACGCGCTCATCAACCTGCCCGCGGCCCGCGCCGGTCGCGACTTCATGCGCGCCCGCGGGTTCGACGGCGCGGTCGCCAAGCACTTCGGCGTCGGGTTCGCGCCGCGCGGGGGAGAGGACCTCGTGCGCCACCTGCGCGACAAGGGCTTCACCGACGACGAGATCGTCACCGGTGGCCTGGCCGGGCGCGGTTCGCGCGGCCTCTACGACCGGTTCCGCGGGCGCCTCGTCTGGCCGATCCGCGACATCACCGGCGACACCGTCGGGTTCGGGGCGCGTCGCCTGTTCGACGACGACCGCATCGAGGCCAAGTACCTCAACACGAGCGAGACGCCGATCTACAAGAAGTCGACCGTCCTCTACGGCCTCGACCTCGCGAAGAAGACGATCTCCAAGGAGCGGCGCGCCGTCGTCGTCGAGGGCTACACCGACGTCATGGCCTGCCACCTCGCCGGCGTCGAGAACGCCGTCGCGACGTGCGGCACGGCCTTCGGGGCCGACCACACCAAGGTGCTGCGCCGGATGATGCGCGACGAGGCCGACCTTGCTCCCGCCCGCGTCATCTTCACCTTCGACGGCGACGCCGCGGGGCAGAAGGCCGCCATGCGGGCCTTCGCCGACGACCAGAAGTGGGCCTCCCAGTCGTTCGTCGCCGTGGAGAAGTCGGGCAAGGACCCGTGCGAGCTGCGCCAGGCGGGCGGCGACCCGGCCGTCCAGGCGCTCATCGAGGACGCCGTCCCGATGTTCGAGTTCGCCGTGCGCACCACGATCAAGCGCTTCGACCTCAGCACCGCCGAGGGGCGGGTCCAGGCAGCCCGGGCCGTCGCGCCCATCGTCGCCTCGATCCGCGACCAGTCGCTGCGCCCCGAGTACACCCGCGAGGTGTCGGGCATGCTCGGCCTCGACGTCGAGCAGGTGGCGCGCGAGGTGTCGCGCGCCGGCCGCCTCAAGGTCGACGACGACCCACGCGATGCCCGCGACCGCCGCGACAACGGCGGTGACGACGCCGAACCCCTTGCGGGGGAGGGGGACTCGGGGATGCCGGCCCCTGACCGGCGCGACCCGGTCGTCATGGCCGAGCGGCAGCTGCTCCAGGTGATCCTCCAGTTCCCGAACGTCTTCGCCCCCGGCGCGCTCGATACGCTGACGCCCGACGCGTTCTCGGCGCCGGCCCACCGCGCCGTCTTCGACGGCATCCGCATCGCGCACGCCTCCTCCGAGACCTCCAGCGTGCGGGCCTGGACCTCCGCCGTCACCGAGGCGGCCCCCTCCCCGGTCGCGGGGCTCGTCAGCGAGCTCGCCGTCGACACCCTGCCCACCCGGATGGACGCCGTCACCGGGCTGCCGACCTCGCGCTACGTCGAGGAGCTGTTCAACCGGGTGCGCACCATCGCGCTCACCCGCCAGATCGCTGATGCACTGAGCGAGATGCGCCGCCTCGAGCACTCGGACGAGCCGGCCCCCGACCGCAGCCGGGAGCTCGGGGTGCACCTGCAGACCCTCCAGCGCGAGCTCGCGACGATCAAGGCAGGAATGGTCTGATGCCCCTGTTCGAACGGCGCCGCCGGGCGCCACTGCCCTCGGACGTGCGCGACGCCGTGCCCCTCGCCGCCGGCGAGAAGGTCCTCGCATGGGGGCGCGACGAGGAGAGTGGCGGGCACGTGCTCGCCACGACCCACCACCTCGCGTTCGTCGATGTCGCCGGCAGCCTCGCGTGGGCACGCCCGTGGCACGAGGCCGAGTCGGGTACGTGGAAGGGTGAGACCGGGCTGCTGACCGTCCTGTGGGTCGAGCACCGGCCGACGCAGTGGCGGGTCACCGAGCCGTCGCTACTCCAGCAGACCCTCCGTGAGCGCATCCAGGCCAGCGTCGTCATCGCCGACGAGTTCCGCACCAAGACGCGGCGCACCGTCCGCGTCGTCATCCGCCAGGACCTCGCCACCGGGCGCCTGCTCGAGCAGACGATCGCGGGCAGGGGCGCCAGCCTCGAGGACCCGGAGGTGGCCGCCGAGGCCTCCGAACGGCTCGCCCGGCTGCGCACCGAGGTCGGTCTCTGAGACGTCCGCAGGCACCCCTCTGCGGGGTAGTCGCGGGGGCCGTGAGCGCGCCTCCGAGCGTGGTCTGAGAGCCCTCCCGGGAGGTCGAAAAGTGCCGGATGCGCCTCCCGCGGAGCCGATTTAGTCCCTGCGCGATCCTTTGCTATGGTTGCGCAGCAGCCATTCCCCTGTAGCTCAACTGGCAGAGCAGCCGGCTGTTAACCGGCAGGTTGTTGGTTCGAGTCCAACCGGGGGAGCGCCCAGAACGAAGGCCCCGACACCCATGGTGTCGGGGCCTTCGTCATGCGCGGGGAGCGAACCCGCCTCGCGTCTCCGAGCGGCTCCGATGCCCGACCGCGGACGCACGACGCCCCCGTGACCGGGTGCGGTCACGGGGGCGTCGTGGGACGTCGTGGGTCGCGTCAGGAACGCGGCCCTGCTGTCATGGCATGGGCGTCGTCCGCGATGCTCGCGGCCGTCGCCGCGCCGCGGCGCGGGCCGCGACCCCGACGGTTGAGGCGCCGCTCCACGCGTCCGGCGAGGGTGGTCAGGCCGAAGTTCAGCCCGATGAAGATCACCGCGGCCAGCAGGTACGCGGGGAGGACCGTGGCGTAGGCCGTTCCCATGTCGCGCATGCTCTGCAGCAGCTCCGGGTAGGTGATCGCGGTGCCGAGCGCGCTGTCCTTGAGGATGACGACGACCTGGCTGACGAGGGCCGGCAGCATCGCAGTCAGGGCCTGAGGCAGCTGGATCGAGCGCAACGTCTGTCCCGGCGACAGACCGATGGAGAGCCCCGCCTCACCCTGCCCGCTCGGCAGGCCGTGGACCCCTGAGCGCACGAGCTCGGCGATGACCGAGCCGTTGTACAGGGTCAGCGAGATGACCACGGCCATGAACGAGTTGAGGCTCGCGACGAAGACGTTGTTGTAGGCGAAGAGCTGGAAGAGGAAGTACATCATCAGCAGCACCGGGACGGCCCGGAAGAACTCGACGATGATCCCGCAGAACCAGCGCACCGCGCCGTTGTGGGACAGGCGGCCGAGGCCGAAGACGATGCCGAAGGCCATCGCGGCGACGATGGAGACGATCGCGGCCTTGAGCGTGTTGACGAGGCCGGGGAACACGTACGAGGTCCACACCTCGGGATCGACGAGCGGCTTCCACAGGTCGGCGGTCAGCTGGCCCTGGGCGTTGAGCTTCCACACGATCGCACCCAGAGTGATGATCGCGAGGACGACGCCGAACGCGGTGAGCACGGCATAGCGGCGCCGGGCACGGGGTCCCGGGGCGTCGAACAGGACGGTCTGGGTGCTCATCGCTTCACCGCCAGTCGACGTGAGAGGGACGTGAAGACGACGCCGACCGGCAGCGTCAGGATGACGAAGCCGAGCGCGAAGACGAGGAAGACGCCCACGCTGGCGGTCTCGTTCTCGAAGATGACCTTCATGAGGGCGGAGGCCTCGGCGACGCCGATGACCGACGCGACGGTCGTGTTCTTCGTCAGGGCGATGAGCGTCGAGCCGAGTGGCGCGATGGAACCGCGAAAGGCCTGGGGGAGAATGACCTCGCGCAGGCTCTGACCGAACGTCAGGCCGATCGAGCGGGCAGCCTCGGCCTGGCCCACCGGCACGGTGTTGACGCCGCTGCGCAGGGCCTCGCAGACGAAGGCCGCGTGGTAGACCGAGAGAGCCACGATGGCCCACCGGATCGCGCTGTCGCGCACCGAGGTCGGGGAGCTCGGATCGGCGAGGTTGATCTCGAGGATGATCCCCACGCCGGCGAGTGCGAAGAACATGATGAGGGTCAGCGGCGTGTTGCGCACGATGTTGACGTAGATGGCGCCGAGACGGCGCAGCACCGGGACCGGTGACACCCGCATGACGGCGACGACCGTGCCGATGACGAGTGCGCCGATCGCCGAGAAGAACGTCAGCCTGATGGTCATCCAGAACGCGCCGAGGACGTCGTAGTTCGAGAGGATGTCGAGCATGTCCCTCCTTCACGCACAAGGGATCTGGCCCGGAGGGGTCGCGGCGTCACGGACGCCGCGACCCCCGCGGACGCGGGCGGTCAGGAGCAGGCGGCCGGGGTGGGCGGGTTGCCGGCACCCGGCTTGTAGCCGGCCGGGCCCAGGTTGGCGTCGAGCGCCTTCTGCCACGAGCCGTCGCTGATCATCTTCTTGACCGCGTCGGTGATCTTCGTGCACATCGCGGTGTCGCCCTTCTTGAGGCCGATGCCGTAGTTCTCCTCTGAGAACGGCTTGCCGACGACCTTGAACTTGCCCTTGTACTGCTCCTGGGCGGCGTAGCCGGCCAGGATCGTGTCGTCGGTCGTCAGCGCGTCGATGTTGCCGGTCTGCAGGGCCGGGAGGCACTCGGAGTACGTGCCGAACTCCTGCAGCTGGACGCCGGGGTACTTGTCCTTGACCTTCTGGGCCGAGGTCGAGCCGGTGACCGAGCAGAGCTTCTTGCCGGTCAGGCTGTCGGGGCCCGTGATCGAGGTGTCGTCGGCGCGCACGAGGAGGTCCTGGCCGGCGATGAAGTACGGGCCGGCGAACGAGACCTCGTTCTTGCGCTTGTCGGTGATCGAGTAGGTGGCGACGACGAAGTCGACCTGACCACTCTTGATGAGCGTCTCGCGCTGTGCGCTCGGCGCCTGCACCCAGGTGATCTTGTCCTCGGAGGTGCCGAGCTCCTTCGCGACGTACTTGGCGACCTCGACGTCGAAGCCGCTGTACTCGGTGCCCTTCTTCAGGCCCATGCCGGGCTGGTCGAACTTGATGCCGATCTTCAGGCCGTTGTCCCCGCCGCCGCTGGCGCCGGGCTGACCCGAGCCGCAGGCGGCGAGCGAGACGGCCAGGGCCGTCGCCGCGAACGCCACGCCGATGCGTCGTGCCTTCATGTGAGTTCCTCCTGTTGTTGCCGGGTGGTGGCTGCGTGGCATGCCGGTGTGCATGCCGCTCCCGGTGTGTGTCGGGTCGTTCGGTCGGTGGGCCGGACGCCGGCGGGTCCGGTTGGGGGAGCCGGTGTAGCCGGTGGTGAGCGGGTGCTCGGCCGACGACGCGTCGGTACCTCCGACGGCGTCGGGTCGGGGTCAGTGGGTGAGGATCTTGCCGAGGAAGTCCCTGGCGCGCTCGCTCTTCGGGCTGGTGAAGAACTCCTCCGGCGTGCCGACCTCGACGATCTGCCCGTCGGACATGAAGACGACCCGGTCGGCGGCCTTGCGGGCGAAGCCCATCTCGTGGGTGACGACGATCATCGTCATGCCCTCCTTGGCCAGACCCACCATGACGTCGAGGACCTCGTTGACCATCTCGGGGTCGAGCGCCGAGGTGGGCTCGTCGAAGAGCATCACCTTGGGGCCCATGGCAAGAGAGCGCGCGATCGCGACACGCTGCTGCTGACCACCGGACAGCTGGGCGGGGTACTTGTCGGCCTGGGCCTCGACCCCGACGCGCTTGAGCAGCTCGCCGGCCTGCTGGTCGGCCTCGGACTTCGACTTCTTGCGCACCTTGACCGGCCCGAGGGTCACGTTGTCGCGGATCGTCTTGTGCGCGAAGAGGTTGAAGGACTGGAAGACCATGCCGACGTCGGCGCGCAGCTGGGCGAGGGGTTTGCCCTCCTCCGGCAGCGGCTTGCCGTCGATGGTGATGTTCCCCGACTCGAAGGTCTCGAGGCGGTTGATGGTGCGGCAGAGCGTCGACTTGCCCGAGCCCGACGGGCCCAGCACGACGACGACCTCGCCCTTGCCGACGGTGAGGTTGATGTCCCGGAGGACGTGGAGGTCACCGAAGTGCTTGTTGACGCCCTCGATGACGACCATGGGCTCGCGGTGGTCCGAGGCGTGTTCGGCGGACGCCTCGGCAGCAGGTTTCACGTCGTCCATCCGTGCAACCTATCGGCTCGGGTCCCCGGCAGGTACCCAGCGGGTCCCCGACGTGCCCGAATCGTGAGGTCGTCAGCGGTGCCCCGACGCGTGAGGCCCCGTCCTCGCGGACGGGGCCCCAGGCGACCCGAGCGGGTCGGGTGCGGGTGCCGGTTCCGGTGGCTCGGCCGGCCGGCTGGTCGGTCAGCTCGCCGGTGCGGCGGCCGTGGTCGTGGCCGGATCGCTGGCGCTGGCCGCGCTCGTCGCGATCTCGCCCACCGCCTTGGCGACCGCCGTGGCCGTCGCCGTCGCCGTCGCGACCGCCGTCTGCGTGGGCGTCGGCGTCGGGTCGGCCGGCGCCGCAGCGGCGGAGGTCGTCGTGTCGACGGGCGGGGTGGAGGTCGCCGGGGCCGGCGGCGTCGTCGGCGGCGGTGGCGGCGGCGGGGTCGTCGTCGTCGACGGAGCCGGCGGCGTCGTGGTGGTCGTCGTCGACGGAGCCGGCGTCGTCGTGCTCGTCGACGGGGCCGTGGTGGTCGTGGACGGCGTCGGCTTCGTCGTGGTCGGGACGGGCGTGCCGGTGGTCGTCGTCGGTGCAGGCGTGTTCGTCGTCGGCTTCGTGGCCGGCTTCGGCTTGGTCGGCGCGGGCGTGCCGGCCGCAGAGGCCGGGTCGACGTCCGAGAACGGCACGTCGCCGTCGGGGACCGTCTGCGCGGCCGTGGTCATCACGGAGCCGCCACCGGGGAAGTAGTTCGGCACCATGCCGTAGGACGAGGGCCCGGAGGTGGACGCCGGGAACCCGAGATAGGGCGCGGGGTCGACGTAGTGGTCGTTGACGATGACGTCGAAGTGCAGGTGGCAGCCCGTCGACCAGCCCGTCGTGCCGACGAGCCCGATGACCTGGCCCTGCCTGACGACGTCGCCCTCCTTGACGAGGAACTTCGACTGGTGCCCGTAGGCCGTCTTGAGAGTCGGCGTGTGCTGGATCATCGTCCGCAGACCCCACGAGTTCGAGACGCGTGCGTAGACGACCGTGCCCGACGCGGCGGCCCGGATCGGTGTGCCGCAGGCAGCCTGCAGGTCGATGCCCGTGTGGAACATGGGCCGGTGCAGCAGCGGGTGGATGCGCGGGCCGAAGCCGGACACCTCGATCCCGGGCACCGGGTGGATGAAGCCGGGCACCCCGGTGGCCACGGGTGCGGCCACGGCCAACGCGGCCAGGGGCGTCAGTCCCATCTCCGGAAAGGCCAGGCCTCCTCCGACGGCGTTCGACACGGCCATGCCGGTCGTGCTGGCGCCGCCGCCGAGTGCCGCGGCCGCGATGGCCGCGACCGTGCTGTCGTTGCCCGTGAGCGCGTCCCGCGCGCTCTGGACGCCGTCGACGGCAGTGTCGACGGCCGCGCGGTCACCTGCGGCGAGGACCACCGCGGCACGCGCGCCGTCGTCGGGCGTGCTCGCGCTGATGAACGGAAGAAGCGCGAAGACCATCGCCGATGCGGCGAACGGCACGAGCCGTCCGCTCATGCGCACCGTGACGACTCGCGGTTCACGTTGTGTCTCGTCCTGCACCTTAAGGCCACCCCCCTCGAGGCTGAGTTCGTCAGGCAGGGCACTGGCCATGCCTCGACCCTAACCACCCGTTGCGCCCCCCGCAGCCGGTGGTCTCGATGTCGACCACCATAGGTGGACAGGCCGGACAGCGGGCCGTTCTCGCCGAACTCCACAACAACCGGTGACGTATGGGGCGGATGTGGCTGATGCCACGAATGCTCCGTACCGGCTGCGGTCCCGGGGCGCGTCAGGCGGAACCCTGGGGCGTGGTCGAGCCGGGAGATCCGTCGGTGGGCTCGGTCGGCTCGGGCAGCGTCGGGGCGTCGGTGGGGTAGAGGCCGGCCGCGAACCCGAAGACCTGGTCGCCGCCGCGGGGGATCTGCGCGAACTCGCGTGCCAGCTGCTGGACCCGGGTCCAGAACTCGCGGGCGTGCTCGAGCGGGATCCGGGCGTGCGTCAGGGTGCAGCGCAGCTCGTCGGCCGCATGGGCGGCCGCCGCCTCGGCCGCGGCCTCGGCCAGGCCGTTGATCCCGGCGGCGAGCTGTTGGTCCTCCGGCCTTCCGAGCGCGCCGACGTAGAGCGTCCGCGCGACGCGTCCGTAGAAGCGCTCCTCGATGGCCCGGACGCGTCGGGTGCGGACGACGCGGAGCAGGCCGGCGTCGACGAGCTGGGCGACGTGGTAGGCGACGGTGCTCTTGGGCCGGTCGACCGCGGCGGCCAGCTCGGTCACCGTGGCCGCGCGTTCGAGGAGGAGCTCGAGCAGGCTGGCGCGCAGCGGGTCGGCCAGGGCGCGCAGCTGCTCCGGGGCGGTGATGACGAGCAGCTCGTCGAGGTCGTAGTCGGGGATGCGCGGCGCGGCGTCGTCCGGCGTTGCCGACGGGGACCCATCATTGACCGACATCACTCGATCATTCTACTCTTGTGGATCATTCCGAATACTCCGATCGACGAGGGGCCAACCATGGCAGAGATCATCCTGTTCCACCACGTCCAGGGGCTCACCGACGGCGTCCGCGCCTTCGCAGAGTCGCTCCGTGCCGATGGTCGGCACACCGTGCACACGCCCGACCTCTTCGACGGCGTCGTCGCCTCCAGCATCGACGACGGTTTCGCGCACATGAAGTCCATCGGCGACGAGGAGCTGGACAGCCGCGTCGCCGCGGCCCTCGCGCCGCTGCCGGAGTCCGTCGTCTACGCCGGCATCTCCTTCGGCGTCGGCCGGGCCCAGCAGCTCGCGCAGACGCGGGCCGGCGCGCGCGGCGCCCTCCTCTACGAGGCCTGCTTCCCGGTCACGGGGGAGTGGGCCTTCGGGCCCTGGCCGGACGGTGTCCCGGTGCAGGTGCACGGGATGGAGCAGGACCCGTTCTTCGGGCTCGAGGGCGACGTCGACGCCGCCCGCGAGCTGGTGCAGCTCGCCGGCGCCGACACCGCCGAGCTGTTCGTGTACCCCGGCGAGCAGCACCTGTTCACCGACGCGTCGCTACCGTCGTACGACGCCGACGCCACCGCTCTGGTGCTCGAGCGCTCCCTGGCGCTGCTGGACCGCCTCGGCTGACACTGCCCGATCGCCGATCGCCACGTGATGGGGCCGGTCTGAACGGCCTTCGGCGTCCTGTCGTCCTCGTCTGGGGAACATCTCCCCACCCACGTCGGCAGGAGTGTGACATGCACCGGATCTCCCGTACCGCCTCGTTCGTCGCTGGTCTCGTCCTCGGAGTCGGCGCGCTCGCCGCCACGGCGAGCGCGTCCGCGGACAGCGGCGGCGTCCCCCGCAGCGACATCCTCCGAGCCCCGCTGCAGGGCAGCCAGCTGTCCGACCCGCCGCTGTTCGGGCTCACCCGCGGAGGGGCGCCGTGGGTCATCTCGGAGGGGACCGCAAGGCTGCGCGCGAACGGTGACCTGCGCGTCGAGGTCGAGGGACTCGTCATCCCGACCAGCGGCGTCAACCCCCTGCCGCGGTTGTCGGCCACAGTGGCGTGCAACGGCGTCGCGCTACCGCCCACGGCCACCGTCCCCTTCTCCTCGACGGGCGATGCGGTGGTCGAGGCGCGCGTGACGCTCCCGTCGCGGTGCCTGGCGCCGGCGGTGCTGCTCAACCCGAACGGCAACGCCGCCGTGTACATCGCGGCGACGGGCCGCTGAGCCGTTCGGCGGGAGGCCAGCTCGCCTCGAGCGCGTGGTCTCCCGCCGAGCCCGGCCGGCTCGTCATTTCAACCCTTAAGGATGAGTGGGGCGCCGACCCGCGCGGCTAGCGTCGAGACACGGGCAGGTCGACAGGCCGTGCCGGTCAGAGGGAAGGGGAGGGATCGATGTCGAGTCAACCTTCATCGACCAAGATGGTGTGGGCCGAGGGCCTCACGCTCGCAGGCGCCTCGCTGCTCGTCATGGTCGGCATCTTCCAGGCCCTGCAGGGCCTCGCCGCCATCATCAACGACCAGCGCTTCGTCGTCACGGGCAGCTACATCTACAAGTTCGACACGACGACGTGGGGCTGGATCCACATGGTCCTCGGCCTGCTCGCCATCGGGCTGGGCGTGGCCATGATCATGGGGCAGAGCTGGTCGTTCGTCGTGGGCATCATCGTCGCGATCCTGTCGGCCGTCTCGCAGTTCATGTGGCTGCCGTACTACCCCGTGTGGGCGATCGTCATCATCGCCCTCGACGTCGCCATCGTCTGGGCCCTCGTCGCCCGGCTCCGCGGACCTCGGACGATCTGAGCTCCGGGTCGTCGGCGACCTGCCGCGCCACCGTGAGGGGCGCAAGCGCGCAGGTCGCCGACGTGCGCGTCGGCTCTGCTTCGGTACTCGACCACTGGTGGGGGCACCCCGGGGGTGGACAACGCGAGCGTGAACGCGTCACACACCGGCTGCATC
>NZ_JAWIIL010000003.1:0-800759 GCF_034724055.1 Intrasporangium zincisolvens
CCCGGGCAGCAATACCCGGGCCGGGCCTCTTTCGCATACCCGGGCTCTGTACACGTTCACCCGGCCCTTTTGCAGGGCCGGGTGAACGTCTGCCCAGGGCTATTCCTGTGTCGCGAAGGCCGCGACCGAGAGCTCGTCGAGATCCTCGTCGCTCAGGAGGAGGTCACCGACCGCGAGGTTGTCCTCGAGGTGGGCCACCGATGACGTGCCGGGGATGAGCAGGAGGTTCTCGGCCCGAGCGAGCAACCACGCGAGGCCCACCCGCGCTGCCGGCACGCCATACCGGGCAGCAACCGCCTGGACCGCCGGCTGGTCGACGACCTTCGGCAGGTGCGGGAAGGCCGAGCCCAGGGGGAAGTACGGCACGTAGGCGATGCCGGCAGCCGTGCACGCGTCGAGAACCTCGGCGTCCTTCTGGTCGACGAGGCTGAACGGGTTCTGCACGCAGACGATCTCGGTGATCGACCGAGCGGCAGCGAGCTGGGCCGCGGACACCGTCGACAGGCCGATGCCGGCGATCTTGCCCTCGTCGCGCAGGGCGACGAGCTCGGCCAGCTGGTCCTCGAGGGGGACGTCGGAGACCGGAGCGGCCTCGCCCTCGACCCCCTCGGTGTGCTCGTCCATCCGGCGCAGGTTGACGGCCGTCAGGTGGTCGACGCCGAGGGTGGGCAGGTTGTCCTCGATGTCGGCACGCAGCTGCTCGGGCCGCTGTGACGGCAGCCAGGCGCCGGTGTCGTCGCGGACGGCACCCACCTTCGACACGAGGGCGAGGTCGTCGCTGTACGGGTGCAGCGCCTCACGGATCAGCTCGTTGCTGACCCGGGGGCCGTAGAACTGGGCGGTGTCGATGTGGTTCACGCCCAGCTCGACGGCCCGGCGGAGCACCCGCAGGGCCTCGTCGCGGTCGCGGGGCGGGCCGAAGACGCCGGGGCCGGGCAGCTGCATCGCGCCGTAGCCCACGCGCCGGACCTCGCGGTCGGCGAGCCGGTACGTTCCCGCTTGGCCGGTGGGATTGCCGGTGGGATTGCCGGTGGGGTTGCCGGCGGGGTGGCCCACGGGGTCGGTGGATGGTGTGGTCGGTACGGAGGTGTCACTCACCCTTTCGACGCTAGGACTTCGAGCGCGCTCCAAGACAACCCCACCTGACCAACGGCTGACCGAGTCTTCGCGCGGCAGTCACTCCGGCGCCGGGGTGCGTTCGCCTCTGCGCGCGAGGGTGGTGCGACTGATCCACCACCCTCCAGGAGTGCACCCCATGGTCAACCTCGACCGTCGACGCTTCCTCCAGATCGCAGGCGGTGCAGCCGCGGCGGCGATGCTCGACCAGAGCATCGCGCGCGCCGCCTCGATCCCGGCCAACCGGGCGACCGGCTCCATCAAGGACGTCGAGCACGTCGTCGTCCTCATGCAGGAGAACCGGTCCTTCGAGCACTACCTCGGCACGCTGCGCGGCGTCCGCGGCTTCGGCGACCCGCACCCGGTGACGCTGCCGAGCGGCCGGTCGGTGTGGCACCAGTCCGACGGCACCCGCGACATCCTGCCGTTCCACCCGAGCACCGACGACCTCGGCGCCGCGTTCCTCGAGGGGCTGCCGCACAGCTGGACCGACGGCCAGGCCGCCGTCAACAAGGGTCACTACGACGGCTGGGTGCCGGCGAAGGGCACGACGACGATGGCCTACCTCATGCGTCAGGACGCCGCGTTCCACTACGCCCTCGCCGACGCTTTCACGGTGTGCGACGCCTACTACTGCTCCTTCATCGGCAACACCGACCCGAACCGCTACTACCTGTGGAGCGGCTGGACCGGCAACGACGGCAGGGGCGGCGGGCCCGTCCTCTACAACGACGAGCTCGGCTACGACTGGACCACGTACCCCGAACGCCTCGAGAAGGCCGGCGTCACGTGGAAGGTGTACCAGGACGAGGGCACCGGGCTCGACGGACCGGGCTCGTGGGGCTGGACCTCCGACCCGTACATCGGCAACTACGGCGACAACTCCCTGCTCTACTTCAACTCCTATCGCAACGCCGAGCCGGGAAACCCCTTGTACGAGAGAGCCCGTCGGGGCACCAAAGCACGCGACGGCGAGGACTACTTCGCCCAGCTGCGCCGCGACGTCGAGGCCGGCTCGCTCCCGAAGGTCAGCTGGATCGCCGCCCCGGAGGCGTTCAGCGAGCACTCGAACTGGCCGACCAACTACGGCGCCTGGTACATCAGCAAGGTCCTGGACACCCTGACGGCCAACCCGGAGGTGTGGGCCCGCACGGCGCTGTTCATCACCTACGACGAGAACGACGGCTTCTTCGACCACCTCGTGCCGCCCCACCCCAACAGCCGGGTCATCCCGGGCGCGTCCACGGTGCCGACCGACCACGAGTTCTACGACGGCGAGCACGGCCCCGGCGCCTACGGCCTCGGCCCCCGCGTGCCGATGTTCGTCGTGTCGCCGTGGAGCACCGGAGGCTGGGTCACGAGCGAGACCTTCGACCACACCTCGGTGATCCGCTTCCTCGAGCGACGCTTCGGGGTGCAGGAGCCGAACCTGACGCCGTGGCGTCGGGCCGTCTGCGGCGACCTCACCTCGGCGTTCGACTTCTCGCAGAAGGCCGCCGACGTACCGTCGCTGCCCGACACGACGCACTGGAAGCCCTTCGACGACCAGCGCCACCCGTCCTACCGGCCGACGCCGCCGGCGGAGGGCACCATGCCGCAGCAGGAGCGCGGCACGCGTCCGGCCCGGCCGGTCGGCTACGACGTGCGTGACCGTGAGCGCGCCACGTCGGGCGCCGTCACCGTCGAGCTGGAGAACCTCGGCCGCATCGGGGCGCACCTGCAGGCCCGGCTCCTCGAGCCCGTCGGCGCGCCGCACAGCTACACCATCGGGGCGGGCGACGCGCTGACCGCGACCTGGCCGGTCACCGGCGCCTACGACATCGAGGTGCACGGTCCGAACGGGTTCTTCCGGCGCTACGCCGGCGACACCTCCCGGCGGGACGGTGCGGTCCGCGTCGAGCTGGTCCGTGAGGGCCGCTCGCAGCGCCTCACGGTCAAGGCCGACGCACCCCGCGGCACGCGCGTCCTCGTGCAGGACGCCTACGGCCGGGAGCAGGACGCCGGACGCCGCGCTGTCGTCGTCGACACGACCCGCTCGGGCGGGTGGTACGACCTCACCGTCACGGTGCCGGGCACGCCGTGGCTGCGTGCCTTCGCCGGCCACCTCGAGAACGGCAAGCCGTCGGTCAGCGAGCCCGCCCTCGGACGCGCCTGACCCTCACCCGCGGCCCCGTCCCGGCGCCCGACAGGATCGTCGGCTCCACGCGCCGGGACGGGAGTCCAGGGTGAGGACGGGGCTGGGTCGGGCCGCGTCCGTGGGCACCCGTCCGTCAGGTCGTCGACGACGGCGTCGCCTCGCCCGTCGAGCCGCCCGAGCCGTTCGAGCCGCCCGGCTGGCCGTAGCCGTTCATGCCGTTCGGGCCGCCCATCCCCGTGCCGTGGGGTCCGTCGCCGTCCCCGTCGCCACGACTACCGGGACCACCCGAACCGCCCTGACCCATGACCTGGACGTTCGTCACCGCGTAGCTCTTGTCCACCTGCACGATGATGTGCGTCCCGTCCGTGCGCACCATGTGAGCCTCGTAGACGCCGTCCGAGTCCGTCTCGACCCGCTCGATCGTCGCGGTGGGCTCCTTGGCCTTGGCGGCCGCGGTGACCTTGGCGGCGACGTCGCCGGTGAGCAGCTGCTCGTCCGAGCGCATCGGCTTGCTCGGGTCGGTGTTGCCGTTGCCGTATCCGCCCCCGCCGGCGCCGGGCATGCCCTGTCCGCCCTCCCCGCCGACGGCGCCGTAGCCGGCGTTGGTCGCGAAACCGGTTGCGGCGTCCGAGCCACCGCTCGCACTCGCGAGCGAGGCCGCGCCGATCGCGATCCCTGCCGCGGCGACGATCCCGGCGCCGGTGAGGGCCATTCGCTTGCCATTCATGCGTTCTCCTTGCTCTCCACCTGGCGCTCTGCCATTGCCACCACGGTCCGCAGCCGACCTGTGCACCGCCCGTCATCCGCCCCAGCCGGACGTGTGGCTCCCTGTGACCGGCCACGTGAGTGGAAATCGGACAAATCGGGTATGTGCGGCCCAGCCCGGCGCCAGTCCGGCGCCGCGACGCGGAGGTCCGCCCGTGCCCGGTCCGCTCGACCAGCCCACGTCGCCGACGCGCCCAGCGCGTCACGCCCACCGGGCGCAGCGCCTCCGGCGCCCCCGGCGCAGCGTCACGATGCTCGTCGGGGTCGCCCTCGTCGGGTCGATGGCCCTCGCTCCCGACGCCGAGGCGGCGGGGACACCGAGCCCGCCACCGGCATCGGGGACCTCGAGCACCTCGAGCACCTCGAGCACCTCGAGCGCCTCGGACGCGTCGACGGCACAGCCCTCCACGCCGACGCCCGCCGCGACGAGCACCGACGCGTCCACCCCGCCACCGTCGGCGCCCGCAGCCCCGCCCGGCACCGTCACGGTCACCGGCACCCCCCGCGTCGGCGCCACCCTGACCGCCGAGACCGACGGCTGGGACCCCGACCTGACGCTGACCTACCAGTGGACCGTCGACGGCGCCCCGCTGGCCGGCGCCACGGACCCGACGCTCGTCGTGCCGGCGTCGGCGCTCGGCAAGAAGGTCGCGGCGGTCGTCACCTCGCACCGCGACGACACGACCGTCGACGAGGTGACGAGCGACCCCGTCGGGCCGGTCGCGCCGGGCCTCTTCACGGCCGCGCCGACCCCGACGATCTCCGGCACGCTGCGCGTCGGCCGGGTGCTCACCGCGGTGCCCGGCGCCTGGGCGCCGGCGGCGACGTTCACCTACCAGTGGCGGGTCAACGGGGTGGCCGTCAGCGGCGCCACCGGCCGCACGTACACGCCGGTCGCGGCCGACCGGACCAAGCGGATCAGCGTCACCGTCACGGGGTCGAGGGACGGCTTCACGCCGATGTCGCGCACCTCGGCGCCGTCGGCCGTCGTCGACTGGGGGGTGTTCGCCGCCGCCCCCGCACCGGTCGTCACCGGTACGCCGCAGATCGGCTCGGTCGTCGGCTCTCGTGTCGGCGCCTGGTCGCCGGGCCCGACGCTCAGCTACCAGTGGCGCATCGACGGACGGGCCGTCGCGGGCGCCACCAAGGGGTGGTTCTACCTCGACGCCACCCGGCTCGGTCACCGTGTCGACGTCGTCGTCACGGCCAGACGCGCCGGCTTCCTCGCGGCCGTTCGCACGAGCGCCGCGCGGGGGCCGATCACCCGGCCCTTCTCCACCGCGCCGACCCCACGCATCGGCGGCTTCTTCCGGCGGGTCGGCTGGCCGGTCACCGTGACGACCGGCCCGTGGGGGCCCACCGCGAGCGTCGCCGTGCAGTGGCGTCGCAACGGCATCGCGATCCCGGGAGCCACCGGCCGGGCCTACCGCCCCACCACGGCCGACCTCGGCAAGCGCCTCACCGTCACCGTGACGGGCCGGCGGTCCGGCTACACGACGACGGCCCGCACGAGCGCCGCCTCGCCTGCTGTCGGGGCGGCGCCGTACGGCTTCACGAACTCCGGCACGCCCGCCACGCCGGCCGTCGCCGCCTACGCGCCCGCCGCGATCACACTCATGACCGACGCGCAGTGGGCGAAGGTGCGCGCCAACGGCGTCTGGCGCGACGGGTGCCCCGGCTACCGGACGTCGTTCCGACGCGTCGAGGTGCCCTACTGGGGCCTCGACGGCAAGACCCACCGGGGCTGGGTCAACGTCAACGCCGACGTCGCCTCGAGCACGGCCAAGATCTTCAACACCCTGTATGCCAAGAAGTTCCGGATGCACCGCGTCGAGGGGATCGAGATGTTCGGCGGGTGGGAGTGGCTCGGCTCCAAGGGCAACGTGTCGACCGCGCTCAACTGCCGCAAGCCCTCCGAGCAGAACTCGGCCAACTCGTCGTCGCCGCACGCCTGGGGCCGCGCCCTCGACTTCAACCCGGTGCAGAACCCGTACATCAACCCGCGCACCGGCACCTGGGACCCCAACGCCCCGGCGTCGGCCAGCGCGCCGGGCGCGGTCCGCTCCGGCGGCCTCGCGTGGACGGTGCTGCGTTCCGACAACTGGACCTGGTCGGGCACCGACTCGTGGCGCGACTACATGCACTTCGACACCGGCTACCCGTCGCGGCCCAAGGCCGGCTATGTGGTGACGCCGGACGGTGACGTGCTCATGCACGGGGCGCTGGCCTGACGCCGGGCTGACTCCTGGCCTGACGCGTCAGGTGCCGAGCGACGCCCCGAGCCGGCCGAGCAGGTCGGCGAGGGCGCGTCGCTCGGACGCGTCGAGTGCCGACAGCAGGCGCGCCTCGTTCGCCAGGTGCTCGGGCACGGCCCGGTCCATGAGCTCCCGGCCGGCCTCGGTGAGTGCGACGATGCGGCTGCGGCGGTCGCCGGTCGCCACCCGTCGCTCGACGAGGCCGGCCCCCTCGAGTCGGTCGATGCGCTTGCTCACCGCCCCGGACGTCACCATCGTCTGCTCCATCAGCGCGGTCGGCGTCAGCTCGTAGGGCGCGCCGGTGCGGCGGAGGGTGGCGAGCACGTCGAAGTCCCCCTCGCCGAGGCCGAAGCCGTTGTAGACGCGGACGAGCTCGGTGGTCAGGGCGAGGGCGACCCGATGGAGCCTCCCGATGACGAGGATCGGGGAGGCGTCGAGGTCGGGGCGCTCGCGGGCCCACTGGTCGACGACGTGCTGGGCGTGATCCGGCGTCGGTGGCGTCGTGCGTCGGCTCATGGCGCTCATGGGACTGGACTATATCTTCCTCGGAAGGTAATTTACCTTCCATGGAAGGTACCAAGGGTTCGTGGAGCACGGTCGCCCTCACCGCGCTGCCCGCGGCGATCTGGGGCTCGACGTACGCAGTCACCCAGGAGTGGCTGCCGCCCGGTCGTCCGCTCTTCGCGGCCACGGTGCGGGCCCTGCCCGTCGGTCTGCTCATGCTGCTGTGGCTGCGCCGCCTGCCCCGCGGCGACTGGTGGTGGCGCGCGCTCGTCCTCGGCAGCCTCAACATCGGCGTCTTCTACGCCCTGCTCTTCGTCGCGGCCTACCGGCTGCCGAGCGGTCTCGGCGCGACGCTCGTGGCCACCGCGCCCGTCGTCACCATGGTCGTGGCGCGGATCCTGCTGGGGGAGCGGCCGACCCGCGTCGCCGTCGGTGCCGGCCTCGTCGGTCTCGTCGGCGTCGGGCTGCTCGTGCTGCGGGGCGGGCTCGACCGGCCCATCGACGCCGTCGGCCTCGTCGCCGGGGTGCTCGCCGTCGTCTCGGCCTCGACCGGCTTCGTCCTGACCCGGCGCTGGGCACCCCGCGACGACGTCGTCACCGTCACCGCCTGGCAGCTCGTGGCCGGCGGCCTCGTGCTGCTGCCCCTCGCCGCGGTCGTCGAGGGCGCGCCGCCCGCGCTCGACCTCCCGGCCCTCGGTGCCCTCGCCTACCTCGGCCTGCTGGGCAGCGGGCTCGCGTACGTGCTCTGGTTCCGGGGCCTGTCGCTGCTCGGCCCGACCAACGCCTCGATCATCGGCCTCGTCAACCCGGTCGTCGGCGTCCTGCTCGGCGTCCTGCTCCTCGGCGAGGAGTTCGGCGCGGTGCACCTGGCCGGGATGGTGCTCGTCGTCGGCAGCGTCCTCGTCGCGCAGCAGCCGGTCCGCGACGCGCTCGTCCGGGCGACCACCCCGGTCAGGCGGGTGGCCGTGCGAGACGCGACGGCCCGAGCGGGGGTCGACGCGGGGGTCGACGCGGGGGCCTGCCGCGGGTAAGGGTGGGGCATGAGCAGCGGCCTCGACGCAGACCACACCTTCGACGTCATCGTCATCGGGCTGGGTCCCGGTGGTGAGCACGTCGCCGGCACCCTCGCGGAGCGGGGCCTGCGGGTCCTCGGCGTCGACCGGCGCCTCGTCGGCGGCGAGTGCCCCTACTGGGGATGCATCCCGTCGAAGATGATGATCCGCGCGGCCGACGCGCTCGCCGAGGCCCGACGCGTCCCCGGCCTCGCCGGCAGCGTCGGCGACCTCACGCCCGACTGGAGCCTGGTCGCCCGGCGCATCCGCGACGAGGCCACCGACGGCTGGGACGACCGGGTGGCCGTCGACCGGCTCACCGGCAAGGGCGCGACCTTCGTCCGCGGCACCGGCGTCATCACCGGGCCCGGCCGCGTCGACGTCGACGGGACCGCCTACGCGGCGACCACCGGCATCGTCGTCAACACCGGCACCACCCCCGCGATCCCACCGATCGAGGGCCTCGCCGACGTCCCGTACTGGACCAACCACGAGATCATCGAGGCCACCGAGCTGCCCGCCTCGCTCGTCGTCCTCGGCGGGGGTGCCATCGGGTGCGAGCTGAGCCAGGCCGTGTCCCGGTTCGGCACCACCGTCACCGTCGTCGAGGCCGCCGACCGGCTGCTCGCGCTCGAGGAGCCCGAGGCGTCCGCGAAGGTGGCCGAGGTGTTCCGGGCCGAGGGCATCACGGTCCGCACCGGCGTCGGAGCCTCGAGGGTCGAGCAGCGTGACGGCGGCGTCCGGGTCACCCTCGCAGACGGCACCCACGTCGACGGCGACCGCCTCCTCGTCGCCACCGGGCGCCGTACCGACGTCAAGGGCGTCGGGCTGCACCACGTCGGCGTCGCCGAGGACGCCCGTGTCGCCCGCGTCGACGACGAGTGCCGTGTCACCGAGGGCGTCTGGGCCGTCGGCGACATCACCGGCAAGGGAGCCTTCACGCACGTGTCCATGTACCAGGCGGGCGTCGTCATCCGGGACGTGCTCGACGAGGACGGTCCGCCCGCCGAGTACGCCGCGCTGCCGCGGGTCACCTTCACCGACCCCGAGGTCGGCGCCGTCGGCCTCACCGAGGCCGCGGCTCGCGAGGAGCTCGACAACGTCACGGTCGGCGTCACGCCGCTCGGGGAGACGACCCGCGGCTGGATCGCGAAGGCCGACGGTCTCATCAAGGTCGTCGCCGACGCCGACAGCGGCCTGCTCGTCGGCGCCACCGTCGTCGGTCCCGCCGGCGGCGAGGTGCTCGGCGCGCTCGCCGTCGCCGTCCACGGCAAGGTGCCGGTCGAGCGTCTCCGCTCGATGATCTACGCCTACCCGACGCTGCACCGCGGGATCGAGGACGCGCTGGGTCGGCTCGCCTGAGAGGTACCTGGCGTGTCGGTGGCCTCGTGGTGGCCTCGTGGTGGCCTCGTGGTGGCCTCGGGGTGGACGCCACCGGTCGGGTGTGTGGCGGCACGGCGGATGCCGTGGGCGGCCGGCCAGGACCGTCCGGGGCGGGCGCTACGGTGAGGCCATGCTCCAGCGTCTGCTCGCTCTCGACCTCGACGGGACGACCCTCAACCACATGGGCGAGCTGTCGCCCCGCGTCCGTGACGCGATCCGCGCGCTGCCCGAGGAGATCCGCGTCGTCGTGTCCACCGGGCGCTCGATCATCGCGACGACGCCGGTGCTCGAGCAGCTCGGGCTGAGCCGCGGTTACGCCGTCTGCTCGAACGGGGCGGTCACCCTCGAGCTCGACCCCGCCGAGGACCTGGGTTACCGGATCATCGACACCGTCACCTTCGACCCGCGCGCGGTCCTGGAGAAGATGCGCGTGGCCCTGCCCGACGCGCTCATCGCCGTCGAGGAGCTCGGCGTCGGGTTCAAGGTGAGCCGGCACTTCCCCGACGGCGAGCTGATGGGTGCCTCGCGGGAGGTGTCGTGGGAGGAGCTCGTCGAGCACCCCGTCACGCGTGTGACGCTGCGCCAGCCCGAGGCCAGCGCCGAGGAGTTCATGGAGCTGGTCGAGCGGGCCGGCCTGCACGGCGTCTCGTACGCCGTCGGCTGGTCGGCGTGGCTCGACATCAACCCCGAGGGCGTCTCCAAGGCGTCGGCCCTCGAGCTCGTGCGGCGCCACCTCGGCGTCGAGCCCATCCACACCATCGCCTGCGGCGACCAGCGTAACGACCTCGAGATGCTGCACTGGGCCGCGTGGGGCGTCGCCATGGGCAACGCGCCGGACGAGGTCAAGGCCATCGCCGACGAGGTCACCGGGCATGTCGACGAGGACGGCCTCGTGCCGATCGTCGAGGCGGTCGCCGCCGCGGCGCGGGACGGCATCCCGTTCCGCGAGGGCGTCCCGTCGGCGGCCACCGCGCGCCTCGAGCTCTGAGCCGGCCGGCTCCCGGCGGTCTCCCCGTGGCCAGCGGGAAAGGAGTCGGCGGGGCGTGTCGAAGCCGGGCGGCGTCGTTCGACGCAAGGGTGAGAGCAGGGGTCACCTGCACCGACCAGAGGAGTGCATCGTGCGTTTCATGATCATCGTCCCGGCGAACGCCGACTCGGAGCAGGGCCGCCCCGGGACCACGCAGCAGTTCGCCGACATGCGGGCCTACAACGACCAGATGCTGCGGGCCGGCGTCTTCGTCGACGGGCAGGGGCTGCACCCGACGAGCAGGGGCGCCCGGGTCACGTGGGTCGACGGCGACTGGTCGGTGACCGACGGGCCGTTCGCCGAGGCCAAGGAGCTCATCGCCGGGTTCACGATCATCGAGGTGTCCTCACGGGAGGAGGCGCTCGAGTGGCTCAAGAAGTGGCCCGCCTCGTGCGCGCCCGACCCCGGCCAGCACCTCGAGCTGCGCCAGGTCTACGCGCCGGAGGACTTCGGCGAGGAGTTCACCGCCGAGCTGCGCGAGCGCGAGGAGCAGATGCGCGAGGAAGCCGCCCGCAACGCCGCCCGCGGCTGACCCAGCCGGCCCCGCCCGCTGCGTCACTGAACCCTCTGGCGGTTCAGTGACGCAGCGAACGAGACGGGAACGCTGCGTCACTGAACCCTCCTGCGGTTCAGTGACGCAGTCGGACACGGCAGGTGGTCGGTGCGGCGTGCGAGAGTGGCGCCGTGGCTGAGACGACCCAGACCGACCCCGACGAGGTGCGCCGGACGCTCGAGGCGGTGTGGCGCATGGAGGCGGCCAAGGTGACGGCCATCGTCGCCCGCGTCGTCGGCGACATCGGCCTCGCCGAGGACCTCGCCCAGGACGCCTTCGTCCAGGCGCTCGAGCAGTGGCCGCGCGACGGGGTGCCCGACAAGCCCGGCGCGTGGCTGACCCAGACCGCGCGTCGCCGGGCCGTCGACCGCATCCGCCGCGACGTCAACCTCGCACGCAAGCTGCAGCAGGTCGGACACATGGAGGAGCTGAGGGTGGCCGAGCTGGCCGAAGGCGACTTCGACGCCGCGCTCGAGGACATCGACGACGACGTCCTCGGCCTCATCTTCGCTGCCTGCCACCCGGCCCTCACGGCCCAGGCCCGGATCTCGTTGACGCTGAGGATGATCGGCGGCCTGACCACCCGCGAGATCGCCCGCGCGTTCCTCACGACGGAGACGACGATCGGCCAGCGCATCTCGCGGGCCAAGCGGACGCTGAGCCAGGACGGCATCACCGTCGAGGTGCCGTCCGGTGCCGACCTCGCGCCGCGGCTGGCGTCGGTGCTCGAGGTCGTCTACCTCGTCTTCAACGAGGGCTACGCCGCGACGTCCGGCCGCGACTGGGTGCGCGGCGACCTCATGGAGGAGGCGATCCGGCTCGGGCGGGTGCTCTCGGCCCTCGCGCCGCGCGAGGCGGAGGTGCACGGGCTGCTGGCCCTCATGGAGATCCAGGCCTCGCGCACGCGGGCTCGCATCGGCCGCGGCGGCGAACCGGTCCTGCTCCTCGACCAGGACCGCACCACCTGGGACTGGGCGCTGATCCGCCACGCCCTGGCCGCCCTGGACCGGGCCCTCGACCTCGCCGCGTCACCCGCCCTCGACGGTACGCCGCCGCCCGGACCCGGCCCCTACCTGCTCCAGGCCGCCATCGCCGCCTGTCATGCCCGGGCCCGCACGCCGGAGGACACCGACTGGGCGCAGATGGTCGGCCTCTACGAGCAGCTCGCCACCCTGCGTCCCTCGCCGGTCATCGACCTCAACCGCGCGGTCGCGCTGTCCTACGCCTCAGGTCCCGAGGCGGCGCTCGCCGTCGTCGACGGGCTCGTCGCAGAGGGTGCGCTCGCCGACTACCACCTGCTGCCGAGTGTCCGTGGTGACCTGCTGCTGCGCGTCGGCCGCGAGGACGAGGCGCGGGCCGAGTTCGCCCGCGCCGCCGACATGGCCCAGAACGAGGCCGAGCGGACGCTCCTGCAGCGCAGGGCCGTCGGCCAGGCCTGACGCCGCCCGAAACCGGCACCGGCGCCGGTGTATCAGGACTACCGTCGAGAGACCCTGCACAGACAGATCGTCGACCGAGTCCCGACTGTGGGGAGGCGTCCGTGGGGGCCGTCCACCGTTCGTGCACCGGGTACGCGTCCGAGCCGTTTGCGACGCTCGTGGCCGAGTACCCCGGCGACGACGTGTACCCCAGCGGCGACTTCCGCACCGAGTGGGGGCCGATCTTCCATCGCGGCCGCCTCGACGGCAGCGCGCGCGTCCTCGTGCTCGGGCAGGACCCGGCCGCCCACGAGTCGGTGACCCGCCGCATCCTCGTCGGCGTCGCCGGCCAGCGGGTGCAGGGGCTGCTCGGCAAGGTCGGTGTCACGACGAGCTACGCCATGGTCAACGTCTACGTGTACAGCGTCTTCGGCCAGTCTGCGGGCAACCGCCACGCCAAGGACCCGGCCATCGCCGCGTACCGGAACC
Source organism: Intrasporangium zincisolvens (assembly GCF_034724055.1). Classification (NCBI taxonomy): domain Bacteria; kingdom Bacillati; phylum Actinomycetota; class Actinomycetes; order Micrococcales; family Intrasporangiaceae; genus Intrasporangium; species Intrasporangium zincisolvens. Next base: position 12,700 of record NZ_JAWIIL010000003.1, read on the forward strand.
GCTGGCTCGACGCCCTGCTCGTCGGGACCGACGTCACCGCCGTCATCGCCCTCGGCGACCTCGCGGCCCGCGCCTACCGCACCTGGGCGAAGACTCAGCCCGACGCGTCGGGGCGCCTGCACCTCGCGGCCGTCCGGCACCCGACCTACGCCGACGCCATCGCCCGCGCGACCGGTCGCCCGCTCGCCGAGACGACCGCCGAGCAGCTCGCGAACTGGAACGCCGCGCTTCCCGGGATTGCCGAGCACGTCGAGCCAGACACGGCGACGCCGCTCGTGCCCTACGGCGACGCGTGGGCCACCGGCGACCTCGCCGCGATCCCCGAGCAGGACCTGCCCGCAGGCACGCCCGCATGGTGGCGCGACGTCGACCCGTGGGCCGCCCGCACCGGCGACACCGCCCAGGCCAAGCGCGCCACCCTCACCGTCACCGTCCCGGAAGGAGCCCGCACGTGGCCAGCACTGTGAGCCGGAGCGCCGGTCGGCACGCGACCGGCACGAAGTCCGACCTCGAGCACTGGGAGTCCGGCCCGTCGCGCCCCCGCCGCGGCCGCGACCCGTTCGACACCGCCTACGCACGGGGCATCACCGAGGAGCTGCCCGAACCCGCCGTGCGCAGCCGGGCCCTGCCGCCGGCCCCCTTCGCCCTGCACGGCGCCGTCATCACGCCCGAGGGCGCGTGGTCGAGCGGCTACGTCACGGTCGCGAACGGCGTCGTGGCCCGGGTGTCGAAGCGCAAGCCCACCGACGTGCCGGTCCAGGACACCGACGGCGTCATCCTGCCCGGCCTGCTCGACCTGCACGGGCACCCGGAGTTCAACGTGTTCGCCGCGTGGGAGCCGCCGAAGCTCTACGCCAACCGGTACGCGTGGCGCCGGTCGACGCCCTACCAGCAGCTCGTCCGCGACCCCCAGAACACCCTCCTGACGCAGGTGCCGCCCAGGACGCAGACGCGGTACGCCGAGGTCCGCGCCCTCGTCGGCGGGGTCACCGGCATCCAGGGCGCGTCCGGCGCGAGCACGTCGACGTCCGAGCCGCTCGTGCGCAACCTCGACCAGTGGGCCTTCGGGGCGCACCGCGCCCGCTCGATGGTCGACCTGCCGTCGGGCTCGTTCGGGCTGCCGACCTTCCAGCGCGTCATGGAGCGCATCACCGCCGGCGACGTCACAGCGTTCTACCTGCACCTGGCCGAGGGCAAGCGGGGAGATGCGGTGAGCGCCAAGGAGTTCCAGCACTTCCTCGATCTCGGCGGTGCCACGCCGGCCACGAACGTCATCCACGGCAGCGCCCTGTCGGTCGACGACCTGCGCACCCTCGCGGGCGCCGGCTGCCGGCTCGTGTGGTCGCCGCAGTCGAACCTGCGCCTCTACGGCGAGACGACCCTCGCCGGCGAGGCGCTCACGGCCGGGATGCCGGTCGCGCTCGGGGCCGACTGGCTGCCCTCCGGCTCAACGAGCCTGCTCGCCGAGATGAAGGTCGCCCGGCGCGAGCTGGCCCGGCAGGGCTACCCGGTCGAAGCGGCCGACCTCGTCGCGATGGTGACGTCGGTGGCGGCGCGCGTCGCCAGCCTCGACGAGCACCTCGGCACGGTGGCGGAGGGGCGGCCGGCCGACCTCGTCGTGCTCGAGCGCCACCACCCGGACCCGTACGAGAACGTGTGCCTCGCCGACCCGTCGTGGGTCGAGCTCGTGTGCATCGGCGGCGACGTGACCTACGCCCGCGCCGACTGGTTCGCGACCCTGTCCGGTGCCGCACAGGGCACGACGATCGAGGACCTCACCGCGTGGGGCAAGCCGATGCGGCTCGACACCGGGTTCCAGGGCGGCGCCGACGTGCCGTCGCTGTCCACGGTCCGCGGCCTGCTGACGGGCGCCTACCCCGCGGTCGGGCCGATCTTCGCCTGAGCCCGGTGCGCGACCGGTGAAGGCCGGCGAACGCCCGAACACGACCCGAACACGACCCGGACCGACGCTTCACCTGCGCGCGGCACCGTGGGTGCCATGACGAACCAGACCCGCCGGACGACCGGCACCCTCCGCGCCGTCGCACGCCCCTCGACCGCGGTCGCCGCTGCGGTCCTCCTCGCCGGTGGCCTCGCCCTCGGCGGCTGCTCCAAGGACGTCTCCGCATCGAGCGGCGCACCCGTCGGTGCCGGCGTCGCTGCCCCGGCCGACGTGTCGGGCGGCGACGCGAGCACCGCCGACCTCGTCGACGCAGCCCTCGCGACCCCGGCCGTCGACACCGGCACCGCCGCCGACAACCCGCTCGGCGCCGGGGACCACCGCGGCCTGCGCGCCCGGCTCCTGCGCGCCCTGCACGCCACCTGGGTCACCGAGGGCAAGGCCGGCCCGGTCACCCACCAGGCGATCCGTGGCGAGGTCACCGCGGCGTCCGGCACGTCCGTGACGGTCAAGGCCAAGGACGGCGTCTCGATGACCTTCTCGGTCACCGGCGACACGCGTGTGCGCGCCCGCGCGAACGGCAAGGGCACTGACTCGACGGCGACGGCGATCCGCATCGGGGACAAGGCGTTCGTCGCCGGTGTCGGGGCGACGAACCCGCAGGCGCGCGTCGTCGTCTTCAGGAGCGGGACCGCGACCAAGCCCGCCACGCCCGCTCCGGGCGCGACGAGCTGACGGATCCTCCGCCGGCCGCCGACGGGGCGCCGGCGGGATCGGGGGGAGGCGCGTCACCCGCGGGGGGGGACGCGCCGCCCGCGGGGGGGGCGCGGGGGGTTGGGGGGGGGGGCGCGCCCCCGGGGGGGGGGCCGCCCCCTCCGGCGTGTGCTCCGCAGCGATGCGTCAGGAGGTGACGCTCTCGTCGGCGGACGCGTCGCTCGACGCGTCGGCCGTCGCCCCGGCGCGACGCTTCGCGACGAGGCTCGTCGCCGTGACGACGGCGAGGATGCCGACGATGACGCCGAGCGAGGCCAGTGTCGGGATCTCCGGCACCACCGACCACACGGTGTGCGCCCAGTGCAGCACGAGCTTGACGCCGATGAAGGCGAGGATGAGCGCCAGGCCGTGGCCGAGGTGCACGAGCGAGGACAGCGCGTTCTCGAGGACGAAGTAGAGGGCGCGCAGTCCGAGCAGCGCGAACGCGTTGGTCGCGAAGACGACGTACGGGTCGCCGGTGATGCCGTATACGGCCGGGACCGAGTCGATGGCGAAGACGATGTCGGTGCCGAGGATCGCGATCGCGACGACCGCGAGCGGCGTCAGCATCCGGCGCCCGTCGCGCTTCACCGACAGGTGCGTGCCGTCGTAGTCCTCGGTGACCGGGTGGAAGCGGCGGATCAGCTTGACGCTGCGGAGGTTCGCGACGTCGATGCCGTGGTCGGCGTGGCTCAGCGCGTCGCGACCGACCTTGATCGCGGTGACGAGCAGGATCGCGCCGAAGAGCAGGAAGGTCCACGAGAAGCTGGCGATCATCTGCGCGCCGAGGGCGATGAAGATGCCGCGCAGCACGAGGGCACCGGCGACACCGATGAGCAGCACCCGCTGGCGCAGCTCACGCGGCACGGCGAACGCCGACAGCAGGATGATGAAGACGAAGAGGTTGTCGACCGACAGCGACTTCTCGACGAGGTAGCCGGTGTAGTACTCGATGCCCTGCTGCGAGCCGTACTGCGACCACAGCCAGGCGCCGAAGGCGAGCGGGATCGCGATGTAGAAGGCCGACCAGCCGACGGCCTCGCGCATGCTCGGGTCGTGAGGTCGTCGCGTGATGACGAAGTCGATGGCGAACAGGGCCACGATGCCGAGGATCGTGGCGGTCCACAGGGTCGGCGTCCCGATGGACGCGAGCGACGCCGCGGACTCGGCGGCAGGCGCGGCAGAGGGCGCGAGCGGGGCCGCTGCGGTGAGCGGCGAGAGGGTCGTGAGCACGGTGGTCTCCTCAGAACGGACGCATGATGGTTCGTCTGAGGTCTCCTTCACCGGCTGACGCCGGCTCCCGTCCGGGGCGGGCTGGGCCGCCGTACTGACCGGATCGGGACGTGGGAAGTACTCCCCTCGTGGTCAAGGGTACGGGACGTCGCAGCCTGCCCCAAACGTGAGGTTCGGCCGCGACGTCCCGATGTGCGCGCCGGGCGTGTTCAGCCCGTGTGGTCAGTCCGTGCGGTCAGCCCGTGGTCAGACCTGCTCGCGGTAGCGCACCGACGCGCCGGCCGCGGCGCGGACGCCGTCGGCGTCGATCGGCCTGCCGCCGAGGCTCCAGTCGGCAGGGTCCTTCGTGTAGAGCGTCGCGTACGCGGCGGTGTCGCGCTGGGTGCGCCACCCCTCGGCGAGCGGCCCGAGGTCGAGGGTGTCGTAGCCGATCTCGTCGAAGAGGCGGGTCACGGTGGCCTTGGCGTCCGCGTCGTCGCCGGCGATGGCGAGGGCGCTGCGTTCGGGGCTGCCGGACGGTCGGCCGAGGGTCGCGAGGTGCTCGAAGTAGATGTTGTTGAAGCCCTTGACGACGTGCGACCCCGGCAGGTGGGCCTGGAGCAGCTCGCTCGTCGTCGTCGACTCGTCGTCGAGCTCGGCGACCTGCCCGTCGCGCTGCGGGTAGTAGTTCATGGTGTCGATGACGGTCTTGCCGCGGAGCGCCTCGGCCGGCACGTCGCGGTAGTGCCCGAGCGGGATCGTCACGACGACGACGTCCCCGGCCGCGGCGGCCTCCGCGGCGGTCGCGGCCCGGGCCCGTGGGCCGAGCTGCTCGACGAGGTCCGCGAGCGTCTCCGGCCCGCGGCTGTTGCTCAGGACGACGTCGTGGCCGGCGTCGACGGCGAGCCGCGCGACGGTGCTTCCGATGTGTCCGCTTCCGATGAATCCCCAGGTGGTCATGTCGGCGTCAACCGGAGGCATTCTCCGGTCATTCCCGAGTCGTCCCCGGGGTCAGGCGTGGCCGGGCGGGAGGCGGAGGGTGAAGCGGGCGCCGCCCTCGGGGGCGTGGCCCGCCTCGACGTCGCCGCCGAGGAGCTCGGCGAGGCGCCCGACGATCGCGAGGCCGAGGCCGGTGCCGACGGGGCGCAGGCCGCGGTAGCGCTCGTGCAGCACCGAGGGCTCGAAGGCGACGGCGAGGTCGTCGTCGGTGAGGCCGGGACCGCCGTCGCGCACCTCGACGACGGCCACCGGCGCTCTGCCGGCGACGGCCTCGGTGCGCACCTCGACGACGATCGGGCGGCCCGACGGGGTGACGCGCAGAGCGTTCTCGAGCAGCCCGTCGACGAGCTGGCGCAGCCGGGCCGGGTCGGTGACGACCGGTGCGTTGGCAGTGGCCGGGACGTAGGAGAACGGAACACCGACGGCGGCGCACCGGGCCGACCACACGGCCTCGACCTCACGGCCCAGGACGACGAGGTCGGTCGGTTGCGGGTGGATGCTCGGCGACTGCGCGCGCAAGCGGGCGAGGTCGAGCAGGTCGCCGACGAGCCGCTCGAGGCGCCGCGACTCCCCGAGCACCACCCCGCCGACCCGGGCCGCGTCCTCCGGCGGCACGACGCCGCTCGCGAGCGACTCCGCGTACCCGCTGATCCCGGTGAGCGGCGTCCGCAGGTCGTGCGATACCGACAGGAGGAAGTCGCGCTGCCGGCCCTCGGACCGCGACAGCGACGCCGACAGCGCGTTGAGGGCGCTCGCGACGTCGGCCACCTCGTCCGGGCCCTCGACGGGCACCGCGAGGTCGCGCTGCCCCGCGGCGAGGGCGTGTGCGGCGTCGGCCGTGCGACGCAGTGGTCGGGAGAGCCGGCGAGCCACCGCCGCGCTGACGACGACGGCGACGAGCGCCGCGATCCCGAGCGCGAGCAGCACCCGCCGCACGAACCGGTCGGAGTCGGCCGTCGCGTCGGAGCGCCGTTGGACCAGGACGATGCCGCCGGCGTCGGTCGGGCGGCCCTCGACGAGCACCGTCGTGCCGTCGAGCTCGTCGCGGCCGGACACCTCGCGGCCGGCGAGCAGGGCCTCGCGGCGGGCCGGCGTCAGGGCCTCGCGGGCCAGGCGGCTCGTCGACACGACGGCGCCGGCCCGGTTGACGCTCGCCGACTCGACGCCGAGTGCCCCGAGGGTGCGGACGGCGCGGTTCTGCGCCACCCGGGCCACCTCGCCCGAGTCGGCGCGGACGGCGGCGGCGTCGGCAATGCGGGCCAGGGTGCCGCGCGCCGACTCCTCCGCCGAGGACCGGGTCAGGCCGATGGCAAGGGCACCCGCGAGCACGGCCGTCAGCACCGCGATGCCCACGGCGAGGAGGGTGATCTGCCGCGACAGCGAACGACCCCGCGACGGGCTCACGACGCGGCGCCGGCGTCGGGGGCGTCGTCGACCGGCGGGCGCTCGGCGGCGTACCCGACCGAACGGACCGTACGGATCGGGCTCGCGTCGCCGAGCTTGGCGCGCACCTGCGCGACGTGCACGTCGACGGTGCGCCCGCCCGCCGTCGACGCGTAGCCCCACACGTCGCTGAGCAGCTGCTCACGGGTGAACACGACGCCGGGGCGGCGCAGCAGGTGGGTCAGGAGGTCGAACTCCGTTGCGGTGAGGGCGATCTGGCGTACGTCGACGGTGACCTCGTGGCTCGTCAGGTCGATCCGGAGCGGGCCGTGACGCAGCAGGGGTGAGCCACCGGCCGTGCCCCGGGTGCGCCGCAGTACGCCGCCGACGCGGGCGACGAGCTCGCGCGGCGAGAACGGCTTGGTCACGTAGTCGTCGGCGCCGAGCTCGAGGCCGAGCACGCGGTCCACCTCGTCGTCGCGGGCCGTGACGAACAGGACCGGCGTCCAGTCACCGTCGGCGCGCAGCCGGCGGCACACCTCGATGCCGTCCATCGTCGGCAGCCCGATGTCGAGGACGATCGCCGAAGGGCGCAGCTCGCGCACCGCCGCCAGGGCGCGGGCGCCGTCGGTGACCACCTCGACGCCGTAGCCCACCGCGCGCAGGTTGAGCCGCAACAGGTCGGCGATCGTGGCCTCGTCCTCGACGACGAGCACGAGGCCACGCGTCGGTGCGTCGCTGCTCGGGGGCGGGACGGTGGGCACGCTCGCAGCGTAGGGCGCGCGGGACGCGGCGACGTCACGCCGACGTCAGGATCGTGTCAGGGCGTGTCGGTGACGGGTGCCGCGCCGACTCCGTCGGTAGACGCAGGCTCGCCCGCTAGCGGTCCGACGACGGCCGGCTCCCCGGCCGCGCCCCGCCGACGGCGCACGACGAGCGTCGCCACCACGACCACGACGAACGCGCCGAGCCCGGCGGCGGCCCAGACCGACCCGGCCTCGGCCGCGATCCACGCATCGACGACGGCCAGCCCGACCGTGGCGTAGAGCGTGGCCCAGACGACCGACCCGACGACGGCCGCCGGCACGTACCAGCGCATCGGCATCCGCATGACGCCGGCGGTGAGGTGGACGGCGGTCTGGAACCCGACCGTGAGGTACGACAGCGTCACGGCGACCGGGCCGAGCCGCCGCAGCCACGCCTCTGCGCGCGAGGTCAGCTCGCGGTGCGTCCCGCGGTAGCGCCGCCAGCCGTTGACGGCGCCGCGCCCCACCCAGTACGTGCCGTTCGAGCGGACCATCGCGCTCGCGAACAGCGCGAGGAACGCCTGCCAGAAGGGCAGGGCGGCGATGGCGTCGAGCACGGCACCAACTCTAGGGGCGGACTACCCGGCGGTGCCGGCGGCCTCCTGCGGCGCCTCCTGCGGCGGATCCTGCGCCTGCTGGGACTCTGCCGGCCCGAAGCTGACGGCGGCGGTGTCGACGACGTCGGCCGTGCGCCCACGCACGCTCGACCACGGCCAGTACGCGTTGGTGAACCCGACGACGTCCTCCGGGCCGATGGGGTGGCCCCACTCGCGGAGGTCCTCGGTGGTGTGCGCGTCGCCCACGAGCGTCGCGTCGTATCCCCGGACGACAGCGCCGTGCAGCGTGGCCCGGATGCACGCGTCGGTCTGCGCGCCCGCGACGACGAGCCGGCCGACGCCCCGGGCGGCGAGAACCGACTCCAGATCGGTGTCCTCGAAGGAGTCGCCGAAGGTCTTGTGCACGACGGGCTCGCCGTCGGCGAACGGCAGCTCGGAGACGTACTGCCAGTCGGCGGAGTCGCGCGGCATGTTCTCGTCGGAGTGCTGCACCCACACGACGGGCACCTGCTCTGAGCGGGCGCGCTCGACGAGGGAGGCGATGTTGGCGACGACGCCGTCGCGGTTCCAGGCCTGTCCCACGACGCCGTTCTGGACGTCGACGACGAGCAGGGCGGTGTTGGGTCGGTCCTCGAGCGTGGTCATGGGCCCTCCGTGCGACGGTGCGACGACGATGTCGGTGGCCGGGCGAACCGGTCGGTCCCACGGTAGGTCGGTGCACCGACGGTCGGGGAGTTCGGGGGCTACCGTCATCGCGTGGGGGTCACGCCGGCGCCGGACCAGCGGCCACGCGACCGGGCCGTCGCGTGGCGTCCGGCCGTGCCCGGCGTCGCCGAGGTGTTCCACGCCGACTGGCACGACCACGCCTACCCGGCGCACACCCACGACACGTGGACGCTGCTCGTCGTCGACGACGGCGTCATCGGCTACGACCTCGACCGCCACGACCACACCGCGGTCCGGGCCGGCGTCACCCTGCTGCCGCCGCACGTCGTCCACGACGGCCACGCCGTCACCGACCGCGGCTTCCGCAAGCGCGTCGTCTACCTCGAGCAGGACGTGCTCGGTGCGCACCTCGTCGGCCGCGCCGTCGACCGCCCGCTCGTCGAGGACGCCGCCCTGCGCACGGCGGTCTCGCGACTGGACCGGTCGCTCGTCGACGGCGAGGACCTCGAGGCCGAGAGCCGGCTCGCCCTCGTCGTCGAGCGACTCACCGGCCACCTGACCACCGGTACGCCGACGCCGCCGGACGCGCCCGGCCCGACCCCGCGCATCGTGGCCCGCCGCGCCCGCGAGCTGCTCGACGCCGACCCCGTCGGCACCCCCGGCGTCGGGGCCGTCGCGTCGGCGCTCGGGGTCACGACGCCGCACCTCGTCCGCTCGTTCGCGGCCGCGTTCGGCCTGCCGCCGCACCGCTACCTCATCGGCCGGCGCCTCGACCTCGCGCGGCGGCTCCTGCTCGACGGCGTGCCCGCCGCGTCGGTCGCCGTCGCCACCGGCTTCCACGACCAGGCCCACCTGACGCGTCACTTCCGGGCCTTCCTCGGCACGACGCCGGGGCGCTACCAGCGCCGCCGCTGACCGACGCGTCGGTCGAGGGGCCGACGGGCCGACGGGCCGACGGGCCGACGAATGCGGCCCCGCGCGTCAACGACGTACAAGACCGGACGCGTCCGGTAGGTGCACGCTGGGGCCATGGAAGACCTGCTCACGCCGCCGTTCGCCACGAAGGTCGCGGTCCTCGTCCGCGACGACCTCGAGCCGTGGCAGCGCCTCAACGTCACGGCGTTCCTCGTCAGCGGCGTCACGGCGGCCAACCCCGACCTCGTGGGACAGCCGTACGCCGACGCCGACGGCCAGACCTACCTGCCGCTGCTCGGCATGCCGGTGCTCGTCTTCGAGGGCGCCGCCGAGACCCTCACCACCGCCCACGAGCGCGCGCTTCGACGCGGCACCCGCCTCGCCGTCTACACGCGCGACATGTTCGCGACCGGCCACGACGCCGCCAACCGGGCCGCCGTCGCAGCCGTGCCCACCGCGTCGCTCGACCTCGTCGGGCTCGCCCTGCACGGCCCGAAGAACGGCGTCGACCGCATCCTCAAGGGCGCCCGCCTGCACCACTGACCCGACGTGCGGTGGGATGCTGGGCCAGCCATGCCGAACCCCAGCGCCCACCCCAGTCACGACCTCGTCATCACTTCGCCGTCCAACCCGCGTCTCAAGTCCCTGCTCGGGCTGCGCCGCCGGCGGACCCGCGAGGAGACCGGCCGCACCCTCGTCGAGGGCTACGAGGAGATCGGCCTGGCGCTGTCGGCCGGTGTCCGGCCCGCGTCGGTCTACGTCTGCGAGGAGCTGTTCAGCCCCGCAGGGGTCGCCGGCTCGCAGCACATCGGCCACCAGTCCGAGCTGCTCGACCGGCTGCGCGACGACCGCGTCGAGGTCGTGCGGCTGAGCAGGGCGGCCTTCGAGAAGGTGTCCTACAGGGAGGGACCCGACGGGCTGCTCGCTGTCGTCGGCGCCGTCGCGCGGCCGCTCGCCGACCTGCGCGTCGAGGGCCCCGACCACCTGACGCTGCTGTCCCAGGGCGTCGAGAAGCCCGGCAACCTCGGCGCGATGCTGCGCACCGCCGACGCGGCCGGCGTCGACGCCGTCGTGGCCGCCGACCCCGTCACCGACTGGGGCAACCCCAACGTCGTGCGCGCGAGCAAGGGCACCGTCTTCGCCGTGCCGGTCGCGAGCGCCCCGACTGCCGACGTCGTCGGCTGGCTGCGCGCCAACGACGTGCGGCTCGTCGTCACGACGCCCGAGACCGACCTGCTGCACACCGACGCGGACTACACCGGACGCGTCGCCGTCGCCGTCGGCAGCGAGAAGCACGGGGCGGACGACGCCCTGCTCGAGGCTGCAGACGTGCGCGTCCGGATCCCGATGCACGGCCGGGCCAACAGCCTCAACGTCTCGGTCGCGGCCGCCGTCGTGCTGTACGAAGCCGTCCGCCAGCGCACCCGCTGACGTCCGGTCTGCGTACGCGTGTGACGGCCGTGTGAAACCTGCGTAACGGCTCGTCGGGCCCCTACCTGCCGAAGGAGGGGGTGGTCAAGAGCACCCCTTTGGGTGTGTCACGATGTTCTGTATGCGAGTTGACCACGTCTCTTACGCGGCCGAGGCGGGTGGCCTCAAGGCCACGGCCGAGCGGCTGAGCGCGCTCATCGGCGTCACGCCCGTCGACGGCGGCGTCCACCCCCGGTTCGGCACCCGCAACATCATCTTCCCGCTGGCCAAGGACCACTACCTCGAGGTCGTCGAGGTCCTGGACCACCCGGCGTCCGACAAGGCCCCGTTCGGCCAGGCCGTCCGCGCCGCGTCCGAGGCCGGCGGCGGCTGGCTCGGCTGGGTCGTCGCGGTCGACGACATCGCCGTCGTCGAGAAGCGCCTCGGCCGCGAGTCGGTCCCGGGCAACCGGCACCGCCCCGACGGCACCGAGCTCAAGTGGCGCCAGCTCGGCATCAAGGGCCTCATGGCCGACCCGCAGGTCCCCTACTTCATCGAGTGGGACGACATGACGGTGCACCCGTCCGCGGGCGCCGACACCTCGGTCTCCATCGACAACCTCCAGATCGCCGGCGACCCCAAGCGCGTGCGCGAGTGGCTCGGCCCGGAGGACACCTTCGACAAGGGCGGCATCGACTTCACCTTCGTCGCGCCGCACGGCACGCCGGGGCTGCTCTCGGTCACCTTCGACACCCCGAACGGCAAGGTCACCATCTGACCCGACGCGTTCGGCTCGCATCGCACGAGAGGCCACCATCCGCACGGCGGACGGTGGCCTCTCGTCATGCCCGGGCAGCCGAACGTGGCCTCTCGACGGGGTGCCCTCGGGTGGCGCGCGGTCAGCGGCCGAAGCGGCGCAGGCGCAGGGAGTTGCTGACGACGAGGACCGAGGACAGCGCCATGGCGGCGCCGGCGATCATCGGGTTCAGCAGCCCGAAGGCGGCGAGCGGGATCGCCGCGACGTTGTAGCCGAACGCCCACGCGAGGTTCTGCTTGACGACGCGCAGGGTGGCCCGGGAGAGCCCGATCGCGTCGCCGACGGCCGACAGGTCGGGCCGCACGAGGACGATGTCGGCCGAGTCCATGGCGACGTCGGTGCCGGTGCCCATGGCCAGGCCGAGGTCGGACTGCGCGAGGGCCGCCGCGTCGTTGATGCCGTCGCCGACCATCGCGACGACCTTGCCCTCGCGCTGGAGCGAGGTGACGACGTCGTGCTTGTCGGCGGGCAGCACGTCGGCGCGCACGTGCGAGGGGTCGATGCCGACCTGCTCGGCGACGCTGCGGGCGTTGGCGGCGCTGTCGCCCGTGAGCAGGTACGGGGTGAGGCCGAGCGCGCGGAGCCGGGCGACCGCGGCGGGTGAGGTGTCGCGGACGGTGTCCTCGACGGTGAGGGCGGCCTGCGCGACGCCGTCCCACCCGACGTAGACCGTCGTGCCCGCGTGCCGGGCGGCGTGCTCGACGAGGGCCGGGTCCACCTCCTCGAAGAGCAGCGCCTTGCCGACGGTCACCTCGGTGTCCTTGATGCGGGCCGTGGCGCCCTCGCCGGGGTTCGCGCCGAAGTCGGTGATGCGCGGCAGGTCGAGCTGGGCCAGCCGGGCGCCGGCGACGATCGCCTCGGCGATGGGGTGCTCGCTGCCCTGCTCGACGGCCGCGGCGGCGACGAGCGCGGCCTTCTTCGACAGCCGCCCGCGCACGGCGATGCTGCGCAGCCGCAGCCGGCCCGTCGTGACGGTGCCGGTCTTGTCGAGCACGACGGTGTCGACGCGTCGGGTGGACTCGAGCACCTCGGGGCCCTTGATGAGCGTGCCGAGCTGGGCGCCGCGGCCGGTGCCGACGAGCAGGGCCGTCGGCGTCGCGAGGCCGAGCGCGCACGGGCAGGCGATGATGAGGACCGTCACGGCGACCCCGAGCGAGCGCCCGACGTCGTGGCCGGTGAGCAGCCACCCGACGAGCGTCGCGAGGGCCACGACGAGCACGACCGGGACGAAGACCGCCGACACGCGGTCGGCGAGGTGCTGAACGCGCGCCTTGCCGGTCTGGGCGTCCTCGACGAGCCGCTGGATGCCGGCGAGCATCGTGTCGGCGCCGACGCGTCGGGCCTCCACGACGATGCGCCCGGTGGTGTTGACCGACCCGCCCGTCACCTCGCTGCCCGGGCCGACGTCGACCGGGGTCGACTCGCCGGTGACGAGGCTGGCGTCGACGGCGCTCGACCCGTCGAGCACGACGCCGTCGGTGGCGATCTTCTCGCCCGGCCGCACGATGATCTGGTCGCCGACGGCGAGCTGGTCGACGCGGACGCGGGTCTCGCTCGTCGTGCGGGTCGTCGGGTCGATGCGCAGGACGGACGCGTCACGCGCGCCGACGCGCAGCAGCGTCGTCAGCGCCTGCCGGCCGGAGTCCTTGGCGCGGGCCTCGAGGAAGCGCCCGGTGAGCAGGAACGTCGTGACGACGGCGGCGACCTCGAAGTAGAGGTTCTCTCCGCCGGCGAGGAGGGCGACGACGGAGTAGGACCACGCGGCGAGCACGCCGAGCGAGACGAGGGTGTCCATCGTCGAGGCCAGGTGGCGGGCGTTGACGGCGGCGGCGCGGTGGAACGGCCATGCGCTCCACAGGACGACGGGCGTCGACAGGAGCAGCTGCAGCCAGCGGCTCCATGCCGGCTCGGGTGCCAGCATCGCGAGGAGGAACACCGGCACGGTGAGCAGCGCGGCCCCGAGGAGGCGCGGGCGGATGGCGGCGGTCGCGGGCGCGTGGTCGAGGTGGTCGAGGTGCTCGGCGCCCGATGCGGCGTGGGCCTCGGGCGCGTGGCGCGCCTCCTCCCGGGAGCGCAGCTTCTCGAGCAGGGCGCCGGCGACCGGGCGGGGGATGTCGGGGGAGGAGGAGACGTCGGTCGCACCAGCCGCGCGGGATGGGGCCGACGCGTGGGGCGCGCGGGACGCGTCGGTGCGGGATGCGTCGGTGCGGGATGCGTCGGTGCGGGATGCGTCGGTGCGGGATGCGTCGGTGCGGGATGCGTCGGTGCGGTGAGCGCGCGACGCGTCGGGGCCGATGACGCGGGCGCCGTACCCCGTCTTCTCGACCTCCGCGACGATGTCGGCGACGGTGAGCGGGGCGGCGTAGGTGACGTACGCCTTCTCGGTGGCGAGGTTGACCGTGGCCGACTCGATGCCCTCGAGCCGACCCAGCTTGCGCTCGATGCGCGCCGAGCACGACGCGCACGTCATCCCGCTGATCGCGAGGCGGACCTGGTCGGGTCGCGGCGACCGCGAAGGCGACTGGCGCTCGTCGGTGCTCATCGGCTGCTCATCGGCTGCTCATCGGCTGCTCATCGGCTGGCTGTCTCCCTCACTGCCTCACCGCAGCGTGTACCCCGCCTCGGCGACGGCGGCCTCGACGGCGGCCGGGTCGAGGGGTGCCTCGCTCGTGATCGTGACGGGGGAGTCGGAGCCGGCGTGGAGGTCGACGTCGACGGCGCTGACGCCGGGCACCTCAGACAGCTCCTCGGTGACGCTGGCGACGCAGTGGCCGCACGTCATGCCCGACACGGTGATGGTCGTGACGGTCTGGCTCATCGTGGGTTCGTCTCCTGCTTCAGGGTTTTCAGGTCGTTCGGGTGGTTCGGGCGGGGTCAGCTGCGGACGAGGCGCGCGATGGCGTCGGCGGCCTCGCGGACCTTCTCCTGGGCGGCCTCGTCGGACTCGCGGGCGGCGTCGACGACGCAGTGGCCGACGTGGTCCTCGAGCAGGCCGAGGCTGACGGCCTGCAGCGCCTTGGTCACGGCGCTGACCTGGGTCAGGATGTCGATGCAGTACGTGTCGCTGTCGACCATCTTCTGGATGCCGCGCACCTGCCCCTCGATGCGGCGCAGCCGCTTCAGGTAGTCGTCCTTGCTTCCGGTGTATCCGGGCACGGGGTCACCTCCTCGCTCTCGAGAACATGGTACCCCGGAGGGGTATTTCCGGTCATCGGTCGCCGCGTCACGTCGCTCCGTCGAGGAAGGCGGCGGCGAGACGCTTGGGGGCGCGGCCGAGCCAGGCGTCGGTCAGCACCTCCCGCAGCTCGTCGACGGTGAGCCGGCCGAGGTCGCGCTCGAGCAGCAGGACGGCGTTGTAGCCGTTCCAGTGCGGCGTGGTGAACCACGGGGAGTCGACGTCGGCGACCATCGCCTCCTTGTCCTCGGCCGTGCAGCGGAAGGCGAGGACGTCGGTGTAGGGCTCGCCGGTGTCGGGGTCGAAGGCGTCCTTGCGGGGACCGCGGGCGAAGGCGAACGTCTTGCCGCCCACGGCGTACGCAGGGCGCTCGCCGTCGGAGGGCTCGCGCGTCACCTCGGGCAGGGCGAGGGCGATCGCGTCGATGTCGGCGAGGCGGGCCTTCCGCGGACGTGCCATGCCTCAGCACGGTAGCCCGCGCCGACGGTGCGGTGCAGGAGCCGCGCTGGGGCGGCCGTTGATACATACCCCTAGCGGGTATGGGATCCGATGGGTTATGGTGGCGATGAGATACCCCCCATGGGTATCGAACCATCGGACGAGAGAGGCACTCCCATGACCCGGACCACCACCTACACCGTCGTCGGCATGACCTGCGGCCACTGCGTCTCGTCCGTCTCCGAGGAGGTCGGGGCGATCGTCGGCGTCCAGATGGTCGACGTCGACCTCTCCACCGGCGCGCTCACCGTGACTGCCGACGCCTCCGTCGACGAGCCGGCCGTCCGGGCCGCCGTCGAGGAGGCGGGCTACACACTCGATGCGGTGGCGTCATGAGCGTCGTCGGGCTGTTCGACCGCGTCGGGACGGCCGGCCGCGTCGCCGGGTTCGTCCTGGGGCTCGCGGCAGTCTTCGCGGCGGCGCTCGGGGTCGGTGCGGTCGCCGGTCCGGACGCTCCGGTCGCAGCCGCCTCCGGGCACGACGGCGACGCCCATGCGGCTGACGGCCAAGGCGGGAAGGGCGGGCACGGCGGGCACGACGCGTCGGGTGACGACGGTGCGCCGGCGTCGGGTGCGGCCTCGCTGCCGGGCGGTCTCGCCGTGGCCCGGGACGGCTACGCCCTGCGGCTCACGTCCGCCACCTCCGCGGCGGGGCACGACGTGCCGGTGACGTTCACGATCGCCGGTCCGGGTGGTCGTGCCGTGACCGCCTACGACGTGCAGCACGAGAAGCAGCTGCACCTGATCGCGGTGCGCCGCGACCAGACGGGCTTCCAGCACGTGCACCCCACGCTGGCCGCCGACGGCACGTGGTCGACGCGCCTGGACCTGACCCCGGGCTCGTGGCGGCTCTTCGCCGACTTCAAGGCCACCGGCGGTGGGGCGCTGACCCTCGGGGCCGACCTCGCCGTCGCCGGTTCCTTCATCCCGGCCCCGGCATCCGGCGAGCTCCGCACGGCGCACGTCGACGGCTACACCGTGACGCTCTCCGGCGACCTCGTGGCCGGGCGCGACGCGCGTCTCGCGCTGCGCGTCAGCAAGGACGGGCGCCCCGTCACCGACCTCGACCCCTACCTCGGCGCCTACGGCCACCTCGTCGCCCTGCGCGACGGCGACCTCGCCTACCTCCACGTCCACCCCGACGGAGAGCCCGGCGACGGCCGCACCCCGGCCGGCCCGGACGTCGTCTTCCACGCCGCAGTGCCGAGCGCCGGCGGCTACCACCTCTACCTCGACTTCCGGCACGAGGGCGTCGTGCGCACCGCCGCGTTCGTCGTCACGGCGTCCGACGCGTCCGACGCGTCCGACGCGTCCGATGCCCCCGTCGCGACGTCGCCGCGTCCGTCCATGACCCCCACCATCACCACCACCGACGCAGGAGGCTCCGATGGCCACGGCCACTGACCCGCGCGGCCTGTCCAGCACGCCCGACGTGCTCGGCCTCGCCGACGCGTCCCGCACCGTCGAGCTCGACATCACCGGCATGACGTGCGCGTCGTGCGCGAACCGGATCGAGCGCAAGCTGGGCAAGCTCGCCGGCGTCACCGCCACGGTCAACTACGCCACCGAGAAGGCCCGCGTCACCGTGCCTGTCGGGCTCGGCGGTCTCGGCGACGACGACCTCGTCCGCACCGTCGAGCAGGCGGGCTACGGCGCCGCCGTGCCCGTGCCGCCGGCCGCCGACGCGCCGGTCGACGCGGTGCCGGCGGGTGGCGACCCGCAGGCCGAGCACCTGCGCTCGCTGCGGCAGCGCCTCGTCGGGGCGGTCGTGCTGACGGTGCCGGTCATCGCGCTGTCGATGGTGCCGGCCCTGCAGTTCACGTACTGGCAGTGGCTGACCCTGACGCTTGCCGCCCCCGTCGTCGTCTGGGGTGCATGGCCGTTCCACCGGGCCGCGTGGACCAACCTGCGCCACGGCACCACGACGATGGACACGCTCGTGTCGATGGGCACGCTCTCGGCCTTCGGCTGGTCGCTGTGGGCCTTGTTCCTCGGCGAGGCGGGCGTGCCCGGCATGGTGCACCCGTTCGAGCTGACCGTCGCCCGCACCGACGCGTCGGGCAACCTCTACCTCGAGGTGGCCGCCGGCGTCACGACCTTCCTGCTCGCCGGGCGGTTCGTCGAGGCGCGGTCGAAACGCCGGGCCGGGGCCGCGTTGCGGGCGCTGCTCGAGATGGGCGCCAAGGACGTCGCGGTCCTGCGCGCCGGGCCCGACGGGCGTGAGCTCGAGGAGCGGGTGCCGGTCGGATCCCTCACGGCGGGAACGCGGTTCGTCGTCCGGCCCGGCGAGAAGGTCGCCACCGACGGCGTCGTCGAGGACGGCACGTCGGCCGTCGACGCGTCGATGCTGACGGGTGAGTCGGTGCCGGTCGAGGTCGGCCCCGGCGACGCCGTCGTCGGTGCCACGGTCAACGCCGGCGGGCGGCTCGTCGTGCGGGCCACGCGCGTCGGCTCCGACACGCAGCTCGCGCAGATGGCGCGGCTCGTCGAGGACGCCCAGAACGGCAAGGCGCAGGTGCAGCGGCTCGCCGACCGCGTGTCCGGCATCTTCGTGCCGGTCGTCATCACGCTGGCCGTGGCCACCCTCGGGTTCTGGCTCGGCACGGGAGGTGGCGCGGTCGCGGCGTTCACGGCCGCCGTGGCGGTGCTCATCATCGCCTGCCCGTGCGCCCTCGGGCTCGCGACGCCGACGGCGCTCATGGTCGGCACCGGCCGCGGCGCCCAGCTCGGCATCCTCATCAAGGGCCCGGAGGTGCTCGAGTCCACCCGACGCGTCGACACCGTCGTGCTCGACAAGACAGGCACCGTCACGACCGGCCAGATGCGGCTGCGCGACGTCGTGCCGGCCACGGGCGAGTCGGCCGACGACGTGCTGCGGCTCGCGGGAGCGGTGGAGGACGCGTCGGAGCACCCGATCGCGCGGGCCGTCGCGTCAGGGGCCCGGGAGCGGCTCGGGACCGACGTGCTGCCGCCCGTCACGGGCTTCGCGAGCACGGACGGTCTCGGCGTCCAGGGCGTCGTCGCCGACGCAGCTGGCACCGACGGGCCGCGGGCCGTCGTCGTCGGACGCGCGTCGTTCGTCGCCGACTGGGCCGTCAGCGCGCCGGACGAGCTGACCGACGCGCTGCGCCGGGCCGAGGAGTCGGGCGGCACCGCCGTCGTCGTCGCGTGGGACGGTGCGGCGCGTGGCGTGGTCGTCGTGGCCGACGCGGTGAAACCGACGTCGGCAGAGGCGATCTCGCAGCTGCGCGGTCTCGGCCTGCGGCCCGTGCTGCTCACCGGTGACAACGCCGCGACGGCGAGGGCCGTGGCCGCCGAGGTCGGGATCGCCCCGGACGACGTCGTCGCCGAGGTGCTGCCTGCCGACAAGGTGGCGGTCGTGACCCGTCTGCAGGGCGAGGGACGCGTCGTCGCGATGGTCGGCGACGGCGTCAACGACGCGGCCGCGCTGGCCCGGGCCGACCTCGGCCTGGCGATGGGCACCGGCACCGATGTCGCGATCGAGGCGAGCGACCTCACCCTCGTGCGCGGCGACCTGCGGGTGGCGGCCGACGCGATCCGCCTGTCTCGGCGGACCCTCGCGACGATCCGGGGCAACCTCTTCTGGGCCTTCGCCTACAACGTCGCCGCCCTGCCGCTCGCGGCGGCGGGACTGCTCAACCCGATGCTCGCCGGTGCGGCGATGGCCTTCTCGTCGGTCTTCGTCGTGACGAACAGCCAGCGCCTGCGCACCTTCCGCGGCACCACCACCCCCTGAGCCCTGGGTCGGCCCGCCACCGAAGCCGCAACACACCGAGTAGTCGCCAACCCGTCCGGGATATTCCAACCGGACTTGGCAACTACTCGGTGTGTTGCGGGGTGGGGCGGGTCAGGGGAGGTAGTCGTCGACGAGGCGGCTCGCGAGGGCGGTGTAGGTCTGCGGGGTCAGGGCCACGAAGCGGGCCTCGACGTCGGCGGGCAGGCCGAGGCCGCGGACGAACTCGCGCACCTCGTCACCACCGATGCGACGTCCGCGGGTCAGCTCCTTGAGTCGTTCGTACGGCTCCTCCATGCCCGGAACCCCCTGTGCGCCAAGGGCCCTCATCGCCGACTGGATCGGCTCGCCGAGCACCTCCCAGTTGGCCTCGAGATCGGCGGCCATGCGCTCGGGCACGGCGTCGAGACCGGCCAGTCCTCGCGACACGTTGTCGATGGCGAGCAGGCTGTGCCCGAACGCCGTGCCGATGTTGCGCTGCATCGAGGAGTCGGTGAGGTCGCGCTGCAGGCGGCTCTGCACCAGGGTGCCGCCGAGCACGTCGAGCAGCGCGTTGCTCACCTCGAGGTTGGCCTCGGCGTTCTCGAAGCGGATCGGGTTGACCTTGTGCGGCATCGTCGAGCTGCCGACCGTGCCCTGGCCGCGGACCTGGGCGAAGTAGCCCATCGAGATGTAGGTCCACACATCGGTGCAGAGGTTGTGCAGGATGCGGTTGAAGCGGGCGACGTCGGCGTAGAGCTCGGCCTGCCAGTCGTGGCTCTCGATCTGGGTCGTCAGCGGGTTCCACGTGAGGCCGAGCCCCTCGACGAAGGAGCGCGAGACCGCCGGCCAGTCGACGTCGGGCAGGGCCAGCGCGTGCGCCCCGAACGTGCCCGTGGCGCCGTTGAACTTGCCGAGGTACTCCTGCCCGCCGATGCGGCGCAGCTGGCGGCCGAGGCGGTGAGCGAGGACGGCGAGCTCCTTGCCCATCGTCGTCGGCGTGGCCGGCTGGCCGTGCGTGTGCGCGAGGAGCGGCACGTCCTTGAGCTCGCGCGCCATCGTCGCCACCTGGTCGACGAGCGCCCGCGCCCTGGGCAGCCAGACCTGCTCGACGGCGCCCTTGACCATGAGGGCGTAGGAGAGGTTGTTGATGTCCTCGCTCGTGCAGCCGAAGTGGATCAGCTCGGCGAGGCCCTTGTCGGCCTCGGCCGGGGCGATCTCGGACAGGCGCTTCTTGAGGAAGTACTCGACGGCCTTGACGTCGTGCACCGTCACCCGCTCGATCTCGCCGAGCTCGGCCACCTCGTCGGTGCCGAAGTCGTCGACGACCTGGCGCAGCGCCGCCACCTCGTCGTCGGTCAGCGAGCGGACGCCCGGCACGACGCCCTGACGCGTCTGGTGGATGAGCCACTCGACCTCGACGTGGACGCGCTGACGGTTGAGCGCGGCCTCGGACAGGTGGTCGACGAGCGGTGCGACCGCGCCGCGGTAGCGGCCGTCGAGCGCGCCGAGGGCGATGGGCGGGGTCGCGTCAGCGAGGGAAGCCATGGCCCACATCCTCCCAGAGCCGCGGAGGTGCCCCGTCCGCCGTCTCAGGCGCCCCCGGACGCCGGCTCAGCCGACCGACGCGTCGGCGCCGGACGCGTCGGGCCCGGACGCGTCGGTGGTGGCGGACGCGTCAGTGGTGGCGGACGCGTCAGTGGTGGCGGACGCGTCAGTGGTGGCGGACGCGTCGGGCAGCTGCATGACCGAGAACGTCTCTCCCTGCGCGCCGGCCACGACGGCCATCCGGCCGTACGGGGTGTCGAACGGCGACTGGACGACCGTTCCGCCGAGGCTCGTGACGCGGTCGGCCGCGGCGTCGGCGTCGGGGACGGCGAAGTAGGTCATCCAGTGCGACGGCACGTCGGCTGGCGCCTCGGCCGGGATGGCGCCGATGCCGGCGACGGGTGCGCCGCCGTCGGCGAGCGTGGCCACCGAGTAGCTGAACCCGCCCTCGCCGATCTCCTCGAGGAGGAAGCCGAGCACGTCGGAGTAGAAGGCCTGGCTGGCCGTGTAGTCGCGGCTCATCGACTCGGCCCAGCACAGCGAGCCCGGCTCGCCGACGAGGTCGGTGCCGGTGTGCGACCGCGACTGCCACAGCCCGTAGGCCGCGCCCGCCGGGTCGGCACCGACGGCGATGCGCCCCACGTCGAGCACGTCCATGGGGCCGAGGAAGAAGACGCCCCCGGCGGTGCGGGCGGCCTCCACCGTGGCGTCGACGTCGTCGGCCGCGAGGTACACCGTCCACACGTCGCGCTGACCCGGGTCGCCCGCGTCGCGCTCCATGAGCCCGGCCACGACGTGGCCGTCCTTGCTGGCCATGACGTAGCCGCCGGCCTCGGGCGGGAGGTCCTCGAAGGTCCAGCCGAACAGCGCGCCGTAGAAGTCGCGGGCCCGGGGCAGGTCACCGACCATGACGTCGGCCCAGCAGGGCGTTCCGGGAGCGAACCTCTCCTCGTGGACGGGCACGGTGCTTCCTCCTGCGGTCGGTGGCCGGGTGGCAGGGAGTTCGTACCCGCGTTCAGTCGAGGTCGGGCACGAGGAGCGAGAAGACCTCGCCCTCCGGGCCCGCCAGCACCGCCCCGACGCCGTACGGACCGTCGAACGGGCCCTGCAGCAGCGTCGCACCCAGGTCGAGCGCGCGGGCCATGGACGACACGACGTTGTGGGTCGCGAACGAGGCCACCCAGTGCGGCGGGATCTCGGCCGGCCACTCGCCGTCGATCTCGGACAGGCCGTAGGCCGGGTTGCCGTCGCCGGTGTGGGCCGTGGCCCACCGGGGGCCGCCGGGCTCGGTCTCGTCGGTGAAGTCGTGGCCGAAGACGCCGAGCTGGAAGTGCTGCACGCGGTCGTAGTCGCGGGTCAGCAGCTCGTTCCACGTCAGCGAGCCGGGCTCGTCGAGGACGCCGGACCCGGGCAGGTCGCCGGGCTCCCAGACGCCGAAGTACGCGCCGCCCGGGTCGACGGCCACGAGCGTGCGGGCCAGGGCGCCGATGGACACCGGCCGGCCGAGGACGCGTCCGCCGTGGGCGCGCACGGCCGTCGCCGCGGCGTCGATGTCGCCGACGCGCAGGTAGGTCGTCCACTGGCTCGCCACGGGGGCGTTCGCCGGTTTGCGGCTCAGGCCGGCAACGGGATGGCCGCCGAGCAGCGCCATGGTGTAGCCGCCGGTGGCGGCGTCGCCGCTCAGCCACGTCCAGCCGAAGAGGTCGGCGTAGAACTGCTTGGCGCGGGGCACGTCGGTCGTCAGCAGGTCCAGCCAGCAGGGGGACCCGTAGGGGTAATCGGGCACGGTGGGGCTCAGGTCTCGCTCAGGTCAGGGGAGGGGAGGGGTGCGCTGGACGTCCAGCGCATCCCTGACGTGGTCGAGGATGCCATGACATGCGGCCTCGACCTCGCTGAAGCACCTGGCGAAGTGGTCCTCGCCCCCGTACCAGGGGTCGCTCGTCTCGAGGGTGCCCGCCTCGACGGCGGCCGGGTCGAACTCGCGCACGAGCCGGATCTTGCGGCGGTTGGACGGGGTGCGGGCCAGTCGCTGGAGCGTGCGAACGTGTCCTTCGTCGGAGGCCAGCACGAGGTCGATGTCGTCGAACTCCTCCGGGTCGAACTCCCGGGCGCGGTGGCGCGAGCCGTCGTAGCCGTGCTCGGCGAGCACCGAGACGGTGCGCGGGTCGGCGTGCTCGCCGACGTGCCAGTCGCCGGTGCCGCTCGATGTGACCCGGATGTCGTGCCCGAGGCCGGCGTCGCTGACGAGGGACTGGAGGATCACGTGCCCCATCGGCGACCTGCAGATGTTGCCACTGCACACGAAGGTGACGTGGAGGGGGCGATCAGGCATGGTGCCCATTGAACACCGCAGATCCGCGACCGGTGCCCGAAGTGCGCACATTCGCGAAGTTCGCGTGGAGACAGGCTGTCGGTGGTCGGTGCCACGGTGGTCCCATGACGACGACCCGCCCCGCAGCCCACGCGCCGGAGGACCTCGAGGCCCTTCTCGCCGCCGCCGTCGCGTCCGCCGACCTCGACGCCGTGGCGGCCCTGCACGCGCCTGACGCGGTCGTCAGCCTGCCGCACGGACGTGAGGCCGCAGGGCGCGACGCCGTCCGGTCCGCCTACGCGGCGGCGCTCGACGCCGGGGCCCTCGTCGACACCGCGCTCGGTGCCGCCTCGACCCGGGCCGTCGTGTCCGGGACGCTCGCGATGACGACCTCGACGTGGCCCGACGGCACGGTGCGCACCCAGGTGGCCCGGCGGGAGGCGGACGGCACGTGGGTGTGGACCCGTGACGGCTCGCGGCTGCGCGACGTCGACGCCTGCCTCCCGGTCGCGGGGCACGACGCGTCCGTGGCGTAGCGTCGGGCGGGTGAGGGCCGGACCGGGGGAGAACGACACCGACGAGCAGGGGACGCGCGCACCGGAGACGGGGGCATCTGCCCCGCAGCGTCGCTCGCACTTCGTCGACCTGACGCCATTGCGCGTCAGCCCGGCCTTCGCGCGGCTCTGGGCCGGCAACGCGCTCGCCGGCATCGGCACGTTCGTGACGAACACCGCTGTCGGCCTGCACATCTACGACCTGACGCGCTCGACCTTCATGGTCTCGCTCGTCGCGTGGTTCTCCCTCGTGCCGATGATCGCCGCGGGCCTCTACGGGGGTGCGATCGCCGACCGGTTCGACCGGCGCACCGTGGCGATCACGGCCTCGACGGTGGCCTGGCTCTCGACGGTGACCCTCGCCACCGTCGCCTGGCTGCACCTCGAGCACGTCTGGGTCTTCTACGTCATCACCACGGTCAACGCCGTCGCCGCGACCATCGCCTCGGCCACCCGCCAGGCCATCGTGCCGCGGCTGCTGCCGAAGGAGCTGCTGCCCAAGGCCGCCGCCCTCATGGGCATCTCGGCCGGGGTCATGGTCACGGTCGGGCCCGGCATCGCGGGCGTCCTCGTCGCGCGGGCCGGGTACGCGTGGACCTACACCGTCGACGTCCTCCTCTTCCTCGCCGGGTTCTTCGGCCTGTGGACGCTCCCGCGGATCCGGCCCGAGGGCGACCGGCCCGTCGCCGGCGGGCTGCGTTCCGTCGTCGAGGGGCTCACCCACCTGCGCCGTGCGCCCAACGTGCGCATGAGCTTCCTCGTCGACATCATCGCCATGACGTTCGGCCAGCCGATGGTGCTCTTCCCGGCCGTCGGAGCCGTCGTCATCGGGGGCGGCGCGGTCACCGCGGGCCTGCTGCTCGCGTCGTTCGCCGTCGGCGGCATCGTGTCGAGTCTCGGATCCGGGCGGGTCACCGGTCTGCGCTGGCAGGGACTGGCCATCCGCAACGCCATCGTCGTCTACGGGCTCGGCGTGCTCGGGCTGGGACTGGTGCTCGCCGTCACGACGCTCGGGGGCCACGCCGTCGCCTCGCGCGACTTCGCCGACGTCAACCGCCTCGCCCTCGGCCTGGCGATGCTGTGCCTCGCCGTGTCCGGCGGAGCCGACAACGTCAGTGCGATCTTCCGGCAGTCGATCCTCCAGTCGGCGGTTCCCGACCAGCTCCGCGGCCGCACCCAGGGCGTCTTCACCGTCGTCGTCACCGGTGGCCCGCGGCTCGGCCAGATGTTCGCCGGCACGCTCGCGACCCTGACGGCCACGTGGGTGCCGCCGGTCGTCGGCGGCGTCCTCGTCGTCGTTCTCGTCGTGCTCTCGGTGGCCCGGGTCCGCTCGTTCCGCGAGTACGACGCCCTCGACCCCAGGCCCTGACGGCGCGCGTCGCCTGGGGCGGGTGGGGCCAACTGCTCACTCGACGGCGGGGGCGCGGGGCCGTGCGCGGGGGTCCGGTCGTCGTGAGCGGGCGGCGTGCGGGTCACCCGGTCAGCTCGTCGAGCCGGGCCCCGACGCGGGTGGTCAGGTGCTCGCGGTCGGGCACCGCGGCCGGGTCGGCGACGACCGTGACGCAGAGCCGGCCCGCGTACGACAGCACGTCGAAGGTCACCGTCGTGTTGCCGGGGGTCACGGCCACCGGCACGACCTGTGACACCTCGCAGCCGCCGAGGCGGAGCCGCTCCGTCGGCCCGTGCACGTTGGTCACGAACGTCGTGACGAGGCGCTGGCGGTCGATGAACCACGCGAAGATGCCGAGCTGCGCGAGCCAGCGGAAGGCCAGGCCGAGGGGAGCGGCCGAGGCGGCCCGGGGCCGGTCGAGCTGGGCGGCCGACTGGGCGTGCACGCGTCGGAGGCGGTCACGCGCGTCGGCACCGGACCCCGGCACCCGGAACGGCACGACGCCGCTCGTGTTCCCGAGGTCGCGCGCCGTCGTCGCCCGGCGCGCGGAGTAGGGCACCGACACGACCAGCTCGCCGACGCGTTCGCCGCGCCGGTCGAGCACGTCCACCAGGGCGCCGCCCACCGCGGTCACGACGAGGTCGTTGACCGTGCACCCGAGGTGGTGCGCGGCCGCAGCAACCTCCTCGAGCGAGCGGTCCACGACGCCGATGCGACGCGTCGGGCCGGTCGGGCGGTTGAGCGAGGTGCGCGCGACGAGTCGCGGATGCCCGACGCCCAGGGCACGCAGGCCCGACACGGCGAGGACGACCTGACGCGGCAGCGCGCGGACCGACGCCGCCCGCTGCGCCCAGGCGTCGCGTGCGAGGTCGCGACGCGTCGGAGCCCGAGGCGTCGGCCGGATGACCCGCGAGCTCACGCCGGCGTCCGGTGGGACGGCATCCCGCGTGCTCGGGGCGGCATCTGGCGGTAAGGGATCCGGCGTGGGTGGGTCGGCGAGCGACCGGAGCACCGCGAGCCCGCCGATGCCGTCGGCGACGACGTGGTGGACCACGACGACGAGCGCGCATCGTCCGGAGCCGACCCCGGTCACCCAGTGCGCCGCCCACAGCGGGCGGTCGCGGGGCAGCGGTCGGCAGACGACCTCGGCCGCCAGCCCGAGCAGGCCCTCGAGACCCTCCGCCGCGTGCACGTGCAGGTGCCGGCCGACGTCGAAGCCGGTGTCGTCGACCCAGTACGGGCGTCCGAGTCCGACCGGGGCCCGGTGCAGCCGTTGTCGCAGACGGGGCACCTCGACGACCCGCCGCCCGAGCAGCCGGGCGACATCGGCGGCCTCGGGGCAGGGGCCGTGGGCCGGCGGGTCCACGACGAGCACCGCGGCGATGTGCATCGGGGCCGGGCCGCGGTCGGTGGCGAGCGTCGTCAGGTCGTTCGCGCTCAGCCGGTCCACGTGAACGGCGGCGCGATCACCGCGTCGGTGACGCCCACCCACGCCTTCACGTTAGGCGCGGACTGGCCCGCGGCGTCACGGTTCCGGGCGACGTGGCGGACGAGACACCGTGTGACGCGTGGGACGGAGTGCTCACTCGACGAGAGAGGGCGCGCCGGGAGAGCGCCGGGAGCGCGTCGACGCCGTGTGACGGGTGGGACGGAGTGCTCACTCGACCGGAGAGGGAGGGGCCGGGGAGGTCAGGGGAGAGAGCGGAGAGGGGCCGGCGACGTACGGCGGTGGGTCAGCCGTCGGCGTCGGGGTAGCCCGTGGGGTTGGCCTGCTGCCAGCGCCACGTGTCGACGCACATGTCGTCGACGGTGCGCGTCGCGCGCCAGCCGAGCTCGGCGTGCGCCTTGCTCGGGTCGGCGAAGGACACCGCGACGTCGCCGGCGCGGCGGGCCACGACGCGGTACGGCAGCTCGCGGCCGACGGCACGCTCGAACGCGTGGAGCATGTCCAGCACCGAGGTGCCCTGCCCGGTGCCGAGGTTCCAGACGCCGACCGGCTCGTCCATCGTGCCGAGCTTCGTCAGGGCGGCCAGGTGGCCGGCGGCGAGGTCCTCGACGTGGATGTAGTCGCGCTGGCCGGTGCCGTCGGGAGTCGGGTAGTCGTCGCCGTAGACCTGCAGGTACTCGCGGCGGCCGACCGCGACCTGGGCGATGTAGGGCACGAGGTTGTTCGGGATGCCCTGCGGGTCCTCGCCCATGGTGCCGCTGGCGTGGGCGCCGACCGGGTTGAAGTAGCGCAGCAGTCCGAACCGCATGCTCGGGTGGGCCGCGGCGATGTCGCGCAGGATCTGCTCCTGCATGACCTTGGTCCAGCCGTACGGGTTGGTGGCCGAGGTGGTGCGGTCCTCCGTGGCGGCCTCCTGGTCGAGCCCGTAGACGGTCGCCGAGGAGGAGAAGACGAGCTTGTCGACGCCGTGGCGGCGCATGGCCCGCACGAGCGAGAACGTCGAGCCGAGGTTGTTCTCGTAGTACTCCAGCGGCATCTCGACGCTCTCGCCGACGGCCTTGAGCCCGGCGAAGTGGATGACGGCGTCGATGTGCTCGTGGGCGAAGAGGTGCTCGGTCTTGTCGACGTCGGTGAGGTCGAAGGCGTGGACCGGCAGGTGGGTGTCGGTCAGGGCCTCGAGCCGGTTGACGACCGCGGGCTTGCTGTTGGCGAAGTTGTCGACGATGACGACCTCGTGCCCTGCGGCGATGAGCTGGACCACGGTGTGCGAGCCGATGTAGCCGGCGCCGCCGCTGACGAGTACGCGCATGCCGTCACCCTACCCACCGCGCTCGTGGCGGGTCGGACGCCCGGTCGGCACCGGGCGGGCACCGGATGGGGCCCGGGTCAGACGAGCGCGAACCCGGCGATGGCGAGCCCGTAGAGGGCCAGCGGTGCGGCGACGAGCAGCACCCCGGCCGCGTACATGCCGACGCCGACGACCCCGGCCGGCAGCCCGACGATGCGGTCGGCGTCGAGCAGCTCGATACGCGCCTTGGCCACGTGGGTGCTCTCGCGGATCGCCATGGCGCCCAGAGGTTTCGGCCCATCGGCCATGGCGACGATGGCGCGCCCGGTGGTGACGGGGTCGGTGCGACGCACGGCGGCCCGGTCGGCGAGCACCTCGATGAGCAGGTGCACCTCGTGGAGGGCGGCGTCCGAGCGCAGGAACCGCGGCACCGCCTCGTGGACCACGGTGAAGAACTCCATGACGAGGTCGTGGCGGGCGGCGAGGTGGGCGCGCTCGTGGGCGAGGACGGCGTCGAGCTCGTCGGGGGCCAGACGCGCGAGGGTGCCCTGGGTCAGCACGACCCGACGCCGGACGCCGGGCACGCAGTACGCGGTCGGTGTCGCGTGCTCGAGCACGCGCATGTCGCGGTCGCGGCCCTCGCCGGGGGCGCCGAGCAGGTCGACGAGGTCGCGGTGGCGGCGCCGGGCCGCGCGCAGCTGGCGCCCGACGCGGTCACCGGCCAGCAGGAGGCGCCCGGCGACGACGGCGCTCGTGGCCCCGGCGACCGCGACGACGGGCCACGTGTCGGCGAGCCGGGCCCGGTCACCGAGCAGCGCGGGCAGCGCCGCCGGGGCGGCGAGCAGCGCGGCGAGGACGGCCGCGACGGCCGTGGCCTGCCAGAGCACCAGCGCGGCACGGGGAGCCCGGCGCAGCACCGTGACCCGGGCCAGCAGGCGCGGCACCGGCCACGCGAGCAGCGCCGCGAGCACGACGAGCGCGCCGACGACGACCATCGGTCAGGCGCTTCGGGGGCGCGGCCCGGGACTACGCCGGGCCTCGAGCTCGGCGAGGGCGGCCTTGAGCTCGTCGAGCTCCTCGGGCGTCGACTCGTCGAGGAAGTGCAGCAGCGCGCTGCGGCGTGTCCCGCCGGCGAGCTCGCCGAGCGTGTGGTGCAGCGACTCGGAGGTCAGCTCCTCACGCGTCGAGGCGGGGGTGTACCGCCAGGCCCGGCCGTCGCGCTCGCGGCTGACGAGGTCCTTCTTGGCCATCCGGTCGAGGACGGTCATGAGCGTCGTGTAGGCGAGGCCGCGCCGGACGCCGATCTCGTCGTGCACCTCGCGGACCGTCAGGCCGTCCGGATGCGCCTCCGCGGTGCTCCACAGGTGCTCCATCACGGCGCGCTCGAGCTCGCCGAGGCGGTTGCGGGGAGTGTTCGGCATGGTGCGTCCAATCTACCGGCGTCGCGCGCCGGATCCGTGCCCGCGGCCGTCGTCGCCGGTCGTGGTGCTGGGTGGCATCGTGCCCGATGCCGGGTGGTGCAGGGTGACGACCCGGTCGAACAGGTCGGTCCCCTCGTCACGGTGGGTCACCATGACGAGCGTCTGGGCGCCGTCGGACGCGTGCGTGAGGTCGGCCAGGACGGCGCGGGCGGTCGGCGGGTCGAGGTGGGCGACGGGCTCGTCGAGCAGGACGAGCGGCCGCCGGCTCACGTGCGCCCGGGCGATGCCGAGACGGGCCCGCTCGCCCCCGGACAGGCCACGGCCGGACGCGCCGAGCGGAGTGTCGAGCCCGTCGGGCAGGTCGGCGAGGAGGTCGCCGAGCCCGGCGGCGCGCAGGGCGGCCTCGAGGTCGGCGTCGGACGCGTCGGGGCGGGCGAGGGTGAGGTTGCCGCGGAGCGTCGTGGCGAAGACGTGCGGCTCGTCGTCGACGACGGCGATGCGCGAGCGGGTGTCCTCGAGTGGCCGGGTGAGGGCATCGCGGCCGTCGAGCAGGTAGCGACCGCCGCTGGGGTCGAGGTGGCGGGCGAGGACGGCGAGCAGCGTCGACTTGCCGGTACCGTTCGGGCCGGTGACGACGGTTCGGCTGCCGGGGCGCAGGTCGAGGTCGACCGGGGCGAGGTCGGTGCGGGCCCCTGTCCACGACGCGGTGAGACCTGTGGTCATGACGGCGGCGCCGTGCCGCGGCTCGGCGTCGACCTCCCCGGCTTCGGTGTCGTCCACCGGTGCCCGGTCGACGACGGCGGGGTCGTGGTGGAGGAGCGCGTCGATGCGGTCCTCGCTGCCACGGGCCCGGGCCAGGGCGCGCATCGCGTCGACGAGGGGGGTGATCGCCTCCGACACCGCGACCGGCGTCAGCACGAGGAGGGCCTTGACGGGCGTGGCGACGTCGAGACCCTTGGCGATGGCGGCCGTCACCGCGACGGCCGTCCCGACGGCGACGAGGAAGAGCGCCGCCGCCGTGGACCGCCCGGCGCTGATCCGACGCGTCGTGTGCTCGAGGCTGCGGTGCGCGTCGTCGAGCCAGCCGAGCGCGGTGGGCCAGCCACCGACCGCTCGCAGCTCCCGCGCCTGCGTGGCGACGAGCTCGCTGACCCGCGACACCTCGGCGCGGGCCGCGAGCAGGTCTGGCAGGCAACGGGACTCGAGCGCGAGGGCGACCGCGCAGATGACGGCCACGACGAGCGCGAGCGCGAGCAGCACGAGCCCGACGGGCAGTGCGATGGCCGCGACGACGGCGATGACGATCCCGCCTGCGAGGGCTGTCGAGATGACGGGCACAGTGACGCGCACCTGGGCGTCGACGGCGTCGGTGAGGTCGTCGACGACGCCGGTGAGCACGTCTGCCCGGCGGCGTCGGCCGAGGCGCGCCGGTGTCAGCGGCACGAGGGCGGCGTAGGCGTCGGTGCGTCGCTCGGCGAGCAGCCGCAACGCGGCGTCGTGGCTGACGAGCCGCTCGGCGTACCGGAAGACCGGTCGGGCGATGCCGAAGGTGCGCACGAGGACGATCGCCGTGAGCAGGGTGAGGATGACGGGCCGCTCGGCGGCCCGCACGATGAGCCAGCCGGAGGTCGCCGTTAGGGCCATGCCGGACGCCGTGGCGAGCCCGCCGAGCAGGCCGCCGCGGACGGTGCCGGCCGACGGCCACGCGACGCCGCGTCGCCGGGTCGGGGTCACGGGGTGAGCGCCCGTCGCGGGCTGCGGGGAGGTGGTGGTCCTGGTCATCGCCGAGCCTCCCTCGCGAGATCGGTGGTGGGCGGGGCGGGAGTGGACACGCCGGCCTGGTCGCCCGCGCGCGCCGAGCCGGCCGGACGCGTCAGCACGACGTGCTGGTCGGCCCGCCGCACGAGCTCGTCACGGTGGGTGACCGCGACGACGACGCGTCGCTCGGCCAGCTCGGCGACGACGTCGGCGAGCGACTCGGCGCCCTCGGCGTCGACGTGGGCGGTGGGCTCGTCGAGGAGCAGGACGGTCTCGGGGGCGAGCCACGCCCGGGCCAGGGCGAGCCGCTGGCGCTGGCCGGCCGACAGGCCGAAACCGTCGTCGCCGAGGCCCGCCGACAGCCCGCCGGGGAGGGCGGCCACCGCGCCGTCGACGCCGACGGCACGCAGGGCCTCCCACAGGCGGTCGTCGGTGGCCGGGTGACCGATCGTCAGGGCGTCGCGGACCGAGCCGCCGGGCAGGAACGGCCGCTGGGTCACGTAGTGCGACGCGGGAGCCGACACCACTCCGCGCGTCGGGGTGCGCAGCCCGGCGAGGAGGTCGAGCAGCGTCGACTTGCCGACGCCGGAGGCGCCGGTGACGACGGTGAGCCCGGGGCCGGCGACGAGGTCGAGCCCGTCGAGGACCGGCGCGTGGTCGACCTCGTAGGCGTAGGCCAGCCCGGACGTGCGGATCTCGTCGACGCGTCGGTCGGCGTCGGCCGCGATCGCGAGGTCGCCTGTGGGAGTGGAGAGCTCGCCGAGGATGGCGTCGAGCGCGACCGCGCCGTCGGCGGCGGAGTGGTACTCGGCCCCGACGCGTCGGACCGGCCAGTACGCCTCCGGGGCGAGGAGGATCGCGACGAGCGCCGGACCGAGGGCCATCGAGCCGTGCGACAGGCGCAGGCCGACCGTGACGGCCACGATGGCCACCGAGAGCGTCGCGAGCAGCTCGAGCGCTGCCGACGAGAGGAACGCGATCCGGAGCGTCTCCATCGTCGCGCGACGGTGCCGGTCGCTGACCTCGCGGACCGTCTCGACCTGACGCCGTGCGCGGCCGTAGGAGACGAGCGTCGGCAGGCCGCGGACGACGTCGAGGAAGTGTCCGGCGAGCGAGTCGAGCGCCGCCCACCGGCGCTGCGTCGAGTCGGCGGTGGCGTGGCCGATGAGCGCCGCGAAGAGGGGGAGGAGCGGCAGCGTCAGCACGACGACGAGAGCGCTCGGCCAGTCGACGAGCGCGAGGGTCACGAGCGCGACGGCGGGCACGAACGAGGCCGTGACCAGCGTCGGGAGGAACCGGGACGCGTACGGCTCCACGGCGCTCGTGCCCGCCGTCGCGAGCGCCACCGCTCGCCCCGGCTCCGGCGCCGCGTCGGCGTCGACCCGCCCCCAGTGGCGCAGCAGGGCCGAGCGCAGCGCCGACGACACGGCGACCCCGGCCCAGGCGGACACCCACTCGTTGCCCGCGGCCAGCCCGGCGCGCACGGCGAAGAGCGCACCGAGCCAGGTGATCGGGCCGACGAGCGAGGAGCCGTCGACGACGGCCACGACGACGGCCGACAGGGCGAAGGCCGTGGCGATCGTCGCAGCGCCGCTCGCGACGCCCATGGCGCCGAGGGCGAGCACCGGCCTCCGGGCGGCGGGGACCGCCCGTAGCAGCCGCGGGTCGAAGGGCTTCACGTCGTCGATCCCTTCAGCTTCCGGTGCTGACGAGCTGGGCCTCGTCGGGAATGTGCTTGACGGTCAGGCGCTTCCGGAACACCCAGTAGGTCCAGCCCTGGTAGAGCAGGACGATCGGGGTGAAGACGAGCGCGACGATCGTCATGACCTTGAGCGTGTACTCGGTGCTCGACGCGTTGTCGATCGTCAGGTTGTATGCCGGGTTCGTCGTCGAGGGCATGACGTTCGGGAAGAGCACGAGGAAGTACGTCGCGACCGACATCGCGATCGTCGTCGCCGTGCCGATGAAGGCCCAGCCCTCACGGCCGGCGCGGTTGGCCGCCAGCGCCCCGAGCAGGGCCACCGCAGCCACGACGGTCGTGACCCACGAGGCGAGCTTGCCGTCGGTGAGCCCGAGCCACAGCAGCAGCACGACGGCGAGGACCGCGGCCACCGCGCCGACGCGCTCGGCGATGACGCGGGCCTCGTGGCGGATCTGCCCGTCGGTCTTGAGCGCCACGAAGATCGCGCCGTGCGTGACGAACAGGGCGACGAACACGAGGCCGCCGAGCAGGCTCATCGGGTTGAGCAGGGTGAGGACGTTGCCGGTGAACTCCATGTCGGCGTCGATCGGCACGCCGCGCACGATGTTCGTCAGGGCGACACCCCAGAGGAGGGCGGGCACGAGGGAGCCCCAGAAGATCGCCTGGTCCCAACGGGCCTTCCAGCGGGCGTCGTCGCGCTTGTGGCGGTACTCGAAGCCGAGGTTGCGCACGATGAGCGCGACGAGGATGACGAGCAGCGGCAGGTAGAAGCCGCTGAACAGCGTTGCGTACCAGTGCGGGAAGGCCGCGAAGGTCGCGCCGCCGGCGGTGAGCACCCACACCTCGTTGCCGTCCCAGACGGGGCCGATGGTGTTGAGCAGGACGCGGCGACGCTTCTGTGCGTCGGCCGCGTCGGTGGCGTACCGCTTGCCGCCGAGGACGGGCAGGAGCATGCCGACGCCGAAGTCGAAGCCCTCGAGCACGAGGTAGCCGGTCCAGAGGACGCCGAGGAGGACGAACCAGAAGGTTGCGAGGTCCATGGTCACGCGCCTTTCAGTAGGCGAAGACGAGGGGTGCGTCCTCGTCCCGCTCGCTCGGGTCCTGGGGCTGCTCGAAGGGCTCGGCCCCCTTGCGGACGTAGTGGAGGAAGAGCTTGATCTCGACGACGGCGAGGGCCCCGTAGAGGAGCGTGAAGACGACCATCGAGGTGACGACCTCGCCGACCGAGACGCTCGGGGACACGCCATGCGCAGTGGTCATCAGGCCGAAGACGAGCCACGGCTGGCGGCCGACCTCGGTGAAGATCCAGCCGAAGCTGTTGGCGAAGACCGGGAGCAACGGGGCGGCGACGGCGAGCCAGACGAGCCAGCGCTGCGTC
Source organism: Intrasporangium zincisolvens (assembly GCF_034724055.1). Lineage (NCBI taxonomy): Bacteria > Bacillati > Actinomycetota > Actinomycetes > Micrococcales > Intrasporangiaceae > Intrasporangium > Intrasporangium zincisolvens. Next base: position 46,320 of record NZ_JAWIIL010000003.1, read on the forward strand.
GGCGCGCGGCCCTTGCGGGTCATCCAGAGCACGACGAGGGCGATGAGGGCCGTGGCCATGCCGAGCCCGATCATGAGCCGGAAGGTCCAGTACGTCGTCGGGATGTTCGGCGCGTAGCCGGTGGCCGAGGCGACGAGGGGGTCGCCGCTGGCGCCGTAGGTCTGGGCGTACTGGGCCTTGAGGTCGTTGATGCCCTTGACGGCGCCGTCGAACGACCCGGTGGCCAGGAAGCTGAGCAGGCCCGGGATCTCGATGATGGCGTTGGCGTGCGACCCGTCGAGCGAGCCGACCGACAGCACCGAGAAGGGCGCACCCTCGCCGGCCGGGACCGAGTCGTAGAGGGCCTCGGCGGCGGCCATCTTCATCGGCTGCACCTCGGTCATGATCTTGCCCTGTGCGTCGCCGCTGGCCGCCACGCCGACCGAGGCCACGAGGCAGAACACGGCGGCCAGCCGGGCCGCCCGACGGTACATCGGCGCGTCCGAGCTGCCCACGGCCGCAACGGTGCCCGATGCGTCGGGCGTGGTGCTGCTCGCCGGCTCGGCAGCGCGGCGGGCCTCGCGGCGCATGAGCCACAGGGCGACGCCCATGACGACGCCGGCGCCGGTCATGTAGGCGGCGAGGACGACGTGCGGGAACGTCACGAGCTGCACCTTGTTGGTCAGCACGGCGAAGAAGTCGGTCAGCTCGGCGCGGCCGCTCACCGGGTTGAACCGGTAGCCGACCGGGTGCTGCATGAAGGAGTTGGCAGCGAGGATGAAGTACGCCGAGAGCACGGTGCCGATGTGCACGAGCCACATCGTCGCGGCGTGCATCTTCTCGGGGATGCGGCCCCAGCCGAAGATCCACAGGCCGAGGAAGGTGGACTCGAGGAAGAAGGCGAGGAGGGCCTCGATGGCGAGCGGGGCACCGAAGATGTCGCCGACGAAGCGCGAGTAGTCGCTCCAGTTCATCCCGAACTGGAACTCCTGCACGATGCCCGTGACGAGCCCGAGCGCGAAGTTGATGAGGAAGAGCTTGCCGAAGAACTTCGCGAGCCGCAGCCACTGCTCGTTGCGGGTGCGGACCCACAGCGTGTGGAAGACGGCGACGATGAGGGACATGCCGATGGTGACCGGCACGAAGAGGAAGTGGTAGACGGTGGTGATGGCGAACTGCCATCTGGCCAGGTCTGTGGCATCCATGAAGGCTCCCGACGCGGTGGACTGGCGAACTACATGACGTAGTAGATGCTACGACCTCATGTAGTACTACAGCGCGTGGGGGTCGTGTGCGGGTTGTGAAGCGGGTCACGGCCCCGGCGAGACGGCAGGATGTCCACGTGGACGAGCGAACGGTGACGGTCGGCGGTTCCGGCGGTGGCGGGCTCCTGCGGGTCGACCACGACGCCGCGACCGCTCCCTTCGAGCAGGTGCGCGAGGGGCTGTCCGGGCTCATCACGACCGGCCGGCTGCTGCCCGGCGACCGGCTGCCCACCGTCCGCGGGCTCGCCACCGACCTCGGGGTCGCCGCGAACACCGTGGCCCGCGCGGTCAAGGAGCTCGAGGCCGCCGGGCTCGTCGTCACCGGCCGGCGCGCGGGCACGACGGTCGCGTCCGGGGCGCACGCGAGCGAGGTGGTCCTCGAGGCGCTCGCCGCGCGGTTCGTCGGGGGCGCGCGCGACGCCGGGTTCGGCGAGGTGGACGCGGTCGACGCGGTGCGACGCGCCTTCCGCGCCTGAGGGCTGCGCAGGGTCGCGCCGACGTGTCGGTCGGGTGACGCGTCGGTCGGGTGATGCGTCAGGCCGGGCGGGCGAAGGGGTGCGTGAGACGCGTCGACGCGTGCCGGCGGGTCGAACGGGACTGCGGCTCACGCGTCGCGCGTGCCGGGCGTGGCGGCGCGGCAGGGGTGTGCGTCCAGCTGCCGGCGATGCGGGCGGCCTGCGGAGGAAGGCCCATGGTGGTGCTCCTGTCGTGTCAAGCGATCTCGTGCGGCACAGGCGTTCGGCGTGCCCCACGGGTCAGAGGCCGCGACCGGGGCGCTGATACGCCGGACGGCGATGCCGCGCGGCGGTACGGTGCTCGGGTCGTCTACAGGGGGCGGCAGGTCGGGGAGGGCCCGATGGGCAGCAGGCAGTGGTGGCGCGTCGGCCGTGCCGCATCGACGATCGCGACCGCGCTGGCGCTCGCGGTCGGCGCGTCGGCGTGCACGAGTGGGCCCAGCCTGCGCGCTCCCGCCACCCCGCAGGGGCCTGACTTCACGTCCGTCGCCGAGGCGACTGCCCTGCCCCGACTCGACCCGCCGGCCAGGAAGGCCGGCGAGCTCACCCGGCTCACCGTGCGCGCCGGCGAGCGCGGGAGCTTCACCGGTATGAGCCTGCCCGGTGGGATGACCGTCGCCGACGGGCGCTACCGGCTCACCGGCCGCTGCCTGTCGGACGGGTCCGACGGCGTCCTGGCCGTGTATGTCGTAGGCCCCGGCCGTGGCGGGGCGGACGGAGCGCCGTCCCAGCCCCAGCCCGGCGACCCCGTCGCGACGGCCAGCTTCATGTGCGACCGACCCGTGTCGAGCGTCGACCTCCCACGGCTGCCCGCGGGGTCCTCGGAGGTCATGGTCTCGGCGGGGACGCAGTCGGTCGCGGTCGGCTGGGTGGTGCTCTCGGCCGTGTCCTGAGCCACGGTTGCTCAGCGCGCGACCTCGTCTTACCGCTGGTAACTTCCGGACCACACGGCACCCTCACCCCCCGGGGAGGCTTCGATGGCGAAGCGCTGGAACCGGTCCACCCGTCGGCCCCTGGCCGCGCTCGCGGCCGCGGTCGCCGTCGTCACGGCGGCGGGCCTCGCCCCGGCTGCGGCCTCTGGCGCGTGGTACGAGCCGGTCAACCCGCAGAGTCCCGACTCGCAGGTCGACATCACCGGCCCGCCGCTCTCCGGCACCCAGCCCGACGGCACGGTCCGCGGCTACGTCGACGCGCACACCCACCTCATGTCCGACGTCGGTTTCGGCGGCGACATCGTGTGCGGGGCGACCTACAGCCCCAACGGGATCGGAGACGCCCTCGAGGACTGCGACAACCACTACCCCAACGGGCAGGCCGCCCTCATCGAGAACCTCACGAACAAGGAGGGCAGCAACCCGCTGGCGACGCACGACCCCGTCGGCTGGCCGACCTTCCGCGACTGGCCGAAGTGGAGCAGCCTCACCCACCAGCAGATGTACTACCGGTGGGTCGAGCGGGCCTGGCGCGGCGGCGAGCGGATCATGGTCGCCGACGCCGTCAACAACAACGTCCTGTGCAGCCTGCCCACGCAGGTCAACCGCTACTCGTGCGACGACATGGACACCGTGCGGCGCCAGATCGCCGAGACGAAGAAGCTCGAGGCGTTCGTCGACGACCAGTACGGCGGCCCCGGCAAGGGCTGGTTCCGCATCGCCTACTCGGCCGACGAGGCCCGCCGGTACGTGGCCCAGGGCAAGCTCGCCGTCGTCCTCGGCGTCGAGGTGAGCAACCCGTTCGGCTGCAAGCTCACCCTCGGTGTCCCGGGCTGCACCACGGCGCAGATCGACGCCGGCCTCACCGAGCTGCACGACCTCGGCGTCCGCTCGATGTTCCTGTGCCACAAGTTCGACAACGCCCTCTGCGGCGTCCGGTTCGACGAGGGCACCCAGGGCGTCGTCGTCAACCTCGGCAACTTCCTGAACACGGGACAGTGGTGGCAGACCGAGCCGTGCCGCACCGAGCTGCACGACCACACCATCGCCACCGCCGTCATCCCGAAGGAGCTCGCGCCGTACCTGCCCGGCGGCCTCGTCGCGCCCGTCTACCCGCCGAGCCCGCACTGCAACCCCCGTGGCCTCTCCGCGCTCGGCGAGTACGCCCTCGCCGGGATGATGAAGCGCGGCATGGTCGTCGAGGTCGACCACATGAGCGTCAAGGCGGCCACCCGCACCCTCGACCTGCTCGAGGCGGCGAACTACCCCGGCGTCGTGTCGTCGCACTCGTGGATGGACACCCACCTGACCGAGCGCATCTACCGGCTCGGCGGGTTCATCGCCCAGTACGGCCACGACGCAGGCGAGTTCGTCGACACGATGCACACCGACGAGGCCCTCCGCGCGAAGTACGGCGTCGGCTACGGCTACGGCATGGACATGAACGGCTTCGGCGGGACTCCCGCACCGCGCGCCGGCTCGGGGGTGACCTACCCCTTCACGACGCTCGGGGGCGCGACCGCCGACCGGCAGGTCACCGGCCAGCGCACGTGGGACTACAACCGCGACGGCGTCCCGATGTACGGCCTCATCCCCGACTGGGTCGAGGACATGCGGCGCCTCGGCGGGCAGCAGGTCGTCGACGAGCTGGCCCGCGGCGCCGAGTCGTACCTGCGCACCGCGGCCGGCACCCGGTCGTGGACGCCGCCGGTCGACCTCGCCGCCGGGCGTCCGGCGACCGCCAGCAGCTACCAGTGGGACCTGCTCACCGACTACCGCGCGCCGCGGGCCGTCGACGGGCGGGGCGACACCCGGTGGGCCAGCCGTTGGAGCGACGACCAGTGGTGGCAGGTCGACCTCGGCTCGGCACGTCAGGTGGGGCGCGTCGTCCTCGACTGGGAGTCGGCCTACGCCCGCGCCTACCGCGTCGACGTGTCGGCCGACGGCACGACGTGGCGCACCGTCGCGAGCCGCACGGGCGCGGACGGCGGCCTCGACGCGGTCGTGTTCGCGCCGACGACGGCCCGGTTCGTGCGTGTCGTCGGCCTCCAGCGCGCGACGTCGTACGGGTACTCGCTGTGGCAGGTGGGCGTCCAGGCGACGTAGGCGCGCGGGGAGGGCGCGGGGAGGGTGCGGCGTCGGTGGTCCGCCCCCGACGCGCCGCCGGCGTCAGGCGTCGAGCAGGTCGACCTCCCAGTGCTCGTCGGCGCGCAGGTCGGGTGTCGTCCACGCGGCGTCCGGACGCCACCGCGTCCACGCGTCGTCGAACGGCCAGTCGCCGGCGCGGAACGACGCGCGCCCGTGCTCGGCGTTGAGCCGGATCGCGGCCGTCTCGTCGGCCGAGAGCAGCCCGACCTGCTCGGCCGCCTCGAGCTCGTCGGCGTCCTTGACGTGGACCGTCCCGTCGGGCTCGATCCAGAGGTCGAGCACGTGGTCACCGGTGAACGTGTCGTGCCCCGCGCGGTGGTGCGCCGTCTCGAGGTTGACGTACCACCCGGCGAACTCCCAGGTGTCGTGGGCGGCCGGGTCAGCCGGGTCGAGGCCGTCCGGCACGTCCCAGAACAGCCACACCGACCAGGGCGTCCCGGCCTGGGCCACGCGCAGGATCCCGGCGCCCCGCCACCGCGAACGCGCCTGCACCCGATGCGGAGCACGCACGTAGCGCTCGGCGAGCGCCACGTCCCGCAGGTCCGACCCGTCGGGATACCGCTTCGTCAGCTGCGGCGTGCCGGGCGCGAGCCAGGCGACGAGCCCGCGCGCGTCGTCGCGCACGACGCGCATCGGCGACACCGTCTCGGGCCGGCCCGGCGCCCAGGCGTAGTCGCGGTAGCGCCACATGACGACCTCGCCCGGGTCGAGGAAGGGTGGCGTCCCCAGCGGGTGCGCGCCGCCGGGGATGCGGACGGCGTACGGCGCCGGGACGGGCGCGTCGGTGGGCGGCGGAGCGTCGGGCATCGGCAGGACCTCGGGCATCCAGCCACCCTACGAGGGTCTGCCCGCTGCGTCGGGCACGCAGCGCAGGCCGCGACGGGCCGTCAGCCGACGTCGTGCGTCATGCTGTCGATGACCGCCGTGACGGCCAGAAGCAGCACGACGTCCCTGCCGTCCACGATCTCGACGCCGTAGGTGTCCGCGACCCGGAACCACTTCTTCGACACCTCGGCGACGTCCTCGCCACCCTGGGAGATGCGGTACTCGTGGTCGACGATGTTGCCCTGGACGTCCATGTCGTCGCCGTCCGCGACGTCGACGCTGAACCGCTCGCGCAGCGGGCTGATCATGGCCTTCTTGACCGTCGCCACGGTCCGTCCGGACGGGTCCTCGATGGTCATGGTGTCGCGCACCCGCAGCTTGCGCTCCTGCAGCTTGAGCAGCTCGTTGCCGCCCGCGTCCTCGAAGACGAGCGTGTCGCGGATCCGCATGGCCTTGCCGTTCACCTTGAACGCGCGCCTGCCCTGCTCGTCCTCGATCCAGGAGTCGTCACCGATCGCGACCAGCTTCTGCCGCATCCGGTACGTCGTCCTGCCGACCCCTCGCCGCTCGTCGCGACGTTCCTCACGGCGCTCCCGACGCCGATCTCCCAGTGCCATGACTGCCTCCTCGCCTCGTGCTTCGGACGCCCATCAGGACACCGGGCGAAGGGCGGGGTGTCACCCCTCGATGCGAGTGAGTTGCAGCCGGGTCACGGTGCGGTGCGGTGTTCAGGGTGCCGGCGTCAGCTTCGCGACGGCGATGGTGCGGCCGGCCTTCGTCTCGTAGGCGGCGAAGAACGGGGCCCTCGCCACGACGAGGTCGGTCCAGGCGACGTCGCGCTCGGCGCCGTGCAGCACGTCGACCGTCACCTCGTGGTGCTGACGGCCGACCTGGACCGACGCGTGGGTCGCGGCGCGCAGGTTGCGGATCCACTGGGGCTCCGCCGGCCGCCCGCCCGCCGAGGCCGCGAGGTAGTAGGAGCCGTCCCGCTCGAAGTAGCCGACCGGCGTCGTGTGCTGCGCGCCCGTCCGGCGGCCGGCGACGGTGAGGAGCAGCACCGGGACGCCCCGGACGCGCCCGCCGACCCTGCCGCCGGTGCGGCGGTACATCCAGACCGACGCCGTGTTGCCGGCCTTCCACACACGCTGGCCGATCGATGCCATGGGTCCCTCGCTCGCTCACTGGTGGGGCGTCCGGGCCGACCCGGACCCCGCTCGACCCGAGTCAAGCACCCCGACCTTGCGCTCACCCGAGAAAGCGATGCCGACGTGCCGGTTTCAGGTCTTGGGGCGCTCGTCGACGATCCGCCGGGCCTTGCCGATCGACCGCTCGATGGAGCCGGGGGAGCGCACCTGCACCCGGCACGTCACGCCGACGTGCGTCTTGACCGCGTGCTCGAGCCGGCGCGCGACCTCGCGGGACGCGTCGTCGGACAGGCGTTCGAGCGGCTCGACGAGCACGGTCAGCTCGACCATCCGACCCGGCTGGGTCAGGACGCACTGGAAGTACGGCGACAGCCCCGGCTCGGCGAGCACGTGCTCCTCGATCTGCGTCGGGAAGACGTTGACGCCGCGGATGATCATCATGTCGTCGGTGCGCCCGGTCACCTTCTGGATGCGCCGCATCGACGGGACCGCGGTGCCCGGCAGCAGACGCGTCAGGTCGCGGGTGCGGTAGCGCAGCACCGGCATCGCCTCCTTGGTCAGCGACGTGAAGACGAGCTCACCGAGCTCCCCGTCGGGCAGCACCTCCTCGGTGACCGGGTCGATGACCTCCGGGTAGAAGTGGTCCTCCCAGACGTGCAGGCCGTCCTTGGTCGTCGCCGCCTCCTGCGCGACGCCCGGGCCCATCACCTCGGACAGGCCGTAGATGTCGACGGCGTCCATGCCGGTGCGCCGCTCGATCTCCTGGCGCATCGACTCGGTCCACGGCTCGGCGCCGAAGATGCCGACCTGAAGGCTCGTCGCGGAGGGGTCGAGGCCCTCGCGCTCCATCTCGTCGAGCAGGGACAGGAAGTAGCTCGGCGTCACCATGATGACGCGCGGGCCGAAGTCCTGGATCAGCTGGACCTGGCGCTCGGTCATGCCGCCACTGACGGGAACGACCGTCGCTCCGAGTCGCTCGACGCCGTAGTGCGCGCCGAGGCCGCCGGTGAACAGGCCGTAGCCGTACGCGACGTGGACGATGTCGCCCGGGTGGCCGCCGGCGAGGCGGATCGAGCGGGCCACGAGGTCGGCCCACGTGTCGATGTCGCGACGCGTGTAGCCGACGACGGTGGGTCGGCCGGTCGTGCCGGAGCTGGCGTGGACGCGCACGACCTGCTCGCGCGGCACGGCGAACATCCCGAACGGGTAGTTGGCGCGCAGGTCGGCCTTGGCCGTGAACGGCAGGTGACGGAGGTCGTCGAGACCGCGGACGTCGTCGGGGTGGATCCCCTTGTCCTCGAACGCCTTCCGGTAGTGCGGGACGTTCTCGTACGCGTGCCGCACGGAGGCCCGCAGCCGCTCGAGCTGGAGCCCGCGCAGCTCGTCGACCGACAGCGTCGGGATCTCGTGGTCCGGCAGGGCAGGGCGGCGCTCGGCTGACTCCGTCGTCATGCCGCCCATTCTTACCGTTCGAGGGGCCACGTTTCGTCCCCTCCCAACCGTCGAGAGGCCAAGGGTGGCTGCCCCGGACAGGTCGAGAGGCCACCTCCCGGTCTGGGAAGTGGCCTCTCGACCGGCCGTCGGCCACCAAACGTGGCCTTTCGACGTTTCCGGCGTCGGCTGACGCGTCAGGCGTCAGGCGTCAGGCGTCCGGTCGGGTGGGGTGTCCGGCGCGGCGGCGGCGTCGATCGCGGTGCCGGCGCGGGCCTCCTCGAGCTCCTGCTCCTCCTGGCGCATCCGGCGCAGGAAGGACTTCGTCCGTTCGTGCTGCGGGTTGCTGATGACGTCGGCCGGCTTGCCCTCCTCGACGACGACCCCGCCGTCCATGAAGACCACGTGGTCGGCGACGTCGCGCGCGAAGCCCATCTCGTGGGTCACGACGATCATCGTCATGCCGCCCTCGGCGAGCTCGCGCATGACGCGGAGCACCTCGCCGACCAGCTCGGGGTCGAGGGCCGAGGTCGGCTCGTCGAAGAGCATGAGCTTGGGCTCCATGGCCAGCGCCCGCGCGATGGCGACCCGCTGCTGCTGGCCGCCCGAGAGGGCGCCCGGGTAGGCGTCGGGCTTGTCGCCGAGCCCGACCTGGGCGAGCAACGCGAGCGCACGCTCCCGGGCCTGCTTGCGGCCGACCCGCTTGACCTGCGTCGGCGCCTCCATGATGTTCTCGATCGCCGTCTTGTGCGGGAACAGGTTGAAGCGCTGGAACACCATGCCGATCTCGCGGCGCTGGGCCGCGACCTGCTTGTCGGTGAGGTGGTGCAGCTGGCCGCCGTGATCGCGGTAGCCGACGAGGTCGCCGTCGACCCAGATGCGCCCGCCGTCGATCGACTCGAGCTGGTTGATGCAGCGCAGGAACGTCGTCTTGCCCGAGCCCGAGGGCCCGAGCAGCACGACGACCTCGCCGCGGTGGACGTTGAGGTCGATGCCCTTGAGCACCTCGTTGCCGTGGAAGCTCTTCATGACGTTGAGGGCTCGGACGAGCGGCTGCTCCTCACCCGTGCGCGACCTGCTGGACACGTCGGTCATCAGGCACCTCCCATGCCGGCGGGGCGGGCGTTGCGCTGCTGCTGCGCCTTGCGGGACTGGCCACGGGACTGCCCGAAGCCGCGGCCGAAGTACCGCTCGAGGTAGAACTGGCCGACCATGAGCACGGAGCACACGATGAGGTACCAGGCCGTCGCGGCGACGTAGGACGCCATGATCTCGAGCGTGCGCGTGCCGATGATCCTCGTCTGGTAGAAGAGCTCGGTGATGACGGGGATGGCCGTGAGCAGCGAGGTGTCCTTGACCATGGCGATCGTCTCGTTGCCCGTCGGTGGCACGATGACCCGCATCGCCTGGGGCAGGACGATCCGGCGCATCGTCTGGCCGTTGTTCATGCCGAGCGCGGCTGCGGCCTCTCCCTGGCCCTGGTCGACCGAGATGATGCCGGCGCGGGCGATCTCGGCCATGTAGGCGGCCTCGGACAGTCCGAGACCGACGATGCCGGCGAGCAGCGTGCTCGAGAAGGCGTTGAGGTCGAGGCTGAAGAACGTGAACGAGCTCGACAGGCCGAGAGCCGAGGCGAGCTGCTGGCCGAACGGCACGCCGACGTCGAGGGTGTTGTAGAGGTACGGCACGCCGACGCCGATCATGCTGAGCAGCACGTAGCGCGGGATGGCGCGGAAGAACCACGTGTAGACGAACGAGACGCCGCGCAGCACGGGGTTGCTCGACAGGCGCATCACCGCGAGCACGATGCCGCCGAACACGCCGATGATCATGGCGCCGACCGTGCCGACGATGGTGCCCTTGATGAGCCCCTCGAGCACGGGGTTCTGGTTCATGATCTGCAGCGCGAACGGGAAGTTCCACCGCTCGTTGGTCACGAACGAGCTGATCATCATCGCCACGAGGATGGCGATGACGACGACGGCGACCCACCGCCAGGGATGCCGGACCGGCCGGGCCTGGATCAGGCCCGGCCGTTCGGATGAGGGGTCGCGAGCGACGGTCGCGGTGTCGGTGCTGGCGCTCATCGGCCGCGGCTCACGGGTTGAGCGCGAAGTCGGTGATCCCGCCCGACTCGACACCCCACTGCTTCAGCGCGGCGTCGTAGGTGCCGTCGGCCTTGGCGGCCTTGAGCGCGTCGACGAGGGCCTGGGCGAAGTCGGTCTCGGCCTTGGGCACGACGTAGCCGTAGGGCGCGGAGTCGTAGACCTGGCCGATCTCGGCCAGCTTGTCGCCGGTCTTCTTGATCGCGTAGAGGCCGATCGGGGAGTCGGCGAGCATGGCGTCGACCTTGCCGGAGACGACGTCGGCGGTGACCTCGTCCTGACCGTCGTGCGGGAGGATGTTGATCGCGGGCTTGCCGGCCGCCGTGCACTTCTTGCTGCGGGCGGTGATGTCGTCGAACTGCGTCGTGCCGTTCTGCACGCCGATGTTCTTGCCGCACGCGTCGTCGGGGTTGATGCCCTTCGGGTTGCCCTTCGGTCCGACCCACAGGGTGCCAGCCGTGTAGTAGCTGACCATGTTGACCTTGGCCTTGCGGTCGTTGTTGATCGAGAACGACGAGACGCCGACGTCGTACTTGCCGCTGTCGACGCCGAGGATGATGGCGTCGAACTTCGAGGGCTGGTAGTCGACGGTGACGCCGAACTTCGCTGCGACCGCGGTGAACAGGGCGGGGTCCCACCCGTCGACGGTCTTGCCGTCGGCGGCGAGCATCTCGTTGGGGGCGTAGGTGGGGTCGATGCCGACGACGATCTTGCCCGCGGACTTGATCTTGGCCGGCAGCTTGGCGACGAGCGCAGGGTCGGCCTTGCCGGTCGTGGCGGCCGGAGCCGGGGCGGACGACTCTCCGCCACCCGGCGAGAGCGAGTTGGAGCCGCATGCGGAGAGCGTGAGACCGAGGGCGATTCCGCCGGTGACGGCGATGAGGGACATGCGGCGCATGCTGGTGGGTCCTTCCGGGCGTGCAACGGTCGAGCCGGCGCGACGACGCACTGGCTGGGTCTGGCCGATCCTGCCACCTATCCCGTCAGGTGGACACCAGTTGTACCGAACCGTTAGGTGGCCCACGTCACGCCCTGGCGCGCGCGACGGTACGAGTCGGCGCAGGCCGGGCGAAGACCCCGTTCAGGTCCGGCGAGGCGTCCCGCCCGGGGTGTCGGTGCGGGCCACCGGCGGGGTCAGCGGCGGGGTCAGCGCTCGCGGGGTAGGACTGCGTCGCGCAGCCGCTGGTCGCGGGCGATGCGCGTCAGGTCGCGCCGGTAGCGCTCGGCGGCGACGGCGCGCAGGACGGTCTCGGGGTGGTGGCCCGGCGGAGGTGGGGGCGCGACCGAGGAGAGGACGCGCCCGAGCAGCTGGTGACCGTGAGCGTCGCGGGCGGCCGGCGCGAACGACGCTGCGCGGGGCAGGAACTGGCGCAGCGCGGTGGCGAGACCCGGGTCGAGCGGGGCGATGTCGGCGCGGGCCGCCCATGCCTCGAGCTCGGCCGGCATGCTCGGGGGCGCCGGCAGCCGGAGGCGGCTGCGCTCGGACACGACGTACGTGCCGGCCGCCTGGTCGCCGAGCCGCTTGACGCGTGAGCTCGACAGGGCGGCGATGGCCGCGGCGACGCCGGTGGTCAGGTAGATCTCGGGCCAGCCGACGAGCGCGCGGGTCAGCGTGTGCCGCGAGGACACCGGGCCGCCGTCGTCGCGGACGACCCGCAGGCCCATGACGAGCTTGCCGAGGGTCTTGCCACGGGTCAGTGCCTCGGTGGTGGCGGGGAACCCGACGAGGACGCCGACGAGCACGACGATGACGGCCGTGCGGGCCACGGCCTCGGAGGATCCCTGGGTGAGGCTGATCGCGACGACGATGAGCCCCCAGCACAGGAGGACGTTGACGACGAGGTCGATGAGCCCCGACACGATGCGCGAGCCGATGTTGGCGACCGGCAGCTCGAGGGCCACGCCCTCACCGGTCACCGACTCCTGGGCCGCGTACCCCCGGTAGGGCGCGGGCGCGCTGCGCGCATTGGCCGTCACGGGAGGCAGGGTAACCCCGCGGGCGACCCGCCGGAGGCCGGATGCGCGCGGCTGTGGACCGACTCGGCCCGCGGCCGCGTGCGCGCGGTTAGGGTGACGCCGTGAACGTCGACGCGCTCGTCACCGCGCACCATGAGCAGTGGGCGCGTCTCGACGCGCTGAGCAAGCGGCGTCGCCTCTCGGGTGCCGAGGCGGACGAGCTGCTCGACCTCTACGAGCGCGTGTCGACGCACCTGTCGCAGGTGCGCTCCACCGCGCCCGACCCGGCCCTCGTGCGTCACCTGTCGATGCTCCTGACGCGGGCCCGGCTCTCGCTCGCCGGGCGGCACGCGTCGACGTGGTCGGGCCTGCTCACCTTCTTCCGCAGCACGTTCCCGGCCGGTCTCTACGACCTCCGACGCTGGTGGGTCTCGACGCTCGTGGGCAGCGTCGTCCTCATGGCGCTCGTCACCGCGTGGACCCTGGCCCATCCCGAGCTCTACACCTCGCAGCTGTCGGCGGAGCAGGTCCGCGCCTACGTCGACACCGACTTCGCCGGGTACTACTCGGAGTTCGCGCACCACGAGTTCGCGACGGAGGTGTGGGTCAACAACGCGTGGGTCGCGGCCCAGTGCATCGCGTTCGGCGCCCTCGGCCTGCCGGTGCTCTACCTGCTGTGGCAGAACGTCGTCAACGTCGGCATCGTCGCGGCCCTCATGGTCAGCCACGACCGCGCCTCGCTCTTCTTCGGGTTGATCCTGCCGCACGGGCTGCTCGAGCTGACGGCCGTGTTCGTCGCGGGCGGTGCCGGGCTGCGGCTCTTCTGGTCCTGGGTCGACCCCGGGGCCCTGTCGCGGTCGGCGTCGTTCGCGCGCACCGGGCGCAAGGTCGTCGGCATCGCGCTGGGACTCGTCGTGGTGCTGCTCGTCAGCGGTGTCATCGAGGGCTTCGTCACGCCGTCGGGCCTGCCGACCGCGGCACGGATCGCCATCGGGCTGGTCGCCTGGGGTGCCTTCCTCGTCTACGTCTTCGTCGTCGGCCGGCGGGCCCACCGCGCCGGCGCCACCGGTGACGTCGCCGACCACGTGGCCGGCGACGCCGCGCCGGTCGCGGGCTGAGACGTCCAGAGCACCCGGAGCACTCGGAGCTTGTCGGAGCTTGTCGGAGCACTCAGAGCGTTCAGGGCACGTCAGAGCAGCCCCTCGCTCTTGAGCCGGAGGTAGTGGTCGGCGAGCCGCGGCGGGAGCGCGTCGGCGTCGGCGTCGATGACGTCGACCCCCATCCGCTCCAGGGCCTCGGCGACGCGCCGACGCTGGGCCGTCGTGCGCTCGGCGGCCGCGGCGCCGTACGCCTCCTGGGCGGAGTCGCGTGCGAGTCGCAGGGCGGTGACGGCGGGGTCGGACACGCTCGCCACGACGACGCGGTGGCGCGCCACGAGCGCGGGCAGCACGGGGAACAGGCCCTCCTCGACGGCGGCCGGCTCGAGCGGGGTCAGCAGCACGACGAGCGCGCGGTGGTGTCCTCGGCCGATGAGGACCGACACGAGGGCGGTCCAGTCGGCCTCGACGAGCGAGGCGTCGACCGGCGCCAGCGCCGACACGACGTCGGCGAGCAGGGTGCCGCGGTCGGCCGACCCGCCGACGCGGACCCGGACCACCTGGTCGCCGGCGACGACGTCGACGCGGTCGTGGGCCCGGCTGGCCAGGGCCGTCAGGAGCAGCGCGGCGTCCATCGCTGCGTCGAGGCGCGGCACGTCACCGACCCGCCCGGCGCTCGTGCGCGAGGTGTCGACGACGATGACGACGTGACGGTGCTGCTCGGGCTGCCACGTGCGCACCACGACCGAGCTCCGACGCGCCGTGGCGCGCCAGTCGATCGAGCGGACGTCGTCGCCCTCGACGTAGTCGCGCAGCGAGTCGAACTCGGTGCCCTGGCCGCGGCGGCGCACCGCGGAGCGGCCGTCGATCTCCCGCAGGCGCGCGAGCCGGCTCGGCAGGTGGCGGCGGGACGGGAACGGGTGCAGCACCCGGACGCGGCCGGGCACCACCGTCGAGTGCTGCCGGCCGGCGAGGCCGAGGGGGCCGAGGGCGCGCACGGTGACGCGGTCGGCGACCCGGTCGCCCCGACGCGTCGGGCGCAGGGGCGTGCGGACCCGGACGCGCTCACCGCCGGGCACGTGCAACGGGTGCCGGTCGGGCGACGCGCCGGCGGAGGGCGGCCACGCGTCGCGCAGGACGCCCCGGACGGTGCGGCGCCCGGGGTTGGTGACGAGCAGGTCGGTGGCCACGGTCTCGCCGAGCCGCACCTGCGTCGGGCCGGTGCGCTCCAGGCCGAGGCGGCGCGGCGACGGCGCGAGGGCGACGTCGGCGGCCGCGAGCACCGCCACCGCGAGGACCCACAGGGCCACGGTGCCGGTCGTCGGCCACCACACGAGCAGGACCGCGCCCGCGAGCAGCGCCCACGCCGCGCGCGTCGTCACCACCACCGGTCGGCTCCGGTCACCGGGGGACGGGGACGGACGAGAGCGCGCTGTCGAGGACGGCCGCGATGCTGACGCCCTCGAGCTCGGCCTCCGGGCGGAGGGCCAGGCGGTGCGCGAGGGTGGCGTGCGCGAGGGCCTTGACGTCGTCGGGAGTGACGAACCAGCGGCCGTTGAGCCAGGCCCAGGCACGGCTCGTGGCGAGCAGCGCGGTGGCACCGCGCGGGCTGACGCCGAGCGAGATCGAGGGCGACGTGCGGGTGGCCCGGGCGATGTCGACGATGTACGCAGCGATCTCCGGTGACACCTCGACGCGGCGGACGGCCGCGGCGCCGGCCTCGAGATCGGCCCGGCCCGCCACGGCCCGGATGCCGGCGGTCGACAGGTCGCGCGGGTCGAACCCCGAGGCGTGCCGCTGGAGCACGGCCACCTCGTCCTCGCGCGGCGGCAGCGGCAGCGTCACCTTGAGCAGGAACCGGTCGAGCTGCGCCTCGGGCAGCGGGTAGGTGCCCTCGTACTCGACGGGGTTCTGCGTGGCGGCGACGAGGAACGGCGTCGGCAGCGGTCGCGGGTGGCCCTCGACGCTGACCTGCCGCTCCTCCATCGCCTCGAGCATCGCCGACTGGGTCTTCGGCGGCGTCCGGTTGATCTCGTCGGCGAGGAGCAGGTTGGTGAAGACCGGACCCTCGCGGAAGGTGAAGTCGGACGTGCGCGGGTCGAGCACGAGCGATCCGGTGACGTCGCCGGGCATGAGGTCGGGGGTGAACTGGACCCGTTTGGTGGTGAGGTCGAGCGCGGCGGCGAGCGAGCGGACGAGGAGCGTCTTGGCGACGCCGGGCACGCCCTCGAGGAGCAGGTGGCCGCGGGCGAGGAGCGCGACGATGGCCGCGCTCACCGCGGCGTCCTGCCCGACGACGGCCTTGGCGACCTCGGCCCGGACGGCGTTGAGCGCCTGGCGCGCCGCATCCGAGGCGTCGTCGGAGGCGGCATCGGGCGACGCGTGGTGGGCGCGGGAGGGCACCGGGGCGTCATGCGTCGGGTCGGGCACCGGGGTGACGCCGTTGGTCGGCGTCGTCGGCGTCGTCGGCGTCGTCGGGTCCGGCTGGGCCACCGGGGCGCCGGGTGCCTCGCTGGTCTGGGGTTCGGGCGTCTGGCTCATGCGGTTCGCACGCTCTCCTCGAGGTCGGCCAGTCGCTGCGCGAGCAGCAGCAGGTCGCGGTCGGTGGTCGGGTCGGGCCCGTCGAGCAGGCGCTCGACGTCGGTTCGGGGGGTGCCGGACGCCCGGGCGGTGGCGTCGACGAGGGCGGTGACGGGGGTGGAGCGCGGCAGGCCGAGGCGGTCCGCGAGCCGGGTGTGGCTGCCGACGCGCAGGGCGCGCGCCGCGAGCGGCCGGTCGGCGGCCCGGTGGTAGAGCCGCCCCCGGGCCTCGGTGGTCTCGGCGGCGCGGACGACGACGGGCAGCGGCTCGACGACGAGGCGCCCGAGCCGCCGGCCCCGCGCCAGCGCGAAGGCGACGACGGCCGCCGCGAGCAGCCAGGCCGCCGGCCCGAGCCAGTCGGGCACGCCGCGGCCGGGGTCGGCGACGTGGTCACCGGACGGGTCGACCGCGTCGAGGTCGGAGAGGCCGGGCACGTACCAGAGCAGGTGCGAGGTGGGCCCGAGCGCGCGCAGGGTCATCGCGGCGTGGGCGTCGTCGAGCACCTGCCCGTTGCTCACGGCCCGCTTCGAGCCGAGGACGACCGTCTCGGGGGCCTGGCCCTCACGGGGCAGCACGACGAGGGCCCCGGACTCCCCGGACTCCCCGGAGTCCGACGCGTCCGAGCTCGTGTCCCCCGGGCGGAAGCACAGGGTCGCGCCGGCGCCCGAGCGGACGGCCGCGCCAGATCCACTGGCCGCGCCGGACCCACTGGACGCGCCGGACGTGCTGCCCTCGTCGAGGACGGCGTAGCTGCTCCAGCTCGCGGTGAGCCGGTCGGTGGGGTCGGCGACGTCGGACGTGCAGCCGGCGCTGCGTGCCGCAGCGCCGCGGTCGATGACGGTGAGCGGCAGACCGAGGTCTTCCAGCTCGACGTCGTCGGGCTCGACGACGACGAACCGGCGGGTCTGCTCGACCGCGCGGGTCAGGCGCTCCGCGGCGCCCTGGCCCAGGTAGCTGGCGTCGGTCAGCACGACGGTCCAGTCGGTCCGCGAGTCGGAGGAGTCGAGCGTCCGCTCGAGGTCGTCGATGCTCCGCGCGACCGACACGTCGACGTCGTGCCCGCGCAGCACCTCGGCGACGGCGTGGGCGCCGCCGTGGCCGGTGTCGTCTGGGTCGAGGGGCAGGCCGGAGACGCGCGGCCCGGTGACGACCATGACGAGCAGGCCGATCGCCACGGCGGCGGCCACGAGGAGGGCGAGGACACGGACGACCGTGCGACGCCCGCTGCGCGGCGCTCGCGGCGGCACCGTCGTGTTCCACGCGGGAAGCCCGGGCGTCGAGACCCCGGTCGGCTCCGGCGTCGGGGACTCCGTTGACGCGCTCGACGCGCTCGACGCGTCGCGGGTCGGGGTGCTCACCGGGCACCCCCGGCGCCCACGGCGGCGGCGCTTGCCGCGGCGAGCACGGGACGCGTCGCCCGCAGCCGGGCGTCGAGGTCGAGGACCCCGCGTGCGTCGGCGGCGCCCACCGGGACCCGGCCGTACACGACGCGGTCGAACAGGTCGGCCGCACCCCGGACCTCGCCGGCCTCGCCGGGGAAGACGCCCGAGAGTGCGGCCCCGATCTCGTGGGCGGTGCGGCCCGGCACGTCGTCGAGCAGGGTGCGCTCTGCCGCGGACGCCGCGACGGCCCGGAACGCGTCGGCCGTCGCCGCGGCGGCGTCGCCCCGCGCGAGCGCGGCCTCGGCGCGCGACCGGTAGTCGGCAGCCGTGAGGTGCGGTTCGTCGAGGACTCCGCCGCTCGCGCGGGCGCGCGAGGCCGCGGGGGAGCGCCGCACCGCGACGAGCAGGATCGCGGCGACGACGAGCGCGAGCACGACGAGCACGACGGGCAGCGCCCAGCCGGGTGCCGGGGCCTGGCCGCCGATCCCGGCCAGCTGCTCGTTGAGCCAGTCGAGGAACCGGTCGAGCGGGGTGCGGTCGTCGGCGTAGGCCGGCGAGGAGAGCTCCTCGGCCAGCCAGGCACGCGCCTGCTCGACGGTGGGGTCGAGGGGCGGGCTCTGGGGCAGCAGCGCAGCGGGCGTCACGGGACCTGCGCGTCGCGGCCCTGCTGCGACTGCTGGAGCAGCGCGACGTCGAGGCCCTCGTAGCGGATGCGCTGGTCGACGTAGAGCAGCGAGTCGACCCCCGCGGTGAACGGCGTCGTGAGGACGCTCTGCACGAGGACGGTGCCGGCCTGCACCAGCACGAGCACCCACGCGGTGCTCGTGGGCGAGTCGCTGGTCATGAAGCCGACGAGGAAGCCGAGCGGCGCCGTGATGACCGCGCCGGCGATGGCGGCGACGATACCCGTGAGCAACCGGATGCCGAAGATCCGCCAGAAGCCGCGCTTGCGGGTCAGCGTCCACGAGCGTCGCAGGGCGAGCGTCGGGCCGGCGCCCTCGAGCACGACGATCGTCATGGCGAAGCCCCACCGCACGCTGAAGAAGACGAAGAGGACGACGAACGCGACGAAGACGAGGAACGTCACGAAGGCCGCGGTGCCTCCGCCGCCGTCCCCGCTCCCGATCCAGGTGGCGACGACGATCCCGACGAGGGCGCCGAGGGCGAGGAAGGCGGCCAGGCCGATGAGCAGGACGACGCCGAGAGCCGGCAGGATGCGGCCGCGGGCGGCGCGGACCGTCTCGCCGAGGCCGATGCGCCGGCCCTGGACGCCCTGGCCGATGACGACGGCCATGAACAGCGGCAGCAGCAGCGCGGTGGCGTACATGGCGAGCTGGGGGACCAGGGAGGCGAGGGTGCCGCCGAGGAACGCGGAGGTGCTGCCGGAGGAGTCGGCGTAGCCCCCGAACGCGGGGTCGAACGACGAGTCGAAGCTCGCCGTGCGGGCCGTGACGGTCGAGGCGATCCAGATGCCCAGGAGGGTCAGCGGCACGAGGACGACCGCGGTCGTGACGAGTGCGAGCCCGATCGTGGCCGCCGGGTTGCCCCGGACCGCCGTCATGACGCCGCCCCAGATCTCGCCGAGGTTCAGCGGCCGGAGCGGGATGATGCCGGGCTTCGGGGCCAGCTGCGGCGGGACCCAGCCCGGCGGCTGGACGGGGGCGGGACGTCCCGGGCCGGACGCCTGGGGCAGCGGCGTGCCAGACGGCGGCGGGTAGGCGGGGCCGGGCGGCGGGGTGCCGACGCCACCGGGGGGAGGGTAGGCGCCGCCGGGCGCCGGGTGGCTCGCGTCGGCGGGCGGCACCGGGGCGGGGCCCGCCGTCGGCTGCTGGCCCCACCACGCCGGCGGCGGGTACGCGGAGCCTGAGGTGCCGGGCGCGTCGGACTGTGGGACGGGGCCGGTCGGCGCGGCACCGGCCGGCGGTCCCCAGCCGGCGTCGGACGTCGGGTCGCCGGCCGAACCGTCGGACGCGTCGGACACGTCGCCGAGGGCGTCGGGCACGGCGTCGCCGGAGGTGTCGCGTGACGTGTCCCCCCGCGCAGCGCCGGTCGCGTCACCGGTCGCGTCACCGGGCGGCGTCGACGCCCCCGGAGCGGTCCACCCCTGTTGGTCGCTCACTGTCTCCGAACCTCCCTGTCGGTCCGCGGCAATGTACCCCGCCGGGGCCGCCCGCCGTGGTGGGAGATCCACAATCGTCACGACTCCGTGTCCGGCCCCGCTCGCTGGAGGGCACGGACGGTGGACGACGCACCGGCCCGCGACCCGAGGAGGGTCGCGGGCCGGTCCCCGAAAGGGCAGGGCGTCAGCGCTTGAAGCGCATCACCGATCCGTCCGCGAGGACCTGTCCCGTCTCGAAGTCGACGTTCCCGAGCTGGCCGACGTAGAGATAACCGCCGTGCACCTCGACCGACACCGCGCCGTCGAGGGAGCGCGCGAGGCTGACCTTGCCGCCCGAGATCTTCGAGATCCTGCCGCCGAACAGCTCCGTCACGTAGACGGTTCCGTCGTCGGAGACGGCGAGGTTGGTGGCGCCGAGGAAGCCGCCGGCGACGCGCGTCGCAGCACCGGTGCTCGGGTTGACGCGGTACACGGCACCGCGGGCGCCGAGGCTCGGGTCCTCGGGGCCGCCCGGCAGGACCGACACCCAGAGCATCCCGTGGCTGTCGACCTCGACATCGGTCGGCACGGGCTCGAAGGCGTACGTGACACCGACGAGGCAGTCGAGCGAGCCGGCAGGAGCGCCCATGCCCGCTGCGAGGCCGTCGACCATCGCCTGGGTCAGCGTGACCGGCTGTGCCGGAAGGACGCTCACCGTCGAGACGTGTCCTCGGGCGTCGACGCGCAGGATCGCGTTGGCTCCCGCGTCGGCGACGAGCCAGCCCGAGCCGGACCGCGCCACGGAGTAGGGGTGGCTGTCGATGATCCCGTTGTACGTCGCAGCGCCGCCGGTCAGGCCGCCGAGGATCGCCTCCGCGCACGGGTTGCCACCGGCGACGATCCCGTAGGTCGACGACCCGTCCGGGTTGTGGGCGGCCTCGTAGCCGCTGATGTCTGCCGAGACGTCCGGCCGGCCCTGCGTGCGAACCGTGAGGCCCGTCGAGCTGTGGTCGTTGTTCGACCACGTCCACGCCAGGGACTTGCCATCGGCGGACAGGTCGACGCCGGAGACGTCCATGCCCGGCATGGACACGACCGTGCCCCCGCCGACCTGCGAGACGGAGCCGCTGAACCCGTCGGCGACGTAGACCTTCTGCTGGTTCACGGCCACGTTGAACGGCAGCACGGCCGAGCCCAGGTTCCGCTCCCAGTTGCGGCTTGCTCCGGACGCGGCCGGTGTGCCGGCGAGACCGGCGACGGTCACCGCGCACGCGACGACGGCGGCGGTGCGCAGGCGAGCGTTCATCCCCATGTGAGTCCCCTCGTTCAGTCGTAGGAAGGCGTCCCCCGAGCCCCCGCCGCCTCCCGCGGCGTCCCTCGACGTCGTGCCCCGACCGTAGGGGAGCGGTACTAGTCACCGACACCGATTCACGACGATCCGCCGAAAGTCGTCCGATGCGCCCGACTTTGTCACGAGTCCGCGAAATGCCTTGCGCTGCATGACTTTTCGCGAGATGTCCGGCGTGTCCGGCTCAGCGGGGTCGGGCGACCGACCTGCTCCGACCCCTGAACTCGGCGACGACCGCACCGTCGTCGGCGCGGGTCACCGTGACGTCGGTGAGGCCGCTGCGGCCGTACGCGGTGCGCACCCGCGCGTCGGCGACGAGCACGTCGCCGAGGCGTCCGGGCGTCGTGAAGGTGACGTCGGCGCCGGCCGCGACGGTGAGGGCGCCGCGCGAGTTGCAGGCCAGCGCGAACGCCGAGTCGGCGAGGGTGAAGATGAAGCCGCCGTGGCAGATGTCGTGGCCGTTGACCATGTCCTGGCGCACCGGCATCCGCACCACGGCGTGGTCGCGCTCGAGCAGCACCGCCTCCATGCCGAGCCGTCGGGAGGCCTCGTCGTCGGCCCACATCTGCCGGGCGAACGCGACGCCGTCGGCGGGGTCGTCCACGGAGGGGCCCGACGCGTCAACGGTGCCCGACGCGTCCGGGGCGCCGGACGCCTCGTCGGGCGTCACGCGAGGCTCCCGTCGGTGAGCGCGGGGCTCGGCCGGTACCGGCCGCCGGGGAACGCGGCGTCGAGCTCGGCGACCTGGTCGGCCACCACGTCGAACCCGATCTCGCGGCCCCACGTGATGGGGCCCTTCGGGTAGCGCGTGCCGAGGCGCATCGCGATGTCGACGTCCTCGGCGCTGGCCTCCCCGCGGTGCACGAGGTCGACGGCCTCGTTGACGAGCATCGCGAGCGTCCGGGCCAGGGGGTCGGTCTCGAGCGGGCCGCCGACGAGCCGCTCGGCCAGCTCGATGTCGGGCACGGCGTCGATCGGGTCGCCGTCGGCGTCGTAGGTGTAGACGCCGGCTCCGGTCTTGCGGCCCAGGCGACCCGAGGCCACGAGCTGCCGCTGGAGGTCGGTGGGGGTGTAGCGCTCGTCGTGGCCGGTCTGCTCCCACACCGACGTGCCGACCGCGAGGTTGACGTCCTGGCCGATGAAGTCGGTCAGCTCGAGCGGGCCCATCGGGAAGCCGCCCTCCTCGCGCAGGATCCAGTCGACGGTCGCGGCGTCGGCCACGCCCGCCTGGACGATGCGCTGGGCCTCGCCGTAGAACGGCCGCGCCACGCGGTTGACGATGAAGCCCGGCGTCGAGGCGCACCGCACCGGCGTCTTGCCCCACGCCTCCATGAGCGTCGTGGCGTGCTCGACGTAGGCGCGCGAGGTGGCCGAGCCGTGCACGACCTCGACGAGGCGCATGACCGGCGGCGGGTTGAAGAAGTGCAGGCCGAGGACGCGCTCGGGGTCGGTGACGTCGCGGGCGATGTCGTCGATGTCGATGCTGCTCGTGTTCGTCGCGAGGACCGTCGTCGAGGGCTGGTGCTCGGCGAGCTGGGCGAAGAGGCTGCGCTTGAGCTCGAGGTTCTCCGGCGCGGCCTCGATGACCAGCGCGCACTCGGGCAGGCCCTCGATGCCGTCCTGGGCGACGATGCGCCCCAGCGCCGCGGACGCCGACGCCTGCTGGACGCGGCCCTTCGCGACGAGGCGCTCGAGCGCGGCGCCGATCTTCTTCCGGGCGGACGCGGCGGCGCCCGGCACCACGTCGACGAGGACGGCCTCGTGCCCGGCGACGGCGGCGACCTGCGCGATGCCGGCTCCCATCGCGCCCGCGCCGATCACGGCGACGCGCCCGAAGGGGCTCGTCGGCACGTCGTCGGGGCCGTCGGTCCGGGTGCTCGTGTCGAGGTCGGGGTCCATGGCCCCATCCTGCCCACACCTCGGGAGTGACGGGACCTTGGGCCGTGCGGCCGCCGGTGCAGCAGGGCGAACCTGAAGGTGTGGGACGCCCCCGTCCGAGCCGGGTCTGGCTCGTGGGCACCTTCGCCCTCGTGGTGCTCGCGGGATGCGGAGCGCCGGGCGCCACCACCCCCGCCACGTCCCCGGGCGCTCCGACAGCGGCCACGGCTCCTCCCACGCCACCGGGCGCGTCGGGTCGCGCCTCGACGAGCCCGTCAACCGGCGCATCGCCCACGACCCGACCGACGGCGGCACCGACCACCTCGCGCACGCCCGGCGCGACGGCCCCGCCGCGGCCGACGCCCTCACCCACGTCGTCACCCCTCCCGACGTCGGGGCTGCGGGTCGGTCGCGCCGCATGGGTGTCGGTGTCCGTCGCCACGCTCTGGCGGTCACCAGCGTCGCCCCGGCCCGTCGACCTGCCGGCCCTGCAGGCTCCGGCAGGGATCCGCACCTGGCTGGCGGCGATGAGCCTGTCCGACCGCCGCGGGCTCAGCGGGCGAGCCGACACCCAGGCCCTGCTCGGTGAGCGCGTCGTCGTCACGGCACGCCGCGGCTCCTGGGTGGCCGTCGTGGTGCCCGACCAGCCCTCACCCCTCGACGCCCGCGGCTACCCGGGCTGGGTGCCGGCGGTACAGCTGACCGCGGTCGCTCCGCGCGCGTCGGTGCGGGAGGCGACCGTCACCGCGAGGACCGCATGGCTGCGGGAGGAATCGGCGGCGTCGGGGCGCGTCGTGGAGGTGAGCTTCGGCACCCGCCTGCCGAGCGTCGGGATCGCCGGCGCGTGGGTGCGGGTGGCTCTGCCCGGCGGCCGGGTGCTGCGCGTGCGCGCGGGCGACGTGTCGGTCGTCGCCGCCGGCGCGCCAGCCCTCTCGCCGGCGGGCACCGCACGCGTCACCTCCGCGAGGCAGTTCGTCGGGCTGCCCTATCTCTGGGCCGGCACGTCGGGCTTCGGGTTCGACTGCTCGGGCCTGACGCACCTCGTGCTGCGGGTGCACGGCGTGCGTATCCCGCGGGACGCGGGCCCGCAGTCGCGCTCCGGGCGTCGTGTCGGCCCGGGCGACCTGCGGCCCGGTGACCAGCTCTTCTACGCCGCGTCGGGCACGGTGCACCACGTGACGACGTACGCCGGTGCCGGCCTCGTCGTGCACGCGCCGCGCACCGGAGCCGTGGTCGAGGTCGTGCCTGCCTCGACGCCGTCCCTCGCCGCCGAGTTCACCGTCGCGCGGCGCTACTAGCATCGAGGGCGTGACTGCACCGGCAACGACGCCCGCCACCCACCCGCTGCTCGACCGCCACGCCGGCGTCCTCGACGAGATCCGTCAGGCGCTGGCCGGCCGCACCTACTATTCGCGCTACCCCGAGTCGCCGAGCCCCCGCGTCTACGGGGAGGACGCCGCGAAGGAGGGCCTCGCCGCCCACGAGGCGCACCTCGGCGCGCCGTTCGCGGCGCTGGCGAGCCAGCCGACCGACGGCACGTCCGTCGGCAGCGAGGTGTCGCCGTACGGCCCGGCCCTCGACGTCACCTACCCGGCGCTCGACCTCGACGCCGGCCTCGACGCGGCCCGGGCCGCCATGGCCGCCTGGCGCGACGCCGGCCCGCAGGTCCGCGCGGCCGTGTGCGTCGAGATCGTCGACCGCATCAACGCGCGGTCCTTCGAGATCGCCAATGCCGTCATGCACACCTCGGGCCAGCCGTTCGTCATGTCGTTCCAGGCCGGCGGCCCGCACGCCCAGGACCGCGCCCTCGAGGCGGTCGCGGCCGGGCTCGTCGAGCAGGAGCGCGTGCCGGCCTCGGTCCTGTGGGAGAAGCCGGGCAAGGACCGCGAAGGCAATCCCGCGCCGCTGCGGATGCAGAAGGACTACCGCATCGTGCCGCGCGGCGTGGCCCTCGTCATCGGCTGCAACACCTTCCCGACGTGGAACGCCTACCCGGGCATCTTCGCCTCGCTCGTCACCGGCAACGCCGTCGTCGTCAAGCCGCACCCTCGGGCCGTGCTGCCGCTCGCGATCACCGTGGCCGCTGCGCGCGAGGTGCTGACCGACGCCGGCTTCGACCCCGCGCTCGTGCAGCTCGCGCCCGAGGCCGACGGTCAGGGCCTGGCGAAGGTGCTCGCCGAGCGGCCCGAGGTCGCGATCATCGACTACACCGGCGGCCCGACGTTCGGCGCGTGGCTCGAGGAGCACGGCGCCGCGCTCGGCAAGCTCGTCTACACCGAGAAGGCCGGCCTCAACACCGTCGTCGTCGACTCCACCGACAACCTGCGCGGCACCCTCGGCAACCTCGCCTTCAGCCTGACGCTCTACTCCGGCCAGATGTGCACGGCCCCGCAGAACCTCTACGTGCCCGCCGGCGGCGTCGACACCGACGAGGGCCACCTGTCCTTCGAGGAGTTCGGCGAGAAGCTCGCCGGTGCCGTGTCGCGCCTCACCGGCGACGACGCCAAGGCCGTCGAGCTGCTCGGCGCGACCGTCAACGACCAGGTGCGCACCAACGCCGACTCGCTCGACGACCTCGCCGGTGACGCGGAGGGACGCGTCGTGCTCGAGTCCCGACGCATCGTGCACCCCGCGTGGCCCGACGCCGTCGTGCGCGCGCCCGGGCTCGTCGCCGTCGACGTCGCCCGCGAGGACGTCTACACCCAGGAGTGCTTCGGGCCGGTCGGCTTCCTCATCCGCACCGCCTCCACCGAGCAGTCGCTGGCCCAGCTCGCCGACACCGTCCGTGAGCACGGCGCCATGACCGCCGCGGTGTACTCGACCTCCGAGGACGTGCTCGACCGTGCCCGCGAGGCCGCGGCCGACGGCGGCGTCGCCCTGTCGGAGAACCTCACCGGCCAGGTGTTCGTCAACCAGACCGCCGCGTTCTCCGACTTCCACGGCACCGGCGCCAACCCCGCCGCCAACGCCGCGTACACCGACGCGGCGTTCGTCGCGAACCGGTTCCGCGTCATCACCTCGCGCAGGCACGTGTGACCACTGACGAGGGCGTGCGGCACTCCGACGCGGCGGGTGTGTCGGAGGCGTCGGGCATCGCGGGTGTGCCGGTCGTGCCCGTAGACCGGGCTGCCTTGCAGCGCAAGGTGGTCCGCACGCTCGTGGGGTCGCAGGTGCTCGGCGGCGTGGGCATGGCGTGCGGCATCGCCGTCGGGGCCCTCATCGCCGAGGACCTCAGCGGCACCGAGGCGCTCGCCGGCGTCGGCACCACATCGCAGGTGCTCGGCACGGCGCTGCTCACCATCCCGGTCGCCCGCGCGACGGCCGCGCGGGGTCGACGCGTCGGCCTGCGGCTCGGCCTGTCGGTGGCGTTCGTCGGGGCCGCGCTCGTGCTCGTCGCCGCCGTGCTGCGCTCGTTCCCGCTCTTCGTCGTCGGCATGTTCCTCTTCGGCGGCGGCACGACGGCCAACAACCAGACGCGCTACGCCGCGGCCGACCTCGCCGAGCCGGCGCGTCGCGGCCGCGACCTGTCGATCGTCGTGTGGGCCACGACGATCGGCTCGGTCGCCGGGCCGAACCTCGTCGGCCCGGGCAAGGCCGTCGCGCACGCGCTCGGGCTGCCCGAGCTGGCCGGCGTCTTCACGTTCTCGCTCGTCGGCTTCGTCCTCGCCTGGCTCGTCGTCGACCGCCTCCTGCTGCCCGACCCGCTGCTCACCGCCCGCCGTCTCGACGCCGAGGCCCGCATCGCGGACGCCGAGTCCCGACGCGTGGACGCCGCAGCGTCCGGCGCGACGGGCGCGACCGGCGTCGACGGTGGAGAGGCGGCGGCAGCGGGTGCTGCGGCGACCGCCGACCCGGCGGCGGCGTCGGTGGCCGACGTGCCGAACCACGACGGCTCGATGCGTCGCGGGCTGGCTGTCGTGCGGGCCAACCCCCGCGCCCTGCTCGGCATGCTCGTCATGGCGCTCGGGCACCTCGTCATGGTCAGCGTCATGGTGATGACCCCGATCCACATGAAGCACGGCCACGCCGAGCTCGAGGTGATCGGGTTCGTCATCTCCATCCACATCCTCGGCATGTTCGCCCTGTCGCCGCTCGTCGGGATGGCCGTGGACCGGTGGGGCAGCCAATGGGTCGCGACCGTCGGCGGTGCGGTGCTCATGGTGGCGGCCGTGCTGGCCTCGTGGACCCAGGCCGGTTGGTCGGGCCTGCTCCTCGCCGCGCTCTTCCTGCTCGGCGTCGGCTGGTCGTGCACCCTCGTGTCCGGCTCGACGCTGCTCACCGCCGCGGTCTCGACCGACGAGCGGCCGGCCACCCAGGGCCTGGCCGACGTCGTCATGGGCCTGGCCGGTGCCACCGGGGGTGTGGCGGCGGGCATCGTCGTCGGGTCGCTCGGCTACGGCGCGCTCGCGTCGGGCTCGGCCGTCGTCGGCGTCGTCATCCTCGTGCTCGGAGCCGCGTCGGTCGTGCGCACCGGCGGCCCGGCCCCGGCCTCCGCCTGAGGCGTCCGGGAGAGCCCGGTCGTCAGGCGAGGAGCGTCAGCACGAAGCCGACGAGCGGGATCGTGCCCTGGGTCAGGGCTGCGCGCAGGTAGCCGGGCCCGGTCGTCGTCAGGACGAGGGCGGCGGCGACCATCGAGCCGGTGCAGAAGAGCATGAGGGTCGTGCCGGCCGCGTCGTGGCCCGTTGCGAGGAGCACGATGCCGAGGATCGCGCCGACGCCGAGGAACAGGTTGTAGAAGCCTTGGTTGTAGGCCATCGGGCGGGTCGTGTCGGCGGCGGCCTGGTCGGCGACGCCGAACCGTCGCCACACCTCGGGCCGGGTCCAGCCGACCGACTCCATCCAGAAGATGTAGACGTGCAGCAGGGCGGCCAGGCCCACGACGACGCTCGCGACGACGCTCATGTCCGCAGCGTAGGCCCGCGGGTGCGTCAGGGCCCGGTAGGCGCTCGGGGCCGTCGGCGGCGTCGGGCGCCGGCGACCGTCAGGCGTGCTCAGGCGGTGACGCGCAGGGTCGAGGTGCGGTCGGGCCGGACGAGCACCTCGATGCGGTCGGCGACGCGCGACTTCAGCTCGGTGACGTGACTGATGATGCCGACGGTGCGCCCGCCCTCACGCAGCCCCTCGAGGGTGTGCATGACGTCGTCGAGGACGTCGGGGTCGAGCGTGCCGAACCCCTCGTCGACGAAGAGCGTGCCGAGGTCGACGCCGCCGGACTCGGCCCGCACGACCTCGGCCAGCGCGAGGGCGAGCGCGAGCGACACGTAGAAGGTCTCGCCGCCCGAGAGCGTGCCGACCTCGCGGACCTGGTTGGTGTGCATGTCGTGGACGCGCACGCCGAGGCCCGACTTGGCGTTGCCCTTCTTGGCGTCCGAGTGCTCGAGCGTGTACCGGCCGCCGGAGAACCGCGCGAGCTCGGTGTTGGCCGCCGACAGCACCTCAGTGAACCGGCGGATGAGGACGTACTTGGCGAGGTCGAGGTTGAGCTGGTTGTCGCCGTTGCCCGACACGAGCAGCCCGACACGGACGGCGTCGGCGGTCTCGGCGATGACGGCGGCGTTGCGTTCGAGGGCCGCCGTGATGTGGACGACACGCTGCTTGGTGCGGGTCACCTGGCCGCGGAGGGCACCGTGGTCGCGCGCGGCCTCCTCCATCTCCTTCTTCGCGGTCTTCTCCAGGGCGACCATCGGCTCGAGGTCGTCGAAGAGGGCGCCGAGCTGGACGTCGGCGAGCTCGGGCCCGGACAGCCCAGCCTTGACCCGCGTGCAGGCGGTCTCGAAGTCGGCGATCTCCTTCTCCTGCGCGGCGATCCACTCCATCGGGCGGTCGGCCTCGAGCCACTGCCCGACGTCGGTGAACCCGGCCGCGTGCAGGTCGGCGTCGCGGGCGGCCTCGTCCTCGGCGACGCTCGCCCGTGCGACGTCGCGGGCCCCGAGGGCGTCGACCAGCGCGTCGACCCGCGACGCCTCGCCGCTCAGCGCCTCGCGCCGGGCCGCGACGCTCGGGTGGCCGTCGCGAGCCACCTCCACCTCGGCTGTCTCGGTGTCGACGCGTTCGGCGAGCTGCTCGACGCCGTGCTCGAGCCGTGCGACCTCTGCGGTCAGCGTGGTCGACGCGTCGGCGAGCTCGGTGTGGCGGGCGCGCAGGGCGGTGACGCGCTCGGTGCCCCGGGCGACGTCGTCGCGGGCGGATAGGGAGGCGGTGAGGTCGGCAGCCGCCTGCTCCGCGGCCGCGCGGGCTGCGTCGAGGTCGAGTCCGCCGGCGGCGGCGGCTAGCTCGCGCACCTCCGCCCGAAGACTGCCGAGGGCCTCGGCGCGGTTAGTGGCCGCCTCGCGGAGCCCGGTCACGGCGTCCTCCCGCTCGGCGACCTGCTCGGCAGTGACGGCGTCGGCGGTGGGCCGGGCCGGCGCAGGGTGCTCGACGGAGCCGCACACCGGGCACGCCTCGCCCTCGCGCAACGCGAGCCCGAGCTCGCCGGCGATGTCGTCGATGCGGGCCCGACGCAGGTGCGCGAGGTCGGCCTCGCCCGCGCGCAGCGCCTCGAGGGCGCCGGTGGCTGCGGCCTCGGCAGCCGGCACCCGGGCGAGCGCGGCGGCGTGGGCCGTGGCCGACTCGAGACGGCGGTGCGCCGACTCGGCGGCGTGGGCCCGCACGTCGAGGAGCGACACGAGGTCGCGGGCGGCGGCGAGGGCGGTCTCGTGATGCTCGAGCGTGGCCGGCAGCCCGGCGAGCTCGGCTCCGACGGCGTCGAGCCGGCGGCGAGCGGCGCCGACGGACCGACGCGCCTCGTCGAGCCGGTCGCGGCGGGTCGCGACGGCCCGCTCGAGCTCGAGGGCAGAGGCGAGGCCGCCGATGACCTCGCGCAACGACGCTGCGGCCACCCGCAGCTCGGCCACGGACCCGTCGCGCACCGACGGGTGGACCTTGACGCGCGCCGCACCCAGCAGCGACTCGGCCCGCTTGAGCGCGGCCTCGCTCTGCGCGAGGGTGCGCACCGCCCCGGCCACCGGACGGGCCTGGCGTGCCAGCGACACGGCCCGGCGCAGCTGGTCGAACTCGACCGCCCGGGCCCCGAGGCTCTCGTCCTGCCGCTGGAGCTCGAGGAGGCGCTCGCGGCGCTGCATCCGCAGGCGCGCGTCGCCGACCATCGAGGCCATCTGCTGGTGCGACTCGATGGCCTCACGGCTGCGCTTGGCGGCGTGTCGCTCGCGGGTGACGAGGTCGTCGAGCACTTCGGCGAGCTCGGCGGCCAGCAGGTCGGGCGCCGACCGGCTCGTCTCCAGGAGGGTGTCGCGGGCGTCGTCGTCGAGCCCGGCCGACACGGCGAAGGCGTGGACGGCGTCGCGGATCTCGGCGACGGCACCGGCGCGGCGGGCCTGTGCCGCGCGCCCGGTCTCGACGACCTCGTCCTGCACGCGTCGGAAGAACGCGGTGCCGAAGACCTTCTCGAGCAGCTTCCCCTTGTCCTCGGACCGCGCCCGCAGGAACGTCGCGAACTCGCCCTGCGGCAGGATCACGGTCTGCACGAACTGGTCGCGGGTCAGCCCGACGGCGCGGGTGATCTCGTCGTCGCAGTCGCCGAGGTTGCTCGACAGCAGCTCGCCGCCGAGCAGGTCGTCGGGGGTCTGGACCCGCCACAGCTTGACCGACGGGTTCTGCACCGTCGTGCCCTCGCCGCGGGACTTGGGTCGCTCGAAGCGAGGCGTGCGCTGCACCCGGTAGATGCCGCTCTGCGTCTCGAACACGAGCGTGACGACCGGCACCGTGCGCGGGTCGGCGTGGTGGGAGTGGATGCGTTCGACGTCGGCCGACGCCTGGGCCACCTTGCCGTAGACGGCGAAGGTGACGGCGTCGATGATCGTCGACTTGCCCGAGCCGGTGGGCCCCTCGAGGAGGAAGAGCCCGGCGCGCCCGACGGCGGCGAAGTCGATGGTCTCGGTGCCGGCGTACGGTCCGATCGCCGTCATCGACAGGTGGTGCAGCTGCACGTCACCCCACCTCCTGCGCCTCGGCGAGGTGCTGGGCTTTGACCGCAGCCTCGTAGCCGGCCGCGAAGACGTCGACCTCGCCGCTGCT
Source organism: Intrasporangium zincisolvens (assembly GCF_034724055.1). Classification (NCBI taxonomy): domain Bacteria; kingdom Bacillati; phylum Actinomycetota; class Actinomycetes; order Micrococcales; family Intrasporangiaceae; genus Intrasporangium; species Intrasporangium zincisolvens. The sequence continues at coordinate 77,077 of NZ_JAWIIL010000003.1, forward strand.
CGCCTCGGTCTTGGTGACGTAGGCGATGAAGTCGGAGCCGAGCTCGCGCGGGTCGCGCTCGCTGACGACGGTCGTGCTCGCCCTCGCCCGCTGGACGGTGCCGTCGGGCTCGTGGAAGACCTGCAGGGCGTGCGGGAAGCGCGACTTGACGCGGTCCATGAGCGAGTCGGGGCGGACGCGGTCGGTGACGGTGACGCGCACCCACGCCGCTTCGGCAGACGCGTGCGTGGGCGACTCGAGGAGCTCCTCGAGGGTGCCCCGCAGCGTCGCCATCGCCCGCGGCTGCGCGATCTCGACGGGGGCGACGCGGGCCGGGCCCGACGCATCGAGGTCGACGAGGAGCGCCACCTTGGTGTGGTCCTGCTCGGAGAAGGAGTAGCGCAGCGGCGAGCCCGAGTAGCGCACCACCGAGCCCTCGGCCGACTCGGGCGCCTGCGGGCCGTGCAGGTGCCCGAGCGCCGCGTAGTCGATGCCGTGGAACGCGGTCCCGGCGACGCGGTCGACGCCGCCGACCATGATCGAGCGCTCTGAGTCGCTCGGCTCGGCGCCCGCGACGAAGGCGTGCGCGAGGACGACGGAGCGAACGCCGGGCCGGTCGGCGAGGTCGGCGCGGATGCGGTCGCAGGCGGCGCTGACGACGGCCTGGTGCGATCGCGGCAGCGGGTCGCCACCACCGGCCAGGGCCACGCGGGCGTGGTCGGGGTCGAGGTAGGGGATGCCGTAGATCGCCGCGCGCACCCCGTCGCTGCCCTCGAGCAGGACTGGCAGGTCGAGCTGGCCGAGGTCGGTGACCATGCGGATGCTCTCGCGGAACAGGCCCGCGCCGTAGCCGAGCCGGATCGCGGAGTCGTGGTTGCCGGAGGTGACGACGACCGTGGTGACGGCCGACAGGCGCGAGAGGGTCCACTCGAGCAGCTGCACCGACTCGACGGGCGGCACGCCGCGGTCGTAGACGTCGCCGGCCACGAGCACGGCGTCGACCGGGATGCCGTCGGGAGGCGACTCGACGAGCTCGCAGAGGCGCTCCAGGACGGCCGTCTGCGCCTCGTGGAGGTTGACGCCGTGGAGCGTCCGCCCGAGGTGCCAGTCGGAGGTGTGGAGCAACCGCATGCCACGACGGTAGGACCCGCCGCCGACACGGCCGAAGCCGACACCCCGGACGGACGCGCGACACCCCGGATGGATGCGCGACGACACCACCGGACGCCGAGAGCCCGCCCCCGCGTCGGGGACGGGCTCTCGGCGTCGGTGAGGCGTCAGTCGCTCTTGACGAAGCTGAGGATCATCGAGACGAACGTGATGATGAGCGAGCCGAGGATGGCGTCCCAGAAGAAGTGCTCGACGTGGAAGGACAGGTCGAGCTTGCCCGAGATCCACGACGTCAGCTGGAGCATCAGGGCGTTGACGATGAAGACGAACAGCCCGAGCGTCAGGATGATGAACGGCAGCGACAGCAGCTTGGCGATGGGCCGGACGAACGCGTTGATGATGCCGAAGATCAGCGCGACGATGACGACCGTCTTGACGATCTCGCCCGTCGAGCCCTCACCGAACGTGATGCCGGGGATGAGCCACGCGGCGACCCAGAGGGCGACGGCGTTGATGACCGTCTGGAGCGCGAAGTTGATGAGCATGCGCTCAGTGTTCCACGGGCACGTCCGGGATGTGGTGGTCCGTCACGACACCGCCCCGGATGTCGCCGTGCTGGTCCCCCGGCGCGTAGCCGGGCAGCCCCGGGTGCTCGTCGCCGGGGATCCGCGGCTGGAACATCGAGTTGAGCCGCAGCAGCTCGGGCTCGACCATCTTGAGGTGGCTGATGGCCTCGGCCACGGGGACGCGCTCGATGCGGCCCTGCTGGAGGGCGACCATCTGGCCCCATGCGCCCTCCATCGCGGCCTCGACGGCGGCGACGCCGAAGCGGGTGCCGAGCACACGGTCGAAGGCGACGGGCGAGCCGCCGCGCTGGATGTGGCCGAGGGCCGTCATGCGGCTCTCGATGCCGGTGCGGCCCTGGATCTCGCGGGCGAGGATCGAGCCGATGCCGCCGAGGATCTGGTGGCCGTACTTGTCGACCTCGGGCGGCGGGATCTCGATGGTGCCCTCCTTGGGCACCGCGCCCTCGGCGACGACGACGATCGTGGCGAACCGGCCCTTCTTGTGCCGGTGGACGATCCGCTCGCACACCTCGTCGATGTCGAAGGCCTCCTCCGGCGTCAGGATGATCGCCGCGCCGCCGGCCAGGCCCGACCACACGGCGATGTGGCCGACGTGCCGGCCCATCACCTCGACGACGAGGACACGGTGGTGCGACTCGGCGGTCGTGTGGAGCCGGTCGATGGCGTCGGTGCAGATCTGCACGGCGGTCTGGAAGCCGAACGTCATCTCGGTCAGGGAGATGTCGTTGTCGATGGTCTTCGGGACGCCGATGACCGGGAAGCCGTGCTCGTGCAGCCGGTTGACGACGCCCATCGAGCCCTCGCCGCCGATGCCGATGATGGCGTCGAGGCCGTGGCGGTCGTAGGCCTTGCGGACCCGCTTGAGGCCGTCCTCCTGGGCGAAGGGCTGGTCGCGGCTCGTGCCGAGGATCGTGCCGCCGAGGGGCAGGATGCCGCGGCACCGGTCGACGTCGAGGATCTCGTAGTCGTTGTCCATGACGCCGCGCCACGCGTTGCGGAAGCCGATGACGGTGCTGTCGTAGGTGACCTCCGCGGCGCGGGTGGCGCCGCGGATGACGGCGTTGAGGCCGGGACAGTCTCCGCCTCCGGTGAGGATGCCGATGCGCATGAGCTGGACTTTCGCTGTGTGGGCACGATGAAGGATGTCGAGGCGGCTCTGACGCGACGATGTGAGCCTAGCCACACGCGGCCCACCACGTCAGTGGAGCGTCCAGAGGCCGGGCACCACGCTGAGACGGGCGGTGGGGCCCACCCTCTAGAGTGCGCCGTATGAGCGACGCGGTCGACCGTCCCGAGAGCCCCGAGCCCACCGACGCCACGGGCGCCGGCTCCGCCGACGCGTCGGGCCCGGACGCGTCGAGCCCCGACGCGTCGAGCCCGGTGCGTCTGCGCGACGTGCTCTCCCGGATGCCCGACTACAAGCCGGGCAAGCCGGCCAGCGCCCCGGCCGGCGTCACGGCCTACAAGCTGTCCTCGAACGAGAACCCGTACGGCCCGCTGCCCTCGGTGCTCGCCGCGATCGGCGACGCCGCCACCACCGTCAACCGCTACCCCGACATGGCGGTCACGGCCCTGACGCAGCGGCTCGCCTCCGCCCTCGACGTGCCGGCCGAGTGCCTGGCCACCGGCACCGGCTCGGTCGCGGTGCTCGCGCAGGTCGTCAACGCGGCCTGCGACGCCGGCGACGAGGTCGTCTTCGCGTGGCGGTCCTTCGAGGCCTACCCGATCGTGGCCCAGCTGGCCGGCGCCGAGCCGGTCATGGTCGGCCTCGACGCCGATGCCCGGCACCGCCTCGACGCCATGGCCGCGGCGATCACCGACCGCACCCGCGTCGTCCTCGTCTGCACGCCGAACAACCCCACCGGCCCGTGCGTCCACGAGAAGGAGCTCGAGGCGTTCCTCGCGAAGGTGCCGAGCGACGTCATCGTCGTCGTCGACGAGGCGTACGTCGAGTTCGTCCGCGACCCCGACGCCGTCCGCGGCCTGGAGGTGTGGCACCGGCACCCGAACGTCGTCGTCCTGCGCACCTTCTCCAAGGCGTACGGCCTGGCCGGCCTGCGCGTCGGGTACGCCGTCGCCCACCCGCCGGTCGCGGCCGCGATCCGCAAGACGGCCACGCCGTTCGGCGTCAACTCCCTCGCACAGGTGGCGGCGATCGCCTCGCTCGACGCGTTCGACGAGCTGGCCGAGCGCGTCGAGACGATCGTCGCCGAGCGCGACCGCGTCACGCAGGCCCTCGCCGACCAGGGCTGGAACCTGCCGCGCACCGACGCCAACTTCGTGTGGTTCCCGCTCGGCGCCGACGCCACCGCGTTCGCGCGCACGTGCGAGGAGGCCGGGCTCATGGTGCGCCAGTACGGCGACGACGGCGTGCGCGTCACGATCGGCGAGGTCGAGGCCAACAGCCGTCTCGTGGAGGTGGCGCAACGGTTCGGCCCGCGCTGACCCGGCCCGTCATTCGTCGGGCCACCTCTCTCTGCCCCCCGCGTCCGTCGCGCGCCGCGACCCGGTGACGTGGCGGCCCCGCGGGCCGACAATGGGGTGACGTCGCGGTCGACGCCGGGTCGACGCCGGGTCGACGCTCGGGAGTCGCCGCGGCAGGCGGGAGACGGCATGCGACTCGAGCAGGGGCGCTGGCCGGCAGGGCTCGTGGCCCTGGCCGGGGTGGCGCTCGTCGTGCCGTCGCTGGGGAGCCCGACCTGGCAGCAGACCGTGTCCGCCCCCGAACGTGGGGAGATCCTCTCCCGCCAGCAGCAGTTCAGCTGGGGCCGGCAGGTCGTCGAGGGGTTCGCCGGGTCGCTCTTCGGCATCGTCGAGAACCCGGCCGGACGCGTCGTGCTCACCGCCCTCGTGGTCGTCGCCGGGGGGGCGGCGCTGGCCTGGCTCGTGGTGCCCGGGCGCGTCGCGGTGGTCGCCCCGATCGCCGTGGCCCTGCTGCTCGGCCACGTCGCATCCAGCGCCACGCAGCGCCTCGGGCGCTCGCTCGCCGACCGGGCGCCGGCCGCTCCCGGCCTCGAGTACGTCGGGGGCAGCACCGACGCCGGGTCCGCCGAGACGGCGGCAGCGGTCGTCCTCCTCGCGGCGCTCGCGGCCATGCTCGTGACGCTGCTGCGCGGTGCCCGCCGCGACGCGTCGCACCGGACCGCGATGGACGAGGATGCGGTGCTCGAGCCCGTGGGGCGCCACCTCGAGGGCCCGGCGGTCGATCTCGTCGACACCGAACGCCCGACTGCCCCTCGGCCCGGGGGAGGGCCGTCATGAGCGCCGACGACGCCGAGCGCGTCGGCGCGGGTGACGCGCAGGAGCCCGTCCCCGACGCGTCGGGGGACCCGGTCCGCGGGCGTCCGCAGGTCGTGCGCGGGCGTGAGCTCGTCGCGGTGCTCGGCGCTGCCGGTGCGCTGCTCGCGGTGCCGCAGCTGTTCTGGCCGACCCACTCCGTCGGCGTCCGCGGCGAGGGCCCGACCGGCGGCTACGACTTCAGGCAGTCGATCTGGAGCTGGGGCCGGTACGCCGACACGACGACCGTCGACGCGGGCCAGTTCGACGTCTCCAACCCCTTCACCCTGACGCTCTTCGCCGCGTCGATCGTCGTGGGCCTCGCGGCGTGCGCCGCCTACGCCCTGCGGGCCGGCACCGACGGGCGGGTGCTCGGGGCGGCGGGCCTCGGCTGGGCGCTGCTCGGCCTCGGCGCGCCCCTCGCGCAGCGCGTCGGCGACACCGTCACCGGCCTCTACGGCGACAACCCCAACATGGAGGTCGACACCCACGTGACCGGTTGGCTCCAGTGGCTGTCGGTGGCGCTGCTCGTCGGGGCCTTCGGCCTCGTCGTCGCCGGTCCGACCGTGTCGACGGTGCGCGCGGCGTGGCCGGGACTTGTCGCGGGGGTCGTCCGGCTGCGGGAGTCGCGCGAGGTCGACGACGAACCGGACGCGCTCGCCGACGCGTTCGGCGACACGGGCCCGGCGCCGGGCGCCGACGCGTCGTCCGGTGAGCCGGGACCGGCGTCCGGCGGGTCGGGACCGCGCATCGGCATCGCGACGCTGCGCGACCTCCCCGCCGGCGACCGCCCGGGACGTGGGGCACGCGTCGTCGGCTTCAGCGACGACGACGACGGTGACCCCGGGTACGGCACCGGCGGCCTGGGCCGCGGTCCGGACGCGTCGTGACACCGTCGGGAGGGTCGTGGCGCGGCCCGTCGGGCTGGTCGTCGCCGTTGCGTGCGGCGCGACTCGTGCCGGGGCGCGCGCCGGCCGGAGCGCTCGCGGCCGTCGGCCTGCTCCTCGCGGCCACGCCGGCCGTCTGGCCGACCCGCGCGCTCGTCCTCACGACGGCCGAGGTCGGCGAGTTCCACCGCGTCCTGACCACCGAGCAGTGGTCGTGGGGGCGCGAGCTCAGCGTCGCCGAGAACGGGTCCGCCTACGACGCCGCGAGCGGCCCGCCGAACCACGTCGCCCTCGCCGTTCTCTGCGCCGTGCTGACGCTCGCCCTGGCCGGCGTCGTCGCGTGGCTCGTGGTGCCCGGCCGCACCGGCGAGGTCGCCGGTGCCGCGGGGATGGCCGCGGGGCTCGCGACCGTGGCGCAGTCGTGGGCGGCGCGGGTCGGCAGCACCGACGCGTCCGGTGGCCTGCTGCCCGGGCTGACCACGCAGACGCTCCCCGCCGGCCACCTCGAGTCGGTCGCCGGCGTGCTGCTCGGCATCGCGCTCCTCCTGGCGGTGCGCCCGGCGCTCGCCGAGGCCGCCGCTCGGGCCTGGCGCCACGTCCTCGGGGCGGTCGAGCGCGACCGGGCCGCCGAACGACGGCGTGACGTCGAGCGGGATGTCGAGCGGGACGTCGAGCGGGATGGCGCAGCCGACCCGGCCGAGCCGCAGCGCTGACGGCGAGGACTGACTGCGCGGCGTCCGGCCCCGGCGTCGGTGGTCGGCCCTAGCGTGGGTGCATGGACATGAGGCTTGAGCTCGTCATGGTGCCGGTGACCGACGTCGACCGCGCCCGCGACTTCTACGTCGACCACGTCGGTTTCGTGCTCGACCACGACCAGACCGTCAGCGAGGAGGTGCGCTTCGTGCAGCTGACGCCGCCCGGGTCGGCCTGCTCCATCGCCTTCGGCAAGGGCCTCACCGAGATGGTGCCCGGCGCGCTCGACAACCTCCAGGTCGTCATCGCCGACGCCGACGCGGCCCGTGCCGAGCTCCTCGCCCGCGGCGTCGAGGCCTCCGAGGTCGACGACCAGCCGTGGGGCCGGTTCGTCCGCTTCGCCGATCCTGACGGCAACCGTTGGACGCTGCAGCAGCTGCCCGCGTGGGCGCGCGGCGCCGGGGGAGAGGGCACGAACCCCGGAGAGTGGAGCCAGGAGGGCGGCACGGGCACCGGCACCGAGCCCGACGGCGCTGCCGCCGACGCCTGAGGCGCGCGGGTGCTGACGGCCGTCGCGGTCTCGGGCTACCGCTCGCTGCGCGACGTCGTCGTGCCGCTGCACGGGCTCGACGTCGTCACCGGCGCCAACGGCAGCGGCAAGTCGAGCCTCTACCGGGCCCTCCGGCTGCTCGCCGGCTGCGGGCGCGGCGACGTCGTCGGCACGCTCGCCCGTGAGGGTGGGCTGCAGTCGGCGCTCTGGGCCGGGCCGGCGACGCTCGGCGGGGCGCGCCGGGGTCACGCGGTGCAGGGCACGATGCGCAGGGGGCCGATCAGCCTCCAGCTCGGCTTCGCCTCCGACGACTTCGGCTACCTCGTCGACCTCGGGCTGCCCCAGCAGGCGTCGGGCTTCGACGGCTCGAGCGGCTCGAGCGGCTCGACCGGGTCGGCGTTCCTGCGCGATCCGGAGATCAAGCGCGAGGTGGTGTGGGCGGGGCCGGTCATGCGGCCGGGCTCGGTCCTCGTGCGCCGGCGCTGGGGCGTCGTCGAGACCCGCGGCACCGGGGCCGCCGACGACGACTGGGGCTCCGACTGGGGCGACTCGTCCGACGGCGACGAGTGGGAGTCCGACCCGGTGGCGCGCTCGGGTGGTCGTTCGGGCGCCCGCTCCGGTGGCGGCCGCACGTCGGGAACGGGCGGGCGGCCCGCGAGGGGGTGGACCGAGCTGACCCGCTCGCTGCGCCCGTGGGAGAGCATGCTCACCGAGCTCGCCGACCCCGACCGGGCGCCCGAGCTGCTCCGCGTCCGGCGGCTCGTGCGCGGGTGGCGCTTCTACGACGGCTTCCGCGCCGACGCCGACGCCCCGGCCCGCCAGTCGCAGGTCGGCACCCGCACACCGGTGCTCGCCGACGACGGCCGCGACCTCGCCGCCGCCATCCAGACCATCCGCGAGGACGGCCGCGGCGAGCTCGACCGTGCGGTCGCCGACGCCTTCGACGGCGCGATCCTCGACGTCACGGTCGACGCCGGGCGGTTCGACCTGGCGCTGCACCAGCCCGGCATGCTGCGGTCCCTCGGGGTGGCCGAGCTGTCCGACGGCACCCTGCGCTACCTGCTCCTCGTCGCGGCCCTGCTCACCGTCGACCCACCACCGCTGCTCGTGCTCAACGAGCCCGAGACCTCCCTGCACCCCGACCTCGTGCCACCTCTCGCGCGGCTCGTGCGACGCGCGGCCGAGCGCACCCAGGTCATGGTCGTGTCGCACTCGGCCGCGCTGGTGCGCGAGCTGGGAGCCGACCCCGACGGCGGCGGCGAGGACGACGACGCTGACGACGACGAGGACGACGATCGGCCGGCGGGGCTCGGGTCGCCGGCCCGGGTCGTCACCCTGACCAAGGACCTCGGCGAGACCGCCGTCGTCGGCCAGGGCCTGCTGTCGACGCCCCCGTGGGCCTGGGGCACGCGTCGCTGATCCCACCCGTCCGGCCGAATCGGCCGGACGGGACAGGCCCCGGCATCAGGACACGACGGGGACCTCGGCCGTGCCGGCGAGGGCGGCCTCGAGCGACTCCTGGTTGCTGAAGGCGTCGGGCACCCCGGCCCCGGTGAGCACGCGGTCGCGGAGGCTGCCGAGCACGTACTGGCTCCACGCGGTGCGGCAGACGTCGAAGCACTCGTGCCCGGCGTGCAGCCCGACGTGCGTGAAGGTGAGCCGGGTGCGGGCGGGGTCACCGGCGGCGGCGTCGGCCGGTTCCCGCGCGATGTCGAAGCGCACGGTCGTGCCGGTCCACTCCTGCTTGTCCTCGGGGAAGGTGAGGTGGCTGTCGAGGACGAGCCACTCGACGCGCGAGCCGGCGTCGAGGCGCGTCGTGCGGAACTTGCTGAAGTGGATGTCGGGGACGGTGTAGACCCACTCGGCGCCGAGGGTCGTGGTGTCGCCGACGATGCTGCCGGACCACCAGCTGCGCACGTCGGTGACGGCGTCGAAGACCTCCTGCGGGGTCTGCTCGACGGTGAAGCTCATCGTGAGGTCGGTGCCCATGGCTGTGCCCTTTCCGAAGTGACTTGCATGATGCAAGTCACGGTAACGACATCGACTTTCATGATGCAAGCACTTTGCTAGGCTGGTCCCGTGCTCGGCCGGACCTACGACTCCCAGGTGTGCTCCATCGCGCGGGCCCTCGAGCTCGTCGGCGAACGGTGGAGCCTGCTCATCGTCCGCGACGCCCTCTTCGCCGGCGTCACGCGCTTCACCGACTTCCAGCACAACCTCGGCATCGCGACGAACGTGCTGCAGAGCCGCCTCGACGCCTTCGTCGAGGCCGGCGTCATGGAGCGCCGCGAGGTGGCCGGCTCGGCGGCGCAGCGCGAGTACGTCCTGACCGACAAGGGCCGCGACCTCGCCCCGACGCTCGTCGCGCTGACCGAGTGGGGCGACCGGTGGGCGGCGCCCGGCGAGCCGCCGATCCTGTACGAGCACGCCGACTGCGGCGAGGCCGTGTCGGTGGCGACGGCGTGCGCGACGCACGGCCCGGTCCCTGCGGGCGAGGTCGCCGTGGCCATCGGCCCGGGCATGCCGGCCGACTACCTCGCGGCGCGTCGCCCGCGGCGCGACGCGTCGGGCAGCTGACGCGTCGGGCAGCTGACGCGCGTCGGTGCCGGTGCCCGCCGTGGTGTCCGCCGGACGCGCCCGCCGACCACGGACGGCGGCCGGTCGTCCCGCATTGTGAGATTCGCAGGGCCCTCCGGTACGGTTCGAATCGGAGACCCGCATGTGTTCGCCGTCACCCTCGGCGGGCGTGTGTGACACAGCCGTCGGGCGGGTGACCCCCGTACGCGGCCCGATTCGAAGCCGGACCCTGCTCCGGCGAAGGAGCCCCAGTGAGCGACAAGGTTGTCGCCGAGCTGCAGGAGCCGACCCCCGCGGTCGGCGACGGCGGCCCGGACATGATCCAGCTGCTGACCCCGGAGGGTCAGCGTGTGTCCCACCCCGACTACGACAAGTACGTCGCGGACCTGACAGCCGAGGACCTGCGGAGCTTCTACCGCGACCTCGTCCTCATCCGTCGTCTCGACGCGGAGGGCTACGCGCTCCAGCGCCAGGGTGAGCTCGGCCTGTGGCCGAGCCTGCTGGGGCAGGAGGCCGCCCAGGTCGGCTCCGGCCGTGCGCTCAGGCCGCACGACTTCGTCTTCCCCACCTACCGCGAGCACGGCGTCGGCTTCGTGCGCGGCATGGACCCGCAGAGCTCGCTGCAGCTCTTCCGCGGCGTCAGCCAGGGCGGGTGGGACCCCAAGGAGAACAACTTCCACCTCTACACGATCGTCATCGGAGCCCAGGCGCTGCACGCCACCGGCTACGCGATGGGCGTGAAGATGGACGGCAACGTCGGCACCGGCGACCCCGACCGCGACACCGCCGTCATCTGCTACTTCGGCGACGGCGCGTCCTCGCAGGGCGACGTCAACGAGGCGTTCGTCTACGCGGCGTCCTTCGATGCCCCCGTCGTGTTCTTCTGCCAGAACAACCAGTGGGCGATCTCCGAGCCGGTCACGAAGCAGACGCGCATCCCGCTGTTCCAGCGTGCCCGCGGCTTCGGCTTCCCCGGCGTCCGCGTCGACGGCAACGACATCCTCGCGACGTACGCCGTCACGCAGCACTGCCTCGACGAGGCCCGCAACGGCAACGGCCCGCTGCTCATCGAGGCCTTCACCTACCGCATGGGCGCGCACACCACGGCCGACGACCCGACGAAGTACCGCGTGTCGGCCGAGGTCGAGGAGTGGAAGTTCCGCGACCCGATCCTGCGCCTCAAGACCTACCTGGCCCACGAGGGCATGGCCGACGACGAGTTCTTCGCCCGCGTCGACACCGAGGCCGACCAGTTCGCCGCCGAGCTGCGCGAGGGCTGCATCACGATGGAGACGATGGCCGGCAGCACGATGTGGGACCACGTCTACGCCGAGGACCACCCCGTCATGGAGGCGGAGCGTGCCGCCTACCTCGCCTACAAGGCGAGCTTCGAGGAGGCGAACTGATGGCACTCGAGAAGGTCACCCTCGGCAAGAGCATCACCAACGGCCTGCGCAAGGCCATGGAGGCCGACCCCAAGGTCGTGCTCATCGGTGAGGACATCGGCAAGCTCGGTGGCGTCTTCCGCATCACCGAGGGCCTGCAGAAGGACTTCGGCGAGGAGCGCGTCATCGACTCCCCGCTCGCCGAGTCCGGCATCGTCGGCACGGCGATCGGCATGGCGCTGCGCGGCTACCGCCCCGTCTGCGAGATCCAGTTCGACGGCTTCGTCTACCCGGCGTTCGACCAGATCGTCTGCCAGGTCGCCAAGATGCACGCCCGCGCCCTCGGTGCGGTCAAGATCCCCATGGTCATCCGCATCCCGTTCGGCGGCGGCATCGGCAGCCCCGAGCACCACTCGGAGAGCCCCGAGGCCTACTTCGCCCACACGGCCGGCCTGCGCACCGTCGCGTGCAGCAACCCCGAGGACGCCCACTGGATGATCCAGCAGGCCATCGAGTGCGACGACCCGGTCATCTTCTTCGAGCCGAAGCGCCGCTACCACGACCGCGCCGAGTACGACACGGCCGCCGCGTCCGCGCCGCGCAGCCTCTTCGAGGCCAACGTGCTGCGTGAGGGCACCGACGTGACGCTCGTGGGCTATGGCCCGGTCGTCAAGACGATGCTCGAGTCGGCCGCCGCGGCCGAGGCCGAGGGCACGAGCATCGAGGTCATCGACCTGCGCTCGCTCTCGCCGCTGCCCATCGACGCCGTCGTCGCGTCGGTGAAGAAGACGGGCCGTCTCGTCGTCGTCCACGAGGCGAGCACGTTCCTCGGCATGGCGTCGGAGATCTCCGCCCAGGTCACCGAGCAGTGCTTCTACGAGCTCGAGGCGCCGGTCGTGCGCGTCGGCGGTGCGAACATCCCGTATCCGCCGAGCCGGATGGAGGAGGAGTTCCTCCCCGACCTCGACCGCATCCTCGACGGCGTCGACCGCGCTCTCGCGTACTGACCGAAAGAGACTGTCACACATGGCAATCCGTACGTTCAAGCTTCCCGACCCCGGTGAGGGGCTCGTCGAGGCCGAGATCGTCGAGTGGCGGGTCAAGCCCGGCGACACGGTCAAGGTCAACGACATGGTCCTTGAGATCGAGACCGCCAAGTCGCTCGTCGAGCTGCCGATCCCGTGGGCCGGCACCGTCAAGGACCTCCTCGTCGAGGTCGGCCAGACCATCGACGTCGGCACCCCGATCATCACGATCGAGGACGGCACGGCCGAGGAGCCGGCGCCGGTCGCTCCGGCCATCCCCGGCGAGACGGCCGAGCCGGCCGGCGGCGAGGCGATCCTCGTCGGCTACGGCGCGAAGGCCGGCGCCACGGCCCGTCGTCCGCGCAAGGCCGCGGCTGCCCCGGGTGCTCCGGCGCCGGTCGCGCGCACTGCGGCCCCCACCGAGACCGAGCAGGTCGCGGCGGCGGCTCCCGTCGCCGAGCCGACGGTCCCGGCGGCCCGCGTCGAGTCCCCGGCGCCGGCGCCGGCGCCCGCCGCCCCGGTGGCGCGTGAGGGCCGGCCGAAGGCCAAGCCCCCGGTGCGCAAGCTCGCCAAGGACCTCGGCGTCGACCTCTGGTCGGTGGCCGGTTCCGGGCCCGAGGGCGTCATCACCCGCGACGACGTCAACGCGCACGCGTCCGGTGCGGTCAACGGCGCCGTGGCGCAGGAGGTCCCGGCGGCTGCCGGTGCCGCCGCGCCGGCGCTGCCGTTCGGCGCGGGCGAGCGCGAGACGCGCATCCCGATCAAGGGCGTGCGCAAGATGACGGCTCAGGCGATGGTCGGCTCCGCGTTCACGGCGCCGCACGTCACCGAGTGGATCACCATCGACGTCACCAAGACGATGGAGCTGGTCGACCGCCTCAAGGGCCACCGCGAGTTCCGCGACGTCAAGGTGACGCCGCTGCTCGTCCTGGCCAGGGCGCTGACGCTCGCGATCCGGCGCAACCCGGGCATGAACGCCGCGTGGGACGAGGCCGCCCAGGAGATCGTCCAGAAGAACTACGTCAACCTCGGCATCGCGGCCGCCACGCCGCGCGGGCTCATCGTGCCGAACATCAAGGACGCGCACGCGCTGACGATGCTCGAGCTCGCCCGCGCCATCGGCGAGCTGACGGCGACGGCCCGCGAGGGTCGCACGCAGCCGGCCGAGATGTCGGGCGGCACCATCACGATCACCAATGTCGGCGTCTTCGGCGTCGACAGCGGCACGCCGATCATCAACCCCGGCGAGTCGGCGATCGTATGCTTCGGCGCGATCCGCAAGCAGCCGTGGGTCGTCACCGACGCCGACGGCAACGACGAGATCGCGGTGCGCCACGTGACGCAGCTGGCCGTGAGCTTCGACCACCGCCTCATCGACGGTGAGCTCGGCTCGCGGTTCCTGTCCGACCTCGCGGCGATCCTGCAGGACCCGGCCCAGGCCCTCGTCTGGGGCTGACCGACACCACCACGCTCAACCGTCGAGTGGTCACGTCTGGTGGCCTCCCAACCGTCGAGAGGCCACGTCTGGTGGCCTCCTGACCGTCGACAGGCCACGAATGGTGGCCTGTCGACGGTCGAGAGGCCACGAATGGTGGCCGGGCGACGCACGAGAGGCCAGATCTCCGACTGAGATCTGGCCTCTCGACGTGCTGGGGCCAGCCGAACGTGGCCTTTCGACGTTTGACGGAGTCAGCGGGCCGAGGCGGCCTCGTGCTCGACGCGCCGGGCCTGCTGGCGGTCCACGAGGTAGGCGGCCGTCAGGTCGTCGCCGACCCGCTCGAGCATCCGCACGTCGACGGCCTCGTACCGCTCGTCGACGGTCGGCTCGACAGTCGTCATGACCTCGTGGGCGTCACGCTCGGCGATCGCCGTGGCGAGCTCGCGCTTGAGAGCCTCGTCGAGCACGCCGCCCTCGGCCTTGGCCCGCGCCGCGACCTCGACGGCGAACCGCTCGGTGTCGGCCGCGATCGACGGGTCCTCGGTCGTGAGCATCCGCGCCGTCCGGTGCAGCAGCGCCGCCCCCGCGTCTAGGTCGCCCTCACCGATCCGGACCACGGCCCGCGTCAGCAGCGGCCGGTCGCCGCGCAGTGCGGTGTCGGCGAGCAGGGCGAGGCGGAGACCGAGCAGGCGCTCGTGGGTGCGGCTGTTGCCGGCCTCGCGGCCGAGCGGAACCTTGAGCTCGGCGTCGGGCGCCGACTGGGACAGGGTGTCGAGCATCTCGATGCCGGCCTCGTCGGGCGTGTGCACGGTGTCGCGCAGCGGCAGCTCCTTGATGAAGAGGGCGGCCAGCAGTGCCAGGGCGAAGGGGACCAGGCCCCAGACGAACACGCTGTGCAGCGAGTCGGCCAGACCCTGCTGGACGCCGTGCACGATCTGCGGCGGCAGCTTCGACAGGGCCGACGGGTCGAGCACCGAGCCGGCGCTGATCTGCTGGCCCGAGGCCTTCATCTGCTCGACGACCTGCGTCGGCAGGTGCGAGGCGATGTTCGCCGCCAAGCCGCCGGTCATGATCGTGCCGAACACGGCGGTGCCGACGGTCGAGCCGACGTTGCGGAAGAACTGCGTGGACGCCGTGGCGACGCCGAGGTCCTTGCGCTGGGCGGAGTTCTGGATGATGAGCGTGAAGACCTGCAGGGCCATGCCGAGCCCGACGCCGAAGACGATCATCGACAGCGTCAGCTCGACCTGGCTCGAGCCGTAGTGCAGCTGGGTCAGCAGCCAGAAGCCGACGCCCATGATGAGGATGCCGAGGATCGTCTGCAGCTTGTAGCGGCCCGTCTTGGTGATGACGAGCCCGGACACGATCGACAGGCCGATCATGGCCACCGACATCGGCATGAGGATGAGGCCGGAGTTGGTGGCCGAGGCCCCGAGGACGCCCTGCGCGTACACCGGCAGGTAGATCATCGCGCCGAACATCATGACCGAGACCATGAAGGCCGCGATGTTGGACAGCGTGAAGAGCGGGCTGCGGAAGAGGCGCAGCGGCAGGACCGGCTCGACGGCCCTGCGCTCGATGGCGATGAAGGCGCCGAGGGCGATGATGCCGGCGACGTACATGCCGATGATGGCGGGGGAGCCCCAGTCGAGCGTCGTGCCGCCGAGGGAGGTGGGCACGAGCAGGAGGATGAGGGTCAGCGACAGGACGCCGATGCCGGCCTTGTCGACGACGGAATCGCGCGGCGTGTGCTCGAGGTGCAGGAAGCGGCTGATGCCGAAGAAGGCGAAGACGCCGACGGGTAGCGTGATGAAGAAGAGGTAGCGCCAGCCCCAGTGGTCGGTGACGAAGCCGCCGACGAGCGGGCCGAGGATCGAGGCGAGGCCGAAGACGCCGCCCATC
This sequence comes from Intrasporangium zincisolvens, assembly GCF_034724055.1. Taxonomy (NCBI): domain Bacteria; kingdom Bacillati; phylum Actinomycetota; class Actinomycetes; order Micrococcales; family Intrasporangiaceae; genus Intrasporangium; species Intrasporangium zincisolvens. Next base: position 92,486 of record NZ_JAWIIL010000003.1, read on the forward strand.
AGGCCCTGGTACTTGCCGCGCTGACGCGGCGGGATGATGTCGCCGATGATGGTCTGGGACAGCGGCATCAGGGTGCCCATGCCGGCGCCCTGGATGGCACGGGCGGCGATGAGCCACCAGAAGTTCTGCGCGAACCCGGACAGGATCGAGCCGGCCATGAAGACGACGAGCCCGCCGAGGTAGAAGCCGCGACGACCGTAGAGGTCGCTCATCTTGCCGACGATGGGCACGGTGATGGCACTGACGAGCATCGCCGCGGTCGCGAGCCACGAGTAGTGGTCGATGCCGCCGAGCTCGGCGACGATGCGCGGCATCGCGGGGCCGACGATCGTCTGGCTGATCGACGCGACGAGCATGCCGAGCATGAGCGCGATGAAGATGTTGCGGGTCGAGCGGTCGAGTCCGGGCGCCTTCGTGGCGGTCGTCGTGCCGGTTGGTGCGGTCGCGGTGTCCGTGGCTACCCCCTGGGTCTTCTGTGGCATGAGCGCTACGGTACGCCGATTATGCAGTGACTGCAAAATTGCAGTCCATGCAGTGATCGTGACACCATGAGGCCATGAGCACGAGCACGCTGACCGACGACGGCTGCGGCCTGAGGGAGCGCAAGAAGCGCGAGACCCGCCGCGCCATCAACCTCGCGGCCCTCGAGCTCGTCGAGGAGAAGGGGTTCGCCGCGGTCACCACCGAGGAGATCGCCACGCGCGCCGGCGTCAGCGCTCGCACCTTCTTCAACTACTTCCCCTCCAAGGAGGCCGCCGTCATCGGCACGACGGCCGAGGAGCTCGAGTCCTACGCCGAGCAGCTCGAGGAGGTCACCGACGGCGAGACGCCGCTCGACTCGTTGCGCCGCATCCTCGCCGGCATGCTCGCCCCGGCCTCGGTGGACCGCGAGCTGCGCGCCAAGCGTCGACGCATCCTGCTCGGCGAGCCCTCGCTCGCCCCCGCCCTCGTCGGCAACAACATCCGCATCGAGAACGCCCTCACTGCGGCGCTCGAGCGCCGGCTCGGCCTCACGCCCGGCGAGTCCCTCCAGCCGCGCGTCACGGTGGCGGTCGCCATCGCCGCCGTGCGGGCCTGCATCGAGCACCAGCAGGCCGGGGGAGGCGGCCGTCTCGAGCGCAACATCGACGCCGCCTTCGACCTCATCGGGGCCGGGATCGCCTGAGCACCAGCAGGACCCGACGCCTCCGGTGAAGACGCTTCGGGTGGCGACGCGTCGGGCGGCGGCGCGTCAGGACAGGCCGCTGCGGACCGCGACGGCGGCCGCCTCCGCACGACCGTGCAGCCCCAGCCGCGCGTAGAGCGCGGCGGCGTCGTCGGTCAGCGCGGCGAGCTCGATCCCCGACGCCTCGGAGACCTCCGACAGGGGGTGTCCCGAGCCGAGGTCGGTGAGCAGGCGCACCTCGCTCGCCGAGAGCGGCACCTCGCCGCCCGGGCGGTCCGGCGGTGACGCGGGTGGGCCGGCGGGGGAGCCGGGTTGCTCGCCCACGATGGCCGTGACGTAGGCCAGCACCTCGGTGCGGGCGGTCGCCGCGTCGAGGAGGGAACCCTCGAACGCCTGACGGTCGAACACGTCGGCACCGAGCCGCTCACGCAACGCGGCAACCGACCGCTCGTAGGCCGCCGCCTTGCCCGGCGGGAGCCCCGCCAACAGGACCGGCAGCACCGGCGTGGCGATGCCGTGGAAGCGTGCCGCGGACACGAGGTCGCCCTGCGCCGCGGCCATGCGTGAGGCGACGAGGTAGGAGTAGGCGACCGTCGTCCACGCGGACAGGCGCCACACCAGCTCGAGCCGGGTCTGCGTCCACCGGGCCGACGCCACGATGTCGCCGTCGAGCAGGGCGCGGCTCGCCAGCTGGCCGAGGATGAGCGAGCGTGACGCCGCGTCGCCCGCCTCGGTGGCCACGGTGAGCAGCTCGGGCAGCGTCGGCACCTCAGGGCTCGGTCGGCCCGCCGCGTCGCGCGCCCCCAGGATGCCGATGCCCGGGGGCACTGTGTGCAGGAGGATGCCGGCGGCCACGACCGACTGCCGGTCCCCCGAGGCGCGCCCGCGCCGCAGGGCCGACAGGCCGACCTCGGCCGCGCCGGCTGCGTCTCCGCCCTGGATCAGGAGCGCGGCGCGCCAGGCCTCGAAGCGCGCGACCCACCGCTCGTGGTGCAGGTGCGTGGCCACCTCGAGGCCCTCGACGACGCAGCGGTGGGCGAGGATCGCGTTGCGGTGCAGCGGCGCCGTCCGGGCCACGGCGTCCAGCCCGCGGAGCAGTCGCAGCCGGTCGGGCGTGTGCCGAGCGCGGTCGATCCCGGCCAGCATGTGCGGAAGGGCCTCGTCGACGCGCTCGAGGGCGTCGGCGCCCTCCAGGGCCAGGGTGCCCGACCAGATCTCGGCGTCGGCCAGCAGGCCCTCGTCGACGGGTTGCGTCGCGAGCTCGCCGAGCAGCTCGTCGAGGACGCCGCGCAGGTTGCCGCGCTCGCCGACGGTGCGGCTCAGCAGCCCGAGGTCGACGGCCAGCCGCAGGGCCGTGGCGTGGTCCGGGCCGGCGCGCAGCCAGGTCAGGGCTGCGCTGAGGTCGGCGGACACGGGCTCGAGGAGCGCCAGGGCCTCGGGCTCGCGGGCGTCCGCCGCGATGAGGGCCGCCCGGCGGGCCAGGGCGGAATGGTGGGTGGCGTGACGGTCGAGCACGGCGCCCCCCTCACCCGTCTGGTCGAGCAGCTCGGCCGCGAGCTCGGCGGCGACCGGGTCGAGTGCGAACCGGGCGCGGTGGGCCGGCCTGGCGCCGCCGGAGGCCACGGCGGCCGGGGCCGCCGGCGCGGCCGAGAGGGCCGCGTCGTCACTGGTCACGTAGGAGGCGAGGTGCAGGTCGACGAGGGTGTCGAGGGCATCGACGAGGCGCGCCAGCGGCAGGTCGGACACGGCGCACGCGGCGTCGAGGTCGAAGGGCCCGCGCAGCGTCGACGCGTCGCGCAGCAGCTCCTGGGCGTCCGGCGACAGCGTGGCGTAGGACAGCTCGAGGGCGGTGCGCACCCCGCGCGGCTCGGTGCGCCTCATCGACAGCAGCGAGACGCGGGAGGACCCGCCGCGCAGCAGCCCCGCGACGCCGTCGATGCCGATCGCCCCGGCGCGCGCGGCGGCGAGCTCGAGGGCGAGCGGCAGCCCGCCGACGCCACGGCACACCTCCGCGGCGTCGCGGACGACGTCGTCGGTCGGTTCGAGGTGCGCGTCGACGAGGGCGACGCGGTCGAGCAGGAGCTCGACGGCCGGGTGGCGGCGCAGCGCGTCCGGGTCGTCCCCCTGACGTGGCGGGTCGAAAGCCCGCACCGCGACCTGCTCGGCCCCGGGCCACGAGGCCGGGCGGCGGCCGATGATGACGACGGCGAGGCCGGGGCAGGTGTCGACGAGCCGGTCGGCGTCGTGGACGAGCTGGCGCTCGGCGAGCAGGGCGTGCGGCCCCGCGCCGTCGGGCGGGTCCACGACGACGAGCAGCCGGCGCTCGCCGATCGCGGCCGCGAGCCGGTCCACGTCGTAGGGCTCGAGCACGCCGAGGTGGCTGGCGAGCCCGCGTCGCAGGCCGGGCCCGCCCCGCACGGCCAGCGTGACCGACGCGTCGTAGGCGTCGCGCAGCCGCTCGGCAGCGACCGCGACGAGCGTCGACGTGCCGACGCCGAGTGGGCCGTGGACGACGACGCGGCGCGCGCCCCCCGGGTCGAGCGCCGTGACGAGGGCCTCGACCTCCTGGACCCGGCCGTGGATCCCGTGTCCGGGGTGCACGACGAGGCGCGCGGCATCTCGCCGCGACCGTCCCGGCTCGCTCATCCGACCTCCGCGGACCAGCGTCGCAGAAGCCGGCCCCCGGCGGGGCCGTTTCGCCGAGAGCGAGAGCCCGTCCGGATCGTCGCGCCGTTCAGGCCGGCCGGCGGGCCGCGACGTGCTCGACGCACCGCGTCGCGGTCGGCCGGGCCTCGAGCCGGGCCGCCGGGATCGGCCGGTCGCACACCTCGCAGCGCCCGTACGTGCCCTGCGCCACCCGGGCGAGGGCGGCGTCGATGTCGGCCAGGTGCCCTTGGGCCTGCTCGACGAGGGCGCCGAGCTGGGTGCGTTCGTAGGCGATCGTCGAGCCCTCCGGGTCGTGCTCGTCGTCGGGGTTCGTGCCCTCCGCGCCGTCGACGACGCGGGTGAACTCGCTGCGCAGGTCGGCGAGGCGCTGCTCGGTAGCCTCGCGGTCCCCGGCGAGCAGCTGCTGCGGCGTGGTGGTGAGCTCGTCCACTCCATCATTGTCCGCCGCCGGTCCCGGCCCGTCCGCGCAATGTCGTGACATCGTCACGTCGCCATCGTCACGTCCCCGTCGACAGTCCCGGGCGGACACCTGGCCCGGGCACCGGCAGGATGGCCGCATGAGCGACTCCGACACCCAGCGCGGTGTGGTCTTCCCGTCCGACCCGGCCACCGGCCGGCGCAGCACGACGCTGGTCGGGCGGGCCGTCGTCGCCGATGCCCTTCGGGCGCACGACCCCGTCGGCGCGGCGTCGGCCGAGCGCGAGACGAGCTGGCGCCAGGGGTACCTGCCGCACTTCCGCCGGCTCGTCGAGGCGGGGCTGGTGTCCGACGCCGCGGCCGTCGGGATCGCCCGCGACGGGCTCGCCTCGCTGCACGGGCGGATGCGCTGGGCCGGTGCCGAGGGAGACGTGCCGCTGCCCGATGCGTTCGCCCCTCGTGACGCGGAGGGAGCCGCGCCGCCGCTCGGGTCGGAGACCCTGCGCGGCGAGGGGGAGCCCGAGCGTGCCCTCTCGCTGCCCTACGGCGGGGAGCGCCTCACCGGCGACGCGCTGCGGCGCCGGCTCGACGCGTGGGTGGAGGCGGGCACGGTCGAGCCGTCGTGCGCCGAGGCCGTCGGACGCGTCGTCGACCACCCGGAGTGGCTCGACCTGCGCGACCACACCGTCGTCGTCCTCGGAGCCGCGGCCGAGATGGGCCCGCTGCGATCCCTGCTGCGGTGGGGCGCGAACGTCGCAGCCGTCGACCTCCCGCGGAACGACCTGTGGGACAGGCTGATCGGCGACACGCGTCGACTAGCCGGCTCGCTGACGGTGCCCGTCCGCAGCGGCAGCGGCCCGCTGGCGGCCCGGGCCGGCGGCGATCTCGTGCACGACCTCGCCGCCGTCACCGAGTGGGTCTCCGGGCTCGACGCGTCGGAGCGGCTCGTCATCGGCAACTACGTCTACGCCGACGGCGCCACGAACGTGCGCGTCTCGACCGCCGTCGACGCGCTGACCGAACGCGTCGTCGCGGAGCGTGGGCGCGAGGCCGTCGCTCTCGCCTTCCTCGCCACGCCGACCGACGTGTTCGCGGTCCCGGCGGAGGCCGTCGAGAGGTCGGTGCGCAGCTACGCCGAGCGACGCACCTCGAAGCTTTTCCGCGTGCCGCTGCGCACCGTCAGCGGCGGGCGGCTGCTGCGTCGCAACTACGTGCCGGGCCAGGACCCCGGCATCAACGACAGCGTCGTGCTGCAGCAGGGGCCGAACTACCTCCTGGCCAAACGACTCCAGCGCTGGCGGGCCATGACCCACCGCGCCGACGGCGGGCTCGTGTCGTTCAAGGTGGCACCGCCGACGCGCACCCGGTCGGTCGTCAAGAACCGCGCGCTCGCCGCCGCGTACGCCGGGGCCCACCGGTTCGGCATCGAGGTGTTCGAGCCCGGCACGGCCAACACCCTGATGGCGGCGCTGCTCGTCCACGACCTGCGCACCGGGGCGCCGAGCCACGGCCACCCCTGGCAGGACGAGGCCTACGCCGCGGCGCACGGAGGGCTCTGGACCTCGGCCTACGACCCGCGCAGCGCCCTCGGCATCGCCGCACTCCTCGGCTTCGCCTCCGCCCGCTGACGGTTCAGCCGAGGAACTCGCGGGCGCCGAGGATGGCCCGGTGCGACTCGTCGTACCAGAGGCTCAGCTCTGTGTCGATGCGCGCGAACAGCTCGGCGTCGACCTCGAGGCGACCCGGCACCTCCGGAAGCAACTCGACGAGTGAGGCGCGCATCCCGCTCGGCGGGTGCGTCGCCCAGAGGTCGACGCGTCGCCGGGTCGCCTGACGCACCACCTCTCGACCGTCCGCGAGCAGGGCCTCCCGCCGGTCCGCGAGCGCCAGCCAGTCGGTAGGGCCTCGCGTCACCACGTCGTGCACGAGGCCGTCGGTGAGCTCGCCGAGCACGTTGAGCCGGTCGAGGGCGGCCACGGTCGCGGCCGTACCCGCCACGTCGCGGGCCACGAGGTCGGCGGCGTACTCGGCTCGACGGTGGTCCGGCATGATGACGGCGTCGATGGCCAGCTGGACGGTCGCGAACACGGTGTTGACGAGCGCGAGCAGCAGCCGGACGAGCATGACGCCGAGGCCGGGCTGCGCCGCGCGGTCGAGATCGTCCCCGAGGCGTCGCCACGGGTTCTGGCCGCCCGTCCACGTCACGGCGTTGGCGAAGATCCGTTGGGCGGGCCCGGTGAGCGCGCTGCGCAGCGGGTCGCGGTTGACGAGGTGCCCGAGCTCGTGGGCGAGCAGGGCCTGACGCATCGCCGGGGAGAGCAGCAGCCAGAGTGGCAGGCCGATGACGAGGACGGGTCGCCCCCTCAGCCCGCTCCGGCCGACGGCGAGGTTGAGGGTGTGGGGCGAGACGATGACGAGCTCGGGCGAAGGCGTGCCGACCTCGGCAGCGACCCGGCGCAGGAGCTCGCGCAGGTTGGGTGCGCCTTCGGCGCGGAGCAGCTCACGTCTCGGGACGCGGTCGAACCGAGGTCGGAGGAACATCCCGAGGAGCACCAGTCCCACGGAGACGCCGAACCGGACCGGGATGAGCCACTCCGTGCGCCAGACGAGCACGGCGCCGACGAAGCACGCGAGACTCGCGAGCACGATGAGGGCGGAGATCGCGACGAGGACCAGCTCCGCGCGCGAGCGTCGTGCGGCAGCGGTGGGGTCTGCGACGAGGGCACGTCGTAGCCCGTCGTCGAGCCGGAACGCCGTGGTGTAGCCGAGGCGGCCGAGCCAGCGACTCCCGCGCCACGGAACCGTCACCGGGTCGTACCGATCCAGCCCCCATCGGCAGGCCGGGCACCACGGCGTGTCCGAGTGCTCCAGTGCGACGGTCGTCGTCGCGCACGTGGGGCAGGGCTCGCCGGTCGGCGCCGGAGCGGTCGTCGTCACGCGCGGCAGCGTAGGTGCTCACGAGCTCCTGTGGTGGGTTGACGCGTCGTGTGGTGTCGGTCTCCGGGCCGCCCGGGGAGTTGGCGTGGCGGCGCGGGAGGCCCGATGCTGTCCTTCATGAACGAGCGGGTGGCGCAGGAGTCGCGCCGGGTCGCGGAGCGGACCCCTGGGCCGGGGCTCGGCGGCACGCTGCGCTCGCCCCGCACGCTCGTGCCCGCGCTGCTCGCCGCGATCGCCTACGTCGACCCGGGCAACTTCGGCGTCAACATCACCTCGGGCGCCGAGCACGACTACGGCCTCGTCTGGGTCGTCGTCTTCGCCAGCTGCTCGGCGATGGTCATCCAGTACCTCGCCGCCAAGCTCGGCATGGTCACCGGCAAGAGCCTGGCCGAGCACAGCGCCGAACGGTTCCCCGGCGTCGGGCGGCTGCTGCTCTGGGCCCAGGCCGAGCTCGTCGTCATCATGACCGACCTCGCCGAGATCGTCGGCGGGGCCATCGCGCTGCGGCTGCTCTTCGGGATGCCGCTCGTGGCCGGCGCCGTCTGCGTCACGCTCTTCAGCCTCGTCGTGCTCGCCCTCAAGGTCCGCGGCCGCAGCCACTTCGACTCGGTCGTGCTCGTGCTGCTCGTCGTCATCATCGGCTCGCTCGTGTGGCAGGTGACCGTCGCCGACGTCGACAGCGCCGGCCTGCTGCGCTCGCTCGTGCCCGGGCCGCTCGACGGGTCGGCGGCGCTGCTCGCGGTCGGCATCGTCGGCGCCACCGTCATGCCGCACGCCCTCCACTTCCACTCGGCCGCCTCCCGCGGGCACGACGACGGAGCGCCGGCGCCCTCGCAGGCCGAGCGCCTTCGGTCCGGGCGCCGCACCGTGCACAGCGTCGTCATCGCCATGACGATCGCGGGGGTCGCCAACGTCAGCCTCGTCGTCTTCGCCGCCGCCCTGCCGACCACGGCGGGCGCCAGCATCGAGTCGGCCTACGCCGCGCTCGGTGCGAGCGCCGGAGACATCGCCGCGACGATGCTCGCGGTGGCGCTGCTCGCCTCGGGTCTCGCCTCCACGCTCGTCGGCGTGCAGACCGGTGACGTCGTAATGCAGGGTTTCGGACGCCGCCCCATCTCCCCGTTGCTGCGCCGCCTCCTCGCGGTCGTGCCGGCCCTCGTCATCCTCGGCCTCGGCGTCGAGCCGACCGACGCGCTCGTGTGGAGCCAGGTGATCCTGTCGTTCGCCCTCCCCGGCACCCTCGTGCCACTGCTCCTCTTCACCCGCGACCGACGCCTCATGGGCGTCCTCGTCAACCACCGCGTCACCACCGCCGTGGCCACCCTCATCACGGCCGTCATCGTCGGCCTCTGCGCGTACCTCGTCGTCAGCGGCCTGTGACGCCTGGGGCCCCGTGCTCACTCGATGCGGGGGGAGGGGCCCTCTCTTCGTCGAGTGAGCACTGCGTCACTCCTGCCCCACGCGTCTGGGACCGCGCGGCTGATGCGTCCGCCTCCCCTTTCGCGTCGAGTGAGCACTGCGTCACTCCTGCCCCACGCGTCCCCACGTGCCTCGACCGACCGGGCCCGGCGGGCCCACGAGCGTGTGGGAGAGTGACCCCTGACCCGGCCCGACCGACGGAGGTGAGCATGGCGACCCGACTCGTGCCACCCGGTGTGCGTGAGCTGCCCGCGCTCACCGACCTGCGTCTCGAGGTGCGCGCGTTCCTCGCCGAGCAGGTGCGCGCCGGTGTGTTCGTGCCGCACGTCGACACATGGCTGACGCGCTGGGACCGCGAGTTCACCCGCGAGCTCGGTCGACGCGGCTGGCTCGGCATGGTCGTCCCCACCGAGTACGGCGGCCAGGGCCGCACCTACCTCGAGCGGTTCGTCGTCACCGAGGAGCTGCTCGTCGTCGGCGCGCCCGTCGCGGCCCACTGGATCGCCGAGCGGCAGATCGGCCCGTCGCTGCTGCGCTATGGCACCGAGGAGCAGAAGCAGGCGTTCCTGCCGCGGATCAGCAGCGGCGACGTCGTCTTCGGCATCGGCATGAGCGAGCCCGACTCCGGATCCGACCTCGCCAGCGTCCGCACCCGCGCCGAGAAGGTCGAGGGCGGCTGGCGCGTCACCGGCACGAAGGTGTGGACCTCTGGCGCGCACGAGGCCGACGCGTTCTTCGCCCTGTGCCGCACGGCCCCCCTCGACCCCGAGCACCGGCACGCCGGCCTGAGCCAGGTCATCGTCGACCTGCACGACCCCGACGTCCACATCCGGCCGATCCTGTCGATGGGCGGCGACCACCACTTCAACGAGGTGCACCTCGACGGCGTCTTCATCCCTGACGACCGCGTCCTCGGCGAGGTCGGCGACGGCTGGCGGCAGGTCAGCTCCGAGCTCGCCTACGAGCGCAGTGGACCCGAGCGCATCCTGTCCACCTTCCAGCTGCTCGCGGCTGCAGCCCAGGCAATGGGAGACGGCGGCCTGCCGACCGACGCCGGTCTCGGCCGCCACGTCGCGCGCGTGGCCGGGCTGCACCACCTCTCGTTCTCGGTGTCCACGGCCCTGGATGCGCACGAGCCGGCCGACGTGCCGGCCGCGCTCGTCAAGCTGCTCGGCACGACGACCGAGGGCGACATCGCCGACTTCGTCGACCTGCTGACAGCCACCGGATGGGTCGAGGACGAGGAGCTCTACACGCTCCTGCACGCCGCGATCCTCCAGCGCCCGGGCTTCACGCTGCGCGGCGGGACCAACGAGATCCTGCGCGGCGTCGTCGCCCGAGGGCTGGGGATGCGCTGATGGCCGACACCACCGGGAACGACCGGCGCACAGCAGGATTCGCGCACCTGGCCGCGGCGTCCAGCGCCGACCCCGACGTCGTCGCGATGCTGACGGAGCTCTTCGACGACTACCGCGCGACGCGTCCGGCCCCGGGCGCCACCGTCGACCTCGACCGCGGCCTGTGGGCCCGTCTCGAGGACCTCGGCCTGACGCGCCTGACCGGCGACGAGTCCTCCGGCGGCAGCGGCGCCGGCTGGCTCGAGGCGGCCGCGCTCCTCGGTCTGTCCGCCGCCGCGGGCGCCCCGGTGCCGGTGGCCGAGCACGACGTCCTCGGCGGCTGGCTGCTCGAAGCGGCGCAGCTGCCCAACGACGGCGGCATCCGCACGGTCTGTCGCCCCGACCCCTCCGGCGTCGCCCTCAACGTCACGTGGGCGCGCGACGCGTCGCGGATCGTGGCCCTGTGGGAGGACCGTGACGAGTGGCGGGTCGCCGACGTGCCGCTCGACCGGGTCGGGCTCGAGGAGGGCCGCAACCTCGCAGGCGAGCCGAGCGACACCGTCGAGTTCGACCTGCTCGACCTCGAGGACGGCATCGTCGTGGCCCACGAGATCGGCGAGCAGTTCCACTACCGCGGCGCGCTTGCGCGGTCGGCCCAGGTGGTCGGCGCCATGGAGCGCGTCCTCGACATCGTGCTCGCCCACGTGCGCGACCGCGTCCAGTTCGGCCGCCCGATCGGGCGCTTCCAGGCCGTGCAGCACCTCGTGTCCGACATCGCCGCCGAGACCGCCCTGGCCCGGGCCGCCACCGACGCCGCCGTGGCCCGGGCCGCCGCGTCGGACTGGCAGGACCGCGGCATGCTCTTCGCCGTCGGCGTCGCCAAGTCGTGCGTCGGCCACGGCGCGTCGGTCGTCGTGCGGAATGCCCACCAGGTGCTCGGTGCCATCGGCACCACCCTGGAGCACGAGCTGCACACGCTGACCAAGCCGATGCTCGCGCGGCGCAGCGAGTACGGCTCGGTGCACGAGTGGGACGAGACGCTCACGACGCTTGCGACCTCGGCCGGCCGCGACCGGCTCTGGACCCTCGTCACGACCGGTCGGGCCAAGAGCGCCGACCGAACACACCGTTGAACCGCCCTGGTGCCGAAGGAGATCCGCCGATGACTGAGATCCGCTACGAGGTGTCCGAGGGCGTCGCCCTCATCACCCTCGACGCGCCGGAACGCCGCAACGCGCTGTCGGTCGAGATGTCCGTCGAGCTCGCCGACGCCGCCCGCACGGCCGAGGCCGACGCGTCGGTCGGGGCCGTCGTCATCACCGGTGGCGAGCACTTCTGTGCGGGGGCCGTGCGCAGCGTCCTCGCGGACACCGGCGCCGACCCCGTCGCCGACGACGCCTACCGCAACCTCGAGACCGTCTACGCGGCGTTCACGACCGTCGGCGGCATCGGCGTCCCCACTGTGGCCGCGGTGCGCGGCGCGGCGGTCGGTGCGGGCCTCAACCTCGCGCTCGCCACCGACCTGCGCATCGTGTCGCGCACGGCCCGCCTGCTGCCGGGCTTCGCCCAGATCGGCATCCACCCCGGCGGTGGGCACTTCACGCTGCTCAACCGGGTCGCGGGCCGTGAGGCGGCCGCGGCCCTCGGTCTCTTCGGCGCGGAGGTCGACGGGCAGCGCGCCGTCGACCTCGGCCTGGCCTGGGCGGCCCACGACGACGCCGACGTCGAGCAGGAGGCCGTCGCCATGGCCCGACGCGTCGCCCGCGACCCCGCCCTGGCACGCCGCACGGTGGCCAGCTTCCGGCGCGAGACCGCCCCGGGCGGCCTGCCCTGGGACGTCTCGGTCGAGCTCGAGCGCTCGCCGCAGATGTGGTCATTGCGGCGTCGCCACGGCCGCTGATCCTCGCCCGACCACGCGCCGGCAGCCCACCGGGTTTCGGCACCGCGGTCCGCTTGGTGGCAGGATGGCGAGGTTGCCGTTCGCCCCACCGAGGAGAAGTTCCGTGCTCGCGTCCTACCGACCTCTCTTCGAGGTACCGGGCGCTCGCACCTTCATCACCGGGGGGATGATCGCCCGTACCGCGGGCTCGATGTTCGGTGTCGCCGTCGTGGCGATGGTCGCCGCGCGGACCGGCTCCTACGAGCTGGCCGGTGCCGTCGTCGCGGTCGGCATGGTGGCCCTCGCGCTCTTCGCACCCTTCCTCGGCCGCCTCGTCGACCGGTACGGGCAGCGTCGGATCGCCATCCCGTTCTTCCTCTTCTCCGGGTTCTGGGCGGTCATGACCATCGTGGCCTCGATGAAGGGCTGGCCCTCGTGGGTGCTCTTCATCACCTTCCCGCTGTGCGGCGCCATCCCCAACATGGGCACCATGGCCCGGGCGCGGTGGACGCACATCTTCGCCCACGACCCCCGGTCCCTGCACTCGGCGATGTCGTTCGAGCAGGTCATGGAGGAGCTTACGTTCGTCATCGGGCCGGTCGTCGCGATCTGGCTGGCATCGGCGTGGTTCCCGGAGGCCGGGTTCGTCGTCGCCACCATCGCCTACGGCGTCGGGGTGCTCATCTTCATCTCGGCGCGCTCCACCGAGCCTCCGGTCGTCCCGCACCACCAGCGTCCGGAGGGGCACGCCCACCACAACCCGGGCCTCATCCCGCTCGCCTTCATCATGGTCATGACCGGCGCGATCTTCGGCGTCAACGAGGTCGTCACGCTCGCAGTCGCCCAGGACCACGGCGCCAAGGGCGCGGCCGGCGCCATCCTCGCCCTCTACGCGGTGGGCTCGGGACTGGCCGGCCTCGTCTTCGGGCACGTGTCGCACGGGCGCAACCTCGTCAAGCTGCTCATCCTCGGCACGCTCGGCATGGGGGTGCTCGAGGCGCCGTTGCTCTTCGCGCCGAACCTGTGGGTGCTCGCGGGCCTCATGGTCATCGCCGGCATGGCCACCGCCCCGACCCTCATCACGACGATGAACCTCATCGAGCGGATCGTGCCCAAGGCCCAGCTCAACGAGGGCATGACGATCGTGCTGACCGGCCTCATCATCGGCATCGCCGCGGGGTCGGCCCTCTCCGGAGCGGTCGTCGACCGCGTGGGCGCGCAGCACGGGTACTGGGTCGCGGTCATCGCCGGCGGCTTCGCCTTCGTCATGGCGGTCGGCACGCGCGCCTTCCTCAGCCGTCGCGAGCTGCACAACCTTCGCTGACGCGTCACCCCGCCCGACGCGTCACCCCGCCCGACGCGTCCAGCACTCAACCGTCGAGAGGCCACGATGGGCTGCCCCGGGCACGTCGAAAGGCCACCTCTGGACGAGAGGTGGCCTTTCGAGGGTCACGCGACGGCCACTCGTGGCCTTTCGACGGTCAGTGGCCGGCGGCGGCCACCGGAGCGGACTCGGCGTCGCCCTGCTGGGCACCCTGCTGACCCGGGCCGGGACCGAGGTCGACGTGCGGCAGGAACAGTGAGGCGACGAAGGCGAGCACGAGCACGCCCGAGGCGACGAGGAACACGACCGACATGGCGTCGGAGAAGCCGACGAGGAACGGGTGGGCGAGCCGCGGGTCGAGCTGGTTGATGAACGAGCTGTCCTGCAGGGCCGAGGCGCCCGCACCGCCGCCGCCACCCTTCTGCACGCCGGCGACGAAGGCCGCATTGGCCTGCGGGTCGCCGCCCGTCGGGTTGCGCACCGCCGCGATGAACTCCGGCGACCTGGCCGCGGACTGGAACGCCTCGGCGATCTTCGTGCCGGCCTGCGAGAACAGGATGGACAGGAAGACGGCGGTGCCGAGCGTGCCACCGATCTGCCGGGTGAACGTGGCCGACGACGTCGCCACGCCGATGTCGCGCCGCGGGACGGCGTTCTGCACGGCGAGCGTCAACGGCTGGAAGTTGAAGCCGAGGCCGATGCCGAAGAAGAACATCCCGATCATCGTCTTCCACAGCGGGGTGTCGGCCCCGATGTAGTGGAAGCCGAAGAGCGCCGCGACGAGAATTGCCGAGCCCACGATCGGGAAGATGCGGTAGCGCCCGGTGCGGGAGATGGTCTGGCCGGAGAAGATCGAGCCGAACATGATGCCGCCGGTCATCGGCAGCAGCATGAGGCCCGCCTCGGTCGGCGTCGCGCCCTTGACGATCTGCAGGTAGAGCGGGAGTGCGGCGAGGCCACCGAACATGCCCATGCCGATGAAGACCGAGCTGACCGACGCGGCCGCGATGGTCCGATTGCTGAAGAGCCGCAGCGGGATCAGCGCCTCGTCGCCCATGTTCCGCTCGATGAAGAAGAACGCGACAGCACCGACGAGGCCGATGGCGTAGCAGAGGATCGAGGTGGCCGATCCCCAGCCCCAGCCGCGACCCTGCTCGGCGACGATGAGCAGCGGCACGAGTGCGATCGACAGCGTGGCCGCGCCCCAGTAGTCGATGCGGTGGTCGAGGCGGTGGTGGCGCAGGTGCAGCGTGCGGCTGACCACGACGAGCGCGATGATGGCGATCGGCACGTTGACGAGGAAGACCCAGCGCCAGCCGGTGATGCCGAGGATCGTGGCCTGGCCCGCGAGGAGGCCGCCGACGACGGGGCCGATGACGCTCGAGGTGCCGAAGACGGCGAGGAAGTAGCCCTGGTACCGGGCCCGCTCGCGGGGCGGCACGATGTCGCCGATGATCGCGAGGGCCAGCGAGAAGAGGCCGCCGGCGCCGATGCCCTGGACGGCGCGGAACGCTGCGAGGGCCGGGATCGACCAGGCGAGCGTGCAGAGCATCGAGCCGATCGTGAAGATCGAGATGGCGAAGAGGAAGAGCTTCTTGCGCCCGTAGATGTCGCCGAGCTTGCCGTAGAGCGGCGTCGCGATGGTGGCCGTGATGAGGTACGCGGTGGTCACCCAGGCCTGGCCGGCGAGGTCATTGAGGTCGTCGGCTATGACGCGCATGGCGCTCGCGACGATCGTCTGGTCGAGGGCCGCGAGGAACATCCCCAGCATCAGACCGATGAGGATCGTGATGATCTCCCGGTGTGACAGCGGCGGGTGGTCGGCGGTCCCCGCCGACGTGCTCGCCGGGGTGCTCGCCGCGCGTCCCGGCTCGGCGGTGGTGTCGGACATGTCAGTCCTTCCTGGACATCTGGTCGGTGGCGCCGGCCGCCCTGGGGGCGGCGGCGTAGGGCATCGGCGGCAGGGAGGCGCCCCGCGCGCGGAGGTTGGCGTCGAGCGCGTCGGCGAGCTCGTGCAGATCGGTGACGAACGAGTCCGCCCGGGCGCCGTCCCAGGACTCGAGGAGCCCCTGGAACCACGTGGACCGGGTGGACTGGATGTGGTCGAGCACGGCGTGCCCCTCGTCGGTGAGGGACACGACCAGGGCGCGCCCGTCGTGCGGGTCGGCCGTCTTGACGAGCAGACCGCCGGCGACGAGCGTGCTGACCTGGCGGCTCACGGTCGACACGTCGTTGTGCAGCGTCGTGGCGAGGTCGGAGATCCGCACGGGTTCTGCGGACCCGGCCACGACGAAGAGGGCCGGGTAGGCGGTGGTGTCGACGGCCTCGTGGACGCGTGGCGCGGCGTTGCGGGCCGCGAGGAGCAGCTTCTGCACCCGCAGCAGCGCGACGAAGACCTGGTTCGCCTCGTCCTTGCCGACGGTCACCGCGACCGCCCCCATTTGCTTGTTTGCACCAAGCAAGTATTCGCCGCAGTGATGCCGGTGTCAAACCACTGCCTCGCGGGCGCAGACATGCAGGCCGCTCCGAGGGTCCGGACGGGCGCGTCGTGTGGTTGTCTGTGCGCACACGCCTCGGGGGAGGTGTCAAAATATCTGCGCCGCCTCAGTGTTCGGAAGGGAGCATGCCGCGGCGAAAGTCCGACCCCTCAGGGAGAGCCATGGCAGCCGACGTCCCCGCCGACGTCCCCGTCGACCTACCGACCCCGGATGCGTCCGTCACCGACCTGCCCGAGCCGGACCCTGCCATCGCCGAGGCGACGAGGCAGGACGAATCCGTGCAGGAGGCGTTCCGCCAGCTGTCCGCGCTCATCTACTCGGGCGCCGACGCGGGGTCGATCCACCACGCGCTCGTCGACGCCGCGGTGCGTCTCATCGACGGCTGCGACCGGGCCTCGCTGCTCATGCGCTCCCACGACCGGTACCTCACGGCGGCCTCCACCGACGACATCGCCCGGCGCATCGACCAGATCGAGCTCGAGGTCGGCGAGGGCCCCTGCGTCGACGCCATCCTCGACGAGGCCTACCAGCACGACCCGGACCTCACCGACGCCGTGACGCCGTGGCCCCGCTTCACCGAACGGATCGTCGCCGAGACCCCGGTGCGCTCGGCCGTCGGCTACCGGTTGCTCCTCGAGGGCGACAAGGTCGGCGCGCTCAACCTCTTCTCCGACACCCCGGGCGGCCTCACCGGCGCCTCGGCCGACGTCGGCGCCGTCATCGCGTCCTTCGCGACCGTCGCCCTCATGGCGATCCGGGCGCGCGAGGAGGCCGCGACGCTGCGCCAGGGCCTGCAGAGCAACCGCGAGATCGGCAAGGCCGTCGGCCTGCTCATGGCCGCGCACCACATCAGCGGCGACGACGCGTTCGCGCTGCTTCGCCGCACGTCGCAGGAGCTCAACATGAAGCTCGCGCATGTCGCGACACAGGTCATCCAGGGCCAGGAGTCGCAGTTCCCGGTGCCGCCGCGGGCCTGAGCGGGCGTCGCCCGGAGAGGCGGCGACGCGTCAGGGGGTGACGCGTCGGGCGGCCGCGCGCGTCGGGCCCGGGACACGCATCGGTCGACGCGTCCGCACGAACCGGACGCGTCGACCGTGGTGGACGGGGGTGGGGCAAGGGCCCGCCCCCGTGCGCGGGAAGCCGCGGGACAGCCGAGGTGTCAGGGCACGAACTCCGTGCCCGGGTGCCTCAGGCGCTCGCGACGCCCTCGGCGTCGAGCTGGCGACGCAGGGACTCGAGGATCCGGCGCAGCAGGCGGCTGACCTGCATGGCCGACAGGCCCATCGACTCGGCGATCTCGGCCTGGGTCATGTCGTCGACGAAGCGGCGCTCGATGATCTCCTGGTCGCGGGCGGGCAGTCGCTCGATGGCGGAGCGCACGACGATGGAGTCGTCGAGCGCCGGGTCGGCGCCGGTGTCACCACGGGCGTCGATGAGGTCGAGGACGGGCCGGCCGCCCTCGTTCGTCGTGACGTCGAGCGAGGCCGGGCGCAGGTTCGACGCAGCGACCTGCGCCTCCTTGACCGACTCGACAGGAATGGCGAGCTCCGCGGCGAGCTCGTCGACGTCCGGGTCGTGACCGAGGACCTGCTCGAGGCGCGAGCGGGTGTCGGTGACGAGCTGGCGGCGCTCCTGCAGCTCGCGCGGCGGCCGGACGAGCCAGCCGTAGTCGCGGAAGTACCGGCGCAGCTCGCCGGTGATGGTCGGCGTCGCGTAGGCGCCGAACTCGGTGGGCTTGTCGAGATCGAAGCGCTGCAACGCCTTGAGCAGGGCCAGGAAGGCCACCTGCTCGAGATCCTCGCGGTCCAGCCCCTTGCCCGAGTAACGGTGGGCGAGCGACCGCGCGAGCGGCATGTGCAGTCGTGTGACGACCTCGAGAGCCTCGTTCCGTTCGGACGCGGAGTCCGAGGTGCGGAAGGTGGTGATCAGCTCTCGCGTGCGTGCGTCCTTGCGCGGACCAACCGATGCGTCGGTCATGGCAATCCTCCATGGGATGTCCCCGATGCGGCGCTGGCTTGACCGACTGCCTCGACGTTAAACCCTTGTCCAAGGTTTGGCAAGGTCGGGTCTGGGTCGCTTCGACCGTTCCGCGCGGGGCCCGGATGCCGTTCTTCGTGCTCAAAACGGGCGAATTCGACCGCATGGCAGAGGGATTCGACGGCGGCGCCGCTCGGGTCGGTACGTCCAAGGATTGTCGAGAGTTTGCGCAGGTTCTGCGTCAGTTCCAGCGCTGTTCACGCTTGCGCGTCGGGCCCCTGTCCAAGGTTGGGCGGCACCCGCGGTGGCGCGCCGTCCAGGGTTGGGTGGTCCGGACGTTCAGTGCGTCAGGACGAGCGCCTCGAGGACGCGTCGGGCGATGGCCTCGTCGCCGTGCGTGGTGAAGTGGAGGTCGTCGACCTCGCGTCGGCCGGCGGCGCGCCGGGTCAGGGCGTCGGTCGTCAGCTGGATCGTCGTGACGTCGAGCTGCTCGTCGCCGTCGGGGCGGTCCTGGCCGCTGAAGAGCGCCTCGCCGAACGGGCGCCCGTCCTCGCCCGTGCACACCCGGACCCCGCCCCGCGCCTGGACCGGGCCGGTCACGTCGAGCACCACCGCGTGGCCCGGCTCGACGTCGGCCACCCGCGCCGCGACCCGGGGGAGGGCGTCGAGGATCTCCTGGGTGAAGACCGCGGCCGAGGCGGAGTCGAGGTCGCCGGGGCGGTCGAGGGCGCCCCGGATGTCCTGCTCGTGGCACCAGAGGTCGATGATCCGACGCCGCAGCTGGAGGCCGAAGGTGGCCTCGGGTCCGAAGAAACCGCCGATGACCGTGTCGAGGTCGGTGTCCGCGGACCGCAGCGCCGCCATGCGCTCGGGGTGGAACTCGGCGAGCTCGGCGACGACCTCACGGCCCGAGACGGCCCGGCGGCTCTCGACGTCCTGCTCGGTGAGGCGCCCGAGGTCGTTGCGGATGTGCGGGTAGTCGGGCACGTCGATGCGCGAGCGCCGCACTCCCGCAAAGGACTTCTCCGCTCCGACGACGTGCGAGAACTGGTCCTTCACGGTCCAGCCCGGGCACTCGGTGTCGCGGTCGAAGTCCTCGTCGCGGCAGGCGTACCCGAGGTCGATGATCGACAGGACGGTCTGGTCGAAGGCGTCGAGGAGGCCATCACGGTCGACGGGAGCGGCCGGGTGCATGGGCATGTGTCCACACTACTTACCCTTGGAACATGCCCACCCCTGTACGAGAGCGCTCGTCGACCGCCCCGGTGGACCGGCTCTCGCGCCCGGCGTGGGCCGTCGCCGCGACCGTCGTCGTCGGCCTCGTCGCCTCCGTCCTCGCGGCCCGCTCGACCGGTGCCGCGGCCCCCCTGCCGGGTGGGCTCGTCGACGCCGGCCCGGGCGTGCGCTGGGCGCTCCCGCTCGTCCGCGTCGTCCACGACGTGGCCGCAGCGCTGACCGTCGGGTGCCTCCTGCTCGCCGCGACGATGGTGCCCGGCCGCACCCGGAAGGCCAGCGCCGCGCCGGACGAGCCGCGCCGGGCCGCTGCGCTGCGCGTCGTCGTGCCGGCCGCCTTCGTGTGGGCCGCGGCGGGGGTCACGGGCGCCGTGCTCGGCCTGGCCGACGCTGCGGGCATGCCGCTGTCCGACCCCGCCTTCGGCGGCCTGCTGCCCGAGCTGTGGACGATCGAGACGCTGCGCGTCGGCGTCATCAGCGCCTGGTGCGCCTTCGTCGTCGCGTCCGTGGCGGCCGTCGCCCGGTCGCGGGCCGTCGCGCTGGCGCTGCTCGTCGTCGCGACGGTCGGCGTGCTCGTGCTCGGCCTCGCCGGGCACGCGGGTGGGTCGGCCGACCACGAGACGGCCGTCAACTCCATCGCCACCCACCTGCTCAGCGCGGCCCTGTGGGTGGGGGGCCTGCTCGCGCTCCTCGTCCTGTGGCGCTCGCTCGGTGATGCCGTCGGCGTCGTGGCGCGGCGCTACTCGAGCGTCGCCCTCTGGTGCTTCGTGGCCCTCGGGGTCTCGGGCGTCATGAACGCCTCGGTCCGGCTGGGCTCGCTCGCCGACCTCACGACGCCCTACGGCGTCCTCCTCGTCGTCAAGACCCTCGCGTTCGTGACCCTCGGCCTCGCCGGCGCCTGGCACCGACGCGTCACCCTCGACCGGCTCGACGCCGACGTCGCGTCCCGAGGTGTCGACGCGTCGGCCGGGATGCCGCGCGGCCGGCTCTTCGTGCGCCTCGCGGTGGGGGAGACGCTCGTCATGGGCCTCGCGTTCGGCGTCGCCACCGCGCTGGCCCGCAGCCAGCCGCCGGTGCCCGAGACCGAGCCGAACCCGAGCCTGACGATGGCCCTGACCGGCTACCCGCCGCCGCCGGCGCCCACGGCACTGTCGTGGGTCACCGCGTGGCGCGTCGAGTGGCTCTTCCTCGCCACGGCGCTGATGGCCGTCGGCCTGTACGTCGCCGGCGTCGTCCGGCTGCGCCGGCGCGGCGACGCGTGGCCGGTGCTGCGCGCCGTGTCATGGGTGGTCGGCTGGGCCCTGTTCGCCTACGCCACCAACGGTGCCCTCGGCATCTACGGCCGGGTCGCCTTCTCGTGGCACATGACGCTGCACATGATCGAGGCGATGGTCGTGCCCATCTTCCTCGTGCTCGGGGCGCCGGTGACGCTCGCGCTGCGGACGCTCCGGCCGCGGCGCGACGGCACGCTGGGCCCGCGCGAGCTCGTCCTCGGGCTCGTCCACTCGCCGGTGCTCAAGGTCGTCGGCAACCCGGTCTTCGCAGCGGCGTTCTTCTTCTTCAGCCTCGTCGTCTTCTACTGGACCGGCCTGTTCGAGCTGGCCCTGACCACCCACACCGGCCACCTGCTCATGACGGCCCACTTCGTCCTGGCCGGCTACCTCTTTGCGTGGGTCCTCATCGGCGTCGACCCGGGCCCGAAGCGCTGGAGCCCGGCGTTCCGGCTCATCGTGCTGTTCGCGACGATCGCGGCGCACGCGTTCTTCGGTGTCGCCATGATCACCGGCACGACGCTGCTCGGCGGCGACTTCTTCACCTCGATCGCGCTGCCGTGGGTGCCCGACCCGCTTGCGGACCAGCGATTCGGCGGCGGCGTCGCGTGGGCCATCGGAGAGCTGCCGAGCCTCGTGCTCGCCCTCGTGGTCGCGGCCCAGTGGTTCCGCTCCGACAAGGCGGAGTCGACGCGTCGGGACCGGCGCGCCGACCGCGACGGCGACGCCGAGCTGGTCGCGTACAACGAGCGCCTCGCCGCCCTCTCACGCCGCGACGAGCGCACCCCGCACTGACCCCGGGCGGCCGTCACGCCGTCAGCGCACCGGCTGCTGCAGCTCGGTCACCCAGCGGTCCTGGTCGTCCATCGGCGCCTCGATGTAGACCTCGCGGCACCTGCCGTAGGTGGTCAGCCCGCGAGAGTCCGCCGCCGTGGCGAGCGCCTGCCACGTGTCGCCGATCGTCGCCATCGACCCGCGGTGGATGACGGTCAGGGCCCGGTCGCACCCCGGCAGCTCGGAGACCTCCGCCCCCTCGACCTCGACCGCCTCGCGGCTCGTCGTGTAGCCGACGCCCCACGTCGTCCCCTCGGCGTCCCCGGAGTACCACGCGAACGACGGCAGCCCCGTGGGGACGCCGGCCGCCGTCAGCCCGCGCGTCAGCCGGTCGAAGGCCGGGCCGACCTGCCCGCCCAGCTCGCTCACGTCGGCGACCCGGCCCGTGATCTGCGCCAGCCGCAGGGGCGGCAGTGCCTTCTCCACGAACTCCAGCTCCGACATGGTGCCCTCCTTCTCGATCGTCCGGAGCCGCGCCTCGATCGCGGCCAGACGAGCCCGGTCGGACTCCATCTGGACCTCGATCTGCGCCCGCCGCAGGGTGAGCATGCCGCGCAGCTCCTCCGGCCCCACCTGCGCGTCGAGCACCGGACCCACCTGGGCCAGCGTGAGGCCGAGGTCCTTGAGTGCGACTAGCCGGTTGAGCCGCGGCAGCTGGGCGGCCGCGTACCAGCGGTAGCCGGTCGCCGGGTCGACGTGCTCGGGCTGCAGGAGCCCGAGGGCGTCGTAGTGGTGCAGCATGCGCACCGTGACTCCGGCGAGCCTGGCGAACTCTCCGATGTTCAACATGACACCCATGGTCTAGGCCCTGACACCGTGTGAGGGTCAACTCTGCGGCACTGGAGGCGACGATTTCCCGTTCTACTACTACGTCACGTAGTATGTGTGGCGGAGGAGGAGCGATGGCCCAGCGAATTCCGACCCCCAGGTGCCCCGTCCGGGTCGGCGAACCCTGCACCCTGTGCTTCCCCGGAGCCAGTGGCCCGCAGGACTGCGGTCTCGTCTACCTCGTCCAGAGCGACCCGGAGCTGCGTGACGAGCTCGCGGCACACCGCCGTGCGCACCACCAGCGAGTCCCGGGTCAGCGGCCGGCCACGACCTGAGGCGAACCCCTGCGCCTCGGGCGGGACCACCGGTCGGCGGCGGTCGTGGTGTTCCCCTGCGCCACGGCCGCCGTCTTGCGCGCCGTCCCTCACGGGCGTCGCCCGGCCCCGGCGTGTGAGAGTTGGACCATGAAGGTCGCCCTCATCCAGCTCGCCTACGGCGACGACGAGTCCGTCGCCGACCGTACCGCCCGCGTCACGCGTCTCGTCCGTGAGCAGGAGGGTCACGACTTCGTGGTGCTGCCCGAGCTGTGGCCGGCCGGCGGGTTCGACTACCGCCGCTGGGGCGAGCGTGCCGAGGCGGTCGACGGACCGGTCGCCACGGCCCTCGCCGAGGCCGCCCGCGACGCCGGGGTGACGTTGCATGGCGGGTCGATCGTCGAGCGCGGCGAGCCCGCGGCCGAGGGCGACCACGGCGTCTGGAACACGAGCCTCGTCTTCTCCCCACAGGGCCAGCTCGTCGCGACGTACCGCAAGATCCACCGGTTCGGCTTCGGCGACGGCGAGCCCCGGCTCATGGACGCCGGCGAGGAGGTCGTCGTCGTGGCCGTTCCCGTCGCCGGCGGCGACACCGTGCCGGTGGGCCTGTCCACGTGCTACGACCTGCGCTTCCCCGAGCTGTACCGCCACCTCGTCGACGCCGGTGCGCTCGCCCTCGTCGTGCCGGCCGCCTGGCCCATGCGACGCGTCGAGCACTGGACGCTGCTCGGCCGCGCCCGCGCCGTCGAGGATCAGTGCGTCGTGCTCCAGTGCAACACCGCCGGGACGCACGCGGGGCACGAGATGGGCGGCCACTCGCAGGCGGTCGACGCCACCGGACGCGTCCTCGCCGAGGCTGGCGAGGGCGAGGAGGTGCTCAGCGTCGAGGTCGACGTCGACGCCGTACGGCAGTGGCGCGAGGACTTCCCGGTCCTGGCCGACCGCCGCCTCTGACCCGGCCCGCGGACCGCTCGGAAATGCCCCGGTCGGCGGACGTATTGTCGCTGGGGTGAGCACCGCCCCCACCTCCTCCGCAGCACCCCGGGCCCGCGTCAAGGTCCGGGCACCCGAGCTCGTCGGCCGCGGCTGGCTCAACACCGGCGGCCGCAGCCTCTCGCTCGCCGACCTGCGCGGCCGTGTCGTCGTCCTCGACTTCTGGACCTTCTGCTGCGTCAACTGCCTCCACGTCCTCGACGAGCTGCGGCCCGTCGAGGAGCAGTACCCGGACGCCCTGACGATCGTCGGCGTGCACTCGCCGAAGTTCGAGCACGAGGCCGACCCGGACGCCCTCGCGGCAGCCGTCGAGCGGTACGCCGTGCACCACCCGGTGCTCGACGACCCCGAGCTGACGACGTGGAACGCCTACACGGCCCGCGCGTGGCCGACGCTCGTGGTCATCGACCCCGAGGGCTTCGTCGTCGCCTCGATGTCGGGAGAGGGGCACGGCCCGGGCCTCGCCGCGCTCGTCGGCGAGCTCGTCGAGGAGCACCGGGCCAAGGGCACGCTCCAGCCCGGTGACGACCCGTACGTCGCCCCGCCCGCGCCCGACACCGCGCTGCGCTTCCCCGGCAAGGCGCTCGCCCTGCCCGACGGGTCGTTCGTCGTGTCCGACACCGCGAACCACGCCGTCGTGCACCTCGAGGCCGACCTCGAGACCGAGCGGGCCCGCTGGGGTGGCCCTGGCGTGTTCACCGAGCCGCAGGGTGTCCTGTTAGCCACCCCCGAGGTGGCCGAGCGGCTCGGCGTCGACATCCTCGTCGCCGACTCGGTCGGCCACGCGCTCAAGGGGATTCGCGTGTCCGACGGCTCGGTCACGACGCTCGCAGGCACCGGCGCGCAGCTGCGTGAGCGCAGCGGCGGCGGCCCCGCCCTCGAGCAGGCCCTGTCGACGCCGTGGGACCTCGCCTGGCTCGACGGGCGGGTCGTCATCGCCATGGCGGGCACGCACCAGCTGTGGGCGTGGACGCCGGGCGAGACCGTCGAGAGCGGCGTCGTCGAGGTCGTCGGTGGCACGTCGAACGAAGGGCTCGTCGACGGTCGCGCCCCGGAGGCCTGGTTCGCCCAGCCGTCCGGTCTCGCGACCTCCGTCGACGGCACTCGCGTCTGGGTCGCCGACTCCGAGACCTCAGCGCTGCGTTCGTTGACCCGAGCGGTCGACGGCTCGCTCACCGTCGAGACCCACGTCGGCACCGGCCTGTTCGACTTCGGGCACCGCGACGGCGACGCCGCAGATGCCCTGCTGCAGCACCCGCTCGGCGTCACCGAGCTGCCCGACGGCTCGGTCGCCGTCAGCGACACGTACAACGGCGCGCTCCGGCGCTTCGACCCGGCCACGGGCCAGGTGTCGACGCTCGCCCAGGGCCTCGCCGAGCCGAGCGACGCGGTCGTCGAGACCGACGCCGACACGGGCGAGACGCGTCTGGTCGTCGTGGAGTCGGCCGCGCACCGCCTCGTCCGCGTCCCGCTGCCGGCCGAGGCCCAGCGCGTCGACGGCCCGGCCCACCGCACCCAGCGGCCGCCGACGGCACTGCCGGCCGGTGAGGTGCGCCTCGAGGTGACCTTCGTGCCGCCCGCCGGGCAGAAGCTCGACCACCGGTGGGGCGATCCCACGCGTCTCGACGTGTCGGCGACGCCCGACGCGCTGCTCGTAGAGGGGGCCGGCCGCGCCCAGGGCCTGACCCGCACGCTCGTGCTCCGCGACGGCATCGGATCGGGCACCCTGCACGTGTCGGTCCAGGCCGCCGCGTGCGACGGTGACCCGGTCACCGGCGAGGTGCCCGAGCACGCCGCCTGCCACCTCTTCCAGCAGGACTGGGGCATTCCGGTGGTGCTCGACCCTGAGGCACCTGCAAGACTGCAGCTGGACCTCCGGGGGGCGTAGCCGGGCCGAGCAGGCGCGGCCGACGGGGTCGACCGCGGGCCGAGTCCATGGCGCGGTCACGACACACCTTCTACCCGGCGACCGGTGAGTTGCCCTATGACACAAGGCGGTTCCGTGCCCACATCCTCCTCCGGCGGCTTCTTCCGCTCGCTCGTCGCGACGCTGCTCGGGCTGCTCGCCGTCGTCCTGCTGCCCGTCGGCCTCGTCGCCTTCTGGGCCTCGACGACGCTGACCGACACCGACGCCTTCGCCCAGGAGCTCGGCCCGGTCGTCACCCAGCCGAAGGTGCAGGACGCCCTCGCCGACTCGGTGACGACCGGCGTCCTCGGTGCCATCGACCTGCGTCCGGCCGCGGAGACCGCCCTCGAGCCGATCATCCGTACCGAGGCGACGAAGATCGTCGCGAGCCAGGCCGTCGAACGCGCGTGGACGGCGTCGGTGCGCAGCGCCCACGAGCAGTTCGTCTCCGCCATGCAGGGGCGGGGCAACACGACGGTGGGCTCCGACGGGCGTGTCTCGCTCGTGCTGCAGGTGCCGCTGCCCGGCGTCACCGAGGCCCTGCAGCAGGCCGGTGTCCCGAACATCGCGGCGGCGCTCAAGCCGACCGTGCGCGTCCCGCTCGTCGACGCGTCGCAGATGTCGACGGTCCAGCGCGTCTACCGCGCCACCTCGGCGTGGGGCATGTGGGGGCCGGTCGCCGTCGCAGTGCTCGGCCTGCTCGCCGTCCTCGTGGCGGTGCGGCACGCCCGGGCGCTCGGATGGCTCGCCGTCGGCTGGGGTGTCGTGTCGGTGCTCGGCATCGTCGCGCTCATGATGGCCCGCGGGCCCGTGGTGGACCGCGTCGGGTCGCCCGTGGCCCGCACCGTCGCCGATGCGGCCTACGGGGTCGCGGCCCGGGGGCTCTACGTCGAGCTGGCCGTGGCCCTCGGCGTCAGTGTCGTGCTGCTCGTGGTCGCCGGCGTGGCCGGGCACATCGGCCGCGCACGTTCGGCGTACTGACGCGTTCCGAGCCCCGCCGACGCGTCCGGGGCCCTGCCCCGCTGGGTATGGGATGGCGAGAGGCGCGTCAGGAGGGCACGCCCCGAACAAGGAGAGCACATGGGTATCGGACTCGGGATCTTCCTTCTCGTGGTCGGTGCGATCTTCTACTTCACCAACCTCGACTCCAGCGTCCTCAACCTCAGCAGCGGGACGGGCAACACGATCGGGATCATCCTCATGGTCGCGGGAGCCCTCGCGATCATCCTCGGGCTCGTCATGAACGCCCAGCGCACCCGCACGCAGCACACCGTCGTCCAGGAGCGGCGCGGTGGTCCGGACGTCGTCGAGCGTCGCGACGGAGACGTCGTCGAGCGCCGGGTCGAACACCGCGACGACGCCTACTGAGCGAGGGCTGACCGCACCAGACCACCCACGGACGCCGACGCCGCCCCCCCGGCGCCGGGTCCACGAAGCCGGACCCCCCCTCCCACGTCCGGCACGTCACGCGACCGGCGACCTGAGCACCAGAACCCATCCCCTCAGGTCGCCGGTCGTGCTGTCATGAGGGGGTGACGACGACCTCGCCGCGGCCCTCGCGCGCCCCGCGCCCGCGCACCAGCGGTTCACGCCCGCCGCGTCCCACCGCCGCCGAGATCGACGCCGCGACGCCGTCCGGCCGCGACCGCTGGGCCGACACGCTGCGCGCCGGCTCGCTCGTCGTCGTCATGCTCGGGCACTGGCTGATGGTCGACATCACGGCCGACGGCCACATCTCCAACGCGCTCGTCGCAGTGCCGGCGCTCCAGCCGCTCACCTGGGTGCTCCAGGTCATGCCGCTGTTCTTCCTCGTCGGAGGCGTGGCCCACGCGCACGCCCTCGAGTCGCTCGACCGGCGGTGGCCGACGCCGCGGGGCCGGTACGCCGCGTTCGTGCGTTCCCGCGCGACGCGCCTGCTGCGTCCGACGGCCGCGTTCCTCGCCGTCTGGGTCGCCGCCGGGGTCGTGGCCCACCTGTCGGGCGTGACGTCCGGCTCCTCCGACCGCGCCCGCCTCGCACGCGACGCGCTCGTCCTCGTGCCGCAGCTGTTGTGGTTCGTCGGCATCTACCTCGGGGCCTGCGCGTTCGCGCCGCTGATGCGGCGGCTGCACCTGCGCTTCGGGGCGTGGGTCGTCCTCGCCCTCGTCGCGGCCGCCTGCGTCGTCGACGCCGTGCGGTTCGGTGGTGGGCCCGGCCTCGTCGGCAACCTGAACTTCCTGCTCGTGTGGTTGGCCCTGCACCAGCTCGGGTTCCTCTGGCGCGACGGGCAGCTCACGCCGCGCGTCGGAGCGGTGATGGCTGTCGGCGGCTACGCGGCAATGGGGCTGCTCGTGCGGTTCGGGCCTTATCCGGTGTCGATGGTGGGCCTGCCTGGGGAGACCGTGTCGAACATGGCGCCGCCGACCGTGGCACTCCTGGCGCAGGGCATCGGCATCTGCGGCCTCGCGGCGGCCCTCCGGCCGGTCGCCACGCGCGTGCTGTCGCGGCCCCGCGTGTGGAAGGGCGTCGTCGTCGCCAGTCCCTTCGCCATGACGGCGTTCCTCTGGCACCTCACCGCCCTCATGGTGACCCTGCTCGCGCTCCGCGCCGTCGGCATCACGCAGCCGGCGGTCGCGTCGGTGTGGTGGTGGCTCACGCGTCCGGTGCTGTTCGTCGTGCTGGCTGCCGCCACGGCCGTGCTCGTCGCCGCCTTCGTGCGCTTCGACCGAGGTCCCCGGTCGGCCGGCGAGGCCGTCGCGGCTGACGCGGAGACGCGTCGGTGCCCCGACCCCCTCGCCGCCGTCGCCGCGCTCGTCATCTTCTTCGGCATCCTCATGGTGTCGATCGTCGGCGTCGACGTCCTCGGCAACCGGCCCGTCTTCTTCCTCGTCGGCGACGTCACACCTGCCATCGCGTTCGCGGTGCTCCTCTGCGGCACAGGTCTCCTCGCCGCCACGAGGCCCGTGGGTGGTGCGCGCCGCCGTCTGCCGTGACACGATCGCCGGGACAACCACCGCCCGACCGGAGGACGACCCTGATGCGGATGAAGCTCGAGCTGGTCCCGGTGCCGGTGTCTGACGTCGACCGCGCCATCGCGTTCTACGTCGACGCGCTGGGCTTCACCAAGGACGTCGACGTCCAGCCCGCCGAGGGCGTCCGGGTCGTCCAGGTGACGCCGGAGGGCTCCGCGTGTTCGATCGGCTTCGGCACCGGACTCGACGTGTACCGGGCCGAGCCCGGCAGCGTGCGCGGTCTGCACCTCGTGGTCGAGGACGTCGACGCCGCCCGCGCCGAGCTGGTCGCGCGAGGCGTCGAGGTCGGCGAGGTCCACGACTTCGGCGGGGGCGTCAGGGGCGCGAGCTTCTCCGACCCGGACGGCAACACCGTCGAGCTGCAGGAGATGGCCTGGCGCAGGGGCGACACCTTCTGACGGGCCGGCCAAACGGGAGGCGGCTGGCGAGCCCGTGCTGGCACAGTGGCGCCCATGGACGGAGCGGACCTCCCGATGAGCGCGCTGGCGGCGGCGATGCGCGGGCTGCTGCCGCCCGGCTCGGGTCTCAGGGGCGTCGGTGAGGCCGACGCCACGGTCGTCGACGTGCTGGCCCGAGACGACGACGTGCTCGTGCGCTTCCGTTGGATGGCGTACCCGCACGACCTCGCCTACGCCCTGCACCGCGACAGCGCCTACGCGCCGTTCGAGACTGCCGAGGACTGGGCGGGCCAGGCGACGGTCGAGCTCGAGGAGGAGCTTGGCACCGGCGTCGTGGCGCGGGCCCTTCGCGACCAGTGCGACGGCTTCATCGAGCTGACGTCGCCCGACGTGCCGAGCGACCGACGCTTCACCGTTGACTCCGTGCGGCCGGGCGACGACCTCGGCTGGAAGGCGGTCCGGTACGTCCGGCGGGACGGGCTCGATCCCTCGGTGGCCACGTCGCGACGGCGCGACGGCACGCTGCTCTCGTGGCATCGGGCAAGCGTCGACGACGCGGTCAGGTCGCCGTACGTGGGCCAGTGCGTCGTCGTCGGTCTCGACGCCGAGACGGCCCTGCTCGAGCAGTGCGTCGCGACGCCGGGGACCCCGGGATCGGTGGTGCTCGACCTCTGCCGGCTCGCCGCCCACTCCGCCTCGTGGCACGGGGCCCGGAGCGTCGTGACCGACCTCGAGCACCCGGCCCTCGAGATCCTGGGCTTCGAGCACCAGGGCGGTCGCCGCGTGCTCGACACCCGGTTCCTGTCGGTCGACCACGCGGCGGCGGCCCGGCTCGTCGCCTCCGAGCCGGACTGGCGGCCACCCCGAGCCCGTCGTCGATGGGGACGCCCGCACATCATGTCCTCATGACCCCGACTGACGGGTGCGGGTTCGCGTCAGGAGTGCGGCCTTCCGCCAAGGGCGCGTCGTGCAACGCCCGCTCGTGCGGGGAGCGCGCACCTCTGGAGTCGGGGCGCACCTGACCGGAAAGTCACCATTAACCGGTCGTTACCGTGAGACCGGTTGGCGCACCGGGCCCCGACGCGTCACACTGCCGTCGTGTTCAAGTACGTCGTCGACGACCGGGAGATGCCGACGCAGGTCGCCGGCCACCCGGCCCTCGAGCTGTGCAACACCAGCGCCGGCTGGGACCTGCCGACCGCCCGCCGAGGTGAGTACCTCACGTCGTACGACGACCTCGCCGTGTGGGCCCGCGAGGCCGGGCTGGTCGACGAGGTGGCCACGGTGCGCCTGCGCCGGGCTGCGGCCGCGCACCCGAGCCGCGCGCGGGCCATCCTGCGCGAGGTGCACCGGCTGCGCACCGACGTCCACGACCTCGTCCTGGGCGGCGCCGGCCCTGCGGCCCTCGGGCGCGTGGGCAGCCTTGCGGCAGAAGCGCGTCAGTCCCAGGCGCTCGAGCGGACCGCCGGCGTCACGCGCTGGGTGTTCACCCGCGACGCGGGGCTGCACGAACCGCTGTACGCGGCAGCGCTGAGCGCCGCCGACCTGCTCACCTCGGGGGCGACCGTTACCGTTTCGGCGTGCCCCGGAGACGCCTGTGGGTGGGTCTTCCTCAACCCGACCGGTCGGCGTCGCTGGTGCATCATGGCCGTCTGCGGCAACCGGGCCAAGGCCCGCGCGTACGCCGAGCGCCACGCGTCGGCGACGCCCGCCACCCCCTGACGACCGAAAGAGTGCTTCGTTCCACCGCGGAATCGACAGAGCAGCTCGTTCGTGTCGGACGAGCTGCTCTGTCGATCGGGCCGGGCGCGGGAGGCGCTTCTCCGTGAAGGTCAGAAGGCGGACTCGGGAACGTCCATGAGGTCGTTGTCGATCGACTCGGCGATGGTGCGCTCGGCGGCGATCTTCGGCAGGACGTTCTTGGCGTAGAACGACGCCGCGGCGACCTTGCCCGTGTAGAAGTCGGCCTCCTTGCCGGAGGCGCCGGCGTCGAGAGCCTTCTGCGCGACCTCGGCCTGGCGCAGCAGCAGCCAGCCGACGACGAGGTCTCCGGCCGAGAGCAGCAGGCGGCTCGTGTTCTGGCCGACCTTGTAGAGGTTGGACACCTCGCCGCCCATGCGCGGGTCGCTCTTCATGAGGGTGTCGATCATGTGGCCGAGGATGCCCTGGACGTCTTCGAGGGCCCGGCCGAGCAGCTCGCGCTCGGTGTCGAGCGAGCCGCCGAGGTCCTTGGCGAACTCCTGGATCTGGCCGGCGACGTGCTGCAGGGCCTGGCCCTTGTCGCGGACGATCTTGCGGAAGAAGAAGTCGAGGCCCTGGATCGCCGTCGTGCCCTCGTAGAGGGTGTCGATCTTGGCGTCGCGGACGTACTGCTCGATCGGGTAGTCCTGCAGGAAGCCGGAGCCGCCCAGCGTCTGCAGCGACTCCGTGCCGAGCAGCACCCAGGCGCGCTCGGAGCCGAGGCCCTTGACGATCGGCAGGAGCAGGTCGCTGACGCGGTTGGCGAGGTCGGCCTCCGAGCCCTTCTCGACCGCTGCGGCCGGGTTGCCCGCCTGGGCCTGGTTGACCGTGTCCTGCTGGCTCGCCGTGTAGAGGACGAGCGCGCGCAGGCCCTCGGCGTAGGCCTTCTGGAGCATGAGCGAGCGACGCACATCGGGGTGGTGGGTGATGGTGACGCGCGGGGCCGACTTGTCGGTCATCTGCGTCAGGTCGGCGCCCTGGACGCGCTCCTTGGCGTACTCGAGCGCGTTGAGGTAGCCGGTCGACAGCGTGGCGATCGCCTTGGTGCCGACGAACATCCGCGCGTTCTCGATGACCTTGAACATCTGCGCGATGCCGTCGTGGACGTCGCCGAGCAGGGTGCCGACCGCCGGCTCGTTCTCGCCGAAGGTCACCTCGCACGTCGTGCTGACCTTGAGGCCCATCTTGTGCTCGACGTTGGTGACGTAGGCGCCGTTGCGCTCGCCGAGCTCGCCGGTCTCGAGGTCGACGTGGAACTTCGGGACGATGAAGAGCGACAGGCCCTTGGTGCCCGGGCCGGCGCCCTGGGGGCGGGCGAGCACGAAGTGCACGACGTTGTCGACGAGGTCGCTCTCGGCGCTCGTGATGAAGCGCTTGACGCCCTCGATGTGCCACGTGCCGTCGGGCTGCTGGATCGCCTTGGTGCGGCCGGCGCCGACGTCGGAGCCGGCGTCGGGCTCGGTGAGGACCATCGTCGTGTGCCAGGCCTGCTCGACGATGTGCTTGGCCATCTTCTTCTGGTCGTCGGTGCCGAGGTGCCAGAGCAGGTTCGCGAAGGAGTAGCTGGCCGTGTACATGTGGACGGCCGGGTTGGCGCCGCAGACCATCTCGGCCACCGACCAGCGCAGCGACGCCGGCACGACCATGCCGCCGAGCTCGGCCGGCACGTCGAGGTTGCCCCAGTCGCCGTCGACGTACGCGCGGAAGCTCTTGCGGAACGAGTCCGGCATCGTGACGCTCTTGGTGGCCGGGTCGTAGACCGGCGGGTTGCGGTCGGAGTCGAGGAGGCTGTCGGCCAGCTCGTGCTCGGCGAGGCGCGAGACCTCGCGCAGGATGTCCTTGGCGGCGTCGACGTCGAGGTCGCCGTAGATGCCCTGACCGAGGATGTCGCCCCGGCCGAAGACCTCGAAGAGGTTGAACTCGAGGTCGCGCACGTTGCTCTTGTAGTGGCCCATGGGGTCCTCCACCGTTCTGTCGCTGGGACCGTCGGTCGGTCGCGGGAGTCTGTGGACGGTCGCTCGGTCGCCACGCGCACTGCAGCGGGCGCACCAAGTTACTGGCCGGTCACATCCATGATGCTACCGACCGGTAATCAACGCAAGAGGGACCTTCGACACGTCGGGTCGAAGGTCTGGCGTCGTGGTGCGCGCCGGACTAGGGGGCGCCGGCCTCATCGCGGTCGGCGAGGCCGAGCATGACGAGCAGCTCGGCCAGGCGACCCTCGAAGAGCTCCTCGGCGTCGTCGATGGCCCACCGGAGATGGCCGAACACCTCGGTGGCCACGGCCCCGTAGAGGCTCTGCCAGCAGTACACGTAGAGCATGGCCGCGGTGATGTCGATGGGCAGGCCCACGCCCTTGACGAACTCGTCCAGCTGTGCGCGGACCCGCTTGGGGATCGGGCGGTTCCACCGCATCCCGTGCCCCTCGCGGTCGATCTCGGCGAAGACCTCGAGCCACACGAGGGCGAAGCCCTGGCCGCCGTCGGCGGAGCCGTGCTTGTCGTCGTGGTCGACGACGACGCCGGGGATCGGGGCACCGAAGAGGAGCGAGAACTCGGGAACGTGCGACAGGGCCCAGTGGCGGAACGCACGGGCCGTGTGGCACAGCCGCTCGGCGGCGCTCGCACCCGTCCGCTCGTCGCGGGCGGCGTAGAGGTGGGCGCCGAGCTCGCCGTAGAGGTCGACGCAGACCCGTCCGAGGAGGGTCTCGCGCGAGTCGAAGTAGCGGTAGATCGCCGGGGCCGTCATGCCGACCCGCTCTGCGACGGCGCGGACGGTGACCGCTTCGACGCCGCCCTCGACGAGCAGCTCGCGCGCGGCGTGGCTCAGCTCGGCCTGGGTCGCGGCGAAGAGTCGCTCGCGGCGGGTGGATTCGGTCTTGACGGCGTCCGGCACAGGAGAACTATAGTTGATCGCGCTAGTTAACGTTGTTCACCAACACGAGCAAGAGTCATCGGAGAGAACCATGTTCCAAACCTTGGGTCGCGTCGTCACCGACGGCCGACGCGTCGTCGTCGCCCTCGCCGTGCTCGTCGCCGTCGCCGCCGGCGCGTACGGCCTCGGTGTCTTCGGCTCCCTGACCAACGGTGGCTTCGACGACCCGAACAGCGAGAGCGGCCGAGCCGCGACGCTGCTGGAGTCGCGCGTCGCCCGCACCTCACCCGACCTCGTCGTCCTCGTCGACAGCCCGCAGCGCACCGTCGCCGACCCTGCCTACCGATCCGCCGTCGAGTCCGCGCTGGCCGCGCTCCCGGCGTCCGACGTCGTGGCCACCCACACGTACTGGAGCACCCGCAGCGACGCGTTCGTCGCGCCCGGCGGCCGCACGACCTACGCGGCCGTGACGTTGCGCGACCCGCAGGTCCTCACGGGGGACGCCGCGGCCGTCGACACGCTGCGCGCCCGACTCGCCGACGCCGGCTACGGCGTCCGGCTCGGCGGCCCGGCCGCCGCCAACCTCGACATCTCCGACCGCGTCGCCGCCGACATCGGCCGGGCCGAGTCGCTGTCGATGCCGATCCTGCTCGTGCTGCTCGTCGTCATCTTCGGCAGCGTCGTGGCCGCCTCGCTGCCGCTGCTCGTCGGCGGCCTGTCTATCGTCGGTGCCTTCGCGGCGATCCGTGCCGTCACCTCGTTCACCGACGTCAGCATCTTCGCCATCAACCTCGTGACGATCCTCGGTCTCGGACTCGCCATCGACTACGGCCTGCTCATGGTCGGGCGCTTCCGCGAGGAGCTCGCCGCGGGTCACGACCGCTTCGCCGCCACCCGTCGCACCGTGGCCACTGCCGGGCGGACCGTCGCGGTGTCGGCCGCCACCGTCGCCGTGGCGCTGTCCGGCCTGCTGCTGTTCCCGCAGACCTTCCTGCGCTCCATGGGGATCGGCGGGATCGCGGCGGTGCTCATCGCCGCGGTGGCGGCCGTGGTCGTCCTGCCCGCCGTCCTCGCGATGCTCGGCAGCCGCGTCGACCGGTGGTCGCTGCGCCGGTCGCACCGGGTCGAGCGCGGCACCGGGTTCTGGTCGCGCCTCGCCGAGCTCGTCATGCGGCGCCCGGTCGTCTTCCTCGCGTCGGGCCTCGCGGTCCTGGCCGTGCTGGCCGCGCCCTTCCTCGGGGTGCGCTTCGGCGGCGTCGACGAGCGGGTGCTGCCGGCCGAGGCCGAGACGCGCGTGGTGAGCCAGGTCCTCGCGCGGGACTTCGGCGTCACGACGACCGACCCGGTGGTCGTCGCCGCGACGCTCGACGCGCCCGTCGCGTCCGCCGAGGGGCAGGCTGCCCTCGGCCGGTACCTGGCCGACCTGCGCCGCCTCGACGGCGTCACCGGAGCGCAGGTCGTCGGCGCCGACGGTGACCTCGCGGCCGTGTCGGTCACGTACCGCGGGGAGTCGCTCGACCAGCAGGCCAAGGACGTCGTGGCCGGTATCCGCGGGCTGCACAGCGACGGCGTCCGGCAGGCTCTTGTCACCGGCCCGACGGCCCAGCTCATCGACCGGCTCGACTCCATCGGCGCCACCCTGCCGCTCATGGGTCTCGTCGTGGCCGGCGCGACGTTCCTGCTGCTCTTCCTCGCCTTCGGCTCGCTGCTCATGCCGCTCAAGGCGATCCTGCTCAACCTCGCCACGCTCGCGGCCACCCTCGGCGTCGTCACGTGGGTCTTCCAGGAGGGCCACCTGTCCTCGTGGCTCGGCTTCGAGTCCACCGGGTTCGTCGAGGCCACCCAGCCGATCCTCGTCATGACGCTCGTCTTCGGCCTGTCGATGGACTACGAGGTGTTCCTCCTGTCGCGGATCCGCGAGCAGTACGACCGCACCGGCGACAACCGGGCCGCCGTCGCGACCGGCATGCAGCGCACCGGCCGGATCATCACGTCCGCGGCCCTGCTCATCCTCGTCGTCATCGGCTTCTTCTCGGCATCGTCGATCACCTTCATCAAGCTCATCGGCGTCGCGATGATCGTCGCGATCGTCCTCGACGCGCTCCTCGTGCGCATGGTCGTCGTGCCGGCGACGATGCGGTTGCTCGGCGATGCGAACTGGTGGCTGCCCGGCCCCCTGGCACGCGTCTACGCCCGGTTCGGCATCCGCGAGGAGGGCGGCACGCCAAGCGAGCCGGGCGCGTCGGGGTCCGAGTCGACGCCGCGCCCCGACCCCGTTCCGGTGGGCTGAGCCGACCCACCGCGCGAGCGGCCGCAGACGCACGAAGGGCCCGGTCACGAGACCGGGCCCTTCGTCTACTGGAGCAGGCGGCACGAATTGCACGTGCGTCTTCCTTCTGGAAGAAGGCTGTTCTGCTACTGAACTACACCTGCGAGGGCGTCGGCCCACCGTAGCGGACGTCCGCCCCGACCGTCCAACCCGCCACGCCCCGACGTGCGGATGCCGGGCGGGCTGGGAGGTCAGCCGTGCCGGACGCGCCGCGCGAAGGCCGCGGACCGCGTCCGCAGCTCCTCGACGCGCCGGTCGACGAGGGCGTGCGGGTCGAGGCCGCCCTCGAGGGCGTTGGGCAGGCGCCGCACGTGGGTGGAGCAGCTGAAGTCGGCGTGCACGAGCGTGCCGAGACTGTTGCCGTCACGGCCGGCGGCGCCAGCGCGGCGGGCGACGAACAGTGACACGTCGCTCGTGGCGAAGACGTCCTCGCACCACGCGCACATGGCGCTGCGGCCGCCCTTCTTGTCGCTCGCGCGGAGCACGAAGCCGATCGGTTCGTCGTCGACGGGGACGACGACGTAGGCCCGCTGCGGGTTGCTGCGGTCGGTCCAACCCAGGTAGTCGAGGGCGTCCCAGTGGTCGATGGTCAATGACTCGAAACGGTTCGGCAGCGGAGCCTGCTTCGCCTCCCGGCGCGAGCAGTTCACGAGCGATGCGCGGATCTCGTTCTCGGACAGTGGTTTCACGGTGGTTCCTTCATCGTGCGCGTGCGGGCACGACCGGATGACCCGGCCGGCCGGGTGGATGGGGGAGAGGTTCAGCGGTGGAACCGGTCCGCTGAGCAGGCCATGCGGCCACCCACCTCTCCGCGGGGGTCTCCCGCTCACGACGACACGACAACACGACGGCCCCGCATCCGCGTTGCGAGGCGTCGTCCATGGTGCGACGGATGCCTGCGTCGGGTCCACCGGGTTTCCCGCTGTGGCGTTTCCCGCACGGAGGCCGACTCGCCGTAAAGGCGACGAATCGGGCTGTCGTTCTGTCGACTTCGCACCGAATTGGGCTGGCAACTGTTGACCAAGGTGGGGACCTGCCATTCTCCCGGCTCCGAGTGTCTGTCACCGTCGACTGGAGTTCATCGCCCGGGGTCTTCCCCGGGCGGCCCG
The DNA here is from genome assembly GCF_034724055.1 of Intrasporangium zincisolvens. Classification (NCBI taxonomy): domain Bacteria; kingdom Bacillati; phylum Actinomycetota; class Actinomycetes; order Micrococcales; family Intrasporangiaceae; genus Intrasporangium; species Intrasporangium zincisolvens. The sequence continues at coordinate 128,886 of NZ_JAWIIL010000003.1, forward strand.
CCGGGCGCCGAATCCTGTCCGCCGGTGGGGCAGTCGGGCAAGACCGCGGACAGGAACGGGGGACCCACTTCCGGGCCGCACAGCCGGCCCTTGGGGTGAAGCCGCAGCAGCGGCCGGGCATCTTCCGTCCGAACCCGACAGCTCACCTCGTAGGCGTGGAAGGGATCCCCCATGTCCACCACCCCTGCACGTCGCATCTCCCTGTCCTCGCTCGCCCTCACGCCCCTGCTCGCCGGCGCCCTCCTCGTCGGCACGGGCGGGGCGCCACCGGCCTCCACGACGGCCCCGCCCTCCGCGGCCGGGGCTGCCACGACACCGGCCACCGGAGCCGCGCCCGGAACGGGCGCCACCGGTCGGTCCGCCACCGCGGTGCGCACCGTCTCGGTCGCCTACCTCACCCCGACCGCGGTCTCCATCGCCCGTGGCCAGAGCGCGGTGCGGATCGCCGCCGCCCAGCGCGGCAAGCCCTACCGGTGGGGCGGCGCCGGGCCACGGTCGTTCGACTGCTCCGGGCTCGTCTACTACGTGTACAAGAAGCGGTTGCACGTGCAGCTGCCGCGCACGGCGAACGCCCAGCGGCTCAAGACGATTCGCATCGCCAAGTCCAGCGTCCGGCCGGGAGATCTCATCTTCTTCATGTCCCACGGCCGGGCCTACCACGTCGGCATCTACGCCGGACACGGCAAGATCTGGCACTCGCCGCGGCCGGGTCAGCGTGTCAAGCTCCAGAAGATCTGGACGTCGCAGTGGCGGGCAGGCCGCATCCGCTGATGACCGCTCGTCGGTCGACATCCCCCTCACCGACGCGTCAGCGACGGTAGTCGACCGACGAGTACTTCAGGACGCGCTGGAGCACGTACCGGCCATCGCCCTGCGGGTCCAGGAGCGCCGGGCGCGCCTGGCGGATCATCACCGTGGGGCGCATCCGGACGTTGACGAGCGTGGTGCCTCGGAACGAGAGGTCGAGGATGATGCCCTCCTGCGTCTCCTGCCACCAGCCCTGGCCGAACAGGTAGTTGCCGGGGCTGGACAGGACGACGCCGACGCCGCCGGCCGCACGCCTGCCGAGCAGCAGTGGCCCGGCGACGTGGGTGCCGGAGCCGATGACGTGGTCGCAGCCGGCCTGGGCGAACCAACGAACCTGCTTCTGCTGCAGGGGCCAGAGGTCGTCGTGGTACTCGGCGCCGCCCCACCACTGCGGGTTGCACACGACGAGGTGGGCACCCCCGGCCCTCGCGCGCTTGACGCCCTCGACGATGTTCGCCCGGGTGATCCAGGGGACTCCGGGCGTGGTGCGGTCGGCGCGGGCGACGCCGGCGACGTCGTTGACGGCGACGAACCCCACGCGGAGGCCGGCGACGTCGACGAAGGCCGGGCGCAGCGCCTCGTCGAGGTCCATCCCGAGCCCGGTGCGGGGGATGTGGTACTGGTCCATGAGCCGGAGCGTCGAGCGAATGCCGCGAACTCCCTTGTCGCTCATGTGGTTCGCAGCGAGGTACACGACATCGAGGCCGAGCGTGTCGCGCCAGCGGGGGAGGACCGCCTCGGGCACGCTGAAGACGGTCGTCGTCCCGAGCTGCGGCGTGTAGTCGCGGTCGGCGACGATCGGGCACTCGTGGTCGGCGATCGCGACGTCGGACTGGCGCACCACCCGTGGTGTCGCGCCCCGGTTGCCGGTGTCGACGGGCTGCACAGTCCGGTAAGGCCGCTCGTAGGGCGGGTCGACGACGGCCGGACGCGCGTACCGCGCGGTGCCGCCCTCGAAGACCCAGTCCCAGCCGCGGCCGCGGGCGACGGCCTGCGTCGCGGCCCCGCGGTCGGAGCACAGGCTGCCGAGGTTGGTCATCGTCCAGACCGTCGAGGCGTCATAGGCCGTCCAGCGCGGGTCGAGCGCGCCCGACGCCGAGGAGGCGCCGGTCGTCGCGGAGCCCGAGACGGGGTAGCGCAGCGCGCGGGCAGCCTTGTCGCCGAAGAGGTCCGGGCCGAACATCCCGTACGGCCCGGGGCCTGCGATCGAGAGCACCTTCGTCGCTGGTTCGACGAGCCCGGGTGGCAGCAGGGCGACGCGTCCGGGGGCGGCACGCACGACGTCGACGATCCGGGCGGCGTCGGTGCACGGGCCGCGCGGGCTCATCACCGGGCGCGACACGGTGACCCCGCACGGCACGACGAGCGAGCCGCGAGCGGCGAGCGAGCGCAGCTCGTCGAGCGTCACGGTCGCCTTGAGGTTCTGCAGGCCGGTGACGACCGCGAGCGGGAACGACGCGGGAACGCCGCCGGGGCCCGTCGTGACCGGAGGCTCTGGCGCGGAGGGCAGCCCGGGGCCCGTCGTGGGCGTCAGCGGCGTCCTGCCCGTAGCCGCTGGGCGCGTCGGAGCGGACGGCGTTGCGGCCCCACTCTCAGGCGGGACGCTGCCCGGGGCGGGTCGGCCGGACGGGGTCTGGCCGGAGCAGGCCGCGAGGGCCGCCACGAACGCGACGGCCGCGGTGCGGAGCGCCCCTGCCCTTCCCACGAGCCCAGCGTAGGCGCGGACCCGGGCGACCCCGGTGACAACACGCGCTGCCGTAGGCGGCCGTCACCGGGGCGGCAGCGGTCAAGGCGCCCGAGCAGCGGCTCGGGCGCCCCTCTCCGCCTGGGCCGCCGACCGGACGGCCACCGGGTCCAGGTGGTCCAGGCGAGCTTCTCGGCTAGGGCCGCGGCGCGCCGCCGCCACGTCGCCCGCGCCCGTACCAGTCGCGCCAGATGACCCGGTGCAGCGGCACGAGCCGTGGGATGTCACGCAGCCCGGGGATGAACGGCAGGAGCACGAGCAGCAGCGAGAGCACCATCATCAGGCCCCAGACCAGCGCGTCGGCGTTGTCGGACGTGCTGAACGGGGGCACCTGGTACCAGAAGGTGTAGAGCCACAGCCACGGTTGGCCGGGGTAGTTGCCGGTCTCGTTCATCATCCCCCACTGGTCGCCGCCGAGGCTGCGCGCTCGCGCCTGGTCCTCGAGGTAGGTGCCGTCGGCGAGCAGCAGCAGCCGGCGCGTCGGGTCGTTGCCGTAGAAGGAGCCGTTGCTCACCATCTGCTCGAGGCCACCGGCCGCGGCGACCTTCGCGTAGGCGGTCGCGAGCGTCGGCACCGGTCCGTAACTCCCGGCCGCCACCTGGGCCGGGTCGCCGTTCGGGGCGGCGCCGAGGGCGGTGGCGTAGGCGCTCGCCCAGGCGGCGCGCTGCTCGTCGCCGGCCGTCCGCCAGCGACGGAGGGCCAGGCTGAGGGCTGGATCGCCCGTGACCGACTGGAGCGGCGTGATGACGAAGTCCTGTGCGGCGTCGATCGGGTAGGTGACGCCCGCCAGCTTCTGCAGCGGCAGCCCGAGCAGCGTCTGTCCGTCGGACGCGGTGTTGTACGGCGGTCCGTAGCCCGCCGTGGTGCTGTCACCGGACAGCTCGGCAGCGGCGGTCGCGACGATGTCGTTCGGCGCGCTCCGGGCCCAGTCCTGCAGGCTGATCGCCCGCTCGTCGGGAGACCCGAAGGCGATCGCGAGCGCGATCGTCAGGACGATGACGCCGACCAGCGCGAGGACGAACTCCTTGACGAGGTCGTAGCGGCGCGTCGGGAACGAGTGTGCGTCGGGCGTGCGGCGTCGGCCTCGGGGGGCCGCCCCGGTGGGTGGACGCGTCCTGGTCGTGGTCATGGTGCCGACACCTCCTCCGTGGACGGCTCGTCGAGCTCCTCGCCGAGCGGGGGTACGACGCCGTGTCGACGTACGAGGACGACGTGGACGACGGCGATGGCGCCGACGGTGAGCGGCAGGAGCGTCACGTGGAACAGGAGCATCTGTCCGCTGTCGAGGACGTTGAAGAAGGCCCCGACGCCGACGGAGTTGAGCCCGTCCTTGGCCTGGGTGCTGATCCACTGGCTGTCGAAGTTGCCCTGCACGAGGTAGCCGGTGAACGCCGTGCCGATCGAGACGAGGAAGGCGACGACGCCGGTGATCCATGTCAGCGCGCGACCGCCGCGCCAGGCGGCCATCCAGAACTTGCCCCACAGGTGGATGACCATGAAGAAGAAGAGCAGCTCGACCGACCACAGGTGCAGGCTGTTGACGAAGTGGCCCGTGGACGAGGTGTGCCACCAGTCGACCCCACCGAGGGCGAGGAGGCAGCCGGTGGCGACGACGACGAACAGCGAGGCCAGGGTCAGCACGCCGAAGACGTAGATCCACGACGACACGTAGGCCGGCTGCCGGTCGGGCAGGGCCTGACCGGGTGGCACGGTGTGCTCGATGCGCGTGCGGAGGCGCGCGGTCCAGGTGTCGCTCATGGCCGGCCCTCCGTTCGGCCCTCCGGTTCGACGAGCGGGTCGATCCCAGACTCGACTCCCGGCTCGGCTCCCGGCCCGCGGTCGGGCTCCGGGCGTGGTCTGGGGAACGGGATGACGATGGCCGCCACGAAGACGACGACCATCAGTCCGATGATGATGGCGTTGGTGAGGGAGACGTGGACGACGCCCCAGTCGAGGTAGGTCCCGGCCCCGCTGTCCGATGCGAGCACATGCATGGCGCGCCTCCTTGGTAGAGGAGCAGTGGAGGTGTCCTCCCCGGCACGCGCTGCGTCGTTCTGACCTTCCGATCATCCACTACTACGCCATGTAGCAGTGGATGATCGGAGAAATGTCACAGGCCACTGCCCGGAGGAGCGGTCAGGGTCCTCACCCGCTCGGGACGAGGCGCGCGCCGGTTTCCTCCGTCCGGCGTCAACCGGAACCGTCAGGGTGGCGTCGAGCCGTGCGACGACGGTGTCGAGGTCACCGTCGCGGTGACCGTCGTGGTCTGGGTGACGGTCGGGGTCTGAGCCGCCTTGGTGAGAGCCTTCTCGAACGCGGCGACGGTCGCCGCGTCCACCGCGCCGGTCGCGGGGACGTCGAGCTCGGTCTGGAACGTCTTCAGGGACTCAGTGAGTGCCGGGGACCACTGCCCGTCCACCGGGCCGTCCCAGTAGCCGGCGAGCGCCAGTGTCTGCTGGAGCGCCGCCGTCGAGGCCACCTCCGCCTGCGCCGCCACCCCTCCCTTGGCCGCCAGATCGGTCTGGAGGGCCGCCTCGGTCGCCTTGTCCACCGCTCCGGTCACCGGCAGGCCGTGCGCCTTCTGGAGAGCCTCGACGGAAGCCACGGTCGACGGGCCGTAGACCCCATCGCTCGCGCCGCTGAAGTAGCCCGCCTTCGCGAGGTCCTCCTGCAATGCACTCGTGTAGTCGTGCACCGCCTTCGCGGCCTTCTCCTGCTGGTCGTCGGTCAAGCAGCCCGCCTCCGAGAAGAGCTGCAGCCACGCCATCTCGAGGGCCACCGCCGCACTGTTGAACTGCATCGACGCCTGCTTCAAGGGGGTGGCGTCGGAGATGCCCGCCTGCGCCGTCTCGAGGTCGGTCTGCGCCTGCTGGACTCGCGCAACCGTCTCGCTGGACGCGGCTGCGGTCGCCGACGTGGTGGCGGGAGGCGTCGCCGCGGGTGCAGTCGCGGTGCCCCCGGTCGCCGAGGCCTGAGCCGCGACGAGGTCGGCCTGCGCGGCTGCCAGCTCCTGCTCGGCGTGCGCCACGGCCCGGTGCGCTGCGACGGCGGCCTCACCTGCGGACGTGGCCTCCTGCCCGGGCCGTTTCAGGTCGCCTCCCCCGGTCTTGACGTCCCCGACCGTCACCGCCGTCTGGTTGAGGATGTCGCCGTAGCGGTCCAGGGTCGTGATGTAGCTCGCGCTCGCCGAGCAGAACGCCGTGCTCGCCTTGGCGGCTTCGGCGTTCGCCTCGTCGAGGGCCTTCTGGGCCGAGTCCACCTTCGCCTGTGCGGCGCTCACGACCGTCTCGCCCCCGCTGCTGCTGCAGCCGACGAGCACGCAGGCAGCCGCCGCGATCACGACGGCCCGGGCGCTCTTCTGTCGGACACGGCCGTTCAGGGCGTGCGCAGTCGCCTGACGATTCCTCGAGTACGCCGGCGCCATGACGATCCTCCCGATCGACGACAACTGCCCACCATCGGAACGTACTGAGGGCTCGGGGCGGACGCTTCACTCCTTGCGGGCGATTCCGCCCGCCGGTGGAGGGGCGAGATCGCGCCACCTAGCCCGGACCGGCGGCCGGAAAGGGGTCGTGCAACGACGAAGCCGCAGGTCGGGAGAGGTGTCCTGACCTGCGGCTTCGGTGCTGGAGCGAGCGACGGGAATCGAACCCGCGTATCCAGCTTGGGAAGTCCGCCGACCATGCGGACACGTGCTTTCTGCGTGCTTGGACCGGCGACCGCTGACGACCGTGGCTGCCCGTGCTTCGCGGTTGGCTGTTGCAGACTGGTAGCACGCGGCGACGACTTCAGCGTCTTCGTCGTGTAGCAGGCCAAGTGCACCGCGCTCCCTTGGCCCTGAGCGCGATTCCCATCCGGGACTGGCCGGGCCCTAGCAACCGCGTGCGGACCGACTGTCACTCAGGATGGTTGCCCTCTGCGACGGGACCCTCGCTCTCGAGGATCGTTGATGAGGGGACGACGTACGGGGGCCACTTTGGCCATTTGAGCATCGTCGTTGTCGCGACATTGCCCTGGGGAACGACTTGAACTCGCCAGGTGAGGTTGTCGCTGACCAGTTCCACGATGAGGGAGCCCTCGACGTCGCCTCGCTCAAAGCTTGTTGGCCAGAGCTGCTCCGCCAGAATGTCTGTCCAGCGCTTGGCAATCGCCTGCACGGCGGCCGACACGGCCTCGTCCTCGCCAATCTGCCTCGGTGATCCGGCCAACAGTTCTGGGGCGCGCTTCAGTTGGTCGTAGATGAATGCCGATACCAGCCCCGAGGCGAGGGGGTCGCTCAGCACCGTGTGGACGACCTGCCACATGCCGCCCGCTTGCTCGTCGCCCCAGTGATCAGGGCGCAACTCCTCGCCGTTCGCCCGGGCTACGTCGATTTCCTCAGACGCCGATACGTCGATCTCCCATTCCACCCCGCACGTGCACGTGCGCACGGCGTGATCGGCCCCGTCCGTGCGAGGGGCAAAGGCATAGACGTTGCAGCGCTGACATGTCGGGCCGTTGCCCCCGAAGATCATCCCCATCCGAGGAGCATGCCGTGCTCGTTGCGCACATGGGATGTTGCGCCACGTAATTTCGACTGGGGATGCCCGGCACTCTTGGCTCCCGGTTGGCCAGAGGAGAGCCACCGAACCGGTAGCGGAGCACAAGAGACTGGCGGAGTGGCCGGGTCAACGGTGGCCGTAGGTCATCACGGAGTGACGCGTAGCGCCGTTGATGCGGTCCGGAGTCGGGCGGATGCTCAAGCGTCGGGCCGGCGGCTCGTAGGTCAGATGGCTCTGGAGTGACGCTGGCGACGTGCCGGTTGGCGCGGCGGAGCCGCGCCCTTGATCTCATAGAGCCCGTACCAGCAATGTGCAGCATGGCCGCCGAGGGAGCTCGCAGCCTGGAGAAGTGAGTAGGCCCGTGATGACCTAAGGTCTGCGTAAGGCGCACGTTGAGGCCAGTCTGAGGCCACAGGAGCAGGGGCGGGGAGGCCACGTGGAACCCATTGAGACTGTGTCGTCAGTTTCGGAGTATGTCTCGGCGTTGAAAGGCTTGGGTGCGTCCGGAGAAGCGCCTCCCCTGTGGTTCCGGGGTCATGCCCGCAGCTCGTACAGCCTGACCCCCTCTTCGTTCAGGCCGCCAGGATATGACCAGCACGAGGGGGCCATGCTCAAGCGTTTCATGCAGGATGCGCAGAGCTTCTTGGTCGAAGGTCCCGCCGACCGCTGGGAGTGGCTGTTTCTCGCTCAGCATCACGGTGTGCCAACGCGACTTCTAGACTGGTCGGAGAACGCCCTGATTGCCCTCTATTTCGCCACCGAACTAGGGACATCCCTAGAGGGCATGGATCCTCCGGATGGCCGGGTTTGGATCCTTCTTCCGACGAATCTCAATGATTTGGGCACTTGGAGAGGTCAGCATCGGGAAGACCTTCCCCTGCTTGGTGTTGATGAGCACTTAGAGCAGTATCACCCATTTGAAATGGTGCCTCCCCAGTCTGTTTTGCGTCCCGTTGCGTGCCTGGCGACGCGGAACTTCCGCCGAATTCAGCATCAGTGGGGCACCTTCACGATCACTCCTGAGGCTAGGCCCTTGGAGTCTGGAGATGGGGCTGACCAATACCTTCGGTGTTTAGATATTCCGGCAACCGCAAAGCATGACCTGCGGGACGAACTCGTTCACCTGGGTATCCAAGAGCGCTTTGTCTACCCCGACCTCCATAGGCTGGGCGCTCGCGTTAAGGAGTTGTTCTCATGACGGGCATACGGATAAAGAGGCAGATGCTGCCCGTCGCGGAACTGCTTCGCATGCATCGACAACTCCTCCTTGATCCTGAGTATCAGCGGGAAGGGGGAATTTGGACGAAGGGCCGGCAGCAACTCTTCATCGACAGTGTGTTGAATCGCCTTGATGTCCCCTCGGTCTATCTGCATGAGCTCAGCCCCCCGCGATTTCAAGGAGAGCAGGCGATTCGCTTCGCAGTGGTCGACGGACGCCAACGCCTCGAGGCGTTAGTTTCCTTTGCGTCGGGCGATTTCGGTCTTGCGCCCGACTTCCGTTTGCTGGAGGAAGAGTTGCTGAACGAGGGCATGCTCGACCTCGACGCGGAGTTCCCGCAGGCTAACCTCCGTTTCGCCAACCTGCGCCTGAGTGACCTGCAGGGCATGGGTTCCACTCTCTATTACCGTTTCATGGAGTACGAAGTTCCCGTCTCGATCATTCAGACAGATGATCAGGCGCTCATTGAGGAACTTTTCTTCAGGCTTAATGAGGGCGTGCCTTTGACCCCCGCGGAGAAGCGCGCGCGTGGAGCCCTTCTTCGGGAGAAGGTGCTGCCGCTTGTGAAGGAAGATGAAATCTTCCGGGCGGCAAAGTTTACTAATCGGCGGAGGAGTCTGGAGGATCTTCTTCTTCGGCTGCTGTACCTCATGGATCGGGGGGCGTCTCCCGAGTCGGTGCCGGATATCAAGAAGAAGGCCCTTGACGACTTCGCTAGCTCCTTCCGCCCAGAGCTCGGGCAGCGATGGTCTGCCGGCGAGGAGCAAGACGCCAGGACGCGTCTGGAGGGACTTGTGAACCGCGTGACTCCTGCGGCGGAGGCGATCAATTCCACGTTCTTCGAAAATGATCCACTTCTGTCCTCGGTCAGCACTTACGTGGTCTACTTCCTGGTCTTCAGGAAATTGCTTGACGACGGTGGCGGAATGCCAGCACGCGACCAATTTGAAGCCTTTACTGCAAACCTCATGGCGTTGAGGGGGCGGTCTGAGGAAGACTTGACGCCTGACCAAAACGAGGCTTTAGAGTTCGCGCAGCCCCTACAGGGGTCCACCACTGGCTCATACTTCGCTCGGAGAGCTCAGATCGTGATGCGGTACCTAGACAGGACGCTCACGTTGTAGTTCGAAGCCCGTTGTGGAGAATCAGGGCCACCAGATGGATTCTGCTTGCTGATGGTTGCCGCCAGTGACTCTGGTGGGTCCCGCGACTGGTGCAGGACGGTGTGGATGAGCACTCTGACGGCTTCGAGGTTGGCGGCAGACCGCCTTGGCGGGTCTCGGTCGTCGCTGGGCGCATGTGCAGGCTGTTGGACAACTGGCGGAGGTCCTTGCGCTTCGCAGGCTGGTCTCGGCCGAAGTTGCAGCGGCGGCGTGGCTCCACGATGTGGGTTACGCGCCGTCGGTTGCGCAGACGGAGTTCCACCCACTAGACGGCGCGCGATTTCTCCAGAAGTACGGCGTCGCCTCCGAAGTAGCATTGCCCAGCGGCGCATCCGCTTCGTGAAGGTGGGCCAGCACGTGAGGATCCCTGAGTCGGCGCTCGTCGAGTTCGTGGCCGCTGGGATGGTCGAGCCCGTCGACCGTGCGAACCGGCAGGCGTCCTGATGGCAACCCGGAGGAAGCGGCGCGAGTTCGGTGCCGTCCGCCAACTGCCCTCGGGCCGCTGGCAGGCGAGCTACTTGGCCGCCGACGGCCTACGCCGGACCGCGCCCAACACGTTCCGCACCAAGGCCGATGCTCACGCCTGGCTGACGGTGCGGCAGTCCGAGCTCCTCCGCGGCGACTGGCTCGACCCTGACTTGGGCCGTGTCATCCTCGACGACTACGCAACCAAGTGGATCGTCGAGCACCGCATCAGCGCCCGAACTCGGGACCTGTACGAGGGCCTGAACCGCCTGCACATCCGGCCAATCCTCGGCCACGTGCAGCTCGGCTCGCTCACCACTGAACGTGTCCGCGCTTGGCGCGCCGAGCTTCTCCGCTCGGGCCGCTCGGAGGTCACGACCGCCAAGGCGTACCGGCTGCTGCGTGCGGTGCTCAACACGGCCGTGGATGACGGACGAATCGCCCGCAACCCTTGCCGTATCAAGGGCGCCGACCAAGAGAAGGCTCCCGAGCGACCGGTCGCGTCGGTCGCCCAGGTGTTCGCTCTTGCCGACGCCGTCGGCCCGCAGTTCCGAGCCTTCGTCCTGACCGCCGCCCTCACGAGCATGCGATGGGGCGAGTTGATCGCCCTCCGTCGCCGCGACCTCGACCTCGAGGAGGGGTTGGCCTTCGTCCACCGGAGCCTGATCGAACGAGGCGGAGTCCTCGAGGAGGGACCGCCCAAGAACAACAGCGTCCGCGTGGTCACGCTGCCCGCCCTCCTGGTCGACGAGTTGCGCAAGCACATGGCCCGAGTAGCCGACGGCGACGACGCCCTGGTGTTCACGGGGGAGCGGGGCGCCACCCCACGCCGGGGCAAGCGGCGCGCCAACGTCGGGTGGGCACAGGCTCTCGTTGCTGCCGGGCTGCCGGAGGGCTTCCACTTCCACGACCTGCGCCACACGGGCAACCACCTCGTCGCCCAGTCGGGCGCGTCGACGCGAGAGCTGATGCACCGGATGGGCCACTCGACCATGCGGGCCGCGCTGATCTACCAGCACGCCACAGAGTCCCGGTCGCGCGCCCTCGCCGACCGTCTCAACGATCTGGTCGCCGCGCACCGTGGACCCGCCTCGGAGGCCGTGGACGAGGGCACGTAATTGCACGTTCGTTGCGCGCGGCACCAAGGGCACCGCCCCAAAGACGAAGCCGCAGGCCGGGAGACGTGTCCTGACCTGCGGCTTTCGTGTGGAGCGAGCGACGGGAATCGAACCCGCGTATCCAGCTTGGGAAGCTGGCGCTCTACCATTGAGCTACGCTCGCACGGGCCGCCGGCAGGTGCCCCACGCGGGGTGTGAGGCGGCACGCGGCGTCAGTGTAGCCGACGCCCCACCACCTCCACGCACCGTCTCCCCAAGGCCCCGACACCACCATGGACCTCGCCAAGCAGACCGCCCTCGTCGAGCACGCGCGGGCCCGCGGCGGTGACTCCACCCAGGTCGCCGTCACCCTCGAGCAGTTCTTCGACGGCAACGACTGCGAGTGGTGCATCGCGCCCAACCGCGACGAGGCCATGCCCCTCGAGACCGTCCGGCGCGTCCTCTTCGACCTGCGCGAACGTCCCGAGGTGCACGACGTCCGCGTGGAGCTCGACGTGCTGGAGTTCCAGAGCTACCCCGATGACGAATGGCCCTACGCGAGTGGGGTGGCCGTCATCACGACCCTCATGCCGGAGGAGGTCGACGCCATGACCGTGGACGCAGAGACCGAGCCGAGCGGCGGTCCGGCGGCGAGCGTCGACTGGCTCGTCGACGCGCCCCCGGTGCCCGACGGCCACCACTACGTCGGCGTGTGGTGGGACTGATGACCGGCCTCGTTCAGTCGCGTCCCGAGCAGGTCACCGCGCCGCTCTGCTACCACGCCGAGGGTCCCGTCTGGTCGCCGTCGTGGGGCGGCCTGCGCTGGGTCGACATGCTCGCCGGTGACGTCCTGACCCTGCACGCGGACGGCTCGGTCGCCTCGCTGCACGTCGGCGAGGTCGCCGCGTTCGTCCGCCCGCGGACACGGGGCGGCTACGTCGTCGGCACCGAGCGTGGCCTCGCCCTCGCCGACGACCCGGGCGCCGACCCGACGCCGTGGCTGACGCTCTGGGACGACCCGTCGGTGCGGATGAACGAGGGCGGCTGCGACCCCCAGGGCCGGCTCCTCTGCGGCTCGATGCCCTACGACCGCACGCCGGGCGGCGCACGCCTCTACCGCGTCGAGCCCGACGGCCGCGTCACGACGGTCCTGCCTGACGTCACCATCTCCAACGGCATCGACTTCTCGCCCGACGGCACCCGCGCCTACTACGACGACACCCCGACCGGGCGCACCGACGTGTTCGACGTCGTCGACGGCGAGCTGACCGGCCGCCGGCCCTTCCACACCCCCGACGCCGGCCACCCCGACGGCCTGGCCGTCGACTCCGCCGGCAACGTGTGGGTCGCGCTGAACGGGGCCGGACGCGTCCGCTGCGTGTCGCCGACGGGCGAGGTACTCGCCGAGGTCGAGGTGCCGGCACGGCTCACGACGGCCTGCGCCTTCGGCGGCGAGGACCTGCGCGACCTCTACGTCACGACGTCGCGCGAGAACCTCAGCGACCCTGAGCCCGAGGCCGGTTCGGTCTTCCGGGTCCGGGTCGCCGTGCCCGGGCGTCCCGTGCTGCCCTTCGCCGGCTGACGCGTCAGCCTCGGTACACCGCGCCGCTCCCCGGCGCGTAGGCGTGGAAGCCGCTGCGGCGCGGTCGTCCCGCGTGTGGGAACGGCGCAGGGCCGGGCTCCGCGTCGTCCCCCGCGGCAGGGTCGACGCCGAGCAGGCTGCGTGTCAGCCGCTCGCCGTCGGCCAGCAGCTCGTCGAGGGCGATCCCGAGGTGGTCGTCGGCCGGCGGCTCGTCGGCGATGGCCGCGGCGAGGACGGCCCGGCGCACCAGCTCCTTGGTGAACGAGGCCGTCGTGCCCTCCGAGCGCGCGGCCGCCGCCGACATCGCCTCGGCGCTGAAGAGGTGCCCGCCGTAGAGGCGCAGCAGCTCGAACCGGCCGTCGCCGTCCGGCAGCGGGATCTCGGCGGCGAGGTCGACCCGGCCGGGTCGCTGGGCGAGCGCGACCTCGAGGTCCTCGACCCGATTCGTCGTCAGGACGAACGCGACGTCGGCGTCCGCGTCGAGGCCGTCGAGCGCGTCGAGCACCTCGAAGAGCAGGGGAGAGGCCCCCATCGGGGCGAACGAGCGGTCCTCGGCCACGAGGTCGCAGTCCTCGAGCACGACGATCGCCGGCTGGTGGGCGCGGGCCACCTTCGCGGCGTCGTGGATGAAGCGGAGCGAGCCGCCGCTCAGCAGGACGGCCGTGGTGCCCGGGGTGGCGGAGAGCAGGTAGCGCACCGTGTGCGTCTTGCCGGTCCCGGGCGGCCCGTAGAGCAGGACGCCCCGCTTGAGGTGCTGGCCGTGGGCGCGGAGGCGCTCGCGCTGCTCGCCCATGCCGATGACGTGGTGCCCGACGCGGTCGAGCAGCCCGTCGGGCAGGACGACGGCCGCGGCGTCGATGCGGGGACGTTCGACGAACGTCACCCCGGCGAGGCCGGGGCCGTACGGGTCGGCCCCGAAGGTCAGGACCTGTCCGCGGAGGATGCTGCGGGCGTCCATGAGCTCCTGGACCCGCGCCATGAGCGCGTCGGAGGTGTCGCGGTCGTGCGAGATCACCTCGATGGAGCCGGTCTCGCGGCCGAACTGCCGGTTCATGCCCTGCTGCCGCACGGCCACCGGCTCGCCCTCGAACCGGAACAGCCGGATGCCCGACGTGACGACCTGGCGGTAGTCCTCCTTGCCGGGGCCGGTGGGCATGCGGTCGTAGTCGACCTGCCCGACCGGCATCCCCGAGCCGTGGATGCTCTGCACGAGGTCGCCGAGGGACATGTGGTGCCGGGCGTCGCCGGCGATGCCGACGATGCTGCGCTCCGCGTCGGCCTCCCAGACCTCGGCCAGGGCGATGTCGGCGTCGACGAGCCGGTGCGGCAGGACCGGCTCCGACACGACGGCCAGGCCCTGCGGCGACACCCCGAGATGCTCCCGGAGCACGTCGACGAGCCGGGGCCCGCCGTCGTCGTCGGGCAGCTGCTCGAGCATCCGCCGGACGAGCCGCTGGAACTGGGCCGTGAACTCGCGGGTCTGCTCGACCGCGCCCCCTGACTGCTCCGTCATGAACCAACGGTAGGTGGTGGCGGCGCCGCGCGGGGCTGAGCGGCGCCCGGACCCTGCCGGGCCCGCCCTGTAGCCTCGACCCGTGCTGCTCTCCGACAAGGACATCCGGGCCGAGGTCGACGCCGGTCGCGTCGTCCTCGACCCGTGGGACGAGATCATGGTCCAGCCGTCGAGCGTCGACGTCCGGCTCGACAAGTTCTTCCGGCTCTTCGACAACCACAAGTACCCCTACATCGACCCGGCGGCCGAGCAGCCCGAGCTGACGCGCCTCGTCGAGGTGGGCCCGGAGGAGGAGGGGTTCGTCCTGCACCCGGGCGAGTTCGTCCTCGGCTCGACGCTCGAGACGGTCACCCTGCCCGACGACCTCGCCGCGCGCGTCGAGGGCAAGAGCTCCCTCGGGCGCCTCGGCCTGCTGACGCACGCCACGGCCGGCTTCGTCGACCCCGGGTTCTCCGGTCACGTCACGCTCGAGCTGTCGAACGTCGCGACGCTGCCGATCATGCTCTACCCGGGCATGAAGATCGGACAGCTCTGCTTCTTCAGGCTCACCAGTCCGAGCGAGAACCCTTACGGGTCAGGCAAGTACGGCTCGCACTACCAGGGCCAGCGAGGCCCCACCGCGAGTCGGTCGTTCCAGAACTTCCACCGGACGCAGGTGTGAGCGCGACGCTCGACGGACCGGCCCGCGTCGACGCCCCGCCCACCGACGACGGGCTCCCGCTGGCGACGCTCGTGTGGCACGCGCGTCCGTCGGACGCGCGCGTCGTCGTGCTCGTCCTGCACGGCGGCGCCGTCGACGGCTTCGAGCCGAACCGGCCGTGGTCGCACAACGTCGCCCGCCTCGTGCCCTTCGCCCGGGCCCTCGCCCACCGCGTCCCCGGGCCGGTCGCCGTGGCGCGCCTGCGCTTCCGCGTGCGGGGCTGGAACGGCGCCGACGCGATGCCGGTGCTCGATGCCGAGTGGGCCCTGCGGCAGCTGCGCGAGGCCTACCCCGGCGTGCCGATCGCGGTGGTCGGCCACTCGATGGGCGGGCGCACCGCCCTGCACGTCGGCAGCGGTCCCGACGTGCGCCTCGTCGTCGGCCTCGCTCCCTGGATCGAGAAGGGCGACCCGCGTCCGGGGCCCGCGCAGCGCACCGTCATCATCCACGGCGACCGCGACGTCATCTGCGGGCTGAGCCGCTCGCGCTCCCTCGTGGAGCGGATGCAGGCCGACGGGCTCGACGCCTCCCTCGTTCGCGTCGAGCGGGGCGACCACGCGATGCTCGTGCGCTGGCCGCTCTGGACGCGTCTGGTCACCGGCGTCGTCACGGAGACCTTCGCCGCCGAGCTCGGCCACGACGAGGAGCCGCCGACCGGCCCCGAGGGCGCCGCCGTGGCGCAGGTCGTCCACTCGGGCGGCGTCGTCCTCGACATCTGAGCCCCCGACGCGTCCGCCCCGCCTCAGGGGAACGGCAGCGGCGTCGCGGCGACCCAGTGGTCGACGACGTCGACGGCCGCCGCGACGCTCGGGGCGAGATCGTGGTCGTCGACCTCCGCGATGAGGTGGGCGCACCGGGCCATCAGCTCGGCCAGCTCGCCCGACACCGGCCGACCGCTCAGCTCGACGGCGCGGACCGCGGCGACGAGCTCGAGGGCGATGAGCTGGCGGTAGGCGTCGGCGGCCTCGGCGAGGCGCGCCGTCGACACGGAGGCGTGGCTCGCGCCGTCCTCGACGCCGGCGGAGACCGAGACCCACTGGATGGAGCGCGCCGCCGACGCGGCCTCGCGGATCAGGGCCATGGCCGACGCGGCGCCGTACTCGAGGATGAGCAGGCCCGAGGAGCCTGCCTCCGGGCCGGCGAGGAACCGGGGGAGCCCGCTCGCCGGGTCGGTCAGCAGGTGGGAGATGCGGGAGGCGATCGTGTGGGCGGAACCGACGAGGGCGAGCAGGGAGGCGTCGACCGCGAGGGCGAGGTAGGCCTGGTGGAAGCCGCCGTGGTGGGCGACGGTGGGCGGATCGAGCTGCAGGACGGCGGGGTTCTCGCCGCCGGTGTTGACGAGGGCCTCGACGACGTGGCGCAGGTCGTGGAGCTGGTCGAGGAACGGGCCGTGCACCTGCGGGAACGTGCGCAGCCCGAAGAAGTCCTGGATCTGCGCGGGCTCCACCATGTCGGCCTGCACGAGGCGGGTCACCGTGGCCGCCGCCGTGACGGCACCCTCGAACGGGGTCACCGACGCGACGGACGGCCCGAACGCCTCGGGGTTGCCGCGCAGCGCGAGGAACGACAGGGCGCAGACGGCCATGGCGACCTCGGCGAGGCGGGCCAGGTCGGCGCAGCCGAGGGCCGCCTCGGCGAGGGTGAAGGCGCTGCTCGACATCAGGGGGAGTGCGTCGGCGTCGTCGAGGTGGGCCGGCGAGCGCAGCGTCCCGTCGCCGCGGGGGCGCTCGCCGAGGAGCGTCAGGCCCACCTCCGCCAGCGCGGTGAGGTCGCCGGTGCCGATGGCGCCGCGCCGGTGGACGACGGGAAGCTGCCCGTCCTCGGCCCGGACGGTGTCGACGAGCGCCTCCAGCAGGGCGCTGCTCGCGCCGGACGCCCCGGCGAGCAGCTGGTTGACGCGGATCGCCAGGGCGCTGCGCACGGTCGGCTCGGGGAACGGCTCACCCCACCCCGCGCTGTGGCTGCGCAGCAGCGCGCGCCCCGGACGTGGTGAGGCGCTGATCCGGTCGCGGTTGGCGCCGACGCCGGAGGTCCTGCCGTACACCGGTCGGACCGAGGCCACCGCCTGCGCGGCGCGAGCGGCCCGGTCGACCCCCGCGGCCGCCTCGGCGTCGACGGCGAAGTCCTCGCGCCGGCCGAGGGCCTCGATGGCCGCGACCGTCAGCTGCTGTCCCGTCAGGGTGATGGTCATGGGCGGTCCTCAGGTCCTCGGGTCCTCGGGTTTCCCGTCGAGACGGGTGGCCGAGCGTGAGATTCCTCGGGCAACGGGGGTGTTGCTCTGACTTCGCAGTGTGCCAGACTGCCACTGTGTAGCAAAGGCATGCCACTGAATGAAATGCCGACCTGCCCCCGACCCGATCGCCCGACGAGGTGTCACGCATGACACGACCCGCTCGCCCCACTGTGGTCCGGACCAGCGCCGCCCGGACCGCCGGACATGCCGCGGCCGGTGCCGGTCGAGGGCGCCCGGCGCCCGGCGCCGCGGCCACCCGCTCCGTCGAGCGCGCACTCGGACTGCTCGCGCACGTCTGCGAGGCGGCCCCGACGAGCCTCTCCGAGTGCGCGAAGGCGCTCGACCTGTCCCCGACGACGGCCCTGCGCCTGCTGCGCACCCTCGAGGGCCTCGACTTCGTCAGCCGCGACGAGGGCGGAGACTTCCACCCCGGGTCGCTGGCCTTCCGGTTCGGGGCCGTCGCGCTCGGTCGCAACCAGATGGTCAAGGTGGCCGAGCCGGCACTGCGTCGGCTCAGCGTCCACTGCGGGGAGTCCGCCTACCTCGGCATCGCGGGCCGGCCGGAGGAGGCTGTCTACATCGCGATGGCCGAGGGGACCTTCTCGATCCGCCACGCGGGCTGGGTCGGGCGCACCGTCCCGGTCGACCGCACCGCCATCGGCGCCGCCCTGCAGGGGCGGACCCCCGAATGTGGGTATGTCGTGGTCCGCTCGAAGGTCGAGGAGGACGTCACGGCCATCGCGGCCCCCATCGCGTGGCTGGGCGGCATCGCGGGTGCCCTCAACGTCGTCGGGCCCTCGTATCGTCTGGACCTGAAACGAAGTCGTGACGTCGGCGAAGCCGTCGCCGCGGAGGCTCGAACGATCGCGCGAACCCTGTTCCCGACCCACCACACGAATGAGGTGACGAGCCGATGATCCGGTTCGAGTCCGTGACCAAGGAGTACCCCGACGGCACCCTCGCCGTCGACGCGCTCAGCCTGACCGCCCCCACCGGCAAGATCACGGTGCTCGTCGGCCCGTCCGGCTGCGGCAAGACCACGTCGCTGCGCATGATCAACCGGATGATCGAGCCGACCGGTGGCCGCATCCTCATCGACGACCGCGACACCTCCACCATCGACGCCGCCGAGCTGCGCCGCGGGATCGGCTACGTCATCCAGCACGCCGGGCTCTTCCCGCACCGCACCATCCTCGCCAACATCACGACCGTCCCGCTCCTGCTCGGGTCGGACAAGGCCAAGGCCAAGAGCCGCGCGCTCGAGCTCATGGACCGCGTCGGGCTGCCCCAGTCGTTCGCCAAGCGCTACCCCTCGCAGCTCTCGGGTGGCCAGCAGCAGCGCGTCGGTGTCGCCCGCGCCCTCGCGGCCGACCCGCCGGTCATGCTCATGGACGAGCCGTTCAGTGCCGTCGACCCCATCGTGCGCGAGCAGCTGCAGGACGAGTTCCTGCGGCTGCAGAGCGAGATCGGCAAGACGATCGTCTTCGTCACCCACGACATCGACGAGGCGATCAAGCTCGGCGACCAGGTCGCCGTGCTCCGGGTCGGTGGCCATCTCGCCCAGCTCGCCACCCCGGAAGAGCTGCTGTCGCAGCCGGTCGACGACTTCGTCGCCGACTTCGTCGGGCGCGACCGCGGCTACCGCACGCTCGGGTTCCGCAGCGCGCCCTTCCCGACGCACGCCGAGCCGACCGCCCGCATCGGTGCGACCGTCGACGAGCTGCGGGCGCTCACCGACGACCGGTGGGTCCTCGTCCTCGACGACGACGACCACCCCGTCGGGTGGGTCGAGCCGGACCGCGTCGACGGCTCGGTGTCGCGCGACGCGCTCCACCGGGGCGGCACCGTGGCCTCCACCGACGGACCACTGCGGCAGGCCCTCGACGCCGCACTGTCGGCGCCGTCGGGGCGTGGCGTCATCGTGGGGCCCGACGGGGTCTTCGTCGGCACGGTCCGGGCCCGCGACCTCATCGCGCCCATCGAGGCGAGCGCGGCCCGTGAGCGGGCAGCCGCCGACGCCGAGCGCAACGAGTCGGGCGCATCCGGCGAGCCCGGCGAGACCGGCGAGCCCGTCGCGACGGAGCCGAAGGCCCGCTGATGGACTGGTTCACCTCGCACCTCGACGACGTGTGGCGCCTGTTCGTCATCCACGCCTACCTCGCAGGCCTCCCGCTCCTGCTGGGCCTGCTCGTCGCGCTTCCGCTGGGGTGGCTCGCCCGCCGCTTCTCGTGGGCCTACCCGCCGCTCATCATCGGCACCGGGCTGCTCTACACGCTGCCCTCGCTGGCCGTGTTCATCCTGCTCCCCGGCATCCTGCACACGAGGATCCTCGACCCCGTCAACGTGGTCGTCGCCATGACGGTCTACACGGTCGCCCTTCTCGTCCGCACGGTCGCCGACGGCCTGGGCGCGATCTCCGACGACGTGCGGCTCTCGGCCGACGCCATGGGCTACCGGCCCGTCCGCCGGCTGCTCGGGGTCGAGCTGCCCCTCGCCATCCCCGTCATCTCGGCGGGCCTGCGCGTCGCCGCGGTCAGCAACGTCAGCATCGTCAGCGTCGCGGCCATCATCGGCGTCGAACAGCTCGGCTCACTGTTCACCGACGGTTTCAACCGTGACTTCTTCGCGCCGATCGTCACCGGCATCATCGCCTGCGGCGTGCTGTCGCTGCTCTTCGACGTCATCATCGTCGTCGTCACCCGGCTGCTCACGCCCTGGACCCGAGCGAGGGCCGCCTCATGATCAACGACATCATCAGCTGGCTGACCGACCCCGCGAACCGTGACGACATCGTCCAGCGCCTGCTCGAGCACCTCCAGTACGTGTTCCTCGCGACGGTCATCGCGGCGGTCATCGCGATCCCCGCAGGCATGTGGGTCGGCCACACCGGCCGCGGCAAGTTCGCCGTCGTCAACCTCTCCGGCTTCGCCCGTGCCATCCCGACCCTCGGTCTGCTCTTCTTCATCGTGCTGTGGCTCGGACCCAGCCTCTCGGGCGACATCGCGTTCCTGCTGCCGAGCCTCATCGTGCTCGTCGTGCTGGCGATCCCGCCGATCCTCGCGGGGACCTACGCCGGCATCGACGAGGTCGACCCCGCGGCCCGTGACGCCGCGCGGGGCATGGGAATGCGTGGTTGGCAGGTGCTGTTCAAGGTTGAGGTGCCGTGTGCTCTCCCGCTGATCTTCTCGGGCCTGCGCTCGGCGCTGCTGCAGGTCGTGGCCACCGCGACCATCGCGGCGACGGTCGGGCTCGGCGGCCTCGGTCGTTTCCTCATCGATGGTCTGGCGGTTCGCGACTACCCCCAGATGGCCTCCGGCGCCGTCCTGGTCGCAGCCCTGGCCCTCGTCATCGACCTCATCGCCGCCGTCGTCCAGCGTTTCGCCGTCTCGCGCGGCATCACCGGACGGTTCCGCACCAGCAGCGGACGCCCCGCAGCGCGATCCTCCGCCGAGTCCACTCCAGAGTCCCCTGCAGAGTCACCGACCAGTACGACCACGACGGTCGGCACCGTCAGCTGATCCCCAGGCCCAGCGCCCACAGGAAAGAGAAGAGCATGACGCACAGCAAGACCATCCTCACGGCGGTCTCCGCCCTGGCTCTGGCCGGCCTCGCGGCTTGCGGGTCGAGCAGCGGAGGCAGCCCCCTCGACCAGCCGACCGGCGCGGGCTCGAAGGCCCCGAGCGGCACCATCGTCGTCGGGTCGGCCAACTTCCCGGAGTCCGAGCTGCTCATGGACATCTACGCCGGAGCGCTCAAGGCCAAGGGCGTCACCGTCGACACCAAGCCGAACATCGGCAGCCGCGAGACCTACATCCCGGCCCTGCAGGACGGCTCGATCGACCTCGTCCCCGAGTACACCGGTGTCCTCGACCAGTACTTCAACAAGTCCGCCAAGGCGACCGACTCCCAGGCCGTGTACGACGAGCTCAAGGCCTCCCTGCCCTCGGGGCTCCAGGTGCTCGACAAGTCGGCGGCCGAGGACAAGGACGCCGTCGTCGTCACCAAGGACACCGCGGCGAAGTACAACCTCAAGACCATCGCCGACCTCGGGCCCGTGGCCAAGGACCTCGTCCTCGGCGGCCCGCCCGAGTGGAAGACCCGCGAGTCCGGCGTGCCGGGCCTGAAGAAGGTGTACGGCCTGACCTTCAAGGAGTTCAAGCCGCTCGACGCCGGTGGCCCGCTCACCGTCCAGGCCCTGAAGAACGGGCAGGTCCAGGCGGCCAACCTCTTCACGACCGACCCGAACGTCCCCGCCAACGGGTTCGTCGTGCTCCAGGACCCGAAGTCGTTCTTCGCGGCCCAGAACGTCGTCCCGCTCATCACGAAGTCGAAGGTCAACGACAACGTCTCCACGGCGCTCAACGCGGTGTCCGCCAAGCTCGACACCTCGACGCTGGCGGGCCTCGTCAAGCAGGTCGTCATCGACAAGAAGGACGCCGAGCAGGTGGCCTCGGACTTCCTGAAGTCGGCCGGCCTCGGCTGAGCCATCGTCGAGTCGCGGGAATGACGTCGGGTCGAGAATGGTTCTCATCGGTGGCGGATGGACGTCCGCCACCGATAGCAGAGGAGCAGTTCCCTTGGCCAAGCGCACCGACCTTCGCCCCGTCGTCACCCTGCGGTCCACGGCGGGCACCGGCTACAGCTACGTGACGCGCAAGAACCGTCGCACCAGCCCCGACCGGCTCGTGCTGCGCAAGTTCGACCCGGTCGCCCGGGAGCACGTCGACTTCCGCGAGACCCGCTGATCGGCTGATCCGCTGATCCGCTGATCCGCTGATCCGCGGCGCCGGCCCGGCGCCCGTTCGGCACGACGACACAGCACGACGCGGCCGCGTCCCCACCTCGGGGACGCGGCCGCGTCGTGTCTGCGGGTCCGACCCTCAGGATCTGGTGACGGTGCGGTCCGACGTCGGCGCCGGGGCCGGCCGCACGGCCGGCTGCGGCGGTGCGGCGGGCTGGGGCCACGGCACGGCGACCGTCGGCGTCGGGACGGGCACGAAGGCCTTGGCCGCGTCGATGCCGCCGCGCAGCATCTGCACGAGCCGCTCCTCCGGGTCGTCGATGCAGGCACGGGCCACGCCGTCGACGCCGAGAGCGACGATGCGCGCAGCGTTCGAGGGGCGCAGGGCGGCGGAGTTGAACCCCATGCGGGCCAGGGTGATCCGGGCCCAGCGCTCGGCAGCGGGCGCCGTCTTCAGTGCGGCCCGCGAGGCGGCCGACAGGCGTCCGGGCTCACGGCCGTCCTGCTCGGCGAGGATGCCCTCGGCGTTGAGGATCGCGATCGCCATGGCGTTCTGACGCTCTTCCGCGGCCACCGGCAGCGCGGCGCGCGCCGTGCTGAGCACGATCGCCGTCGTCGCGCGCGGGTCGCTCGGGTTGAGGCCGACGACCTCGGGGACCATCGTCACGAGGCGCTGGCGGTTCGGCTCGTCGAGCATGTCGTTGACGCAGCGGGCGAGCGTGGCGAGCACCGGATGGGTGCAGGCCGGGTGGTCGCTCCACCGTTCGCCGGCCAGGAACGAGGCCATCTCCATGAAGCAGGCACCCTTGCGTGGGTTCCTGTGTCGGCCGCGGGACAGTACCGGCACTCCGTCGGGCACGAATGGGGCTCGTCGTGACATGGGTCGCTCCTCGGCTTGCTCCTGACGATTCTTCGGTCGGACCTCTTCATGGTGCGCCTGATCCGGCGCGTTGACCACCCTTTCGCAAACCCTCGGCGCCCCGGTCTGCGGACGATCCCTGTCGGGCCGGCCCATCCGTGTGCACAATCGGGCCATGGCCGACCGTGAGATCGAGGGTGACGCCGGGGGTGACGCCGGGGGTGACAGGGAGGGCGCGGGCGTCCGGGCGCACGTCGCCGACTCCTGGGTGCGTTCGGCGGCCGCAGGCGTGCACGTCGACACCGTCGACGCCCCGATCACGCTGCCGGCGGACGCGTTGCGCGACCATCGCGAGGCCCATCCGCTGGCCCGGGTCTTCCCGCTGCTCGACGACGTCCTCGGCCAGGCCGCGCGCGACTGCGACGCCGTCATGGCGGTGGCCGACGCCGCGGGCCAGCTGCTCTGGGTGTGTGGCTCGCCGAGCACGCTGCGGCGCACCGAGAGCATCGGCTTCGTCGAGGGCAGCAACTGGGACGAGCGGCTGGCAGGCACCAACGCCCCGGGCATGGCCCTGCGCCTCGACCGCCCCGTCAACGTCATCGGCGCCGAGCACTTCCGCCGGTCGGTCCAGCGGTGGAGCTGCGCGGCGACCACGATCCACGACCCGAGTGACCAGAGCGTCCTCGGCGTCCTCGACATCACCGGTGGCGACGACATCGTCGCCCCGCAGACGATGGCCATGGTCCGGGCCGCGGCCCGGATGGCCGAGTCCGAGCTGGCCCGCGAGCTGCTCGTCAGCGCCCGGCACGCGTCGGCCCAGCCGGCGGCTCCGGGAGCGCTCGCCGTGCTCCTCGAGGCCCTCGGACGCAACGACGCGCTGCTCACCGTCGACGACGGCCGCGGCCACCGGCGCACGTTGAGGCTCAGCCCACGGCACAGCGAGATCCTGCTGCTGCTCGCCTCGGCCCCGCGCGGCCTCTCCGGCGACGAGCTCGCGGTGCTGCTCTACGAGGAGGACAGCAGCGCCTCGACCCTCCGGGTCGAGATGGGCCGGCTGCGGGCCCTGCTCGGGGAGGACCTGCTCGCCTCGCGGCCCTACCGGCTCGTCGCAGAGCTGTCGGGCGACTGGCTCGCAGTCGAGGCGCACCTGGCCGCCGGTGACGTCGCGAGCGCGATGCGGACCTACCGGGGGTCGCTGCTACCGCGCTCGGCGGCGCCGGGCGTCGTCCGGCTGCGCGAGAGCGTCGAGGGCGACGTGCGCCGGGCCGTCCTCACGAGCGGGCGCCCCGACCTCATGTCGGCGTGGACGCGCTCGGCGACCGGCTCCGACGACTACGAGATGTGGCAGGCCCAGGCCGCCCTGCTCGGCCCGACCTCCCCGCTGCTGCCGCTCGTGCTGAACCAGCTGAACCGGCTCGACCGCGAGCTCGGCACCCCCTGAGGAACCGCCCACTCGACGTACGGGACGCAGCCACTCGTGGCCTCTCGACGGTCGACTGAACCGTCGAGAGGCCACGTTCGGCTGCTGGTGAACGGTCGAGTGGGCATTTCGCCGCGACGCAACGTGGTTGCAACGTTCGGTTGCCTAGCGTCCTGCCAACCCCGTTTCGGGGACACCACCAAGGACGTTGGGAGAACCACATGACCACCTACGCCCCGCCCGGATCGGCAGACTCGCTCGTCTCGCTCCAGGACAGGTACGGCCACTTCATCGGCGGCAACTGGGTCGACCCGAAGAAGGGCCTCTGGTTCGAGAACATCTCGCCGGTCAACGGCAAGCCGTTCTGCGAGGTCGCCCGCGGCACCGAGGAGGACATCGTGTCGGCCCTCGACGCCGCCCACGCCGCCGCACCCGCCTGGGGCCGTACGAGCCTCGGCGAGCGCTCGCTCATCCTCAACCGGATCGCCGACCGCATCGAGGAGAACCTCGAGATGCTCGCCGTCGCCGAGACGTGGGAGAACGGCAAGGCCGTCCGCGAGACCCTCGCCGCCGACCTGCCGCTGGCCGTCGACCACTTCCGCTACTTCGCGGGCGTCCTTCGGGGGCAAGAGGGTTCGAGCAGCGAGATCGACGCGGACACCGTCGCCTACCACTTCCACGAGCCGCTCGGCGTCGTCGGCCAGATCATCCCGTGGAACTTCCCGATCCTCATGGCCGTCTGGAAGCTCGCCCCGGCCCTCGCCGCGGGCAACTGCGTCGTGCTCAAGCCCGCGGAGCAGACGCCGTGGTCGATCCTCAAGGTCGTCGAGCTCGTCGGTGACCTGCTGCCCCCGGGCGTCGTCAACGTCGTCAACGGCTTCGGCGTCGAGGCCGGCAAGCCCCTCGCGAGCAGCCCGCGCATCGCCAAGATCGCGTTCACCGGCGAGACGACGACCGGCCGCCTCATCATGCAGTACGCCTCGCAGAACATCATCCCGGTGACCCTCGAGCTCGGCGGCAAGAGCCCGAACGTCTTCTTCGAGGACGTCGCGCAGGAGCGGGACGCCTTCTACGACAAGGCGCTCGAGGGCTTCACGATGTTCGCCCTCAACCAGGGCGAGGTCTGCACCTGCCCGTCGCGCGCCCTCGTGCAGAGCTCGATCTACGCCGACTTCGTGCCCGACGCCGTGGCCCGGGTCGAGAAGATCAAGCAGGGCAACCCGCTCGACACCGAGACGACGATGGGCGCCCAGGCGAGCAACGACCAGCTCGAGAAGATCCTGTCCTACCTCGACATCGGCCGGCAGGAGGGCGCCAAGGTCCTCACCGGCGGTGACCGCAACGTGCTCGAGGGCGACCTCGCCGAGGGGTACTACGTCGCGCCGACCGTCTTCGAGGGGAACAACTCGATGCGGATCTTCCAGGAGGAGATCTTCGGCCCGGTCGTCTCGCTGACGAGCTTCGACGACGAGGCCGCAGCGCTCTCGATCGCCAACGACACGCTCTACGGCCTCGGCGCCGGGGTGTGGACCCGCGACGGCTCGCGCGCCTACCGGATGGGCCGTGGCATCAAGGCCGGTCGCGTGTGGACGAACTGCTACCACCAGTACCCGGCGCACGCCGCCTTCGGTGGCTACAAGCAGTCGGGCATCGGCCGAGAGAACCACAAGATGATGCTCGACCACTACCAGCAGACGAAGAACCTCCTCGTCTCGTACTCGCCCGACGCGCTCGGCTTCTTCTGACAGGCCGGCACGACGACCGGAAGGACTGCGTGCCCATGCCCCCCGAGACGGTCGCACCCGGTGAGCCCTCGGCTTCCCCAACCCGGGTCGACCTCACCGGTGAGGCGGCGGATCTCCTCCGCCGCCTCACCGGGATCCACGGTCCGTTGATGTTCCACCAGTCCGGCGGCTGCTGCGACGGCAGCTCGCCCATGTGCTTCCCCGTCGGCGACTTCATCACGAGCGAGGCCGACGTCCACCTCGGCGACCTCGCGGTCCACGGTCTCGATGCCGCGGTGGAGTTCTGGATGTCGGCGTCGCAGTACGCCTACTGGAAGCACACCCACCTCACCGTCGACGTCGTCAAGGGTCGCGGCAGCGGCTTCAGCGTCGAGGCGCCCGAGGGGGTGCGGTTCCTCATCCGCTCGCGCCTGTTCACCGACGCCGAGAGCGCGGCCCTCGGTCTCGGGCGACCAACGCTGCTCGTCGACGGGAGCGCCTGAGCCGCAAGCCAGCCCGACGCGTCAGGCGGGTGGCGCCACGGCGGCGGTCTGGCCGGAGCGGGTGAGCGAGGCGGCGACGAACCCACTCGCCTTGAGCTCCTCGACGAGGTCGTGGAGGAAGCGCTGCGTCGCCTCGCTCCGCCCGGCCGGCGTGCCGACGGCCTGCCGGATCTGCATGAACGCGTCGTCGACGACCCGGCTGCCGGGATGGCTCGCGACCCACTCCGTCGCCGGCTCGCGGATGCCAGCGCCGGCCTCGAGCCCCTCGGCGGCGAAGACCTCGACGCCCTCGGCGCCGCGCACGACCTCGGCGTGAGTCAGGACGCGCGCCAGGTGCAGGTCGTACGCCGATCCGGTCTTCACACCGACGCGCACGCCAGCCCGGTCCACGTCGGCCGCGACCCGCACCGGTGAAGCGTCCGGCACGACGTAGACGCCCTCGATGAGGACGTACGGCGCCGTGAAGGCCACCTCGGTGGCCCGGGCCGGGTCGACGGCGAGGAAGCAGAGGTCGGCGCGACCGTCGGCCATCGCCTCGAAGGAGAGCCGGGCCGCGTCGAAGCACAGCAGCTCGAGCGGTACCCCGAGCCGCGCCGCGACCTCCCGGGCCAGGTCGACCGTGACTCCACGTGGGGCATCCGGAGTGCCTTGCGCCAGAACGGGGTTGCCCAGGTTGATCGACGCGCGAAGGGCGCCGGTCGGGGCGAGGTCGTGAACCACGTCGGCGGGTGCGCTGGCGTCGGGCGTCGGGGAGGTCGTCACCCGCGTCACCCTACGTCGCCGCGGGCAGGCGTGGACGGGGCCGGCTCCGAGGGAGCCGGCCCCGCCATGAGTCGTCCTGTCAGGGAGGTGAGGTCCTACGGGGTGAAGGCGCTCACCCGCGTCGACCAGTTGGCGAGCGCCGTGCGGCTGCCGGGACCGTGGCCGGCCCCTGCGCAGGTGCCGAGCAGGTTGTCGCCGGAGCCGCCCGCGAAGAACGGACCGCCCCACGTGGTGTAGTCGCACGCGACGGCCACGTACTCGCTCGAGACCCACACGGTGTCGCCGTCGACCGACGCGGCGCCGTAGTCACCCCACCGGGTACGGGGCGGGTTGCCGACCTGCGCCTTGTAGCTCGTGAAGCCGTCGTCGACCGCCTTGCCGGCCCCACCGGGTGTGACGCTCCAGGCGCCGACGCCGCTCAGGGCGTCGATTGAGGCGTACGCGGCGCTCGGGAAGGTGTCGTCACCCGTGGCGGTGAAGGCCATGACGCCGCGCCCGCTCGGCGTGACGCCGATGGCGGGGTAGGTGAAGTCCTTCCCGGTCGCGGCGAGGTAGCCCGCGAGACCGACCTTGGGTGCCAGCGTGGAGCCGCCCGGCTTGACCACGTACCAGGCGATCCCGGCACGGTTGGAGCCGCCGACCGTGACCGCGCTGTCGAGGGCGCCCCACAGCTTGCCGTTGGCGTAGGTCACCTGCTGCATGCGGGTGTCGTTGGAGTCCGGCGTCGAGATCTTCTCGGCCGACGGTGCGCCGACGAGCAGGCGGTAGCAGCCGTTCTGGCCGTTGAAGAGCGGCTGCGTCGTGTCACCGAGGCAGTGCCCCTGGGGCGCGTCGGTACCCGGTGTCGTGCCCGAACCGGGCTGCTGCTGCTTCGGCGGCAGCGCGTAGGTGCCGACGTCGACGAGCCGGCTGGCCAGGCTGACGTTCGGGCTGCCCGTGCTGAGCGACGCGGTGTTCGTCATCGACCACACGACGATCTGGTTCGACACGTAGTCACCGCCGGTGCCGGTGACCGGGTGGGTCGCCTCGTCCGCGGCGTTCGAGCTGAGGAAGTACTCCGTGCCGTTGTTGGCGAGGTTGAACGACGACGTGCCGGGCGACTGCGCAGGCCACACCGTGAAGCCGGGCTGGGTGGACCCGGCCTGGCTCGGGGCGGCGACCATGCCCGACGTGTCGAGGTGCTGGATCGTCACGTTGGTCGCCCCGGCCGCGAGCTGGGCCTTGGACAGGGCGTAGACCTGGGCACCGGCGAACCCGTTGGAGTTCCAGGGGTAGGCGTTCGTCGTCAGGTAGACGCCGTTGGCGTCGGCGCCGATGTGCGGGTAGTCACCGAGGTACGGACCGGGGTTGACCCCGCCGGCGTTCGTGCCGTCGTGGGTCACGTCGATCTTGTAGATGTTCCACGCGCCGGTCGGGTTCGACGTCCGGGAGACCGCCAGGTCGAGGTGGTTGACCTGGTTGAGGCTGTTGTCCGGGTTGCGGTCCAGGGTCAGCACCACGAGGAAGAAGCGCTGCGTGGCGGCGTCGTAGATGCACGTCGGGTCCGTGATGTCCGGCCCGGCGACACCGGTCGCGCGGTTGATCGCGGGCGGGTACCCGTAGAAGGAGTTGAGGTCGACCGTGTGGTGGACGTCGCGCGGGAAGCCGGACACGACGTTGCTCGCCGTGTTGTCCGGCAGCTGCGAGGCGCCGCTCGAGTCGTAGACGTTGAGCACGTCGTTGACGGCCTCGACGACGTGTCCGCCGCCGACGCACAGTCCCTGGTCGGGGGGCTCGACGGTGAACTGGTTGCCGCCCCTCGCGTAGCGCTGCTGGTAGATGTTGAGGCCCTCGAACCCGGTGCGGAAGGTCGGGTTCGACTTGGCGCGTGTCGCGTTGCCGACCGCGACGCCGTGCCCGGCGGCGTGGCCCTGCGAGAGGGTCCGGTCGGTGACGGTGCCGGTGAAGGCGTCGGGCGAGTTCTCGTCCTCGGGGGCCTGGAACTCGGGGCCCGTCGAGCCGGAGTCGAAGGAGCCGGTGACGGGGGTTGCGGTGCCCGCGAGGGCGACCGACTGGGAGGCCGCCTGGGCCGTGGTGCTGGCGAGCGAGAGTGCTGCCAGGACGAGTGCCGGTGCCGCTACTGCACCGACGCGCGCGAGATGGGCGCGGGACAGGGACATGCGTGTCCTTTCGAGGTGGGGCCAGCCCCGGGTGCGGCCACCGTGCTCGGCGCGCACTCGAGCCTGGCCGGGCCAGACCGGAGCGGGGCCGACCGACCTCGGGTATCGGCGTCGCCGTGTGCCGGGTCGTCCTCAGGGGCCACTGTGCCACCGGCAGAATCCTCGTGAGACCGAAATGCCGCGACAGGATCTTCGGAAGGGGACGAACGAGGACCAAGGGGGCAGCCGACGCACTTCTGCCCGGCACAACGGCCCGTGGCAGGTCCGGAAGGCCTACTGTCGCGGTCACCACCGTCGAGGAGAAGGGCCGCGTCATGGCACCCAACCGCAGGCTGTCCCGCACCGTCACCGCCGCCGTCGCCGGGGCACTGGCGGCGGCTGCCGCCACGAGCGTCGCCCCTGCACAGGCGACGTCGGACCCGTACACCTACACCGCCGCCGGAACGGTCTTCTCTCCCAACCCCGTCCAGGACCTCGGCATCGAGACGCTGACCGACCAGAAGGACGCCGACTACGCGGCTCTCGCGCCCGCCTACCACCGCGTCACCCTGACCCACCTCGACGCGTCGGGCACCCTCACCGGCGCGTACGTGCGCGTCAAGAGCTCGACCGGGTCCCCGGCCCGCACGGTGAACGGAGCCTTCCCGGCCTTCCACCGCGACGTCGACCAGTTCGAGCAGGTCATGGGCTACTACTGGGTGACCACCGCCCAGGAGTACCTCCAGCACCTCGGCTTCGGTGGGGCGCTGCGCCCGGTCAACCAGCGCCAGATCGAGCTGCGCGTCGGTCAGTACGGCGGCGACAACTCGTTCTTCAAGGACACCAAGGCGAACATCACCCTCGGCAAGGGCGGCGTCGACGACGGCGAGGACGCCGAGGTCGTCGTGCACGAGTACGGCCACTCGGTGCAGGACGGGCAGGTACCCGGGTTCGGCACGACGCTCGAGTCCGGCGCCATCGGGGAGGCGTTCGGCGACTACCTCGCCGTCGTCGTCACGAGCTGGCGCTCCGGGGTGCCGACGAAGGCTCCCGAGGCGTGCGTCGCCGACTGGGACTCCACGTCCTACACGAGCACGGTCCCGCACTGCCTGCGCCGGCTCGACGGCACGAAGACCTACCCGGCCGACGTCGTCGGCGAGGTCCACGCCGACGGCGAGATCTGGTCGCGGGCCCTGTGGGACATCCGCACTGCGCTCGGCGACACCAGGGCCTCGACGCTCATCGTCGAGGCGCAGTTCGCCTTCGCTCCCGACACGACCTTCCGGGCGGCCGCGCTCGACACCGTCGCCGCCGCCCAGCGGCTCTACGGGTCCGCGGCCGCCAACGCCGTGACGAAGGCCTTCCAGGCCCGCGGCATCCTCTGACCCGCACACGCCCTGTCGAGACGGCAGGTCGTCGCGCCGCCGGAAACGTGAACGGCCCCCTCCCGCGTGCGGGAGGGGGCCGTTCGACGTGTGGTGCCGGACGCGTCAGGCGATCGGGGCGGGCTCCGGGTCGGGCTGGGGCTCCTCGACGGCCTCGGGCTCACCGCCGCCGTCGCCCCGGCGCACCGCCGCGAGCAGCATCTGGGCGACGTCGACGACCTCGACCTCCTCGCGGGCGTTGCCGTCCTGCTTGGCGGCGTTGAGGCCGTCGCTGAGCATGACCTTGCAGAACGGGCAGCCGATGGCGATGCGGTCGGCGCCGGTGGCGAGGGCCTCCTCGGTGCGGTTGCCGTTGATCCGCGTGCCGAGCTTCTCCTCCATCCACATCCGCGCGCCGCCGGCGCCGCAGCAGAACGACGTCTCGCGGCTGCGCGGCATCTCGGCGTACTCGACGCCGGGCAGCGCGCCGATGAGCTCGCGCGGCGGGGCGTACACGCCGTTGTGCCGGCCGAGGTAGCACGGGTCGTGGTAGGTGACCTTGGCGCCGGTCGACGCGGCGCCGGACTCCTCGTTCTCTCCGGGGCGGGCCACCGGCGTCAGGCGCTTCTCGCGGACGAGCCGGTTGAGCAGCTGCGTGTGGTGCAGCACCTCGTACTGCCCGCCGAGCTGTGGGTACTCGTTCTTGATCGTGTTGAAGCAGTGCGCGCAGGTGACGACGATCTTCGTCGCGCCGACCTCGTTGAGCACCTCGACGTTCTGCTGGGCGAGCATCTGGAAGAGGAACTCGTTGCCGGCGCGTCGGGCGGAGTCGCCGGTGCAGGCCTCGCCGTCACCGAGGACGGCGAACTCGACGCCGGCGGTGTGCAGCAGCTCGGCCACGGCGCGCGTCGTCTTCTTGGCGCGGTCCTCGTAGGCGCCGGCGCAGCCGACCCAGAAGAGGTACTCGACCTCGGAGAGGTCCTCGACGTCCTGGCCGACCTGCTTGACCTCGAAGGGGAGGTCCTTGGCCCAGTCCATCCGCAGCCGCGGCGCGAGGCCCCACGGGTTGGAGTTCTTCTCGAGGTTCTTGAAGAGGTTGTTGAGCTCGGCGGGGAAGGCCGACTCGATGAGGTTCTTGTACCGACGCATGTCGACGATGGCGTCGACGTGCTCGATGTCGACGGGGCACTGCTCGACACAGGCGCCGCACGTCGTGCACGACCAGAGGACGTCCTCGTCGATGACGGCGTCGGGCCCGTGCGGGTTGTAGGCACCGAGAGGGTTCGTGATGTCGTAGCCGGTCTGCCCGACGAGCTGCTCGGTGGCGACCGCGCCCTTCGTGGCGTCGGTGAAGTCGCCGTCCGCACCGTTCGTCGCGGCGTCGATGCCGGCGGCGCGGACCTCCTCGGAGGCGAGCAGCCACGGCGCCTTCGCGTGCGCGTGGTCGCGCAGCGTCATGACGAGCAGCTTGGGGGAGAGCGGCTTGTCGGTGTTCCAGGCCGGGCACTGGCTCTGGCAGCGGCCGCACTCGGTGCACGTCGTGAAGTCGAGCAGGCCCTTCCACGTGAAGTCCTCGACCTTGCCGACGCCGAGCGCGGCGTCCTCGTCGAGGTCCTCGACCTTCTCGAAGTCGAGCACCTCGCCGCCGACCCTGATCGGCTGCAGCTCGCCGAGGCTGGTGCGGCCGTCGGCGTGCCGCTTGAAGAAGATGTTGAAGAAGGCGAGGAAGCGGTGCCAGGCGACGCCCATCGTCGGGTTGAGCGCGATGGTGATCATCCAGGCGAAGCTGATGAGGATCTTGACCGCCGCGACGACGACGATCGCGTTCTCGAGTGTGTCGACGCTCGCGCCCTTGAAGAGCTCGCCCAGCCACCCCGTGAGCGGGTAGTGCAGCGCGTTGGCGTCGCCGACCGCGGTTGTGCCAGTGGTGCCGCCCCAGAACTCGAGGGCGTACTCGAGGCCGCGCAGCGTGAGGATGCAGAGAGTGACGCCGAGGATCGTGAGCTCGACGTAGTAGGCCTGCCAGAACGTCGAGCCGAAGAAGCGGCTGCGCCGGCCGTGCTCGCCGGCGGCCGAGCGCGGGTGGTTCTTCTGGCGGATCGCCATGAGAACGAGGATGCCCACGAGCCCCGTCCACGCGAAGAACTCGGTGACCCACTCGTAGAGGAAGAAGTGGCCGATGAGCGGCAGCGCGAAGTCCGCCTTGAACAGCTGCCCGAACGCGTTCAGGAGCGTGAAGAACAGGACGCCGAAGCTGATCATCGTGAACCAGTGCGCCGCGGCCACGACCGGCAGGCGCGACATCCTCGTGTGGCCGAGAAACTCGCGCAGCAGGGTGCGGGTGCGGGCGCCCTTGGCATCGCCCCGGTCCTCGGGCTGGCCGAGGCGGAACGTCGCCAGGAAGCGGTTGACCGTCTTGACGAGCAGGGCCACCGCGACTGCGGTGACGCCGAGGCACACGACGGCGGCGACGATCTGGAGCGCACTCATGCCGGGGAGTCTACTGACGAGTGAGCAGGCGCTTAGTGAATGTGACGGGCGCCTCGGCGTGACGCTCGTCCCGGTTTCGGTCGGGTCT
The DNA here is from genome assembly GCF_034724055.1 of Intrasporangium zincisolvens. Taxonomy (NCBI): domain Bacteria; kingdom Bacillati; phylum Actinomycetota; class Actinomycetes; order Micrococcales; family Intrasporangiaceae; genus Intrasporangium; species Intrasporangium zincisolvens. The sequence goes on from NZ_JAWIIL010000003.1 coordinate 162,039, forward strand.
TGAGTGGGTCGGGCCAACCGGACGGCGACCTGATCGCGACCCGATGACGACGGGGTTTGAGACCGGATCCTGAGCCAGTGGGTTGGCAAACGATAACGGAGTGTTGGAATATGCATAACGAAGGCCCGGTTGTCTCGGATGACCGAGCCACCGAGCCGCACCATCACGCCGACTGCCGAAGGGGCCACACGCATGCCGATCCACGACGACGTCACGAAGCTGATCGGGAACACCCCGCTCGTCCGACTCAACCGGGTCACCGACGGCGCGCCGGCCACGGTGGCGGCCAAGCTCGAGTTCTACAACCCGGCCAGCTCCGTCAAGGACCGCATCGGCGTCTCGATCATCGACGCCGCCGAGGCCAGCGGTGAGCTCAAGCCCGGCGGCACCATCGTCGAGGCCACGTCGGGCAACACCGGCATCGCCCTCGCGATGGTCGGCGCTGCCCGCGGCTACACCGTCGTCCTGACGATGCCCGAGTCGATGAGCAAGGAGCGCCGTGCGCTGCTGCGGGCCTTCGGTGCCGAGCTCGTCCTCACCGACCCGGCCACCGGCATGAAGGGCGCCGTGGCCAAGGCCGACGAGATCGCGGCCGAGCGCGGTGGTGTCCTCGCCCGCCAGTTCGCCAACGAGGCCAACCCCGAGATCCACCGCAAGACCACCGCGGAGGAGATCTGGAAGGACACCGACGGCGCGGTCGACATCGTCGTGGCCGGCATCGGCACCGGCGGCACCATCACCGGCGTCGGCCAGGTGCTCAAGGCGCGCAAGCCCGACGTCAAGATCATCGCCGTCGAGCCCGAGGAGTCGGCGATCCTCAACGGCGGCCAGCCGGGCCCCCACAAGATCCAGGGCATCGGTGCCAACTTCGTGCCCGAGATCCTCGACACCTCCGTCTACGACGAGGTCATCGACATCAACGCCGACACCGCCGTGAAGTACGCGCGTCGGGCCGCCACGGAGGAGGGTCTTCTCGTCGGCATCAGCTCGGGTGCCGCGATCGCCGCCGCCGCGCAGGTCGCCCAGCGCCCCGAGAACGAGGGCAAGACGATCGTCGTCATCATCCCGTCGTTCGGCGAGCGCTACCTGTCCACCGTCCTCTTCGAGGGCCTCGTCGACTGAGGACCACACCGGTCCTCGAGGAGTCGGTCACATGAGCACCGCAGCCACCAGGGACGCGGACGAGGCGATGACCTCGTCCCGTCGTGCGGCCGAGCCCGCGCTGTCGATCGTCCGTGGCGTGCGCGACGCATCCTCTCCCGTCACGCACGTCGCGGATCTACGCGCCGGCGTCGGCGACGCGTCCCCCGAGGCCCCGACGGGCGACGTGCCCGGCCCCGGCGGCCCGCTGGGCTGGGTCCGTCGCGTCGTCGAGCGCGCTCGCGAGGACGTCGACGGCGCGCTGGCCCGCGACCCCGCGGCCAACTCGCGCCTCGAGGTCGTGCTGACCTCGCCCGGCCTGCACGCGATCTGGGCGCACCGTGGCCTGCACGAACTGTGGAAGCACCCCGCGGGACGGCTGCCGGCACGCGTCCTCGCCACGGTCACCCGTTCGGTGACCGGCGTCGAGATCCATCCGGCCGCGCGCATCGGGCGCCGATTCTTCATCGACCACGGGATGGGCGTCGTCATCGGCGAGACCGCGGAGGTCGGCGACGACGTCATGCTCTACCACGGGGTTACCCTCGGCGGCCGCTCGCTCGAGCACGTCAAGCGCCACCCGACCGTCGGCAACCGCGTCACGATCGGCGCCGGCGCGCGCGTGCTCGGGCCGGTCCTCGTCGGGGACGACGTGCAGGTCGGCGCCAACTCTGTCGTCGTCAAGGACGTGCCGGCGGGTGCCGTCGCCACCGGCATCCCGGCCGTTCTCCGCTTCCCGAAGCGCGACGCCACCAACCAGTGGGTCGACCCCGCCATCTACATCTGAGCCGGCATCCGACCAGCGCACCCGGCTGCGACACTTGCCCGGTGAGCGACACCGAGCCCGATGACGCACGCGTCGACCGACGCGTCACCGTCGTCGTGCTCGCCGGCGGCACGTCGCGCCGCTTCGGCGCCGACAAGCTCGCGGCCCCCTTGGGCGCCTCGACCGTCCTCGACCGGCTCCTGGACACGCTGCCCGTCGGGTGGCCAGTCATCCTCGTCGGACCGGCCCGGGAGACTGTCCGCTCCGACGCCGTGTGGGTTCGCGAGCACCCTTCCGGCGGAGGGCCGCTCGCGGGCGTCGCAGCCGCGGCGGCCATGGTCGCCACCGAGCTCGTCGCGGTGGTGGCCGGAGACATGCCCTTCGCGGCGCCGGCCCTGGCGACGCTCGTCGCCGCGCTCGACGTGTCAGGACCCGACGTCGGGGGAGCGGTGGCAAGGGTCGACGGCCGGAGCAATGCTCTCCTCGCCGCCTATCGGGCGGACGCGCTGCGAGCGGTGCTTCCGGCATCGCCGCACGGGCTCCCGGCCCGGACCCTGCTCGCCGTGCCGCACGTCGCGGTGGCCGTGCCGGTCGCACTGGCCCGCGACGTCGACACCACGGACGACCTCGAGACGGCGCGCGCCCACCTCGGTCGACCGCCCCGGTGAGGGCCGGCCGCCGCAGCGGGTGTCACCTCGCTGCGCGCGGGCCGGTTGGCGGAGGGTGTGGGATTTGAACCCACGGAGGTTTCCCTCGGGCGCTTTCAAGGCGCCTGCACTCGGCCACTATGCGAACCCTCCAGCGGCGCCGTGACGACGCCGGGCCCCATCATGCCGCACCCGGCAGGATCCCTCCCAACCGTCGTGACCCCGGACATGGAAAAAGGGCCTCCGGCAAGCCGGAGTCCCTTTGTTCTCATGCTGATCCGCGAGCGGATCGATGCCTGGCACTCCTCAGAGGAGACCGAGCATCTCCTCGTAGGTGGTGTGTGCCTTGTACTGTCCGACCGGCTGACGGCGGGGCGGACGGTTCAGCGCCGCGAAGAACGACACGAAGTGCGACATCTCGGTATTCAGTTTCCTTGGGTGGTGAACCCCGACCGATCCCTCGTCCGGGGTCCGGGTGGTCGACCGTCGTTGCGGGACGGTCGGGACCGGCAGACCATCCGCCCGCCCGGACGGGAGCGGTGCCGGGAGGGCGGACGACGTCTGCAGGACAATGGTAACAGTTCGACAACCATGCTTTGACCAAGGGTTGACCCGCCGGAACGTGCGTGAGATACGCAAGTGTGACGCGACATCAGAGCCCGGATCCGACGCCCTCGACCGCAGAGATCCTCGCCCGACTGGCACCCCTCGACCTGCCCCGCCCGGCCCCGCTCGTCCTGCGCGGCAGGCGATTCGACGCGTCGGTCCCGGCGGTCATGGCGATCGTCAACCGCACCCGTGACTCGTTCTTCAGCGGCAACCGGCACGACGACCTCGACTCGGCCAAGGCCGCCGTCGACTCGGCTCTCGAGCTCGGCGCCGACATCGTCGACGTCGGCGGGGTGCGGGCCGGCCAGGAGGGCGAAGCCGTCGACGCCGACGAGGAGATCCGCCGCGTCGTGCCCTTCCTCCAGTGGGCCCGCGAGGCCCACCCGACCGCGGTCCTCAGCCTCGACACGTGGCGCTCGGAGGTCGCGCGGGAGGCGACCGGCGCCGTCGACCTCGTCAACGACACGTGGGCCGGCCACGACCGCGACCTCGTCCACGTCGCCGCCCAGGTCGGCGCCGGCTACGTCATCTCACATACCGGAGGGCTCCCGCCACGGACCGACCCCGTCGACGTGACGTACGGCCCCGACCCGCTCGACGTCGTGCGCGACGTCGTCGACACCCTCGCCCACGGTGCGCGCACCGCCGTCGAGGCGGGGATCCCACCCGAACGGGTCCTCGTCGACCCCACCCTCGACTTCGGCAAGACCACGGCCCACTCCCTGGAGGTGCTGCGTCACACGTCCGACGTGGTGGCGCTCGGCTTCCCTGTGCTGCAAGCGATGTCGCGCAAGGACTTCGTCGGCGAGAGCCTCGACCTGCCCGCCGAGGAGCGGCTCGAGGGCTCGCTCGCCGCGACCGCCGTGGCCGCGTGGCTCGGGGCCACGGTGTTCCGGGCGCACGACGTCCGAGCCACCCGGCGGGTCCTCGACATGGTTGCCACGATCCGCGGCGACCGACCCCAGGCGGTGGCGCTGCGCGGGGTGCCTCGCGGCACCGCGACGGACGACGCGTGAACACCCGGAAAATCAGTGAACTCCGACAGGTCCGCGGCGCGGTATTCTGCTAGGTTCGTTGCCGGTTGCAGTTGCAGTTCCTCGCTGTCGAGCAGGTGCCCGTCCCCAACCGGTGGCGGGTCTTCTCTTCGGCGCGGCGAGTTCGCTCGTCCGGTGGGTTCAGAGCGGCAGCTCGGGAGGCACGAGGTGTGCCGTCCCGCACGCAGAAGAAGGAAGAGTTACCCGTATGGCACAGGGCACCGTCAAGTGGTTCAACGCCGAGAAGGGCTTTGGTTTCATCGCCCAGGACGGCGGCGGCCCCGACGTCTTCGTCCACTACTCGGCCATCCAGTCGAACGGCTACCGTTCGCTGGACGAGGCTCAGCGCGTCGAGTTCGAGGTCACGCAGGGCCCCAAGGGTCCGCAGGCCGACGCAGTTCGTCCGCTCTGATACACCGGAGAACACCGCAACGAGCGACACCTACGTCGTGTGTGCAGAGCCCCCGACCGCATGGTCGGGGGCTCTGTTCTGTCTGAGGGTCCGTGCGCGACGCGCTGCTCCTGACGCGCTGACCGAACGCCCCCTGAGACGCGCCGAGAGCGCCGAGGGCGCTGGGCGAGTGGGGCGGCCTGGATGTGCGACCGCCCCACCGCCTCAGCACTGCTCGTAGGGCGTCGTGGTCGGGGACGGCGTCGAGGTCTTCGTCTTCGTCGGGGTGCCCGTCGAGGAGCTGCCGCTCGAGGACGGCTTCGGCTTCGGCGCCGCGATGCCCTTGCGGACGAGCTCGCGGACGAGCTCGTAGTCGGGGTTGCTCGAGAAGACGCCCACCGACGAGGTGAGGGCGACGCTGTTGATCTTCGCCTTCTGGACCCGCTCGACGAGGTCGACGAACGCCGGCAGGTTCTGCGCCGGGATGTCGGTGAAGATGTTGTCCTTGAGGATCTTGGCGATCTCGGGGTACTTGCCGACCATCGCGGCCGGGTTGACCTGCTTGACGATCGCCTGGACGACGCAGCGCTGGCGCATCTGGCGGTGGGTGTCGTCGTCGGCGGCGCGGGTGCGGGCGTACCAGAGGGAGTGCCAGCCGTCGAGGTGCTGGAAGCCCGGCTCGAAGTAGCCCTTGACGCCGAAGAGGTGGCCGTCCGGGGCGTGCTCGCCGCCGATGGTCAGCTTCGTGCCGTAGCCGGACAGCTTGACGTTGATGTCGAGCCCGCCCATGGCGTCGATGAGCTGGGAGAAGCCCTTGAGGTCGATGACGACCATCTGGTCGACCTTCAGTCCGGTGATCTCCTGGACGGTGCCACGGATCTCGGTGCGGCCCGGGGACTCGCCCGCGGGGTATGCGTGCGGGTGGTTCTTCGCGTAGTTCTCGGCGTCGACGTAGAGGTTGGTCAGCATGCACTGGCCGGCGCCCTGGTCGCACGTGCTGTCGGGGTCGCCGAAGCTGCCGGACGGGTAGATCGCGCGCAGCGGCGACTTGGCGGCGAGCGGCGCGTTGAGCAGGTTGCGCGGCATCGAGATGAGCGCGGTGCGGCCGGTCTTGGTGTCGATGCTGGCCAGGATCATCGAGTCGGTGCGGATGCCGACGCGGTCGGCCCCGGCGTCGGAGCCGATGAGCAGGATGTTGACGCGGGCCTGCTTGGCCCACGGGTCCTCGCCCTCGGCCACCTGCGCGCCCTGCCCGGGCTTGACCGGGCTGTTGCCGAAGACCTGGGCGACGGTCGACTGGGTGATCGTCGCGTACTCGGCCACCTTGAAGGAGGAGGCGGCGACGAGGAAGACCATGACGGTCGTGAAGGCGGCGAGGAAACGGGTGCGGGTGCGGTCGAGGCGGGTCGGCCGCGACTGGATCGCGGTGAGGATGATGGAGCCGCACCAGAGGATGCCGCCGAGGATGAAGAGCCCGGCCATGGCCATGAGCAGGTTGGGTCGGGCGACCAGCGAGAGTGCCGCGTTCGTCACACCGGTGGTGAGGACGTAGTAGGCGAGCAGGGCAGCGCTGGCGATGGCCACGACGAGAAGGACCCAGCCGATCTTGCGGCTGCGGGTCTGGGTCAGGCCGGCGCCCGGGACGACGGTGCCGAGGACGGTGAGCCCCAGGGCGCGTCGGAAGCCCGACCTCAGTTCACGACGCAGCGTCTCGCGGGTCTGGGACGTGCCCGGACCGCGCACTGTCGGGTAGGTCATGGGATCCTCTCTGCTCGGCACGGGCGCTCGGCCGCCTCGACATTGTGCCCTGACTTGCTGTCAGATACCTCATCGGGATCTGGGACGAGACAGGGGGTCGTAGACCCCGGTTTGGGTGACACGGTCCGGGGCCGGTACCCTGACACCCGCCCGTGCATCCGTCGCCGCGTCGCTCCGCGTCGCGCTGCCGGTCGACGGGCACGGAGGCGTCGCATAGTGGCCTAGTGCGCCCGCCTGCTAAGCGGGTTGAGGATAAAACCTCTCGCGGGTTCAAATCCCGCCGCCTCCGCTCCAGAACGTCGAACGCCCCCGAGCGAGCTCGGGGGCGTTCGACGTTCTTCCACGGAGGCGGCGCGATGCCGGGAGGAGCGGCTGGTCGAGGCGAGGAACGAGCTGCGACCAACGCGACGGCGTCCCGCCGCCTCCGCGTCGCGCGAAGCGCGACCCGTCGTGGCCTTTCGACGATGAAAGGGCAGCCGATCGTGGCCTCTCGACGGTGTCAGCGCGACCCGTCGTGGCCTCTCGACGGTGGGGAGGTCAGCCGGCGTCGGTGCGTCGGCGGCGGCGCCGCTGCGACAGCGGCAGTGCCACCCACAGTGCGGCCGCCAGCACGGCGAGCCCGCCGCCGATCCAGAACGCCGTCGAGTGCGACAGCAGGACGTCGAGGACGAGGACCACGCCACCGACGATGCCGACGGCGAGGAGGAACAGCCCGGTGCCGATGAGGTGGTCGGTGTGGCGGACCACGTAGTCCTTGAGGCCCTCCCGGAACAGCACCCGGTGCATCGCGACGGGTGCCATGAACACGAGCGTGGCGACCGCGACGGACAGCAAAGTGGCGACGTAGATGGTCCGCTGCAGGCCGGTCAGCTGGGAGAAGCGCTGCTGGAAGGGGATCGTCAGCAGGAAGGCGAACAGGATCTGCACGCCCGCCTGGACGATCCGCACCTCCTGCAGCTGCTCGTTGAAGTTGCGGTCGAGCCGCTGGGCCTCGCTCTCGTCCCGCTCGTAGGCGTGTGGGTCGCTCATGCCTCAGGTGTACCCGCAGAGGGACCGGCGTGCGGACCGTCCGCGCGGAACTCCACAGGGGCAACGGCGGCGACGGCAAGGGCCCGGCACCCCGTGGGGTGCCGGGCCCTGCATCACGTCGTCCGCCGTCGCCGGCACGCGCCGGCGGACCGACGCGTCAGCCTGCGCTGACGCGCGCGCGCAGCGTGTCGAGCTCGGTGCGCAGCTCGGCGGGCAGCTGCTCGCCGAACTTGTCGAACCACTCCTCGATGAGGGGCAGCTCGGCCTCCCAGTCGGACGCGTTGACGGCGAGGGCCTTGGCGACCTGCTCGGGCGTCATGTCGAGGCCGTCGACGTCGAGGGCCTCGGCGGTCGGCACGAGCCCGATCGGCGTCTCGACCGCTTCGGCGTCGTCGTCGAGGCGCTCGACGACCCACTTGAGGACACGGCTGTTCTCGCCGAAGCCGGGCCACAGGAAGGAGCCGTCCTCCTCGTCGCGGCGGAACCAGTTGACGCCGAAGATGCGCGGCAGCTTGGACGCGTCGGCGCGCTTGCCGATCTCGAGCCAGTGGTTCATGTAGTCGCCGGCGTGGTAGCCGATGAAGGGCAGCATGGCCATGGGGTCGCGGCGCACGACGCCGACGGCACCGACGGCTGCGGCCGTGGTCTCGGAGGAGAGCGTCGCGCCGATGAAGGTGCCGTGGTTCCAGTCGCGCGACTCGTAGACGAGCGGCACGGTCGTCTTGCGGCGCCCTCCGAAGAGGATGGCGTCGATCGGCACGCCGTTCGGGTTGTCGTACTCCGGCGCGATCATCGGGCACTGCTTGGCAGGCGTGCAGAAGCGGCTGTTCGGGTGGCTCGAGAGCGTGCCCGTCTTGCCGTCCTCGGGGGTCCAGGAGTTGCCGTGCCAGTCGGTGAGGTGGGCCGGCGGCTCGTCGGTCATGCCCTCCCACCAGACGTCGCCGTCGTCGGTCAGGGCGACGTTGGTGAACACCGAGTTGCCCTTGTCGATGGTCGCCATCGCGTTGGGGTTGGTCGAGGCGCCGGTGCCCGGCGCCACGCCGAACAGCCCGAACTCCGGGTTGACGGCGTAGAGCCGGCCGTCCTCGCCGAACCGCATCCAGGCGATGTCGTCGCCGACCATCTCGGCCTTCCAGCCGGGAACCGTCGGGGTGATCATCGCGAGGTTCGTCTTGCCGCAGGCCGACGGGAACGCGGCGGCGACGTAGTGGACGGACCCCTTGGGCGAGGTGAGCTTGAGGATGAGCATGTGCTCGGCCATCCAGCCCTCGTCGCGGGCGATGGCGCTCGCGATGCGCAGCGAGTAGCACTTCTTGCCGAGCAGGGCGTTGCCGCCGTAGCCGGAGCCGTAGCTCCAGATGGCGCGCTCCTCGGGGAAGTGGACGATGTACTTGGTGTCCGAGCACGGCCACGCGACGTCGGCCGAGCCCTCGGCGAGCGGGGCGCCGACCGAGTGCAGGGCGGGCACGTAGGAGGCGTCGGTGTCCTCGATGCGGCGCAGGACCTCGTCGCCGCAGCGGGCCATGACGAGCATCGAGACGACGACGTAGGCGGAGTCGGTGATCTCGACGCCGAACATCGGGACCGTCGCGTCGAGGTGGCCCATGACGAACGGGATGACGTACATGGTGCGGCCCTGCATCGAGCCGCGGTACAGCTCGGTCATCCGAGCCTTCATCTCGTCGGGCGCCATCCAGTTGTTCGTCGGACCGGCGTCCTTCTCCTCGACGGAGCAGATGTAGGTGCGGTCCTCGACGCGGGCGACGTCGGACGGGTCGCTCTTGCAGTAGAAGGAGTTCGGCTTCTTGTCCTCGTTCAGACGGACGAAGGTGCCGGCGTCGACGAGCTGGTCGGTCAGCTCGGTCCACTCCTCGGGAGTGCCGGTGATCCAGCGGATGTCGCGCGGCTGCGTCAGCGCGGCGACCTCGTCGACCCAGGCGGCCAGGCCGGCATGCGTCGTGTGCGTACTCGGTTTCTCTTGGGTCGTGGTCACTTGCGGGCCATCCCTTCGCGCGGTGCACTGCCGGCACCACGTCGTGCCGGTTCTGCTGCTCGCTCGCGGGCCCTCGTCAGGCGCGGGTGGCGCCTCGCCGGGTGTCCACATAGTGAGCAGATGACGTGATGGACTCACCGTACGCCCGGCCCGGAGCGCCGATGACCGGTCTGTCCTCCGGGCCCGGTGAAACGGCTCACACCCGTTCGGCGTTGCAAGCCGTGCGACCGGATCATGTCGGTTTCTTGCAGGAATTGCAGTGGGATTGCCGGTCGGTGGACAGGCGCTGTCGTCCGGTCGCGACGCACCGCGCGAGACGCGTCCCGCGACGTCGCCGACGCGCGTCGGAGGAGCCGCGTCACCTCGATTTCGTGGTTCGCGACCCGGGGCGCTAAGGTAACTTCTCGTCCCGCCCGGAAGGGCGAAAGACACTGCACCCGTAGCTCAACGGATAGAGCATCTGACTACGGATCAGAAGGTTAGGGGTTCGAATCCCTTCGGGTGCACTCTGTGTTGAGACAGAAGGCGAAGGCCCCGACCGGATGCGGTCGGGGCCTTCGTCATGTCCGTGGCCGCCGTGTCTGCCCGTCAGGTCTGGGTCTCCACGCCGAAGAGCAGCAGCAGGAATCCGAGCCCGGCCAGGCCGCACAGCACGATGGCCGGCAGGGACCGCTCGCCCTGGCGCCACGACGCGAGCAGGACCGCGAGGCCCGACAGCCCGCGAGGACGAAGCCGCCCTGGACGGCGAGGTTCTGCACGGCGCTCCCGTGTCGCGACCCGACCTCGACGAGCGGCGCGACGGCGGAGGCCACGACGCCGACCACGAGCATCGCCACCGCCACCCAGCCGAGGTGGCTCGTCGGCAGGACCGTGACCGGCCCGCCGCCGGTCCGCAGGTGGTGAACCACGGCGAGCACGCCGCCCGCGACGACGAGGGTGAAACCGACGTAGAACACGACGGCGAGGTCCTGCCCCTGGAAACCGAGCGCCACGACGACGAGGACGGCACCGACCAGCAGCAGCCCGGCGCCGAACCGCCGCGTGCGTGGGGAGAGCGCATCCGTGGTCGAGGTCGTTGGGGGCGGGGTGTCGGTGCGCGGGCTCATGGCGGCTCCTTCGACACCTTCATCGTCCCGCCGCGAGCCGGCCGCGGTCCGCGGGCGTGACGAGGCCGACAGCCGGACGTGGACGAATCCCTTGCGCGGCGCCGGGCCCCGGGGTTGGGTGTGCTGAGGAACCGTCCACGACGTCCGGAGGCCCCGATGACCGCTGCGCAGACCGACTCGTCCACCGGGCTGGACCCCGCCCTGTCGCACACCCGCGGTGAGACCGAGCCCCCTCTCATCGAGCAGACGATCGGCGACAACTTCGACGCCACGGTCGCCCGCTTTCCCGACCGGGAGGCCCTCGTCGACGTCAACCAGGGCAAGCGGTGGACGTATGCCGAGCTGCAGCGCGACGTCGACCGGCTGGCCCGGGCCCTGCTCGCGGTCGGCGTGCGCACCGGCGACCGCGTCGGGATCTGGGCCCCGAACTGCTCGGAGTGGACGCTCGTGCAGTACGCGACGGCGAAGATGGGCGCGGTCCTCGTCAACATCAACCCGGCCTACCGTGCCCACGAGCTGCAGTACGTCCTCGGGCAGGCCGGCATCTCGACGCTCGTCGCGGCGGAGTCGTTCAGGACGAGCGACTACCGGGGCATGGTCGAGGAGGTCCGCGAGGAGGCGCCCGGCCTTCAGCGCGTGGTGTACATCGGCACGTCCGACTGGGACGAGCTCGTGGCGCGGGCCGGCGAGGTGTCGGCCGAGGAGCTGGCCCGGGTCCAGGGCGGCCTGAGCAATACCGACGCCATCAACATCCAGTACACCTCCGGCACCACGGGATTCCCCAAGGGCGCGACGCTCAGCCACCGCAACATCCTCAACAACGGCTACTTCGTCGGCGAGCTCTGCGACTACACCGAGGCCGACCGGGTCTGCATCCCGGTGCCCTTCTACCACTGCTTCGGCATGGTCATGGGCAACCTCGCCTGCACGACGCACGGGGCGTGCATGGTCATCCCGGCGCCCGGTTTCGACCCCGCTGCGACGCTGCGGGCGACGCAGGACGAGAAGGTCACCTCGCTGTATGGCGTACCGACGATGTTCATCGCCGAGTGGAACCTGCCCGACTTCGCCTCCTACGACCTCTCAAGCGTGCGCACCGGCATCATGGCCGGCTCGCCGTGCCCCGCCGAGCTGATGAAGAAGCTCATCGCCTCGGGGATCGAGGAGATGACGATCTGTTACGGCATGACCGAGACCTCCCCGGTGTCGACGCAGAACCGCACCGACGACACGTTCGAGCAGAAGGTCGGCACGGTCGGCCGGGTCGGGCCGCACCTGGAGATCAAGATCGTCGACCCGGTGTCGGGCGAGACGCTGCCGCGCGGGCAGGCCGGGGAGTTCCTGACCAAGGGCTACTCGGTGATGCTCGGGTACTGGGAGCAGCCCGACAAGACCGCCGAGGCGGTCGAGGACGGGTGGATGCACACCGGCGACATCGGCGTCATGCACGACGACGGCTACGTCGAGATCACCGGCCGGATCAAGGACATGGTGATCCGCGGTGGCGAGAACGTGTACCCGCGGGAGATCGAGGAGTTCCTCTACACCCACCCGGACATCCTCGACGCGCAGGTCATCGGGGTCCCGGACGAGAAGTACGGCGAGGAGCTGTGCGCCTGGATCCGGATGAAGGACGGCGCCACCCCGTTGACGGCCGAGTCGCTGCGCGAGTTCTGCGCCGGTCAGCTCGCGCACTACAAGATCCCGCGCTACGTCGAGATCGTCGAGGAGTTCCCGATGACGGTCACCGGCAAGATCCGCAAGGTCGAGATGCGCGAGGTGACGGCCAGGAAGCTCGGCCTCGGCTGAGCGCGGTGCGAGCCCTACGGGACGCGGAGCAGGCGTCGGATCGGGTGCGGATCGCGGAAAGGACGCGTGGCAGGGGCGCGAACCGGCTTGTGGCGCAGTAGGTTGCCGGTGGAGTGGTCGTCCTGGACCCGTGACCCGAGAGGGATGGAATGTCCGACACCAACAAGATGATCCTGTGGGTGGTCGTCGGCGTCGTCGTCGTCGCGTTGATCATCTGGTTCTTCGTCTCGGCGAGCCGGCGCAAGGAGATCGAGGCCCGTCGGGCCGAGGCCGACCGCATGCGGGCCAGCCTCGACGCCCGGCTCGCAGAGGTCCGGCAGCAGCAGGACCGCGCGTCCGTCACCGGCGAGATGGCCACCGAGGCGCGTGCCGAGGCCGAGGCCAAGGCCCGGGAGGCCCGGCACCTCGAGGAGCAGGCCGCCCAGGCGGCCGCCGTGGCCGAGCGTGCCCAGGCCCAGCACGACGAGCTCGCGCGTGAGGCCGACCGCATCGACCCGGACGTCCGGACCGACGAGGAGGAGGCCCCCGGTGCCGGAGCCGCGGTGGGCAGCGCCGCCTTCACCCAGGAGGAGGACGACGAGGACCTCGCCGATGCCGAGAACCCGTTCGGATACTCCACGGGTTCGGCTGACTCACAGACGAGTTCGCACGACCCGGACGACGTTTCACGCGCCGACGACGGCGGGCGCTGGGCACGGGCCACCGACGCCGCCTCGTCGACGACCGCGTCGCCCACCGAGCAGGCGGGCGAGCACACGTCGGACACCGGGTCGGGCACTGCGTCGGCCAGCGTGTCGGGCACCGCGTCGGACAGCGAGTCGGGCACCGGGTCGGGCACCGCGACGGGCACCGCGTCGGGCGATGACGCGTCGACGGACGCCGGAGTGGGTACAGGTGCAGTGCCGTCGTGGCACGACGACGCCGAGTCGGAGTCCGGCTCGACGCCGGCCGCCGCGGCCGACACCGACGAGGACGTCACGGGCTCGAGCAGCGCGGCCGCGGACGCCGCGTCCGACGATGCCGGGCAGCCCGGGGTCGTCGCCGAGCGCAACGGAGCCGACGACATGACTGACACGACCCAGCTTCACGAGGCGGCGGACGACGCCGACGCGACAAGCCCCACCGCTGCCACCGAGCGCACGGACGAGCGGACGTCCGGCGCCGAGGAGGGGGCGGCTGGGCTCTCGGGCGCAGCAGCCGGGGCGACCGCCGCCACGTCGGGTGAGCCCGTCGCGACGGGGGACGAGGAGCCCGAGCCGCGCGAGACGCCCGCCGAGGCGACCGCGTCGTCCGACGACACGGACACGACCGGCGTGACCTCCTCGACGGACTCGACGGACACCGTGCACTCGACGGACACCGCGCACTCGACCGACTCGACGGACTCGACCGCCTCGACCGCCTCGACCGAGGGCCACGCCTGGGAGCCGGAGGACGCCGCCGACGCCGACGAGGTCAGGGTGCCGGCGCTCGAGGACCGCGACGAGGTCGTCGCCGAGGGCGGTACTCCGTCCGATGACCCGGGTGACCACCGCGGCCAGCCGTGGGCGACGACGTCCGGCCAGCGTCCGCCGGAGCCCGAGGAGCCCGCCCACCCCGACGCCAGTGACGCCGCCCTCGGCGAGCGTGACGATCCCGCCAAGGCGCCCGAGGGCGAGCAGAGCGCGGCCGACGCCGCGCCGGCTGACGAGGCCCACGACACCCACGAGGCCCACGACGAGGCCCGCGACGAAACCGCCACCGCAGCCGTCGACGCGTCCGACGTCAGTGTGCACGACGCGTCCGGCGAGCCGGAGGTGTCCGCTGAGTCCGAGGCATCTGAGGCATCCGAGGCGGCGTCCGGGCGACGGGTCTCCGAGTACGACGAGGTCGTCGACGGCGGCTACGGCATGGGCTCGGCCGCGACGATCTCCGACGGCGCGCAGCCTCTCGGCCACGCCGTCAAGGGCGTCCGCGCCGGCCACCGCTTCGTCGCGCCCGGCGAGGACGGCTACGACGACGTCGAGCCCGACGTCTGGTTCTACGACGAGGACGCGGCGCGCCGCTCCGGCTTCTCCGGCCGCGGCGACTGATCCCGCAGCGACTCCACGACGGGGCCGGGCCGCCGCAGGGCGCCCCGGCCCCGTCGTCGTGCCGCACCCGCCTCGCCGTCCGGCCGGAAAACCCCGGCGAGGGCACCTCGCGTGCGCACCTAGACTGGCCCGCATGGTCTCCCCGCTCGTCGCGCTCACGCCGAAGGTCCAGTCCGCGATCGCCACAGCCCTCGGTGACGACTTCCGCGATGCCGACCCGGTGCTGCGTCCGTCGCAGTTCGCCGACGTGCAGGTCAACGCCGCGCTCGCCCTCGCCAAGAAGGTGGGCGCCCCGCCGCGTGACGTCGCGGCGAAGATCGTCGCGGCCCTCGACCTCGACGGCGTCTGCGACTCGGTCGAGGTCAGCGGCCCCGGCTTCATCAACCTCACGTTCTGCAGCGCCTGGATCGCCTCACTGCTCCAAGACGTCGACGCCGACGAGCGCTGCGGCGTGCCCCTGCAGGAGGCGCAGAACATCCCGATCGACTACTCCGCGCCGAACGTCGCCAAGGAGATGCACGTCGGTCACCTGCGCACCACGGTCGTCGGCGACAGCCTGGCCCGCACCCTCGAGCACCTGGGCCACCACGTCATCCGGCAGAACCACATCGGCGACTGGGGCACGCCCTTCGGCATGCTCATCGAGCACCTGCTCGAGGTGGGCGAGGGCTCTGACGAGGCCGGTGTGCTCGTCACCGACCCCAACGCCTTTTACCAGGCTGCCCGAGTCAAGTTCGACGCCGCCGAGAAGGCCGAACCCGCTGGCAGCGCAGGCGACTTCAACGTGCGCGCCCGGTCGCGCGTCGTGCTGCTGCAGGCCGGCGACACCGAGACGCTGCGGCTCTGGAACGAGCTCGTCGACCTCTCAAAGGTCTACTTCAACAAGCTCTACTCGACGCTCGGCGTCACGTTGACCGACCTCAACCTCGCCGGCGAGTCGACGTACAACGACGCCCTCCCCGGCATCTGCGAGGAGCTCGAGTCGCGGGGCATCGCCGAGATCTCCGACGGCGCCCTGTGCGTCTTCCTCGACGGCTACACCGGCCGCGAGGGCAAGCCGGTGCCGCTCATCATCCGCAAGTCCGACGGCGGGTACGGCTATGCCACAACGGATCTCGCGACGATCAAGTACCGCGTCCACGACCTCGACGCGCACCGGGTGCTCTACGTCATCGGCGCGCCGCAGGCGCTGCACCTCAACATGGTGTGGGACACCGCGCGCAAGGCCGGCTGGCTCCCGGACGACGTCACGCCCATCCACGTCCAGATCGGCAACGTGCTCGGCGAGGACCGCAAGATCCTCAAGACCCGCTCGGGCCAGCCGCTGCGGCTCATGGCGATGCTCGAGGAAGCCGTCGACAAGGCCGGTCAGGTGCTCGAGGAGGCGCGCCCCGACCTCGACGCGTCGACCCGCGCCACGATCGCCCGCCAGGTCGGCATCGGCGCGGTCAAGTACGCCGACCTGTCGGTGGCGCACGACAGCGAGTACGTCTTCGACCTCGACCGGATGGTCTCGCTCACCGGCAACACCGGCCCGTACCTGCAGTACGTCGTGGCCCGCATCCGCTCGATCTTCCGGCAGATCGGCACCGACCCGTCGGTGCAGCACGGCACGATCCTGCTCGGCGAGCCGCACGAGCGCGCCCTCGCCACGCACCTGCTCGGCTTCGGCGACGTCGTGGCCGAGGTCGGTGCGACGTACGAGCCGCACCGTCTCGCCGGCTACCTTTTCGAGCTGGCGCAGGCGTTCTCGGCGTTCTACGAGAACTGCCCCGTGCTCAAGGCCGACCTCGACGAGGTGCGCTCCTCGCGACTCACCCTGTGCGCGTTGGTGTTCCGTGTCATGACGACGGGCCTGGACGTGCTCGGCCTCGAGGCGCCCGAGCAGATGTGACGCGTCGCCGCTCGCCCCACCCCGTCCGGGGTCGGGGCGGGTGGCGCACCCTGTGGATGACGACGGACGCCGGTCGCGCGGCGTCACTAGCGTCGAGGGCACCAGTCCACAGGGGAAGGGACCACCGATGTCCGAGCAGACCGCGTTGCCCACCGTGCCACCGCCGCCCCCGGCCGGCTTGCCGGCACCCGAATCGGTACCCGCCGGGTACGCCGCTCCGTCGCCGACGGCCGTCCCCGGGCGCCCGTGGCGTGTCGAGACCGACCGGTGGGGCGTGGTCGCGGCAGCGTTGCTGCTGCTGCAGGTCCCGCTCCTCATCGCCCAGATCGTCACTGCGGGCTCGCTCCTCGACGCCTGGGAGGCGCAGGATGCCGCCGCGATCCAGGCCGCGAGCGAGCATCGTGCGGGCCTCGCCGTGGTCGGCTTCGTGGCGCTCGTCGTGTGCGCGGTCGTACTCGTCACGTGGCTGCACCGCGTGCGCACCTCCGACCGGTGCGAGGGGCTCGGGCTCGCGCTGGGGCCGCGGCTGGCGGTCTGGGGCTGGTTCATCCCGGTCGTGTCCGTCGTCCTCGGCCCGCTCGCCGTGCGTGACGTGTGCATCGGCGTCGATGCGGCCGCGGAGCGTGACCGGGGACGGCCGGTCCAGGGGGCCGACACGATGTCGGTGGCTCTCACGGTCTGGACGCTCGGATGGGTCGGCGCGCAGGTCGCCGACGTCCTGCAGCGCATCGGTGCGCCGGTGATCGCCGTGGCCGTCCCTGACCTCGTCGGCATCAGGGTCGCCACGTGGACCCACCACCTCGAGGTCGCCTCCACCGTCGGCTACGTCCTTGCGGCGCTCGCCCTCGTCGTGCTCATCCGCAGGGTCGGGCTCACGGTCCGCCGCTGAGGCGGCGGGTCCGGCTCACCGGGTGCTCGATTCGGCTGCCTCCGGCTCCGGCTCGGAGGAGAGTCGGGTGCATGAGCGATTGGGACTTCACCGGCCTCAAGGCCACCTACGTCAACTGCACGCTGAAGAAGAGCCCCGAGCCGAGCAACACCCAGGGCCTCGTCGACGCGAGCGCGGCGATCATGCGCGAGCACGGCGTCGACGTCGACGTCATCCGGTTCGTCGACCACGACGTCGCGACCGGCGTCTATCCCGACATGCGCGAGCACGGCTGGGAGAGCGACGCCTGGCCCGACCTCTACCCGGGCATCCTGGCGAGCCAGATCCTCGTCGTGGCCGGCCCGATCTGGCTCGGCGACAACTCGAGCATCACGAAGCAGCTCATCGAACGCATCTACTCGCTGTCCGGGATGCTCAACGACAAGGGCCAGTACCTGTTCTACGGGCGCGTGGCCGGGTGCCTCATCACCGGCAACGAGGACGGCATCAAGCACTGTGCCCAGAACATCCTCTACAGCCTCCAGCACGTCGGCTACACGATCCCGCCCAACGCCGACGCCGGCTGGATCGGCGAGGCGGGGCCGGGTCCGAGCTACCTCGACCCCGGCAGCGGCGGCCCCGACAACGACTTCACCAACCGCAACACGACCTTCATGACGTGGAACCTCATGCACCTGGCGCGGATGCTGACCGACGCGGGTGGCGTGCCGGGGTACGGCAACCAGCGGTCGGAGTGGAACTCCGGCGAGCACTTCGGCTGGCACAACCCCGAGTACCGCTGAGGCGTCGGTCAGCGGGTCGGCGACGGGCTGACCTGGCGGATGCCGTGTACCCGGTCGAGCAGGTCGGCGTACCGCCCGACGACGTCGGCCGACGCCCCCGTCGCGTCGTCGGGCACGTCGTACTCGGAGTCGATCCCGAGCCGCCACGTCGGCGGCTCGTCGGCGCCCGACAGCGCCCACGCCGCCTGGCGGGCGGCCCCGACGCCGACGTACTCGGCCGGCGACGGCACGACGACCGGGGCCCGGAACAGTCCCGGTGCGATCTCGCGGACGGCCCTCGAGGCAGACGCGCCGCCGATGAGCAGCACGCGACCGACGCGGACGCCGTTGTCGCGCAGGGCGTCGACGCCGGCGACGAGGTTGCAGAGCATCCCCTCCACCGTGGCGCGGGCCAGGTTCTCCGCCGTGGCGTTGGTCCGCGTCAGTCCGCTCAGCGTGCCGGTGGCGTCGGGGAGGTCGGGCGTGCGCTCCCCGTCGAGGTAGGGCAGCAGCGTCAGCCCGTCGGCCCCGGGGGTGGCGGCGAGGGCCAACCGGTCGAGCTCGGCGAGGTCGACACCGAGCATCGCTGCCGACGCCGTCAGCACGCGCGCCGCGTTGAGGGTGCACATGAGCGGCAGGTGGCGTCCGGTGGCGTCGGCGAAGCCGGCGATGGCGCCGGACTCGTCGCGGATCGCCGAGCCGTGGGGCGTGAAGACCGTGCCGCTCGTGCCGAGCGACACGACGACGTCGCCGGGCTCGAGCGTCAGGCCGAGGGCAGCGCCCATGTTGTCTCCGGTGCCGGCCGCGACGAGCATGCCCGACTCCGTGTGCCCGGCGGCCTCGGCCGGGGCGAGCACGTCAGGCACCTCGAGCCCGCGTCCGAAGGCCAGCTCGAGCAGGTCAGGTCGGTAGTCGCCCTTGGCAGCCGACCAGTAGCCCGTGCCCGACGCGTCGCCGCGGTCGGTGGTCCAGCGCCGAAAGCCGTTGCCCTGCTTGAGGATCCGCCCGGTGAGCCAGTCGTGCGGGAGGACGACTCGGGCGACGCGGGCGGCGTTCTCCGGCTCGTGCTGGGCCAGCCAGCGCAGCTTCGTCACGGTGAAGCTCGGTACGAGGACGAGGCCCACGGCGTCGACCCACGCCGAGGCGCCGCCGAGCTCGGTGGTGAGGTCGTGGGCGGCGCCGGCGCTGCGGGTGTCGTTCCACAGCAGCGCGTCGCGGACGACGGTGTCGGTGTCGTCCATGGCGACCATGCCGTGCTGCTGGCCGCCGACGGCGATGGCGGCGACGCCGTCGAGGATGCCGTCGCTCGCCTGCTCGAAGGCCTCCCACCACCGGTCGGGGTGCACCTCCGTGCCGTCGGGGTGCGGCGCCCGGGCCGTGCGCACGACGGCGCCGGTCTCGGCGTCGCAGACGACGATCTTCGTCGACTGCGTCGAGCTGTCGACGCCGGCGACGAGGGTCGGGGCGTCGGTCACGTGGTCACCCGGGTGCTCCATGACCGAAGCGTCTCCCGGGCGCCCTTGTCGTGCAAGGCCGCGAGCGCGTCCGTGAACACCGTGGTGAACCGCTCGTCCTCGGCGAGGCCGCCGAACAGGTCGCGGTCGCGCAGGAAAGCGAGAGGGTCCTCACCGTGCCGGGCCGCGGCCGCCATGACCCGGTCCCTGATGCGGTCGACCACGTCGATCGGCTCACCCGCCTCGTCGACGCCCTCGGCGTACCGCGCCCACGAGGCCACGACGAGGGCGGAGCGGTCGATCGGGCCGCCCGTCTCGAGGTTGCGGTTGATGACCGGCACGAGCCACTTCGGGATGCGGTCGGACGACTCGGCGCACAGCCGGGCCAGGGTGTCGCGCACCTCCGGGTTGGCGAACCGCTCGATGAGCTGGTGGCGGTAGGCGTCGAGGTCGACGCCGGGCACCTCGGGCAGCGTCGGGCTGCCCTCGTGCTCCATGTAGCCGAGGAGGAAGTCGACGAAGAGCGGGTCCTGGCACACCTCGTGCGCGTGCCGGTAGCCGGAGAGGTAGCCGAGGTAGCACAGCGCCTGGTGGCTCGCGTTGAGCAGGCGCAGCTTCATCAGCTCGTACGGCACGACGTCGTCGACGAGCTGCACGCCCGCGTCCTCGAACGGTGGCCGGCCGTCGGTGAAGTGGTTCTCGAGCACCCACTGGGTGAACGGCTCGCACACGACCGGCCAGCCGTCGGCGACGCCGTACTCGCTCGCCAGCCGGTCGATGTCGTCCTGGGTCGTCACCGGCGTGATGCGGTCGACCATGCAGTTGGGGAACTGCACGTGCTCGTCCATCCAGTCGGCGAGGTCGGGGTCCTTGAGCCGGGTGAACGCCGTCATCATCTTCCGCGCGACGTCGCCGTTGCCCGGCAGGTTGTCGCACGACATGACGGTGAACGGGGGCGTGCCGGCCGCGCGTCGGGCCGCGAGCCCGGCCACGACGAACCCGAACACGGTGCTCGGAGTCGCGCCCGGCTGGAGGTCGGCCCGGATCGAGGGGTCGGACGCGTCGAACTCGCCGGTGACCTGGTTGACGAGGTAGCCGCCCTCGGTGATCGTCAGGCTGACGACCCGCGTGGCGGGGTCGGCGAGCTTGTCGACGACGGCCTGCGGGTCCTCGGGCGCGAACAGCATCTCGACGATGCTGCCGACGACCCGGGGCTCGCGGCGCCCGTCCGGGTGCTTGACGACGAGCGTGTACAGGCCGTCCTGGGCGGTCAGCGTGTCGACGATCCGCCGGTCGTGGGGGAGTGCGCCGACGCCGCAGATGCCCCAGTCGAGCGCCTCGCCCTCGTTCATCAGCGCGTCGACGTACATCGCCTGGTGTGCGCGGTGGAAGCCGCCGACGCCGAAGTGGACGATGCCGGTGGTCACCGCGCTGCGGTCGTAGGTGGGCCGGGCGACCTGCGGGTCGAGGTCGTCCAGAGTGGGCGACGACAGGGGCGTGGCCGTCTGGTCGGTGGGGTCTGCGCTCATCGGACGGCGCCCATCGACAGGCCCTGCACGAGCTTGTCCTGCGCGGCGAACCCGGCGGCCAGCACCGGCAGCGACACGATGAACGAGGCCGCACAGACCTTCGCGAGGAAGAGGCCCTGGCTCGTGACGAACCCGGTGAGGAAGACCGGCGCCGTGCCGGCGACCGTACCCGTCAGCACCCGGGCGAGGAGCAGCTCGTTCCAGCTGAAGATGAAGCAGATCAGCGCAGCGGCAGCGATCCCGGGCATGACGACGGGCGCGATGACGTCGCGCAGCGTCCGGGTGAGGCTCGCGCCGTCGACCTGGGCGGCCTCGAGCATCTCGACCGGAACCTCCGCGAGGAAGGACCGGAGCATCCAGATCGCGATCGGCAGGTTCATAGCCGTGTAGAGGATGATCAGGTACCAGATGTTGTCGAGCAGGTGGACCTTCTGGGCGATGAGGTAGAGCGGCAGGATGCCGGCCACGATCGGCAGCATCTTCGTGGACAGGAAGAAGAACAGCACGTCGGTCCACTTGCGCACCGGGCGGATCGACAGTGCGTACGCCGCGGGGAACGCGAGGAGCAGCACGAGGACCGTCGACACGACGCTCGCCGTCAGCGAGTTGAGCAGCGCCGGCCACGGGCCCGCCGCGAAGAAGGTCTGGTAGCCCTCGAGGCTGAGCGGTGCGAAGACGCTCGGTGGGTTCGTCGCCGCGTCGGTCTCCTTGTGGAACGACGTCAGGATCATCCAGAGCACCGGCAGGGCGAAGAGGATGCCGATGACCCACGCGAGGAGGCCGAGGAGGGCCGCCTTCTTCGGAGGCTTGCGGTGGACGACGGGGGCCGGGGCCGACGAGCGGCGTTGCGGCGTCTCGGCCGAGGTGCCGGCCTCGGTGCCAGTCTGCGTGGTCTGGGAAGCGGCGCTCATCGGGACTCCTCCTTGAACAGGCTGAACACGGTGCGCAGGGCGAGCGTGGCGATGACGATCGTCGCGATCACCACGACGACGCCTGCGGCAGAGGCGCGCCCGTAGTCCTGGGCGGTGTAGAAGGTCTGGTAGATGAAGTAGGGCAGGTTCGCCGTGCCGAGGCCGCCGGACGTGATGGTGAAGACGGCGTCGAAGTTCGCCACGACGTAGATGGCGCCGAGCAGGGCGGACAGCTCGATGTACTGGCGCAGGTGCGGCAGCGTCATGTTGACGAAGATCTGCCAGCTGCTCGCGCCGTCGATGCGCGCGGCCTCGACGACGTCGAGCGGCCGGCTCTGCAGGCCCGCGAGGAGGATGAGCATCATGAACGGCGTCCACTGCCACACGAGCGAGGCGATGATCGCCCACAGCGGGTTGTTCGTGATCCAGTCGGGCTGGGGTGCGTCGGGGCCGAAGACCCACTTGAGCAGGCCGTTGAAGAGGCCGTACTCCGGGTTGTAGAGGGCGTGCTTCCAGAGCAGCGCCGCGGCCACCGGCACGATGAGGAACGGCACGATCATCAGCGTGCGCACGATGCTGCGGCCACGGAACTTGCGGTCGAGCAGCAGCGCGATGGCCAGGCCCAGCACGAGGCTGATCCCGACGACGCCGACGGTGAGCAGGACGGTGACGACGACGGCCTGGCGGGCGTTCTCGTCGGTGAAGACGCGCCTGTAGTTGTCGAAGCCGGCGAACCCGCGCTCGTCCGGGTAGTACGCGTTCCAGTTCATGAAGGAGATGACGAGGGTGCCGATGAACGGCAGCTGCGTCAGGACGATGACGAAGATCAGGGCCGGCAGCAACGGTGCGCGTCGGGCCCAGTCACCCGCCTTGGCCAGGGTTGTCGCCCGGCCGGTGTCGTCGACCGACGACCGGGTCTGCGGGGTCTGCGTGGCGGTACTCACTGGTTGGCCTCCCTCGACTGGTAGCGCTCGGCGACGTCCTGGGCGAGGCGCTGCCCCTTGTCCAGGGCCTCGTCGACGGTGGTCTTGCCGGCGATCGCCGAGCTGACGTCCTG
Source organism: Intrasporangium zincisolvens (assembly GCF_034724055.1). Taxonomy (NCBI): domain Bacteria; kingdom Bacillati; phylum Actinomycetota; class Actinomycetes; order Micrococcales; family Intrasporangiaceae; genus Intrasporangium; species Intrasporangium zincisolvens. The sequence continues at coordinate 184,888 of NZ_JAWIIL010000003.1, forward strand.
ACTGACCTGCGTCCCGAGATCGGGGAACTCGGGGATGTCGACGAACTGGATGCCGAGGGCGGGCCGCGGCTGGACACCGGGGTTGGCCGGGTCGGCGGACTCGATCGCGGCCTTCGTCGGCGCGGCGAACGCGCCGGCCTCCTGGAGGTAGGACGGGTTGTCGTACGTCGAGGCGCGCTTGCCCGCGGGCACCCGTGACCAGCCGAGCTTCTCGCCGACGAGCTGCTCGTACTCCTTGCTCGAGGCCCAGGAGACGAACTTCCAGGCGTTCTCCTGCTTCGTGCTCGCCGCCTGGATGCCCCACGACCACGCGTAGAGCCAGCCGGAGCTCTTCGTCTTGACGACGGGCGCGGGGGCGTAGCCGAGCTTGCCGCGGACGGGGGAGTCCTTGGCCTCGAGCGACCCGGCGGCCGACGTGGCGTCGTACCACATGGCCACCGAGCCCTGGGTGAGGTTGTTGAGGCACTCGGTGAAGCCGGCCTGCGGGGCGCCCTTCTCGCCGTGCTCGCGCACGAGGTTGACGTAGAAGTTCGTCGCCTCCTTGAACTCGGGGGCGTTGACCTTCGGTGTCCAGTCCTTCTCGAACCACGTGCCGCCGAAGGTGTTGACGAGCGTGGTCAGGGGGGCGAAGAGCTGGCCCCATCCGGGCTGGCCGCGCAGGCAGATGCCGGCCATGCCGGGCTCGGCGCCGTCGACCTTGGCCGCGATGTCGGCGACCTGCTGCCACGTCGGCTGCGCGGGCATCGTGATGCCCTTCTGCGCCAGCACGTCCTTGCGGTACATGAGGAAGGACGACTCGCCGTAGAAGGGCTCGCCGTAGACCTTGCCGTCGGACGACAGCGACACCTTCATCGGCCCCAGGATGTCGGCCTGGTCGAACGTCGGGTCCTTGGCGATGAAGCCGTCGAGGGGGCTGATCCACTTCGCCTTGGCGTAGATCGGGATCTCGAAGTTGCTGAGCGACGCGACGTCGTACTGGCCGGCCTGGCTCGAGAACTCCTGGCTGATCTTGTCGCGCACGTCGTTCTCGGGGAGCACCGTGAAGTTCACCTTGATGCCGGTCCTCGCGGTGAAGTTGTCGGCCGTCAGCTGCTGCAGGTCGACCATCTGCGGGTTGTTGACCATGAGGACGTTGATGGCGTCGTCGCCGCCGCCCTGGCCCACGGCGCCCCAGCCCGCGCACGCCGAAAGGCTCGCCACGAGTCCGGTCGTCAGGGCAGCGGCCGCGGCCGTCCGACTGCGGCGGCCTCTCCGGTGTCCGATCCGTTGCACGTCTCCTCCTTGAGTCCGCTCATTTGAGCGCTAGGCTGCACATATGAGTAAAGTGACTCAGGTCACGGGTGTCAACAGGTCGCCCGAAAACCGGGGTCCTGTCACGCCGGCTGCACGCAGGCGCAAGACTTCAGGCGTGAGGGAGACGGGGATGGAGCGACGCGGTCCGGCCGAGCTCGTGCTCGCGGCGGCGGTGGCCCGCCGTCACTACCTCGAGGGCCAGTCCAAGGTCGAGATCGCCGACGAGCTCGGTCTGAGCCGGTTCAAGGTGGCCCGGCTCATCGACTTCGCCCGCGAGGCCGGCATCGTGCGCATCGAGATCGTCGCCGACGGCGAGCTCGACCTCGACCGCTCCGCGCGCCTGCAGGAGCGTTTCGGGCTGCGTCACGCCGTCGTCGTCGACGGCTCGCGGATCGAGCCCGCAGCCCTCGCCGACCACCTCGGACGCGCCGCGGCCGGGCTGCTCACCGACGTCGTCCACACCGGGGACGTGCTCGGCCTGCCGTGGTCGCGGTCGGTCGATGTCATGACGCGGTCCCTGCGCGACCTGCCGGCCGTCGACGTCGTGCAGCTGAGCGGCGCGATGGAGGTCGAGGGCCACGACAGCAGCGCCGTCGACATCGTCCGCCGCGCCGCCCGCGCCACCGGTGGCGGGTCCTCGATCTTCTACGCGCCGCTGCTGCTCGACGACGCCGCCGGCGCGGCCACGCTGCGTCGCGAGCCGCAGGTGGCCCGCGTCCTCGCGCAGGCCTCCCGGGTCACCGTCGCCGTCATGGGCATCGGCGCCTGGGCGCCCGGCCTGTCGACGATCCACGACGCGGTCTCTCCCGCCGACCGTGAGGCGCTCGCCGGCCTCGGCGTCGTCGGCGAGATCGCCGGCGTCCTCTTCGACGCGTCGGGCACCGTCGTCGAGCCCCCGCTGTCCGAGCGTGTCGTGACGATCAGCCCCGACGCGCTGCGCGGCATCGGCGAGGTCGTCGCCATCGCGTCCGGCGCCGACAAGGGCGTGGCCGTGCGCGCCGCCCTCGCCGGTGGGCTCGTCAACGCCGTCGTCGCCGACGCCACCCTCGCCGACGCGCTCCTCGGCTGAGCGGTTCTCGCGCCGGCTGCGGCGTCGGGGCCACCCGTGTCGGCGGGGCCATCGGGACACGCCCACGATCAGAGACGGCCCGGCCGAACGGGTCGATCCGGTGTGTGATGTGACCGGCAGTCCCCCCGAGCGCGGTGGTCCGTGCTCTAGGTTCGGGAGCCAGTGCCGTCGTGAGCGAAGGAGCCAGCGTGCAGATCGGTGTACCCCGAGAGACGCGAGCCCGCGAGACGCGGGTCGCCGCCACGCCCAAGACCGTCGGACAGCTCGTCGGCCTCGGCTACGACGTCGTCGTCGAGCGAGGTGCGGGTGTGCTCGCGAGCTTCTCCGACGACGCGTACGCCGATGCCGGTGCCCGGATCGTCGACCGCGAGGAGGCTTGGGGCTCCGACGTCGTGCACCAGGTCAACGCGCCGGCCGACGCCGACATCTTCCTGCTGCGGCCCGGCGCCGTCCTCGTCTCGATCATGGCGCCCGCGCTGAGCCCCGAGCTGGTCGAGAAGCTGCGTGCCGCCCGCGTCACAGCCATGGCGATGGACGCCGTGCCACGCATCAGCCGGGCCCAGTCGCTCGACGTGCTCTCCTCGATGGCCAACATCGCCGGGTACCGGGCCGTCGTCGAGGCGGCCCACGAGTTCGGGTCGTTCTTCACCGGGCAGGTCACCGCCGCGGGCAAGGTGCCGCCGGCCAAGGTGCTGGTCGCCGGCGCCGGCGTCGCGGGTCTCGCCGCGATCGGCACGGCACGCTCGCTCGGCGCGATCGTGCGGGCCACCGACGCGCGCCCCGAGGTGGCCGAGCAGGTCGAGTCGATGGGGGCGGACTTCCTCGCCGTGCAGATGCCGGAGGTCGACGAGGACACCGCGTCCTCCGACGGCTACGCGAAGGAGATGGGCGAGGAGTACAACCGTCGGGCGGCCGAGCTCTACGCGGCGCAGGCCCCGGACGTCGACATCGTCGTCACCACGGCGCTGATCCCTGGTCGCCCCGCCCCGCGGCTCATCACGGCCGAGCTGGTCGCGACGATGAAGCCGGGGTCCGTGGTCGTCGACATGGCGGCGTCCAACGGCGGCAACGTCGAGGGGTCGGTCGCCGACGAGCTCGTCGTCACCGCCAACGGCGTCAAGATCATCGGCTACACCGACCTCGCAGCCCGGCTGCCCACGCAGGCCTCCCAGCTCTACGGCACCAACCTCGTCAACCTCATGAAGCTCCTGACGCCGGGCAAGGACGGCCAGGTCGTCCTCGACTTCGACGACGTCGTGCAGCGCAACATGACCGTCGCGCGCGACGGCGAGCTGCTCTGGCCCCCGCCCGCGATCCAGGTGAGCGCCGCGCCCGTGCCAGCTGCCGCGTCCGGCAAGCAGGTGGTGAAAGAGCCTGAGCCACCGAAGGACCCACGACGCAAGTACGTCGGGATGGCCATCGGGGCGGTGCTGTTCGCGCTCGTCGCGGCCTTCTCGCCGACCAGCTTCCTCGGGCACTTCACGGTGTTCGCCCTCGCCGTCGTCGTCGGCTACTACGTCATCGGGCACGTGCACCACGCGCTGCACACCCCGCTGATGTCGGTGACCAACGCGATCAGCGGCATCATCGTCGTCGGGGCGCTGATCCAGCTGGGACAGTGGCGAGCCGGGGCATCCGGAGTCATCGTCGTCCTGGCCTTCCTCGCCACGCTCATCGCGAGCATCAACATCTTCGGTGGGTTCCTCGTGACGCGCCGCATGCTGACGATGTTCCGGAAGGGCTGAGCACCAATGGATCTCGCACTCATCCAGGCCGCCTACATCGTCGCGGCGCTGCTGTTCATCCTGTCCCTCGCGGGGCTCTCGAAGCACGAGACCGCCAAGGACGGCAACATCCTCGGGATGGTCGGCATGGCGCTCGCGCTCGTCGCGACGCTGTGGCTCGCGCTGCGCGGGGCGCCGGCCGCCAACTGGCTGCTCATCGCCGTCGCCATGGCGATCGGTGCGGCCATCGGCATCTGGCGGGCGCGCCGCGTCGAGATGACCGGCATGCCCGAGCTCATCGCCATGCTCCACTCGTTCGTCGGTGCGGCCGCGGTGCTCGTCGGCATCAACACGTTCCTCGCCTCGGGGTCCTCGACCGCCGCTGACGGCGTGCACCTCGTCGAGATCTTCCTCGGCGTCTTCATCGGCGCGGTCACGTTCACCGGGTCGATCGTCGCGTTCCTCAAGCTGTCAGCGCGCATCTCGTCCAAGCCGCTGATGCTGCCGGCGCGGCACTGGCTCAACCTCGCCGCGCTCGTCGTGTCGGCGGGGCTGCTCGTGTGGTTCGTCGCGTCGCACTCGATCGTGCCGCTCCTCGTCATGACCGCCATCGCGCTGGCGTTCGGCTGGCACCTCGTGGCCTCCATCGGTGGCGGCGACATGCCGGTGGTCGTGTCGATGCTCAACAGCTACTCGGGCTGGGCCGCAGCGGCCGCGGGCTTCATGCTCGGCAACGACCTGCTCATCGTCACCGGTGCCCTCGTCGGCTCCTCGGGTGCGTACCTGTCGTACATCATGTGCACCGCGATGAACCGCTCTTTCGTGTCGGTCATCGCCGGAGGCTTCGGCTCCGACGGCGCGGTGACGAGCGGCGACGTCGACTACGGCGACCACCGCGAGACGAACGCCGAGGAGGTCGCCGACCTGCTGACCCACGCGTCGTCGGTCGTGATCACCCCCGGCTACGGCATGGCGGTGGCGCAGGCGCAGTACCCGGTCGCCGACCTCACCGCGAAGCTGCGCGAGCGGGGCGTCGACGTGCGCTTCGGCATCCACCCGGTCGCCGGACGCCTGCCGGGCCACATGAACGTCCTGCTCGCCGAGGCGAAGGTGCCCTACGACATCGTCCTGGAGATGGACGAGATCAACGACGACTTCCCCGAGACCGACGTCGTGCTCGTCATCGGCGCCAACGACACGGTCAACCCGTCCGCGGCCGAGGACCCTGGCTCGCCGATCGCCGGCATGCCGGTGCTGCAGGTGTGGAACGCCAAGGACGTCGTCGTGTTCAAGCGCTCGATGAACGCCGGGTACGCCGGCGTGCAGAACCCGCTCTTCTTCCGCGACAACAGCGCCATGCTCTTCGGCGACGCCAAGGAGCGCGTCGAGGACATCATCAAGGCCCTCTGACCCCACCCACGGGGATCCTCGGTCCCTGCGCTCGAGTGAGCCGCAAGAGCAACGACGCCTGGACCTACTCACTCTGCTCTGCGTCGAGTGAGCACGTCGTCACTCTGGTCGCACGCGTGTGACGGGTGGGACGGAGTGCTCACTCGATGCGCGGTGGTGGGGGCGGGTCCGGTCGCACCATCTGTTGGCGAGTGCTCCGAAACCGAACGACTCCCACGGCGTGCCGTGGGAGTCGTTCGGTGGGTTGGGAGTCGGCCGAGGCGTTGACGGCCCCGGTCTGACGCGTCAGGCGTTGGCGGGGACCTTGGTGCCCTCTTCGTACTCACCCGTTGCGAGCCGGCTGTGGCTGCGCGAGTACCAGAAGTAGATGCCGAAGCCCACGGCCATCCAGACGAGGAACCGGAGCCACGTCACGAGCGACAGGTTGAGCACGAGGTAGAAGCAGGCCGCGGCGGAGATCCACGGCACCACCGGGTTGCCCGGCACCTTGAAGGACCGCTTGAGGTCGGGGCGACGCTTGCGCAGGATCGGGATGGCGATCGAGACGAGCATGAACGCCGTCAGCGTGCCGATGTTGACCATCTCCTCGAGCTGGCCCAGCGGCATCAGCGACGCGATGGCGGCGACCGCGGTGCCGATGATGAGCGTCAGGCGCACCGGCGTGCCGGTGCGCTCGCTCGTGCGGCCGAGCCCGGGCGGGATGAGGCGGTCGCGGCTCATCGCGAACGTCACGCGGGTGGCGCCGATCATCAGGGTCATGACGACGGTCGTGAGCCCGGCCACGGCGCCCGCCGAGATGAGCGTCGCGTAGCCCTCCTTGCCGACGGCGGAGAACGCGGAGGCCAGGGCGGCGTCTGGGTCGATCTTGTCGTACTTGACCATGCCGGTGATGACGAGCGAGACAGCCATGTAGAGGATCGTGCAGATGACGAGCGAGCCGATGATGCCGCGCGGCAGGTCGCGCTGCGGGTTCTTGGCCTCCTCGGCGGTCGTCGCCACGACGTCGAAGCCGATGTAGGCGAAGAAGACGACCGCCGCACCCGCCATGATGCCGAGCACGCCGAAGGTGACCGGCTGCATTCCCGTCACCCACTGGAGGAGGGGCTGCTCGAGCCCGCTCTTCGACGAGCCCGGCTGCGACGGTGGGATGAACGGTGACCAGTTGGCGCGGTTGATGAACCCGATGCCCGCGATGATGACGAAGAGCACGATGAACAGCTTGACGGCGACGAGGACGAGGTTGACCCGCAGCGACTCCTTGATGCCGACCGCGATGAGGACGGTGAGCAGGGCGACAAGCAGGAAGGCCGGCAGGTCGAAGTGCGATCCCGGCGCCACGGCATCCGGCCAGCCGATGCCCAGCTGTTCCAGCAGCTTGACGAAGTAGGTCGACCACCCCTGGGCCACCACACTGGCGCCGAGCATGAGCTCGAGGAGCAGGTCCCAGCCGATGATCCACGCGACGATCTCGCCGAGCGTCGCGTAGGAGAACGTGTACGCCGAGCCGGAGATCGGCACCGTCGAGGCGAACTCGGCGTAGCAGAGAGCGGCGAGCCCACAGACGATCGCGCCGATGACGAAGGACAGCGAGATCGAGGGGCCGGCGTACTCCTTGGCTGCCTTGCCGGTCAGCGTGAAGATACCGGCGCCGATGATGACGCCGATGCCGAAGACCGTGAGGTCGAGGGCGGTCAGGCGCTTCTTCAGGTGGTGCTCGGCCTCGTCGGCCGCGGCCATCGTGGACTCGATCGACTTGGTGCGGAAGATGCTCATGTGGGCCTCCCGGGCTGGAGTGCGTTCGTCAGCATCTGCCCAAGGTAGACCTCATGGGTGCCCACGGCGAGCCCTGCTGTGCGGGAGTCCAACCCGCGATCCGAGGCGTCGGAAGGCCGTGTTCGCGGTGTAGTGCGGACGGGTATGTGACAGGTTTCCGCGACGCGCTGACGGTCCGTCGGGCGCAGCCCTCAGGCGTCGCGTGAGCCGTTGTCGCCGACCGGCCAGATGGGTCCGGTGTCGGCGCCGCGACGGCGTTGCTTCAGGTCGTTGCTCTCGTAGACCGTCTCGGGCCGCGGGCCCCGCTGCACCGGGACGGCGCGCGAGTAGGAGTCGAGCCGCTCCTGGATCGGGTTGTGCGTGCGGTGGACGTCGGGGTAGGTCCCCGACTCGCTGGGGCTGATGGGGCTCGAGGGCGACGTCGGGCCACCGGGACCTCCGGGGCCGCCGGGACCCCGGGGGCCGTCGTCGGGGAAGTCGGGCATCTCGACGTAGTCCTCGTCGCCGGGCGGCGGGGTGATGTGGAAGATCTCGGCGCAGATGATGCGGTAGGTGCGGTCAGGGTCGGGCACCCACTTGACCTCGCGCAGGGCCTGGTCCTGGCCGGCGCTCTCGAGGACGAACTTGCCGAATCCGAGGAGCCGGCCCGGCGGCGTGCGCACGTAGCTCATGTCGGTGACCTTGAGCAGGGGCATCATCGCGACCTTCTTCGTGATGATCCCGTAGCGCAGCAGCAGCCGCTTGTCCGTGGCGAGGAACCAGTGGTTGCCGTAGTCGAAGAGGATCCACAGCAGTCGCAGCAGGACCGCGATGAAGACCCACCAGAAGATGGTGCCGAACGCCTGCGTCTGGCGGGTGACGTTGGAGTCGATCCAGATCGCGAGGGCGAGGGCCGCCACCGTGGAGGCGACGGGCTCGATGAGCACCGCCCAGTGGGAGTGCACTGCGACGACGAGCTTCTCGCCGGGCAGCAGGACCCGGTCGAGCCCCTTGGGGGTGTCGCGCGTCAGTCGCAGCTGCACGGTGTCCTCCTCACCCGGTTCGGGTCACCGGTTCAGGAGCGAGTTGAAGAACGCGAGGATCGCGTTGAAGCCGTCGACGATGACGCCCCAGATGCTGCTGACGATGTCGGCGGCCTTCGTCGGCGACGTGAAGATGGCGTAGACGAAGAACGCCAGCACGACGATCAGGATGACTTTCTTGGCCTTGGGGCCCATCGTGTGTCGCTCCTTGGAGGGTTGGCCGTGGCTGCCCTGACAGTCACAACGGCACAGGAATGGAACCAGTGTGCCGCAAGTGGTTGCTGTGGCGAGCCACCGGAGCCCGCGTGTTGGGCGCGGGCGTCGATATCCTCGGCGGGTGCCGCGCCCGACCCCGACGTTCGCCGACGAGCTGCGAGACGCCCTGACGCGGGCGGTCCGAGGCGTCGACGAGCGGCAGCTCGCGCGCGCCACCGAGGCGCTCGTGGAACGCTACCGCGCCGTGGCCCCTGCCGGCGCGCCGATCCTCGCCTCGGCGGTCCACGTCCTCGCCTACGCGGCCTACCGGATGCCGGCCACGCACGCCGCCCTGGCGCGGCTTCTCGCCGAGGTGGCGGCCTCGGGTTTCGCGCCGACCACCCAGCTCGACCTCGGCGGCGGCACGGGGGCGGCGGCATGGGCCGCCGCGGCGGCCTTCCCGACGCTCGAGCGCATCACCGTGCTCGACCAGGTGGACGAGGCGCTGCGGCTGGGCCGCACGCTGGCGGCCGACGCGTCAGCAGCGTCGCTCCGGTCCGCGCGGTTCGACCGTGCCGTGGCCGGGCGCTGGCCCGACGAGCGCGTCGACCTGGTCACCGTCTCGTACGTGCTGAGCGAGCTCGACGCGTCGCAGCAGGGGGCGCTCGTCGCCGACGCCATGGCGCGTGGTCGTGTCGTCGTCGTGGCCGAGCCCGGGACGCCGGACGGCTATGCCCGTGTGCTGCAGGTGCGCGACGCCTTCCGGGACGCGGGCTGGACCCTGCTCGGCCCCTGCCCCCATGCCGCGGACTGCCCTCTGGTGCAGCCGGACTGGTGTCATTTCTCCGCGCGCGTCAACCGCTCGGCCGAGCACCGGCGCCTCAAGGGTGCTGAGCTGTCCTACGAGGACGAGAAGTTCTCGTGGGTGGCCGCAGCCGCTCCGGGCGTCGTTGCCACACAGCCTGACTCGCCTCGCATCCTGCGGCATCCCTTGAAACGCAAGGGCTTCGTCGAGTTCCAGGCCTGTCGACCCGACGGCTCTGCCGGACGGGAGGTCGTGTCGAAGAAGAGCGGGGACCGCTACCGCGCGGCGCGGGACGCCGAGTGGGGCGACCCGCTGCCGCGCTGAGGCGTCGGGAGGCGTCGGGAGGCGTCGGGGCGCTTCGGAAACGCGCCCGACGCGTCGGTCAGACGACGCCGTAGAGGCGGTCTCCGGCGTCACCGAGGCCCGGGACGATGTAGCCCTTCTCGTTGAGCCTCTCGTCGATGGTGCCGAGGACGACCTTGACCGGGACGCCGAGCGTCGCGGTCTCCTGGCGCAGGTGGTCGACGCCCTCGGGGGCCGCGAGAAGGCACACGGCGGTGATGTCGTCGGCGCCGCGCTGGACGAGGTACTTGATGGCGTCGGCCATCGACCCACCGGTGGCGAGCATCGGGTCGAGGACGAAGACCTGACGGCCGGTGAGGTCGTCGGGCAGGCGGTTGGCGTAGGTGACCGGCTCGAGGGTCTCCTCGTTGCGCTGCATGCCGAGGAAGCCGACCTCGGCGCTGGGCAGCAGCGCCACCATGCCCTCCAGCATGCCGAGGCCCGCCCGGAGGATCGGGACGATGAGCGGCTTGGGGTTGGACAGCTTGATGCCCGTCGTCGCCGCCACCGGCGTCTCGATCTCGAACGGCTCGACGCGGACGTCGCGGGTGGCCTCGTAGGCGAGCAGCGTCATGAGCTCCTCGGCGAGGCGGCGGAACGTCGGGGAGTCGGTCCGCTTGTCGCGCAGATAGGTGAGCTTGTGGGCGATGAGCGGGTGGTCTGCGACGTGGACGTCCATGGGTGGAAACTTATCGCGTGGCCAAGCGATCCGAGACCCCCGCCGGCGAGGCCGTTGCCTCGACCGCCGACACGTACGACGCCTGGGTGGGGGAGGCGCTCGAGCTGGCGGCCGCCACCGCGTCCTCCGAGGACGTGCCGGTGGGCGCGATCGTCGTCGACGAGGAGGGTGCCGTCATCGGGCGCGGGCGCAACGTCCGCGAGGCCACCGGCGACCCGACGGGCCACGCCGAGGTCGTCGCCCTGCGTGAGGCGGCGGCGTCGCGCGGCACCTGGCGGCTCGACGGCTGCACGCTCGTCGTGACCCTCGAACCGTGCGTCATGTGTGCCGGTGCGGCGATCCAGGCGCGGGTCGAGCGCGTCGTTTTCGGTGCCTGGGACCCCAAGGCGGGCGCGTGCGGGTCGGTCTGGGACCTGACGCGCGACCCCCTCGCCACGCACAACGTCGACGTCGTCGGAGGCGTCCGCGCGGGCGCGTCGGCCGAGCTCCTCGTCGATTTCTTCGAGGGCCGCAGGCTCGGGTAAGGTCTCCTCTCGGTGGCGTGTCCGAGCGGCCTAAGGAGCACGCCTCGAAAGCGTGTGTGGGGGTAACTCCACCGTGGGTTCAAATCCCACCGCCACCGCCAAATATGAGAAGGACCGCCCCACGAAGCGCAAGCGGAGTGGGGCGGTCCTTCTTATATCCGGCGGTTGATGATGCGCGGGATTTGGGAGGAGTCCACGAGACGCCGAGGAACGAGGCGCCTCGTGGACGACGGCGTCCCACCGCCACGTCCCACCGCCACGCGCCACCGCCACGGGCCACCGCCACGGGCCACCGCCACGCGCCACCGCCACGCTCCACCGCTACCGACGCACTCTGCTGCGCGGATGGCCCGATTTCTCAGCGTGGCCTCAGCACGGGTCGGACAACCTCTGGTCGGAAAAGTCCGACACCACCGCAGAGGGATGCCACATGACTGACACCGTCAGCGCCGTTCTCGACCGGCGCAGTCGACCGACGCCGAGCTCGTCGTTGCTCAACAAGGTCCCGGCCATCACGGCCACGTTCTGGTTGATCAAGATCCTGTCCACGACGATCGGGGAGACCTTCGCCGACTACCTGGCGGTGCAGGTCGGACTCGGGACCGCCGTCACGGACGGGGCCATGATGACGCTTCTCGCGGTCGCGCTCGTCGCCCAGCTGCGGGCCCGGCGTCTCATCCCGTGGCTCTACTGGCTCACGGTCGTGCTCGTGAGCATCGTGGGCACCCAGATCACCGACTTCTTCACCGACACCCTCGGGGTGAGCCTGTACCTCAGCACCGCGGTGTTCACCGTCATCCTCGCCGTGGTCTTCACGGTGTGGTGGCGCCAGGAGCGCACCCTCGCGATCACGGCGATCGACACCCCGCGGCGCGAGCGTTACTACTGGGGCGCGATCCTCACGACGTTCGCCCTCGGCACGGCCGGCGGCGACCTCGCCACCGAGGCCCTCTCGCTCGGGTTCCGCAACGGAGCCCTCATCTTCGGCGGCCTCATCCTCGCCGTCTGGTTGGGCCGACGCCTCGGCCTCGGCGCCGTGTTCGCCTTCTGGGTCGCGTACGTGCTGACGCGGCCGCTCGGTGCCTCGCTGGGCGACCTGCTGACCCAGAGCCGCGACTTCGGTGGCCTGGGCCTCGGCGCGAGCCTGACGAGCCTCGTCTTCCTCGCCGTCATCGTCGCCCTCGTGGCCCGTGAGCAGGTCAACGCGACCCGGCACGGCATCCGGGCCAAGGGCGAGGCACCCGCAGTCAGCCCGCACCGCGACCTCGCCTGGGCCGCCGCGGGGGCCGTCGCGGTCGTGGCCGCGGCCGTCGTGCTCGCGCCGGCACCGACGCCCGCCGTGGCCGCCCCGGCCGCGGCCGGAACCGGGGCCGGGACCGCGGGGAAGCACGCGCACGTCAACCCGCTCGAGGCCGACCCGACCTCGCCGATCGGTGACCTGCGCCCGTTCGCCGTCATCGTCGATGACGTGGCGGCCAAGACGAAGAAGGGCGACCTGTCGGCGGCGACGGCCCGGATCAAGGACCTCGAGGTCGCGTGGGACGACGGTGAGGCGGCCATGAAGCCCGCCTCGCCGGACGACTGGCACACCATGGACTCGGCGATCGACGACGCCCTGACCGCTCTGCGGGCCACGCCGCCCACGAAGGCGGCGAGCCTGTCCGCGCTGACGTCCCTGCAGTCCACCATCGGCATGCTGGAGAAGAAGCAGTAGCACCCGTTCGGGCACAATCGAGTCCGCGGCGCGCACGCGCCGCAGAGGACCCGGGGCGCGCGCTCCGGGCGGGACCGGAAGGAGTCGATCCGTTGGCTCGTCTCCGGTCCCGTCCGGGAGTGCGCCGCCAGGCCACGGTCGCCGCCGCGGTGGTGGTGGCCGTCGCCCTCCTGGTGGGCGGCTCCCTCCTCGTGCTGGTGCTGCAGCGTGCCCTGACCCAGACGCTGCAGGACAGCATCACGGGAATCGTCAACGAGGACGCCAGCGTGCTCGCCGCCAAGGGCACGGCGGGGCTCGAGCGCAGCGAGCGCGACGAGGGGCCGGACAACGTTCTCGTGCAAGTGATCTCACGGCAGGGTGGCTCCGACACCGTCGTCTACACCTCGAGGCCGACCCGCACCACTCCGGTCACGGACCTGGCGCCGCAGGACGGGCAGACGCTGGTCAGCGGCCGCTCCCTGCTGCCGCCGCCGCCGTCCCTGCAGGCCCCCCTCGTGGTGGCGCGCGGCGTCGACCACGGGGACGCGCCGTACGTGCTCGTGGCGTCCGCCTCGCAGAGCACCCGCAAGCAGGCCGTGCTCACCACCGCGACGCTGCTGTCGGCCGCCGTGCCGTTGCTCGTCGTTCTCACGGCGCTGGTCACGTGGTGGCGGGTCGGCCGGGCACTCGACTCCGTCGAGGCGATCCGGGCCCAGGTCGAGCGCACGGGCGCCTCGCACCTTCACGACCGCGTACCGGTCCCACCGACCGACGACGAGGTCGCGCACCTCGCCGAGACGATGAACTCCATGCTCGGGCGCCTCGAGTCCGCCCAGCGGGCGCAGCGGCGGTTCGTCGCCGATGCGAGCCACGAGCTGCGCTCGCCGATCGCGACGATCCGGACGTCGCTGGAGGTGGTCGGTCCTGCGGGCGCGGAGACGTCGTGGGAGCAGATGGAGCCCATCGTGCGGGGCGAGGCGGAGCGGATGGGCCGACTCGTCGACAACCTGCTGCTCCTGTCGCGCGCCGACGACGCGTCGTTGGCCGAGGTCCGGCGCGAGGTCGACCTCGACGACCTCCTCGACGCCGAGGCCCGACGACTGCGCGGCCTCGGCGGGGTCACCGTCCGGCTCGACAACGCCCCGGTACGCGTCCTCGGCGATGAGCACCAGCTCCAGCAGGTGCTGCGGAACCTGCTCGACAACGCCGCCAGGCACGCCCGTTCGACCGTGGAGGTCACCGTCGAGGCCGACGGTCGGCGTGCGCTCGTGTGCGTCGACGACGACGGGCCCGGGATCCCGGTCGAGGACCGGGACCGCGTCTTCGAGCGCTTCGTGCGCCTCGACGCGAGCCGGTCCCGCAGCTCAGGTGGCGCGGGCCTCGGCCTCGCCATCGCGAGGGAGCTCGCGCTCGCGCACGGCGGGACGCTGGTCGTGACCGACTCGCCGCTCGGTGGAGCCCGGTTCGAGCTCATGGTGCCGCTCGGCGCGGCCGACGTGCCCGCCATGCCCCCGCGCTGACCCGGAGGTGCCGCTCAACCGGCGTCGGTCTCGAGGAGCCGGTAGCCCGCGCCCCGGACCGTCTCGATGCTCGTCAGGGAGAACGGCGCGTCGATCTTCCGGCGCAGGTACCCGACGTAGACCTCGACGATGTTGACGTCGCCGTCGTAGGCCGGGTCCCACACGGCGTCGAGGATCGCGGCCTTCGTGACGACCTCTCCGACGTGCATCATGAAGAAGGTCAGCAGTGCGAACTCCTTGGTGGTCAAAGGGATCTCGGTGTCGCCACGGCGCACGCGACGGCGTGCGGGATCGAGTGAGAGCGAACCCGCCGTCAGCACGACCGGCCGCTCCGGGGCGCCCCGGCGGATCAGGGCGCGCAGCCGGGCGACGAGCACGACGAAGCTGAACGGCTTGGTCAGGTAGTCGTCGGCCCCGAGGTTGAACGCCTCGGCCTGGTCGTGCTCGCCGTCGACGGCCGTCAGCATGAGCGTGGGGGTCCACACACCGGCGTCGCGGAGGCGCTCGATGACCTCGTACCCGTTGAGCTCGGGCAGCATGATGTCGAGCACGATCGCGTCGTACGCCGACTCGGTCGCGGCCCACAGGCCGTCCTGGCCGTCGTGGTGGACGTCGACGACGAAGCCCTCGCGTGACAGGCCGCGGCGGATCACTTCGGCGAGGGGTCGCTCGTCCTCGACCAGCAGGATGCGCACCGGTCAGGCCCTCCGGCGCCGCGCTCGAGTGGGGTCGTGGTTCATGCCTGCGACCCTACGGGCCGGACCCTGAGTCCCTGCTGAGCGAGCGCCCGGGCGCGGGGCCCTGCAACACGTCGCGGAGCGGCCGTCCCGGGACTGCCACCGCACCCGGGCCCGGTTGTGGCGTTTCCCCGTGCCCGAGGGGAAGTGGGGAGATGCTGGAGGGTGACGCGACGCACGACCGCCGCGCACGGTCCCCGGCTTGATCCGAGCAGTCGCCACGGGGAAGGAGCACATCATGACCATGTCGTCAGAGCCGACACCATCGGGCGCTCCCGAGCTGGAGAACGCGTCGGTCGACGCGTCGCTGTCCCAGCTGCGGCATCGCACGCCCGAGGTCGGGCCACCGCCGGAGGACTACGTCGAGAACGACGACGTGTTCGACCCGCTGCCGACGCCCGAGGACGGTGATGTCGAGGACCACGTGTGGGTCGAGGAGTTCGGTGAGTCCTTCGCCATCGAGGTGGGGCGGGCTCCGTCGCAGGCGCGCGTGCCGAACGAAGAGATGGAGGGCTGAGCGATGGTGCGGCCGCTCAAGACGTTCACGCTCGGATTCGGGTTCGGTGCGCGCGGCACCTTGTGGTCCTGCGACAAGAACGCCGCGGGGAAGGGGATTCACACCGGCGTCGACCTGCTCACCGACATCGGCGTCGCCGTCTTCGCCGCGCGACCCGGTGTCGCCCGGCACGTCGACTTCGGCAACGCCCTCGGCGAGCACCAGGTGGCGGTCGAGGTCGCCGGCGGGACCGTGGACTTCTACGCCCACATGCGGACGCGCATCGCCGACGGCGTCCAGGTGAAGGCGGGGGACAAGATCGGCGAGGTCGGGCTGGAGGGCAACACCAACACCCCGCACCTGCACCTCGAGCGCCACAAGGACACCAGTGGCTGGCACTGCGGCGTCCACGTCAACCCGCAGCCGAGCATCGACTTCCAGGTCGCACCCGTGCTCGCCGCCTCGCATCCCGCGCAGGCGCCACGCGTCGACTACTCGCTGCCCATGCAGTGGATCCCGGACTGGTGGCCCGAGCCGGGGCAGGCGGGCAGCTACTACGGGCCGAGCACCCCGGGCAAGGCGTTCTACTCGGGCCGCAAGGCCGCGGGCACGGGCCGGGGCTGGAAGGCGTCGGGCTTCCTGGACCAGCAGAGCATCCAGACGCACATCCGCCAGATCCAGAAGGCCGCCGGGGCCAGCATCACGGGCCTCTACGACCTCGCGACCCGGGACAAGGTCAAGCGGTGGCAGGAGGACCACGACGTCTCTCCTGCGAAGGGTCTCGTGGGACAGATGACCTGGGTGGCGATGGCGCGAGCGCACCACCAGTAGCACCACGCTTCCTCTCGCGCAGGAGCCCGAACCGCTAGAGCCACCGACGCACCCGGGCACGGTAGGCGTCGTAGTCCGCGCCGAACTTGTCCGACAGGTACCGCTCCTCCGGCCGGATCGCGCCCCAGAACAGCACGGCGACGCCGACGGGTACGAGCACCAACGCCCAGGCCGAGGGCGCCAGCAGCGAGAGCGCGACGTCCAGCGCGATCAGGCCCAGGTAGAGGGGGTTCCGGCTGACGCGGAAGGGGCCCGACCGGAGCAGCTGCGTCGTGGCGCCTCCCGGCAGGACGGAGGTGCCCCGCGCGGCCATGACCCACAGCGTCCACCCGTTCCAGAGGACGAACGCCCCGGCCAGCAGCCAGCCGAGGCGGCGCGCCGGGTCGGCGGGGATCGTGAACGGGTCGCCGATCGTGTTCGTGAGGGCGACGCCGAGCAGCAGCGGCACGCCCAAGGCCACGGGCGGCCACACCCGGAACGACGGGGCATCCACGCAGCGATCGTCCCACTCGCGACCCGCGTCGAGCGCCGGGCAGCGCGGCGGGGGTCTGCTCGCGCCCGGCGTCAGGCGGCGGGCAGCCGGACCGTGACGCGGAGACCGCCGCCACGGCGCGGCTCGAGCGTGAGGGTGCCGTCGTGCGCCTGGACGATGCGGTCGACGATGGCCAGGCCCAGCCCGACCCGCGAGTGGTCCGGGTGGTCGGAGTGGTCGGAGGGGTCGGAGTGATCGGCGCGGAGGCGGTCGGCACCCCGCCTGAACGGCTCGACGAGCGTCGACACCAGCTGCGGGCTGAGCTCCTCGCCGGTGTTCTCCACGGCGAGCACCGCGGCCCCGGGCTCGGCCCTCGTGCTGACCCACACCGTGCCGTGGTCGGGAAGGTTGTGGACGATCGCGTTGTGCACGAGGTTCGTCGCCATCTGCAGCAGGAGCGTCGGGGAACCGGCGGTGGCGGCCGGGTCGCCGGAGGGCTCGAGCGTGACGCCGTACCGCACCGCCAGGGGGAGCAGCGTCTCGGTGGCGTCCTCGGCGAGGAGGGACAGGTCGACGGGTTCGGGGCTGAAGGACCGCTGGTCGGCGCGGCTGAGCAGGAGCAGGGCCTCGGTGAGGTCGATGGCCCTGGTGTTGACGACCTGCAGGCGGTCGAGGAGCTCGCCGACGTCGCGGTCCGGGTCCCGGCGGGCGACGTCGAGGAGTGTCTGGGTGATCGCCAGGGGTGTGCGCAGCTCGTGGGAGGCGTTGGCGGCGAAGCGCTGCTGCTCGGCGACGTGCGCCTCGAGGCGGGCCAGCATGGCGTCGAAGCTGTCGGCGAGCTCACGGAACTCGTCCCGGCGGCCCTCCAGCTCGATGCGGTGGGACAGCGACCCCGTCGCGGCCCGACGTGTGGCGCGCGTGATGCGCGTCAGGGGAGCGAGCATCCGGCCGGAGAGGAACCATCCACCGACGAGACCCAGGACCAGCAGGAACGCGAGGGCCTGGACCGCCCGGGGCGTGAACGCGTCCGCGAGGTCCGAACGCGTCGGGTTGAACGGCCCGGGGCCGAAGCTCGACCGGTCGGGCACGTACCGCAGGAGGAAGACCCACACCGTGGCGAGCAGCAGGCCGCCGGCGACCATGAGGAACCCGGCGTAGCTGAGGGTGAGCTTGAGACGGACGCTCATCCCCGGGGTCCGGTCCACGTCCCTATCCACGGGTCGCTCCCCGGCCTGTCGCACCCGACGCGCCCGGCTCGCCATCGATCCGATAGCCGACGCCCGGCACGGTGGCGATCACCCACGGTTCGCCGAGCCGTTTGCGCAGGGCCGAGACGGTGATGCGCACCGCGTTGGTGAACGGGTCGGCGTTCTCGTCCCAGGCCCGCTCGAGCAGCTGCTCGGCGCTGACGACCCCTCCCTCGGCCGCGACGAGCACCTCGAGCACGGCGAACTGCTTGCGGGTCAGCGCGACGTAGCGGCCGTCGCGGTAGACCTCCCG
The DNA here is from genome assembly GCF_034724055.1 of Intrasporangium zincisolvens. Classification (NCBI taxonomy): domain Bacteria; kingdom Bacillati; phylum Actinomycetota; class Actinomycetes; order Micrococcales; family Intrasporangiaceae; genus Intrasporangium; species Intrasporangium zincisolvens. Next base: position 202,973 of record NZ_JAWIIL010000003.1, read on the forward strand.
GCGGAACGGGTCGAGCCGAAGGCCGGCGATCTCGCGGACGGGAGGCCGATGGTGGGCCCGCCTGCGGTCCAACGCCCTGGGCCGCAGCACGAGCTCCTGGAACTCGAAGGGCTTGGTGAGGTAGTCGTCCGCGCCGAGCTCGAACCCGGAGGCCTTGTCGTCGAGCCGGTCGGCGGCGGTGAGCATGAGGATGGGCATCCCGGAGCCGGAGGCGACGATGCGCCTGGCGATCTCGTCGCCCGAGGGGCCGGGGACGTCGCGGTCGAGGACGGCGATGTCGTAGGTGTTGGTGCTGAGGAGCTCGAGCGCGGTCTTCCCGTCGCCGGCGACGTCGGCCGCGATCGCCTCCAGTCGCAGCCCGGTGCGGACGGCGTCCGCCAGGTACGGCTCGTCCTCCACCACCAGCACGCGCATGACCCGATGCTAGAGAGCCGCACCTGTCGTGGGCGTATCGAAAACCGCGTACGGCCCGGCAACACGCCGCTGCCTTGACTGGTCGCATGCCCCATGAACAGCACCCCGTCCCGACTCGCCGACGCGCCCGATCGGCCCTTCTCGCAGTCCTCCTCATAACCCTGGCGCTGCCCGGCGTCGCCGGCTGCGGCGCTGGTGACGACCCGGCCGGCCCGCAGACGTCGGGGGCGCTCGCAGGCCCGGCCGACGCGTCGCCGGTCGACGCGTCGCCGCACCGCGCGTCGCAGGTGGCCCGCCGAACTGCCCAACCACCAGACGTGCCCCCCGGCCGACTCGGTGGTGAGGGACACGGCGACGTCGGCGCGGAGGACGGGGAGCTGCCGGGTGGCGTGACGGCCTTCGACGACCACCCCGGCGTCGCCAACCTCGACCCGGAGCTGCTCCGCGCGCTCCGGGACGCGTCGACGGACGCCGACGCCGACCGGGTCGAGATCTACGTCTCCAGCGGCTGGCGGTCCGGGGCGTACCAGGAGAAGCTGCTCGACGACGCCGTCGCACAGTACGGCTCGCGGGCGGAGGCAGCCCGATGGGTCTCCACTCCCGCGACGTCGGCCCACGTGTCCGGCCACGCCGTCGACGTGGGGAAGGCGGACGCCGCGACATGGCTGGCCTCGCACGGCGCCCGGTTCGGTCTGTGCCAGGTCTACGACAACGAGCCGTGGCACTACGAGCTTCGGCCCGACGCGGTGCACGACGGCTGTCCCTCCCGGTACGCCGACCCCACCCAGGACCCGAGGACGCAGCGGTGACCGACCGTGTCCCTGCCGCCGGGCCCGGCCCCGTCACAAACCCGCCCCGGGCGTTGCTGCCGAACGACGCGTGGCACGGGTGGTTCGGCATGTACGACCACCTGGCCGCGGTCACCATCGCCGTACTGCCGGTGGTCGCACTGGCGGTCTGGGTGCTGGCACGGAGGCGGAGGAGCGCCGGCGTCGCACCCGCGTGGGCGACGCGTACCGCAGCGACCGAGGTCGGCCTGGTCTACGCGATGCTGCCGGCGCTGTGGCTGACCATGGATCCCGGCGCCCGCGCGGGCTCCGTCAGCGGCGCCGTGAGCCTCGTGCCGCTGCAGGACCTGCCCCACATGGGGACCTTCCAGGCCGTCGGCAACCTCCTCCTCCTGGCAGTGCCGGGGTTGCTGGCGCCCCTGCGGTTCGCGGCCGTGGCGTCCTTGCCGCGGATACTCGTGGCCGCGGCGGTCGTGTCGGCGTCGATCGAGACCGCCCAGTACGTCCTGATGCTCGACCGGGTGTCGTCGATCGACGACGTGCTGCTCAACACCATCGGCGCCGGGCTGGCGGCCCTCGCCTCGCGACGCTGGTGGCGCGACGCGCGCGTCCGTGGTGTCGCGAGGTCAGGGCGCTCCACGGGCCACGGCGGGCCTCAGGGTTCCACGCAGAACTCGTTCCCCTCGGGGTCGGCCATGACGACCAGCTCGCCGTCGGCACGGATGACGCGACCGCCGAGCGCGACGAGCCTCTCGACTTCGGCGTCGACCGGTCCCATGGCCCGGAGGTCGAAGTGCTGGCGGTTCTTGGCGGTCTTCGGCTCCGGGACGCGTCGGAACCACAGGTTGGGGCCACCCCAGCCGGCGGGCTCGACCCAGGCGCGGTCGGCGGTGCTGTCCTCGTCGACGTTCGAGCCGAGGGCGGCGGCCCAGAACGCAGCGAGCGCCAGGGCGTCGGTGCAGTCGAACGTCACTGACTTCACGTGAGACACCATGCTCAGGAACCTAGGCGGTCCGACGGTGCGGGTGCTCGACGGCGGAGCATTACGGGGCCAGATGGGCCAGGGTGCAGTCGTCGAGCCAGCGGCCGTCCCTGCCGAGGACGGCGAGGCGCTCGGTGGCCTCGAGCGCGAACCCGTTCTTCACGAGGACGCGGATGGATGCGGCGTTCTCCGCGAACGTCTTCGCGACGATCCGGCGGATCCCGGCTCGGTGCAGGGCGATGACGACGAGACCGGTCGCTGCGCTGGCGACGCCGCGGTTCCAGTGGTCGGGGTTGATCGAGTAGCCGAGGTAGAAGTCGCTGACGTCCGGCTGGGGTCCCAGTGTCTCGGGCAGGTACCGACGCCCGCCGATGTCGCCGACGACCTGACCGTCGAGCAGGACGGCGCACAGGAGTGCGTCGGGGTCGGCGCGCCGCTCGGCGATCAGGGACTTCGACTGCTCGAGGGTGTCGACGGTGCGAGTGACGTAGGCCTGGCACTCCGCCCGACGCTTGTAGTCGAGAAAGGCCTCCGCATCGGCGTCTTCGGCTGGTCGCACCGTGATCCGGTCGTGGGCCAAGGGCCAGGACAGCTCCATGTCGACCGGACAGTAGCCCATCCGCTGCGCTCCGATGCCCGTCTCGGTGAGGCACGATCGACGCATGGTCGACGACGCTTTCAGCCTGGCTCGCTTCGTGACGGCGCAGGACGCCGGTGGGACCTACGAGCGGGCGCTCGCCGAGCTGCGCGCCGGGCGCAAGCAGTCGCACTGGATGTGGTTCGTCTTCCCGCAGGTGGCCGGACTGGGCCAGAGCCCGACGGCCCGCACCTACGCGGTCAGTGGCCTCGACGAGGGCCGCGCCTACCTGGCCCACCCGGTGCTCGGGGCCCGGCTCCGCGAGGCGGCGCTCGCCGTGGCCGACGCCGGCTCGCGCGACCCGGTCGACGTGATGGGCTCGAGCATCGACGCGATGAAGCTGCGCTCCTCCATGACCCTCTTCGTCGCCGCGGCGCAGGACGAGGACGACGAGCGGCTCTTCCAGCGAGTGCTCGACCGGTACTTCGCCGGTGAGCATGACCCGAGGACCACGGCCCTCCTTGCCTGAGCCGGGTGCTCGGCCGGCGGCCGGCCGATCGCACGGCGTTCACGGACTGTTCGGCGAACCGTCCATCGGGGCGGCGCTGTTCGGGGCTGTCGACGGATAGCGTCCTGGGTGCAGGCAGCCGCGACCGCCAGTGCGGTCGCGCCGGACGCCGTGACGACCGAGTTGGTGCTCATGACGTCCAGTCCTCGATGCCGAGGACGACCTGCGACTCATCGTCATCGCACGACGCGGACGGCTCGGACGGGACTCGACAGCGACCGCCCGCCGGGCGGCGTCGGGGAGGCGCCCTGCCCTCAGCGCACCCAGCGGCGGACCTGCTTGCGACAGAACGTCGCCCAGACTTCCTCGAACTCCGCCTCGGCCCGCTCGGCGCGCGCCTGCTCGAGGGCGTGCAGCCGGCCGTAGGTGAAGCTGTTCTCGCCGGCGAGGTGCGCCTGGACGCCGAGCTCGCGCAGCCGAACGCGCGCGGTCACCGCGTCCTGATGGGTGCCGAGGATCTTCTGCACCCGCTTGGCGTCCTTGCCGAGCGCGCGGGCCCGCTTGCCCAGCGTCGGGCCTGCGGCCTCGGCCGCATAGCGGAGGCGCTTCGCCTTCTTGCGGGCCTCGTGATGGGCCGCGTCGCGCTCGGCTTGGCCGGAGGCGTCCGCGATGTCACCCACCGCCTGTCGGAGCCGCTGGAGGTCCCGGGTCAGCAGTCGACGCGCCACCGTGCGTGCCGGCGTCGCGGCGCCCGGCCGCAGCGGCGGATCGGCCAGGAGGTCGTCGAGAGCGTCGAGCAGGCGCAGGTAGCGCTCGCCGTTGATCGCTTCGGCGGCCTTCGCGAGCCCGGACTCGTGGTCCGCGCCCAACTCGTCGTCGATGCGGGTCGCGACGGGCCCCATGACCAGCTCGGGGGGCTCGGCGTCGATGAGCTCGATGAGGTGCTCGCGCAGCACCTGGGCATCGCGCGCGGGGGCGAGCTCCTGACCGAGCCACCGCAGCTCCTCGCGCACGGGATCCGTGACGCGTCGGTCGAGGACGGGGCGGAAGGTCGTGAGTGCGGAGCGCATCGTCCGGGCGGCGATGCGCAGGCGGTGGACCGACTCGGGCAGCTCTGCTCGGAGGCGGGCGTCCTGCTCGTGCAGCCGGTCGACCTGCTCTGCCAGGTGCGTCGCCCACAGCGCGCCGGCGGTCCCGTCCGGAAGCGTCCCGCGGGTCGCTCGGTCCGCCTCGGCGGCGAGGGTGTCACCCAGCGCGCGAGCCAGCTTCGACGCGACGGCCGCGGGGGTCGCGCCCGCCTCGAGCAGGACGTCGGCGAGGGCATCGAGCACCGGTGCCGGCCCCTGGTCGAGCTCGACCTCCCACTCGCGCCACGTCTGCTCGGGACCCTCGGTCGCGAGGAGTCGCGCACGCACCGAGTCGTCGGTGACCCGGGCGAGGACGCCGCCGTCGGCGTCGCAGACGGCGTACTCCCGCCGGGACGTGCTCAGCGCGACGACGGGGGAGAGGGGCCGGTTCCGGGTGACACCACGGGCGCGGGCGCGCAGCTCCTCGGGCAGCCCGTCGTCGTCGGCGGTCCCGAGCGGCACGCGCACCTCGGTCCGGGTGTCCGGCCCGGCGGGCAGCTTGAGGGTCCACCCGTCATCGGTGCCACCGGAGCGCCGGCGCAGCGTCATCCCGTGGCGTGCGAGGTCGTGGTGCGGCGTGTCGTAGTACACGGCCTCGAGACGGAGGTCTTCGGGCTGCTCGACCGAGACCACGCCCTCGGCCGCGGTGAGGTTCGGGAAGACGGTCTCCGTCCCCACGTCGAACTTGAGCTCGGTCTCGTCCACCTGCGAAGCGCCCATGCTCTGATCTTGGTCCGCCGGAGCCTTCCGGCACAGGCCAATGGCCCCCTTCCGTTCGCCAGGAGGAGCCCTTCTGCGTGGCTATCGTGGTCCGCATGGCGACCTTCCGTACCGTGCTCGAGGCGACCGGCGGCAACAACGTCGGCATCGTCGTGCCCGAGGCGACGGTGCTCGCCTTCGACCGCGGCAAGCGGGTGCCCGTCATCGTCACGATCGACGGCGGCTACACGTACAGGACCACGATCGGCGTCATGGGCGGTCGCTACCTCGTCTCGTTCAACGCGGAGACCCGCAAGCAGACGGGCCGCGGCGCGGGTGACGAGGTCGAGGTCGAGCTCGTGGCCGATCCCGAGCGCTGACGGCCGGTCACGCCTAACGCGTCGCCTCTCACGTCGGCTCGTGGTCGACGGGCGCGTCGAGCGGGCGTCCGACCGGCGTCGTGGCCCAGCTGGCGAGCAGTGCGAGTGCGTCGGCGGCCGGACTGTCGGGGGCGGCCGTGTAGACGTTGAGCCGCTGCCCCTCGTCGCCCGGCAGGGTGAACGCCTCGAAGTCGAGGGTGAGCTCGCCCACCAGCGGGTGGTGGAAGCTCTTGGTGCCGGAGCGGTGGTAGCGGACGTCGTGGGCGGCCCACAGCTGCCGGAATCGCTCACTGCGCGTGGACAGCTCGCCGATGAGGTCCTGCAGCTCCTTGTCGTACGGGTCGCGGCCGGCCTCGGCCCGCAGGTAGGCGACGGCGTCGGTCTGGATCCGGTCGAAGTGGGTGAAGAACTCGGGCGCGTCGGGGCTGAGGAACACGAAGCGCGCGGTGTTGGGGTGGTCCGACTCCTCGAAGATCGGGCTGTAGAGAGCGCGTCCGAGGTCGTTGGTCGCGAGGATGTCGAAGCGCCCGTTGCGCAGGTAGGCCGGCGTCGGCATGAGGTCGAGCATCCGTTGGATCGTGGGCCGGACGCGGCGTCGGGACGGGGCCCGGCGCGCGGGCTTGCGGGTGGAGACGGCGCGCACGAGCCGGTAGAGGTGGTCACGCTCGGCGTCGTCGAGCTGGAGGGCGTGCGCGACGCCGTCGAGGACACCCTCGGACACCGAGCCGACGTTGCCGCGCTCGAGCTTGGTGAAGTACTCGACGCTGATCCCGGCGAGCAGCGCCGCCTCCTCGCGGCGCAGGCCGGCGACGCGGCGGTTGGACCCGTAGACGGGCAGGCCGGCCTGCTCCGGTGTCAGTCGCGCGCGGCGGGTCACCAGGAAGTCGCGCAGCTCGTCCTTGGCGTTCACGGTCTCCACGGTAGGTACCCGACGGGTGGCGTGGCAGTCCCTGCCGGTACCTCTCTCGACAGGGGCTCCCTTGCGCGTCCTCGACGCGGTTCTCTGGAACACGTGACCACACAGACCACCCTTGCCGACTCGCCGCCGGCGGCACCGGCAGCCCCGACGCGTCGCCCGGTGCGCACCCGCGGGATCCTCGCGATCATCCTCGTCAGCTACTTCCTCATCCTGCTCGACAACTCCGTCGTGTTCACCGGCGTGCCCTCGATCCGCGCCGACCTGCACCTGCCGCAGACGCAGCTGTCGTGGGTGCAGGACGCGTACACCCTCGTCTTCGGCGGCCTGCTGCTGCTCGGCGCACGGCTCGGCGACCTGCTCGGCCGACGCCGCGTGTTCGTCGCGGGCCTGCTCGTCTTCGTCATCGCCTCAGCCCTCGTCGGGTCGGCCCCCAACGGCACGTGGCTCGTGGTGGCCCGGGCCGTCCAGGGCATCGGGGCCGCGATCGTCGCCCCCTCTTCGCTGTCCCTGCTGACCGCGAGCTTCCCTGAAGGACAGAGCCGCTCGCGCGCCGTCGCGCTGTACGGCGCGACGGCCGGCATCGGGGCGAGCCTCGGCCTCGTCGTCGGTGGAGCGGCCGCCGACTGGATCTCCTGGCGCGCCGGCTTCTTCGTCAACCTGCCCATCGGGATCGCCATGGTGCTGCTCGCGCCGAAGTACCTGCCCGAGACCGAGACGCGCAGCGGCGCCTTCGACCTGCCGGGTGCGGTCCTCGCGACGCTGGGGACCGGCGCGCTCGCGTTCTCGGTCATCGACTCCGCCGACCACGGCTGGACCAGCTCCACGGTGCTGGTCGCGCTCGTCAGCGGCGTGACGCTGCTCGTCCTCCTCGTGGCGCGAGAGCGCCGGGCGTCCCAGCCGATCATGCCGCTGCGCCTCTTCGCCGACCGCCGCCGCGTCGCGGCCTACCTGACCCGTGCGGCCTACCTCGGCGCCATGATCGGGTTCTTCTTCTTCACCAGCCAGCTGATGCAGGACACGCTCGGCTTCACGGCGCTGCAGGCCGGCCTCGGGTTCCTGCCCATGACGGTCGTCAACTTCGCCGTCGCCTCGGCCGTGCCACGCCTGGCCCGGCGCTGGGACGCCGCCTCGATGCTCGCCACCGGCGTCGGGCTGACGCTGGCCGGCATGGCGTGGCTCAGCCTCGCCGGCCCGGACCACGGCTACCTCGCCGCGATCGCCGCCCCGATGCTCCTCGTCGGCGCCGGCCAGGGCCTGGCCTTCGCGCCGCTCACCTCGTTCGGCATCGTCGACGCGCCGATGGAGGACGCAGGTGCCGCGTCGGGCCTCGTCAACACCTTCCACCAGTTCGGCACGACGATGGGCCTCGCCGTCCTCGTGGCCGTCTCGGCCGGCGCGCCCGACGCCGGTGCCCGCTTCACCGTGGCCCTGCGGGGTAGCAGCATCCTGCTCGCCCTGGGCCTGCTCGTCGTCCTCGCCCTGCTCGTGCCCGCCCACCGCCGCAGCCGTACCGCGACCCGACGCGCGGGGTGCGTCGCCGGCCCCCACCACCCACCCGTCACCACCTGAAGACAGGAAGCCCCACCATGACCCCCACCCCCGAGAACACGCTGACGCTGAACAACGACGTCGAGATGCCCGCCATCGGGCTCGGCGTCTTCCAGACCCCGCCCGAGGAGACCCGCGCGGCCGTCGAGGCCGCGCTCGCCTCCGGTTACCGCCACATCGACACCGCCGCTGCCTACGGCAACGAGCGTGAGGTCGGCGACGCCGTCCGCTCGTCCGGCATCGACCGCGACGACATCTTCCTCGAGACGAAGATCTGGATCAGTGACTACGGCTACGACCAGACCCTGCACGGCTTCGACAAGAGTGCGGCCAAGCTCGGCGTCGAGCAGATCGACCTGCTCATCCTGCACCAGGCCCTCCCGTCCGCCTTCGACAGGACACTTGAGGCCTACCGGGCGCTCGAGACGCTGCTCGCGGACGGCAGGGTCCGCGCCATCGGCGTCAGCAACTTCATGGTCGAGCACCTCACCGCCCTGCTGGACCGGGCGAAGGTCGTGCCTGCGGTCAACCAGATCGAGGTCCACCCCTACTTCCAGCAGCGTGAGGTGCAGCAGCTCGGCGCCCGGCACGGGATCCTCACCCAGGCCTGGTCACCCATCGGCGGCATCACGTTCTACCGCGACGGCAGCCACGGCAGCACCCTGCAGGACCCCGTCATCGGCGGCATCGCCACCGCCCACGGCAAGACCCCCGCGCAGGTGATGCTGCGCTGGCACCTGCAGCAGGGCCGCTCCGCCATCCCCAAGTCCACCAAGGCACACCGCATCGCCGAGAACGTCGACGTCTTCGACTTCGCCCTCACCGATGCCGAGCTCGCCGCGATCGACGCCCTGGACACCGACCAGCGGGGAGGCCCGGAGCCGGCCGACATCACCCTCGAGGCCTTCGGCCGCCCCATCCCCGAAGCCTGACCTGCACGCCGGGTCCCCGGCCTCCTGAACGAGAGGACACCACCCATGACCACCACCACTGGAACCAGCAGGCCGAACCGGGTCGCCGTCGTCACCGGCGCCTCTTCGGGGATCGGCGCCGCCACCGCGCGCGCCCTTGCCGCAGCCGGCCATCGCGTCGCGCTGCTGGCCCGACGCGCCGACCGGATCGCCGCCCTCGCAGAGGAGCTCGGCAACGGAGCCCTCGCCCTCGAAGCCGACGTCACCGACCGGGCGAGCCTGGTGGCGGCGGCCGAGCGGGTGCAGTCCGAGCTCGGCCCGGCGTCGGTGCTCGTCAACAACGCCGGCGTCATGCTGCTCGGCCCCTTCGGCGCCGACCGGCGTGACGACTACCGACACATGGTGGAGGTGAACCTGCTCGGCGCGATCACCGTCACGGAGGTCTTCCTCGACCAGCTGAAGGCCGCCGCCCCCGACGGAGGCAGCGACATCATCAACATCTCCTCCGTCGCCGGCCGCACCGCCCGCGCCGGCAACGGTGTCTACGCGGCCACCAAGTGGGGCATGAACGGATGGTCCGAGTCGCTCCGCCAGGAGCTGCTGCCCGACGTGCGTGTCACGCTCATCGAGCCCGGCGTCGTCGCCACCGAGCTGCCCACGCACATCACGCACGCCGAGACCCGCGAGGGCGTCGGCCGGCTCTACGACCAGGCCCAGGTCACGGCGGAGGACGTCGCCGAGGTCATCGCCTTCACCCTCAGCCGGCCACGCCGCCTGGCCATCAACGAGATCCTGCTACGCCCCGCCGGGCAGCTGTGACCGCTCCCACCACGAAGGAGAACCGCACATGAAGACACGCACCCTCGGCACCCCCGGCACGTCAGCCCTGGAGGTCTCCGCCCTCGGCCTCGGCTGCATGGGCATGAGCCAGTCGTTCGGTCCGCGGCCCCCGCGCGAGGAGATGATCACCTTCCTGCGCGCCGCGGTCGAGCGAGGGGTGACCTTCTTCGACACCGCGGAGGTCTACGGCCCCTTCCACAACGAGGACCTCGTCGGCGAGGCGCTGCAGCCGGTCCGCGAGAACGTCGTCATCGCAACGAAGTTCGGCTTCGCCTTTGACGAGAACGGCACGCAGACCGGCGTCACCAGCCGACCCGAGAACATCCGCACCGCTGTCGAGGGCTCGCTGCGCCGGCTGCGCACCGACGCCATCGACCTGCTCTACCAGCACCGCGTCGATCCCGACGTCCCCATCGAGGAGGTCGCCGGCGCCGTCAAGGAGCTCATCGACGCCGGAAAGGTGCGCCACTTCGGCCTGTCGGAGGCCGGTGTCGCCACGATCCGCCGCGCCCACGCGGTACAGCCCGTGACGGCGCTGCAGAGCGAGTACTCGCTGTTCTGGCGCGAGCCGGAGGAAGCGATCCTGCCCGCGCTCGAGGAGCTCGGCATCGGGTTCGTGCCGTTCAGCCCGCTCGGGCGCGGGTTCCTGACCGGGCAGGTCACCGCCGACTCGCGCTTCGGGGAGGGCGACATCCGGGCCACGCTGCCGCGCTTCGAGCAGGAGGCCCTGCAGGCCAACCTGGCACTCGTCGACCAGGTCAAGAGCGTCGCCCGTCGCAAGGGCGCGACGGTCGGGCAGGTCGCGCTCGCATGGCTGCTGGCGCAGAAGCCCTGGATCGCCCCGATCCCCGGGACCCGGCGTCCGGCACGTCTGGAGGAGAACCTCGGCGCCGTGGACCTCCAGCTCACGGCCGAGGACCTGGACGAGCTGGACCGGGCGTCGGCCGGCATCGAGGTCCAGGGCGCCCGGTACCCGGAGGCCATGCAGCGCATGATCGACCGCTGACGCGGGCGGCCGCGACGGCCGCGGATGGCCCCGGCGAGGCGGTGAGGGCGGTCGTGGGTGCGGTGGTCTACGTTCGGGCGCGTGCTGCCAGCCTCCGTGGACGTCCGACCGGACGAGAGGCTGCCACCGGACTTCCATCGGCTCTGGGCCGCCTACTCGGCGAGCGAGCTGGGCAGCGCCATCGGGGCCGGGGCCCTGCCGTTCGTCGCGCTCGTGGTGCTCGACGCGGGGGCGGCGCAGGTCAGCCTCCTGGCCGCGCTGTCTGCCGTCTCCAGCGCGGTCATCGCGCTGCCGATCGGGTCCGTCGTCGAGTTCCGTCGCAAGCGGCCGATCATGGTCGCCGCCGACCTCGTGCGCTTCGGTGCGCTGGGCAGCGTCCCGCTGGCGGTCGCCTTCGACGCGCTGACCTACCTGCAGCTGTGCCTCGTCGGCGTCGTCTGCACGTCCGGGAGCATCGTCTTCGGGGCGGCGAGCGGGGCGCACCTGAAGGGGCTGGTGCCACCCGCGCTGCGCCTCGAGGCCAACAGCCGCTTCGAGAGCACGTTCTGGACCGCGACCAGTGCCGGCCCGCCACTGGGCGGTCTGCTCATCACGTGGCTCGGCGCCACGACCACCCTGGTCATCGACTCCGTCAGCTTCCTTCTCTCCGCGATCGGGATCCGCTCACTGCGGTCGAGCGAACCTGCACCTCCCGAACGCCCTGCGGGCCAACGGCACTGGCGAGAGGACGTCACTGCGGGCTGGCGTCACATCTTCGGCCACCCGGGTCTTCGAGCGCTCTTCTGGAACGCCATGGTCTTCGGCGGCTGCATCATGATGGCGTCCCCGCTCCTCGCCGTCCTGATGCTTCGCGACCTCGCCTTCACCCCGTGGCAGTACGGGCTCGCACTGGGCGTTCCCGGTCTCGGCGGCGTTGTCGGGTCGCTGTGCACGAAGCGGCTCACGGCCCGTTTCGGCGCGCGACGGATCCTTTTGACGTTCGGGGTGGGCCGGACCCTGTGGCTCGGCCTGGTGCCCTGGGCGCCTTCCGGCGCAGGGGGACTGGCCCTGATCGTCGCCTCGGAGTTCCTGCTGCTGTTCTGCGCCGGGGTGTTCAACCCGACGTTCGTCACCTACCGGATGGAAGCGACTGCCGACTCGCACCTGTCCCGGGTCGCCACTGCGTGGTCGGTCAGCTCCAGGACCGCCCAGCCGGTCTTCATCCTGGCCGGTGGCCTGCTCGCTGCCGTGACCAGCACGCGCACCAGCCTCGTCGTCGGGTCCGTCGTCCTGCTCACGAGCGCGGCTCTGCTGCCGTGGCGCACCGTGGCGCACCAGGGCGCTCAGGACCGGCAGTCGACCGCGACCACCTGAGGTCCGGAGCCGAACTGCCCCTCGTCGACCGGCACGGTGGCGAACCTGATCGGCACGTCCTGAGGGCGGTTCGGGTGCTGTTCGGTGGGAGGCAGCAGGCACTCGGGCCACCCGCCGTGGTGGCTCTCGCCGCGGGCGTCGACCCACCGAGACACCGAACCGCTGGCGCCGTAGGTCCAGTCGTCGCCCGTGCCCGACCTGGCCGAGAACTGTGGCGACCACTCGTCGCCCCCGAGCGTCGCCGTGCCCGTGAGCCAGGTGACGTCGTCGCCCGTGGCGCGCCCGAGCGCGAAGGAGCCGGCGGCCAAGAAGGCTGCGGCTGCTACGGCCACAGCGGCTACGCGTGTATTCATGGGTCCCCCTGGGCTGCTGCGTCAGCACGTCCTACCGTGCCGTGACCGTCGACGCCTGCTCAGGGGAGCATGGCACGGCAGCGGTCGCTCCGACCCGCATCGGAGGGAAACGAGGCGGAGCAGCCGTATCCGACGACGTCACTCCGGGAGGGTGACGCGCCGGGGTGGTCGTCTGACGGCACAATCGCTCATGGGAGGACACGTCCGCAGGTTGAGCGCCGTGGCCGCGCTCGTCGTCGTCGCGACCGCCGGATGCACCGGCGGCGGTTCGGTCACACTGCCGACGGCGGTGTCGCGGACCAGCCCGACGAGCGCCGCAGCGCCCAGCCTGACGCTGCCCACCCTCACGCGCTCCAGCGAGAGCCCGAGCCAGACCCCGGCCGAGACACCGGCGGCCTCTCCGAGCCCGACGAGCAGCGAGGCGTCCGAGAGGCCCACGGCCACACGGCCGGGTGTCACGCAGACGGCGACCGTGACCCAGACCAACACCGCCACGGTGACCCAGACGAACACGGCGACGGTGACCCAGACGAACACAGCGACCGTGACCCAGACGAACACGGCGACCGTGACCGCGACGCCCACGACCGCGACGCCCACCCCGTCCGAGAGCACGACACCGCCTTCTGGAGAGGTGGCCGCGACGCCGATCTCCGACGAGGGGACGGTCTGGTGGCCGTGGCTGCTCCTCGCCCTGGTCGTGCTCGGCCTCCTCGCGTGGCTGCTCCTGGCTCGCCGCCGCGCCAACCAGGTGCTCGCGGCGTGGGACGCCCGGCTCGACGCCGCGAGGGCCGAGGCCTCGTGGGTCGAGGACGCGCTGACCGCCCAGGTGCTCTCGACGCCGACGACCGGAGAGGCACAGGCGATCTGGAGCGCGGCGCAACCGCGGCTCCTCGCGATCGACGAGAGCCTGCACGCGCTCGTGGCCGACGCCCCGGACGAGCAGCGTGCCGCGGCTGCGACGAACCTTCGCGACCAGCTGGCCCGCCTCGTCGAGGCCGTCGGCACCGACGTCGCCGGCGGGTCGGGAGGCAGCGCCGACGACTTCCGGACGCGTCGGGCTGCGATCGACGCCGCTCGCCACGAGCTGCGTCAGACCCTCGGCCCGGTGGGGCCGCCACCGCCGGCCCCGGGGGCCGAGCTCCCCTGAGCCGGGTGCGTGCAGGGGGCCGGGTGGATGTCGATGACGCGGCGGTCCAACCGCCAGCGAGGCGGGGACTGCGCTACGACGCGTCGGCGGGGACGAGGTAGCCTCCGGCGTCGACCGTCACGGGCATCGGGTCGCCGATCCACAGGGAGCCGTCCTCGCCGTCGTGGTGGAAGCCGAAGATCACCGTGCTGCCATCGGCGCGCGTCACGACCGGGGCCGCGAAGAGCGTCGGGTCGGCCCGGAACGGCCGGGCGCGCGTCAGGTCCCAGGGCCCGAGCAGCCCGGGGGAGGGCACCGACCACGTGCAGCACCCGTCGGCGTCGCGCCGGCGTTCGGGCGTCATCTCGTCGGGGTGGCAGGTGAAGACGAGAATCGGCACGCCGTCGACGACCTGGCTGCGCAGCACCTCGAGCTGGCCGAACCCCGCGCCGGGGGCGCTGAGCGGCGGGCGCACCTCCCACGCATCGAGGTCCGCACTCCACGCGTGGGCGATGACGCCGTCGTCGTGCGAGGCCGCGTCGCGGGCGCGGGCGGTCACCAGCAGGTGCCAGCCGTCTCCGTCGGGGTCCGGCAGCACGAGGGGGTCGCGCCACGTCTCGCTGCTGCCCTCGAGGTCGGGGCCCTCGGTGAGGCCGGGATGCGACGAGAGCGTCTTGTAGTGGTGGGGGTCGACGCGCAGGGCCGGCTCGGCGGACACGCGCGTCCAGTGGTGCAGGTCCTCGGACACGGCCGAGCCGATGCGCTGGTCGTAGATGTGGTGCCCCGCCGTGGAGATGGCGGTGTAGAACATCCGCCAGCGGTCACCCTCCCGGATGGTCGAGCCCGTCCAGATCGCAAGGTCGTCGAAGCCCTCCTCGGAGGGCGCGAAGGTCTCGCCGAGCACCTCCCAGTCGACGCAGTCCGTCGACACGGCGTGCCCGACGCTCGCGTTGACGTGGCGCAGGCCCGGGTCGCCGAGCGACCTCGGGGCGTGCAGGTAGAACAGGTGGACCCGGTCGCCGTCGGTGACGGTCCAGGCGTCCCAGACCCAGTGGTCCTCGAGGCGCAGCATGGGCCGAGTCTGGCACCGGGCGCCTCCCGAGAGGGAGTGGCGGATCAGTCCTGCCGTCCCGCCAGTGCCTCGAAGTTCTCGTACAGCTCGGGCACGCCGAGCTTGTCGCGCAGCTTCGTCGCCGCCGGCCCGACGCGTCCCCAGAGCCCTGACACCCAGAGCCAGTCCAGCACGAGATCGGTGTCGAGCAGCCCGTTCTTCGTGAGCGTCCCGATCGTCTCGCCCCAGGTCAGGATCCGCGACACGAGAAGGTCGTCGACCGACGCCGTCTCGGGGTCGAACGTGTCGGCCCACACCGCGTGCTGTGCTTCCTCGATGCCCATCGCCGAGCCCCACTGCGCGAGCTGCACGAGCAGGGCTGCGTCCTCACGGTTGGCCACGTGACCTTCTCCTGTCCGGCCTCGGTCCCCGCCCCTCGGTCCTCGATGCTGACGCCATCGACGCTACTCGCGGACCCGCGTCCTGGAGGCTGTTTGCGCCACGGGTCAGCCCTGTGAACGCCGAGCCGCGGGCAGCCGCGCGGGCTAGCGTGGACACGGAGTCTCCGTGTGTGGAGGTCCCGTCGAGTCGTCGCTCGACGCAGCGTGAAGGCGAACCCGTGTGACGACGCGTCGGATGTCCCGGACCCTCCCGGCAACCGCGGCCCTGCTGGCGGCGACTGCCGTGTGGGGCTCCACGTTCATCATCACCAAGGACTCCCTCGACGAGCTGGACCCCGCCTCGTTCCTGACCTGGCGCTTCGGCATCGGCGCTGCCGCGCTCCTGCTCGTCCGTGGGGCCACGGTGGCACGGCTGACCCGGTCCGAGCTGCGGCGCTCCGGCTTGTTGGGGGTGGCACTGGCCGGCGGCTTCCTCCTCCAGACCAGCGGCCTGCAGCACACCCTCGCAGGGGTGTCGGGCTTCCTCACCGGTGCCGCCGTCATCCTGACGCCCGTCGTCGCGGCACTCGTCTTCACGGAGCAGGTCGGTCGTGCCGGATGGGTCGCCGTGGCGCTCTCCACCGTCGGCATCGCGGCCCTCGCCGGAGGCGTCGGCACGCCCTCGGTCCTGGGCGCCGCGCTCACCCTGGGCGGCGCCGCGTGCTTCGCCGTGCACATCACCGGCCTGAGCCAGTGGGCCACCCGGGAGAACGCGTACGGCATGACCGCCGTCAGCGTGACCGTCGCAGCGGTGCTCTGCGCTGCCTGCGCCATGGCGACCGAACGGGGGATCACGGTCCCGGCCACCCCCGACGCGTGGGAGGCGGTCCTCTACCTGGGCATCGTCGCCACCTGCATCGGCTTCGTCGTGCAGGCCTGGGCGCAGTCCGCCCTCACGGCCACCGCCGCGGCGGTCGTCATGACCATGGAACCCGTGTTCGCAGCCGTCCTCGCTGCCGCCGTGGGTGAGGCCGGCCTCGGCTGGGCCGGCTGGGCCGGGGGGCTGCTGGTCATCGCGGGCATGACCCTTGCCGAGCTCGGGCCGCGCGACTGCTGCGACGCCATGGCACCACGCGTCGAGTGCTGCTGAGCTCGCTGGTCCCTCCCGCACCGCCGTGGGCCGGGGGGGCGGGCACGGNCGAGTGCTGCTGAGCTCGCTGGTCCCTCCCGCACCGCCGTCGACCTGGCTTCCTGCCAGGTCGACGGCGCCGTGGCGTCGGGTCGGGCTACTGCGCCGACTCGCTGGGCCAGGACTCGAGGTGCAGCGCCTCGTGCCCGTCGCGCAGCGCGGTGAGGGTCTCGTCGGCCAGTGGTACGTCGGTGTCGGTGACGACGTAGCCGAGCTGGCCGCGGGTCGCGAGCGACTGGCCGACGACGTTGACCCCGGCCGCGGCCAGCGTGTTGTTGATCGAGGCGAGGACGCCGGGGATGTTGTGGTGCAGCAGCGCCATCCGGAAGGAGCCGTCGCGCGGCGTGGGGAGGACCTCGGGCAGGTTGACCGACAGGGACGTCGCGCCCTCGGCGATGTAGCCGCCGAGCTTGCCCGCAACGAACGAGCCGATCTCCTCCTGCGCCTCGGCGGTGGACCCGCCGACGTGAGGGGTGAGGATGACGTTCTCGAGGCCGCGCAGTGGCGACTCGAACGGGTCGCCCTGGGCCTTCGGCTCGGTGGGGAAGACGTCGATCGCCGCACCGGAGAGGTGGCCGGACAGGATGTGGTCGCGCAGGGCCTCGTCGTCGACGACCATGCCGCGCGAGGCGTTGATGAACACCGAGCCGGGCTTCATCATGGCGAACTGCTCGGCGCCGAAGAGGCCCGCGTTGCCCGGACGACCGTCGACGTGGAGGCTGACGACGTCCGACTGCTCGAGCAGCTCGTCGAGCGAGCCCATGCGGCGGGCGTTGCCGTGCGCCGGCCGGTCGGCCGTGTCGAAGAAGACGACGCGCAGGCCGATCGCCTCGGCCACGTTCGACAGCTGCGTGCCGATGTTGCCGTAGCCGACGATGCCGAGCGTGCGGCCGCGGGTCTCGTAGGCGCCCTTGGCCGACTTGTCCCAGATGCCGTCGTGCATCTTCTGGGTCTTCTCCGGCAGGCGGCGAGCGAGGGCGATGACCTCGCCGAGGACGAGCTCGACGACGCTGCGGGTGTTCGAGAACGGGGCGTTGAAGACGCCGACGCCGAGCTCGGTGGCGCGGCCGAGGTCGACCTGGTTGGTGCCGATGCAGAAGCAGCCGACCGCGCGCAGGTCGGGGGCGGCGTCGAGGACGGCCGCGGTGACCTTCGTGTTGGAGCGGATGCCGAGCACCGTGACGCCCTCGAGGGCCTCGATGAGCTCGTGCTCGCTCAGCGATCCGGAGCGGGTCTCGACCTCGAAGCCGTTGCGACGGAACGCCTCGGGTGCGACGGGGTGGACGTTCTCCAGCAGCAGTACCTTCACGCGTGTCTCCCTCGGGGTGTCCCGCTCGGTGCGGGACGCCCGAAATCTTGGTGGGTCTCGGTATCAGGGTGCCCCAGCCGGCGGCCGGGGCGCGATCTCGTGCGCGGGCTGAGACGCGCGGGTCGGGGTCGTCAGGGCTCCGCGGCCACGGCCGTCCCCTCGAGCGAGCGGCCGAGCGTGCGGTCGAGCGTGCGGTCCAGCGTGCGGTCGAGGGTCCCGGCGAGCGTCCTGGCGAGCAGCTCACCGGTGTGCTCGAGGTGGTGGCGCATCGCCCGCTCGGCATCGGCGCCGCGGCGCTGCAGCACAGCCGTGACGATCGGCTCGTGCTCGTCGCGGATCTCGGCGAGGGTCCGCCCGGCGGTCGTCGTCGGTGGCCCGAGCAGCGCGGTCGTCGCACGCAGCCGGTCGATGATGGCGGCGGCGCGCTGGTTGCCGCCGGCGCGCATCAGGGTGTCGTGCACGGCGTGGTCGGCGACCCAGAACCGCTGCTCGTCGGCGGGGGCGGTGCTGCCCTCGCCCAGGGCGGTGCCCATGGCCTCGAAGGCCTCGCGGATCTCGGCGTGCTGGGCGTCGGTGGCCTGCTCGGCGGCGCGGCGGGCGGCGGCCGGCTCGAGGGCGAGGCGGATGTCGATGATCTCCTCGATGTCGCGCGCCTGCGGCGTCAGGACGCGGAAGCCGCGGTTGCGGTCGATCCGCACGAGGCCCGCCTCGGCGAGGCGTAGCAGCCCCTCGCGCACGGGGCTGCGCGAGACGCCGAGCAGGTCGGCGAGCTGGTAGACGGAGTAGGTGGCGTCCGGGACGAGCTCGCCGGCCGTGATGCCCGTGCGCACGGCGTCGACGACCGCATCTGCGAGGGACGGGGCATCGTGGGGGAGGGCGAGCCGGACCATGCGTAACATGTTACGCATGGATGAGCTCGACGCGCAGGTGGTGCAGGCGCTGGGACGTGCCGGCCTCGACGCGCACGCGGACGCCGGCACCCGCAGCATGTACGCCTCGGACGCGTCGCTGTACCGGATCCCGCCCCTCGCGGTCGTGCGCCCGCGCGACGTCGGTGAGGTCGAGGCGACCCTCGCCGTGGCGCGCGAGACCGGCGTTCCGGTCACCTCGCGCGGCGCCGGCACCTCGGTGGCCGGCAACGCCGTCGGGCGTGGCGTCGTGCTCGACTTCTCCCGCCACCTGAACCGCGTCCTGTCGGTCGACCCGGACACCCGCACCGCGGTCGTCGAGCCCGGCACCGTCCACGCCGTGCTCCAGAAGGCGGCCGCGCCCCACGGCGTCCGGTTCGGGCCCGACCCGTCGACGCACCCGCGCTGCACCATCGGCGGCATGATCGGCAACAACGCGTGCGGCTCCCGGTCATTGGCCTACGGCCGCACCTCGGACAACGTCGCCGGCCTCGAGCTGCTCACCGCTGCCGGCGACCACCTCGCCACCGGCTACGACGACGCCGGGGCGCCGTTCGCGCGCGGCGCCGACGACGTCGTGGCGGGCGTCCGCGCCGTCATGGGACGCCACCTGTCCACGGCGCGCACCGAGTTCGACCGCTTCGGCCGGCAGGTCTCCGGCTACGCGGCGCACCACCTGCTGCCCGAGCGGTTCGACCTCACCCAGGCCCTCGTGGGCTCGGAGGGGACGCTCGGTGTCATCACGCAGGCCACGGTCCGGCTCGTCGTCGATGCCCCCGTGCGGGTGGTGGTCGCGCTCGGCTTCAGCGACATCGTCGCGGCCGGGCACGCGGCACCTGCCGTCGTGGCCCACGCCCCGACGTCGTGCGAGGGGCTCGACTCCCGGCTCATCGACGTGCTCCGCGCCCGACGCGGCCCCGACGCCATCCCGCCCCTGCCGCGCGGGCGCGCCTGGCTGTTCGTCGAGTTCGCCGGCGACGACCTCGGCGAGGTGACGTCACGGGCCCGACGCCTCGTCGACGAAGGTCTCGCCGACGACGCGGTGGTCGTCGTCGACCCCGCCGTGCAGGCCCGGCTGTGGCGGATCCGCGAGGACGGCGCCGGTCTCGCCGGCCGGGCGCCGTCGGGCAAGCCGGCCTGGCCCGGGTGGGAGGACGCCGCCGTGCCGCCGGCCCGACTGGGGGAGTACCTCGCGGCCTTCGACGAGCTCGTCGGCTCGTACGGCATGACGTCCGCACCTTTCGGCCACTTCGGCGACGGTTGCATGCACGTGCGTCTCGACCTGCCGCTCGACCAGCCCGACGGCACGAAGGTGATGCGCGAGTTCCTCACCGAATCCGCCCGCCTGGTGGGCGGATTCGGCGGATCGCTGTCCGGCGAGCACGGCGACGGCCGGGCCCGCTCCGAGCTGCTGCCGCACATGTACTCCGCTGACGCCATCGCCCTCTTCGGCGGCATCAAGCACGCCTTCGACCCGGACAACCTGCTCAACCCCGGGGTGCTCGTCGACCCCGACCCCGTCGACCAGGACGTTGGCCCCGCGGGCCACTTCCCGGTCCGCAACCTGGCGATGGCCTACCCTCACGACGGCGGCGACCTCGCCCAGGCCGTGCACCGCTGCACCGGCGTCGGCAAGTGCCGCGCCGACAACTCGGCCGCCGGCGGCGTCATGTGCCCCTCCTACCTCGCCACCCGCGAGGAGAAGGACTCGACCCGAGGCCGCGCCCGCATCCTGCAGGACGTCGTCCGCGGCGAGCTGCCGTGGTCGCACCCGTCGGTGCACGATGCGATGGACCTGTGCCTGTCGTGCAAGGGGTGCGCGTCCGACTGCCCCACCGGCATCGACATGGCCACCTACAAGTCGGAGGTGCTGCACCAGACGTACCGCCGCCGGCTCCGACCCCGCTCGCACTACACGTTGGGCAGGCTGCCGATGTGGGCGCGGCTCGCCGGGCGCGTGCCGGCCCTCGCCAACCGGTCGCTGACGCTGCCGCTCGTGGCCCCGTTGGCGCTGTGGCTCGCCGGCGTCGACCGACGCCGCTCGATCCCGGCGTTCGCCAGGCGTCCGTTCCGGCGGAGTTTCACACCGCGTACCTCCGAGCTGAAACCCGTTGTGCTGTTCGCCGACTCGTTCTCCGACTCCTTCTCACCCGAGGTCGCCGAGGCGACGGTCCGCGTGCTGCGGGACGCAGGCTACGAGCCGCGGCTGCCGAGCGGTTCGGTCTGCTGCGGCCTGACGTGGATCACGACCGGGCAGCTCGACTCAGCACGGAACATCCTGCGCCGCACGGTCGCGGCGCTCGCGGAGGACGCCCGGGCCGGCCTGCCGATCGTCGGCATCGAGCCGTCGTGCACCGCAGTGCTGCGCTCCGACGTGCACGAGCTGCTGCCGGGCGACGAGGACGCCGCGCTCGTCTCCTCACGGGTGCGCACGCTCGCAGAGCTGCTCGCCGAGACGCCCGGCTGGACGGCCCCCGACCTCACCGGCACGCAGGTCGTCGCCCAGCCGCACTGCCACCACCACGCCGTGCTCGGGTGGAAGGCCGACGCCGACCTGCTCGCCGACACCGGCGCGTCGGTGCAGACCCTCGCCGGCTGCTGCGGGCTCGCCGGCAACTTCGGCGTGGAGATCGGCCACCACGACGTCTCGCTCGCCGTCGCCGGCCAGAACCTGCTCCCGGCGATCGACGCGGCCCCCGACGCCGTCGTGCTCGCGGACGGGTTCTCCTGCCGCACCCAGGTGGCCGACCTGCGCGAGCGCCCCGCCGTGCACCTCGCCCAGCTCCTCGACCCCGAGGCCGGCGGGCGTCGGGCCGGGCAGGGGCACACTGCCTGAGCCCGCCACGTTGTCCGAGGCGGCCTCATTGTCGATACTGACGGCATGGGTCCCCAGACGTCGGATTCGGAAGAGGAGTTGCACCGCCTCGAGCAGCTCGAGGAGCAGGTCGAGGTCAACCGTGCCGACCTCGATGCCTTGCTGGCCAAGAACGACAGCGACGATCGTCGTGCCGATGCCAGTGAGGCTCGTGCCGACGAGACCCGTCTGCGCGTCGACGAGGACCGGCGCAGGCTCGCCGACCTCGAGGTGCGCGTGGACGTCGACCGTGAGCTGATCCTCGAGCTGCAGGGAGAGGGCGTGCTGAGCCGCGAGCAGGTCGCGCAGCTGGAGGAGGCCCTGCGCACCTCGCGCCAGATCGGCGCCGCGATCGGCATCGTCATGGCGAACCGCCGCGTCGACGAGCAGGGCGCGTTCGACGTGCTCCGCAAGGCCAGCAGCCTCACCAACCGCAAGCTGCGGCTCGTCGCCGAGGACGTCGTGCTCACCGGAGCGGTGGACAACCTCCCCGTCCTCTAGCGACGAGCCGCCGGGCTCAGGCCCCGGACGGCACGAGCGCGTCGTCCTCCGTGGCCACGGCAGGGTGCTCGATGCGCTCCTCGGCGGCCCGGGACGCGCCGCGCGGGATGGACAGGGCGATGACGGCTGCGAGAGCGGCCACCCCCGCGCCGATGAGCAGGCCGACGCGGAAGCCCGCCTCGCTCGGGAGCGCGATGCCGCCACCGACGTCGGTGGACAGGTTCGCGAGAACGACGCCGACGACGGCGGCCGACACCGACGTGCCGATCGAGCGCATCAGCGTGTTGAAGCTGTTGGCGGAGCCGGTCTCGGACAGCGGCACCGAGCCCATGATGAGCGCCGGCATGGCGCCGTAGGCGAACCCGACACCGGTGTTGGTGACGCAGACCGCGACGAGCAGCCCCCACGTCGAGCCCATGAGCGCCACGGCCGAGAGGTAGCCGAGGGCGACGACAGCGGCGCCGACGGCGAGGGTGGTCCTCGGCCCGCGGGCGTGCGACAGGCGGGCGCCGAGCGGCGAGACGAGCATCATCATGAGTCCGCCGGGGGCCATCCACAGGCCCATCCGGAGCATGTCCTGACCGAGGCCGTACCCGGTGGTGGTCGGCAGCTGCAGCAGCTGCGGCACGATGAGCGACTGCGCGTACATGGCGAACCCGATGACGACGGACGCGAGGTTGGTCAGCAGCACGACGGGGCGGGCCGTGACGCGGAGGTCGACGAGCGGGTCGGAGGTCCGCAGCTCGAACCAGCCCCAGGCGAGGAGCACGACGACCGCACCGACGAGCAGGCCGAGGGTGGCGCCGCTCGTCCAGCCCCAGTCGGCGCCCTTGGACACGCCGAGCAGCAGGCAGACGAGCCCGACGCCGAGGCCGACGGCGCCCACGGGGTCGAACCGGCCGTGGGCGGTGACCGGGGTGGCCGGGATGACGAGGAAGATGAGCACGGCGATGGCGACGGCCAGGGCGGTGGCGCCCCAGAACAGCATCCGCCAGTTCGCGTACTCCGCGACGGCGGCGGCCACGGGCAGGCCGAGCGCGCCGCCGATGCCCATCGAGGCGCTCATGAGCGCGATCGAGGTGCCGAGCCGCTCCGGCGGGAGCAGGTCGCGCATCGCGCTGATGCCGAGCGGGACGAGGCCCATCGCGGCGCCCTGCAGGGCTCGGCCGGCGATCATCGGGACGACCGAGGTGGCGAGGGCGCACACGAGCGACCCGGCCACGAGCAGCACCGAGCACGCGAGCATGACGCGACGCTTGCCGTAGAGGTCGCCGAGGCGGCCGCTGATCGGCGTCGCGACGGCGGCCGCGAGCAGCGTCGCCGTGATGACCCACGTCGCGTTCGACGAGGTGGTGTCGAGCAGGCGCGGCAGCTCGCCGATGAGGGGGACGACGAGCGTCTGCATCACCGCGGCGACGATGCCCGCGAAGGCGAGCACGGCCACGACGGCCTCGGTGCGGACGGCGGGCCGCCGGGTGGGAAGGGATGTCTCAGTCACGAGTGTGCACTGTACATATAACATGCATGATGCACAACTCGTGTAGCCTGCACGCGGGTAGCTGTCCCGATATCGTGGGGCCGCGACCCCGACGACACCGCACGACACTGCACGACACCAACGACACGCCAGAGGACGACATGGCCAGGGCACGACGACGCACCGAGGCGCTCGAGCTCGAGACGATGCTGCTGTCGCGCTACCTCATCCCGAACCGACGGTTCTCCGGCCAGCACTCCAGGCGTCTGGAGCGCAGCTGGTACACGCTGCTCAGCCGCATCGTCGCGCAGGGGCCGATGTCGCTGAACGAGCTGAGCGACGCGCTCGGCCTCGACGTCTCGACGCTCAACCGCCAGACCGCCGCCCTGACCAGGGCAGGTCACCTCGAGCGCGTCGCCGACCCCGACGGCGGGATGGCGCGCAAGTTCCGGGCGACGCCCTCGGGCGTCGACGACCTCGAGGCGGACCGACGCGCGAACGCCGAGGGGCTGGGAAAGGTGGTCGCAGACTGGAGCGACGAGGACGTCGCCGCCCTCGTCGCCCTCCTGCGGCGCTTCAACACCGACCTCGAGAGCCTCGACGGGCGGCCCTGGCCGCGCGCCTGACCCGCGAGCCGCGCCTCACCCGCCCGTGACGGTGAGCGAGACGACGGTGACGCGTCGCCCGGAGCTGCCCGGTGACTCGACGGCCAGCCCCACGTAGCGGGCCGTCGTGCCGAGGGCGAGTGAGCCGAGCTGCGTCCCCGGTCCGATGCGACCGACGCGTCGGAAGCCGAGCCCGTCGTCGGACACCTCGACCGTGCCGAAGCCGGGTGCGGTGCCCCAGTCGACCACGGCCTTGCCGAGGGCACGGGCCTCGCCGAGGTCGACGACCATGCGACCCGACCCGGTGACGGCCCAGGCCGTCGAGTCCGACCCGTCGACCGCCGCCGCGGGTGAGGTCATCGTCGGGGGGAGCGGCGAGGTCGGGAAGGTCTGCCGGGCGAGAGCGAGGTCGTCCAGCGGGTAGGCCCGTCCGCCGACGCGGACCGTCGCGGTCCGGGCGCGCGACACGGTCGCCCGACGGCGCTGACCGTCGGCGAACACGACGTCCACCTGCGCGTCGATTCCCTTGAGCCGCAGCGTGACCGCGTCATCGACGGTCACGACGAGCCCCGACGGAGGGCGACCGCCACCGACGACCGACACGGATGCGCGCGGCGCCAGCACGACGCCCGACGCGGCGGCGACCGACGCGTGCAGCACCGTGCCGTCGGCCGAGACCTCCTGCGTCCCCTCGAAGCAGGGAACCGGACCGTCGGCCGCCATCGCGACGTCGGTGTCGACGGCGTCACCGGTGAGGTTGACGACGCTGAGCAGGCCTCCGGCGAGCGACGCGGTGACCCCCGGTGCGCTCGGTCGCGGAGCGGACGCGTCGGCGGCGTCCGCGAGGCGCGCGAGGTCGGCCGAGCGCACCTCGGGAAGCCCCTCGACGACGATGCCGGCGCTCCCGGCGGCGGGGCCGGCCGACAGGGTCAGGATGCTGTCGCCGACCTCGATCGGGTTCGAGCCACCGCGTACGAGGAAGCCGACGCGGTCGTCGATCCCGACCCAGCGCGAGCTGCGCAGCATCCGCGGGTAGGGGGCGCGCGTCGTCCACGACGACCCGTCGTCGGAGGTCTGCACGACGTAGGCCCGTCCGGCTGCGGCCTCCCAGTCGATCGTCACCTGGCCGACGGCCGTCGGAGCGCCGAGGTCGACCGCGAGCCAGCTGTCGGCGCGGGGCCGGTCGGCGCGCGACACGGCCCAGCGCGTCGAGGAGTCCGCGTCGGTGGCGAAGGCCGCGCCCCGGCCGGTGTCGGCCGACGACGCCGTGGTGGGGTGCCGGGCCGCGAGGTCGGCGCCACCCGCGGCCGTGCGCACCTCGAAGGAGATGACCGAGTAGCCGTACGTCGGGTCGGGCGTGACGCCGAGCATCCGGACGTACCGCGCGGTGACCGAGCCGGGGACGTCGACGACGTCACGACGCGCGACCCCGCTCGGCAGGCCGCCCTGGGCGTCGGCGGCCTTCGCCTCGAGCGTGCCGTCGGCGGTGACGAAGGTGCGGCTGCCGTCGAGCCCGCGCACGCCCGGCATCGTCAGGTTGTGCAGGCCGAAGGTGCCCTCGCGGTCGGCGACGCCCGAGCTCGTCATGACGACCTCGCCGCCGGGGAGCGTCGCCAGCGCGACGCGACCGGCGGAGCCGAGCGTCAGCACGGTGACCGACGCGTCGTAGCCGTCGCGCGCGGCGACGTACGTGCGGGCGCTGCGGGCGGTGACGCCGAGGTCGGTGCGCGGGAGGTACATCGGCGAGGTGCCGCCGAGGTTGAAGAACCAGTCGTCGTGGTCGGGCTGCCACGCGAGCTTGACGAAGCCGGGCTTGCTGACGGCGCCGGCCCACGCCTTCGGGCTCTGGTGCGACACGATGCCCGGCCCCTCGCCGAGGTCGACCGCGCCGGTGCCGGCGGCGTACAGCTCGGCGGACGTCAGCGGCTCGGGAGCCCCGCCGCGGGCGGCGCGCCACTCGTGCAGCAGGAAGCTGATCGCGACCTCGGCCCGGGCCTCGGGCTCGTACTTCGGCTCACCGGAGAACTTCGTCAGCCGGTACTGCGGCGCGTAGTCGAGGTAGGGCAGCAGCCGGTCGGCGAGGTCGGCCTCGGACCGGGCCGCCGCGCGGTCGCCGAGGACCTGGGCGAGGAAGGCGAGCGGGATGACGTCGCGGCCGTAGAGGTGCTCGCGGTCGTCGACGAGCGGCATGAGCGGCTCGCCCGAGTCGCTCATGAAGCCGACGAGCCGGCTCCACAGGGCGTCGCCGTTCGGCTGCGCGGTGAGCACCTCGGGCAGCGGGCGGCCGGCCACGAGGAAGTGGACCGAGTTGCGGCCCGACGTGCGCCACATCTCCGACTGGTAGTGCGGGCCGAAGGAGCCGTGGTTCTCGACGACGAACGTGTCGTAGACGTTGTGGGCGGTGTTCATGAGCACCGGGATGCCGTCGACGACCGCGGGGTTGGCGGCGTCGGCCTGCGGCAGGCTGCCCTCGTTGCGGCTCCAGCGACCGTACGCCGCGAACCAGTCGTCCCAGCGGGCGTCGTCGGACGCCCACGCGAGACCGGGCGCGATCGACTGGGCGTACACGCCCATCTCCTCGAGCTTCGTGTCGCCGACCCAGCCGCCCTTGAGGCCATTGGGGGTCCACGAGCCCGAGGCCGGGTCGTTGCCGGTGCCGAGCGAGGTCGTGTACGCAGCCTGCCCGACCGCGATGGTCTGGTACGTGTCACGGGTCTGCTCGTCGAGCTCGTCCCAGAGCAGGCGTGCGGCCAGCTGGACGTAGAGCTGGAAGGTCGTGTCGAAGAACAGCGTCTTGCCCCATGCGGTCCCGCCGACGACGCGGTTGGCGCCGGCGAAGTACTTGAGGCTGGCGATCGTGCGGGAGCGGAGGGTGGCCTCGTCGATGCCGGCCTCGTCGGCGTCGAAGCCGCCCCGGGTCAGCAGGACCGCGTGCCCGAGCACGACGGCGAACCCGAAGTCGGTGGTGCGGTAGTGGCCGGCCGTCGCGTCCCACTGTGTCTCGGACCAACGGGTGTGGCGCAGCAGGGCGCGGTGGTAGGTCTGCGCCACGGCGTCGGCGTCGAGCCAGCCGGCGGGCGCGGCGAGGGGCGTGGGTGCGCCGAGGGCCGACGCGGGGGAGGCCTCGGCGAGGGGCAGGCAGACCGCGACACCTCCCGCTCCGAGGAGCCCGAGGAACCGGCGACGAGAGGTGACGACCGTTGTCATGGCGCGATCCTTCGGTCGTGTCCGACAGGCTGTCAACGGTCCGCCGCAGGGCTGTCCGGAGCGGACAACGATGCAGGACAACGCCGGACGAGACGGGATCAGTAGCCTCCGGCCGGCTCCGGTCGGCTCCGGCCGGCTCCGGCCGGCTCCGGCCGATGGCCCGGCCGAGGCCGAGGGCTTGTCTTCGGCGCACGGCTCCCGGAGCATTGCTGCATGGAGCGCGACGCCGAACACCGGGCCCTGGCCGAGGTGCAGGCACGCCTCGAGCAGCGGTTCCCCCACCTGCACCCTGACGTCGTCGCGGCAGCCGTCACCGTCGCGCACCAGAGCCTCGACGGACCGGTGCGCGACTTCGTGCCCGTGCTCGTCGAGCACGTCGCCCGCGACCGCCTCGCCTTCGCCGACCCCGAGGCGCCCGACCCCGCCCCGGCAGGCGGCGAGGACGGCGCGGACGGCCCGTCGGGCCCCGCCGACGCGTGAGCGCTGACGCCGCGGCCGAGGTCGTCCGGGCGGCCGTCGGCATCTGGTCGGTGGCGGTTCCCGCCGACGTGACCGCCTTGGGCGCGCACCTGGCGGCCCTCGACGCGGCCGAGCGTCGACGCGTGTCGGAGACGACGGTCGCGTCGGTGGCCGCGAGCCGTGCGGCCGGGTACCTGCTCGTGCGGCGGGTGGTCGGCGAGGTGCTCGGCGTGCCGCCCGCCGGCGTCGCGCTCGACCGCACCTGCCCGCGGTGCGGCGAGCCGCACGGCCGGGTGCGCGTGGCCACCGACACCGGTCTGCACGTCTCGGTCACCCACGTCGGACGCGCCGGGTGGCCCGAGGCGCCCGACGCGCCCGACGCGCCCGACGCGGTCCGGTCCCGGCCCCGTGTGGTCGCCGTGGCCGTGACGCGGCTCGCGCCGGTCGGCATCGACCTCGTCCGGACCGGGGAGGCCGACTTCCCCGGGTTCGACGCCGTGGCGCTGCACCCCGACGACGAGCCGGCCGGCGACGCGGTGGCCCGGGCCCGCGCGTGGGCCCGCAAGGAGGCGGCGCTCAAGGCCGTCGGCACCGGACTCGACGTCGACCCGGCGTCGTTCGCCGCGCCCCTGCCCGGTGTGCCGACGCCGGTGGGCCCGGACCGCGTCCCGGTCGCCGTCGCGGACCTCGACGACCTGCACGAGCCTGCCGTCCTGTCGGACCCGCCCGGGCTCGTCGGGGCCGTGGCACTGGCGCGGGCCGACGCGTCGGTGCCGGTCGTCGTGCTCGGCGGCTCCGCCAGCCTGGTGTGGCGGCCGTCAGGGCAGGCCGGGCGGCTCGCGTCGCCGGCGCAGTCTGGACAGCCCGGGCGGCCCTAGGGGCGCTGGCGGCTCGGGCAGCTCGGGCAGCTCGAGCAGCTCGGGCAGGGGTCGCTCGTCGAGCCAGGCGACGAGCAGCCCACGCACCGTTGACGATCCGGCCGTCTGGCCGCCGCTGCGAACCGCGTGCTCGACCGCGAGGTCGACGAACGCGTCGGTGCTGACGGTGCCGTCGGCATGGGTCGCGGTCCAGTCGCGGAGCAGGTCGAAGAACGTCGGGTCGCCGAGGTGGGTGCGCAGCGCGTGCAGGGCGAGGGCCCCTCTCTTGTAGACCCGGTCGTCGAAGAGGTCGCGCGGCCCGGGGTCGGAGAGGACGAGGTCCTGGGGCAGTGCCGCGAGCCGCGCGTGGTGCGCGCGGGCGTTGACCGAGGCCGGGACGCCGTCGGCGGCCTCGGCCCAGAGCCACTCGGCGTAGCAGGCGAACCCCTCGTGCAGCCAGATGTCGCTCCACGTGCCGAGGGTCAGGCTGTTGCCGAACCACTGGTGCGCCAGCTCGTGGGCGACCAGCCGCTCGTGGCGTCGGTCGCCGGGCAGCCAGTTGGCCCCGAAGGTCGCCATCCCCTGGGCCTCGAGCGGGATGTCGAGGTCGTCGGCGGTGACGACGACGGTGTAGTCGGGGAACGGGTAGGGCCCGAACCGCTCGGCCAGCACGGCCATCATCTGGGGCAGCCGGTCGAGGTCGTGCCGGGCCGCGGCGCCGTTGCCGACGGGCACGAGAAGGCGCACGTGCAGCGGCACGTCGGCGAGGACGTGCTCGGTGTAGCGGCCGACGTGCACGGCGGCGAGGTAGGTGGCCATCGGGTGCGTCTGCTCGAAGACGCGACGGGTGCGGCTGCCGCGTACCCGCATCTCGACGAGCACGCCGGTTGCGGTCACGGCGAAGGGGGAGTCGCACTCGATGGCGATGCGGTAGGTCGCCTTGCCGCTCGGGTGGTCGTTGCACGGGAACCACGTCGGCGCGCCCGTCGGCTGCGAGGCGACGAGCACCCCCTCGGCGAGCTCCTCCCAGCCGAGCGTGCCCCACCGGGTGCGGGTCGGGCCGGGGGTGCCGGAGTAGGTGATGGTGAGCTCGGCGGTCGTGCCGGCCTCGAGCGGACGCACCGGGCGGACCGTGACGGCGTTGCCGCGGTGGGTCCACTTGGCCGGTGAACCGTCGACCGTGACCTTGCCCGCACGCAGCCCCACCAGGTCGACCTTGAGCGCCTCGAGGTGCGCGAGCGCGCGGACCGTCAGCGTGGCCCGACCGGACAGCCGGTTGCTCGAGACGCGGTAGTCGAGGTCGAGGTCGTAGTGCTCGACGCGGTAGCCGGGGTCGCCGCGCTCGGGCGTGTACGCATCCAGCACGGGGTGGTCGGTGCGTCGGGTGCGGCGGGTGCGGTCGGGAACGCTCACCGTTCAGGCGCTCGGCTTCTCGTGCCAGGGGGCGATGGGGTTGCCGGTCCACCGGCTGCCGGCGGGCACGCTCTCCCCGCGGAGCACGAGCGAGCCGGGTCCGACCGTGGCCGTGCGGGCGATCGAGGCCGCCGGCAGGATGACCCCGTGCGGCCCGAGAGTGGCGCCCTCGTCGAGGGTGACGCTGTCCATGCTCATGATCCGATCATGGAACAGGTGGGTCTGCAGCACACAGCCCCGGTTGACCGTGGCGCCGTCGCCGAGGCTGACGAGGTCGGCCTCGGGCAGCCAGTACGTCTCGCACCACACGCCGTGGCCGATGCGGGCGCCCAGCGTGCGCAGCCAGACGTTGATCGCGGGTGTGCCGGTGGCGGTCCAGGCGAACCACGGGCCGGCGACCATCTCGACGAACGCGTCGACCACCTCGTTGCGCCACACGAACGAGCTCCAGAGCGGGTGCTCGACCGCCCTGATGCGACCGACGATGACCCACTTCGCCAGCGTCGTGACGGCGGCGGCCACGGCCCCGGTGGCGGCGAGGACGACCCCGCCGAGCAGGGCCGCGACGACCCACCCCCAGCGCAGCGCGAGGGCCTCGACGGCCATGAGCACGCCGAACCCGAGGGCGACGGTGACCATGACCGGCACGATACGGCACAGCTCCACGAGGCCGCGGAAGACCTTGAGCCGCAACGGAGGTCGGAAGGTCCGCTCGTCGTCGCTGCCCTGCGGTGGGCGTCGGAGCCGGACCGGCGGGCTGCCGAGCCAGCTCGACCCGGCCTTCGACTTCGGCGGTGCCGCCGAGAGCACCGCGACGAGCCCGAACTTCGGGACGCGTCGGCCCGGGGCTGTCATGCCGCTGTTGCCGAGGAAGGCGCGCTTGCCGATCTTGACCGGCGCGATGTGCACCCAGCCGTGCGCCAGCTCGTAGCTGCCGACCATGGTGTCGTCGGCGAGGAAAGCGCCGCTCGCGACGGTCGTCATCGACGGCAGCAGCAGCACCGTCGAGGCCTCGACGTCGCTGCCGACACGGGCCCCGAGCAGCCGGAGCCACACGGGGGTGAAGAGGCTGGCGTACAGGGGGAAGAGGTAGGTGCGGGCCTGGTCGAGGAGCCGCTCGGTGAGCCACACCTGCCAGCCGATGCGGCTGCGCACCGGGTGGAAGCCCTCACCGAGCCCCAGGGCGAGCAGCCGCACGAGCACGACGGTCAGCAGCGCCAGCCCGACCATCCCGATGACGGTGACGACGGGCACCCACGCGAGGACGGTCAGCGCGGCGTCGCCGGTGCCGGTGGTGCCCCGGAGCGCGCGGGCGAGCACGAGCAGCGCGGGTGTGAGCGCGACGAACGGCAGCAGCGACACCAAGGCGCCGGAGGCGCCGTAGGCCGCGACCCATGCCGGGCGCCGAGGCGGCCGCTCGGCGGGATGGCCGAGCTCCGCCGGGTCGTGGACGCGCGTGGCGGGCGAGCCCGCGACGACGCGTCCGGCGGGCACCGACGTCAGCACCGTCGAGCCGGCCTGGACGACGGCGCCGCGGCCGATGTGGACGTCCGGGCCGATGGTGCTACGGGCCCCGACGACGGCCTCGCGCCCGATGTGGACGGTGCCGACGTGGACGACGTCGCCGTCCATCCAGTAGCCCGACAGGTCGACCTCGGGCTCGATGCTGGCGCCCCCGCCGATGGTCAGCAGCCCGGTCACCGGCGGCACGGTGTGGAGGTCGACACCGGGGCCGATCGTCGCACCCAGCAGTCGCGCGTAGTGGACGATCCAGGGCGCGCCGGCCATGGTCACCGCGCCCATGGCGTCGGCGAACCGCTCGGCCGCCCAGAGGCGCATCTGCACCGACCCACCGCGGGTGTAGGAGCCGGGCTTGAGCCCGCGCAGCAGCAACCGGCAGGCGAGAGCGGTGATCCCCATGCGCCCGACGGGCGTCACGAACGCAAGGAGGCCGATGCCGAGCGCCCACCACGACACCGGTCGCGGCCACGTGGCGACGCCGGAGGCACGCAGCAGCTCGGTGACGATGCCGAGGCCGACGAGCCACTGGAGGCCCTTGATCGTCAGCAGCACGACCGACACCAGCGTCTGGAGCAGCTGCGTGCGCCGGGGGATGCGGTGCACGGTGCGCTCCGGTCCGCCGCCGGACGGGTCGACCGGCGCGAACGACTCGAGCAGCTCGACCTGGGCGCCGAGGCGCGGGTGCGCGTGGATGTCGGCGACCGTGACGGTCGGATAGCGCTCGCGGAGCAGCGACACGAGCCGGGCCGAGGACAGGCTGCCCCCGCCGAGGGCGAAGAAGTCGGCGTGGGGCGAGCCGACCGACGCGCCGAGAACGGCCGACCAGTGCCCGGCGACCCACGCCGCGGTGCCCTCGAGGTCCGACGCGTCCGCGTCCGCCCCGGCGCCGGGCAGCGGCCACGGCAGCGCGGCCCGGTCGACCTTGCCCGAGGTGCGCGTCGGGATCAACTCGACGATGGCGAGGATCGGCACGAGCGCGGCGGGCAGCTCCTCGCGCAGGCGCTCGCGCGAGGCGTCGAGGTCGAGGTACTCGGACGCGGGGACGAGGTAGCCGACGAGCAGCTGGCTGCCGACCGGGGTGGTCTGCACCGCGGCCGCGGCAGCGGTCACGTGGGGCAGCGCCTGGAGGGCGGCGTCGACCTCGCCGAGCTCGATCCGGCGGCCGCCGAGCTTGACCTGCTCGTCCGCGCGGCCGACGAAGAGCAGCCCCTCGGCATCGTTGACGACGAGATCGCCCGAGCGGTAGGCGCGCTCCCACCCGAGCGTCGGCATCGGCGCGTACTTCTCGGCGTCCTTGGCCGGGTCGAGGTAGCGGGCCAGCCCGACGCCGCCGATGATGAGCTGGCCGGTCTCACCCTCACCGACGGGCTGCTCGTCGGGTCCGACGACGGCGAGGTCCCAGCCGTCGAGCGGCAGGCCGATGCGCACCGGCCCCACGCCGTCGAGCGGGGCCGCGCACGCGACGACGGTCGCCTCGGTGGGGCCGTAGGTGTTCCACACCTCGCGGTCCGGCGTCGCGAGCCGCGCCGCGAGGTCGGGCGGGCACGCCTCGCCGCCGAAGATGAGCAGCCGCACGGGCTCGAGCGCCTCCGCGGGCCACAGGGCCGCGAGCGTCGGGACGGTCGAGACGATCGTGATGTCCTGCGCGACGAGCCACGGACCGAGGTCCTGGCCGGTGCGCACGAGCGAGCGTGGCGCCGGCACGAGGCATGCACCGTACCGCCACGCGAGCCACATCTCCTCGCACGACGCGTCGAACGCCACCGACAGGCCGGCGAGGACCCGGTCGCCGGGCCCGACCGGCCGCTCCTGCAAGAAGATCCGGGCCTCGGCGTCGACGAACGCCGCTGCCGAGCGGTGCGACACGGCCACGCCCTTCGGCACGCCGGTGGAGCCCGAGGTGAAGATGACCCACGCGTCGTGCTCGGTGGTGACCGTGACGGGTTCGGGCGGCGTCGGGTGCGCCTTGCTGGCCTTCGGGCCCCGCGGGGGTGGGGCCGCCCGGCCCACCGGGCGGATCCGGCGGCGCGGCCCGACGATCGCCGTGACCGCGGCCTCGCCGAAGACGAGATCGGCACGCTCCTGTGGGTCGTCGGCGTCGACGGGGACGTACGCGGCCCCCGCATGGAGGATGCCGAGCACCGCGACGTAGAGGTCGACGGTGCCCGACGGCGCACGGACCCCGACGCGGTCGCCGGGACGGACACCGGCGCGGGCCAGGTCGCGGGCGAGGGCGACCGCCGCGGCAGTCAGCTCGGCGTAGGTGAGCACGGTGGCCGTGTCGTCGACCGCCGGCACGTCGGGGTGGGCCGCCGTCGTCGCCGCGAGGACGTCGACGAGTGTCCGCGGTTCGGGGGCGCGTGCGGCCGCGCGGAGCCGGTCGGTCACCGGGCCAGCCTCCTGTCAGGGTTCGTCACCTCCGACGCTAGAGCCCCGAGGTGAACGGGAGGGGTCGTTCGACGGGGTCGGTCCCGGGCGAGGTGTAACGCCGGGGCGTCCGCAACGGATTCAGGGGGTAGGGAGGCGTCGTCGACCCCCGAGCGCCGGCGCCTCCCGCTCTCGCACCGTGTCCTTGACCGCTCGCGACCCCCCACCGGGGCCGCAGTCGTCGGCCCCGGTCGCGCCGGCCTCCGCCTGCCGCCGGCTACCACGGCCCCGCGGCCGCGCCCGCGTCGCGCCCACGGCCACGACGCCCGCACGCCTGCACGTCACGGCGTGTGACGTACGCCTCGGCGTGCCCTCGTCACAACGGCCTCGCCCGGGGTAGGGGGCACCCGTCGCCGGACCACCTGCCCCTCGGGTGCCCCTGCACCTGGCCCCTGGGGCTCACGGACGAGGTGCCGAGGAGGACGAATGACGCAGGTCGTGGCCATCACGGGAGCAAGCGGAGGTATCGGACGGGCCACCGCCCGCGAGTTCGCGCGGCGTGGGAACGACGTCGCGCTCCTCGCCCGCGGGGAGCGGGGGCTCGAGGCCGCGGCTGCCGAGGTCCGGGCGCAGGGGCGGCGCGCGCTGGTCGTGCCGCTCGACGTGTCCGACCCCGACGCCGTCGAGGCCGCGGTCGAGCGCGTCGAGAGCGAGCTCGGCCCGATCGCGGTGTGGGTCAACGACGCCTTCACCTCGGTCTTCGCGAGGTTCGAGGACATCACCCCGGAGGAGTTCAGGCGCGTCACCGAGGTCAGCTACCTCGGCTACGTCTACGCGACCCGCGCTGTGCTCCGGCGCATGCGGCAGCGGGACGCCGGCACGATCGTCCAGGTCGGGTCGGCCCTGGCCTACCGCGGCATCCCGCTCCAGAGCGCGTACTGCGGCGCCAAGCACGCGATCCAGGGCTTCCACGAGGCACTGAGAGTCGAGCTGCTCCACGAGAAGAGCGGCGTCCACGTGACGATGGTGCAGATGCCGGCGCTCAACACGCCACAGTTCTCGTGGGTGCTGTCCCGCCTGCCCCGGCAGGCCCAGCCGGTGCCCCCGATCTACCAGCCGGAGGTCGCGGCCCGCGCGATCGCGTTCGCCGCCGAGCACCCGAAGCGTCGTGAGTACTGGGTCGGGGCCACGACCACGGCGACGCTGATGGCCAACGCCGTCGTGCCCGGCCTGCTCGACCGCTACCTGGCGAGAACGGGGTTCGACTCACAGCAGACCGACCAGCGACGCCCCGACGACCAGCCGGCCAACCTCTGGGACCCGGCCGACGGCGACGACGGCCGCGACTTCGGGGCCCATGGCGCGTTCGACGGGAAGTCGAAGCCGACGAGCCGCCAGCAGTGGCTCGCGCACCGGTACCCGCAGCTGGCCGGCGCGGCAGGCGTCGCGGTGGCGGGCCTGGCGCTAGCGGTCGTGGGGCGGCGTCGTTGAGCGGCAACGGCAACGGCAACGGCAGCGGCAACGGCAGTGCGCGGGTCGCGGGTGCGGCCGGGACCGCCTGGGGCGCAGTGCTGTTCACCTGTCCCGACGAGGTGTGGCAGCGGGTGACGGGCCGCGGGTGCACCGCCGACGAACAGCTCGTCACCCAGCTGCTGGGCCTCCGTCACCTGGCCCAGGGGATCGCCGAGCTCGTGGCCCCCGGCGTGGTCCGGCGCCCGGCTGCCCTCGTCGACGTCTCCCACGCGCTGTCGATGGTGGGCCTGGCGGCGTGGCGACGCGAGTACGCGCGTCCGGCGCTCGCGTCGGCGGGCGTCGCCCTGGCCGGTGCCGCGCTCTCCCGCGGGGGACGGAGGCGGCGATGAAGCCGTCGCGCCCGTCGGTCACAGCCGACACGAGCCGGTCCACCGGACAGCCCTTCCACGTGCTGCGCGAGTACTCGTTCGTGGCCGATGGCCACCGCGGTGCGCTCATCGGGCCGCGCGGCGACGTCGTGTGGATGTGTGTGCCCCGCTGGGACTCGCCGGCCACGTTCGCGAGCCTCGTCGGCGGACGCGGCGGCTACACCGTGACGCCGGTCGAGCCCTACGTCTGGGGCGGGACCTACGAGCCCGGCAGCCTGGTCTGGCGCAGCCACTGGGTCACCAACGACACGACCGTCGAGTGTCGCGAGGCGCTCGCCGCTCCGGCGGACCCCCACCGGGCCGTGCTCCTGCGCCGCATCGAGATGCCCGACTCCGACGGGGCCCGCGTGGCCGTATCGCTCGACCTGCGCGGCGACTTCGGCAGCACACCGGCCGACGCGCGTCGCGACGACGCGGGCCGCTGGGTGCTCGACTGCGGCGACCTGCGGGCCCGGTGGAGCGGGCTGCCCGAGGCATCGCGGGGCGACGACGGCGTGCTGCGCGCCGAGCTGTACCTCGCTGCCGGGGAGCACCGCGACCTCGTGCTCGAGGTGTCCGACCGCCCCCTCGGCCCTCCGGTCGAGGCGCCCGACGCCTGGCGGGCGACCGAACGCTGGTGGAGCGAGCAGGTGCCGGCCTTCGAGGACGTCGTCGGGAGGCGCGATGCCCGGATGGCCTACGCCGTGCTGCGTGGCCTGACGACGTCGGGCGGTGGCATGGTCGCCGCGCCGACTCTGGGGCTGCCCGAGCGTGCCGAGGCCGGACGCAACTTCGACTACCGCTACGTGTGGCTGCGCGACCAGGCGTACGCCGGCCTCGCGGTCTCGGTCCACGAGCCGTTGCCGCTGCTGCCGGAGCTGGTCGACGTGACGACGGCCCGCATCCTCGAGCACGGCCACGACCTCGCGCCCGCCTACTCGGTGACCGGGGCCCTCCCTCCCGAGGAGTCGACCCTCGACCTACCCGCCTACCCCGGTGGCGCCGATGTCGTCGGCAACTGGGTGCGGGGGCAGTTCCAGCTCGACACCCCGGGCGAGCTGCTCCAGCTGTACGCGTCGGCCGCTCGGCACGACCTGCTCACCGCGGAGGACGCCACGGCCGCGGAGACCCTCGTCGATGTCATCGCCGCACGGTGGACGCAGCCCGACGCCGGCATCTGGGAGCTGGACCCGGACTGGTGGACGCACTCGCGCCTGGCCTGCGTCGGTGGCCTGCGCCGCATCGCGCAGCACGGCCCGGGCGCCCTCTCCGATCGCGCCGACAGCCTCGCCGACGCCGTCCTCGCCGAGACGAGCCGGCGCTGCCTGTCGCCCGGCGGGGCGTGGCTGCGCCGGCCGGGCCGCCCCGAGCTCGACGCGTCGCTGCTGCTTCCGGGTGTCCGCGGTGCCCTCGCACCCACCGACCCCCGCAGCCTGGCGACGATCGCCGCCGTCGAGAAGGACCTCTCCGCGGACGGCTACCTCTATCGCAACCGTCCCGACGACCGCCCGCTCGGCGAGGCCGAGGGCGCGTTCCTGCTGTGCGGCTTCGCGATGTGCCTGGCGCACTGGGGAGCCGGGCACGAGGTCGAGGCGTTCCGCTGGTTCGAGAGGCAGCGTGCGGCGGCCGGGCCGGCGGGCCTGTTCGCCGAGGAGTTCGACGTCGAGCAGCACCAGCTGCGCGGCAACCTGCCGCAGGGATTCGTGCACGCGCTCCTGCTCGAGTGCGCCCAGCGACTCGGCGGCGAGCCGGACCGCGACCCGTGCGGTGAGTCGAGCGGCGACCCGCGACACGCCGGAACTGATGGGAGAACGAGACAGCGATGACGACGACCGACCACTCACCCGCGCCCACCCCCGCGACCACCACGTCGACCGGTCCGGCGCGCCCCGGCACCGCCACGCCGACGCCGGAGGCACGCCTCGTCACCGCCTTGCGCGCCCGCGTGCGGGGCGAGGTGCGACCCGACCTCGGCAGCCGGGGCGCCTACGCGGTGGACTCCTCCAACTACCGGTACGTGCCCACGGTCGTGGTCAACCCCCTCGACCCGGACGACGCCGCCGCGGCCGTGGCCGTCTGCCGTGAGCACGACGCGTCGATCGTGTCGCGCGGTGGCGGTACGAGCCTCGCCGGCCAGACCACCGGGACCGGCGTCGTCATCGACTGGTCACGCCACTGCACGCGTGTGGAGTCCGTCGACGTGGAGCGACGCCGCTGCGTCGTCGAGCCCGGCATCGCCCTCGACGACCTGAACCGGGAGCTCGCCCCGCACGGGCTGATGTACGGGCCCAAGCCCTCGACGCACCGCACGTGCACCCTCGGCGGGATGATCGGCAACAACTCGTGCGGGTCGACGGCGCAGGCCTACGGCAAGGTCGTCGACAACGTCCACCGGCTCGAGGTGCTCACCTACGACGGCGAGCGGATGTGGGTCGGCCCGACGGGCGAGGACGAGTACGTGGAGGTCGTCGAGGCCGGCGGCCGGTGGGCCGAGATCTACCGGGCGCTGCGTGGCCTGCGCGACGACAACCTCGAGCTGCTGCGGACCCGCTACCCGAAGATCCCGCGTCGGGTCTCCGGCTACAACCTCGACTCCCTGCTGCCCGAGGCCCACTTCGACCTCGCCAAGGCGCTCGTCGGCTCCGAGAGCACCCTCGTGACCGTGCTGCGGGCCGAGCTCGCGCTCGTCGAGGTGCCCAGGGCCACCGCAATGGTCGTGCTCGGCTACCCCGACATCGCCGAGGCGGGCGACGCCGTGCCGCAGGTCGTCTCCCACGACCCGTCGATGCTCGAGGGTCTGGACGACGTGCTCATCGACCTCGAGCGCGAGATCGAGGCGGCCGGCGACGCCGTCGACGACCTGCCCAAGGGCCGCGGCTGGCTCGTCGTCCAGTTCTCCGCCGACACCCAGGAGGAGGCGGACGAGCGCGCCAAGGGCCTGCTGCGCGACGTCGAGGGCAACGAGCACCCGCCGACGACACGGTTCTACGACGACTCCGCCCACATCGAGGAGCTCGTCCGGGTGCGCGAGGCAGGCCTCGGCGCCACCGCCCACCCGTCGGCGCGGCACGACACGTGGCCGGGCTGGGAGGACTCCGCCGTCCCGCCGGGGCGGCTCGGCGACTACCTGCGCGACCTGCGCGAACTCTTCGACGAGTTCGGCTACCGCGAGGACGAGACGTCGATCTACGGCCACTTCGGCCAGGGCTGCGTGCACTGCAGCATCCCCTTCGAGCTGCGCACCGCCGACGGGATCGCCCACTACCACGAGTTCACCTCTCGGGCAGCGCACCTCGTCGTCCGGTACGGCGGTTCCCTCTCGGGCGAGCACGGCGACGGGCAGGCCCGCGGCGACCTGCTGCGGATCATGTTCGGCGACGAGGTCGTCGCGCTCTTCGAGCAGGTCAAGGACCTCTTCGACCCGGACGACCGGATGAACCCGGGCAAGGTCGTGCGCCCCAACCCGCGCGACGCCAACCTGCGCCTCGGCACCGAGTACGCGCACCCCGAGCCGCGCACCGAGTTCGGCTTCCCCAACGACGACGGACGCTTCTCGCAGGCGGTGCTGCGCTGCGCCGGGATCGGCAACTGCCGCACCTCCTCGAGCGAGGAGCAGGTGATGTGCCCGTCGTACATGGTGACCCGCGACGAGGTCCACTCGACGCGTGGCCGGTCCCGTCTGCTCTTCGAGATGATGCGCGGCGACGCCATCACCGACGGCTGGCGTTCCGCCGAGGTGCGCGACGCCCTCGACCTGTGCCTCGCGTGCAAGGGCTGCAAGTCGGACTGCCCGGTCGGCGTCGACATGGCCACCTACAAGGTCGAGTTCCTGTCGCACCACTACGAGCACCGGGTGCGACCGGCCGCCCACTACTCGATGGGCTGGCTGCCGTTGACGGCCCGAGCGGCGGCGCGGGCACCCCGTGCGGTCAACCGGCTGACGCAGTCGCGTCTCACCGCCCCGCTGCTCAAGCGGCTCGGCGGGATCGCGCCGGAACGCAGCCTCCCGGTCTTCGCCGAGGAGCCGTTCACGGCGTCGGACGGGGCCCGCTCGCGCGCACGTGCCCGTTCGGGAAGTGCTGCGGCCCAGACGAACCCGGGCGGACCGGGCCGCGTGATCCTCTGGCCCGACACCTTCTCCAACTACTTCCACCCGACGGTGCTGGCCTCCGCGGTCGCCGTGCTCGAGGACGCCGGCTTCACCGTGGTCGTGCCCAGCGAGCCGGTGTGCTGCGGGCTGACGTGGATCTCCACCGGCCAGCTGCGCACGGCCAAGCGCGTCCTGCGGCACACCGTGTCGCTGCTGCGCGACGACCTGCGCGCCGGCACCCCGGTCGTCGGCCTCGAGCCGTCGTGCACGGCGGTGTTCCGGTCCGACGCCCCCGAGCTGCTCACGGGCGACGAGGACGTCCGGCGCCTCGCCCACCAGACGACGACCCTCGCCGAGCTGCTGCGCGACCGGGCGCCCGACTGGCAGCCGCCGCGGCTCGACGTCGACGCGATCGTGCAAACCCACTGCCACCAGCACGCCGTGATGGGGACCAAGCCCGACGACGAGCTGATGAAGGCCGCCGGCATCGACGCCGACCGGCTCGGCTCGGGCTGCTGCGGCCTCGCCGGCAACTTCGGCTTCGAGCGCGGCCACTACGAGGTGTCCGTGGGCGCGGGCGAACGCGTGCTGCTCCCGCGGGTACGGGAGGCGGACGCGTCGACCGTCGTGCTCGCAGACGGCTTCTCCTGCCGCACGCAGGTGGAGCAGCAGACGGGACGCCACGCCGTGCACCTCGCCGAGCTGCTCGCAGGCGGCCTCCGGGACCGCCCGGCACCCACCGACCAGACCGACCAGACCGACCAGCCCCGATCCGAGGAGGACCAGAGATGACGACCACGACTGTCGGAGACCATGTCCTGGAGCGACTGCGCGAATGGGGCGTCGAGCAGGTGTTCGGCTACGCCGGCGACGGCATCAACGGTCTGTTGGCCTCGTGGGAGCGCGCCGAGGACAGGCCGCGCTTCATCCAGGCCCGCCACGAGGAGATGGCCGCCTTCCAAGCCTGCGGCTACGCCAAGCTGAGCGGCCGCGTCGGCGTCTGCACCGCCACGAGCGGGCCGGGCGCGATCCACCTGCTCAACGGCCTCTACGACGCCAAGCTCGACCACGTGCCGGTCGTCGCGATCGTCGGCCAGACGGCCCGGTCGGCGATGGGTGGCAACTACCAGCAGGAGGTCGACCTGCTCAGCCTCTTCAAGGACGTCGCGGGCGAGTACTGCCAGATGGTGACGGTCCCCGAGCAGCTGCCCAACGTCCTCGACCGGGCGATGCGCATCGCCGCCTCCCGGCGCACCGTCACCGCGGTCATCATCCCCAGCGACGTGCAGGAGCTCGAGTACGTACCGCCGCAGCACGCGTTCAAGATGGTGCCCTCGAGCCTCGACCAGACCTTCGCCTTGCCGGTGCCCTCCGACGCCGACCTGCAGCGGGCGGCCGACGTGCTCGACGCCGGGGAGAAGGTCGCCATGCTCGTCGGCCAGGGCGCCCGAGCCGCGGTCGTCGAGGTCACCGAGATGGCCGATGTCCTCGGGGCCGGCGTCGCCAAGGCACTCCTCGGCAAGGACGTCCTGTCCGACGAGCTGCCGTGGGTCACCGGCTCGATCGGGCTGCTCGGCACGCGGCCGTCCTACGAGCTGATGACCGACTGCGACACACTGCTCGTCGTCGGCTCGAATTTCCCGTACACGCAGTTCCTGCCCGGTTTCGAGGGCGGCGAGCCGAAGGTGCGGGCCGTGCAGATCGACGCCGATCCCACCATGGTCGGGCTGCGCTATCCCTTCGAGGTCAACCTCGTCGGCGACGCCGCCCGCACCCTCCGCGCGCTGCTGCCGCTCGTCACCGCGAAGGTCGACCGTTCCTGGCGCGAGACGGTGGAGTCGAACGTCGCTCGCTGGTGGGACGTCATGGCGGCCCGCGGCAAGGTCGAGGCCGACCCGATCAACCCCGAGCACGTCTTCGAGGAGCTGTCACCGCTGCTGC
This sequence comes from Intrasporangium zincisolvens, assembly GCF_034724055.1. Lineage (NCBI taxonomy): Bacteria > Bacillati > Actinomycetota > Actinomycetes > Micrococcales > Intrasporangiaceae > Intrasporangium > Intrasporangium zincisolvens. The sequence goes on from NZ_JAWIIL010000003.1 coordinate 244,516, forward strand.
CCGACGACGCGATCATCACCGCCGACTCCGGCTCGGGTACCAACTGGTACGCCCGGCACGTCAAGATGCGCGGCACGATGCGCGGCACCCTTTCGGGCACCCTCGCGACGATGGGCTGCGGCGTGCCGTACGCCATCGGGGCGAAGTTCGCCCACCCCCATCGGCCGGTGCTCGCGACGGTCGGCGACGGCGCCATGCAGATGAACGGCATGGGCGAGCTGGTGACGATCGCCAAGTACTGGAAGGACTGGGCCGACCCGCGGCTCGTCGTCATGGTCCTGCAGAACGGCGACCTCAACCAGGTCACGTGGGAGCTGCGCGCCATGGGCGGCTCACCGCAGTTCCTGCCCTCCCAGCACCTGCCGACCGTCGACTACGCCGGGTTCGCGAGAAGCCTCGGGCTCGAGGGCATCCACGTCTCCGACCCCGGCGAGGTCAGCGCCTCGTGGATGCGGGCGCTCGCCTGCGACCGACCTGCCGTCATCGTCTTCGAGACCGACCCGGCCGTGCCGCCCATCCCGCCGCACGCCACGTGGGACCAGATGAAGAAGGCGGCCGAGTCCGTGCTTCGTGGCGACCCGGACCGCGTCGACGTCGTCAAGGAGGGCATCCGCAGCAAGCTCGCCGAGGTCCTCCCGGGCCGCGGGGACTGAGGCGAGCCGTGTACGAGGCGGACCCGACGACTCCCTCGCGGCTCGCCCACCGCACGCCCCGGGACTCCGGAGCCGGTCGCGGCACGGTCGAGCTGGTGCGGGCCACCGCGTTCACTGTGCCGACCGACGCGCCCGAGGCCGACGGCACCATCGCCTGGGACTCGACGACGTGCGTCGTCGTCGAGGTCGGGTGCGACGGGCTGACCGGCACTGGCTGGACCTACGGCGCCCCGGCCGTCGCGGAGCTCGTCCGTGAGCTGCTCGCGCCGGTCGTCGAGGGCCGTGATGCCCTCGCCGTGGCCGACCTGTGGAGCGACCAGGTGCGGGCGATGCGCAACGTCGGCACCCGAGGGCCCGGCGCGATGGCCGTGTCCGCCCTCGACACGGCGCTGTGGGACCTGCGCGCGCGCCTGCTCGGCGTGCCGCTGCACCAGCTGCTCGGGTCCGATCGCGTCTCCGTACCGGTCTACGGCTCAGGGGGATTCACCACCTACAGCCAGGAGCGCACGGTCGAGCAGCTGACCGGCTGGGCCGCGCTCGGCGCGCACTGGGTCAAGCTCAAGATCGGTGAGTCGTGGGGTACGTGCGTGGACCGCGACCTCGAGCGGACCGCGGCGGTCGTCGGCGCCGTCGGTCGCGGGGTCGAGGTGTTCGTCGACGCGAACGGGGGCTTCTCCGTCGGCCAGGCGGTCCGCGTCGGGCGGCGCCTCGACGAGCTGGGTGTGACGTGGTTCGAGGAGCCGGTGAGCAGCGACGATCCGGCCGGGCTGCGGCACGTTCGGGAGCGCGTCGTCGCCGACGTCGCTGCGGGGGAGTACGCCGACTCGCTCGACGCCGTGCGTGTCCTCTGCGCGTCGGGCGCCGTCGACTGCCTGCAGCTGGACGTCACCCGCATCGGGGGCATCACGGCGCTCTACCGGGCGGCGGCGATCGCGCAGGCACACCACCTCGACGTGTCGGCGCACTGCGCGCCGCACCTCAGCGCGGTCGCCTTCTCGGCCGTCCCGGGGCTTCGCCACCTCGAGTACTTCCACGACCACGTGCGCGTGGAGGAGCTGCTCTTCGACGGCGTCCCGAGGCTCGTGGCCGGGTGCCTGCCGCTCGACGCGGACGCGTCGGGCCACGGCATGCGACTGCGCCCCGATGCGTCCCGCTGGCTCGCGGGGCCTGCCTGAGCCGGCCGCCAGGGTCACCACGGACGACCGTTGGGCACCGAGCGGCCCGACGTACCGCAGCGACACGCCGGCTCGGGCGCCCGGGGCGCGACCAACGGTCGTCGGTCGGCGGGGCGTGCCGGCGGCCCGGGCGCCGAGGCCGTGCCGGCCCGGGCACCGACGCGTCAGGCCGGGTTGAGCGGCCCCGTCGGCGACGGCGGGTCAGCCGGGTCGGCAGACGCGCGGGGGACCGGGGCAGGACCGCCAGCCGGGTCGTCGTCGGACGACTCGGGCTCGAGGTCGGACATCGATGGGGCGTCCGCGGCTGCGGGCCGGACGTCCCGGCCCTCCGCCGAGCGAGTGGAGGGCCGGGACCTCGGGGCCTGCTCGCGGGACGGGCTCACGACGAGGCGCTGTCGCGGCGCCAGTCGCCGTACCGCGCGTCATGGCCGGCGATGGTGTGCGCCCCGGGGCGACGGCCGAGGACGACGCCGAGAGCGACCATGCCGAGGCCGAGGACGAGGTGCAGCCAGTCGTCGGCGCGGTTGAGCGGCACGAAGTTGGCCGCCGACGTCTTCTCGACGAACAGGCCGTACAGCCACAGGACGAGGTAGAGCGCGCCACCGCCGATGAGGTAGACCCGGGAGGCGGTCCAGCGTCGGGCGGCGAGGATCCCGACGACGCCGTAGAGCAGGTGGACGACGTTGTGCAGCACCGACACCTGGAAGACTCCGAGAAGCATGGCGCCCGAGTGGTGCCCGGCCATGCCGAGGTTCGAGTAATCGGCCGTGACGCCGGGGACGAAGCCGGCGATGCCGACGGCGAGGAACGCGAGGCCGACCACGAGCGCGGCGCCCTGGACCGCCGTCCGGCGCTCCGTCATTGACCGGTTGGTCGCGCCGCGAGTCGCAGGTTCTGGACGAGTGGTCATGGTGCTCCTCTCCGCCCGGGGATTCGCGGGCTGCGTGTACGACCCCGTGCCCACCGCCCGAGACTTCAAACCCGGCCGGGCCTTCCGGTTCCGGGTCGCCACGGAGAACGCATCACTGCCTCCGCGGCGGCGCGACCGACAAGGGAGGCCGCGCCCGGCCGCGCCGGCTCGCCTTGTGCCCGAGACGTTTCGGCGCGGCACCGCCGGGTAGTCGAAGCCCAACCGCCGGGGTCAAACGCCGTCGTCCGACCGGCCGACGCGCACCCCTCGACCATTGGAGAGCGGACGATGACGCAACCAACACACAACCCAGGGTTCGGTGAGGTGCCGCAGGAGCGGGAGGGCCCCGGCACGGGGTCGGGCGGCGCACGGGACGCCGGGTCGCCCTACAGCGACACCAGCGAGGTGCGCCTTTCCACGGCCGCCGACGCCGTCCCCTACGACACGACGCCCACGCCCACGCCCGGCGCGTCCGGTCCGTCCAGCACGTCCGGCTCATCGTCGGACGGCGGCCTGACCGACACCGCCAAGGACACGGCCAAGGAGGCGGCCGACCGCGGCCGCGACGTGGCCGGAACAGCGGCCGATGAGGCGAAAGCCATTGGCGCCGAGGCGAAGTCGCAGCTGACGGCCCTCCTCGAGCAGCTGCGGGGCGAGCTCGGCACGCAGGCCTCGGACCAGGGCCAGCGCGCCGCGCGTGGGCTCGGCTCGCTCGGTGACGAGCTGCGCCAGATGGCCGACGCGGCGCCCCAGGACGGTGTCGCCGGTGACCTCGTGCGCCGCATCGAGCAGCAGGTCCGCAGCGCCTCCCAGTGGTTGGAGAACCGTGAGCCCGGCGAGCTTCTGGAGGACGTCCGCAGCGTCGCTCGGCGGCGCCCGGGCGCGTTCCTCGCCGGCGCGGCCCTGCTCGGGCTCCTCGGCGGACGGCTGACGCGAGGCCTCACCGACAGCCCGACCTCGACGTCGGGCGGAGGCGAGGCGACGGGGTCCCCGACCACCGGCACGTACGGCGTCACCGGCGCAACCTACGGCACCACGGGCGGCACCGCCGGCACCACCAACGGCGCCGAGAGCGCCTACGGCAGCACCCGCGGACCGGCCACCGTCGTACCGACCGGCTCGACGCCTGCGACGGTGCCCGACGCCGGGGTCGGAGGCCTCGACACGGGCGAGGGCCTGCGATGAGCACGCCCTTCGACGCGACGACCCCGGCCCGCGCCGAGACCTTCGCCATTCCCACCACGACGAGTGCCGAGACGAAGGCGGAGAGCTCCTCCCTCGGCGAGATCATCGCCGACATCGGCGAGGACCTCTCGACGCTGCTGCGCCAGGAGGTCGAGCTGGCCAAGGCCGAGGTGAAGGAGTCGGCCCAGAAGGCCGGCCGCGGCGCCGGCATGTTCGGCGGTGCCGCCACCGCCGGCTGGTTCGCGCTGCTGTTCCTGTCCCTCGCGGTCTGGGAATGGCTCTCCGGCGCCATCGACAACCGCGGCTGGGCTGCCGTGATCGTCATGGCGGTGTGGGCCGTCGTCGCGGCGGTGCTGGCCGCCGCCGGCCGCAGCTCCTTCCGCAAGATCGACGGCCTGCCCCGCACGGTCGACACGAGCAAGAAGATCCCCGACGCGCTCAAGGGACACGAGGAGACACGATGAGCACCTACGAAACCGGCGCCCAGGGCGCCACGAACGACCCTGACCTCCAGTCGTACTCGCGGGCCGGCGCCAACGAGGCCTCGCGCCCCGAGCCCGGCAGCCCGGACGAGATCCGGCGCGACATCGAGCGGACGCGGGCGGGTCTGAGCCGCGACGTCAACGCGCTCGGTGACGCCGTCACCCCCAGCCACCTGGCGCGACGCGGCGCCGACCGGGCGAAGCAGCGTGCGGTCGGCCTGCGCGAGCGGGTCATGGGATCGGCCTCCCACGCGGCGCACTCCACGTCGAGCTCGACGCACTCGGCAGTGAGCAGCGCCGGAGACGCCGTGGGCGACACGCTGGGCACCGTCGGTGACAAAGCCGGGGACGCCGCGCACGCCGTCAGGCAGCAGGCCACCGGGTCGCCGTTGACAGCGGGCCTCGTCGCCCTCGGCGTCGGCTGGCTCGTCGGCTCCCTCCTGCCGGCCAGCCAGAAGGAGCAGCAGCTGGCCCAGACGGTGCAGGAGAAGGCGCAGCCCGTCGTCGAGGAGGCGAAGTCCACGGCCACGGACGTGGCCAAGGAGTCGGCCGAGCACCTCAAGGAGCCGGCTCGCCAGGCCGCCGAGTCGGTGAAGGACCAGGCTCAGTCCTCGGTCGAGCACGTCAAGGACGAGGGCAAGGACGCGGCGGCATCCGTGCAGGACACCGCACAGTCCGGCGCCTCCGGCTCGTCCCCCGGTTCCTCGGGGGGCATGGGCTGACCCGCGTCGAACACGTCCGGGGCGGGCGACCAGCCGCCCCGGACGTGCTGCTCCCGGCCGGTGGCTGCCCGACCGCGGCGCACCATCCATCGCACGGACAACGGAAGGACCTGACCATGAGGAGCTCGGCCAAGGCGCGTCGCGAGGCGGCGAAGCTGGACGAGGGTGACGTCATCGCGGTGCTCCTGCGCCAGCACGCCCGCGTCCGCGACCTGTTCGACGACGTCGCGAGCGCGGACGGTGGGCACAAGCAGCGGGCGTTCGACGAGCTGCGGGCCCTGCTCGCGGTGCACGAGACCGCCGAGGAGATGGTGCTGCGGCCGATCTCCGAGCGCCTGGCCGGCAGGGCCGTCGTCGATGCCCGCAACGCCGAGGAGGCCCGGGCCAACGAGGTGCTCGCCGCCCTCGAGGACCTCGACGTGGCCTCGCCCGACTTCGACGAACAGCTCGAGCAGTTCCGACAGGCCGTCGTCGCGCATGCCGAGGCCGAGGAGAGCGAGGAGTTCCCGGCCGTGCTCGAGGGGTGCGACGACACCGAGCGGCTCCAGCTCGGCCGGGCGCTGCAGGCGGCAGAGGCGGTCGCCCCGACGCACCCGCACCCGTCCACCGCGGGCTCGACGGTCAAGCAGTGGGCTGTCGGGCCCGCGGCCTCCCTCGTGGACCGCACCCGCGACGCCATCCGCTCCGCGCTGGGCTAGGCCGGCAACGCCCTGAACCCGTCCCGGGCCGTTCGTGACCCGCCTCCGCGGGTAGAACCCAGATGACCACGGGTGCACGACGACACGGAGGGCAGAGCATGATCCCGAACGAGGCGCCGCTCGTCCCGAGGACGAGGCGGAGCGGCCCCAGCGTCCACCGGAGTCCGGCCGTGGCCGGGCCCGGCCTCGGAAGAGTCGTGGCCGCGGGCCTGGCGCCGGCCGTCCTGCTCCTCGCCGCGTGCTCGGGCCAGGGCGGCGCCGAGCGCGAGAACGCCGTGGACGCCGCCCTGCGCTTCAGTGCCGCGGTCAGCGACCACGCGACGGTCGCGTGCGGGCTGCTCGCGCCCGCGACGCGTCAGCAGGTCGAGGACCAGGACGGACCCTGTGCCACCGCACTTCCCGACCAGAACCTCCCGAAGGCGTCGGGCCCGGGCACGGCGGAGGTGTACGGCAAGGACGCCATCGTCCGGTTGCGCGGCGACACCCTCTTCCTCGCCCGCTTCGATGACGGCTGGCACGTCACCGCCGCCGGTTGCCTCTTCACCGGTCAGGACAAGCCGTACACCTGCACCGTGAAGGGAGCCTGACTGTGCGCACCGTCTTCGTCGGCCTGCTGCTCTTCGTGGCGGCAGGCCTCGCCTACTGCATCAGCGTCGGGGTGATGAGCCGGTGAGGCGCTTCGGACGCGAGAGCTCGCTGACGCTCGTCTTCTTCGGGTTGCTCCTCGCCGCCCTGGTCGGGCAGGCCTTGACCGGCCAAGCGTTTTACAACGAGTCCGCCACCGCCGCAAGCCTGCCCACCCTGAGCATCGGCGAGTACGTCACGTCGTCGCAGTTCACCGTCGACGTGGCCGAGAACTGGCAGTCGGAGTACATGCAGTTCCTCCTGTTCATCCTGCTCACCGTGTGGCTCGTGCAGAGGGGGTCGCCGGAGTCCAAACCCCTCGACCGCGTCGGCCGCGAGAGCGACGTCGACCAGAAGGTCGGCCGCTACGCCACCGACGAGTCCCCGTCGTGGGCGAAGGCCGGTGGCTGGCGCACGGCTCTCTACTCCCGCTCCCTGGGACTGGTCATGGGCCTCATCTTCCTGCTGTCGTGGCTGGCCCAGCTCATCGCCGGTCGCAGCGCGTACGACGCCGACCAGCTGCAGAACCTCCAGGAGCCGCTCAGCCTCGGCGAGTACCTGGGGGCGCCGGACTTCTGGAACCGGACCTTCCAGAACTGGCAGTCCGAGCTGCTCGCCGTCGCCAGCATGGTGGTCCTGAGCATCTACCTGCGCGAGCGCGGGTCGCCCGAGTCCAAACCCGTGGGCGAGTCGCACGAGTCGACAGGGGTCGAGAACTGAGGCGCCGAGGCGTCGAGTGCGCGCCGGGTCTTCGACGCGCGCGGGGGTACGTTGATCGACGGCCGCGCCCGCCCCGTCGAACACCCCAGGGCCAGGCGCCGCCCCGACCGCTGCGAAATTCGCAGGGTGCCTCCGGTGACGTGGTGCCCTGCGGTGCGGGACGATGTGCAGGTGAGCACCTCGGCTGACGCGTCGGCCAGCGAGTTTGCGCGGGTGGCGCGTGACCTCGCGGAGACCCACGGGGTGCTCCCGACGGTGGAGGCGGTCGTGCACCGAGCCGTCGAGGTCGTACCCTGCGACTGGGCCGCGGTCGCCGTCACCGACCATCTGACGTGGCGACCGGCGCGGCTATCGGCGTCGAACGACCCCGCGCTGGCCGACGTCATCGCGAAGATCGCTGGTGGGTGCGGGGCGAGCCCGGGGATCGCGGCCTTCGAGTCGGGCGACGCGGTCGTCGTGCACGACCTCGCCGAGGACGGACGCTTCCCCGAGTACGCCGCGCAGATGCTCACCCGCACCGGGGTGCGGTCGGTGGTCTCGCACGGACTGCGGCTCGCGGGCGCGACCGTCGGCGTCATGACGTGCTACGCCCGGTGCCCCGAGCTGTTCGACGCGGCCGCTGTCGAACGGGCCCACCTGCTCGCGCAGCACGCAGTCATCGCCATCGAGGCGTCCCTCGCCGACGACCGCGCCGACAACCTCGAGGCCGCGCTCGCGCGCAGTCGTACGATCGGGGCCGCCGTCGGCATCCTCGTCGAGCGCTACCGGCTCACCGCCGACGGTGCGTTCGCGGTGCTGGCCCGCCTGAGCCAGAACCACAACCGCAAGGTCGCCGACGTCGCGGCCGAGCTGCTCGAGACTGGCACCGTCCCCGGGCTCGAACCGCTCGTCGGCTGACGGGGGCCCATCCCCGGTGAGGGGAGGGTGACGCACGTCGCGGGCGTCGACCGCTCCGGGCGGTCCCGCGTGGGTAGGGGCAGGGCGACAACGGGTCAGCGACCCACCACTCTGCCGCACGCCGACGGCCCCGCCTGCGAGGAGGACGGCCATGCCCACCCAGGACCGCATCGAGGACGTGTGGGGCGAGCGAACGCCGTACGCCCGGGGAACCCGGTGGCCCGAGCGCGTCGACACGCATCTCGCTGACGGGGTCCACGAGGACGACGTGGAGCGCTGGGTGCGCACGGCATCGACGCTGCACTCCAACGGCGACGCCTTCGACCTCGGCGTGCGCGACGGGAGCATCGTCGGCGTGCGTGGCCGGCCGGAGGACCGCGTCAACCACGGCCGACTCGGTCCCAAGGACCTCTTCGGCTGGCAGGCGATCGGCTCACCGGACCGGCTGACCCGCCCCCTGGTGCGTCGGGACGGACGGCTCGTCGAGTGCTCGTGGGACGAGGCGATGGAGCTGCTCGTCGGGCGGACGAAGCAGCTGCTCGACGAGCAGGGCCCGAGCGCCATCGGCTTCTACACGACCGGCCAGCTGTTCCTCGAGGAGTACTACACGCTGGCGCTCGTCGCCCACGGCGGCATCCGCACCAACCATGTCGACGGCAACACCCGCCTGTGCACCGCGACGTCGGCGGAGGCGCTCAAGGAGTCGTTCGGATCGGACGGCCAGCCCGGCTCCTACACCGACGTCGACCACGCCGACACCATCGCCCTGTTCGGGCACAACGTCGCCGAGACGCAGACGGTGCTGTGGATGCGGATCCTCGACCGGCTCGCGGGCGTGAACCCTCCGGCGCTCCTGTGCGTCGACCCGCGGCCGACGCCGGTGGCGAAGGCGGCCACCCTGCACCTCGCCCCGCGCCCCGGCACCAACGTCGCCCTCATGAACGCGCTGCTGCACGAGATGATCTCCCGCGGGCACGTCGACGACGCGTGGGTCGCGGCGAACACCGTCGGCTACGACGAGCTCGAGAAGACCGTCGGCCGGTACTCACCCGACGTCGTCAGCACGATCTGCGGCGTGCCGGCGGCCGACATCCGGGCTGCGGCGCGACTGCTCGGCGAGTCGAACGCGCTGCTGTCGACCGTGCTGCAGGGGTTCTACCAGTCGCACCAGGCCACGGCGGCCGCGGTGCAGGTCAACAACGTGCACCTGCTGCGAGGCATGATCGGGCGGCCCGGCTGCGGCATCCTCCAGATGAACGGCCAGCCCACCGCCCAGAACACCCGTGAGTGCGGCGCCGACGGTGACATGGCCGGGTTCCGCAACTGGAGCAACCCCGACCATGTCGCCGACCTGGCCCGGGTCTGGAACGTCGAGCCGAAGCAGATCCCGCACGCCACGCCGCCGACCCACGCCATGCAGATCATGCGCTACGTCGAGGACGGGTCGATCCGGATGCTGTGGGTGTCGGGCACCAACCCGGCGGTGTCGATGCCCGAGCTCGCACGCATCAGGTCGGTGCTCGCGCAGGACCGGCTGTTCCTCGTCGTCCAGGACATCTTCCTCAGCGAGACCGCGCAGCTGGCCGACCTGGTGCTGCCGGCCGCGACAGCGGGGGAGAAGACCGGCACCTTCACCAATGCCGACCGCACCGTGCACCTCTCCGAGAAGGCCGTTGAGCCGCCGGGTGAGGCTCGGCCGGACCTCGACATCTTCGTCGACTTCGCGACACGAATGGGCTTGCAGGACAAGGACGGCGAGCCGCTCGTCAAGTGGCAGACGCCGGAGCAGGCCTTCGATGCCTGGCGCGAGTGCAGCCGTGGCCGCCCGTGCGACTACAGCGGTCTCAGCTACGAGAAGCTGCGGGCCGGGGGCATCCAGTGGCCCTGCACGGACGACGCGCCCGACGGCACCGAGCGGCTCTACACCGACGGCATCTCCTGGGCCTCGCCCGAGCTGTGCGAGTCGTACGGGCGCGACCTCGAGACCGGGGCGCCGTTCGAGGCCACCGACTACCAGGCGATGAACCCGCACGGGCGCGCCGTCATCCGTGCCGCCGAGTACCGCGCGCCCCACGAGATGCCCGACGAGCAGCACCCGCTCCAGCTCATCACCGGCCGCACCGTCTACCACTTCCACACCCGCACGAGGACCGGCCGCGCGCCGGAGCTGCAGGCCGCCGCCCCGGAGGTGTGGGTGGAGGTCTCGACCGCCGACGCGGCGGCGTACGGCCTCGTCGAGGGTGACGTCGCCGAGATCGCGACGCCGCGTGGCGAGGTGCGGGCTCGCGTCCGCGTCTGCGACATCCGCCGTGGCGTCGTCTTCCTGCCGTTCCACTACGGCTACTGGGACACCGCGGGCGGCCACGCGCCCCAGGAGCACGGGCGCGCGGCCAACGAGCTGACGCTCACGGCCTGGGACCCCGTCTCCAAGCAACCGATCTTCAAGACGGCCGCGTGCGCGCTGCGCAAGGTGGCCGACGCGGCCGGGGTCGCGTCACCGGCCCCCGCCCTGCGCACGACAGCGGCCCACCTCACCGGGGGCGCCACAGGGGGCGCCACCGAAGGCGCCACCGAAGGCGCCACCGAAGGCGCCACCGAAGGCGCCACCGAGGAAGGAGCGGTCCGATGAGGATCGGGATCGTGCTGGCCGACCTGCACCACGACGAGAACGAGCTGGCGAGGGCGTTGCTGCGCCTGTCCGACGAGCATCGGGCCGACCACGAGGTGCACTACGTCGCGCGCGACCTGGCCGAGTGGTCGAGCGGTCACGTGCGCGAGATCGCCCGGATCGCAAGCCAGTTCGACCAACAGCTCGACCCTGTCCCGGACGAGTCGCCGACTCTCGTCGAGCACGCGCGGATGTGGATGTCCGAGCGCGCCGGGCGGTCCGACGCCACGGAGCTCGTCATGGTGCGGGCCCTGCGCGACGTGTACCTGCGCGCCTCGAGCGTGCTCGCCGACTGGGAGATGGTCGGGCAGGCCGCCCAGGCCATCGTCCACGACGAGCTCATGGACCTCGCCGCCCGGTGTGGCGGACAGGCCAAGCGGCAGGCGCACTGGGCCAACGCCAAGATCAAGGAGTCCTCGACCCAGGCGCTGGTCGTATGAGCAGCCCGGCCACCGACGGTGGCCGGGCGAGTGCTCGGCCGGGGCGGCGGACGTTTTCCGCCGGCCGCCACCGGGTAGTGGCGCTTCATACCCGTTGGCCTTCGACAGGAGGGAACACCGTGACGAGCCCCGACGCCGTCGTCATCGGCAGCGGCCCGAACGGCCTCGTGGCCGCCAACCTCCTCGCCGACGCCGGGTGGTCGGTCGTCGTCCTCGAGGAGCAGGACACCCCCGGCGGCGCTGTGCGCAGCGACGACGCGGTCCTGGCCGGCTACGTGCACGACACCTTCAGCTCGTTCTACCCCCTCGCGCTCGGTTCACCGACGATCCGCGACCTGCACCTCGAGGAGCACGGCCTGACGTGGGTGCACGCCCCGTCGGTCGTCGGGCACTCCTTCCCGGACGGTCGCTGGGCGGTGCTCCACCGGGACCGCGACGAGACCGCCGCGGGCCTCGAGGCCGACGCGCCGGGCGACGGCGAGGCCTGGCTGCGGCTGTGCAGCACGTGGGACCGCATCGGCGAGGACCTCGTGCGCTCGTTGCTGACGCCGTTCCCACCCGTGCGCGGCGGCCTCGGGCTCGGGGCCAAGGCCCTGCGCCACGGCGGCTTCGAGCTGCTGCGCCAGCTCGTCATGCCGGCCCGGGCGCTCACCGAGCAGCTGTTCCACGGCGACGCCGCGCGCCTGCTCGTCGCGGGCAACGCCACGCACGCCGACATCGGCATGGAGTCGCCGGGGTCGGCCGCGATGGGCCTGCTCCTCGTGCTCCTCGGCCAGACGGTGGGCTTCCCGGTGCCGGCGGGGGGCGCCGGGCAGCTGTCCGCGGCCATGGTCCGCCGGCTGGAGTCGCGGGGTGGCACCGTCTGTCTCGGCGAGCGCGCCGAGCGCATCCGCGTCGAGGGCGGGCGCGCCGTCGCCGTGCGGACCGCCTCGCGCGAGGTCGTCGCGCGCCGCGCCGTCGTCGCCGACGTGTCGGCGCCCGCGCTCTACGGCGGCCTCGTGCCCTGGGAGAACCTGCCCGGCAGGCTGCGCCACCGCATGGCCGGCTTCACGTGGGACCCCTCCACCGTCAAGGTCGACTGGGCCCTCGACGGCCCGGTGCCCTGGCTCGGCGCGCCCGAGACCGCGCCGGGCACCGTCCACGTCGCCGACTCCCTCGACGAGATCACGCTGACCGGGGCGCAGATCAGCGCCGGGCTCGTGCCCGACCGACCGTTCCTCCTCGTCGGCCAGATGGCGACGACCGACCCCTGCCGCGCTCCCGCCGGCGGGGAGTCACTGTGGGCGTACACCCATGTGCCGCAGCGGGTTCGGGCTGACGCGGCGGCGGAGGGGTCCGGCGTCCCCACCGTCCGGGGGACGTGGGACGCTGCCGACCTCGACGCGTTCGCCGACCGCGTCGAGTCACGCATGGAGGAGCGCGCGCCGGGGTTCCGCGAACGCATCCGCGCCCGACGCGTCCTCGGACCCCACGACCTCGAGTCCCGCGACCGCAACCTCGCCGGGGGCGCCCTCAACGGCGGCACCGCCTCGCTGCACCAGCAGCTCGTCTTCCGCCCCGTCGCCGGCTCGGGGCGCGCAGAGACCCCTGTCGCGGGTCTGTTCCTCGGATCCGCGTCTGCGCACCCCGGCGGCGGTGTCCACGGGGCCTGTGGTTCCAACGCCGCCCGGGCCGCGCTCTGGCACGACCGCATCCGGCGACCCGTCCGATCCCTCCGGAGGCAACCATGAGTACGACCACCCGCACCATCGACCGCCCGCCGGACGCCGTCTTCGACGTGCTCTCGCACGGGTGGAACTACAGCCAGTGGGTCGTCGGCGCGTCCCGCATCCGCGACGTCACCGAGTCGTGGCCCGAGGTGGGCTCGGAGATCCACCACTCGGTCGGTGCCTGGCCGCTGCTCATCGACGACGTCACCACCGTCCGGCGCTGCGAGCGACCGAACCTGCTCGAGCTGACGGTCCGGGCCTGGCCCACGGGGGAGGGCATCGTCCGGATCACCTGCGAGCCGGACGGCGACGGCACACTCGTCACGATGGAGGAGGACGCGACGCGCGGCATCGCCTCCTTCGTGCCCAAGCCCGTCCGCGACATCGCGCTCGACCTGCGCAACCGGGAGGCCCTGGACCGCCTTGCCCTGCTCGTCGAGAAGGCCAGGCAGAGCCCCTACGCCCGCTGACGTCGGTCCGCCGGACGCCTCCCGCCGTAACCGGCCGTCCTTCACCCCGGGTGGGTTCATCCGGCCGGCGCGGGGTAGTGGACCGCCGAGCGACCGAAAGGGACACCATGCGGTTCGACCAGACCATCGACCTCCTGCGGCGCGGCTACGTCTTCACCGCGTGGGCGCGGCGTCGAGGGGCCGCCATCGGCCAGCGGCACGCCCGCTACGGGACGGGGGTGCGCCTCCTCGGACGCCGCGCCACCGTCGTCGGCGGGGCGGCGGGGGTCCGCCTCTTCTACGACCAGTCCGTGATGCGGCGCAAGGGAGCGATGCCGGCAGCCGTCGCTCGTCCCCTCTTCGGCCGCGGCGCCGTCCACGGACTCGACGGCGAGGCGCACGAGCACCGCAAGGCGATGTTCGTCGGCCTGCTCATGGACCCGGCCCGCGTCGCCGAGCTGCACCGCATCGCCGACGACCTCCTCGTCGACGCGCTCGCCCGCTGGCGTGCCGCCGGCCGCGGCGTCGTCTACCCCGACCTCTCGCGCGTCTACGGCCGCGCCGTCGTCCGCTGGGCCGGCATCGAGGTGCCGGCCGAGGTCGAGGAACGGCGCGCCGACGACATGGCCACCATCGTCGAGGACTTCGCGACGCCGGTGCGCCCGTACCTGCGCGCCCGGCGGGCGCGGGTCGTCTGCGACCGCTGGGCGATGCGCCTGGTCCGTGAGGTCCGCGACGGGCGCCGACGCGTCGGTGAGGACAGCGTGCTCCACCGCATCGCGACGCACCGCGACGCGGACGGCAGGCTGCTCGATGCCCACACGGCCGCGGTCGAGCTGCTCAACGTGCTGCGTCCGACGGTGGCCGTGGCGCGCTTCGCCGCCTTCGCCGCCATCGCCCTCGACCTCAACCCGGCGTGGGCCGACCGCCTCGCCGAGGAGGTCGACGAGCGGGGGAGCGCGGTCGGCGGGCCCCTCGCGGTCGCCTTCGCCCAGGAGGTCCGGCGCCTCTACCCGTTCGTGCCGGCCCTGGCCGCGATCGCGACCCGCGACACGAGCTTCGAGGGACACACCATCCCGGCCGGCAGCCGGGTGCTGCTCGACATCATGGCCACCGACCACGACCCGGCCGAGTGGCCGGACCCCAACTCCTTCGACCCGGACCGGTTCGTCGACTCCGGTGCAGAGTGGAGCGACCCGTTCGTGCCGCAGGGCGGCGGACGGCCCGGGACCGGTCACCGCTGCCCGGGCGAGATGGTGGCCGTCGGGCTCCTCGCCCTGACGTGCGCCCGGCTGGCGTCGCAGGAGGCCTCGCTCGTTCCGGGGCAGGACGCCGGCTGGCGCTGGGGGCACGTGCCGGCCCGGCCGCGGTCCGGGCCGGTCGTCACGCTCGGTGCCGGCTCACGCCGGGTTCGGGCCGCTGTCCTCGCCGGGGGCCGCGACGACCGGGATGCCGACGAGGCCCAGGACCTGGTGGGCAACACTGCCGGCGTCGGCGTGCAACGTGACCGCGGCACCGGCGTCGACCGCTGCCCGGCACACGGTCTGCAGGACACGGACACCGGCGCTCGCCAGGTGGGTGACGCCGCTGAGATCGAGGGTGAGCGGGCGCGTCGCGGCGCGTGACCCGATCGCCAGGTTCGTCGCCAGCTGGTCGGCGGTCGCGGAGGTGACGGGTCCGACGACGGTCAGCGTGCCGGGCTGGTCCGGGGGCCCGTAGACGATGAGCTCGTCGACGAGGCTCGCGCCCGCCGGTCTGCCGCTCCCGCCACCGTTCCAGCCTGGCCCTCCGGTGAGCACGGCGGCTCGGCGGCTCAGCCTCCGGGTCGTCGTCACGGTCGTCCCCTCGGCAGCCTCGGCTCCCCCTCCCGTCGCGCTCACCCCGGTCGTGGCCAAGGGTGCCGTGGGGGCGCCGTGTGCGACTGTCACCGAGTCGGTCAGCTGGCCGACCAGGGCCAGACCCAGCCCTCGCAGCCGCATCCCGGCATCGAGCAGCGGGTGCTCCGGACGGGCGCCCGGTGCGACCTCCGGCTCACGCCACCGGCCGTCGTCGGCCACCGACACGGTCGCGACGCCGGACGCGTCGAGCCGCGCGGCGAGACGCACGGTGACGCCGCTGCCGTGGCTGCCGGGGCCGGCGTGCTCGACGCAGTTCGTGGCGAGCTCGAGGACGACGTGGCGAAGGTCGCTGCGGTCGTCGTCGCCGGCGCCGGTGTCTGCGAGCCACCGGTCGAGCCGGCCCGCGAGGGCGGTGACGTGCGGAAGGTCGGCGGGCACGGTGAGCGACAGGTCCTCGACCGCGTCGACCCGGCGCGCCGCGAGGACGGTGATGTCGTCGGTGAAGCCGGTCTCCCGGGTCATCATCTCGAGCGACTGCACGCAGACCCGATCGGCGCGGTTGGCCGGGGCGCGGGGCCGTAGCGGGCGCACGTTCACCGCGTCGGTGACCACCTGACCGAGCTCGACCGTGCTCTGTTCCCAGGACCGATCCGGTCGCTCGAGGATGCCGTCGCTGTAGAGCAGGAGCAGCGCCGAGTCGGCCAGCGAGGTGCGCGCCACGACGGACGGCGCCCCACCGCCGAGGGGGGTGGCTCCCGTGGGCGCCAGGTAGTGCCACTCCTCACCCGTCACGACGAGCGGGGGTGGGTGGCCGGCCGTGCAGTACTCGACCTCACCGGTGCGCGGGTCGAGGGCCGCCACGCACACGGTGGCGGCCACGGCGGCCGGGACGTGCGCCGCGACGGCCTCGAGAGCCGCGAGCGACGCGGCGACGCCGGCACCGGCACGGAGCCGCTCCTCCAGGACGGCGCGCAGCTGACCCATCGTCGCGGAGGCCACGACGCCGTGCCCGACCACGTCGCCGACGACGAGCGCCACCCGTCCGTCCTCGAGCGGCACCGCCCCGAACCAGTCGCCCCCCGCGGCCGTGTCGGACTCGGCCACGAGGTACCGGGCCCCGAGCTCGAGCCGGGGCAGCACCGGCACGCCCGTCGGCAGCATGGACTCCTGCAGCGCGGTCATCGCCTCACGGTTGCTGCGGAACCGTTCGTGCCAGTGCTCGGAGGTCCGCTCGGCCGCCTCGCGCCTCCGGACCTGCTCGGTGACCTCGGAGCCGACGGTCAGCACGCCCCGGACCGTGCCGTCGGGACCGCGGAGAGCGTCGAAGCGGAAGTTCCAGATCCGCTCCTCCAGCTCGCCGGACGGGCCGGGCAGGGTGAGTGGCCACTCGGTGCCGACGAACCCCTCGCCCGTCCTGAGCACCTCGAGGATCCGCTCCTCGATCCCGCTGCCACGCAGCCAGTCCGACCCGCGCAGCACCGACCCGAGCGGGCCGAAGGCCGGTTCGAGCACCTGGCGCGCCAGCGCGTTGAAGGCGACGACCCGCAGGTCGGGGCCCTCCATCGCCGATGCGGGCACACCGAGCTGGTCGAACGAGGCGACGACCGCCTCGAGGGAGGTCGCGATCGGGCCGAGCTCGATGGCGTCCCGCGGGTCCCGGCCCGGATGCCGCCGGGTCACCGGCCCAGCTCCTCACCACCGGCGGCGCTCGGCGGGACTCCTGCGGCGGCGGCCCCCTCGGCGGCCGCGGGCGCCGAAGGGAGCGAGCCGGTCTCCTCGACCTCGGCCGCGATGTCGCGCAGCTTGCGGTTGAGGTTCTGGCTCGCCTCGCGGAGCAGCTCGAACGCCTCCGAGGACGTGACGAGCCGCCGCGCCATGATGACGCCGATGGCCGTGCCGATCTGGCGGCTGCTCGTCAGCGCGGCATGGAGGTTGTCCGCGTCGTTGGCGCGGAGGCGCTGCTCGACGGCAAGGGCGGCGAAGGGCGCGATGACGGACGCGAGGTGGACGTCAGTCTCGGTGAAGGCGTCGGCCGCCGTGGAGTAGAAGTTGATGGCTGCCCGGTCCTCGCCCCCAAGGGCGAGCTGCACCGACAGCATGCTGCGCACGCCGGTCTCCTCGACGCACCGCGGTCCGAAGGCGGACCACCGCTCGTCGACCGCGAGATCTCCCGACGAGACGATGGAGTCTCCTTCCGAGGCATCGAGGCACGGGCCTTCACCCTCGGCGTACTGGAGGGCGTCGACGCGCTCGGGCAGCTCGTCGGTGGCACTCAGCGTGCGGGGCCGGGCGCCGGCCCGCAGGAGCGTCAGGGCGCAGTGGTGGGTGTGCGGCAGCGACCGCGCCGCGAAGCGCACGACACGGTCTGGGTCGAGGCCGGAGCCGTCGGCCGCCGTGAGCGCTGTGCCGAGGTCGCTGAACTGACGGCCCACCTGTGCGAGCCCGAGTTCGCTGTCGCCACTGGTCATCAGCACCGTCCGTCGACGTCTCCGGAGGCTCCGCGGGGTGGGCGCGGGATCCGGCCGTGGTCTCGACCCTAGTCGCGTCCCACCGCGGGTCAAGGTGGGCTGCCACGCGCGCGGCGGCCCGGTCACGGTCTCACTGCACGACCCAGACCCCGTCCGGCCGGCGTCGGGCCAGGCCGAGCCGGGCGAACTTCTCGAGCCACGACTCCATGGGCCACCACCCCCAGCGCCGGGCGAACCGGTTGGCGTTGGCGACGATGTCGGTGAGGTGCTGGGTGGGCGGGTCGGACGTCGGGTGGTGCTGGTGGTGGGCGCGAGCGCCGCCGACCCAGGTCAGCGTGCCCCCGGCGGCGGCCAGGCGCTGGCCGAAGTCCGTGTCCTCGGCGCCGTAGCCGACGTACGCGGGGTCGAAGCCCCCGATGGTCCGCCACGTGCGCACGGTGGTGGCGAACGACAGCGACCAGAAGAGCCGGACGTCGTCGGCGACGAGGGTCTCGTCGGCACCGAGGGTCGGGCGCCCCGGGTGCGGACTGCTCAGAGCGTCGAGGTCGAGCTCCCGGTAGTCGCGCCCGGTGGGCGGCGGTGGCAGGTAGGCGACCTCGCCGGCCAGCACCTGCAGCCGCGGCGCGTCCGGACGCGCGAGCAGCGTCGCGTAGCGCTCGACGAGGCCGGTGGAGGCGATGCAGTCGACGTCGAGGAGGACGAGGTGGGACGCCCCGGCCGCCTCGGCGGCGTGGACGCCGAGGTTGCGGGCGGCGGCGAGGGGCAGGCTCGAACCCACCCGGTCCATGGCGGGGACGAGCACCGGTGGCGTGCCGCCTCCGGCGGCCGGGCCGGGCCACCGGGCGCGCACGAGCTCTTCGATGTCCGGGTCGTCCATCGCCACGACGACGAGGAGGTCCGGGCGACGGGTCTGGCGGCGCAGGCCCCACAGGTGCCGCTCGAGGTGCTCGTGGC
Source organism: Intrasporangium zincisolvens (assembly GCF_034724055.1). Classification (NCBI taxonomy): domain Bacteria; kingdom Bacillati; phylum Actinomycetota; class Actinomycetes; order Micrococcales; family Intrasporangiaceae; genus Intrasporangium; species Intrasporangium zincisolvens. The sequence continues at coordinate 263,108 of NZ_JAWIIL010000003.1, forward strand.
GTCGGTGCACGATGGTGACGACGGCGACCCGGTCACCGCCCACGGCCCGCCCCCACCGGCGTCCGTCCTGGTGGAGCCGCCCGGGTGGCGAGGGCGTCGAGGCGCGCGGCTGCCTCCGCGGCGCCGCCGCCGGCCGACCACCCGGACCACCCATGCCCACCGAGCTCCAGCGCGCGCCGCAGGATCGCGGGCCAGCGTGTTGCGTCACCCGGCCACGCGGACAGGCCCACGGCCGCGTGCAGCCGTTCGACCGCCTCCGCCGTGGCGACCTGCTCGCCGAAGGGCCGCTGCTGGGCCACGACGACCGCCGGACGGCGCAGCGCCGCGACGTCCGCGACCGCGTTCTGGCCGGCGTGCGTGACGACGACATCCGCTTCCGCGAGGTCGGCGGCGAGGTCGGGCGACGGGTTGAGCGGACTGCGCTCGACCCAGGTCCAGCCCGGTGTCACCGCCCGCGCAGCATCGAGCTGGGGCGCCCCGACGTCCGTGCCGCCCGCACCCCAAAGGACGAGGACGCGCCGCGGTCCGTCGGCGTCACGGGCCCGCATCCCGTCCGGCGCGGGGGCGACGCCGTCCCGGTGCGCCGCCGAGGCGTCGAGGCGCGTGATGCCGCCGACCGCCCAGAGCTTGCGCCGCCAGTGCTCCGGCCAGCCGGCGTCGTGCGTGCCCGCCGGCCACGGTGCGAGCAGCGCGTCCGCGAGGTCGTAGGCGAGCCGGTGCGCGCGGTCGCGACGCTGCCCGGGCATCGCCACGACCACGACCGGCACGCCCGCGAGGCGCGTCAGCACGGAGACCTCGACGGAGACGTCCACCACCACGAGCGACGGACGGGCCGTCGCGAGCCACGACGCCACCTGCGCCGTGCGGTCGGCCAGGCCGTCGTCGTGCAGGGGAGCCCAGTGCAGGACGCCGTTGCACGTCACGTCGAGCGCCGTGAGGTCGGCGTCCGCGGCGACGGCGGCGTCGTCCCGCTCGAGGCGCAGCCACGGGCCCTCCCAGCCGGCCGGCGCCGGCAGCGAGCTGAGCCCCGCGACGGGCGTCCGGAGGTGGGCAGCCACGGCCTGCAGCCGCGCCAGGTGGCCGTGTCCGTGGTGGTGGACGTACCAGCCGATCACGCGGCACCCACCCGTGGTTGCAGGCTCGCGTAGACCGTCAGGTACTCGTCCACCATGCGCTCGACCGAGCAGTGCGCCAGGCCATGGGCCCGGCAGCGCCCCCGGTCGAGGGCGGCGGCCCGCTCGACGGCGGCGGCAGCCGCGGCGTCGTCGGCCGCGGCCGGGAGCAGGACCCCGACGTCGGGGGCGACGAACTCGCCCAGGCCGCCGCGGTCGAGGGCGACCACAGGGGTGCCGCAGCTCAGCGACTCGGCGGCCACGAGGCCGTACGGCTCGTCCCAGTCGGGGGTGACGAGCGTGACCGCACTCGAACCGAACAGGGCCACGAGGCCGGGGCTGGCCAGGTGGCCGAGGTACTCGGCCCCGGGCCCGAGCAGCGGTCGTACCACGCTCTCGAAGTAGGTGCGGTCACCGATGGGCCCCGCCAGTCGCAGGCGCCGTCCGGCGGCCCGGGCCATCGCGACGGCCCGGTGCGGCGCCTTCTCCGGGACGATGCGACCGACCCACGCCAGGTCCGGACCGCCCGGTCCCGGCGTCCACCGCTGCGCATCGACGCCGTTGTGCACCACGCGCGCCGGGGTGACGTGCGACCACGCCCGCGCCGTGTGCCGGCTCACGGCCGCGAAGTGCGGGCGGCCGCCCTCGTGCCCGGTCGCGGAGGCGATGGCCACCGCGGGCTCGAGCCACGGGGTCGGGGGTGTGTGCAGGGTGGTGAGCACGGGTGCGGTCAGCAGGCCCGCCATCGCGACGGGCAGGTGGTGCAGGCTGTTGTTGTGCACCACGTCGACGTCCGTGCGCGCCCGCAGGGACAGCATGACCTGCAGGTAGGCGTGGTGGTCGCGCAACCAGGCCTCCGGCACCATGGCGACGTCCGCGCGCGCTGCGTCGCTGAGGCGGAGCGGGCTGACGTCGAGCTCGTGCACGTCGAGGGCCGGGTCGCTGCCCGGAGCCGCGAAGACCGTGACGTCGACACCTCGGGAGCGCAGCCCCCGCGCGAGGTGCCACGTCAGCGACTCGAGCCCGCCGGCGAACGGCTCGGCGATCGGGTAGGCCGACGCCGCGATGATCACGACGTGCATGCGGTCCTCGGATCATCCACAGCCGCAAGGACGTTGGCGTAGACCTGCTCGTGCAACGCGGCGATGCGCGCTCGCTCGCGCCGCCGCTCGAGAGGATCGGCGCGCCACCCGGGGCGGTCCCGGTGAGCCGCCCGCAGGACGTCGGCGAGGGGGAGCGCCCGCGAACCGGGCAGCCGGTCGGACGGCTGGGGCGCGGCGTAGGACAGGCAGGGCCGCTGCTCCGCGTAGTAGCCGCAGTCCGGGGCGGCGACGACGGTACCGAGGTCGTAGCACGCCTCGAGCCACCCGGAGTGGGTGCCGAACCTATACGGCAGCACCGACACGTCGAGCGACTGGAGGTAGTCCCAGAGCTGGTCGTCGGTGAAGTAGTCGTGCACGTGCAGCTCCACTGCGCCGCGACGCTCCAGGCAGCGTAGATGTCGCTCGACGTCGACGGCGTGGCGGTCGTACCCGGCGGTCATGACGTCGGTGTGGGCATCGACCCGTAGCCGCGCGTCGGGGAGGCCGGACAGGGCCTCGACTGCCGCGTCGATGACGGGCAACGGGTCCATCCCGGCACGCAGGCTCTTGGCGTGGACGCCGACGACGAAGCCGTCGTGGGTCGCCCGAGGTGCGCCGAGCCGCCCCTCGTCGACGACGTGCGGGTGCGGGACGACGAGCGCCTCACGGCCCCAACGGTGCCGGATCACCCCGGCCGCGCCCGGCGTCAGCGTGAGGACGGCGTCTGCCGCCTCCACCAGCACGCCGAGCTGTGCGTCGTGCAGAGCCGGGTCGAGGTGGTGCGGGTTGCGCAGGTCATGGACCGTGAGCACCAGCGGGCGCCCGTGCCGCCGCAGGGCCGCGACCAGCTCGGTCAGCGTCTGCGGGGAGACGGCGTCGAAGCCGAAGTGGACGTGCATGAGGTCGAACTCGTGCGCGTGCTGCTCGACCCATCCCGGCTCCAGCATCCGCGGCGGCCACCACTGGGCGTCGGGCACGTCGGCCCGTGGACGCGGGTCCGGCAGCCGTGTGACGGACGTGTCGCCGTCGGGGGCGGCGAGGTGGCGGACGTAGACGTGCCCGGAGGGGACGGAGGCGATGACGGGACTCAAGCTGGTGCCTTTCGCAGCAGGCACGCAGACGCACGGTGTGAGGGGGCGCCGGCGGGACGGGGGCCGCGTGGCTCGAGCTCCTGGTCGGGGTGTACCCACGGGCCGTGTTCTCACACGCTTCGCCCACCGTGACGGCGTCGGCACTGTCCGAGCCGGGCAAACCGCGGTGCCCGGGGGCGCTGGGACGGGCAGGCGCCGGGTACGCATCGGGCATGGCAACCAACGACCACGACACCGCACCCGTCGCAGAGCGCCGGGAACCCGAGGCGCCGACCGACCTGCCCAAGGAGTCGCTGCGGGCCGTCCTCGCTCGCGCCCGCAGGGAGTTCAAGCGCGACCGGCTCACCGACCTCGCGGCTGCCCTCACCTACTACGGGCTGCTCGCGCTCGCGCCGGCGCTCGTCGTCCTCGTCGCAGCCATGGGGCTGGCGGGGCCGGACGTCGCCGACCGTGTCGTGCAGCAGACGCAGTCGCTGGCCCCCGGCTCGAGCTCCCAGCTCGTCGCGCAGCTCGTGCACCAGGCGCAGTCGAACCGGACCGGCGCCGGCATCGGGGCCCTCGTCGGCATCCTCGTGGCCCTCTGGTCGGCGTCGGGCTACGTCTCCGCGTTCATGCGCGCCTCGAACGTCGTCTACGACGTCCCGGAGGGTCGGCCGATCTGGAAGACCGTGCCGATCCGCATCGGCGTGACGGTGCTGGCCGTCGTCGTGCTCGTCGTGGGCGCCGTGATCGTCGTCGTCTCCGGCCCGGTGGCCCACCAGGTCGGCGACCTCATCGGCGCCGGCGACACGACGGTGCTGGTGTGGAACATCGCCAAGTGGCCGGTGCTGCTCGTCCTGCTGTCGGTGCTGCTCGCTGTGCTCTTCTGGGCCAGCCCCAACGCCCGCCAGGGCGGCGTGCGCTGGGTGAGCCCGGGCGGTGTCATCGCCGTGATCGCGTGGCTCGTCGTCTCGGCGCTGTTCGCGCTCTACGTCACCTACTTCGCCTCGTACAACAAGACCTACGGCTCGCTGGCCGGGGTCGTGGTCTTCCTCGTCTGGTTGTGGCTGACGAACATCGCGCTCCTGCTCGGGGCCGAGGTCAACGCGGAGCTGGACCGCAGCCGGGCCATCGCCGGTGGCCTGCCCGAGCACGTCGAGCCCTTCGCCGAGCCGCGCGACACCCGCGCGATGGACGAGGACGAACGCGCCGCGGCCGAGCGCGCCGTCCGCTACCGCGAGGGTGGCCGGGCCGAGGACGGGACCGACCGGCGTGACGATTCCCGTGACGATTCCCGTGACGATTCCCGTGGCGATTCCCGTCGCGAGGGCCGTGGCGAGGCCCGTGGCGAGGCCCGTGACGAGGACCGCTACGGGGACCGCGTCGAGGGCCGGGGGTGACGGCGCGCGCGCCCGGGTCGGCAGACGCCCACGGCGCGCGGCTCATCGACACCCGGGTACCACGAGATCCGCAGGGCATCGCCCTGCTCCTGCACGGCGGCGGCAGCCGCCCCGGTGCGATGCGGGTCAGCCCGGCCCAGCTGTCGGTGCTGCGGCTCGTGCCGACCGCCTCGCGGATCGCTCGCTCGGCTCCACGCGTCGCGGTGCACCGGCTCCTCAACAGCTACCGCGGGTGGGACACCCGCCACACCCCCGTCCAGGACGTCGCGTGGGCGCTCGACGCGCTGCGGGCCCGGCACGGGAGCGTCCCGGTGTGCCTCGTGGGGCACTCGCTCGGCGGTCGCGCCGCCATCCTGTCGCTCGGCCACCGGGACGTGCGCAGTGTCGTGGCGCTCGCGCCCTGGGTGCACACGACCGACGCGCCGGGTGGCGACCTCGCGGACACGTCGCTGCTCGTCGTGCACGGCGACGACGACCGGGTCGCCAGCCCGGAGCGCGCCTTCCGGGTGGCGCGCGCTCTCGCCCCGCGGATGCCCGTCGGCTACATCGCGGTCCGCGGGGGCCGGCACTCGATGCTGCGGCGACACGAGGTCTTCGACGGCCTGGCCGCCGCGTTCGTGGCCGACACGCTCGGGCCCGGGCGCTCCCCGGACCCGCTGCGCCCCGTCGGTGGCGGGTACGCCGGTGTCGTCGCCCGGGCGCTGGCGGGCGAGGCGTTCATCGAGGTGTGAGGCCGTCTGCGTCCGGGCGACGAGGGTACGGAGCGGGCGACCCGCTGACCCTGGCAGCCGCGTCGGTGACGTGAGCAGCCCCATCCCCCAGGAGATCCCGTGCCTGATGTCGTCGACCTGATCCTGAGCGACCACCGCGAGGTGGAGCGGCTGTTCGCCCTGCTCCGTGACCCGGAGACCCGGGCGCAGAACGTGCCTGTCCTCGTCACCCTCCTCACCGCGCACAGCCGCGCCGAGGAGGCCGAGGTCTACCCTGCCGCCCGCGACGAGGCCGGCGCCGCCGACGACGTGGCCCACTCGCAGGCCGAGCATGCCGAGGCCGACGAGCTGCTCGCGCGGTTGCAGGCGTGCGACCCCGACTCGAGCGAGTTCGACGGCGTCCTGTCCGAGCTCGTCGACGCGGTGAGCCATCACGTCGAGGAGGAGGAGGAGACGGTGCTGCCGGCGATGCGCTCCGGTCTCGACGGGGCCCGACGTGTCGAGCTGGCGGAGGCGTTCCTCGCCAGCCGGGCCGAGCACCTGGGCGCCGGACCCGACGACATCACGCTCGAAGAGCGCCGCCAGCAGGCGGCCAACGCCGACATCGACGGTCGCGCGGGCATGGGCAAGGACGAGATCGAGAGCGAGCTCAAGGCCAAGGCCGAGGAGGAGGAGGAGTCCGAGGGCTGAGCCGTCGCCGGTCGGCACGAAGCGGAGCCGGTCGCGGACGCGCGGCCTCGCTCTCCGATCGAGGCGGCCCTGCGGGGGCGGCTCAGCCGAGGTCGACGACGGACTCCCAGGGTGTGGCCACTCGCAGCTCGCGCAGGTAGTGGGCGAAGCCCTCCGGGGCACGCCCGGTGTCGCGCGAGGAGGTGACGACGCGTCCGGCCGCAGTGGCCTCGACGCGCCCGCCGACCTGGCGCACCGCGTCCACCAAGGCGACGTCCTCGTGCGCGAGCAGCGAGCGGAAGCCTCCGGCGGCACGGTAGGTCGACAGGCGCACGCCGAGGTTGGCCCCGTGCACGTGCCGGTGGCCGTCGGCGAGGTCGTGGGCGCGCACCCAGCGCGCGAGAACGGCCGGCTCGAGCCCCTCGTCGGGCTCGACGGTGCCGACGACCGCGTCCGCGCCCGCCTCGGCCAGCCCCACGTGCACGGCCAGCCAGTCCTCGGGCACGCGGCTGTCCGCGTCGGTGCACGCCACCCAGACGCGATCGCCCGCCGCGGCGTCGCGGCAGCCGATGAGGCGGACCGCACCCTCGACGCCGGCGGCACGGGCAGGGCCGACACCGCCACTCGTCGTGACGACGCGGACCCAGGGGTAGCCCGCGGCCACCCGCGCCGACCGGTCGGTGCACGCGTCGAGCGCCACGACGACGGCGACCTCGAGGTCGGGGCGCTGCCGCTCCAACGCCGACGTCGCTCGGGCCAGGGCCGACAGGCAGGCGCCGAGGAGACGCTCCTCGTTCCGCGCCGGCACCACGACGGCGACGTGCGTCAGTGCCGTGGGGCGCGCGGTGGGGGCGGAGGTCCGCGTCACGAGCGGCTCCCTTCGGGGTCGGTGGCAGCAGCCGTGCCAAGGGTGCGGGCGGTGTCAGTGGGGGTCGCGCGGGTGAGGACGGTGAGGAGGAAGTCGGGCTCGACGTGCTCGACGAGCACGCTCAGGTCGGTGCTCGCCCGCCAGAGGTCGTGGACGGCGGAGCCGTCCAGGGGCCACCCGACGATCTCGTGCCGCCAGTGGCAGAGCACGACGGCGCCGTCGTCGGTCAGGCCGGCCGTCACGAGCCGGCACAGCTCACGCAACCGGTCGGGGCTGAGGAAGTAGCCGACCTCCGACACCACGACGAGGTCGAAGGGGCCCTCGGGGTGGTCGGTCACGGCGTCTGCGCGCCTCACCTTGACGTGGGGCAGGTGCCCGAGGCGGGCCCGGGCGTGCCCGACGGCGGCGGCGCTCGCGTCGATGGCGATGAGGGTCTCGCACCGGGGCGCGAGGTCGGCCGCGAGCGTCCCGACGGAACAGCCCACCTCGAGGGCGCGGGTGAAACGTCGACGCGGGAGCGCGGCGAGCGTCACGGCGCGCTTGCGCTCCTCGTACCAGTCGGTCTCGGTCCGCCACGGGTCGGCCTCGTCGCGGTGCAGCAGGTCCAGGGCCGCGTCGGGCTCGGCGGCTGGTTCCAGGAAGGTCTCGTGGTGGCGCAGGAAGTGCGAGACGAAGCCGGGCGAGAGGAGCTGCTCGTCACCGGGCTGGTCCGACAGGGGCGCGAGCTGGGTGCGATGGACGGCGAGCGCCTGGGACTTCGAACGGTGCGTCATCGTGTCGAGCGGCAGCACCAGGGCGTCGGCCCAGGGCGTTGCTTCGCGGGTTCCCCAGTGCCACAGCCAGATCGGATACTCCACGGCGCGCGCGTCGGTGCGTTGTGCGGCGATGCCGGCCGCGCGGCCGGCTGCCTCGTGGTCCGGGTGCCCGTCGCCGCGCCACGGTGCCGCCACGAGCGTCGCGGCACCCGCCGCGCCGATGGCGTCCACGACGGCGGCGACGATCGCGTCCAGGTGTTCGGCGAGGTGGCCGTCGGGGAGCCCGCAGGTGACGAGCCGCGCGTCCGCGGCGAGCATCCCCACCGCGGCGCGCGTCTCGGCCTCGCGCTGCACGGCCAGGGCCTCGGGCGTCCACGTCGGCGAGTTCGGATGGGACGCCTCGCCGTTGGACAGCAGCACCACCGTGACCGCCAGTCCCGACGCAGCCGCCAGGCGCAGCAGGCCCCCGGCGCCGAGCGTCTCGTCATCGGGGTGCGCGGCGACGACGACCAGCGCGTCGTGGGCTGACAGGTCGAGCTGGGGCAGGTCGCCCCACTCCGGGCAGGCGAGCCAGTTCTCCTCGCCGGTACCGGGCTCGTCGTGCCGGAACGTCACGGCATCCGCGCTCACGGGGTGACCCCCGACGCCTCGAGGAGGCTGCGTCCCAGCGCCGCGGCGTCGCGCTCGGCGTGCTCCTGGCGGACGTACAGGCGCAGGTCCGCGACCCGGGCCGCGTGCTCCTCCTCGAGGGCGAGGGGGCCCGGACCGAGCGCGTGGTCGACATGCCCGAGGACCTCGTCGACGGCGTCCGCGACGACACGTCGGACCCGGAGGGCGAGCCGGGCACCGTCGTCGCCGACCGCCTCGCCCGCGTCGACGGTCCGAGCCGCGTCGGCCAGCGTGGCCGAGGCGGCGTGGAGCGCGGCGTCGACGGCGCCGAGGTGCATGAGGGCGACCTGGTCCGGAGTCCGGCGCAGACACTGCTCGAAGAGCCGGGCCGCCACCGCGCAGGCGCCGCCGAACCACACCGCGGCCACGCCGATGCCGCCCCATGCGAAGCCGGGCCGTGCGAGGTACCAACCGGGTTCGCCGATCGGTACGGCCTCGGCCTCGTCGAAGGCCACAGGTCCGCTCGGGACGGCGGAGAGGCCCCGGGCGACCCACGGCACGGGTTCGACGTGGGTCGCGTCGGTGCGCAGGTCCACGGCGTAGAGGCGTCGGTGCTCGTCGTCGCACCACGCGGTGACGAGCGCGTGGCTCAGGGTGCCGGCCAGCGAGCACCACGGCTTGGTCCCGCTCAGCCGGGCCGGGCCGGGCTCTCCGGACGCGGGTGACGCCGCGGTGAGCCGGGTGCCAGGTCCCTCGGCCGCGAACACGCCCCACGTCTGGCCGTCGTGGACGCGAGGTACGTCGAGCCCCGACGCGCCCGCCTCGGCGAGGATGGCCGTGGCGTCGAGGTGCGGCTCCAGAGCGCGAGCCACGGTGAGGTCCCCCGCAGCGACGCTCGCCAGCGCCTCCCACAACATGGCCGTGGAGCCCGAGCCCGGGAGCGGGAACGCTTCGGGGACAAGGGATCCGATTTCGAGCCCGAAGTCGGGGTCGCCCGCCCGCTCGCGAGCGAGCCCGCGCAGGCGCACGGCCACGGGGCCGAGCGTCGAGCCGTGGATGGCCGGGGCGAAGGGTTCGGCGCGGTCGTCCGTGACGCCGTCGGAGCGGTGCGCCGCCCGGGATCCGCGCCGCTCTCCACGGGCGTGCGGCGCGGTCGCGGTCGGGGCCACGGCGTCCTCCATCGTCGGTGCAGAGGTCGACGACCCCCTGCGGTCGTGCCTCCCTTACCCGGGGGAGGCATGTTCGACGCGGCTGGTCGCGCGGGGGCGCGGCGCCTAGAGGACGACGCCGTCCCGACTGCGCTTCTGAATCTGGACGACGCCGCCGTTGTCGGCTTACCCCGGGCACCGGTGTCTGATTCATCCGGCGCAGATCATGGGCCGCGACGCGCGGGCGGGTGGTGGGCCCAGCGTGGGCACCACCGATGCGCCGGACGTCCCTGCTGCGACGACCCACGCAGGAGGTGCGCAGGAGGTACGCGCCGCGACGGCGACCCGCCGCGTCAGCGACGTGCCGACTGCTCGCCCCGGAGCGTCTCGTGCGGGGCCTCGCCGTACCGGCGGCGGTACGCGGACGCGAAGCGGCCCTGGTGGTAGAAGCCCCACCGCATGGCGACGTCGGTGACGGTGGTGCCGTCGTCGCGCTCGCCGGCGGCGAGGTCGTCGTGGGCCCGGTCGAGGCGCACCCGGCGCACGTACTCCGACGGCGTGGTCTCGAGGTACCGGCGGAACGCCTGCTGAAGGGCCCGTGGTGTCACACCGGCGGCGGCCGCGAGCTCGGGCAGCGTCAGGGGCTCGTCGGTGTGCGCCTCCACGAGGTCGAGCGCGCGCGACAGGGACGCCGAGGCCATGGCGTCGTCCCGGTCGGCCGAGGTCGGGCCCTGGTCGGCGGTCGTCGGGAACGTCCGCAGAACCGTCGCCGCGAGGTCACGGGCCGCAGCGTCGCGAGCCAGCGGCGTGACCCCCGGGGCCGACAAGGCCCGGGCCGCGTCGTCGATGGCGGTACGAAGCGCCTCCCCGCGGCGTCGGGTGACCGGCCGGTGGTCGAGCAGCCGCACGGGAATGGGGTTGTCCGACTGGCCGCCGGCGACCTCGGTGAGCAGGCCGGGGTCGAACATGGTGATGCTGTAGCGGGCCTCGTTGATGCGCCCGCGGTAGGCGCGGTCGGGTGGGGAGAAGCTGAACACCTCGCCCGGGCCGAACGAGGTCGCGTGACGCGAACCGGCGACGCGGTGGTCCTCGACCGAGCCGGACTCGATGCTGCAGAGGCAGATCTTGCCGAGCGCACTCACGTCGTAGAGCATCTCGAAGCCGAGGTCGATGTGGTCGACCGTCAGGTCGTCCGGGCCCTCGACGCGGTCGACGTGGGCGTGTGGTGAGGGGGCGGTGCTGCCGATACGCATCGGGGCGTACGCATCGCTGAGGAAGGTCTCGATGCGATCGAGGTCGGTGCTGTCGAAGACCACGGAGTCCATGGCTGGGTCCATTCGCTGCGGCCGTGTGGCCGGGAGGATCCCTCGAGGGAGGGGATGGGGCGGGCCGCGGTCTGACCCCACGCCATCTCCTCGACCGTACCGCTCCTCGCGGGCCCGGCGTGATTGCGAGGGCTGTGGATTGTCTGGGAGCACGACACGCGGCGCCGTGGGACGACACTCGTTTGCCTCGCTCGTCGGCCATCGTCTAGGTTCGGGCCGGGCGCACCCACCACGCGCCCAGTCAGTTCTGCCCGACCGCCTTGTGTCCGCGGTCCCGCTCCACGTGTCTGCGTGGTGCCCCGGATCGGAGACACACATGCCCAAGCGCGCCCTCGGTGCCCCTCGCAGCCTCACCGTGCGGTCGACCCGAGGATGAGCGCCCACGCCCAGCCGGTGGGTCTGCGGTGAGCGACGGCGTCAACTCCGCGGCCCTGGCCGCCAGCCTGCGACGCCTCGACCAGCGCGGAGACCCGAGTGCACTGCGGCCCTCGCTCCAGCGCGTCATCGAGGCGTGCGACCAGCTCTTCGACGTCGACGGCAGCGGCCTCATGCTCACCGACGAGCACGGTGACCTGCACTACACGGCGGCCTCCGACGGCCCGGGCACCCTGCTCGAGCAGGCGCAGATCGAGACCGGCCAGGGCCCGTGCATCGACACCTTCACCCACGAGATCGCCGTGGACACCCCCGACGTCACGAGGGACTCCCGCTGGCTCGACCTGGGTGGCCGGCTCCACGGGCTCGGGGTGGCAGCGGTGCTCGCCGTGCCGGTGCACCTGGCCGGAGTGTGCGTGGGCAGCCTCAACCTCTACCGGGCCCGTCCCGGAACGTGGGACCACGCCCAGCAGGCCGCGCTGGAGAAGTTCGCAGAGGTCGCCGAGACGATGATGTCGGCGGCGGTGGCCGCCGACCACGCGGGGGAGCTGGCGAGCCAGCTGTCCTACGCCCTCGACTACCGCGCGCCCATCGAGCGAGGCGTCGGTTACCTCATGGGCCGGGACGGGCTCTCGCAGCCCGCCGCGTTCAACCTGCTCCGTTCCACGGCGCGCAACAGCCGTCGCAAGATCGCCGACGTCGCCGAGCACCTGCTCGGCACCGGCCGGCTGCCCGGGGAGGAGAGGGCATGACCCCTGACGAACCGCCGGTGGCGGCGGGGTCCCTGCCCTCGGCCCCGTCGGCGCCGCCGACCGAGAAGGCAGCGTCCGGGCGGTACGTCGATCCGGCGGGCGCGTCGAGGCTGGGTCCGTCCCTCTCGCCGGCGGCGCTCGACGCCATCCAGCGCCTCGTGGACGCACTGGCTGCCGAGGAGCCAGACCCCCACGCCACCGCGGCGGGCCACGAGCCCCCGGCGGAGCTCGACGACGTGGTCCGGCACCTGCGCGACCCGGACCGGGCAGCCCGGCCCGTGGTCCGGCTCGCCCAGCTCGCCGTCCAGCTCCGACTGGAACGTGACAACCTGCACGTCGCCCTCGAGACCAACCGGACGATCGGCGTCGCCGTCGGGGTCCTGATGGCGCTCCGTCAGCTGACCCACGAGGACGCGTTCGAGCTGCTCGTGAGCATCAGCCAGAACCACAACCGCAAGCTGCGTGAGGTGGCTGAAGCGGTGGTGCGCACCGGCCTGCTGCCGGGGGCCGAGGACCTCGACTGAGGCGTCTGATCACTCCTTCGCTGGGTAGCGTCCCTGAGAACCCATCGACGAGCGAGGTCCCATGACGTCCCAGACCGAGCCCGCGCCACGCAGCGCGCCCGTCAACCCCGAGGCACTCGCGGCGCGGCTGTCCGTCCTCGGCACTGCCGACGGCGATGCGCTGCTGCAGTCCTCGCTGCGCAGCATCGCCGCGGCCTGCGACGACCTGCTCGTGGTGGACGGCACGGGCATCATGCTCGCCGACGAGTCGGGTGAGCTTCGCTACGTCGTCGCCACCGACGACGCCGGACGTCGCCTCGAGCACGCGCAGCTGCAGACCGCGGAGGGCCCGTGCATCGACGCGTACGTCCGCCGCGTACCGGTCACGGCTCGCGACGTCGCCGGCGACGGTCGGTGGCCCTGGCTGGCAGAAGCCCTGTCCGACAGCGGGATCCGGGGAGTGCTCGGGGTCCCGATCCAGCTCGACGGCGCGCCGGTCGGCACGTTGAACGTGTACCGGAAGGCCCCGATCGTCTGGGGTGACGACCTCGTCGGTGCCCTCACGCGCTTCGCCGACGTCGCCGAGCAGCTCATGCGAGCCGCCGTCGCGGCCGAGCGGGCCGGCGAGCTGGCGGCCCAGCTGACCTACGCGATCGAGCACCGTGCGCCCATCGAGCGCGCGGTCGGGTTCCTCATGGCACGCGCCGGGGTGGCCCAGGCGGACGCGTTCGAGCTGCTGCGGTCCACGGCGCGCAGCAGCCGCCGCCGCATCGGCGACGTCGCCGACGAGGTGCTCGCGTCGGGCGACAGGACGATGCCTGCCGTCGCGGCGCCTCTCCGCGCACCCGCTCGCCCGCGCCCTCCCGGCTCTGCCGGACGCCGCTGAGCCGCAGGCGCGCGGCACCGAGGGGTGTCCCCGGGGCCCGGCCTGGGGCCCCCCTTGAGCCCCGGGGACACGTTCGGGTCGCGACGTCAGCTCGCGAGGGGCTCCGGCTCGCCGAGATCGCCAACGAGCTCGGCGCGCAGCTGCCGGAAGGTCCGGCCGAGGAGCCGCGAGACCTGCATCTGGGTGGCGCCGAGCTCGTTGGCGATCTCGCGCTGGGTGCGCTCCTCGACGAAGCGCAGGTGCAGGACCCTGCGCGTCTGGGGTGGCAGCGTCTCCAGGGCGCGGCCGAGGTCGACGTGGTCGCACAGCCGCTCGAGGGCGGGGTCGTCCTCGTACACGGCGTCGGCGACGTGGTTCTGCTCGCCCGGCGTGGTCGGCAGGTCGATCGAGAGCGGGCGGAAGCTCGAGTCGGATCCTTCCGCCTCACCCATCGCGACGGTGTCGACTCCCAGGGCGTCGGCGAGCTCGTCGCGGGTCGGGGTGCGGCCCAGCTCGTGGGTGATGACCTCGCGCTTCTGGCGCAGGGTCAGACGCAGCTCCTGGACCCGGCGAGAGGGCCGCACCATCCACCCGTGGTCGCGGAAGTGGCGCTTGAGCTCGCCGGAGACCGTGGGCACGGCGAACCCGGCGAACGAGGCGCCGACGCGCGGGCGGTAGCGGTGGATCGCCTTGAGCAGGGCCAGGCGGGCCACCTGGAGCAGGTCGTCGCGCTCGATGCCGCGGTTGCAGTAGCGACGGGCGAGCCCGTCACAGAGGTCGGTGTGCAGGGCGAAGATCTGGTCGACGACACGGCGCCCGTCGGGGCTGTCGATGTCCTCGACGAGGTGCAGCTCGGCGAAGAGTGCGTCGGTGCGGGCGTCGCGCTCTGCGTGGACACGCGCGGACTCGCGCTGCAGGTCGTCGCGGGTGCGCACGGGGGTCCTCGCGCCCCGAGTCGGGGTGCGGGCGGGCGTGGGCGTACGGGTAGAAACGGTCATGCCGGTCCTCCGTCGTTTGCTACGACAAGAGTCGGCACGTGATTGGACCGCTCGGGTCTTCCTCGACCATCGCACCGCGCGGGACCGTGGAAAAGCCGAAATGCGAAGCCCTGGGCTCCTCCGCTCCGTTTGCGGCGCGTCTTCGCGGGTAGGTGCGGGGCGAGAGCACGTCGTGGGGGTCCACGCCGGCGCGCTGGTCCGGCCCTCGAGCAGCAGGAGGATGTCATGACGTCCGAGATCGGCGAGCGCGCCGCGGCCATGGTGCGCGACGACGCGAGCGGCGGCTTCCCGCCCCAGCAGCAGGACCCGCCCGGCCTCACGAGCCGGATGCAGCCGGTGCCCGACCACGGGGAGACGACCTACGTCGGGCACGGCCGCCTCACCGGCATGCGGGCGCTCGTCACGGGCGGCGACTCCGGCATCGGCCGCGCCGTGGCCATCGCCTTCGCCCGCGAGGGTGCCGACGTCGCGATCAGCTACCTCGAGCCGGAGCAGTCCGACGCCGAGGACACCCTGGAGTGGGTCCGTCGGGAGGGACGCAACGGCGTCCTGCTACCGGGAGACCTGACCCGGCGCCAGACCTGCCTGCAGGTCGTCGCCGACACGGTGCGCGACCTGGGGGGTCTCGACATCCTCGTCAACAACGCCGGCTTCCACTGGGACAAGGGCACCCAGGGACTCGAGGGCCTTCAGCCCGAGAACGTCCACCGCGTCCTCGGCACCAACCTCGAGGCGGTGCTCTGGCTCTGCCAGGCCGCCCTGCCGCACCTGGGGCCGGGCTCCTGCATCATCAACACCACCTCGATCCAGGCCTACGACCCGTCGCCGAGCCTGCTCGACTACGCCGCGACGAAGGCCGCCCTCAACAACCTCACCGTCAACCTCGCCGCGTCGCTCGGCCCGCGGGGCATCCGGGTCAACGCCGTGGCACCGGGGCCGATCTGGACGCCGCTCCAGCCCGCCACCCGGGAGGCGGACACGATCGAGACCTTCGGCGCGCAGACGCCGCTCGGCAGGGCCGGGCAGCCTGCCGAGGTGGCGCCGGCCTACGTCTTCCTCGCCTCCCCGCGCGACGCGAGCTACGTGTCGGGCACGGTGCTCGGCGTCACCGGTGGCGGCGCGGTGTTCTGATGCTTCGCCGGACGACTGGGGTCTCCCACGACGGGTAGGGACGGACGACCATCCCCGACCCGAAGGAGCACCATGCCGCTGCGCGCGACCGCCCTCAACTGCACGCTCAGTGCGTCACCGGCCCAGTCGAGCACCGAGCTGCTCGCCCAGCAGGTGCTCGACGAGCTGGCTCGGCACGACGTCACCGGCTCGGTCGTCCGCGTCGTCGACCACGACGTCCGCCCCGGCGTCGAGCTCGACATGGGCGACGGCGACGAGTGGCCCGGCATCAGGGAGACGATCATGGCCAGCGACATCCTCGTGCTCGCCACCCCGACGTGGCTCGGCCAGCACAGCAGCGTGTGCCAGCGCGTCCTCGAGCGCCTCGACGCCGAGCTGTCCGAGAAGGACGAGGAGGGCCGCCTGCGCACGTACGGCAAGGTGGCCGTCGGTGTCGTCGTCGGCAACGAGGACGGCGCGCACCACATCAGCGCGGTGCTCTTCCAGTCGCTCAACGACGTCGGCTTCACGATCCCCGCCGGCGGGGTGACGTACTGGAACGGCGAGGCCATGCACGGCACCGACTACAAGGACCTCGGCTCGACGCCGGACACCGTGGCGAGCACCACCGCCACCCTTGCGGCCAACGCGGCCCACCTGGCCAAGACCCTCGCGGCCGCGCCCTACCCGCCTTCGTGACCGCCGAGGTCCACGCGTCCGTGCACGAGTGAGCGCACGCTCTCGTCGTGGAGGCGCTCGAGGGTCTCGACGCGTCGGCGCGCCGACGCCACGAGCGCCGACAGGTCGAGGTCATCGGGCCGGGAGGTCAGGGGGCCGAGGCCCTCCAGCTGCTGCCAGGCGAGGAGCGTCTGCCAGAGGCGCAGCGTGCCGACTGCCGCGAGGCTCAGGGCCTCGAGCTCGACGACGTCGGTGAGCGGGGTCCGTCGCGACCACGAGCCGTTGGGCTTGAGCCGGCCGAGCCGCTCCGCGAGCAGCGTCGTCACCCGCTGCGCCCGGCTCGGCGGGATGCCGAGGGCAGCCATGAGCCGGCCGAGCGACGCGCGGTCGGCCTGCACCTCGTCCATGAGGTCGCCCAGGACGTGCCGCGCCGAGGCGTACAGGTGGCTGCGGGCCGTGAGCCCGAGCCGCTCGGCACCGGCCGCGAGGGCCGCGTCGTGGTTGCGCAGGTAGACGACCAGCTGGTCCCGGGTGGAGGGGCTCGTCGTCTCGGCGACCGAGGACGCGGGCGACGCGTGCGGGTCGGGGCTCGTCGGCGGGTTCACGGGTGCAGCACCACCTTGAGGCACTCGTCCTGCTTGTCGCGGAAGGTGCGGTAGAGGTCGGGGGCGTCCTCGAGGGCGCCGTGGTGGGTGGCGAACGACTCGAGCCCGAGGACGTCGTCGTCGGCATCGACGATGTCGAGCAGCTCGTCGGTCCACCGCCGCACGTGGCACTGCCCCATGCGGATCGTCAGCCCCTTGTCGAAGAGGTCCATCATCGGCATCGGGTCGGCGGTGCCGCCGTAGACGCCGCTGATGGACAGGGTCCCGCCACGCCGGACCGCGTCGACGGCCGTGTGCAGGGCCGCGAGCCGGTCGATGCCGCCGTGCTCGACGGCAGCGCGGGCGAGGGGCTTGGGCATCCGGGCGGCGGCCTTGATCGCCTTCTCGGACAAGGGGTTGCCGTGCGCCTCCATGCCGACGGCGTCGATGACGGCGTCGGGGCCGCGCCCGTCGGTGAGGTCGCGCAGCGCGCCCGCCACGTCGTCCACCGCGGAGAGATCGACCACCTCGGCGCCGCTGTCCCTCGCGAGGTCGAGCCGGTCACCGACGAGGTCGACGCCGATGACGCGTCCGACACCGCGGTGCACGGCGCTGCGTACCGCGAGCTGGCCGACCGGTCCGAGGCCGAGCACCGCCAGGGTGTCGTTGCCGTTGACGCCGCTGTACTCGACCGCCTGCCACGCCGTGGGCAGGATGTCGGACAGGAAGAGGTAGCGCTCGTCGGGCAGCCCGTGGCGCAGCTCGACGGGCCCGAAGTCGGCGTGCGGCACGCGCACGTACTCCGCCTGGCCGCCGGGCACCGACCCGTAGAGGCTCGTGTAGCCGAAGAGGCTCGCGCCCTTGCCCTGCTCGGTGTTCTGGGTCGTCTCGCACTGGGCGAAGAGCCCGCGCGCGCACATCCAGCAGCGCCCGCAGGAGATGTTGAACGGGACGACGACACGGTCGCCGGGCTGGAGCGTCCCCACGCCGGAGCCGACCTCCTCGACGATGCCCATGAACTCGTGGCCGAGCACGTCGCCCTGGCGCAGGTACGGCGCGAGCACGCCGTAGAGGTGCAGGTCGGAGCCACAGATGGCCGTCGAGGTGACGCGGACGATCGCGTCCGTCGTGTGTTCGATGGTCGGTTCGGGTACCTCGGCCACGCGGACGTCTTCCATGCCCCACCAGCAGACAGCCTTCATGGCGGGGACCTACCCGGCGTGTCGCGCTCGAAACAGCAGGTTGCCCGGACGGGGCACAGCCCTCCGGACGCCTCGAGAGGAGACTCATGGACACCGCACCGGCGACGACGGTGGAGAGCACGACCCAATTCGGCAGCACCGGAGCCCCGGTGGCGGTGGTGCTCGGTGCCTCCCGCGGCCTGGGCCTGCTCCTGGCTCGCGAGCTGCTCGGGCGCGGGCACCACGTCGTCATCGCCGCGCGGGACGAGGACGAGCTCGCCTCCGCCGTGGACCAGCTCGAACCCGAGGGTGAGGTCCAGGGCCGGGTGTGCGACGTCAGGGACGCGGCGGCCGTCGGCGCGCTCGTCGGTGACGTCGAGCAGGAGGTGGGTCCCATCGAGGTGCTCCTCACGGTGGCCGGGATCATCCAGGTCGGCCCGGCGCGGGCCATGGCCCTCGGCGACTTCGAGGACGCGATCGCGACGATGACGTGGGGCCCGATCCACGCCGCGATGTCGGTGCTGCCGCACATGCAGCGCCGTCGGCGGGGACACATCGGCACCGTGACCTCGATCGGCGGGATGGTGTCGCCACCGCACCTGCTGCCCTACGCCACGGCGAAGTTCGGCGCGGTGGGGTTCTCCGACGGACTGGCCGCGGCCCTGAGCGGGTCGGGCGTCACCGCCACGACCGTGGTGCCGGGGCTCATGCGCACCGGCTCGCACCAGCGCGCCTCCTTCTCCGGCGACGCTCCGGCGGAGTACGCGTGGTTCGCCCCCGCCGCGTCGCTGCCCCTGCTGTCGGTCGACGCCGAGCGCGCCGCCCGACGCATCGTCGACGGTGTCCTCGCCGGCCGACCGATGGTCGTGCTTACGCCGCTGGCCTGGGTCGGCATTCGCGTGCGCGGCCTTGCACCGGCCACGACGACGCGGGTGCTCGGGCTCGTCGGGCGGCTGCTGCCCGCGCGGCCCGAGCGGGGCAGCCGTCGCGCCGTCGCCGGCCTCGAGGCGGCTCGACGCCTGGCGTCCCCACTCGTCGACCGCCTCACGACCTTCGGAGACCGGGCGGCGACGCAGACGAACCAGTCGCAGCCGGCCCTGGAGTGACCGCGGCCCAGGTCCTCGGGTCGGCGCTCCTGTCGCGCGTTCAGGCTTCTCCCAGCGTCTCCTGACCGAGTCTTGACCCTCCCGGTCCGTAGCCCGCCCCGCCGCTCACTCGTTGTGCCGGGCGAGCGGGAGCCCGGTGCTCTCGCCCGATGGTGGTCAGTTCACACGCCTCGGGGGCGTCATCTCTTCGTGATCCAGGAGAACGCATGCTGTCAGCCTCGTCCCGCACGGTCCGCGCCCGCGGCCGTGTCCTGCCGCTCCTGGCGGCGGCCTCCCTCGTGGGTGGCCTCGTCGCCGCCGCACCAGCGCTCGCGGCGACGCCCGACTCCGGCTCGGTGTCCGACACGAGCACGAGCGTCCAGTGGACCGCCGGTCCGTTCGCCGCCCCCAACGTCACCGGCACCACGGGTGACGTGACGTGCGGGCCCCAGCTGTGCGACGACTTCGCCCTGCACGTGTCGACGCCGAGCACCTACGGCGACACCCACCAGCTGACGGTCAAGGTCGGCTGGGGCAACGCGGCCGCCGACTTCGACGTCTACCTGCTCGACCACAGCGGCGCGGTCGTCGCCTCCGCCGCGTCGAACTCGGACCCTGAGGTCGTCGTCGTGCCGCCGACGAGCGGCGACTACACGGTGCGTGTCGTGCCCTTCGCCCCGCTCGGCGAGTCGATCACCGGGACGGCGAGCCTGACCGATGTGCCGGCCAACCCCGCCCCCGGCACGGCCACGCCGCCGACCTTCAGCCAGTACGGCGCTCCCGAGTCGTTCGCGCGGGCGCACGACGCCGGTGAGCCGTCGATCGGCAGCAGCCACGGAACGACCTCGACCTTTTACCAGGCGCTCTACGACACGTACAAGGCCACGTGGGACGACAGCGTCTCCCCGTCGAAGGTCTCGTGGGCCGATGTCTCGGCCACGCCGGCCACGGGCTGCGCCACCGGCGGCTCCACGTCGCTCGACCCGATCGGGTTCACCGACCCGAAGACCGGTCGCGTCTTCGAGAGCCAGCTCGCCGGCAAGACCTCCCTCATGTGCTACTCCGACGACGAGGGCACGACGTGGTCGCCGAGCCAGGGCGGTGGCCTGAACTCCGGCGTCGACCACCAGACCGTCGGCGGAGGCCCCTACTCGCCGGGCGGGATCGGCGCGCTCCCGACGTCGACCTACCCGAACGCCGTCTACTACTGCAGCCAGGACATCGCCGACGCCAACTGTGCCTCGAGCCACGACGGCGGCGTGACCTTCGGGCCGGCCATCCCGATGTACTCGCTCCTCGACTGCGGTGGCCTGCACGGGCACGTCAAGGTCGCCCCGGACGACGGCACCGTCTACGTGCCGAACAAGTCGTGCGGCGGCAACCAGGCGGTCGCCGTCTCCGAGGACGGCGGCACGACGTGGTCGGTGCGCAAGGACCCGGCGAGCACCGCGGGCGACTCCGACCCGAGCGTCGGCATCGGCGCCAAGGGCACCGTCTACATGGGTTACCAGGCCGCCGACGGCACGCCCCGCGTCGCCGTGAGCCGCGACAAGGGCAAGACCTGGACCGACGACCAGAACGTCGGCGCGAGCGTCGGCGTCCACAACACCGTGTTCCCGGCCGTCGTCGCCGGTGACGACGACCGCGCCTCGTTCGCCTTCATCGGCAGCACGACGCCCGGCAACTACCAGGACGCGACGAACTTCAAGGGCGACTGGCACCTCTACGTGTCGACCACCTACGACGGCGGCAAGAGCTGGGTCACCGTCGACACGACACCGACCGACCCGGTGCAGCGCGGCTCGATCTGCACCGGCGGCACGACGTGCGGCAACGACCGCAACCTGCTCGACTTCATGGACGCCACGGTCGACCGCACCGGACGCGTCGAGGTGGGCTACGCCGACGGGTGCACCGGCGCGTGCGCCCAGCCCGGTGGTGCCCAGAACTTCGACGCGTACGCCACCATCGCCCGCCAGCAGGCCGGCAACACGCTCTACTCCGCCTACGACGCGCTGCCGAACCTGACGCCGACGGCGGTGTCCGTGGCCAAGGCCGGCGGTCTCTACGCGACGACCGCCACCGTGGCCAACACGGGCAAGGCGGCAGCCTCCGGCGTGACGACGCGCCTGTTCGTCGACGGCGTCAACGTCGCGACGTCGGCCCCGGCAGACCTCGCGGCAGGCCGGTCGACGGCCGTTGCCTTCCCGGGCGTGCGTCTGGCCAAGGGCACCCACGCGGTGGTCGTCGTCGCGGACCCCGACAACCGCATCCGCGAGTCGGACGAGGCCGACAACCGGCGCCAGACCCAGGTGAGCCGGTGACGAGGGCCGGCGTCGGCCTCGTCGTCGGCGCCCTCGCCGGCGCCCTGCTCCTGGCCGGGTGCGGTGACGAGATGGAGGACGCCATGGCCGCCACCGGCTCGGGCGCGACGCAGGCCGCGCTGGTCTGTGCCAAGGACGCCAAGCCGGTCGCACTGCCGGACGGGTTCCCCTCGCAGGCAACGCTGCCCGCGGGGTACGTCGTGACCGGAGTCGAGGCCCGCAGCGGCGGCCGCACCGTGGTGACGGCCGTCTCGCCGAAGGCGTTCGAGCAGACCCTCGCCGACATGCAAGGCGCCTACTCGGCGCGCGGCTGGACCCCGTCCGAGGGCGAGGTCGAGGAGCGCGACGCCGAGTCCAACTTCGACGGCAACGGGTTGCGTGGCCGCTGGGCGATCCGGCAGATCCCGGACTGCACCGGCAACACCTCGGTGAGCGTGCTCATCGGCAAGTGACCGCCCGGTGGCGGGGCGACCGACGCGCTCCGCCGCCGGGCTCACCTGCGCACCGGCCCACGGGCGGGCAACGTTTGCAGGACGCGGTGCCCGCCGCCGGAGCACGATGTGCACATGCGCGACGCGGCGTCCGGGGACGGCGGGCGGCGCCCGGCCCGCCACCGTCCGACGCCGGGCGATCTCGGCGTGCTCCTGGTGGTTGGGGCGGCGTACTACCTCGGCGCGCGCCTCGGGCTCGGACTCTCGCTGGTCGAGCACAACGTCACCCCGTTGTGGCCGCCGACGGGCATCGCCGTGGCCGCCTTCGTCCTGCTCGACCGCCGCCGTTGGGCCGCCGTCACGGTGGCCGTCGGCCTCGCGGCCCTGGCGGTCAACCTGCCGATCAGCACGGGACCGCTCGCGGCGGCCGTGACGGCGATGGGCAACGCCGCGGCTCCGCTCGTGGCGGCGTTGCTGCTGCGTCGGGTCGGGTTCCGCCGGCAGCTGGACCGGCTCCGCGACGCCCTCGCCATCGTCCTGCTTGGTGCCCTCGCGAGCATGACCGTCAGCGCGACCGTCGGCGCCTTCACCCTCGTGGCGTCGGGGGCGATCCCGATGAGCGAGCTGCCCACCGCGTGGGCGGTGTGGTGGACGGGTGATGCCATGGGCGTCCTCGTCGTGACGCCGTTCCTCCTCGCGCTGCCGCTGATCGCCGACGGCACGTGGGGCCCGCGGCAGTGGCTCGAGGGTGTCGCCGTGCTCGTCGCCACCGGGCTCGTCTCGGCGTGGGCGGCCTTCTCCACCATGGCGGTTCTCGTCCTCGTGCTGCCGGTCCTGGGGTGGGCGGCGTGGCGTCTGCAGCTGCGGGGGGCCGCTCCCGCCGCCCTCGTGGCGTCGGTCGTCACGACGTCGGCTGCGACCCACCAGAGTGGCCCCTTCGAGGGACTCACCCTCCTCGAGCAGATGGTGAGCCTGCAGGCGTTCAACGCGTGCGTCGCGCTGACCTCGTTCTTCCTGGCCTCCCTCGTCAGCGAGCGCCTCGACGCCGCAGCCGCCCTCGCGCGCTGGGCCGGCGAGCTCGAGGAGAGGGTGGAGCAGCGGACCGCCGACCTGTCCGCCGCGAACGAGCGGCTGCGCCGGGAGATCCGCTCGCGGTCGCGGGCGCAGCAGCAGCTGAGCCACGAGGAGGCCCGGGCCGAGCGCGAGCACGAGATCGCGGGGGTGCTGCAGCGCAGCATGCTGCCCGGCCGGCTCCCGGACCTGCCCGGCATCGCGGTGGCGGCCCGGTACGTGCCGGCCACGACCGACGTCCAGGTGGGCGGCGACTGGTACGACGTCATCCCGCTGGCGCACGGGCAGGTCGGCCTCGTCATCGGTGACGTCGCCGGCCACGGCGTGCGGGCCGCGGCGACGATGGGCCAGGTGCGGATGGCCGTGCGCGCGTACGCCGTCCAGGACCCGTCCCCGGTCCGGGTGCTGCGCCGCGTCCACCGGCTGCTGGCGCGCCTCACCAGCGACGAGATGGTCACGCTCGTGTACCTTCTCGCCGACCCGGCGGCAGGGACGGTGCGTCTGTCGAGCGCCGGACACCCGCCGCCCCTGCTCGTCCACGCCGGGGCGGTCCGGCAGCTCGACGGCGCGCTCTCCCCGCCCCTCGGGGTGACCCTGGACCGCAGCTACACCGAGGTCGTCCACGCCCTGCCGCCGGATGCCACCTTGCTGCTCTACACCGACGGCCTCGTCGAGCGACGCGGCGTCGCCATCACCGACGGGCTCGACCGGCTCGCGGCCAGTGCGGTCCGTCTCGTGAAGGAGGACGGCGGCGACCTCGGGGCCCTATGCGACGCCCTCCTGCTCGACGTCCTCGGCGACGCCGACCGCTCCGACGACGTCGCGCTCGTCGCTGTCCGTGCGACCCCCGCGCACGAGGGCCGGCCCTCGCCCGACGAGCCCACCGACGACGAGCCGGTGACGACGGAGCCCGTCGCGAGCGGGTCTCTGGCCCAGGCTCGTTCGAAGACCGCGACGCCGCGCGGAACTCGGCCGGGTCCCGGTCCGGCAGATCTAGACTGAAGACGCGTCGCTGCAGGGGATCGACAAGGGGTGGATGCTCATGCCGGCACGACGCACGACTCTCCTCGCGGCCTGTGCCGCAACTGCCCTCGCGGCGGCAGCCGCTCCCGGCCTCACGGCCCGAGCCGCGATGCCTGAGGCGTCAGCGGACACAGCGGCCATGGCCACCACGGTCCTGACCCCGGTCGACCAGGCGAGGGCCGTCCTCGCTCGGATGACGACGGCCCAGCGGGTCGGGCAGCTGTTCATGGTCGGCGGCCCCGCCACCGGGCTCGGCAGCGCGACCGAGTCGGCGATCACCCGCTACCACGTCGGCAACCTCGTGCTCACCGGTCGCACGACGAGCGGTACAGCCCCCGTGCGGGCCCTGACCGCCCACGCCGACGCGCTCACCACGTCGGCGGCCACGGCCGGCGTGCCGCTCTTCATCGCCGCCGACCAGGAGGGTGGCTACGTCCAGGTGCTCCAGGGGCCCGGCTTCTCGCGGATGCCCACGGCCCTGACCCAGGGCGGCTGGTCCGACGCCACCCTGACCGCGAACGCGACGACGTGGGGCTGGCAGGTGCTGCGGTCCGGCGTCGACCTCGACCTCGCCCCGGTCATGGACACCGTCGCGAAGAGCTTCGCCTCCGCCAACCTTCCGAACGGCTACTACCAGCGCGAGTACGGCTACACGCCCTCGGTGGTCGCCGACAAGGGCACGTCGTTCCAGCGCGGCCTGCAGGTCTCGGGCCTGGCGACGACGCCCAAGCACTTCCCGGGCCTGGGCCGCGTCACCGGCAACACCGACACGTCCGCGGGCGTCACCGACACGGTCACGACCCGCACCTCCGCCGACCTCGTCCCGTTCCGCGCGGCCCTGACGAACCACGCACGCGTCCTCATGGTGTCCTCCGCGTACTACCGACGCATCGACGCCGGGCACCCGGCCGTGTTCTCACCCACGGTCATCGGCGGGATGATCCGCCACGACCTCGGCTTCACCGGGATCGTCGTCAGCGACGACCTCGGCAACGCGCGTCAGGTCGCCGGATGGACGCCGGGGGCACGCGCGGTCGACTTCATCGGGGCCGGCGGCGACGTCGTGCTCACCGTGAACCCGACCGTGGTCCCGGCGATGGTCCAGGCCGTCATGTCGCGGGTCGCGACCGACAGCGCCTTCCGCGCCGAGGTCGACGCCGCGGCCCTCCGGGTGCTCACCGTCAAGGCGCAGGACGGGCTGCTCGCCCCGCGTCCGCCCGTGAACGGGGTGCTCGGCACCTCGACCGTCGTCGCGCTCCAGCGGTGGCTCGGGATCACCCGTTCGGGCGTCTTCGACACCGCGACGATCCGGGCGCTGCAGGCGCGCATCGGGATGTCCGTCGTTGGCGTCTGGGGCCCGCGCTCGACGGCGGCGATGCAGTCCTACCTCGGCATCTCGCGCGACGGCGCGACCTACTGGAACGCCCGCACGGTCGCCCAGCTCCAGCGCTATCTCGCCACCCAGCTCTGAGCGTCGCCGACGCGTCAGTCGATCGTCTCGCTCGGCACGTCGGTGCGCGGAGCCGGCACGTCGGTGACGCGTGCGGCGTGCGCGGACACGACGTAGGGGTTTCCCTGGGCGACCTCGTCGGCGACGGCCTCGACCCACGGGTCGGGCATCGGTCCGAGCCCCGCCGCGTCCACGGCCTCGGTGAGCGCCCGGACGACCTCCGGCTGGGTGCGGCTGCCCTCGCGGGCGAGGTCGTTGATGATCGTCTGCAGGCGCTCGTCGCGCCGGAGGGAGAGCTCCTCGCGCGCGGCGTCGTCCATCGGGTCCGTGGTCGGCTCCATGGCCGCCTCCTCGGGGCTGGGGGATCGGGTCCGTGAGCGCTCCTCCCGAGCGTGCCGTACCCGCTCGGTTCGACTCCTGCACGCGGTTTTCCTACACTCTCTGGGTCCATCTGCACGGATCCGGGCACAGGGGACCGGACGAAGACCGGAAGGCCGTCGTGGGTTCCCTCGTCCTCGAAGCCGTCCTATCGAGCGTGCTCGCCACGCTGGGATGCCTCCTCACCGCACCACGCCGCTCGTCGGGCCGCGTGCGTCGCGCCACCCCCGCCGCCTGGCCGGCGCGAGCGCTGTTCCCGCTCGTACCGCTCGGGCTCGTCGGAGCGGGCCTGCTCCCCGTCACCGACGCGCCGGACATCGCCCTCGCGGTCGGCGTGCTCTGGGTGGCCACGCTGCCCTGGCTCGGCAAGACGTCACGGTGGGGGGTGTGGGCCCACCCCGCCTGGTCGCTGACCGTCGCGGCAGGGCTGTCCTACGTCGTGGCGATGCTCTGGTGGACGCTGGACTCGGGCCTGAGCGGCGTGACCCTCGTCGGCGCCTGGCTGCTCCTCGGGCTCGAGGGCGCCGCCTACCTGCTGCTCCTCGCCCACGGCTGGGAGATCTTCGACGTGCTCGGCAGCCGGCAGTGGCGCCGCCGGGTCGCGCCCGGCACGACCGCCGTCGTCGCCACCCGCGCCGACGTCCCGTTCGTGTCGATCCACGTGCCGGCACACCACGAGCCGCCGGACATGCTCCTGGAGACCCTCCGCTCGCTCGCCGACCTCGACTACCCGGCGTACGAGGTGCTCGTCATCGACGAGAACACCGAGGACGACGCCCTCGTCGCCCCGGTGGCGGCCTTCTGCGCCGAGCACCCGGAGGTGTTCCGGTTCCACCGGCTCCTCGACTGGCCCGGCGACAAGGCGGGCGCGCTCAACTACGCCCTGACGGTCACCGACCCACGCGCGCTCGTCGTCGGTGTCGTCGACGCCGACTACCAGGTGGACGCGGACTGGCTGCGCCAGACCGTCGGCGCGTTCGACGACCCGCAGGTGGCCTTCGTCCAGAGCCCGCAGGACTATCGCGACTGGGAGGGGTCGGGCTACCTGCGGCGTCTGTACTTCAGCTACGGCTACTTCTTCTCCCTGTCCCAGCCCTCCCGTGACGAGCGTGGCGCGGCCGTCTTCGGCGGCACCATGGGCCTGCTCCGGCTCAAGGCGCTGCGCGACGTGGGCGGCTGGGACGAGCGGTGCGTCACGGAGGACGCCGAGCTGTCGCTGCGGCTGCTCGCGGCCGGCTTCAGCGGCCACCACCTCGACCGCTCCTACGGCCACGGCATCATGCCGCTGACCTTCGAGGCGCTCAAGAGCCAGCGGTTCCGGTGGTGCTTCGGCGGCATGCAGATCCTGCGCCGCCACTGGCGCACGCTGATGCCGTGGAGCCGGACGCCGATGGACCGCAGCCAGCGCCTCGCCTACGTCGTCGGCGGGCTCCAGTGGTTCGGCGACCTGCTCTCGCTCGTCTTCGCCGCGGTCGTCGTCGTCAGCCTCTTCGACGTGGCCGTCGGGAGCGGGCTCGTCGTGCAGCGTCTGAGCGGCCTCGTGCTCGTCGCGGTCCCGGCGGTCATCCTCTTCGGGATGCTGCGTGCCGTCGCCGTGGTCAAGGTCGTGACCCAGCGTGCGACGTGGCGGGACGCGCTCGGCGCCTTCGTCACGTGGCTCTCGCTCGGCTGGGTCGTGTCGCTCGCCGTGGTCCGAGGGCTCACGGCACCCGCGGGGGTCTCCCTCCGGACGCCGAAGGTCAGGGGCGACGCACCGCTGATGGACGCCGTCCGGTCCAACCGCGCCGAGCTCGCGTCGGCGGTCGTGGCCGGGGTCGCGATGCTCACGGCGGTGCTCGTGCGGCCCGGTCTGGTGACGCTCGGGCTGGCGGGGCTGCTCGTCGTGCCCGTCGTGGGGTGGCTCGCCGCTCCGGCCAGCACGCTCGCGGCGTTGCGGGCCGACCTGACGCCGGGCCTGCGGGCGCGGCGCGACTCCGAGCGCGCGCGTGCCCGTTGGGGACGCGCCGGGGGCGCCCGTGGCGCCTTCGCGACGGCGGCTGCGGTGGCGGCCGTGCTCGGTGCCGTCGTGCTCGTCGTCTCGCCCGCCTCCGAGCAGGCCCCGCGTGCCAGTGCGATGCCGGGGCTACCGCGGACGACGGTCTCCGTCCAGCCAGACCCGGCACTGGGCGACGGCGGCAGCACGTGGGCCCCGTCGTCGGGTGGCTCCGGCGGGACCGGCCCGGGGGACACCGGTACCCCGGCCCCGGGCTCGTCCGTCGCGAGCGGCGTCGGCTCGACGAGTGCGCCCGGTGCCACGAGCACCGCCGGTTCGACGAGCGCCGCTCGCGCGGTCCCGTCGACGGTGTCCCGGGGTTCCAGCCGCACGTCGGCGCCGCCGACGTCACCGCTCGCGGCGCAGCCGACGGGCACTACCGCGGCGTCACAGCCGTCGCAGCCGTCGCAGACCAAGACGGTCCCGGGCGCGACGAACAAGCCGACGAAGACCAAGACGCCGTCGTCGACCACGTCGTCGACGCCCTTCGCGACGCCCTTCTCGATCCCGCTGTCGGTCTCCGCGTCGGTCTCCGTGTCGTTGCCGGTCCCGTGACACACGTCGGCCCACCCAGCCGAGAGGCGGGTGGGCCGACGCGTGGCCGGACCGTGCCGCCGGACCGGCGGCCCTGCCCGTAGCAGGGGAGACGCGTCAGGGGCGGGGGCCGGTGACGGAGTCGAGCCAGGCGCCGAGAGCAGCGACGGCAGCCGGCGTCAGGCCGTGACCACCGGCGTCGAGGTGCGCCGTCAGGTCGGCGCCCGAATCCTCGTGCAGGTAGGCCCAGGTCCGGTCCAGCAGCTCATGGGGGATCACCGTGTCGGCGGCGCCCCGGGCCAGGAACACCGGCGTGCCCGCGAGGCGACCGGCGTGGAGCGGCACCCCGGCGTCGAAGGGGAGTGTTCCGTTGAGGACGGCAGCCCCGGCGTAGCGGTGCGGGTCGGACAGCACGAGACCGCCGGCGAACGCGGCCCCGCCGCTGAACCCGACGAGGACGACCGGCCGGCCCGCCGGCGCGGCAACGTCGAGCCAGTCGCGGAACCACGTCATCGTCGACTCGAGCGACTCGGCGACCGGGCGGCCGATCCCGCGGTTGGCGAACCACGCGTAGCCGCCGCCCTCGGAGATGGGGGCGCGGACGGCGGCGTAGGCCGGCCCGGCTGGCAGGTGCGGCACCAGCGAGAGGATCGAGCGCTCGTCGGCGCCGCGGCCGTGCAGGAGCACGACGAGCGGCGCGTCGGCGTCGGGGCGGGCGTCCGCCCCGGTCGTGAGCACGACCGGGGCGGCGAAGGTGTCGGAAGACATGTGTCGGTGGTCCGGCTCAGGCGACGACGCCGAAGCCGCCCGTCCAGGAGACCTTCTCGCCGGCGGCGAGGGAGATCTGGAGGAAGCCGAGGGCCTCGAGCTCGCGGGCACGGGCGAGCGAGCCGGCGTCGATGGCCTTGAGGCCACCGGCCGCGATCGCACCGGCGACCTCGGACTTCGCGTCGGCGTCGTCGCCGGCGAGCAGGACGGTCGTCGTGTTCGGTCCGACGCTGCCTGCGGCGAGCGTGCCCGCGAACGTCGTGTTGAAGCCCTTGACGAGGCGCGACTGCGGCAGGAGCTTGGCGATCTCGGCCGTGGCGGAGCTGTCCGCGGGCACGACGAGCGAGTCGAACGTCTCGAAGTTGACCGGGTTGGTGATGTCGACGACGACCTTGCCGGCGAGGCTGTCACCGCGCTCGGCGGCGATCGAGGAGACGGCGGCGTAGGGCACGGCCAGCACGACGATGTCGCCCGTCACGGCGGTCGCGGCGTCGGACTCGCCGAGCAGCTGCACCGAGTGCCCGCCCTTGCCGAAGACGCCGGCGATGGCCTGACCCATGTTGCCCGTGCCGATGATGCTGATGTGTGCCATGGTGACCTCCAGTAGAGTGGTTGATGCTTCAATCAATCTCTCATCGTTTACTTGATCTGTCAAGTAAGACGCTATGCTGATGCCATGGAACCCACGCCCCGCTGGCTCGACGCCGACGAGCTCGTCGCCTGGAAGCGGCTCGTCGCGGTCGTCGAGCTGCTCCCGGGAGTCCTCGACACGCAGCTGCGACGCGACTCCGGGCTGACCCACTTCGAGTACTTCGTCCTCGCGATGCTCTCCGAGGCCCCCGAGCGCACCCTGCGCATGACCTACCTCGCCCAGCGCACCAACGCCACCCTGACGCGGCTGTCCCACGTCGTCCGCCGCCTGGAGGACCGCTCCCTCGTCGAGCGGTTCCCCTGCCCCGAGGACGGCCGCGCGACCAACGCCCGCCTCACCGACGCGGGCCGGGACGCCGTCGTCGCGGCCGCGCCCGGCCACGTCGCCACCGTGCGTGCCGAGGTCATCGACGCGCTGACGCCCGAGCAGGTCGGCCATCTGTCGCAGATCACCGAGGCGCTCCTGCGCCGGCTCGACCCGCACGGCACCCTGCAGGTCCTCACCGACGTCGGCTGAGGCGTTCCCGACGCCCACGGGCCGACGACACCCGCGTCCGCTGGCAGGATGACGCCATGAGCTCGGACGTCCCCCTCAGCGTGCGCACCCCGTCCCCGCTCGGGGAGTTCCTCCGCGCCCGACGCAAGGCGCTCGCGCCCGAGGACGTCGGCATCAAGCGGGCCAAGGGGCGCCGACGCGTCGGCCTCAGCCGCACCGAGGTGGCCGAGCTCGCGAACATCTCGGTCGCCTACTACGACCTCATCGAGCGCGGCCGCGACCTGCGGCCCAGCGCGTCCGTCCTCGACGGCCTGGCCCGGGCCCTGCGCCTCGACGCCGACGGCCGCAGCCACCTGCACGACCTCGCCTCGGGCGGCCCCCGCCGGCGGCGCGTCGAGCCCGAGGAGCTGACCGACGAGCTCGCCGACCTGCTCGACGCCGTGCACCCGAACCCTGCCTACGTCGTCGGCGCCCGGTGGGACGTCATCGGCGCCAACCGGGCCGCGTGCCGCCTCTTCACCGACTGGGAGGGCCGCCGGGCCAAGCGCGAGCGCAACCTGCTGTGGTTCTACTGCTGCGACCCGGCCGCGCGCTCTCTCTTCGTCGACTGGCAGCAGGAGGCGGCCGACCAGCTCGCCCTGTTCCGCGAGGCCTACGCCCGACACCCCGACGACCCCGGCTACCAGCGCGTCCTCGACGAGGTGTTCCGCGGCAACCCCGACACCGTGGACTGGTGGGAGCGCCACGACAGCGACCCGACGCGCGGGCGCACCAAGCGCATCCGCCTCGACGACGGCCGGGTCGTGCGGCTGCGCCAGCTCGTGCTCCAGGTGCTCGACGAGCCCGACATCCGCGTCATCAGCTACTTCGCCGACACCGACGAGGACCTCGACGCCATCGACCTCGACGCCTGACCGGCAGGGGAGGGCGCCCCGACCCACGAACGGACGAGGCGCCCCCGGTCGGCGAGCCGGGGTGGGGTTAGCGCTTGCGGGTGCCGAAGATGCTGCGGGTGATCTCGCGGCCGATGACGGTGCCGGCCGAGCGGACCATGGACCGGAACGCCGAGGACTGCACCACCTGCTCGAGCACGTTCGGCTCCGGTTTCGGGGCCCGCGTCGATGCCGGGGCCGACGCCGGGGCAGATGCCGGGGCCGACGGTGCGGCCGGCGCAGGTGCGGCGGGCGTGGCGGGCGGAGCCGCCTGCAGGCGCTGGGCGAGCTTCTCGTAGGCGGACTCGCGGTCGAGCACCTCGGCGTACTTCGCCTTGAGCGGCGACGCGGCGACGGTGGCGTCGAGCGTCGCCTGGGGGGAGGGGTCCATGAGCGAGTTCGGCGCCTTCATCCGCGTCCACGCCACCGGCGTCGGTACCCCACGGTCCGACAGCACCGTGACGACGGCCTCGCCGATGCCGAGGCTCGTCAGGAGCTTCTCCATGTCGTAGGCCGTGTGCGGGTAGGTGGCGATCGCCTGCTTGAGCGCCTTGGCGTCGTCGGGGGTGAAGGCGCGCAGCGCGTGCTGGACGCGGTTGCCGAGCTGGGCCAGGACGCCCGACGGGACGTCCTTCGGCGACTGCGTCACGAAGAAGACGCCGACGCCCTTGGAGCGGATGAGCCGGACCGTCTGCTCGATGGCCTGCAGGAACGCCTTGCTTGCGTCCTGGAAGAGCAGGTGGGCCTCGTCGAAGAAGAAGACGAGCTTCGGCTTGTCGACGTCGCCCTCCTCCGGCAGGTCGTGGAAGAGGTCGGCGAGCAGCCACATGAGGAACGTCGAGAACAGCTGCGGCCGGTCCTGGACCTGGGGCAGCTCGAGGCACGACACGATGCCGCGGCCGTCGGAGCCGACGCGCAGCAGGTCGCTCGTGTCGAACTCGGGCTCGCCGAAGAAGTCGCCGGCGCCCTGGTCCTCGAAGGTGATGAGGTTGCGCAGGATGACCCCGGCCGTGGCGCTCGAGAGGCCGCCGAGGTCCTTGAGGTCGGCCTTGCCCTCGTCGGAGGTCAGGTGTGTGATGACCGCGCGCAGGTCCTTGAGGTCGAGCAGCGCCAGGCCGTTCTTGTCGGCGTAGTGGAAGATCAGCCCGAGGCTGCTCTCCTGGGTGTCGTTGAGGCCGAGGACCTTGCTCAGCAGGGTCGGGCCGAACCCGGTGATCGTGGCCCGGATGGGGATGCCGGTGCCCTTGCCGCCGAGCGTGTAGAACTCGCTCGGGTAGGCCCTCGGCTGCCACTCCATGCCGACGTCGGCGGCGCGCGCCGTGATCTTGTCGTTGCCCTCGCCGGGCGTCGCGATGCCGGACAGGTCACCCTTCATGTCGGCGAGGAACACCGGCACGCCGGCGTCGGACAGCTGCTCGGCCATGAGCTGGAGCGTCTTGGTCTTGCCGGTGCCGGTGGCGCCCGCGACCAGACCGTGCCGGTTGAGCACGCTGAGCGGGATCTGCACCGGCGCGTCCGCATGGGCCGTGCCGTCGACGACCGCGGCGCCGAGCTTGAGCACCCCGCCGTCGAACGCGTACCCCGCCCGGATCTCGTCGATCTGGGCGGTGTCGGGGGTGGCTTCGTCCGGTGCCTCGCTGGCTGACCCGCTCACGCGTCGAACTCTAGCCCGCGCGTCCACGGGTTCGCTGTCTATGCTGACCCGGTGATTTTCAAGGCCGTCGGCGACTCCCGCCCGTACCCGGACCACGGACTCGAGACGACGAAGGACTGGTCGAACGTCCCCCCGCGCGTCGTGCAGCTCGGTGAGCTCATCACGACGAAGAGCACGCTCGACCTGCGCGGGCTGCTCGCCGACGACTCGACGTTCTACGGGGACCTCTTCCCGCACTGCGTCGAGTGGAAGGGTGAGCTGTACCTCGAGGACGGACTGCACCGGGCCCTGCGCGCCGCGCTGCAGCAACGTCCTGTCCTTCACGCCCGAGTCCTCGTACTCTCCTGACACACGCGCACCACAGGGGGTGGTGCGGGCCGAGGAGGAGGAGACCCGATGTCGGACGTCGCAGGCGACGAGGGCGGCACCTACCGGGTGCGCCGCCAGCGTCGGTCGACCATCGTCATCGCGGTCGTGCTGCTGGCGCTCGCGGGGGCCTTCTACTACGCCTCGAGCTACTGGAACGCCTCGGAGCCCAAGCCGGGCCCGTGCAGCACCGAACCGGTCGTCGTGCCGCTCGAGCCGCGTGACGTCGCCCTCAACGTCTACAACGGCACGGACCGGCGCGGGCTGGCCAAGTCGGTGGCCCAGGAGGCGGGCAAGCGGGGCTTCACCGTGAAGGCCGTGGCCAACGACCCGTCCAAGGCCGCCGTCAAGGGCGTCGCCGTCATCCGGTTCGGCCCCGAGGGGGCGGAGTCGGCGGCCCTCGTGAAGAAGTACGTGCCGAAGGCGACGATGGTCAACGACAAGCGCAAGGGCGACGCCGTCGACCTCGTCATGGGCCCGTCCTGGAAGGCCTTCGGGCCCACCCCCGCCGCCCCCACCCCGACCTCGACGCTCCGGCCCTGCCCGACCGTGACGGTGACGGAGGGCTGACGCACTCCTGGCGGGACGCGTCGGGGACCTGCCCCGACGCGTCCGCGCCTCGTGCGTCGCCCGCTCAGGAGGCGTAGGGGATGCGCTCCCACGACAGGACGTGCTCGGCGCCCGGCCGCGTGACGGTGACCTTGAGGAAGTCCTTGTTGTTGTTCGAGCCGTCGACCGTGACCCGGGTCAGGTTGGGCGCCGAACCCTCGACGCCGTAGAAGTCGAGCCACTTCGAGCCGGCCGCGAGGGGCTTGTCGGAGTTGTAGACGTGGCTGTCGCCGTTGAAGAGGTAGACCTCCCCGTCGAAGTCGCGCGACTGGGCGACGAGCTCGCGCACGAGCGGTTGGAAGGCCGAGTCGTCGGCCCACGTGACGTCGTAGGTCGGGTCGAACATGTCGGCCTGCGTGAACAGGGCCACGGCGCGGTCATGGCGCTGGCGGGCCGACGCGAACGCCTGACGCACCTGGGCGACTGCGGCGTCCATGCGGGCCCGCTCCTCGGCGACCTGCTGAGGCGTCGGGCTGGTGAACCCGAGCTCGGGCCAGGGCAGCAGGCCGTTGTTGCTGCCGACGACGTGCAGCGTGGCGACCTCGACGCCCTGGCGGCGCAGTGACACGTTCTCCGGGAAGCCCTGTGCCGCCTGGGAGTCCACCGTCATCGGGTTGGCGCCGAGCGTCTGGCCGGCGGTCGGGAAGAACGTCTTGCGGACCGCGGCGAGGCGCTCGAGCGGGTCGTACGTGCCGTTGTTCGTGCGGTGACAGTCGGTCCACTCGTTGTCGCCCGGGGTGTAGACGAGCGGCAGGGTGAAGCGGTCGAACTGGGCGCGGATCATGTCGAAGTACTCGTTGGTGCACCTCGAGGAGCCGTTCTTGATGTCGCCGACGTGGATGGTGAACGACAGGCCCGGCGTGGCGTTGATCTGGTCGACCCAGCGCGGGAAGGCCGCGACCTGCGCGTCGCCGTAGGGAACGTCGCCGATGACTGCGAAGGAGAAGTGGCCGTCCTTCTGCTGGCCGGGCGGGACGTCCGGGCTCGAGGTGGACGCGGCGGGTTGGGCGGGCGCGGCGGCTGCGGCCACCGCGGGGATCGCGAGGAGGGCGGCGGCGACGGCCGCCACGACGGGGGTGCGGGAGATGTGCATGACAGCCGTTCTCCCGCAAGGCGGCCGGGGTGCACCACCAACCCCGCGTGAACGTCAGACGTCGAGACGGGCCAGCGTCGCCACCATGAGGGCCTTGATCGTGTGCATCCGGTTCTCGGCCTGGTCGAAGACGACCGACGCGGCGGACTCGAAGACGTCGTCGGTCACCTCGAGCTCCTTGAGCCCGAACTGCTCGTGGACGTCCTGGCCGACCTTCGTGTCGAGGTCGTGGAAGGCCGGAAGGCAGTGCATGAACCTGACCTGCGGGTTCCCTGTCGCCGCAAGCATCTCCGCGTTCACCTGGTACGGGCCCAGCTGCCCGATGCGCTCGGCCCACACCTCCTTCGGCTCACCCATCGACACCCACACGTCGGTGTGCACGAAGTCGACGCCGCGCACCCCCTCGGCGACGTCCTCGGTCAGTGTGACCCGGGCGCCGGTCTCCTCGGCGTACCGCCGGGCGATCGCGACGACGGCGTCCGAGGGCCACAGCGCCCTCGGTGCGACGATCCGCACGTCCATGCCGAGCATCGCGCCGGTGACGAGCAGCGAGTTGCCCATGTTGAACCGGGCGTCGCCGACGAACGCGAACGCGATCTCGCCGTCGGGCTTGCCGCCGCCGTGCTCGCGCATCGTCAGGGCGTCGCACAGCGACTGCGTCGGGTGCCAGTCGTCGGTGAGCCCGTTCCAGACCGGCACGCCCGCGTTGGCGGCGAGGGTCTCGACCACGTCGTGGCCGGCGCCCCGGTACTCGATGCCGTCGTAGAACCGGCCGAGGACGCGCGCGGTGTCCTTGGCCGACTCCTTGTGCCCGATCTGCGAGCCGCTCGGGTCGAGGTAGGTGGTGCTCGCGCCCTGGTCGGCGGCGGCGACCTCGAAGGCGCAACGGGTGCGCGTCGACGTCTTCTCGAAGACGAGCGCGATGTTGAGACCGGTGAGGTGGCGCGGCTCGCGTCGCTCGCGCTTGGCGGCCTTGAGGTTCGCCGCGAGGTCGAGCAGCGCCCGGAACTCGGCAGGCGTCAGGTCGGTCTCCTTGAGCAGGGAGCGTCCGTACAGGGCGTCGAGCGTCATGGACCGATGCTTCCAGCCCGAGGCCGCGCGCGGCAAAGCGGTCTCAGGTCAGCTGCCGAACGGCGTCGCGGACGCGCTCGATCGCGGCGCGCGCCAGGAGGGGGGCCGCGACACCCAGACCGCTGCCGACGCAGAGCACGACGTCGTCGAGCCGGTGCGTGCCCGGGCGGCCGGCGTGGGCCGCCCAGCCGTCGCGGACCCGGCGCAGCTGCTCGACCGTGAGGAACGGCGACGGCTCGTCCGGCTGGTAGCGCGCGCCGAGCGGGTAGTCGCGGCCGGGCCTGCGCGTCATCTCGACGTGGCAGCCGAGGACGTGCCGCACGTCGTGCTCCTCGGCGAAGGCGACGAGCCGGTCGAGCGAGGCCGCCATGGCCGCCGGGTCGTCGACGTAGAGCCGGCCCGGGTACACGGTGTCGCCGGTGTGCAGCAGCCCGGTCGCGCGGTCGTGGAAGGCGACCGACGCCGCGTGGTGGCCGGGAATGGCCAGCACGTCGACGACGCGTCCGCCGAGGTCGAAGGGCACCGACGCGTCAGGCGTGGGTGACGCGTCGGTGCTGGGTGCGTCGGGGGAAGGGGACGCGTCGGGCTGGGTCAGGCCGAAGAACGCGTGGACCGACGCGGCGTCGTGAGCGACGACGGTCGTGCGCGGCCGGTCGGCGAACGCGCCGTCACCCGCGACGTGGTCGCCGTGGGAGTGGCTGTGCGCGACGACGAGCTCGAGGCCGTCGAGACCCTCGGCCCGGGTCCATGCGTCGACCTGCTCGTCGACGACCGCGCGCAGGCCCTCGCCGGGGATCGCGCCGGTGTCGACGAGCAATGCCCGCTCACGCCCGAGGAGCAGCAGGACGAACGGCGCCTCGTAGGTGAGGTCCTTGGACTGGCGCACGAGAACCGTTCCGGCAGCGAGCTGCTCGACCTGGTGGTCGGGGTCGGTGCGGTGGCGGCGGGAGCGCGAGCCGTGGATCCAGCGGTGGCTCGTGTCGAGGGGGAGGGGTTCGGGCATGCGGCTGATTCTGGTGGGTGGCGCCGTGCTCGGCACGCCGATTTCGGCCCGGCTCTCAGGCTCGCGGGGTTGGGTCGGCGGTCCCGCGTGGTCGGGTTGGCAGACCTGTGTGGCTGGGTTCTCGGGCGCCTGAGGCCGCGTTCTCGAACCCGCGTGTCTGGGGACATTCTCGGCCGCGGGGATGGGGGAACCGTCGCCTCCGCTTCGCTCCGGCTCCTCCCAAATCCGGGAGACCTCCGCCAACGAGAACGGCCCCCATCGCGCTGGGCGCGATGGGGGCCGTTCTCGTTGGCGGAGGATGGGGGATTTGAACCCCCGAGGGTTTTATCCCAACACGATTTCCAATCGTGCGCACTAGGCCACTATGCGAATCCTCCGTGGGGGAGGCTACCGGAGGAGACCGGCCGGGATGAAATCGGCCGCCCGACCCGGCGTCCCGGCCGAAAACCGGGCGACCGCTGTCGGTGCCGGACGGCAGACTCGCGCGGTGACCACCCACGTGCCGACCGGCCGCCCGCGCCTGTCCTCGTTCTGGCACGACCTGCCGCGCGAGGGCCGCTGGCTCATCTCCACCGTCCTCGTCCAGTCGATCGGCACCGGGCTCGTCCTGCCGTTCCTCGTCGTCTACCTCCACGAGGTCCGCGGCTTCCCGCTCGAGACCGTCGGCCTCCTGCTCGCCTTCCAGGCCGTCGTCGGCATCGTCGTCGTCACGCCCGCCGGCGCGCTCATCGACCGCGTCGGGGCCCGCCTCGTCTACGCCAGCGCGCTGCTCGCCCTCCTCGTCGGCGATGTCTTCCTGGCCTTCGCCACGACGCTCCCGCAGGCCGTCCTCGCGCTGCTCTTCTTCGGCTACGGGTTCGGCGTCGTGTGGCCGGCCTCCAGCTCGCTCATCGGCTCGATCGTGCCGAGCGAGCAGCGCCAGCGGTACTTCGGCATCAACTTCACCCTCCTCAACCTCGGCATCGGCATCGGGGGCATCGTCGGCGGTCGCTTCGTCGACGTCGGGCGCCCCGGCACCTTCGTCACCATCTACCTGCTCGACGCCGTCAGCTACCTGCTGCCGCTCGCGATCCTCTTCGGCCCGCTGCGCCGCGCCGGCGGCCGGGCTCCCGCCTCGCCCGACCACGACTCCGAGGCTCGCGTCTCCTACCGGGCCCTGCTGCGCGACCCCCGGCTGCGGGCCCTGCTCGGACTCGGCGCCGTCGCCGCGATCGTCAGCTACCCGCAGCTCAACGTCGGCATGCCCGCGTACGCGCGTGCCGAGGGGCACGTGTCCACCGAGGCCCTCGGCTACGCCTTCGCCGCCAACACCGTCGTCATCGTGCTGCTCCAGCTGTTCGTCCTCCAGCGCATCGAGGGCAGGCGCCGCACCCGGGTCACCGTCGTCATGGCCATCACGTGGGCTGTTGCGTGGTCGCTGCTCGGGGCCACCTCGCTCGTGCCCGGAACCGTGGCGGCCACGGTGCTGCTGTGCGCCGTCGCGGGCATCTTCGGCCTCGGCGAGACGATGCTCCAGCCCACGAGCGCCGCCATGGTCAACGACCTCGCGCCCGACCACCTGCGCGGCCGGTACAACGCGCTCAGCTCGCTGATGTTCTCGCTCGCCTTCGCCGGCGGTCCGGTCGTGGCCTCGTTCCTCGTGGGCCGCGGCCTCGGCTGGGTCTACATCGGCTTCCTCGTCGGCGGCTGTGTCCTGCTCGCCGTCATGGCCCTGCGGGTCGAACGACGCATCCCGCCGCACGTCAACGGGGTTCGCGAGCCCGAACCGCTCGTCGCCGCGGCCACGTCGACGGGCACCCCGCCCGACCGGATTTCCGGCTGACCGACACCCCGGCATACACTGGCGCCCGGCACCCCGCGTGGTGGTACCTCTCCGAACTCCCCCAGGGCAGGAATGCAGCAAGGGTAGGAGAGCTCTTCCAGGTACGCGGGGTGTCCCTTTTCCCCCGCCGGCGCGCAAACCACGCCCGACGCCCCACGCTCTCCTGCCCGTCGAGTGAGCACTGCGTCCCACGCGTCACACGGGTTGCGTCCTCCTGCCCGTCGAGTGAGCACTGCGTCCCACGCGTCACACGGGTTGCGTCCTCCTGCCCGTCGAGTGAGCACTGCGTCCCACGCGTCACACGGGTTGCGTCCTCCTGCCCGTCGAGTGAGCACTGCGTCCCACGCGTCACACGGGTTGCGTCCTCCTGCCCGTCGAGTGAGCACTGCGTCCCACGCGTCACACGGGTTGCGTCCTCCTGCCCGTCGAGTGAGCACTGCGTCCCACGCGTCACACGGGTTGCGTCCTCCTGCCCGTCGAGTGAGCACTGCGTCCCACGCGTCACACGGGTTGCGTCCTCCTGCCCGTCGAGTGAGCACTGCGTCCCACGCGTCACACGGGTTGCGTCCTCCTGCCCGTCGAGTGAGCACTGCGTCCCACGCGTCACACGGGTTGCGTCCTCCTGCCCGTCGAGTGAGCACTGCGTCCCACGCGTCACACGGGTTGCGTCCTCCTGCCCGTCGAGTGAGCACTGCGTCCCACGCGTCACACGGGTTGCGTCCTCCTGCCCGTCGAGTGAGCACTGCGTCCCACGCGTCACACGGGTTGCGTCCTCCTGCCCGTCGAGTGAGCACTGCGTCCCACGCGTCACACGGGTTGCGTCCTCCTGCCCGTCGAGTGAGCACTGCGTCCCACGCGTCACACGGGTTGCGTCCTCCTGCCCGTCGAGTGAGCACTGCGTCCCACGCGTCACACGGGTTGCGTCCTCCTGCCCGTCGAGTGAGCACTGCGTCCCACGCGTCACGTGCGTGCGGCGGTCAGGGTGGGGGAGCGGTCGTCGTACCGATGCGGAGGGTCACCGGCTGCGTCACGTTGCGGACGCGTCGACCCTCGAGGCGTCGCCGGACGAGGTCGCCGAGCACCCGGCCCTTCTCGCGGCCCTGCTGGTCCATCGTCGTCAACCGGTGCGGGAGCCAGGGCAGGTCGACGCCGTCGAAGCCGGTCACCGACAGGTCGCCCGGCACGCTGAGATCGAGCTCCTCGGCCACGATGACGACGCCGGCGGCGATGACGTCGGACTGGCAGACGACGGCCGTCGGCCTGCTTCGCGCCGGCCGGTCGAGCAGCACCCGACCCATGGCGATGCCGCCCTCGACCGACGAGCCGTCACCGGTCTGGACGGCCTCGGCGCGGGGGCCGAACACGTCGCGGAACCCGATGAGCCGCCCCGTCGAAGGGATCGCGACGTCCCGTGGCGACACCTCGGCGTCGGGCACGGGACCGGCGACGCTACGGTGGGTCAACGGCATTGCGACGTGGGCGACGCGTCG
Source organism: Intrasporangium zincisolvens (assembly GCF_034724055.1). NCBI lineage: Bacteria > Bacillati > Actinomycetota > Actinomycetes > Micrococcales > Intrasporangiaceae > Intrasporangium > Intrasporangium zincisolvens. The sequence goes on from NZ_JAWIIL010000003.1 coordinate 303,185, forward strand.
GTGGCCGAGCTCGCGGACGTGCCGGGCCACCTCTGCCCCGGCCGCGCGCTCGTCGATGCGCACCTGGGTGACGCGCCGGTCGCCGGGAACACCGGTGCTGAACATCGGGATGCCGCGCGAGGCCAGATGCTCCACGGCGGGGTGCTCGCCGGGCCCGCAGAGAGAGAAGACGACGGCGTCGAGGGCCAGTCCCGACAGCTGCTGGACGACGGCCTCGAGGTCGTCGGTCGGCTGGCCCAGCAGCAGCATGCCGGTGGGGACGGACTCGAGGACCTCGGCGAGACCGTCGAGGACCGCGATGCCGAAGGGGTCGCGGAAGGCGGTGCGCAGCCGCCCCTCGACGAGGACCCCGACAGCGCCGGCCCGTCCCTGGCGGAGCGACGACGCGAGGGGGTTCGGCCCGGTGAAGCCCAGGCCGGCGGCGGCCTCGCGCACCCGGGCCGCGGTGGCCTCGGCGACCGGCCCCTTGCCGCTGAAGACGAGGGAGGCGGTGGAGACCGAGACGCCGGCGCGCTCGGCGACGTCGCGGAGCGTCGGGCGGGCTTGACCGGCGGGCGTCATGGGAGGCATGCTATCGAAACGATTCGAGTCGAATCGTTTCGACCATCACCACGACAGAGATGAGAGGCTGGGCCGATGGCCGGCGTCGCCACCCCCGAGCTGAGCGTCGTGCGCACCGCGCGCACCGCCGTGTTCACCGCCTTCGCGCTCAACGGCGCCGCCTTCGCCGCGTTCGCCTCACGCGTGCCCGACCTCAAGCACGAGCTCGGGCTGTCCGCGGGGCAGCTCGGCCTGACGCTGCTCGCGGCCTCGCTCGGGTCCGTCCTCGGCCTGCCGCTGTCCGGCTGGATCGTCCACCACCTCGGAGCCGCGCGGACCCTGTTCGGCGCGGCCCTCGTGCAGGCGGTCGGACTGGTCGGCGTCGGCCTCGGGGTCACGGTCTTCCACGAGCGGGCGGTCGTCATGGCCGGGCTCTTCCTCGTCGGCATCGGCACCGGCGTCTTCGACGTCAGCATGAACCTCGAGGGAGCCTCCGTGGAGCGGCTCCTCGGCCGGGCGATCATGCCGCACTTCCACGCGGCCTTCAGCGGCGGCACGGTCGTCAGCGCCCTCATCGGTGCCGGCCTGTCGGCACTGCACGTCTCGATCCTCGTGCACCTCGTCGGCATCGTCGTGCTCATGCTCGCCGTGACCCCGTGGTTCCTGCGCGCCTTCCTGCCCCGCTCGGTCGAGGTCGACGAGCACGGCGAGGAGGTCAAGGAGAAGGCCGGCATCGCCGCCGCCTGGCGCGAGCCGCGCACCCTGCTCATCGGCGTCGTCGTGCTCGCCGCCGCGTTCACCGAGGGGACCGCCAACGACTGGGTCGGCGTCGCACTCTCCGAGGGTTACGGCCTGCAGCGGTGGGTCGGCGTCATCGGCTTCGCCGTCTTCCTCAGCGCCATGACCGCCGGCCGGATCCTCGGCACGCGCTTCCTCGACTCCTACGGCCGGCTGCCCGTGCTCCGGGTCCTCTTCGTGTCGGCCGTCGTCGGCTGCGCCCTCGTCGTCTTCGGCGGCCCGGTGCTCGCCTTCGTCGGCGCCGCGATCTGGGGTGTCGGTGCGAGCCTCGGCTTCCCGGTCGGCATGAGCGCCGCCGCGGACGACCCGCGTCGCGCCGCGGCCCGGATGAGCGTCGTGTCGACGATCGGCTACACCGCGTTCCTCGCCGGCCCCCCGCTGCTCGGCTTCCTCGGCGACCACGTCGGGGTGCTGCACTCGCTGCTCGTCGTCGGGGTCCTGTGCGCGGTCGCGCTCCTCGCGCTGCCCGCCGTCCGCGAGCCCGGGACCGACGCCCGCACCTGACGCCTCGCACCCGACGCCCCGCACCTGACGCCACCGGCGCGGTCGAGGTATTCCGCCGCATCCTGCCGCGACGGAACACCTCGACTCGTGCTGAGTCCGGCTGGTTCGAGGTGATCCGTCGCGGACCCGCGCGAGAGATCACCTCGAACTGCCCTGCAGGTCAGAAGTACTCGGTGATGTACGGGGTCGAGGCGAAGACCGCGTCGAGGGCGGCGTCGGTGTCGGGGGAGCCACCCCGCAGCAGGCCGGCGAGCCGCAGCCGAGAGGCCGTCCACCCGCACCACAGCGCTGCGAGGCCGCGCGCGTCGACCGCGGGCACCGACGCGTCAGCCCCTGACGCGTCCGCTCCCGACGTGTCAGCCGGGCCTTCCGCGACGCGCGTGGCCGTGCCGGAGCCGCCGTCGACGGTGAGCCGCCAGCGGCCGGCGTTGGTCGGTGCGTCGGTGTCGGTGACGTCGAGCTCGACGGTCGTCGTCGTGTGCGGCGCGAAGCCGCGGCGGGCGAACGCGGCGGCGAGGTCGATGACGCGGGCCATCCACGGCACCTGGGCGACCTGCGCCTCGGGCAGGCCGGCGAGCGACAGGAGCACGGGGTCGCGCGGGTCGAGGTAGGTGTGCACGGTCGGGACGGCCGAGGAGCCGGAGCCGACGACGCCCCACAGCGCGGCGGCCGTGGCCGGGTCGGCGGCGACGAGGTGCTCGACGGTCGCGGCCTCACCGGACAGGTCGTAGACGACGAAGCCCGTCGGCTCGCCGGAGCCGGCGTCGTGACCGGCGACGTAGGTGATGAGCTCGCCCTGCTCGAGCATCCGGCGGAACACCTCGGCGCGCGGCACCATCGGCCCGCTCTGCGCGTGGCGTGCCTGGGCCGTGCGGGTGAGCGCGGTGAGCGCGTCGGCGTCCTCGGGCGTCGCGGGCCGGACGCGTCGGCCGTCGGCTGCCGAGCCGAGCGCGCGCACGAGGTGCGACGGGAAGGTCGTGCGCGACTGGACGCCGCCGATCTCGTAGCCGGAGCGTCGGTACAGGGTCGGCGCGGTGGGGAAGAGGCAGGACACGACGTCGCCGAGCTCGCCCATCCGGGTCACGAGGGCGCGGGTCAGGGTGGTCGCGACGCCACGGCCGCGCGCGCTCGGCTCGACGTAGACGCCGGCGACGCCGCCCATCTGCAGGTGCCGGCCGCCCCACGCCTGCTCGAACGGCCGGATGCGCCCGGAGCCGACGACGGTGCCGGCGTCGTCGGTGACGACGACCATCCGCCCGCCGAGCGTCTCTGCGGCCACGCGGTCCCACCAGTCGGCGCCGCCGCTGCCGAGCGGCCCGAAGGAGCGGCTGCGGATGCGGAGGATGGCCGGCAGGTCGTCGTGCATGGCGTCGCGGGTGCGCAGGTCGGTCATGCGCCCGAACCTAACGACTGGTCGCCGGCGCGGGCGACCGGGTTGTCGGGCACGAGGTAGGGGGAGGGCTCAGGCGCGATGTAGGTAGGTGAGACGCCGCACCTTCGAGACCGCCCAGGCGAGCACGATGTACACGAGCCAGCTGACGACCGAGAGCCACGTGTAGTTGCCGGCCTTGGTCAGCACGGCGATGAGCGAGCCGAGGAGGACGACCGTGAGCGCGGGCACGGCGTACCAGGCGAACACCATCTGCGGGCGCAGCACGAACGTCGGCGACCCGCGGAAGGCGGCCAAGACGTTCCCGGCCACGACGAGGACCAGCACCAGCCACAGCGACAGCACCGCGCTGGCCGGCAGCGAGCCGAACCCGGCCGCCACGGCGGCCCAGCCCCCGAGGACGAGGACCGTCAGCACCGTCGGGACGGTCACGTGCGCGACCGCCTCGGTGACCTCACCGGTGCCGAGCAGCGAAGGCGTGCCGACGTTGTCGGCCTGCAGGCGCAGGCCCTCGGCCCAGGCGCCGAACCCGAGGTAGAGCGGGAGCAGCCCGATCGTGGCGGCGATGCTCGGGGCGGCCGGCTGCGTGAAGGCCCACGTGACGATCGCCCCGCCGAGGAGCGTCAGGCCCAGGCCCGAGAGGAACGCGCCCGGCGTGCGGCGCAGCCCGAGCAGGTCACGGCGCACGAGCACCGTGAAAGGTCGTCCGGCGCGCAGCCGTGCCGTACGGCCGTGCCGCACCGGACGCGTCAGGGCAAGGCGCGCGGTGCGCAGGTTGCCGGTGAGGGCCGAGCCGGCCATCGTCGAGGTGTTGGCCGAGTGGACGCGCAGCGACTCGGCGTGCAGCTCGCGCAGGGCGTCGGGCACCCGCCACAGCAGGCTGAGGCCGCGGTCCGGGCCGGGCCAGGACGAGACCTGAGACCACAGCCACAGCCGCGAGGCGAGCACCCCGAGTGCGGTGCCCGCGAGGGTCGTGACGAGGATCGTCAGGGGCCCGGCGAGGTGGGCGAAGGCCAGGCCTCCGCCGACCGTGAGGCCGCTCAGGGCCCCGACGAACAGGCCACTGATCGCGGCGTAGCGCCACCAGCGGCGCAGCGCCAGGGCCCGGTCGAGCGGGGCCTGGAGCACGAGGTCGATCCACGGCATCGGCGGTACGACCGGTCCGCGGAACCGGCCCGCGAAGACGACCGCCCCGAGCAGCGCGGCCACCGACGCCACGAGCAGGCCGATGGCCTCCGGGGACCGCAGCTGCTGGCCGAGCGAGCTCGCGTCGGACGTGCGGAAGACCGTCTGGACGATCGGCAGACCGTAGACGAGCGCGCCGAGGAACAGGACGTAACCGGCGTAGAGCCCCTGCTGGCGCGCCTTGCGGGCGGCCTCGCCACCGATGACCCAGTCGGCCTGTCCGAGCAGGTCGTGGTCGTCGTAGTCGACCTCGGTGGGGGCCGGCTCCGGTGTCGTCGCGTCGGCGGCCGGTGGCGTGGCCCCGGAGGGATCGACGCCCGGGCGCGGCCCGTTCGGCGTCTCCGGCGTCTCCGGCGGCGCTGTCGTCGATGTCGGCTGCGGGGTCGACGCCGACGGGTGGGTCGAGCGTGTGGCGGCGCGCTTGCGCTTGCGTCTGCTCATCGATCCCTCCGTCAGCGGGCCGGGACGATGTCGACGACGCGGGTCGCGAGGGACTGCGTCAGCTCGGGGTCGTGGCAGGCCATGACGACGGTGGTGCCCGTGTCGATGCGGTCACGGATGAGGTCGGCGACGACCTGGCGCTTGGCCGTGTCGAGGCGCTGCTCGGGCTCGTCGAGCAGCACGATGCTCGACGGACGGGAGAACGTCAGTGCGAGCCGGAACAGCTGCTCCTGGCCGGACGACAGCTCGTGCGGGAACCGGTCGTCGAGGTGCGCGATGCCGAGGCGGTCGAGCAGGGCGAGGCTGCGCTCGTCGGAGGACGCGGGCTCGCCGCCCCACGTGGAGTCGATGAGGACGAGGTGGTCGATGAGGGTGAGGTCGCGGTAGGTCGTGGGGGCACCGAGGAGGGCGGCGACGGCGGCGCGCACGGCCCGGTCGCGCTCGTCGGCCTCGCGGCCGCCGATGGTCGCGGTGCCCGTGGTCGGCACGAGGAGCCCGCCGATGATCCGCAGCAGGGTCGTCTTGCCGGACCCGTTGGGCCCGCGCAGGACGATGCACTCGCCCGGGTCGGCGTGCACGTCGGTCGCCAGCAGGAGGGTCGTCTCGTCGATCGTCTTGCTGACACCCTCTGCCCGGACCTCGCCGGTCAGCACCGCGACCGCAGCCATCTGCACCCGTCCCTTCACCCGAACCTGTCGAGGCCACCGTATGCCGCCGCGCTGCGGACACGCTGGCCGGGCGGGCGCTGGAGGGGCGCCGGGTGGGCGCCGGGTGGGCGCCGTGTGGGCGCGGGCGGATGCTCCGGGCGTCCCGCTCAGCCCTGCTTCGGCACCGGCGGCCCCGCCACGAGCGCCACCGCGGTCAGGGCGACCACGGCGGCGATGCCGACCACGACGGCGACGGCCGGACGTGCGAGCAGCGTGGCGACGACGCGCTCGGCCGGCGTCACGGGCTTCTCGCCGTCACGGCCGAGGCGCCACCCGCCCTCGAGGCCTCCACGCCGCTCGAGGCGCCGCTCCCACCAGATCGTCAGGAACGGCGGCACCGCGCTGAGCAGGCCGAGGGCGGCCTCGCGCAGCGTCCAGCGCTGGTTGACCCAGAGCAGGAGGGTGACGAGGCAGAAGGCGATGAACACGACGCCATGGGCGAGGCCGAAGACGCGGACGCCGAGGTCGGTCGTGCGCGTCACGTACTTGAGGACCATGCCGAGCAGCAGCAGGGCCCACGTGACCACCTCCGCGGCGGCGATGCGTCGGTAGAGGGTGCGAGGGGTCATGCGGCGTCTCCTACGTCGTGTCGTACTCGAGCGCCCAGTGTCACAAACGACCGCCCGCGACCCGACGGCGACCCCCGTGACTCGCTCAGCCGGCGCGTCGGGCGAGGGTCAGTGCGAAGTCGCCTGCGGCGTCGGTCCACGTGCGCTCGACGTCGAAACCCGCGGCCCCGAGCTCGGCGGCGAGCCGCTCGGGCCGGAACTTCGTCGAGATCTCGACGCGGATCTCCTCGCCGTGCGCGAGGTCGAAGACGAGGTCGGCGCCCGGCACCGTGACCCGCTGCGGCATGTCGGCCCGCAGCCGCAGGTCCATGCGCTCCTGGCGTGGGTCCCAGAACGGGACGTAGGAGAACGCGTCGACGTCGAAGTCGGCGCCGAGCTCGCGGTTGAGCACGTGGAGGCAGTTGGTGACGAACGCCGCCGTGACGCCTTGGCTGTCGTCGTAGGCGGCGATGAGTCGGTCGGTGCTCTTGACGAGGTCGGTGCCCAGGAGGAACCAGTCGCCCGGCTCGAGGCTGTCGGCGAGGGCTCCGAGGAACGCGGCTCGCTCCTCGACGTAGAAGTTGCCGATGGTGCCGCCGAGGAACGCGACGAGGCGCCGCCCGCCGCGGGGCAGGTGGCCCAGGTGCAGCGTGAAGTCGCCGACGAGGGCCTCCACGCGCAGTCCCGGGTAGCGCTCGCTGAGCATCGCCGCGGCGTCACGGAGGGTCTGCTCGGACACGTCGACGGGCACGAACCGCTCGAGGTGCCCGACCGAGGTGAAGGCGTCGAGCAGGGTGCGCGTCTTGTCGCTGGTGCCGCTGCCGAGCTCGACGACGGTGGTGGCGTCGCAGGCCCGGACGATGTCGGCGGCGTGGTCGCGCAGGATCTCGCGCTCGCGCTCGGTGGGGTAGTACTCGGGCAGGCGCGTGATCTCGTCGAAGAGGTTCGACCCGGCGTCGTCGTAGAGCCACTTGGGCGGCAGGGTCCGCGGCTGCGAGCCGAGCCCGCGCCGCACGTCGGACACGAGCGAGCCGGCGGCCCAGTCGGGGTCGAGGGCCACGGTGACGACGGGCTCGTGCCCGCCCGACCCGTGCGGCGCGCTCACTGCACGCCCCCGTCGGCGAGCCGGACGCCGGACAGCGCCCAGCGCGACCCGGGCGGGAAGAAGTTGCGGTAGGTGGCGCGGGCATGGCCGGGTGGGGTCAGTGCGCAGCCACCGCGCAGCACCATCTGCCCGGACATGAACTTGCCGTTGTACTCGCCGATGGCCCCGGCCGGCGGGTGGTAGCCCGGGTAGGAGAGGTAGGCCGAGGACGTCCACTCCCAGCAGTCGCCGTACACCTGGCGCAGGTGTCCGGTGGCCGGGCCCGCCGGACGCGGGTGGAAGGTCACGATGTCGGCGAGGTTGGCGGACGCGTCGGCACCCGGTGCGTGCGCCTGGCCGTCGGCGACGACGGCGTGCTCCCACTCGACCTCGGTCGGCAGGCGCTTGCCCGCCCACGTGGCGTACGCGTCGGCCTCGTAGTGGCTGACGTGGCTGACCGGCAGGCCCGGGTTGACCGGCCACGTGCCGCTCAGGGTGTGCTCGAACCAGATGCCGTCGACCTCGGTCCAGTAGAACGGCGCCCGCCAGCCCTCGGCCCGCACCCGGCCCCAGCCGTCGGAGAGCCAGAGCTCGTGCCGGTCGTAACCGCCGTCGGCCATGAACCGCAGCCACTCGCCGTTGGTCACGAGGCGGTCGGCGAGCCGGTACGGCTCGAGCCAGGCCTGGTGCAGCGGGAGCTCGTTGTCGAAGGAGAAGCCGCCGCCGCGGTGGCCGATCTCGACGAGGCCGCCCTCGACGTCGACCCAGCCGAGCGCGTCGGGCTCGGACGGCGGGCTCGGGGTGCCGGCGTAGGCCGGCTGGAGCGGGTTGAGCGACAGGACGTGCTTGATGTCCATGAGGAGCAGCTCCTGGTGCTGCTGCTCGTGGTGGAACCCGAGCTCGATGGTGGAGGTGAGCTTCTCGAGGGCGCCGCCGTCGAGGGTCTGAACGAGGTCGCGCATGCGGGCGTCGACGTTGTCGCGGTAGAGGCCGACGTCGTGGGCTCCCGGGCGGCTGATGAGGCCGCGGTTCGGCCGCGCGTAGCGGGGGCCGACGCCCTCGTAGTAGCTGTTGAAGAGGAACCAGTAGCGGTCCTGGTAGGGCGTGAACGACGGCTCGTGGTCGGCGAGGACGAAGGTCTCGAAGAACCACGTGACGTGGGCCCGGTGCCACTTCGTCGGCGAGACGTCGGGCATGGACTGGACGGTCTGGTCCTCGGGGGACAGCGGAGCGGCCAGCGCCTCGGTGTGGGCGCGGACCTCGTCGTAGCGGGCGACGATCGTGTCGGCGTCCCACTCGTGCAGGGCTGTCGGGTCGGGTGTCGGATCGGACATCGTGACCTCCTCCAGCGGTCGCTGACGGCGCAGGTTGCACCCGGACCTGAGTGCCTTCGACCCTAGGTCGGCCCACCGACAGCCACCACCCCATCGGTGGGATGTCCGCGAGCCGTAAGGACCTGTTCACCGGGCAGACCGGCGTCGGTCCGGACGGTTAGGGTTCCGTGCATGGCCACCGCCCTGTACCGCCGCTACCGGCCCGAGAGCTTCGCCGACGTCATCGGCCAGGAGCACGTCACCGAGCCGCTCATGCAGGCGCTGCGCACGGGGCGGGTCAACCACGCCTACCTCTTCAGCGGCCCGCGCGGCTGCGGCAAGACGACGAGCGCCCGCATCCTCGCCCGCTGCCTCAACTGCGAGGAGGGCCCGACGCCGACCCCGTGCGGCACGTGCCAGTCGTGCGTGGCGCTCGCGCGCGGCGGCACCGGCAGCGTCGACGTCATCGAGATCGACGCGGCGAGCCACGGTGGTGTCGACGACGCCCGCGACCTGCGCGAGCGCGCCTCGTACGGTCCGGCGCAGAGCCGTTTCAAGATCTACATCATCGACGAGGCGCACATGGTGACGCCGCAGGGCTTCAACGCGCTGCTCAAGATCGTCGAGGAGCCGCCGGAGCACGTGAAGTTCGTCTTCGCGACGACCGAGCCCGAGAAGGTCATCGGCACGATCCGCTCGCGCACGCACCACTACCCGTTCCGGCTCGTGCCGCCCGCCAAGCTCACCGCCTACATGGAGAAACTGCTCGAGGCCGAGCACGTCGCGGCCCAGCCCGGCGTGCTCAGCTTCGTCACGCGGGCCGGTGGCGGCTCGGTCCGTGACTCGCTCTCGGTGCTCGACCAGCTCATCGCCGGCTCGGGCCCTGAGGGCCTGACCTACGACGGCGCGGTGTCGCTGCTCGGGTTCACCGACGGCGAGCTGCTCGACAGCACGATCGACGCGCTCGCTGCGGGCGACGGCGCGGCCACCTTCCGCCAGGTCGACAAGGTCATCGAGTCGGGCCACGACCCGCGGCGGTTCATCGAGGACCTCCTCGAGCGGCTGCGCGACCTCATCGTCGTGGCCGCGGTCCAGGAGGGCGCGGCCCAGGTCCTGCGCGGCGTTCCCGAGGACCAGCTCGAGCGGATGCGGGTGCAGCAGTCGGCCTTCGGCCCGGGCGCCCTGTCCCGCGCGGCCGACATCGTCAACGCCGGGCTCACCGAGATGACGGGCGCCACGGCGCCGCGCATGCAGCTCGAGCTCATCTGCGCGCGCATCCTGCTGCCGGCCTCGTCGGGCGAGCAGGGCTACGCCGCGCGGCTCGACCGCCTCGAGCGTCGCCTCGAGGTCGGTGGCGTGCCGACCGGCGCGCGTGGCGACGCCCCGGCCCCGCCTGCCCTTGCGGCCCCGCCGCGCACCGTCGCCGACTACACGCCCCCGTCGAGCGGCGCCCCGTCGGCCCCATCCCTCCCGGCCGGGGGGATGGGCGGTGGCGGGCGCAGCAGCGCCGTCGACCTCGGTGCCTCAGGTGCGGCCGCACCCGCGGGCCCCGGTGACGCCGGACGCGTCGACGCTGCCCGCGCCGAGGCCGGTGCGCCCCCGGTCATCGCGCCCACCGAGTCGGTAGGTGGGCCCTCGGCCGTCGAGGAGCCGCCCGTCGGTGCCGGGAGTGCCGCGTCGGGCTCACCGGGGTCGGGCGCGTCGGACGCGTCGGGCTCGTCGCGCTCGGAGGTCGTCCACGACGCGTCGCGTGGCGTCGCGCACGCCCACGCCGCGCAGGACCCGACCGGTCCGTCGTCGGCCGGTGACGCGTCCGGTGGTGACGCGTCGGGTGGCGGCGCCGCGCCGAGCGGCGGCATGGACACCGACGCGATCCGTCGCGCGTGGCCCAACGTCCTCGGTCGCATCTTCACGATGCGCCGCATCACGTGGACCTTCGTGTCCCAGAACGCCCAGGTGACGGCCTTCGACGGCCGCACCCTGACCCTCGGCATCGCCACCGCCGGCCTCACGACGACCTTCCGCGCGGGCAACCACGCCGAGATCGTCCGGCAGGCGCTCATCGACGAGCTCGGCGTCGACGCCCTCGTCGACGGCGTGCACGTGGCCGAGGTCTCTCAGCAGGCCCCGGTGGCCCCGCCCGCCGGCTCGGTCCCGCCGCCCGACGACGGCCCGGCGGGCGATGCTGGTGCAGGCCCCGACGGTCCGGGGGGTGCCGGCCCCGGCGGCTCCGGCGGCCACGACACCCCGGGCGGCGGGTCACGCGCGGGAGCGCCCGAAGCCGCTGCAGCGCAAGGCGGCCCGAGTGGGGGTCACGACTCCCCGTCCGGGCGCCCGTCGTGGGGCGACGCCGGTGCCGGGCACGACGCCGGAGGCGCGGGCGCTGCGTCGGGTGGGGGGCCGGGCGGCTCGTCCGGGGCCAGCGGTCCCGGAGCGAGTGGTCGTCTCGCCGATGCGGGGCTGAGCCCGGTGTCCGGGCGGTCCCTCGAGCAGAACGCCGGCTGGGGGAGCGCGTCGGGGCCTCCGCCGGACTGGGCCACGGGTCCGGCCGGTGAGCCGGCGCCGACCCCGTCAGGCGGAGGCGCATCTGCTGGTGCTGCCACGGCGGTGGCCGCGCCGCCGGCGACCCAGACCCAGGCCGCGGCGAACCCGTCGGCCGAGCCCGGCGTGGTCGCGCCGACGGCCACGGCCTTGCGGGGGGCCAGCGCGGCACGCGCCGCGTTCGCCGAGGCGAGGTCGGCCAGTGCCCGTCGGGCGACCAGCGGTACCGACGACGAGCCCGCTCCCGGGCCGGTCACCGACGACTCCGCGGTGAGCGACGACGACGAGGACATCGTCACCTCCGGTGACATCGGCCGGTCGGTCATCGAGAAGGTGCTCGGCGGCCGGGTCGTCCAGGAGATCGAGGACTAGCCCGACGCGTCGCGGCCTGCGGTCAGCGCGCCAGGCCCAGCTCCCGGGTGAGCCGGGGGACGACGGCGGCGATGGTCGGGTCGAGGGCGCCGCGCGAGATGAGCGACAGCCGCACCGGCAGGTCGATCCGTGCCGGGAGCACCCGGTCGCCCGCTCCCGCCGAGCGCCGGGCCGCGCTCGACGGCAGCACGGCGACCGTGCCGCGCTGCCTCGCCATGTCGACGGCCACCGGTGCCGTGGCCGCGTAGCGCGAGGTGCCTCCGAGCGAGGCGATCCGCTCGGCGATGAGGGGCCCGGAGCCGTCCCAGGCCGTGTACACGACGTCGAGGTCCCGGAACGGCCGAGCGCCGCGTCGGGGCCCGTCGACGTCGACCGGCACGAAGGTCGCCAGCCGGTCGGTGCCGAGGCGCGTAGCCACGACGTGTCGCGGCAGCTCCATCTGCTCGGCCACGCCCACGACGGCCACGTCGAGGCTGCCCTCGTCGACGTAGGCCACCATCTCGCGGCCGTGGTAGACGATCTGGCGCACCTGTACCTCGTCGCCGACGAGCGCGTCGATCAGCGGGAAGAGGTAGGCCGACAGACCGGCGAAGGTGCCGATGCGGAGTGTGCGGGCCCGTGCCGCCGACCGGACGTTCGCGAACACCTGCTCTAGGTGGCCGAGGATGTGCTCGGCCTGGTGCACCATCTCGATCCCGGCGGGTGTGGCCGTCGACCCGGTGGTGTCGCGTACGAAGAGCGCTGTGCCACAGCGTCGTTCGAGCCGTGAGAGCCGCTGCGACAGGGCTGGCTGGCTCACCAGCAGCTCACGGGCGGCGGAGCCGAGCGACCGTGTGCGGTGGAGCGTCACGACCAGGCGCAGGTCGTCGATGTCTGGAGTGCCAGCCAATGAGGCCATAGACGCACCTTATGACCCCTCCGGAACCGCGGCCGTCTACCGGCTCAGCGGAGTCCCCGGGAGGCTCGACGCATGGGTCCGAGACGTGCCATCGCCGTGGTCCTCGCCTCCAACGCGGTCGAGTACCTCGCCTTCCGGTTCACGCAGGTCGCCCTGCCGGTCGTCGTCGTCCAGCAGCTCGGGTCGGCGTCGACGGCGGGACTGGTCGCGGGCGCGTCCGGCGTGCCGGTGCTCCTGTCGCCGTGGTGGGCCCGGCGCCTGCGGCAGCGGGTGGGCGACGGGCGCGGCCTCGCCGTCGTGGCGCTCGGCCAGGCGGGTGCGCTCGCGGTCGTGCCGATCGCTGTGTGGCTGGGTCTGCTGCACCCGGTGCTGCTCGTCGCGGTCGGTCTCGTCGTCGGCGCCGGGGACGCCCTCGCAGCTCCGGGGCGCACCGCGCTGCTCGGCGACCTCGGTGACAAGCTGGGCGAAGCCACGGCGACGCGGGCCGTCACGTGGGACGACGCGTCGCGCCGGGCCACCATGGTCGCCGGTCCCGCACTGGCCGGTCTGGGCGTTCACGCCGGGCTCGTCGACGCGATGCTGTGGGTCGAGGCGGCCGGCCTCGTGGTCTCGGCCGTCGTCGTGCGTCGCGTCGTCCTCGACCACCCGGCGGACGCGCCGTCCCGACCCGTGGACCTCGCCCACGTGGCGCCAGGGACGGGCCGGGCGCCCGGCATCCTCGAGTCGGTGCGCGATCACCCCGACGTCGTCCGCGGCTGGGTGATGCGCGGCACGAGCTGTCTGCTGTGGTTCGCCTTCGTCCTCGGGCTCGCCGTCGCCGGTGAACGCTCCGGCGAGCCGGGCGTCCTCTACGCGTGGGGCCTGTCGGCGTACGGGATCGGCTCGCTCGTCACCACCGTCGTGCTCGCGCACCGCCCGCTCTCGGGGCGGCCGCTCCGGCTGGCGACGCTCGCGTGGGTCGGGCAGGGCGCCGCCTTCGCCGTCATGGGGCTGGTCCAGACGCCCCTCGGGGTGGCGGTCACCGCGGCGGCCGCCGGGCTCGTCACGGTGGTCGGCATCCGGGCCATCACCCAGGTGATCCTGACGCAGACCTCCGGGCCGGGTCGCCGCTCGGCGCTCGCCGGCCAGGCGGTCGTCGTCAACGCGGCGTCCGCGCTCGGGCTGCTCGTGGGAGGCGTCGTCATCGACCAGGCCGGCGTCGGCCCGACGCTCGTGGCAGCAGGTTTCGTCACGGCGCTCGCGGCCGTCGTGGCCGGCTCGTTCCGGGTGCGCGCGTCGGACACTTCGACGCATACGGGAGGAGCGGGATTCGGACGGCGCGGTGACCTGACCGGCGGTAGGTTCGGGGCGTGACCTTCGAGGTTGCGGCCGACGCCTACAACCGCTTCATGGGGCGCTACTCGGGGCCGCTCGCCACCCGCTTCGCGGACTGGGCCGGGGTCGGCACCGGGCCTGCCCGCGTCCTCGACGTCGGGTGTGGTCCGGGGGCGCTGACCCGGGTCCTCGTCGACCGTCTCGGCGTCGACGCCGTGTCCGCCGTCGACCCGTCGCAGCCCTTCCTCAGCTCGCTGCGCCAGCAGCTCCCGACCCTCGACGTGCAGCTCGGGGGCGCCGAGCACCTGCCCTACCCGGACGACCTGTTCGACGTCGTGCTCGCGCAGCTCGTCGTGCACTTCATGGCCGACCCGGTCGGCGGGCTGCGCGAGATGGCGCGGGTGACCCGCCCCGGCGGCACCGTGGCCGCCTGCGTCTGGGACCACGGCGGAGGTGGCGGACCACTGGCCCTGTTCTGGCAGGCGGTCGCCGACCTCGACCCGGGCGCCCACGGCGAGGGCGACCTGCCCGGCGCGTCCGAGGGCAGCCTCGCGCTCCTCTTCGACGCAGCGGGTCTCACCGGCATCGAGGACACCTCCCTCATGGTCCCGGTACGGCACGAGACGTTCGAGGAGTGGTGGGAGCCGTACACGCTCGGCGTCGGGCCGGCGGGCGACTACGTCCGCTCGCTGGCGCCCGACCGACGCGACGCCCTGCGCGAGCGGTGCCGTGAGCTCGCCCCCGCCGCGCCCTTCCACGTGCTCGCCAGCGCGTGGGCCGTGCGGGCCCGCGCCTGAGGCGTCCACGGGCTGGTCGCGCAGGGGTCGCGAGCGGTCGCAACCGACGGGTAGCCCTACAGTTGGCGCATGTTCTACAGCCTCGGGCGCAACCTGCTGTACCCGCTGTCCCACGCGCTGTACCGGCCCACCATCGAGGGCAAGGAGAACATCCCGCGCGAGGGCGGGGTCATCGTCGCGAGCAACCACCTGTCGTTCATCGACTCCTTCGCCATCCCGCTCGCCTCGCCCCGCCAGGTGCGCTTCCTCGCCAAGGAGGAGTACTGGACCGGGCCCGGTGTCGGCGGCTTCCTGCGCAAGGGCTTCTTCAGCGCTGTCGGCATGGTGCCGGTCAACCGGCACTCGCCCACGGCTGCGCAGGAGAGCCTCGACGCCGCCCTCGAGGTGCTCAAGAACGGCGACGCCTTCGGCATCTACCCCGAGGGCACCCGGTCGCGGGACGGCCGGCTCTACCGCGGGCGCACCGGCGTCGCCTGGCTCGCGCTGACGGCCCAGGTGCCGGTCGTGCCGGTCGGGCTCATCGGCACGGAGAACATCCAGCCCGTCGGGGCGAGCTTCCCGCGTCTGGCCAAGGTCACGGTGCGGTTCGGCGAGCCGATCCCGGTCGAGGAGTACCAGGGAATGCCGGCCGGCAAGGCCCGGCGCCTGCTCACCGACCGCGTCATGGAGGCGATCTCGGCGCTGTCCGGCCAGGAGCGCGCCGACACCTACAACGAGGTCCCGGGCGGCGAGCCGACCGTCTGAACGGGCCGGCCTGACCGGCGGGCCTCATGCAGGTGCTGTAGCCGGCCTACGGCATCTGCACGTTGCAGATGCGACCGAGTCGCATCTAGCGTGGCCCCGTGACCGCACCCACCACGACGCCCCGCCCCGTGCGCACCCGACTCGCCGCACGCATCGGGCCGCAGGAGCGTCGGAGCATCGCCGGCATGGCGATGTTCGTCGCCCTGCTGCACGTCGTCGGCTGGGGGCTGCTCGTCTTCCTCGTCGCGCCGGCCGAGTACCGCGTCGCCGGGCAGCTGTTCGGCGTCGGGCTCGGGGTCACCGCGTACACGCTGGGCATGCGGCACGCCTTCGACGCCGACCACATCGCCGCCATCGACAACACGACGCGCAAGCTCATGGCCGACGGCCAGCGCCCGGTGAGTGTCGGGTTCTGGTTCAGCCTCGGACACAGCTCGGTCGTCTTCGTCATGGTCATGCTGCTCGCGGCCGGCATCCGTGCCCTCGCCGGCGCCCTGACCGACGGCGGCTCGACGCTCCAGCAGGTCACCGGCATCTGGGGCACGACGGTGTCGGGCGTCTTCCTCGTGCTCATCGGCCTCGTCAACCTCGCCGCCCTCGTCGGGATCCTCAAGGTGTTCCGCCGGATGCGCGCCGGGCACTACGACGAGGCCGAGCTCGAGCGGCAGCTCGACAAGCGCGGCTTCCTCAACCGCGTCCTCGGCCGGGTGACGCGCACCGTGACCAAGCCGTGGCACATGTACCCGGTCGGGCTGCTCTTCGGCCTCGGCTTCGACACCGTCACCGAGGTGGGGCTGCTCGTCATCGCCGGTGGCGCCGCCGCGGCCGCCCTGCCCTGGTACGCGGTCCTCGTGCTGCCGGTGCTCTTCGCCGCCGGCATGTCGCTGCTCGACTCCGCCGACGGCACGTTCATGAACGTCGCCTACGGGTGGGCCTTCAGCCGCCCGGTCCGCAAGATCTACTACAACATCACCGTCACGGCGCTGTCGGTCGCGGTGGCCCTCGTCATCGGCGTCATCGAGCTCGTCGGGCTGCTCGCCGACAAGCTCGGCATCACCGAAGGACCGCTCGCCTGGGTGGCCTCGATCGACCTCGGCGACGTCGGCTTCTGGATCGTCGGCCTCTTCGTCGTCACGTGGCTCGTGGCGGTCGCGGTGTGGCGCTACGGACGCATCGAGGAGCGGTGGGAGGCCTCGCTCGCCGACTGACGCGTCTGCCCCGACACCCGCCCGACGCGCCAACTCAGCCCGGGCGCAGCTGGCGGGCGGCGGGGCCCCGGTTCCGACGCGCCAACTCAGCCGGGGCGCAGCTCGCGGGCGGCGGGGCCCCGGTTCCGACGCGCCAACTCAGCCCGGGTGCAGCTGGCGGGCGGCGGGGCCCCTGTTCCGACGCGCCAACTCAGCCCGGGCGCAGCTGGCGGGCGGCGAGGACCCGGTTCCGGCGTGCCAACTCAGCCCGGGCGCAGCTGGCGGGCGGCGCGGAGGTGGGGGAGGGCGGCCTCGAGGGAGTCGGCGGTCGCGGTGAGGCAGATGCGGAACCATCCCGGCGTCTCGAAGATCGCCCCCGGCATGACGAGGACGCCGCGCTCGGCCAGGCCCGCGACGAACGCCTCGTCGTCGGGCACGGGCGAGCGCACCCAGAGGTAGAAGGTGCCCTCCGGCGTCGCGACCTCGTACCCGGCCTCCCGGAGCCCCGTGAGGGTGCGGTCGCGCTTGGCTTCGAGGCCGGCCATGTCGTGCGACAGCTGCTCGAGCCGCGGCGTCGCGTGCTGCATGACGGCGTTCGGGAACAGCCACCCGGCGGCGATCTGCATCATGTCGACCGCCTCGAGCAGCTCGTCGCGGCCCGCGACCCCCGGCGGCACGGCGAGGTAGCCGAGGCGTTGGCCGGGCGCGAGCAGCGTCTTGCCGTACGAGTAGCAGATCAGTGTCTGCTCGTAGAACTCCGCCGGGCTGTGGAACTCGTTGCCGGAGAACACGATCCGGTTGTACGGCTCGTCCGACACGATCCAGATCCGGCGGCCGTGCCGCGCCGACGCCTCGTCGAGCAGACGCGCCAGGGCGCGCAGCGTGGCGGGGGAGTAGATGCGTCCGGTCGGGTTGTTCGGCGAGTTGACGATGACGATGCGGGTGCGCTCGGTGACGGCCGACGCGATGGCGTCGAGGTCGAGGTCGAAGGTGGGTTGCAGCGCCGCCACCTTGACCGGCACGAGCCCGGCCTCGAGGGCGAGCGGCTCGTAGAGGAACCACGGCGGCAGGGTGTAGACGACCTCCTCGCCCGCGTCGGCGAGCACCTTCATGGCCACGGTGATCGCGCCGAACCCGCCGGTCGTCATGCGCAGGTCGCCGGTGGTCCAGCCGAGTGGCACGACCCGTTCGAGCGAGGCCGCTGCCGCTTCCTGGGCGCCGGCCTCGCTCTGCTTGTAGGCGAACCACAGCTCGTCGCGGGGCACGGTCGCCTCGCGCAGCGCCTCGACGAACTCCGGTCTCTGGATCTCGTGCGGGTCGCCGAAGGTGAGGTCGACGACGCCGTTCTCGAGGCGTCGCTCGGCGTAGCCGGAGCGCATCCGGAAGTCGAACATCGCGCGGAACGGCACCGCGGCCTGCACCCGTGCGGCGCGTGCCGACGTCGTCGCCGGCGTGACCTGCCCGGTCCCCGGAGCGGGCCCGGCGGGGGTCGGTCCGGCGTCCACCACGTGCTCGTCCATCGCCCCTCCCGCTGACGTTCGATCGACGCGCCGATCGACGCGTCCACGCTACGCGCCCACCACGTCGCGCGTCCGCGGTTCGGTACCGGGGCTGACACCGGTCGGGCTTAGGGTTGCGGTGTGTACGAAGGCGCGGTTCAGGACCTCATCGACGAGCTCGGACGGCTCCCCGGCGTGGGGCCCAAGAGTGCCCAGCGCATCGCCTTCCACCTGCTCCAGGCCGACTCCGAGGACGTCACGCGACTCGTCACGGCGCTGACCGAGGTCAAGGCGCGCGTCCGGTTCTGCGAGGTGTGCGGCAACGTCGCGCAGGCCGAGCGCTGCCGCATCTGCGCCGACCCCCGCCGCGACCAGACCGCCATCTGCGTCGTCGAGGAGCCCAAGGACGTCGTCGCCATCGAGCGCACCCGCGAGTTCCGCGGCACCTACCACGTGCTCGGCGGCGCGATCAGTCCCATCGACGGCATCGGCCCCGACGACCTGCGCGTCCGCGAGCTCATGACCCGTCTCGCCTCGGGGGAGGTCGAGGAGGTCATCATCGCCACCGACCCCAACCTCGAGGGCGAGGCCACGGCCACCTACCTGTCCCGGCTGCTGCGCGACGTCGGCGTCACGGTCACCCGCCTCGCGTCCGGCCTGCCGGTCGGTGGCGATCTCGAGTACGCCGACGAGGTCACCCTCGGGCGGGCCTTCGAGGGTCGCCGACGCGTCGACGCGTGAGCGCCCGACGCGTCGACGCCTGACGCTGCCCCCGCCGCCCCCCGAAGCCCCGGTCCCGGGCCCCGACGCCGTGAGCGCATGCGGCATGCTGGTCCCCATGAGCACGGAGCCGGGGACCGACGCCACCGCCGACCAGCAGGAGATCGACGACCTCTCCGGCCTCGCCGACCTCACGGCGGCCGAGGCCAGCGCCTTCCTCACCTCGGTCACCGAGGTGGCCTCGGGCAGCTCGCCCGACACCGCCCTGCCGATCCTGACGCTGGCCCTGTCGCAGGTGCTCGTCGCGGGAGCGCGGCTCGGCGCGATCCAGGACGTCGTGCCCGAGGAGCGCTTCGAACCGGACGCCGGCGAGGACGACGCCGATCCGCTGCGCACCGGCCTGGCCAACGTCTTCGCGGGCATCGACGACTACGTCTACGTCATCGACCCCATCACGTCGTCCGAGCGGGCCGACGGCTCGATCACCAACGACCTCGTCGACATCGCGGTGGCGCTGAGCCACGGGCTCAAGCACTACGCGTCGGGGCGTCGCGTCGAGGCGCTGTGGTGGTGGCAGTTCAGCTACCTGTCCGAGTGGGGCGACCGCGCCATGGTGGCGCTGCGCGCGCTCCAGTCGATCCTGTCGCACCTGCGGCTCGACGTCGACGACGAGACCGTCGGCGAGGCCGAGTTCGACGCGCTGCACCCCTGACGCGTCCGCCACCGCACTCGGGACGAGCCCCGGAAAGCCGCAGATCCTCCGGCCGTCCGAGGCCGGCGACGGACGTCTCACCATGATGACCGGCCGGTCGCCGGACGGGGCCTCCCGCCTAGACTCGGGGTGCCCAGCCAGGGGCAGATCCCGAGCAGATCCGGAGCAACGAGTGAGCATCGTCGTCCAGAAGTACGGCGGGTCGTCCGTGTCCGACGCCGAGGCCATCAAGCGCGTGGCCCGCCGCATCGTCGAGACGCAGAAGGCCGGCCACTCGGTCTGCGTCGTCGTCTCGGCCATGGGCGACACGACGGACGAGCTCATGGACCTCGCCGAGCAGGTGACGCCGACGCCGCCGGCCCGCGAGCTCGACATGCTGCTCACCTCGGGCGAGCGCATCTCGATGGCCCTCGTCGCGATGGCCATCGCCCAGCTCGGCGCGGAGGCCCGTTCCTTCACCGGCAGCCAGGCCGGCGTCATCACCGACGACGCGCACGGCGCCGCCCGCATCATCGATGTGACGCCGGGCCGCATCCAGAGCGCCCTCGAGGCGGGCCACATCGCGATCGTCGCCGGCTTCCAGGGCGTCAGCCAGACGACGAAGGACATCACGACGCTCGGCCGTGGCGGCTCCGACACCACCGCCGTCGCGCTCGCCGCAGCCCTCGGCGCCGACGTCTGCGAGATCTACACCGACGTCGACGGCGTCTTCACCGCCGACCCGCGCATCCTGCCGAGTGCCCGCAAGCTCGACGTGCTGTCGATGGAGGAGATGCTCGACCTCGCCGCCAACGGCAGCAAGATCCTGCACCTGCGCTGCGTCGAGTACGCCCGCCGCTACGGCATCCCGATCCACGTCCGTTCCTCGTGGTCCCAGCGCGCAGGCACGTGGGTCAAGGACAACCCCTACGAAGGAGAAGGCGCTGTGGAAGCTCCGATCATCGCCGGCATCGCCCACGACCGCAGCGAGGCCAAGATCACCATCGTCGGGGTGCCCGACCGGGTCGGCGTCGCCGCCAAGATCTTCGGCGCGATCGCCGAGGCCGGCATCAACATCGACATGATCGTGCAGAACGTGTCGGCGGCCGAGACGGCCAAGACCGACATCTCCTTCACCCTGCCCCAGGCCGACGGCGCGCGGGGCATGCAGGTGCTCCAGTCGATCAAGCACGAGGTCGAGTACGAGGACCTGCGCCTCGACGACAAGATCGGCAAGATCGCCCTCGTCGGCGCCGGCATGAAGAGCCACCCGGGCGTCTCGGCGAAGTTCTTCGGCGCGCTCGCCGAGGCCGGCATCAACATCGAGATGATCTCGACCTCCGAGATCCGCGTCTCGGCGGTGACCCGCGCCGAGCAGCTCGACGACGCCGTCCGCGCCGTCCACACGGCCTTCGGCCTCGACTCGTCCGAGGACGCCATCGTCTACGGCGGCACCGGCCGCTGAGGTCTCCCACCCGGTCGAGGTGACCGGTCGCGCTCCGGCGCGCCGAACCACCTCGACCTGCGAGGTCTGTGCCGGGTCGAGGTGACCGGTCGCGCTCCGGCGCGCCGAACCACCTCGACCGGACTACGTTCGGCGGGTATGACCAGATCTGCGCGACTCGTCCTCGCGGCCCTCGCCGCGTCCGCCCTCCTCACGGGGACCGCCATGACCTCCTCCGCCGGATCCGCCCCGACGCCCGACGCCTCCCGCACAGCCCCGGACGCCGCCCGGCAGCAGGGCGCCGACGCGTCCGACTGGGCGTGGACCGCGACGCCGACCGGCACGACGGAGCGGTTCCGCGGCCTCGCGCCCGTCTCGCGCGACGTCGCCTGGGTCAGCGGCACGAACGGCACGGTGCTGCGCACGACCGACGGCGGCGCGTCGTGGCGTGACGTCAGCCCGGCCGGGCTCGGCACCGACGCGCTGCAGTTCCGCGACATCGAGGCCTTCGACGCCCGGCACGCCGTCGTGCTGTCGATCGGCGAGGGGACCGACTCGCGGATCCTCACCACCGCCGACGGGGGCGCGAGCTGGACCGAGACGTTCCGCAACACCGACCCGGCCGCCTTCTACGACTGCATGGCGTTCAGCTCGCCGCGCCGTGGCCTGGCCATGAGCGACCCCGTCGACGGGAGGTTCCGCCTCGTCGAGACACGCGACGGCGGACGCTCGTGGTCGCTCGTCGACCCCGCCGGGATGCCGGCGGCGCAGGCCGGCGAGTTCGGCTTCGCCGCCTCCGGCACGTGCCTGACCACCGGCGTCGGCGGCCGCACGTACCTCGCGAGCGGCGGCGTCGACCCGGCGCGCCTGTTCACCTCGACCGACCACGGTCACACGTGGACCGTCGCCGACACCCCCGTCGCGGGTGGCCCCTCGGCCGGCATCTTCTCGGTCACCTTCCGCGACGCCCGCCGCGGCGTCCTGCTCGGCGGCGACTTCGCCACCCCCACCGGCGCGACCCGCAACGCGGCGTGGACCGACGACGGTGGCCGCACCTGGCACGCCTCGACGTCCAACCCGTCCGGCTACCGGTCCGGTTCGGCCTGGGTGCCCCACACCGCGCGGACGGTGCTCGCGGTCGGCCCGACCGGCTCGGACGTCTCGACGGACGGCGGCCGCTCGTGGGCGACGTTCGACACCGGCAGCTTCGACTCGGTCGAGTGCACCAGCGACGGCGCCTGCTGGGCGTCCGGCGAGCAGGGCCGCGTCGGCGTCCTGCACCGCTGACCGGTGCCTCGCTCCCGACGCGTCGGTCCCGACGCGTCAGCGGGCGGCCGCTGGGACGGCCCGGGCAACGACCTCGGCGAGCTCGCCACGTGTCGGGCCCGGGTCGAAGGGGTGCCGCCAGCCCGTCGCGTACACGGCGCGGGCGCGGTCCTCGGCCGCCCGCAGGCTCGTGGGCAGGGCGGCCATCGCGGCGTACGGCCCGATGGCCTCGCCGATGGAGGGATCGCGGTCGGCGGCCATCATGATGACGTCGGAGGGCAGTGGCCCCGACAGGTCGACGTCGTCGCCGGCCCACCGCCGGGCCTGCGCGGAGTCCATCTGCACGTGGTCCTCCACCCAGGGCCGCATGCGCTCCTCGCCGAACGCGTCGAGCCCGCCCGCCACGGCCTCGACGTCGGTGCGGTGCTCGTCGACGAGCCGGAGCAGCTCGGCGACCTGGAGCAGGGAGGTGGTGATGCCGCGCCCGAAGTTCGGGGTCGTCGTGCACACGGAGTCGCCGACGAAGACGAGCCCGGGCAGCGCCGGCCGGCCGTCGGGGCCCTGCTGCCCCCGGTAGACGTTGAGCAGCGGACCGCCGGGCAGCACGTCGGTGAGGGGCGTCGCCACGGACGGGTCGGTCCACGCGGCGAGGCCCGGTACGGCGGCCGCGGCCGCCTCGAACGCAGCCGTGTGGCGCAGGTCGACGAGCGAGCGGTCGGACGTGTTGCGGATGAGCAGGGCCGAGAAGATGCCCTGCTCGTGGACGAAGACGAGCACGCCGAAGCCGTCGTAGCTGCCCTGCCAGGCGATGGGGTTGGTCAGCGGCGGCTGCTCCCCGGGCCGCAGCCGGTACTGGCGGTCGACGTAGGCGATGCCGCACTCGCCGCCGACGCCGGGCGCGCGCAGGTGCCGGTTGACCCGACCGGAGCGGCCCGACGCATCGACGACGAGGTCGGCGGGGAGGTCGTGGCCGTCGACGCTGATGCCGCCGACGCGTCCGCGCCGGGTCGTGAGGCCGTCGACGTGCCCGGTCTCGAGGGTGAGCCCGGGCTGCCGGGCGGCGGTCGACCGCACGGCGCGCTCGAAGGTCTCTCGGCGTGACCGCATGCCGCCGAGCACCTCGGTGCCGTCGGGCGTGGTCATCGTCACCGGTTCGGCGCCGGCGGCGAGCCACGCGTCCCAGGCGTCGGGCGCGATCTCGCGCAGCGTCTGTCCGACCTGCGGGCGGAAGGCGTGGGCGTGGTGGAACTGCATGACGCCGCGGCGGTCCCAGCGCCCGTTGGCGGGCGGCCCGGCGTCACGGTCGACGGCGACGACCTCGTGGCCACGACGGGCCAGGCCGATGCCGGTGACCAGCCCCGCTGGTCCGGCCCCGATGATCGCGACCCTCACGATCATCACCCCCATTGGTGTTACTGTCGGTGTATTGACTTAACCCAGAGTGAAAGCATGTGGCGATGACGTCAAGCGGTTTCCGGGAACCTCGGTGAGCTCGGGTCCGAAACGGGCCTATGTGTCCGGTTTGCGGGAGGCGCAGGCCCGCCGCACCCGCCGCGCCGTCGTCGAGGCAGCCAGTGAGCTCTTCGTCCAGCACGGCTACGCCGCGACGACGATCGACGCCGTGGCCGCGCGGGCCGGGGTCAGTCGCAAGACGGTCTTCGACGCCGTCGGCGGCAAGGTGGCCCTCCTCAAGGAGGCGTACGACTGGGCGATCGTCGGCGACGACGAGCCGGTCGCGTTCGCCGATCGCCCCGCCGTCCGCGCCCTGCAGGCCACGACCGACCCGGCGGACGCCCTCGACCGGTGGGTGCGGATCGTGCGCGACATCGCCCGCCGCGTCGCGCCCATCGGCACGGTCCTCGTGCTCGCCTCCGACACCGACGCGGAGGCCGCGGCTCTCAAGGGCGTCGCCGACGCCAACCGCCTCTTCGGCGCCCAGCAGTTCGTCCGGCACCTGGCGGCCGTCGGCGGTCTGCGACGGGGAGTCACGCGCGCGGCCGCCGCCGACGTGTGCTGGCTGTACATGGACCCGATGCTCTACAACCGGCTCGTCGTCGAGCGGAGATGGTCGGTGTCCCGTTATGAGGCCTTCCTCCGAAATGCCCTGGCCGCAGCGTTGCTCGCGTGACCGCCGGCCGCGACGTCGCCCGGACCGGGCGGGCCCCCCGGCCGATCCCGGCCCATGTTTTCGATCTGGCCACGCGGGTATGGTCGAAGAGGTAACCACCTGTCCGCATCCTCGGGGGATGAAGGCGATAACCGTGACCCCTCACGAATCCCACCTCAACAGCGACGGAACGGTCTTCCCGCCGGTCACGCCCGACCCGCCACTGCCGCCGGGGATGGAGGACATCCCGGTGCCGGACATCGTCCCGGTCCGCGCGCCCGACGGCCCCGACCGGGTGGCCGACACTCGTGATGCCTCGCGCAGTGCGCCTGTCCCGGAGAGCGACACCGCCTCCGCCTGAGCGGATCCCGCCGCTGCGTGGTGGGCCCGAGCGCCCCTCGCCGACGCCTGCCGACGCCTGACGCCCGCCGACCGACGCGTGCTGATGCGTGCCCCTCGGGGTACGTGTGGCCCATGAGACTGCGGCGCAGCACCATCGACGGCCCCGGCGTGCGCCGCGTCCGCCGTGGCACGGGCTTCGGATACGTCGACGCCGACGGCAGGGCGGTCGACGCCGACACCCGCGAGCGGGCCAAGGCGCTCGTCATCCCGCCGGCGTGGCAGGACGTCTGGATCAGCCCGCACCCCCACGGGCACATCCAGGCCGTCGGCACCGACGACGCCGGTCGGCGCCAGTACCTCTACCACGAGAAGTGGCACGAGGCCCGCGACCGCGAGAAGCACGACCGCGTGCTCACCCTCGCCAAGCGGCTGCCCGAGGCGCGCAAGCAGGTCGCCTCCGAGCTGCGCGCCACCGGACTGGGTCGCCGACGCGTCACCGCTGCGGCCCTTCGCATGCTCGACGCGGGCCTGTTCCGCACCGGCGGCGACGAGTACGAGGCCGAGCACGGCTCCCACGGTGTCGCGACGCTGCTGCGCCAGCACGTGTCGGTGAGCGGTGAGGACATCACCTTCGAGTTTCCGGCCAAGTCCGGGGTGCTGCGCGAGGCCGTCATGACCGACCAGCTCCTGGCGCGAACCGTGCTGTCGCTCAAGCGAAGCGGCTACCCGGGGGAGCGGCTGCTCGCCCACCGCGACCGCGACGGCTGGCACGAGCTGCACTCCGCCGACCTCAACGTCGCGTTCAAGGAGCTCGTCGGCGACGAGTACACGGTCAAGGACCTGCGCACGTGGGCCGCCACCGTCACGGCCGCCGTCACACTGGCCCGGACGGGCCCTGCGGAGACCGAACGTGAGCAGAAGCGCGCCGAGAAGGACGCCATGAAGGTCGTGTCGGAGCACCTCGGCAACACGCCCGCGGTGGCCCGGCGGTCCTACGTCGACCCGCGCGTCCTCGACGAGTACGCGGTCGGTCGCACCGTCGCCCGAAGCCTGGGCCGACTGACGAAGGCCGACCGGGCACGCCTGGAGGGCGGCGAGCTCGTCCGGGTGCGAGACCGCGACGCGCTCGAACGCGCCGTCATCCGCCTGGTCAAGGGCGCCGAGTAGCCCCGGCCACGAAATCCCCGCCGCGGCCGGGAGACGGTGGCAGCCCGTGCCCGACCACCACCACGGTCCAGCCACGGCGGGACGGCAGCAGGGCTCCACGCCCGGACGGCTGCCCGGCTCAGGCGGTGGCTTCCTCCGGCTCCCGGTCGGTGGCGGACGCCGCCTGCAGGTCGTCGGCGCGGGTGGCCGGCATGAGCAGCCCGGCCAGGACGCTGACCGCCGCCGCCACGAGCACCGCGAGGAACACCGCGCTCGAGCCCGCCCCGACGGCGTCGGGCGACGCGTCGCCGCCCGACCGCGCGATGACGGCGTTGGCGATGGCCCCGAAGACGGCGACGCCGACGGCGCTGCCGACCGAGCGCATGAACATGTTCGAGCCGGTCACGACGCCCCGTTCGTGCCACGGCACCGACGCCTGGGCCGCCACGAGCGTCGGGGTGGCGACGAGGCCGAGCCCGAGGCCGACGACGAAGCACGACAGCGCCGTGGTCCACACGTTCGGGTGGGCGCTGACGAGCCAGAGCACGAGCGTCCCGACCCCGGCGAGGACGAGGCCGATGAGGGCGGTCGGCCGGAACCCGATGCGCAGGTAGAGGCGGCCGGACTGGGCCGCGGAGATCGGCCAGCCGAGCGTCAGGGCGGCAACGGCGAGCCCGGCCACGAGCGGCGTCGCGCCCGTCGTGCGCTCGAGGAAGGTCGGGACGTAGGAGGTGAGTCCGATGAGGACGCTGCCCACGCCGATGGAGATGAGCGAGGTGGCCAGGATGAGGCGCCGGCCGAAGAGGTGCAGCGGCAGGACCGGCTCGGCGGCGCGGCGTTCGATGAGCACGAACGCGGCGAGCAGCAGGCCGCCGACGACGAACGCGCCGATGCTCTGCCACGAGGTCCACGCCCACGCCTGCCCGCCCTCGAGCACGGCGAGGATGAGCAGCGTCACGGACACGGTGAGGACGCTCGCCCCCGCGTAGTCGATGCGGTGCCGGCGCCGCTCGACCGACTCGTGGTAGCTGCGCCACAGCATCCAGGCGGCGAGGAGACAGAAGGGGATGTTGACGAGGAAGATCCAGCGCCACGAGACGAACTGGGAGAAGACGCCGCCGAGCGTCGGGCCGACGACCGAGGACATCGCCCAGACCGACGCGATGTAGCCCTGCGCCTTGGCGCGCTCGGCGACCGTGTAGATGTCGCCGGCGATGGTGATCGTCAGCGGCAGCACCGCACCGGCGCCGAGGCCCTGAACGGCGCGCATGACGATGAGCGAGCCCATGTCCCAGGCAAGTCCGCACATGACCGAGCCGAGCAGGAACAACCCGATGCCGAAGAGGATGACCGGCTTGCGGCCGAGGGTGTCGGCGAGCTTGGCGTACACCGGCACCGACACCGCCTGCGCGAGCAGGTAGACGGAGAAGAGCCACGGGAACTGCGCGAGGCCGCCGAGGTCGTCGACGATCGAGGGCACGGCCGTGGCGATGATCGTGGAGTCGAGGGCGATGAGGGCCGTCGAGAGCATGAGCGCGACGAGGATGGGCCCGCGCTCCGATCGGAACCCCACGCCGTCGCGTCGGTTCGCTGCGGCGTCGGTGCTGGTGGCCTGGGTCATGGCGCTCCTCGGGTCTCGTGGCGACACTGGAGGGACAAGCGGCTCGGCGGCCCGTGCATTCCCGTGCGGGCGGCGCTCGGTCGGCTCCAGACTGGTACGGGCCCGGCAGCAGTCGCGGGCCCCCGTCCCGTCCCCGGTGGCGCGGAAGGAACCCGATGGTCCGGACTCTCGGCATCGAGGAGGAGATGCTCCTCGTGGACGTCCGCAACGGTCGTCCCCGCCCCCTGTCGAGCCTGTTGCTCGTCCGTGCCGCGCACGACCCGCCCGAGGTGGCCGGTGTCGGGGTCCACGGGGCCGTCGAGGGCGAGTTCCAGCAGCAGCAGATCGAGACGCACACGGCTCCGGCCGCCGCGTTGCCGGCGCTGCGCGCGGAGGTGCGGCGATGGCGCGCCGAGGCGATCCGGGCCGCCGACGGCACGGGCTCCGGGGTCGCGGCGCTCGCGACCTCACCGCTGCCGGTGAACCCGGTCGTCGCCCAGTCGACGCGCTACGCGTGGATGGCGGACCGCTACGGGCTGCTCGCCCGCGAGCACCTCATCTGCGGGTGTCACGTGCACGTGTCGGTCGACGGCGACGAGGAGGGCGTGGGTGTCATCGACCGGATCCGCGTCTGGCTGCCGACCCTGCTCGCCATCAGCGCCAACTCGCCGTTCTGGCGCGGCGAGAGCACCGGGTACGCCAGCTTCCGTTCGCAGATGCTGGCCCGCTGGCCGTCGTGGGGGCCGCCCGACGTCTTCGGATCGGCCGAGGCCTACCACCGGCGGGTGCGCGAGATGGTGCTCAGCTCGGTCATCCTCGATGCGGGGATGGTGTACATGGACGCACGGCTGTCCGAGCACTATCCGACCGTCGAGGTGCGGGCCGCCGACGTCTGCGCCACCGTCGAGGAGGCCGTCGTGCTCGCGGCCCTGTGCCGGGGTCTCGTCGAGACGGCCGCGCAGGAGTGGCGGCGGGGGCAGAGCCCGCCGGACGTGCCGACGCAGCTGCTGCGGTTCGCGTCGTGGCAGGCCGGGCGTGACGGCGTCGAGGGCCAGCTCATCGACTGGCAGAGCGGGCTTCCGCGTCCGTGCTGGTTCGTCATCGCCTCGCTCCTCGACTACGTCGGACCGGCGCTGGAGTCCGCCGGCGACCTCGCGGCGGTGACAGCGGGCCTGGACCGGCTGCGCGAGGAGGGCAACGGCGCGGTGCGTCAGCGGGCCGTGCTGGCCCGGACCGGCCGGCTCTCCGACGTCGTGGCCGAGGCGGTGCGCGTCACCGCCTGCCAGGTCGACGCCTGAGGTGTCGGGCGGTCACCCGGCGCCGGTGGGGAAGCGCACGTCACGCTCGGTCGTGAAGGTGCGCCGGCCCATCTCGAGCTGGCTGAGGGCGTAGAGCAGGGCGGTGACGACGCCGACGACGACGGTGAGCGCTGTCCCGGCGCCCGACGCGTCGGCGACCAGCGCGCCCAGCGTGCCCGCGACGAGCGTGTTGACGGCCATGAGGAAGACGCCGGTGCTGCCGACGACGTGCAGCGCCGTGTTACGGCGGCGCCCCAGCGCATAGGTGTGCATGAGGCCGGCGTCGTCGTCGTGGGTCCCGGCGGTGAGATAGGGCGCGAGCTCCGGGACGAGGTCGACGTAGGCGTGCCTGATGCGGTTCATCGAGCGGACGAGGTCGGCGTCCTCGAGGCTCGCCGCGTTGACGCGGACCGCCGTGAGGGTCCCCATGACGAGGGCGGCCGACGCGAAACCGATCGCGAGCACCCGGAAGGGCGTGCCGAAGCCGGTGGCCTGCGCGGTCAGGGCGAGGACGACGAGGAACGCCGACAGCACGGTCAGGTGGATCTGGATGCGGCTCATGACCTCCGACCACGTCATCGACCGGGTGCCGAGCAGGCTCCAGTGCTCCGTCGAGAGGAACACCGGCAGCGCCGACGCGGCGGGTGCGGAGGCGGGGGAGGGTGCCGGGGGTGCGGGAGCCGGGACGGCAGGGGCGGTGCGAGCGGAACCGTCGGCACCGGGGAGGGGGTCAGGGCCGCTCGTCATGTCGACGCTCCTTCGGACGGACGTTGGCCTCCAGTGTGCGGCGCGGGACGTCCCGACGCGGCAGGTTCGGTGGCAGGGGGATGGGAGAGTGGGGCCATGCGTGAGCTGCCGGTGACCCTCGACCTGCCCCGTCCGTGGACCGCGCGGGTCCCCGACGCCGACGACGCGCCCGCGGTGGCCGCGCTGCTCGCCGACCACCAGCGTGCCGCGAAGGGGTCGTCGAGCGTCGACCCGGACGCCCTGCTCGGCCAGCTGGCCGGCATCGGGTCGTGGACGCGTCGGCAGGCCCTCGTGCACGACCCCGACGGGGCTCTCGTCGCGTGGCTGTCGGTGCACGACCGCGCGGCCGGACGCACCGTCGTCGAGGTGACGGTGACGCCCACGCTGCCCGACGCCGACGCGGCGGCGCTCGCCGGTGCGCTCTTCGCGTCGGGGCGCCGGCACGCCCTCGACATCGCCGCGATGCGCGGCCTGCGCTCGACGCTGCTCGACTCGGGCGCGTACGCCGACGACCCCCGTCAGCAGGGGTGGCTCGCGGCCGCCGGGTACGAGTGCACGCGCACGTGGCTGCAGATGACCCGACGCGTCGCGCCCGAGGAGGCCACGAGCCTCCCCGGTCCGCGCGAGGGCGTCACGGTGCGCCCGGTCGAGCAGCACGACGACGGTTTGCCGGTCGCCGCCGACCTGCAGGCCGTGCACCGCGTGCTCGAGGAGTCGTTCCAGGACCACTTCAGCAGCTACCGCGAGAGCTTCCCCGAGTTCGTCATGCGCCTGCGCGAGGACCCCGGCCACCGTTGGGACCACTGGTGGCTCGCGACGGTGCAGACCGACGACGGCGAGCTGCCCGCCGGCGCCGTCGTCTCCACGGTGCTGCCGCCCGACGCCGACGGTGTCGAGGGCAGCTACATCGACTACATCGGCGTGCACCGCCGGGCGCGCGGGCGCGGCGTCGCCAAGGCGCTGCTGAACCGGGTCATCGCCGAGGCAGCCGCGCAGGGGCGGGGCCGCGTCGGCCTCGAGGTGGACGCCGACTCCCCGACCGGCGCCGACGGGCTCTACACCGCGATGGGCTGGGTCACCGACTACCGCACCCAGTCCTGGCACCAGCACGTCGACGTCGAGCGCTGACCTCGAGCGCTGACCTCGAGCGCTGACCTCGAGCGCTGACCTCGAGCGCCGAGTCACGCCGCGTCGGCGCAGGCCCGACGCGTCTCGGCGACGAGCGCCTCCGCCTCCCGCAGCGTCGTGGCCAGGGCCTCCGGCGTCGTGCCGAGGGCGCCGAGGAGGCGCTGGGCTCGGGCGGCGAAGTCCGTCGGAGCGACCTCGAGGTCGCCCGCCTCGGCCACGACCCCCTTCTCGTTGACCACCCACTGCCCGGCCCGGGCGTGCAGGCCGTGGGCGCACAGCGTCACGGCGCGGAAGAGGCACCCGGCGACGTACGTGGCGTCGACGCGGCCGACCGCCTTCCGGGCACCCGCGAGCAGGAGCTCGGCCTCCCAGAGTCCGCCGACCACGGCCTCGGCCAGGGCCGGCGGGTACTCCCGCACCTGCTGCTGCAGGGCCGTGAGGGCGCCCGACGGGTCGGCGAGCACGACGCCGAGCGCCAGCTCACCGGCGTAGGCGAAGTCGGGCACGCCCAGCGGGTGGCCGGCCTGCGGGTGGAAGTCGAACCGGCCCTCCTGCGCGTCGGCCCACGAGCGGCGCACGCGGGCCACGTCGCGGTAGATCCAGTCGACGGCCGTGCCATCGAGGTGCAGCCAAGCGCCGCCGTCGACCCACGGGCCCCAGCCGCCGGGAGCGGTGACCTCGGCCTCGGCGTCACCGAGCCGGCGGGCGAGGCGCTGGAGGCCGGCGACGTCGAGCGGGGGCTCGTAGTACAGGCCGAGGTCGACGTCCGAGTCGGGGGTCTGCCGGCCACGGGCCCGGCTCCCGCCGAGCACCACCGCCACGACGCCGTGGACCTCGACGACGGACGCGGCCATCTCCTCCAGCTGGTGGCGCTCCATGCGCCCATCCTTTCCGGCACGCGCCGCCTTGTCCTCCGTGGGCCGGCCTGCCAGCGCCCCTCCCGGGGTCTCGTCGCGTGCGTCGTCACGATCCGACCGGGTGATGGCCGTCTCCGGTGAACTCGGCCTCAGTTTCCCGACCGGGCCCTCCGTGGCTGCCAACCTTGAGGTACCGACCGCGGTGCACGCTCTTCGGTCGCGGACACCCCGCGAGAGGGGAGCGCGGACGCGCGTATGGCCTGGTACCTCCTTCACCCAAGGGTTGCTGTGATGACTGCTCTGCCGTTTCTCGAGTCGCTGCCTCGGTTCGTCTTCTTCACGGGCAAGGGTGGTGTCGGCAAGACCTCGCTCGCCTGCGCGACGGCGGTCCGGTTGGCCGAGCAGGGTCGCACGGTGCTGCTGGCGAGCACCGACCCCGCGTCGAACGTCGGGCAGGTGTTCGGCGTCACCGTCGGCAACACCATCACCGCGGTGGCCGGTGTACCCGGACTGGACGCCCTGGAGATCGACCCGCAGCAGGCGGCGGACGCGTACCGCGCGACCGTCATCGACCCCGTGCGCGACGTGCTGCCCGCCGACGAGGTGTCCGCGATGGTCGAGCAGCTGTCCGGCGCGTGCACGACGGAGATCGCCTCGTTCAACGAGTTCACGACGCTCCTCGCCGACGAGGCCGCCACCGCTGCCTATGACCACGTCCTCTTCGACACGGCTCCGACGGGGCACACCATCCGCCTGCTCCAGCTGCCGGGCGAGTGGACGAGCTACCTGTCCGACGGCAAGGGCGACGTCTCGTGCCTGGGCCCGGTCGCCGGTCTGGACCGGCTCCGCCACGACTACGCCGGCGCGCTCGCCGCCCTGATCGACCCCGCCCGCACCCGACTCGTCCTCGTCACCAGGCCACAACGATCCGCCGTCGCCGAGGCCGCGCGCACCTTCGAGGAGCTGCAGGCGCTGGGCATGACGAACGCCCACCTCGTCGTGAACGGCGTCATGCCGGCGGACGAAACAGGTTCTGTCGCCGACGCGCTGACGGAGGCGATCCGTTCCCGCGAGCAGGCAGCGCTGGACGACCTTCCGCCCGCCATGTCGGTGCTGCCCAGGACCACGATCGCCCTCCTGCCGTTCAACACCGTGGGTGTCCCGGCGCTCAGGGCGCTCCTCGAGCCGGCGTCACCGTCGGCCGGCGCGACCACCGAGACCTCGTCGCTTCCCGCCGGTGTCGTCGGGCTGCGGGACCTCGTCGACGACCTCGAGGCGGGCGGTCACGGCCTGGTGATGTGCATGGGTAAGGGCGGGGTCGGCAAGACCACCGTCGCTGCCGCCGTCGCCCTCGAGCTCGCCGGCCGTGGCCACCAGGTGCTCCTCACGACGACCGACCCGGCGGCGCACCTGGGTCGGACGCTGCAGGCCGAGGTCGAGAACCTCACGGTCGAGCGGATCGACCCGCAGCAGGCGATCACCGAGTACCGGGCCCGGGTCATGGCCGGCAAGGGCAAGGCCCTCGACGACGCGGGCCGGGCGGCGCTGGCCGAGGACCTGAAGTCGCCGTGCACCGACGAGGTCGCGGTGTTCCAACAGTTCTCGCACGTGGTCTTCCGGGCCCGCAAGCAGTTCGTCGTGCTCGACACCGCGCCGACCGGACACACGCTGCTGCTGCTGGACGCCACCGGTTCCTACCATCGGGAGATCACGCGTCAGATGAGTGAAGGTGCCCGCTTCGTCACTCCGCTCATGCGGCTGCAGGACCCATCGCAGACCAAGGTCGTCATCCTCACGCTTCCCGAGACGACGCCCGTGCTCGAGGCCGAGGAGCTGGCGGACGACCTCGCGCGTGCCGGCATCACGCCGTGGGCCTGGGTCGTCAATGCCTGCCTCACCGCGGCGGCCCCGAGCTCGCCGTTCCTGCGGACCCGTGCCCTCGCCGAGGCGCCGTCGCTCGCGCGCGTTCGTAGCCGGTGCCATCGTGTCGCGGCGCTCCCGCTGCTGGCCGAGGAGCCGGTCGGCCCGTCCGCCCTGGCCGCTCTCATGGCACCCAGTGCGATCGGCGCCGACCAGGGGACGGCTCTGTCCGCCCTCCGATGATCTCGGTCCTGTGGCTCAGCCGGCCGCCGAGAACCTCGGTGCGAGGGCGCTGACGCGTCCGGCGATGAGCTCCAGCGCGCGGTCGAACGCGCGCGCGCCACCTGACGGGACCGGGTCGGGGATGGACCAGTGAGCCCAGTCGGCCCCGTGCAGTTCCTCGTGCGCGCGGTCGCAGACGGTGATGACGAGGTCGCCCTCACGCTCGATGTCCGCGAGCATCGCGGGGGCGACCTCCGGCAGGTCGAGGCCATGACGTGCCGCAGCTGCAGCGGCGCGTTCGTTGATCCGATCCCCCGGGTGGGTGCCGGCGGACGCTGCCACGATGGGGCTTGTTCGGCGCCACAGCGCGGCGGCGAGGTGCGAACGGGCCGTGTTGGCGGTGCACACGAACAGCACTCGCGACGGTTGCGCCAACGCACCGACGGGTGTCGACACGGCGCTCACGGCGGCGGGCACGAGGGTCACGTACGTCCGACGGCCGTCGCCTTCGGACCGGTGCCGGGTGATGAGGCCGGCGTCCTGCAGCACCTTGAGGTGGTGGGCGAGCAGGTTCGACGGGACGTCGAGGAGCGCGCCGAGCTCGGACGCCGCGGCGTCACTCACCGACAGGCGGTCCACGATCCGCAGCCGCGTGATGTCCGCCAGCGCCGCGTGCGCCCGGACGCGGCGCTCGAGCCCGCTCGTTTGCTCAGTGTTCATTGACTCAAGTTTGACTGAGCGAGTCTGACGCGTCAACATCGGGGTGTGACGACTCCCGCACCGCTGCCCCGCCGCCTCCTGGCCGAGCTCCTCGGTACCGCGCTGCTCGTGACGGTGGTGATCGGCTCGGGGATCGCCGCCCAGCAGCTGTCCCCGGACGACATCGGCCTGCAGCTGCTCGAGAACTCCCTCGCCACCACGCTGGGCCTCACGGTCCTGATCCTGCTGTTCGGGCCGGTGTCCGGGGCGCACTTCAACCCGGTTGTCTCGCTCGCGGACTGGTTCCTCGGGCGACGAGTGGGTCACGGCCTGGGCCTGCGCGACGTCGGTGCGTACACGGTCGCACAGGTGATCGGGGCTGTCGGTGGCGCCCTGCTCGCGAACGCGATGTTCGGCGTCGGTACCGCGATCTCGACGAAGGACCGCATGAGCGTCGGTCACGGCATCGGCGAGGTCGTCGCCACCGCCGGGCTCGTCGCCCTCATCTTCGCGCTGGCGCGCACCGGCCGCGCCGGCCTCGCCGCACCCGCCGTCGGGGCCTACATCGGTGCCGCGTACTGGTTCACCAGCTCCACCTCGTTCGCCAACCCCGCTGTCACGATCGGCCGCGTCTTCTCCGACACGTTCGCCGGCATCGCCCCCGCGTCGGTGCCCGGGTTCATCGTCGCCCAGCTCATCGGCCTGGCTGTCGGCCTGGCCCTGACCCTGGCGCTCTACCCGGACGCCGGTGAGAGCGCCGACGACGTCGTCGTCCCGCACGGCCACGACGACACCTCCGCCACCATCCCGGCAGCGCCCACCTCCTGACCGCCACCCCCTGATCGAGGAGAGAACACCATGGCCGACAAGCCGTCCGTCCTGTTCGTCTGCATCCACAACGCCGGCCGCTCCCAGATGGCTGCCGCCTACCTCACCCACCTCTCCGGTGGCGCCGTCGAGGTCCGCTCCGCGGGCTCCGAGCCGGCCGACCAGGTCAACCCCTCTGCCGTCGCGGCCATGGCCGAGGAGGGCATCGACATCACCGCCGAGACCCCGAAGATCCTCACCAGCGAGGCCGTCAAGGAGTCCGACGTGGTCATCACGATGGGCTGCGGCGACACCTGCCCGATCTTCCCGGGCAAGCGCTACGAGGACTGGGAGCTCGAGGACCCGGCCGGTAAGGGCGTCGAGTCGGTGCGCCCGATCCGCGACGACATCAGGCGTCGCATCGTCGACCTGCTGGTCTCGCTCGACGTCGCACCAGCGGGACGCTGACGCCGTCGGCGGCGGCGGGACGACTGGGCGCGTCGTCCATCCCGACTGTCGCCCGCGTGGCGGCACCCCTAGACGTCGTGCGCGTCGTGCAGGGTGAGCTGCCGTCGGTGGTGCTGGTAGTGGACGGTCGCGTAGTGCAGGACCTCCTGCACGGTCATGTAGTCCTGGAAGTAGGGATCCCACCCCGTCGGGAAGTGCATGCCGCGGGCCAGCAGTCGATCGTCCGCGCGTTCCAGGAATCGGATGAGGCTCGCCGTGACGGTGTCCATGACGCGTTCCATGCCTGAGCTGCCCAGCAGGTGCGGGCCACCCAGGGATCCGAGGTAGTTGACGACGTGGAACGGTCGCGTGGCGGCGTTCAGCAGCGCGGCGAAGCCCCGGGACGCGGCATCGGGTAGTCGACCGAACGCGCGCACGAGCCACAGCAGGTTTCGCACGAGCAGGTAGCCGAAGAGCATGTGGAACAGCAGCTGCTCGTTCGTCCACCTGGTCCCGTTGCTGCCACGTCGCAGCTCGGGACGGCCTGCGCTCTCCACCAGCGCATGGAAGTCAGCGCGGGCGGCTCGCATCTCGTGTGCTATCTCGACGCGTTCCATGAGCCGACCGACGTGGGCGCGCT
Source organism: Intrasporangium zincisolvens (assembly GCF_034724055.1). Taxonomy (NCBI): domain Bacteria; kingdom Bacillati; phylum Actinomycetota; class Actinomycetes; order Micrococcales; family Intrasporangiaceae; genus Intrasporangium; species Intrasporangium zincisolvens. The sequence goes on from NZ_JAWIIL010000003.1 coordinate 339,068, forward strand.
CAGGCCGGCGCGAGCAGCTGCGCCATCACCGCAAGGACCCCGGGCGCCACCCGGTAGTAGACCCACGTGCCGCGACGCTCGGACTCCAGCAGGCCGGCCTCGCGCAGCTTCTTGAGGTGGTGGGACACCGTCGGCTGCGAGACGCCGACGTCCTGGATGTCGCACACGCACGCCTCGCCACCCTCGGAGGAGGCGATGTTGGAGAACAGTCGCAGCCGCACCGGGTCGCCGAGCGCCTTGAACATGCCGGCCGCGCGCTCCGCATCCTCGACGCCCAGCGGGCCGCGCGTCAGGGGTGTGCAGCACGCCGCATCTGCGGCCCCGCCCGAGGGTGCGCCGTCACGCGAGGTCACGTCCCGGATCTCCAACAGATTCGACATGTGTCTATCTTGACACTCATCGAAATGGGTATGCAAGATGGCGCCGTCATCACATTGACGAACATCGAAGCAACAGTCGCCGGTTGCACGCCGACGCCCGACCCGGAGGTTCAGCTCGTGACCACCCCCACCACCGCGCCCGACTCCACGGTCGCGGCGTCTCCTGTCGTCGTCATCGGCGCCGGCCCGATCGGCCTGGCTGCCGCCGTGCACCTGCTCGAGCAGGGCCTGGAGCCGGTCGTGCTCGAACGCGGCGGCCGTGCCGGGGCAGCCGTGACGGAGTGGGGCCACGTGCGCCTCTTCTCCCGGTGGTCCGAGCTCGTCGACCCGGCCGCGCGCCGGCTGCTCGAGCCCACCGGGTGGGCGGCCCCGGAGGCCGGCCGGTACCCCACCGGCGCCGAGTGGGTGCAGCTGTACCTGCAGCCGCTGGCCGACGCCCTCGGCGACCGAGTTCACTACGGCGAGACCGTCACCGGCGTGGCCAGGGCGGGTCGTGACCGCGTCGTGGACTCCGGCCGCGACACCCAGCCGTTCACGGTCCACGTCCGCGACAGGTCGGGACAGGCGTCCAGGCTTCACGCCCGTGCGGTCGTCGACGCGTCGGGCACCTGGACGCGTCCCAACCCCCTGGGCAGCGACGGTTACCCCGCCGACGGCGAGCACGACCCGGCCGTCGCCGAACACATCGCGTACCGCGTCCCGGCCACCACTGACCCGGCCGACGTGGCCCGGTACGGCGGCAAGCGCAGCGCCGTCGTCGGCTCCGGCCACTCGGCCCTCACCGCACTCGTGGCGCTGGCCGCCCTCGCCGAGCAGACCCCCGGCACCACGGCCGTCTGGGTGCTGCGCCGCGGTGTTGTCGGCAACGTCTACGGGGGCGGCGATGCCGACCAGCTTCCCGCACGTGGCGCCCTGGGGCTGCGGGCCAAGGAGGCCGTCGCTGCCGGGCACATCGAGGTGGTCACCGGGTTCCGCACCCAGGCGGTCGAGCACGCCGAGGCCGGCCCGGGAGCCTTGGCCCTCGTCGGCGAGGACGGCACCCGCATCGAGGGCCTCGACGAGGTCATCGGGCTCACCGGCTTCCGGCCCGACCACTCGATCCTGTCCGAGGTGCGCCTGCGGCTCGACAGCCGCCTCGAGGCGCCCGTCGGGCTGGCCCCGCTCATCGACCCGAACGTCCACTCGTGCGGCACCGTCTACCCGCACGGGGCCGCCGAGCTGGCCCACGACGAGCAGGACCTCTACGTCGTCGGGATGAAGGCGTACGGCCGCGCCCCGACGTTCCTGGCCCTCACCGGCTACGAGCAGGTGCGGTCGGTCGCCGCCGCCCTGGCCGGCGACCACGAGTCCGCCGCCCGCCTAGAGCTGACCCTCCCCGAGACCGGCGTCTGCGGTGGGGCCGGGCTGTTCGACGACGCCGAAGCCACCAAGGCCGGCGCCCAGGGCGGTGGGTGCTGTGACCCCGCTCCTGTCGCGACCGTACCCGCCGCGGCCAGCGGCCTTTCCCTCGCAGGAGTGTCGGTGCGGACCGCACCGCAGCTGATCCAGATCGGCACCCCCGCGGGCAGCTCGGGCGGCTGCGGATCCGACGGATGCTGAATCGCCCACCCGGGCACGACGAGCCGTCGACCGCGCCATCCACAGCGGTCGGCGGCCCGCCCATGGCCACCACGAGTGGTCACACGGACTCACCGGCGTCCGACACGGCGCGACCGCGCTTCGCGCTGCCGGCCCTGTGCGCGACCCAGGTCATCGGCTGGGGCGTGCTGTACTACGCGTTCCCGGTCATGCTCCCCAGCATCACTCGGGACACCGGCTGGTCCGCGCCGGCCGCGACCGCCTCGTTCTCGGCGGCTCTCGTCGTCTCCGCCCTGGCCGGTATTGCCGTTGGACACATCATCGACCGCACCGGGCCCCGCCGCGTCATGGCCATCGGCTCCGTGCTCGGCGCCCTGGCAATGACCCTCGTGGCGACCGCTCCGACTCTGCTGGCCTTCGCCGTCGGCTGGCTGCTCGCCGGTCCGGCCATGGCCGCCACCTTCTACCAGCCGGCGTTCGCGGCGATCACTCGCTGGTACGGCTCCCGACGCGTCCGCGCTCTCACCACGCTCACCCTGGCCGGCGGCCTGGCCAGCACCATCTTTGCCCCCATCACCGCCGCCCTCACCGAGCATCTCGGGTGGCGCCATGCCGCGCTGACCCTCGCCGTCATCGTCCTGCTCACCGCCACGCCGTTGCACGCCCTTGCCCTGCGCGGGCCTTGGCCGACGCACGCATCCGATCAGAGCGGCGATTCCGTTGCGGCACGCCCTGGCCCGGCGAGGCTGCCTGGGCCCCGACCTGACCCGCGGTCGGTCATCCGCAGTCGACCCTTCCTGACGTTGGCCTTCGCGCTGACCCTGTCCGGGTTCGCCATGTACGCGGTCGTCTTCGGACTCATCCCCTTGCTGACACACCGCGGCGCCACCACAGCCCAAGCAGCGTGGGCGCTCGGACTGGGTGGCCTGGGGCAGACCCTCGGCCGACTCGTCTACGCGCCACTGGCTGCCCGCAGCGCCCCTCGCACCCGAACCGCGGCCCTCATCGCGGCGGGCGGCCTCACGACTGCGCTACTCGCAGCCGTCCCAGGACCGCTCTGGCTGCTCACCCTCGTCGCCATGCTCGCCGGCACCGTCCGCGGCAACCTCACCCTCCTGCAAGCCACGGCGGTCACCGACCGTTGGGGTATCCGCGCGTACGGCCGTCTGACGGCCACGCTCGCCGCACCCGTCACCGTCGCCGGTGCTCTCGCCCCCTGGGCGGGGGCCGCGCTCATGGGGCCGTCGGGTGGGTACACGCAGCTGTTCTGGGTCCTGGCCACCCTGTCCGGACTGGCCGCGGTCGCTGCATCGCTCGATCGGCCGGCCCGCGCCTGAATCGTGGCTGCTCGCGCCCAGGCCCTCGTCCCTCGTGTCGCGCGCTCGTCGTCCGGATCTCCGGCCTCCGCGACGACGCCGAAGGGGGCCGGCCTGGATTCGACGTACGGCTACAACCGCTGCGTGCGCAGGCGCAGGGCGTTGCCGATGACGCTGACGGACGACAGCGCCATGGCGGCGGCGGCGATCATCGGGGAGAGCAGCAGGCCGAACGTCGGGTAGAGCACGCCGGCGGCCAGCGGGATGCCGGCGGCGTTGTACGCGAACGCGAACCAGAGGTTCTGGCGGATGTTCGACATGGTCGCCTCGGACAGCTGCCGGGTGCGGACGATGCCGGTCAGGTCGCCCTTGAGCAGGGTGACGCCGGCGCTCTCGATGGCGACGTCGGTGCCCGTGCTCATCGCGATGCCCACGTCGGCGGCGGTGAGGGCGGGTGCGTCGTTGACGCCGTCGCCGGCCATGGCCACGACGCGCCCTTCGGCACGCAGCGCCTTGACGACCTCGCTCTTGTGGTCGGGCAGCACCTCGGCCTCGACCCGGTCGATGCCCAGGCTGCGGGCGACGGCGTCGGCGGTGACGCGGTTGTCGCCGGTCAGCATGACGACCTCGATGCCGTCCTCGCGCAGGGCCTTCAGCGCGGCCGGTGTCGTCTCCTTGACCGGGTCGGCGATGGCGAGCACGCCCGCGACGGCCTCGTCGACGGCGACGTAGACGGCGCTGGCGCCGTCGGCGCGCAGCCGGTCGGCATCGGCGTCCATGCTCGAGGTGTCGACGCCCTGGGCGGTGAGGAAGTCGCTGCTGCCGACGAGGACGCGTCGTCCGTCGACGGTGCCGGTGACGCCCTTGCCGACCGGAGCGTCGAAGTCGGTGACTTGCGGGCCGGTCAGGCCCGCGTCGGTGGCGGCGCGGACGATCGCCAGTCCGAGGGGGTGCTCGCTGGCGCGTTCGACGGCGGCGGCCAGCCGCAGCACCGCGTCGTCGTCGACACCTCCAGCGGTGGCGACATGGGTCACCGACGGACGGCCCTGGGTCAGGGTGCCGGTCTTGTCGACGACGAGGGTGTCGACCTTCTCCATCAGCTCGAGGGCCTCGGCGTTCTTGATGAGGACGCCGAGGGACGCGCCGCGGCCGACGCCGACCATGATCGAGACGGGTGTGGCCAGCCCGAGCGCACAGGGGCAGGCGATGATGAGGACGCTCACGGCGACGACGAGCGCGTGCGCCAGGCGCGGCTCGGGCCCGACGGTGGCCCAGACGACGAACGCGACGACGGCCACGCCGATGACGGCGGGCACGAACACCGCCGAGACGCGGTCGGCCATGCGCTGGATGGGCGCGCGGGAACGTTGTGCCTCGGCGACCATCTGCACGATCCGGGCGAGCATCGTGTCGCGTCCGACCTTCTCTGCACGCATGACCAGGGACCCGGTCTGGTTGACCGTGCCGCCGATGACGCCGTCGCCGCTCGTCTTGGTCACCGGCATGGACTCCCCGGTCACCATCGACTCGTCGAGGGTGGAGCGTCCCTCGTGCACCGTGCCGTCGACGGGGACGGACTCGCCGGGGCGCACCCGCAGCAGGTCGCCGACCTGGGCGAGGTCGAGGGTGACGTCCTGCTCGGTGCCGTCCTGTTGGAGGCGGTGCGCAGTCTTCGGGGTGAGGTCGAGCAGGGCGCGGATGGCACCAGAGGTGCTCTCCCGGGCGCGCAGCTCGAGGACCTGCCCGAGCAGCACGAGTGCGGTGATGACGGAGGCGGCCTCGAAGTAGACCGCGACGGCTCCGTCCATCCGGAAGGCCTCGGGGAACAGCCCGGGCGCGACGGTCGCGACGACGCTGAACAGCCAGGCGACGCCGGTGCCCATCGCGATGAGCGTGAACATGTTCAGCTTCATCGTGCGCACCGAGGTCCACCCGCGCTGGAAGAACGGCCAGCCCGCCCACAGCACCACGGGTGTGGCCAGCACGAGCTGGGCCCAGTTGGCCGCGGTCGTGGAGATGGCGTCCTCGAGGGCGGGGATCAGGTCGCGCCCCATGGACAGGACGAGCACGGGGATGCTGAGAACGACGGCGACGACGAACCGGCGGGTCATGTCGGCCAGCTCGGGGTTGGGTCCGCTGTTCGCGGTCACGGTGACCGGTTCGAGCGCCATCCCGCAGATCGGGCAGGACCCCGGGCCAGGCCGGCGGATCTCCGGGTGCATCGGGCAGGTCCACTCGACCTCGTCGCCGGCGGAGGAAGCGGGCCGTGCGGCAGGGATGCCAGCGTCGGCGGCTGGGCCGCCCACGTACTCAGCGGGATTCGCGGCGAAGGTCGATCGGCAGCCGGCGGAGCAGAAATGGTACGTGCGCCCGTCCAGCTCGTGGTGGTGCTCGCTGGTGCCGGGGTCGACGTCCATGCCGCAGACGGGGTCCTGCACCAGCGAGCGCGTCGACGCGGTCGAGGTCTCGCGGTGGCTGTCCATACCTCCAAGATACCCCTATGGGGTATTGCGTCAAGAGGGTGCGCCTGAGCTCCGGGCAGCCCCGGGGGGCCCGCCGGCACCAGGAGATCACGACGACGTGTCGAGCAGGCCCTTCATCGTGGTGATCTCCGTGCTCTGCCCGTCGATGACGGCCTGCGCGAGGGTCTTGGCCTGTGCGCTCTGGCCCAGGGCCAGCTCGGTCCTGGCCATGTCGACCGCGCCTTCGTGGTGCCTGATCATCATCTGCAGCCACATCCGGTCGAACGCCGTGCCGGAGGCCTGCTTCAGGGCAACCATCTCCTGGGCGGTCATCATGCCGTCGCCGCCCATGCCGCCCATGCCGCCCATGGCGCCCATGTCGTGGTCGGAGGGCATCGGCGCGGAACCCCAGTCCGTGAGCCAGCCGGTCATGGTGGTGATCTCCGGGTCCTGGGCGGCCTCGATCCGGCGGGCCAGCTCCCTGACCTCGGGGCTGTCGGCCTGTGCGAGGGCCAGGTCGGCCATCTCGATGGCCTGCTGGTGATGCGGCACCATGCTCGCGGCAAAAGTGATGTCGGCCTGGTTGTGCGCCGTCGCGCTGCCGTCCGTCGGGCTCGCCGTCGCGCCGGTGCGCGCGGTGCCCATCCCGGTCATCGGACCGGCGGGCATGTCGTGGCTGCCCATCCTGCCGTCCGAGCTGCAGGCGCTGACGAGCAGGGTGGTGGCCAGGGTGGCGGTGGTGGCCAGGGTCTTCACGGTGCGGGTCACGCGTCGTCCTTCGTCGTCGGTTTCGAATTCTCTGGTTCGTTGGTCCATCGGCTCGCCGGGTCAGCGCCGGCGGGGGTCGAGGCTGGTCGAGCGACGCCGGGCAGCCGGACGTCCAGGCCGGCGAGGTCCTCCGACCGAGACTCGGGGACGCACGTTCAGGGCCGGCGTCGGTTTCCTGAAGGTTCGGTCAAGATCGAGGCAGCCGGGTGCGACGGGCCGACATCGCTGGGTCGCTGGCGTGACACTGGGCGCATGGATGGCACCTCGCGCACGTCCGCCGTGCGAACCGGGTGGGCGGCCCGGCCCCTGGGGACGCGTCTGATGCTCGCGCAGGGCGCGGTGGTCACCGCGGGAATCCTCACGGCCAGCGGCGTCGCCGCCCTCATCGGGCCACCCCTGTTCCACGACCACCTGGTCCGCGCCGGGATGTCCGCGACGGCCGCCGAGGTCGACCATGTCGAGCAGGCCTACCGGGAGGCGAGCTTCGTCTCCCTCGGCGTGGCCCTGGTCATCGCCGTCCTGTGCGCGCTGGCTGTGACCTGGTACGTGGCGGGTCGGCTCCAGCGTCCGCTGGCGTCGCTGACGCGGTCGGCAGAGCGGATGGGACGAGGCGACTACGAGGCGCGGGCGACAGCCACGGGTGCCGGACCGGAGCTGGCCAGCCTCGCCGAGGCCTTCAACGTCATGGCGGGTCGGCTCTCCGACACGGAGCGGACGCGACGTCGGCTGGTGGGTGACGTCGCCCACGAGATGCGCACCCCGGTGGCGACGATGGCGGCCTACCTCGACGGCCTCGACGACGGCGTCGCGGCGTGGGACGGTCCCACCTCGGCCCTCATGCGGGCCAACGTGGAACGGCTGGCGCGGCTGTGCGAGGACATGTCCGCAGTCTCCCGGGCCGAGGAAGGACACCTGCGGCTGCGGCGCAGCGCCGTCGACGTCGCCGACCTCCTGGAGGCGGCCGAGCACGAGGGGCGACCCGGATTCGAAGCCAAGGGCGTGCGCCTGCTCCTCGAGCCACCGCCCGACGTGTCCGTCGACGCCGACCCCGAGCGGTTGGCCCAGGTGCTGAGCAACGTGCTGACCAACGCGCTGCGCCACACGCCGGCCGGAGGCGCCGTCTCCCTCGCCGCGTCGGTGGACGGAGACGTCGTCCGCGTCGAGGTGCGCGACACCGGTGAGGGGCTCGACCCGGAGCAGCTCACCCACGTGTTCGAACGCTTCTACCGTGGCGACGCGGCCCGGACCCGCGATGCGCGCGGCAGTGGCGTCGGCCTCACGATTGCCAAGGCCATCGTCGAGGCCCACGGCGGACGCCTCACGGCGGCCAGCCCCGGCCACGGCCACGGATCCACGTTCACCGTGGCCCTGCCGGTGGTTCAGGATCGGTTCAGGACCGAGGCGTGAGCCTTGGCCGATGACCCGCCGCCCGACACGTGGCCGATTCGGGGACGATGACGGCATGGCTGTGTCCTCGGTCCTGTCCCGGTGGCGCGTGCGGTCGCTGCGGTTTCGCATCCTGGCCGTCACGGCGGCCGCGGCGTCGGTGGCGCTGGTCGTCGCGCTGGCCGCCTACGAGATGACGCTCGAAGCGGTCGTGAGCAGCACGACGACGAGCGCGGTGACCGAGCAGGCCAACCAGATCGCCTCGATCGTCGTGGCCGGCAAGGAGCCGGCCACGACCCTGCGCGAGGTCCCCGCACGAGGGTCGGTCCTTCAGCTCGTCGGGCGCGACGGGCGGGTGCTGTCCTACAACGACGTCGCTGCCGCCCGACGCCCCCTGGCCGACCTCAAGCCCGCCGCTGGCCAGGTCCTCAGCACGCGCGTCGACGGTCTTCCGACCGACGAGAACGTGTCCTACGTCGTCGTGGCCCGGGGCCTCGGCGGCACGGCCGGCGAGGGCGAGGTGGGCCTCGGCGGGACGACCCTGTTCGTGGCGACGCCCCTGCAGACCGAGTCCGTCCTGATCCAGGGGGCCACCACGGCCCTCGGGGTGCTGGCTCTGCTCCTGCTGGCGGGCCTGCTCTGGTTGATCAACCGGGTGCTGAGCAGCGCCTTGAACCGAGTCGAGCGGATCAGGTCCTCCGTCGCCGAGATCCGGGCCACCGGCTCCGAGGTGCGGCTGCCGGAGCCGACCGGTGACGACGAGATCACCCGTCTGGCCCAGACGATGAACGAGATGCTCGACCGGCTGCGCGAGGCCGACGCTGCGCAGCGGGCGTTCGTCAGCAACGCCTCGCACGAGCTGCGCAGCCCCCTCACGGCGATCCGCATGATCAGTGAGACCTCACCCGAGGGGATCGACCGGGCGGGCACCGCCGTCGTCACCACGGAGGCGCTGCGCATGCAGAGTCTCGTCGAAGACCTGCTGACGCTGGCCAAGGCGGACGACCAGGGAATCGTGTTGCAGCACAAGGATGTCGACCTGGACGACCTGCTCATCGACGAGATCCACAGGCTCGAGGCCACGACGGCCCTGGTCGTCGTGGGCGACATCCGTGCCGCACGGACCGTCGGTGACCCCGACCGCCTCGCGCAGGTCGTGCGCAACCTCGTCGACAACGCCGCACGGCATGCCCGCAGCTCCGTCCGCCTGTCCTGCGGACCTGGCCCGCAGGGGACCGTGATCGTCACCGTCGACAACGACGGCGACGTGGTGCCCGTGGACCAGCGCGAAGCCATCTTCGACCGCTTCACGCGCCTGCAGGACTCCCGCGACCGGGACAGCGGCGGCAGCGGCCTCGGCCTGGCCATCGTGCACGCCCTGGCGCAGGCCCACGGCGGGAGCGTCACCACCGGCGTGGCCCCGGACGGCTGGTGCCGCTTCGAGGTGAGGCTGCCCGAACCGGCCTGAGTCGAAACGTCCGCCGGCGGCCGGACAGGTGCCGCAACGACGCGTCAGCGGACCCGGCTAGGGTGCGCCGTGAGGAGGCCGAACCGGATGCGTGTGCTGGTCGTCGAGGACGAGGTCAACATCGCCGTGACGCTCAAGCGGGCGTTGGGCGGCGAGGGTTTCGTCGTGGACGTCGCCCACGACGGCGTCACCGGTCAGTGGCTGGCCACGGAGAACCCGTACGACGTCGTCGTCCTCGACATCATGCTGCCGGGCCGAAACGGCTACGACGTGCTGCGCAACCTCCGTGCGCAGAAGGTCTGGACGCCCGTGCTCATGCTGACCGCCAAGGACGGCGAGTACGACCAGACCGACGCCTTCGACCTGGGCGCCGACGACTACCTGTCCAAGCCGTTCAGCTTTCCCGTCCTCGTCGCGCGCCTCCGGGCCCTCGTGCGGCGCGGCGCTCCGGAGCGTCCGGTCACGCTGACTGCCGGCGACCTGCAGCTCGATCCGGCCCGGCACGTCGTCACCCGCGCGGGCACGCAGCTGCGGCTCACGGCGCGCGAGTTCGCGGTGCTGCACTTCCTCATGCGACGCGTCGGCGACGTCGTCTCCAAGGCGGAGATCCTCGACAACGTGTGGGACGCGGCCTACGAGGGTGGCGAGAACATCGTCGAGGTGTACATCGGGCACCTGCGCAAGCGCATCGACGCGCCCTTCGGGGTGGACTCGCTGGAAACGGTCCGAGGGCGGGGCTACCGCCTCCACGCAACGAGCGTCCCGCCGCCCTGAGACGTCGGGCATCGCGGACGCACGCCGTGTCGCCCGTGACGTCCGTGAGGCCCGTGACGCAGTGACGTTCAGGGACGCTTCAGCCACCCCGGGGGAGGGTGGACGAGCGCCACGACGTCTCGCCCACCGCGAACGCGTGTCCGCGGCAGGTACAGACGGCACCGACGAAGGACACCGGAGACCCCATCCCCATGGATCCCAACCAGCAGCTGTTCAGCCAGGTCAACGACCTCGCCCGCCACACGCCGTGGTTGCACGGCATCGTGGCCGGCTACGCCGGCTACGGCGTCCTCGTGTTCGCCGCCCTCGTCCTGCTCGTCGTGTGGCAGGCGCGGCATGCTCCCCACGCCAGGCTGGCGGCGGCCGTGTGGGCGGGGCTGGCGACCGTCCTCGCTGTCGGGGTCAACCAGCCCGCCGTGGCGCTCGCAGCAGAGCCGCGCCCGTACCAGACGCACCCGGGCATCCTGGTCCTCGTCGCGCGCAGCAGCGACTGGTCCTTCCCTTCTGACCACGCGGTCATGGCCGGAGCCTGTGCGGTCGGCCTTTTCATCGCCTCCCGGCGGATCGGCGCCGTCGCCATGGCCGCGGCCCTGCTCATGGCGGCTGCCCGGGTGTACGTGGGGGCCCACTACCCCCTCGACGTCGCCGCGGGCCTGCTGCTGGGGGCCCTCGTCGCGGGCGTCGGCTGGCTCGTCCTGCGCAAGCCCCTGGTGCTGGCCGTCTCGCGGCTGCGGCACGTGTCGCTCGTCCGCTCGTGGTGCGAGCCACGTCCGGGCGTCTGACCACTCGCCCTGGCCGAGGACAGGACGCCGTCAGCGTCGGGACTCGGCCGTCCGGTCCTCGCCGAGGGTCGGGTCGCTGTCGACCAGCGCCTTGCGGGAGCGTGCGTACTCGTCGACATCGATCTCGCCCCGAGCCAACCTGCCCTGCAGCACGTCCAGAGGAGCGGCGGTCCCGCCCCGCGCCGCGCAGGAACGGGCATCGGGTGCCTCCCGGGGGCGCGACGGACGCGGGGAGCGGTCGCTGAACGCCAGGCGCGCGACGTAGAGGACCGCCAGCCAGAAGGCCACCGTGCCGCCACCCATGACCAGCCACATCCAGGGCGCCGCGCCCATGCCCGTGTTCCACATCATGCGGACCACGATCCGCCGGAACCGTGATGGGCTGGCGCAGGGACCATGAAGATCTGACGAAGATCGGCGGCGAGCCCGGCACCTGAGGCGATCTCGCTCGGCAGGCCCCAGCAGACTGGGGCCATGAGCCTCGGCAGCACCTCCGGCGTCTCACGCGTCCTCGTCGTCGAGGACGAGCGGGATCTCGCGCGCATGGTGGCTGCCTATCTGGAGCGCGCCGGCCACGAGGTCCACGTCGCCCACGACGGCCGGGATGCCGTGGAGCAGGCTCGCGCGCTCGACCCCGACGTCATCGTCCTGGACCTCGGACTGCCGGGCCTCGACGGCGTCGAGGTGTGCCGGCAGATCCGCACCTTCTCCGACTGCTACGTCCTCATGCTGACGGCCAGGGCCGACGAGGTCGATCTGCTGGTGGGGCTGTCCGTGGGGGCCGATGACTACCTCACGAAGCCCTTCAGCCCCCGCGAGCTCGTCGCCCGCGTGCAGGTGGTGCTACGCCGGCCGCGCACCTCGGCGGGGGCACGCGATGAGGTGCCCGCCGAGCGCGTCTTCGGAGACCTGGCCATCGACACCGAGGCCCGACGGGTCAGCCGCGCCGGGTCGCCGGTCGAGCTGACCCGCACCGAGTTCGACCTGTTGGCCGCGCTCAGCGCACGGCCACGGCTGGCGCACACGCGCCGACAGCTCATCGACGCCGTCTGGGACCCCTCGTGGGTGGGCGACGAGCACATCGTCGACGTGCACATCGCCCACCTGCGCCGCAAGCTGGGCGACGACCCGGGCCGCCCTCGCTACATCGACACCGTGCGCGGCGTCGGCTACCGGATGGGACGCGGCTGAACGCCGAAGGGCCTGCTGGACTCGACATCGTCGATCCAGCAGGCCCTTCGGCGTTTGGTCGGGGTGACAGGATTTGAACCTGCGACCTCTTCGTCCCGAACGAAGCGCGCTACCAAGCTGCGCCACACCCCGGTGCTGCGGATCGGGTGTACCCGAGGCAGCAAGAGGAGACTCTAGCGCAGCCCCCGGCCCATCTCCGAATCGGGTCTCGGGGCCCCAGGTGACCCCGGTCGATGCCCGTCCTCGCGCCCGGCCGCGACGGTTCACCTCGACCCGGCGCGGGCTCTCGGGAGTCGAGGTAGACCGTCGCGCTCGGCCGCGACGGTTCACCTCGAACCGGTGCAAGCGGACTCAGGTGTGGGAGCGGGGGACGAGGGTCAGCAGCGTCGCCTCGGGGCGGCAGGCGAGGCGCACGGGCGCGGTCGGGGCGGTACCGAGACCGGCCGACACCTCGAGCCAGGCGGCGTCCGCCGGCGCCTGCGACGACGGCGTCGACCCGGCGCCTGGCCACCACCGCGACACCCCCTTGACGCGCGAGGTGTCGAGGTCGCAGTTCGTGACGAGGGCGCCGTAGCCGGGCACGCAGACCTGGCCGCCGTGGGTGTGGCCGGCCAGGAGGAGCCGCGCGCCGTCGGAGGTGAACGCGTCGAGCACCCGCTGGTAGGGCGCGTGGGTGACGCCGATCGTCAGGTCGGCTGACGGGTCGGCAGGGCCGCGGACGAGGTCGAGGCGGTCGTAGCCGAGGTGCGGGTCGTCGACGCCGACGAGCTCGAGCCGCAGGCCGCGCACCTCGAGCACCCGGCGGCGGTTCGTGAGGTCGGTCCAGCCGCGGTCGAGGCCACGGCGCAGGTCGTCGGTGGGCAGCCGTGGCGTCGAGCCGACGCCCTTGGCGTGGTGGCGCGTCAGGTACCGCAACGGGTTCTTCACCTTCGGCGCGAAGTAGTCGTTCGAGCCGAGCACGTAGGCGCCGGGGACGTCGAGGAGCAGCTCGAACGCGTCGAGGAGGGCCGGCACGGCGTCGGGCGCGGCGAGGTTGTCACCGGTGTTGACGACGAGGTCGGGGTCGAGCGAGGCGAGGCTGCGCACCCAGGCGGCCCTGGCGCGCTGGCGCGGCACGAGGTGGATGTCGGACACGTGCAGCACCCGCAGCGGCCCGCTGCCCTCCGGCAGCACCGGGACCTCGAAACGCCTGAGCACGAAGGCGTTCCGTTCGACGAGCGAGGCCCACCCGAGCACGGCAGCGCCCGCGGCACCGAGGCCCAGCACGGTCTTCGTCACGGCATGCATGGGCCTCATCCTCGCACCCCTGCCGGGCCCGGCGACAAACCCGGCGGGGGCGTGCGACGCGACCTGAGAGACTGACGCCATGAGCACCCTCAAGGAGCAGCTGAAGTCCGACCTCACCACCGCGATGCGTGAGCGCGACCAGGTGCGGGCCGGCTCGATCCGCATGGCCCTCACCGCCGTGACGAACGAGGAGGTCGCCGGCAAGGAGCACCGCGAGCTGTCCGACGACGACGTGCTCAAGGTGCTGACCAAGGAGGCGAAGAAGCGTCGCGAGGCTGCTGAGGCCTACACCGGCGCCGGCCGGGCCGAGCTGGCCGCCAAGGAGGAGGCCGAGCTCGCGATCCTCGAGACCTACCTGCCCCAGCAGCTCGGCGACGACGAGCTCGAGGCGATCGTCCGCGAGGTCGTCGCGGCGTCCGGCGCCACGGGGATGCCGCAGATGGGCCTCGCGATGAAGGCCGCGAACACCGCCGTCGCCGGACGCGCGGAGGGCGGTCGCGTCGCCGCGGTCGTCCGACGCCTCCTCGCCGGCTGAGCGAACTCCGCACGACGAAGGGCCCGACGCGTGATGCGTCGGGCCCTTCGTCATGGCGCTCGTGCGGGAGTCTCGTCAGCGCCCGGGTGGCGGCTTGGGTCCGCCCCGGCCGTTGCCGTTCCCGTTGCCGCCGCCTCCGCCTCCGCCTCCGCCGCCACCGCCACCGCCCCCGCCGGGGTTGACGACGGTCGGCTGGGGCGCCGGCTGACGCTGCCCTCCGCGCGAGGTGTAGATCGTGATGTAGCTGCCGGCCGGGGCCTGGCCGTACGGCGAGGTGCCGGCGACCATGCCCTGCGGGACGCCCGAGCTCATCGTGCCGCCGACACCGGCGGTGAAGCCCGCCGCCTGCAGGGTCGCGATGGCCTGGTCGACGCTCATGCCGGTGACACCCGGTACCGAGGTCTGGTCGCCCTTGGTGAACTTGTCGGTCGGCTCGCCGAACTTCACCTCCGGCTGGCCGTCGAGCGCCTTGTTCATGATCTGCTTCCAGATCGGTGCGGCGATCGCGGCACCGTGCATGACGGGGTAGAACTGGCCGCCGACGGTGATGTTCTTCATGACGCGGGTGATCGGGTCGTACGGCGTGCCGACCCAGACGGCCGTGACGAGCTGCGGCGTGTACCCGACGAACCACGACTCGTTGTTGCCGTTGGCGGTACCGGTCTTGCCGGCCGACTCGCGCTTGCCGTCGTCGAGCTGGTTGCGGATGCCCGAGCCGTGCGTCATGTTGAACTCGAGGAACTTGTCGGTGGCCCGCACGACGTCGGGCTCGACGACCTGCTGGCAGGCGGTCTTCGGCAGCGCGACGTTCTTGCCGCCGACGACGAGCTTGGTCACGGCGACCATCGGGCACTTCTTGCCGTCGGCCGCGAGCACGCCGTAGGCGTGGGCGACGCCCTGCGGCGACACGTCGGAGGCGCCGAGGATGTACTGCGGCGCGTACCGGCCGACCGGCTGGCCGTCGGCCTGGTGCAGGCCGAGGCGCAGCATCGTGTCGCGGACCTTGCAGCCGCCCAGCTGCTCGGCGAGCGCGACGAACGCGGTGTTCGTCGACTTCGCGGTGGCCTCCATGAGGCTGATCCGGCCGCCGGCGAAGGGCGAGTCGTTGTAGACGTTCCACTCACCGCCGGGGCCGCAGTTGGCCATGCCGCCCGGCCACTCCTTCGGCGTGTACCTGGCCTGGGAGTTGCCGCCGGCGCCCTTGGCGTTGACCGACGAGCTCGTCGTCATGCCGGACTCCATCGCGGTGACGAGCGCGAAGGCCTTGGCCGTCGAGCCGAACTGGAAGCCGCCCGAGCCGCCGTACTTCTTGTCGAGGGCCCAGTTGATGCCGGTCTTGCCGCGCGACTCCTTGTCGACCGTGTACACGGTGTTCTGGGCGAAGGCCTTGACCTCACCGGTGTTCGGGTCGGCGACGTAGGCGGCGGCACCGATGCGCTCGTCGTTGCCGATCGGGACCTTCTTGGTGACCTCGCGCTGGGCGACCTTCTGGATGCGCGGGTCGAGCGTCGTCTGGATGGTGATGCCACCGCGGTAGAGCGTGCGCTTGCGCTCCTCGACCGTCTTGCCGAGCTGCGGCATGAGCAGCGCATAGTTGACGATGAAGTCGCACCAGTACGGGTACGGCGAGGCGAGGCACGTGCTCTTCGGGTTGGACACCCGCAGGTCCTGCTTGATGGTGCGCTTCTTGGCCGCCGCATGCTGCTTGTCGTCGATGATCTTCAGCTCGTGCATGCGGTCGAGCACCACGTTGCGGCGGGCGAGGGCCCGCGCGGGGTTGTTGACCGGGTCGGTGGTGCCCGGGTTCTGCGTCAGGCCGGCGAGGAGGGCGGCCTGCGAGAGGCTCAGCTTGCTCGCGTGCACGCTGAAGTAGTGCATCGAGGCGGCCTCGACGCCGTACGCGCGGTCGCCGTAGTAGACGAGGTTGAGGTAGCGCTCGAGGATCTGGTCCTTGCTCAGCTGCTTCTCGAGGGTGATGGCGTACTTGAGCTCCTTGAGCTTGCGCATGTAGTCCTTGCGGACGGCGGCCTGGGCGGCGGCCTTGTCGCCCTCGGCGAGCGCGTTGTACTGCAGCGAGATCTTGACGTACTGCTGGGTCAGCGACGAGGCGCCGACCGAGCTGCCGTTGCGCAGGTTCGAGATGACCGCGCGCATCGTGCCCTGGATGTCGATGCCGCCGTGCTCGTAGAAGCGGTGGTCCTCGATCGCGACCTGCGCCTCACGCATGATCGGGGCGACCGCGCTCAGCGGCACGACGGTGCGGTTCTGCTCCTGCGGCGTCGCGATGACGCTGCCGTCGGCGGCGAGGATCTTCGAGGACTGGGCCAGCGGGTTCGTCGTGAAGTCGCTCGGCAGCTCGTTGAAGACGTCGACGCCGCTGCGTGCGAGTGCGCCCGTGGCGCCGACGGCGGGCATCGCCAGACCGGCCGCGAGCAGCCCCAGCACCAGGGCAGAGGCCAGGAAGGCACCGAGCAGGCTGACGACGCCACCGACCGAGGTTGTGCGTGAGGACATGGGCCCAAGGGTAACCGCTGAGGCCCTGGTCACCGGATCTTCGCACGTCAGGACAGGTCGGGACGCAAGAACCTCGAGTTCGGCGGGCCCGCCACGGAGGTTCGGCATGGTCCGGAGTGACTAGTCACCCGCGTCCGGAAATGGTCCGTGCGGCCTATGTCGCACTCATGCGACCGAGCCCTAATGTCTCGTTTGGGCCTAAGGGGAGGTCCACCACATCAGGACCGGTGGGACGGTCCGTTTGCCGGCTCGGTTACTGGGAGGTTCCGAGCGGGGAGGGGAAACTGATCATGAGTGCTGTCGCAATTGTCGACTCGTGGGTCGACGACTGGGCTAGCCAGGCTCGCTGTTCGAGCCAGGACCCGGACGCGCTGTTCGTCCGTGGCAAGGCCCAGCACGACGCCAAGGCCGTCTGCAAGGGGTGCCCGGTTCTGGCCCAGTGCCTGGCCGAGGCCCTCGACAACCGGACCGAGTTCGGTGTCTGGGGCGGGATGACGGAGCGGGAGCGCCGCGCGCTGCTGCGCAAGCGTCCCGACATCGCCTCGTGGAAGACCGCGCTGCGCGCCGGTATGGCCGCGCAGTCTCGTCAGGCCTGAGCCACACCAAACGCCCGCGCCGCGACGCGTCCGACTCGCCGGACGCGTCCGGCGCTCGCGTGTGTCACCGGCGCGCCTGAGCTCCGGGGCCGTTCGGAGCATCCGGGACGTCCGGGATGTCCGGGACGTCCGGGCCTTCGGGACCGTCCGAGGGCGGTGTCAGGACGCCGCGAGCGCTGCGCCGATCTCGCGCAGGCCGTCGAGGTCGTGCACGTCGCGCCCGAGGGCCGGCACGTGCACCACGGGGATTCCGGGGTGCGCGCGTGAGAAGCGGTCGGCCAGCTCGTGCTGTCGCTGTGCCGTCCGGACGAGGTCGGCGTGCAGGCGCAGCAGGCCGGCGGCGGTCGTGGCCGACTTCGGCCCGTTGCCGTCCTCGAGCGCCTCGGCGACCGCGAGGGCCTTCGACGGCGTCAGCCCGGTGGCCTCGACGCGTCCGATGCGGTTGACGACGAGCCCGGCCAGGGGCATGCCGTCGGCCTCGAGCCGGTCGACGAAGTAGGACGCCTCGCGCAGCGCGTCGCGTTCGGGGGCTGCGACGACGAGGAAGGCCGTGCCCTCCTCGGACAGCAGCCGGTAGGTCTCGTCGGCGCGCTCGCGGAACCCGCCGAACATCGTGTCGAGCGCGTTGACGAAGGTCTGGACGTCGGTGAGCATCTGCCCGCCGAGGATCTTGGTCATCGCCCCGGTGACCATCTGGACGCCGACGCCGAACATCTTGAGGCCGGCCCGACCGCCGGCCTTCGCCGGCGCCGTGAGCAGGCGGATGAAGCGGCCGTCGAGGAAGCTGCCGAGGCGGTTCGGGGCGTCGAGGAAGTCGAGCGCCGACCGCGACGGCGGGGTGTCGACGACGATGAGGTCCCACGGCGCGTCGGGGCCGCCCTCGGACGCCTTGAGCTGGCCGAGCTTCTCCATCGCCATGTACTCCTGCGTGCCTGCGAACGAGCTGGAGACGGCCAGGTAGAAGGGGTTGGCGAGGATCTGCTCGGCCTTGTCCGGGTCGGCGTGCGTCATGACGACCTCGTCGAAGGTCCGCTTCATGTCGAGCATCATCGCGTGGAGGCTGCCGCCGGCCGACGCGTCGATGTCGGTGACCGGGCGGGGCGTGTTGTCGAGCTCGGTGAGGCCGAGCGACTGCGCGAGCCGGCGGGCCGGGTCGATGGTGAGCACGACGACTCGGCGGCCGGCCTCGGCGGCCCGAAGCCCGAGCGCGGCGGCCGTCGTCGTCTTGCCGACGCCGCCCGAGCCGCAGCACACGACGATGCCGATCGACGCGTCGGCGACCAGGGTGTCGACGTCGAGCGCCGGTGCCGGCCGGGCGACCCTCGGCTGGGTGGTCGTCGTCATGCGGGCACCTGCTCGTGGGCGAAGTGGGGCACGAGGACGTCGGCGAGCTCGCGGACCGACCCGCTGTCGACGCCGTCGGGCAGCAGGGGCAGCTCGAGAATCGGCAGCCCGGCCTCCTCGAGGAGGGCGCGCTGCTCGCGCTCGAGGTCGACGCGTTGCGCGTGGTCGCGGGCCTCGGCGAGCAGCCCGTCGACGAGCTCGGGCGTCACGGTGACCCCGGCCTCGGTGAGCTGGGTGCGGATCGAGGGTTTGTGCAGCCGACCGGCGAGGGCCTGCCCGATGGCAGCGTCCTCGAGCAGCGGCCGGCGCACCATGTTGACGATGATCGAGCCCGGCCGGAACCCCTTGGACCGCAGCTCCTCGACGGCCTCGAGCGTCTCCTGCACGGGCATCTCCTCGAGGAGGGTGACGAGGTGCACGACGGTCTGCTCGGACTGGAGCAGGCGGGTGATCGACTCGGCCTGCGAGTGGATCGGCCCGACGCGGGCGAGGTCGGCCACTTCGGAGTTGACCGACAGGAAACGCCCGATGCGGCCGGTGGGTGGCGCGTCGAGGACGAGGGCGTCGTAGGTGGGCGGGGCGTCGCCGCGGTGCTTGCCGTCGCGGCGGCGGCGGTTCGCCTCGTAGACCTTGCCGATGAGCAGGACGTCGCGCACGCCCGGGGCGACGGTCGTCGCGAAGTCGATGGCGCCGAACTTCTCGAGCAGACGCCCGGCGCGACCGAGCTTGTAGAAGAGCTGGAGGTACTCGAGCAGGGCCGCCTTCGGGTCGACCGACAGCCCGTCCACCTCGCCGCCGCCGGGCAGGCGCACGACGCGCGTCTCCTCGGTGCCGAGCGGCGGCACGTCGAACGTCTGGCTGATGCCCTGGCGCCCCTCGACCTCGGTGAGCAGCACGCGGCCCGGCGTCGAGGCGAGGGCGAGGGACATCGCCGAGGCGACGGTGGTCTTGCCGGTGCCGCCCTTGCCCGTGACGACGTGCAGCCGCGCCTGGCCCCAGTCGGTCGTCACGGGCCCCAGCCTATGCGGGTGGTCAGCGGGTCAGGGCGGCGACGGTGGACAGCACGGTCGCGAAGGCCGGCTGGTCGGGGTCGATGAGGGAGAAGTGGCCGGCGTCCGGCACCACCGTCCGCTCCACGTCGCCCCCGGCCCGGTGCGCCGCCTCGAGGTAGGCGTCGCCGACGACCGTGGGCACGACGTCGTCCTCGGTGCCGGACAGCAGGCGCACCGGCACCCGCGGCGGCATCGCGGTCATGGGGTCGGCCGACCGCCAGGCCGGCGTGCCCGGGCCGGTGCCGACGAAGGCGCGGGCGGCGTCGGAGCCGAGGTGCAGCCGGTCGGCCGCGTCGAGGTCGACGACGCCCGCGAGCGAGACGACGCCGACGACGCCGAGGCCCTCGACCCACGGCTGGCCGGCCGCCCACGCGACGAGGTGCCCGCCGGCCGAGTGGCCGACGAGGACGATCCGGTGCGGCACCGACGCGTCACGGCCGACGGCCTCGATGAGGGCCCGGACGTCGTCGAGCGTGCCCGGCACGCCGCCGCCCGGCATGCCCGCGCGTCGGTACTCCCCGAGGGCGACCGTGTACCCGGCCGCCGCGAAGGCGTAGGCCTCGGGCAGCGCATGGGCGCGGTCGTACTCGGCCCGCCAGAACCCGCCGTGCACGACGAGGACGGTGACGTCACGAGGCGTCGCGCCCGCGTCCGGTGGGATGACGTCGTACACCTGCGCGGGGTCGGGGCCGTAGGTGCGCGTCGTCGGCGCGGCCGGCGCCGGACGCGTCAGGACGTCGTCGGAGCGGGGGTCGACGGGCGTGCTCATACCGGACATCGTGGCACCCGACGACGCGGGTCGGGACGGTGCTCCCGGGCGGGCGGCCGGGGCGCCGGCGCACGCGCTGAGCGCAGGTACACCAGTGAGTAGGGTGATCGCCATGACCACGTGGGAATACCTCACCGCACCGCTCCTGATCCACAACACCAAACAGATCCTCGACAACTTCGGGGCCGATGGGTGGGAGCTCGTCCAGATCGTCAACGGGCCCGACGGCACCAGCCTCGTCGCCTACTTCAAGCGTCCCAAGTCTGCGGGGAACTGAGCATGAGTGCTGTCGAAGACCGCCTGTCCGAGCTCGGGCTGACCGTACCCGAGGTCGTCCCGCCCGTCGCCGCCTACGTCCCCGTGGTCCGCGACGGCAACCTCGTCTTCACCTCCGGCCAGCTGCCGATGGTCGACGGCCGCCTGGCCGCCACCGGCAAGGTCGGCGCCGAGGTCGACGAGGCCACGGCCAAGGAGCTCGCCGCGACGTGCGCCCTCAACGCGATCGCGGCCATCAAGTCCGAGCTCGGTGACCTCGACAAGGTCGCCCGTGTCGTCAAGGTCGTCGGCTTCGTCGCCTCCGACCCGATCTTCACCGGCCAGCCCGGTGTCATCAACGGTGCGAGCGAGCTGCTCGTCAAGGCCTTCGGGGAGAAGGGCGTCCACGCCCGGTCCGCCGTCGGTGTCGCCGCCCTTCCCCTCGACGCCCCGGTCGAGGTCGAGGTCGTCGTCTCCGTCGAGGCCTGAACCGGTGATGGGTCGTCTCTTCCCGCTCACGACCACGCCCGGCATCTCCGATGCCGCGACCCGATGGCTGTCCGGCGACCGGTGGGAGATCGCCGAACCACGACGCGCCAGCACCGTCATGCTCGTGCGTGACGCGCCCGACCCGTCCGATGCCACCGCCGGTCCGGAGGTGTTCATGCTCCGGCGCGTCTCCGAGATGGAGTTCGCGCCGAGCATGCACGTCTTCCCCGGCGGCGGCGTCGACGACCGCGACGGCGAGGGTGACCTGCCCTGGAGCGGTCCCTCACCGCTCGAGTGGGGCGAGCGCCTCGGCTGCAGCCCGACCGAGGCGCAGCTCTATGTCGCCGCCGCCGTCCGCGAGCTCTTCGAGGAGTGCGGCGTGCTCCTCGCCTCACCCTCGGCGAGCGGACCGCTCGCGTGGGTGGGCGACGCCGAGTGGCGCCAGGTGCGCGCCGACCTCGTGTCGCGCGCCGTGTCGCTGCGTGAGGTCCTCGTCGACCGCGGCCTCGTGCTGCGCTCCGACCTCGTCGTGGCCAAGGCGCACTGGCTGACGCCGGAGTTCGAGCCGCGCCGCTACGACACGTGGTTCTTCGCCGCGGTCATGCCGCCCCTGCAGACCGCCGACGGCGACACCACCGAGGCCGACCTCGCCGAGTGGGTGCGCCCTGCGGACCTGCTGCGCGACTACGACGCCGGCTCGGCACTCATGCTGCCGCCGACCGTCATGTGCGTCGAGCAGGTGCGCGATGCCGCCTCGGCCGCGGACTTCGTGGCGCATGCCGACCTGACGCCGCTCGTCATGCCCGAAGTCGTCGACGCCCCTGGCGGCGCGGCGATGGAGGTCGTCGAACGCGTCTGAGCCGCAAGCCAATCCGACCGCCGTGTGGGGCGGTCGGCTCGAGGAGGCAGGCTCTCCAACGTTTTTCGTCACAGACTTTTGGACGCGAGGAGGTCGACGTGCAGGGTGCAGAGGTCGACCCGACGTGGGCCGGCGGCCGGTTCGGCGAGCGCGCCGAGTGCGTGCTGTGCCCCAACCCCTCGCCGATGACCCTCGACGGCACGAACACCTGGCTGCTCGCCGAGCCCGGCAGCGACGCGGTCGTCGTCGTCGATCCCGGCCCGCTCGACGAGGGCCACCTGCAGAACGTGCTGCGGCACGTCACCGACTCCGGCCGACGCGTCGCGCTGACGCTGCTGACGCACGGCCACGCCGACCACGCCGAGAGCGCCGACCGCTTCCACGCCCTCACCGGCGCCCCGGTGCGGGCCTTCGGCCGCGGCCACGACGACGTCCGCCCCGGCGAGACGATCCGCGTCGGCGGCCTCGAGGTGCTGGCCGTCGAGACGCCGGGACACACGAGCGACTCCTACTCCTTCGTCCTGCCGGCCGACGCCACCCTGCTGACCGGCGACACCGTCCTGGGCCGCGGCACCACGGTCGTCGCCTGGCCCGACGGCAGCCTCGAGTCCTACCTCGAGTCCCTCGACCGCATCGAGCGGCTCACCGCCTCGGGCACGGTGACGAGCCTGCTGCCCGGCCACGGCCCGTTCGTCCCCGACGCCGCCGCCACCGTGTCGTTCTACCTGAAGCACCGGGCCGAGCGGCTCGAGCAGGTACGGGCGGCGGTCGCCGCCGGCGCGGCGACGGCGCACGCGGTCGTCGAGACCGTCTACGCGGACGTGCCGCGCAGCGTCTGGCCCGCTGCCGAGCTGTCGGTGCAGGCCCAGCTCGAGTACCTGCGCGAGCACCCCTGAGCCCGCGCATGGACGCACCTCGAGGTGTCGCCGATCTCGCCGCCGCGGCGCTCGACCTCGTCGGGGACCGTCGCCGGGCCGTGCTCGGCATCGCGGGGGCGCCGGGCGCTGGCAAGTCGACGCTCGCCGAGGCGCTCGTGGCGGAGGTGGCCCGGATGCGCGGGGCCGGCTACGTCGCGCACGTGCCGATGGACGGCTTCCACCTGGCCGACGCCCAGCTCGAGCGGCTGGGCGCCCTGTCCCGAAAGGGGGCTCCCGACACGTTCGACGCCGACGGGTACGCCCATCTGCTGCGCCGGCTCGTCGACGAGCCCGACGCGTGGGTCTATGCGCCGGGCTTCGAGCGGACGCTCGAGCAGCCGATCGCTGCGGCCATGGTCGTGTCGCCGACCGCTCGGCTTGTCATCACCGAGGGCAACTACCTGCTCCTGCCGGAGGCGCGGTGGGAGGCGGCGCGCGCGGCGACCGACGCAGTCTGGTTCGTCACGGGCGACGACGACGTGCGGCGCTCCCGGCTCGTGACGCGGCATGTCGCGTTCGGCAAGGACCCGGACGTCGCGGCGGACTGGGTCGAGCACAGCGACGAGGCCAACGCCCGGCTCGTCGATGTGTCGGCGGAAGACGCCGACCGCCTCGTCGTCAACGCTCCCGACGGCTGGCACTTCGCCTGAGCGGGCTGGTCGGGGTCCGCCGGCTACATCAGTGCTCAGCGAGAGCGGGCAGTGACGTGGCGTACGGGGATGGTGGCGCCGGGAGCCCCTGAAAAGGGTGCTCGCCCCGGGTCAGCGGGCGCGGCGCTTGAGGCGCTCGACGTCCTGGAGCAGGACGGCGCGGGCCTCGAGGCGCAGCCAGCCACGCGTCGCGAAGTCGGCGAGGGCCTTGTTGACCGTCTCGCGGGAGGCGCCGACGAGCTGGGCGAGCTCCTCCTGGGTGAGGTCGTGGCTGACCATGATGCCGCCCTCGACGGGCCGGCCGAAGCGCTCGGAGAGGTCGAGCAGGGCCTTGGCGACGCGTCCGGGCACGTCGGTGAAGACGAGGTCGGCCAGGTGCGCGTTGGTGCGACGCAGCCGCTGGGCCAGCGCCGCCAGCAGGGCCTTGGACACCTCGGGCCGGCCGGACAGCAGGCCGGTCAGCGAGTCGTTGCCCAGGCCGAGCAGCTGCGTCTCGGCGACGGCGGTGGCCGTCATGGTGCGGGGGCCGGGGTCGAAGAGGCTGAGCTCGCCGAACATCTCGCCGGGGCCGAGGATCGCGACGAGGTTCTCGCGGCCGTCGGGGCTCGTGCGGCCGAGCTTGATCTTGCCCTCGGCGATGACGTAGAGCGTGTCGCCCCGGTCGCCCTCGTGGAAGAGCACGTCGCCGCGCTCCATGTGGGTGCGGCTCATCTGCGACTGCAGGGCCGATGAGGCCTCCTCGTCGAGAGCCTTGAAGAGGGGCGCGCGCTTCACCACGTCGAGATCCACGGGGTCAGTGTGCCATGCCGTCCCCGCACCCGCCGGACGGTCGGCGAGGGCGCGGAGTCGCGTCGTCGCGCGCGGCGCGACCCAGACTCGCGGCATACAGTGTGCTGCGTGTCCCCCCGAGCCGCCGTGACCGCCGACGAGACGCCCGTCGCCCGCACGCGACGGGCGCGAAAGATGTACCGCTCTCTGCACGAGCGCTACCCGTACGCGCACTGCGAGCTCGACTTCACGACGCCTCTCGAGCTGCTCGTCGCGACGATCCTGTCGGCGCAGACCACCGACGTCGGCGTGAACAAGGTCACCCCGATCGTCTTCGCGAAGTACCGCACCGCCGCTGACTACGCCGCGGCCGACCGCACCGAGCTCGAGACGATCATCCAGCCCACCGGCTTCTACCGGAACAAGGCCGACGCGCTCATCAAGCTCGGCATCGCCCTCGTCGAGAACTTCGACGGCGAGGTGCCGGGCCGGCTCAAGGACCTCGTGACGCTGCCCGGCGTCGGGCGCAAGACCGCGAACGTCGTGCTCGGCAACGCCTTCGACGTGCCGGGCATCACCGTCGACACCCACTTCGGCCGGCTCGTGCGCCGCTTCGGCTGGACCGAGGAGGAGGACCCGGTCAAGGTCGAGCACGAGATCGGGCGCCTCTTCATGCGCCGTGACTGGACGATGCTCAGCCACGTCGTCATCTTCCACGGCCGACGCACCTGCCACGCCAAGCGCCCCGCGTGCGGCGCGTGCCCGGTGGCGCGCTGGTGCCCGAGCTACGGCGTCGGTGAGACCGACCCCGACAAGGCCGCAAAGCTGCTCAAGTACGAGCTGGCGCCCAAGGCGCTCGAGGAGGCCGCCCGCGCGGCCGCTGCCGTGCAGGCCGCCGAGGCGGGGCAGGAGAGCGCGTGACGCAGGTCGCGAGCGGCATCGCGTACGCCGGCCGCACCGGGACGATCGAGCCCGCGCCGCTGCCCGAGGGCGGGATCGCGCGTCCGGGGTGGGTCGACCACCTGGCCGACCGCCTCGGCACCGTTCGCGCCGAGGACTTCTCGCTGTTCGTCCCGCCGGACGAGGGCGGCCGCGAGTCCGCCGTCCTCATCCTCTTCGGGCCCCCGCCCGCCGTGCTCGCCACGCCCGACGCATCCGCCCCCTCCGACGCGTCACCCCTGACGGGCGCGTCCGCCGGGCCCGACGTCGTCGAGGAGGACGTTCACGTCGTCCTCCTCGAGCGCTCGCACGACATGCGCTCGCACCCCGCCCAGATCGCCTTCCCCGGCGGCGCCCGCGACCCCGAGGACGCCGACGACGTCGCGACCGCCCTGCGGGAGGCGCAGGAGGAGACCGGTCTCGACCCCTCCGGCGTCGACGTCGTCGCGACGCTGCCCTCGCTGTTCATCCCGTTCTCCGGGTTCGTCGTCACGCCGGTCCTGGGCTGGTGGGCGCGGCCCTCGGCGCTGTCGGTCCGCGACCCCAACGAGGTTCACGACGTGCTGTCGGTGCCGGTGTCGCACCTCGTTGCGCCGGCCACCCGGTTCTCGGTGACCCACCCGTCGGGGTACGTCGGCCCGGGCTTCGGCCTCGACGACCTGCTCCTCTGGGGCTTCACCGCCGGCCTGCTCGGCCGGGTCCTCGACCTCGCCGGCCTCGAGCAGCCGTGGGACGCGTCGGTGCACCGTCCGCTGCCCGAGCGCTACGTCGGAGGGGGGCGGGGATGACCGGCAGCGTCGCGCTCGACATCGCCCTCGGGCTGCTCCTCGTCGCCTACGCCGTCTCCGGCTACCGGCAGGGGCTCATCCAGAGCGTCGCCTCGCTCGTCGGGTTCTTCCTCTTCGCGATGTTCGCCGTGTGGCAGCTGCCCGGCCTCCTGGCGCACTGGGACGCGATCTCCGGCAGCACCCGGAGCCGGGTTCTCGCGCTCGTCATCGGAGTGGTCGGCTTCGGCTGGCTCGGGCAGTTCCTCGGCAGCCTCCTCGGCAACCGGATCCGGGCCAAGGTCGGGCAGACGCCGTTCCGCCGGGTCGACTCGGTGCTCGGCGGCGTCGTCGTGCTGCTCGCTGCGAGCCTCATCGTCTGGTTCATCGGCGGCACGCTGCGCACGGCCGGCAACCCGGCGCTCGCCCGGGCCATGGCCGACTCCAAGGTGCTGCGCGTCGTCAACACCGTCGTGCCCGAGGACGCCGGCCGCATCTTCAGCGGGTTCCGCGGCTTCCTGTCGGCCCAGGGCTTCCCGCAGGTCTTCGGCTCCCTCGCGCCCGAGCCGATCACGCCCGTGCCGGCGCCCGACCCGTCGGTCGCGCGGTCCGAGCCGATCCGCGCCGCGGGCCGTTCGGTCGTCAAGGTGCTGACGCAGTCGCAGCGGTGCCAGCGGGGCCAGGAGGGCACCGGCTGGGTGCTGCGCGACAACCGCATCGTCACCAACGCGCACGTCGTGGCCGGCGCGTCCGACGTGCGGGTCGAGGCCGGGGACCGGACGCTCAGCGCGCAGGTCGTCGTGTTCGACCCCGAGCGCGACCTCGCCGTCCTCGACGTCGAGGGGCTCGACCTGCCGGCGCTGACGCTCGGCACCGACATCGCCCGCAGCGACTCGGCCGCGGTGCCGGGTTTCCCGCTCGACGGCCCGTACCGGGTGGTGTCGGCCCGCGTCCGCGGCATCCTCGATGCGCGTGGCTTCGACATCTACGGCCAGGACCGGGTCGTCCGCGAGATCTACTCGCTGGCCACGACGGTGCAGCCGGGCAACTCCGGCGGGCCGCTGCTCGACACCCAGGGCCGCGTCGTCGGGGTCATCTTCGCCAAGTCGCTCGAGGACGACTCGACCGGCTACGCCCTGACCCTCACGGAGGCCAAGCCGGTGCTCGACGAGGCCGCCTCCGCGCAGCGCGCCGTCGGCACCGGGGCCTGTGTGAGCGGCGGCTGATCGTCGACGACGCCCACGCGGGCGTGCGCGGTGCCAGAGTTGTGGCATGCAGGTGTCGTTCGTCAGCGCCGACGGGATCACCGACCACGCAGCGGGGGAGCTCGAGCCGCTGCTCGCCCGGACCGACGGGTTCGTCTGGGTCGACGTGCCTGACTACGACGCCGACGCCGAAGCCCTTCTCGCGGGTCCGCTGCACGCCCACCCGCTCGTCCGGCAGGCCTGTGCCGAGCGGAACTTCGTGCCGACGGTGCACGCCTACGAGCGCCACCTCTTCGTCATCCTCCACGCGCCGCTGACCGGCGAGGGCGGCCACGTGCACGTGCTCGAGCTCGACGAGGTCATCGGCGACCGGTACCTCGTCACGGTCCACGGCCCGCGCAACCCCGTCGTGACGCTCGAGGACGCGACGGCCGAGACGCGGGCGGTGCGGGCCCGCATCGAGGCGGGGCGGCTCGCGCCCGACAACCCGTACGAGCTGGCCTACGTCGTCAACTCGGCGATCGCCCGGCGGCAGAGCGCCGCGGTCCGTGAGGTGGCGGCGAGGTTGCCGGCTCTCGAGGCCGAGGTCATGGCGCCCGACTTCCGACGCCCCGAGGGCCTGCTCGAGCAGCTGTTCCTCCTGCGGCACGAGCTGAGCACCGCGCGCACCATGGCGGCGCAGGGCTACGACATCCAGGCCCGCATCCAGTCGCTCGAGCGCTTCGTACCGGGCGAGGCGCGTCGGCACGCCCGCGACCTCGCCGACCAGTTCGAGCGGGTGCGCAACCTCGCCGACGGCGAGATGGGCTTTCTCGTGGGAGTCATCGACCTCTACCAGACCCGCGTCACGACGAAGATGACCGTCGCGATGGAGCGCCTCGCCGTCATCGCCGCGATCACCCTGCCGATCACCGCGATCGCGAGCATCTACGGGATGAACCTCATCGGCAACGACGGGACCGACGTACCGCACCTGGCCCTCGTGCTGGCGATCATGGTCGGGATGAGCCTGTGGTTGCTGCGATGGGCCCGCCGTCAGGGCTGGTGGTGAGGCACCATCGGAGCATGATCGTCGACGCCCCCGGGCTGCGCACCGACCTCGCCCTCCTCGAGCTGCAGGGCTCGCAGGTGGTCGACCACGGCGACCTCGTCGTGGTGCGGACGCCGACGAACCCGGCGTACTACTGGGGCAACTTCCTGCTGCTGCCGGCCGACGTGCCCGCGGCCGACGTCGACCGGGTCGTCGCCCGGTTCGAGGCCGAGCACCCGAAGGCCAGGCATCGGGCCGTCGCCTTCGCCGACGCGCGTGGCGACCACTCTGCTTGGGAGGCAAAGGGGTTCGAGGTCGAGGTCGACGTCGACCTCGTGACCGACACCGTGCCTGCCGACGCCCCGACGCCGGAGGGCATCGACGTGCGTCCGCTTGTCTCGGACGACGACTGGGAGCAGTCGGCGTCGGTCGGGGCCAGCGACGCGCCCGCCGAGGGCAGCGACGAGCGGCACCTGTTCGAGCTGCGCCGGGCGGCCTCCCAGCGCGGGCTCGTCGACTCGGGGCGGGGGCGCTGGTTCGGCGCCTTCGACGGCGAGACGCTCGTGGCCTCGCTCGGCATCGTGCGCCTCGGCCGGCTGGCCCGCTACCAGGACGTCATGACCCTCGCGGACTACCGACGCCGTGGCATCGCCGGTGCGCTCGTGCGGGCCGCGGGGGAGTGGGCGTTCACCGACCCCGAGGTGGAGCGACTCGTCATCGTCGCCGAGGACGGCGGCCCGGCCATCGGCCTCTACCGGCGGGCCGGGTTCCGTGAGGTGGCCCGCCGCGTCCAGGTCTGCCGCACCCCGGTGTGACCTTCTGGGCCGCACTCGCGCCCCCCTCTCATCGAGTGAGCACTGAGTCCCACCCGCCCCACCAGCGTCCCGTCGGATTGTCCGCATCGAGTGAGCACTCGGTCCCACCAGTCCCATTCGCCGCCGGCGTCCCTCGGCGCACCCCATCGAGTGAGCACTCGGTCCCACCAGTCTCATCCGCCTCAGGCGCGCTGTGACGGATGGGATTTCGTGCTCACTCGATGAGATGGGGGGCCGCCGCCGGGCGGTGGGCCGGGTGTGATGGGCGGGGTTTGGTGCTCACTCGATGAAGGACGGGGAACGTCGAGTGCCCAGTCCCCGGCGTGGGGGACTGGGCACTCCGTCGTGTGGTCGTGCGGTGCGGTCGTGGCGGGTCAGCCGGCCTTGACGGCGAGCACCGGGCACGACGCGTCGAGCAGGAGCCGCTGGGCCGTCGACCCGAGGAGCAGCTTGCCGACGGGCGAGCGGTGCCGGATGCCGATGACGAGCATCCGCGGCGCCTCGGCGTCGATGATCGACAGGATCGCGTCGGCGGGGTCGGTGCCGTGCTCGACTCGGCGCACCTCGTGCTCGACACCGGACTCGGCGAGGTCGGCGTCGAGGCGGGTGAGGTCGCGGCCCTCGGCGCGGTGGGCGTCGACGAGCTTGTCGTCGCGGGACATGTTGACGACGAGGACGCGGTCGCCGTGGACCCTGGCCTGGGCGGTCGCGGCCGCGAGCGCGGCCTCGCCCTGCGGCGTCGGGATGTAGCCGACGAGGATCGTCATGCCGCCACCTCCTCGCGCACCTCGGCCAGGAGGCCCGAGCCCGGGCCACCCTTGCCGCCGCGGACCGTGCGGATAAGCCTCGCGATGAGCGGCCAGAGGATCGCCAGGGCGATGATGCCGTAGCAGGCCCAGGCCACCGGGCCGCCGACGAGGCCGCTGATGTCGCCGTGCGACAGCTGCAGCGAGCGCCGCAGGTGCAGCTCGGCGATCGGGGCCAGGATGACGCCGATGATGAGCGGCAGCACCGGCAGGCCGAAGCGGCGGATCGCGAACCCGACGAGGCCGATGCCGAGGAGCAGGTAGAGGTCGAAGGCCTGGCCGTTGACCGCCCACGCGCCCATCGTCGCGAAGAAGAGGATGCCGGCGTAGAGGTAGGGCCTCGGGATCTGGAGGAGCTTGGCCCACAAGGGCGCCAGTGGCAGGTTGAGCAGCAGCAGCAGCGTGTTGCCGACGAAGAGGCTGGCCACGAGCGTCCACACGAGGACAGGCTGCTTCTCGATGAGCAGCGGCCCGGGCTCGAGACCGCGACCCTGCAGGAACGTGAGGATGATCGCGGCCGTCGCGTTGGTCGGCAGGCCGATGGCGAGCAGCGGCACGAGCGTGCCCGCGGCGGACGCGTTGTTGGCGGCCTCGGGACCGGCGACGCCCTCGATGGCGCCGTGGCCGAACTGCTCGGGGTGCTTGGTCAGCTTGCGCTCGGCGACGTAGGACAGGAACGTCGGCACCTCTGCGCCGCCGGCGGGGATGGCGCCGAAGGGGAAGCCGAGGGCGGTGCCGCGCAGCCACGGCTTCCACGAGCGCTTCCAGTCCTCGCGCCCCATCCACGGCTGGCCGACGGGGATGACGCCGGCTGCCTTGCGCCGCAGGTGCGCGGCGACCCAGAGGGCCTCGCCGACGGCGAAGAGCCCGACGGCCACCACGACGATGTCGATGCCGTCGGCCAGCTGCGGGATGCCGAAGGTCATGCGCTGCTGGCCGGTGACCTTGTCGATGCCGATGATGCCGATGGACAGGCCGACGAGCAGCGCCGCGAAGCCGCGCAGGCGGGACGAGCCGAGCACCATGCTCGCGCCGACGAACGCCAGCATGATGATGGCGAAGTACTCGGGGGAGCCGAGCTCGATGGCGAAGGCGACGACCTGCGGCATGACGAGCACGAGCAGGACCGTGGCGATGGTGCCGGCGACGAACGAGCCGATGGCTGCCGTCGCGAGGGCCTGGGCGGCGCGTCCGACCTTGGCCATCTTGTTGCCCTCGAGCGCGGTGACCACGGAGGAGGACTCGCCGGGGGTGTTGAGCAGGATCGAGGTCGTCGACCCGCCGTACATGCCGCCGTAGAAGATGCCGGCGAACATGATGAGCGCCTGGGTCGTGTCGAGCGAGAACGTGATCGGCAGCAGCAGGGCGACCGTCATGGCCGGGCCGATGCCCGGCAGCACGCCGACCGCGGTGCCGACGATGACCCCGATGAACGCGAAGAGCAGGTTCAGCGGCGTCATGACGTGCGCGAAGCCGTCGATGAGGTGGTTGAGGTTGTCCATCAGAGGATTCCTTGGAGGATGCCGGCGGGCAGGTTGACGCCGAGCCCGATGGCGAACGCGTAGAAGGTGGCCAGCGAGATCGCGAGCCCGACGAGCAGGCCGCGCACGTGGTGCCGGTTGCCGAGCGCGAGGGCCGAGCCGGAGAAGAGGAGCGTGCCGGCGATGACCCAGCCGAGCGTCTCCATGAGGGCGGCGCTCACGCCGAAGACGACGACGAGCAGGCCGACGGTCTTCCAGTCGGCCTTGGCGCCGAGGTCGACGTCCTCGCCCTCGTCGGAGGCGCCCACGCCTCCGCGGTGGATGTCGATGGCGTAGAAGACCGAGACGATGAGCAGCAGGACGCCGAGGACCGTCGGGACGACCTTGGGGCCGAGCGAGTCGTTGCTGCTGGCGACGGGCTCGAGCTGGGCCGCGTTGACGAGCAGGAGGATGCCGAGCCCGACGAGGGCCGCGCACATTCCGTACTGTGCGCGGTCCCCGCCCTGCTTCTCGACGTCCTTCGCCTCGGCCGGGGCGCCGGTGCGGTCGGAGGTCGTGTCGGTCATCGTCAGCTCGTCAGCCCGAGGCCGGTGAGGATGTCGGCGACGTCCTGGTCCTGCGCCTTGAGGAAGGCGCCGAACTGGTCGCCGGTCTCGAAGGCGTCGGTCCAGCCGCGCTTCTCGAGCTCGGCCTTCCAGGCGTCGGAGCCGTGCATCTTGGTCAGGGCGTCGACCCAGACCTGCTTGTCGGCGGCCGAGATCTCCGGCGGTGCGACGATGCCGCGCCAGTTGGTGAAGGTGAAGTCGATGCCCGACTCCTTGACCGTCGGCACGTCGGGGAGGGCGTCGATGCGCTTGTCGCTCGTGACGGCGAGGACCCGGATCGAGCCGGACTTGACCTGCTCGAGGAACTCGCCGAAGCCGCTGGCGCCGAAGGCGATCTTGTTGCCGAGGATCGCCGGGAGCAGCTCGCCGCCGCCGTCGTAGGAGATGTACGAGACCTTGGTCGGGTCGATGCCGGCGGCCTTGGCCAGCTGCATCGGCAGGAGGTGGTCGGGGCCGCCGGGGCTGGAGCCGCCGCCGACGTTGATCTTCGAGGGGTCCTTCTTCCAGGCGTCGACGAGGCTCTTGAGGTCCTGGTAGGGCGAGTCCTTGGGCACGACGATCGCGCCGGCCTCCTCGATCAGCTTGGCGATCGGGGTCGTGTCGGCGAGGGTCGCCTTCGACTTCTGCGTGTAGGCCGCGCCGACGACGCCGAGGCCCATCTGCATGGCGAGCTTGCCGTTGCCCTTCTCGTTGACGACGCGCTGCAGGCCCACGGTGCCGCCGGCGCCGGGGAGGTTGAAGACCTGGATCGAGTTGGTGATCTTCTGGTTCTCCATGACCTGGGCCACGGTGCGGGCGGTGGTGTCGTAGCCGCCGCCGGGGCTGTTGGGGACCATGATCTGCAGGCTCGACGCGGGGCCGGCGGCGGCGCCGGTGGACGAGCCGTCCTTCTTGGCGGTGGCGCCGCAGGCGGAGAGGGCGAGGGCCCCGGCCGCGGTGAGGGCCACGAGGGCGGCGACGCGTCGGCCCCGGGTGCTCCGGGTGCTGTGGGTGCCGGGACGGGCAGTGCTGTGAGTGCTCATCGTTGAGATCTCTTTCGCGATCTTGGGCTGGAACGGCATGATCGTGCCCGCGTCCCGGACGGGTGTCGCCGTTGTGTCACCAATGAAGGTTGAGTTCGTTGTGGTCAAGCAGAGCACGGGCCGATGGTTCGGTCGGCTGACCCTCACGGGGCAGCTGCTCGCCGTGCAGATGCTCATTCTCGTCGGTGTGCTCGTGGCCGTCGGTCTCGTCTCACTGGCGCAGTCGGAGGCGACGTTCACCCGCACGGAGGGGCGCCGGGTGTCGGCCATCGCCGAGCAGCTGGCGAGCACGCCGATCGTGCGCACCGAGATGGCGCCCGGCGGGGTGCCCAACGTGCTGCCGAGCCTCGTGCAGTCGATCGTCACGCAGTACAACGTCACGTCGATGAGTGTCGCCGACGCCGACGAGATGGTGCGGGTGTCCTCGGACCCGACGCTCGAACGGTCGCCCATGCCGGTCGGTTCGCCGGCGGTCGCCAACGGGGCCAGCTGGACCGGGGTCATGGAGATCGGTGGCGAACGGATGCTCGTCGCCCAGAGCCCGCTGCTGTCGGTGCCCGACCCGTCGATCAAGGAGCCGCAGCTGCCGGTCGGGACGCAGCTGGGGACCGTGATGATCGCCGAGCACATGCCCTCGGCGCTCGACCGGCTCCAGGGCGCGTCGGCCTACCTGCCCACCTACCTCGGCATCGCGTTCGTCGTCGGCGGCCTCGGCTCGTGGCTGCTGGCGCGACGCCTCAAGCGCCAGACGCTCGGGCTCGAGCCGGCCGAGATCACCGGCCTCGCCGAGAGCCGTGAGGCGATGCTCTTCGGCCTCGCCGAGGGCGTCGTGGCGCTCGACACGAACGAGCGGATCACGTTGGTGAACAACGTCGCCCAGCGTCTGCTCGACCTCCCGGAGCACGTCGTCGGGATGCGCCTCGATGACCTGCCCATCGGTCCGCGCTTGCGCGACGTGCTGCGCGGCGTCCCCGACGCCGACGCGTCCGAGGGCGCCGACGCGTCGGTGGGTGACGCCTCCCGGCTGACGGGCGGTGACGCGTCCGACGCGACGGGTGACGACGCGTCGGGCCCCACGGTGCCGCGCGACCAGGTGGTGCTGCGGCGGGGGCGGGTCCTCGTCATGAACCGCATGGAGGTGAGCAAGGACGGGCGGCCGCTCGGGTCGGTGACGACTCTTCGCGACCGCACCGAGCTGGCCGACCTCGAGCGCGAGATCGGGTCGTTCCGCAGCACCACCGAGCTGCTCCGCGCGCAGGCGCACGAGTTCGCCAACCAGCTGCACACCATCTCGGGGCTCATCCAGCTCGGCGAGTACGACGAGGTTGTCGGCTACGTCGACTCGGTGAGCGAGCACCGGGCCCAGCTCGACGTCGCCGTGTCCCGACGCGTCCGCGACACCGCCATCGCAGCCCTGCTCATGGCCAAGGCCGCCCAGGCCACCGAGCGACGCGTCGAGCTGCGGGTGTCCGACGAGACGTCCGTCGGGCGCCTCGCCCAGCGCGACTCCGCCGACGTGTCCGCCGTCGTCGGCAACCTCGTCGACAACGCCATCGACGCCGCGGCCACCTCTGCCGGGCCGGACCGCTGGGTCGAGCTGACGATCCGCCAGGACGCGTCGGCCGTCGAGGTCAGCGTCGTCGACTCGGGCCCCGGGGTCGCGCCCGAGGTCGTCACCGAGGTGTTCACGCACGGGTTCACGACGAAGGCCGCGCAGGCCGGCGAGCGCGGCATCGGACTGGCGCTGACGCGTCTGATCTGTCAGCGTCGGGGCGGCGAGGTCGATGTCGAGAACACCCCCGACGGCGCCCGGTTCGTGGCCCGCCTCACCGTCGAGGCGGGCGCCCCGCAGGGCGAGGAGAAGCGATGATCAGCGTGCTCGTCGTCGACGACGACTTCATGGTGGCCCGGATCCACCGTGGGTTCGTCGAGCGGGTCGAGGGCTTCGAGGTCGTCGGCACCGCCCGCTCCGGCGACGAGGCGCTCGGCCTCGTCGGTGAGCTCGAGCCCGACCTCGTGCTGCTCGACCTGTACCTGCCCGACGCGTTCGGCCTCGACCTCGTGACGCGGATGCGGGCGTCGGGTGCGTCGTGCGACGTGCTCGTCATCACCGCGGCCAAGGAGGCCGACGCCGTGCGGCGCGCCGTGCGCGAGGGAGTCGTCGGCTACCTGCTCAAGCCGTTCGCCTTTCCCGACCTCGAGCAGCGGCTCCAGACGTACGCGTCGGAGCGGGCGCGCGGACTCGCCGACGACGACCTCACCCAAGCACGGATCGACGCGGCGTTCGCGTCGGCGCCGGGTGGCACGCGTCCGTCGGCGCCGCTGCCCAAGGGGCTGAGTGCCGAGACCGCGGAGGCCGTGGCCGTCGCGCTGCGCGGCGCCGGCGACACGCTGTCTGCCACGGAATGCGCTGAGGCCGTGGGGATCTCGCGGGTCAGCGCGCGCCGTTACCTCGAGCACTTCGCGTCGGGCGGGCAGGCCGACGTGTCGCTGCGCTACGGCGCGACCGGTCGCCCCGAGCGTCGCTACCGCTGGGCCTGAACGGCCGGCGGCGACGACGCCCGGGGCCCGCGTCAGCGGACGGTGACCCTGCGCAGGGCGCTGCTCGACCCGACGAGGGCCGACGAGCCGCGGTAGACCCACATGTAGTCGACCGACGCGGTGGGCTTGTGCGCGTAGGAGAACGCGCCCGTGGAGCTCGACGTGCGGGTCGTCGTGAGGGTCCACGTCGAGGTGCCGACCCGACGCCAGTAGAGCTGCATCGCCGCGCCGCCGACGCCCTTGCCGGTGTCCTTGCGCACGATCCGGCCGCTCAGCGTGACCGCGTAGCCCTTGCGGACCGTGGTGACGTTGGAGGTGATCGACTCCGCGGTGCCGACGACTCGGGCCCACGAGCCCGCGCTGTAGTGGCCGGTGCGGTCCTTGACCCAGATCCGGAAGGTGTACGTCGTGCCCTGGGCCAGGGAGACGGTCGCCTTCGTCGCGGTGCCGGAGTAGGCGCTCGTGCCCGCGTAGATGTTGGCGGGCGGTGTGGTGCCGGCGGCCATCCGCACGATGTAGCGGTCGAGGTCGTTGACGTGCGGCGCATTCCACGTCAGGGTCGCCGCGCGCAGGGCGCCGGTGGCCTTGAACGCGCCGACGGCCGGTGGAGCGGTGTCGGCGGTGCGGAACGTGCTCGAGTACGCCGTGGTCATCGACGCGCCCGACGTGTCCTTCACGCCGGAGACGTTGAGCCGGTAGGGCGCCCAGTCGTAGAGGGCTGTCGACGGCTTGACCGTGGCGGTCCGCTTGGCGGCGTCGTAGGACACCGTGGCGGGGACGGCCGCGCCGGTGCGGCCGTTGACGAGACGCACCGTGGAGGCGCTGACCGTCGACGGGACGGCGTCACGCACGAAGGTCACGGTCGGCGCCGTCGTGATCGGCAGCCCGCTGCCGAAGTCCGCCGGCCAGGTGCTCCGCACCCACAGGGGTGGCTGGACGGACGTGGTGGGAGCCGTCGCGTTGCGCAGCACGGCGACGCCGTTCGGTGTCATGGCCGCGGCGTCGGGCCGTCCGTCGCCGTCGAGGTCTCCGACGGACAGACCGCCACCGTCGATGTCGCCCGCATCGTTGAGGGTGGTGGTCACCGGGGCGTCCCACGTGCCGTCGCCCTTCCCGGCCAGCGTCGCCATCAGCGGGGCGCTTCCTGTGTGGAGGGTGACGAGGTCGGGCCGGCCGTCACCCGTCAGGTTCGCGGCTTCCAGCGACAGGGCGTTCGCCGGGAGCCCAGTCCTCGTCGGCGGCTCGAGCGTCCCGTCGGCTGCCTGCAGCCAGGTGTACACCGACGACGTGGGGTCCGTCGCCAGCCAACCCGGGTGCAGGCCGACGACGTCGTTGCGCCCGTCACCGTTGACGTCGACGACCTCGACGTCGCAGACCCCCTCCGTCGTCCCCGTGGCGCCACCGGGGAACGGGACGACGAGCTGCCAGCCCTCTGCGCCGTTGTGCATGACCCTGAGATCGCCACCGGCGGTACCGACGACGTCGACCCGTCCGTCACCGTCGACGTCGCCGATCGCCGTGTCGCAGTAGGCGGTCGTGCGGTCCCGGATGGCCTCCGTGTAGGTGCCGTCGGGGTTCCGGATGCGCACGGACAGCGTCGCGTTCATCGTCGCGGTAAGATCCGGCAGGCCGTCGCTATTTAGATCACCGGCAGCGACTAGGCCCACCTGGGTGCCGGCCAGCTGGGCGAGGTACTGCGCGGACTTCAGCGTCCCGTCGGCGCCCTGGCGCAGCACCTGGAGGCCCGCGAAGGTGGCGACGAGCAGGTCGAGGCGGCCGTCGCCGTCCTCGTCCACCGCAGCGAGCCTGCGCGGCTGGCCCTCGTCCCGGACGGAGTAGAACGTGCCGTCGTCGAGGTCGCCGGTCGGCGTCTGGGCGTAGACGATGACGCCGTGGGGAACGGCCCCGTCGTCGTTCACCGCGTCGACGATCGCGACGAGGTCGGCGCGCCCATCACTGGTGACGTCCGCGACGACCGTGCTGCCGTCCTGCGGGGTCGGCTGG
Organism: Intrasporangium zincisolvens; assembly: GCF_034724055.1. NCBI lineage: Bacteria > Bacillati > Actinomycetota > Actinomycetes > Micrococcales > Intrasporangiaceae > Intrasporangium > Intrasporangium zincisolvens. The sequence continues at coordinate 376,420 of NZ_JAWIIL010000003.1, forward strand.
TGCTTCCACGTCGGGGCCTCGAGGAGCGCCCCGGGCCTCGGCGTGACGGTCACCGTGTAGGGGCGCGCGTCGCGCGCGCCGTTGTAGTTGGTCACCTTGATGTACGAGGCGCCCATCTGCGGCGTGAAGCCTGCGACCTCGCTGACACCCGGCCCGCGATGGTCGTTCACGGTGACCTCTCGGAGGTTCTGGTCGTAGACGGTGACGACCGGGTCGAGGTTCGAGGACAGGTTGGTGTTGAGTCCGGCCGGCTTGACCGCGACGGTCACGGGCTGCGTCGTACTGGCGTCGTAGCGATACCAGTCGGCGTCACCCTCGACCCCGATCGATCCGCTCAGTGTGCCGGTGAGCGCGATGGCACGGGTGGGGGTGTCGTTCGGCTCGTCGGCGCCGGCAGACGGCTGTGCGAGATCGGCTGCCCAGCCACCTCCGAGCGCGTTCGTCGCATCGACGAGCCCCGCGCCGTAGTACGGGTCGATGCCTCGCGGACCGGCGTCCCGCGCCGTCGACCGCAGCCGCGCTAGCACCTGCGCCGGGGTCAGGGAAGGGGTCTGCGTCCGCATCAGTGCCACCACTCCGGCGGTGATCGGTGCGGAGAAGGACGTGCCGTCGGCGATGGCGTACCCACCGCCCATGGCGGTCGACTCGATGCCGAAGCCGGGCGCCGCCACGTCGACCCACGAACCGTGCGAGCTGAAGTCGGTGAGTGACCCTGCCGTGTCGGTGGCGGAAACCGCGATCGCCTCGCTGTAGGCGGCCGGGTACTGCGGCACGTCGTCGCCGTCGTTGCCCGCGGCCGCCACGACGACGGCGCCCTTGCCCACGGCGTAGCGCACGGCGTCATGGAGCGCCGGGCTGTCGCCGTCGCCACCGAGCGAGAGGTTGATGATCCGGGCGCCGTGGTCCACGGCCCAGGTCATTCCCTCGATGACGTCGGAGTCGTTTCCGCTGCCGAAGGAGTCGAGCACCTTCACCGGCATGACGCGGGCGTTCCACGCCACCCCGGCGATGCCGTCGCCGTTGTTCGTCTCGGCCGCGATGATGCCGGCCACCATGGTGCCGTGCCAGTAGTCGTCGCTTGACGCGCCTGCCGGGATCGCGGTATTGGTCAGGGCGTTCCAGCCGGCGACGGTGCGGCCGGTGAGGTCGCTGTGCCGGCCGTCGACGCCCGAGTCGACGACCGCGACGACGGTGTTGAGCGAGCCCTTCGACCGGTCCCAAGCCGTCGGCATCCGCAGGGTCCGCAGGTACGCCTGACCGCCGTAGGGGTACTCGGGATCGTTCGGCGTCGCCGAGGCCTTGCGCACGTAGTCCAAGCTCACGTCGGCGACCGACGGGTCGGCGGACAGGCTGCGGGCCAGAGCCTCGGCGGACCCGGTCGTGTGGACCTTCGTGAAGGACGTGCCCTTGAGGGTGTCGCGCAGGCTCGCACCGCGGCGCTTCACGGCGTGGTCGCGGATCGCCGTCGACGCCGTGGGCTTGAACCGCACGAGGACGGTGTGCGGGTCGTGCGCGCGCTGCGCTCCCTTGGCCGGCACCGGACGCGGCAGCCGCTTGGCCCCGCTCGACGATGTGGCCGGCGCGGCCGGCGCGACCGGTGCGGGGACTGCGGTGGCCGACGTGCTCGGGTGGGTGGGTGCCGCCGTGGCGGCGGACGCGGTGAGAGCCGAGACGGGCGCGACGAGCGCGAGCGTCAGGGCCGTCGCGAGAGGACGGCGACGTGACATGGATGAGCCCCTGTGAGAAGTGGTGGTGCGAGCGCATCATGACAGGTCGCCGACCCCTGCAGCCGTGCTTCGCGACAAGCACTGCATCAACGTGAAACGGGCGCACGAGCGGCCCGCCACCCACAGGGGGAGGTGACGGGCCGCGATCGTGGGGCCCGTGATCGAGAGCCGAGCCGCGCACTTGGGCATTTGCCAGACATACAGGTATATAGCCGGGCATCCTGAGCGCGTGCAGGGGACCCATAACCGCTGGCGGCTCGGCCGCCGCCCGGCGCTCGACGGCGTCCGCGGCGTGGCGATCCTGCTCGTACTGGCCCGACACGGCGGACTTCCCCTAGAGAGCGCGGGGTCCGTGGGTGTCGCGTTGTTCTTCGGGCTGTCCGGGTTCCTCATCACCGAGCTGCTGCTCGAGGAGTTCGAGAAGGACCGGACGATCAGGTTTCGGGCCTTCTACGCCCGCCGGGTGCGCCGGCTGCTGCCGGCACTCGTCGTGTCCATCGCGGCCGTTGCACTGGCCGGGGTCTTCCTCGGCCCGCGGTTCTTCACTTGGCACCACGCGGTGGCAGCGCTGTTCTACGTCGGCAACTGGGTGCTCGTTTCCGGCCTGAGCCTGTCGAGCCTCACGCACACGTGGTCGCTGGCCGTAGAAGAGCAGTTCTATCTCGTGTGGCCGCTGGTGGTGTGGTTCATGGCGCGTCGGGGAAGACGGGCCGTCATGCTCGCCGCGGGCCTCGGGGTGGCACTCGCCCTTGTCTGGTTCGTCTGGGCAGTCGCCACCGGCGTGCCCTGGTACCGGATCTACTTCTCGACGGAGGCTGCGTGCCTTTCGTTGCTCACGGGCGCCGCGACAGCCGCATGGATGGGCCGCCGGTCTGCGCCGATCGTCAAGAGCCGGCTGAGATATGCGGGATGGGTTCTCATCATTGTCGGCGCGGCCCTTCCGGAGATCGCCACCATCACCGTCACTCCTGTGACGACCGCAGTCGCTGTCGCTCTCGTGCTGCCGAGTGCTGCGGGGTCCAGCGACGCCCTTCTGGAGATGCCGATACTTCGCTGGTTCGGCGAACGGTCGTACAGCATCTACCTCTGGAACGGTCCCTCCGCGACCTGGCTGCGCGAGGAGTGGCATTGGCCGTGGTGGGCGCTCTTGCTCGTCGTGATTCCTTCTGGTGTCGCGCTGGGCGCTCTGTCCTATCGATGGGTCGAGGCTCCGTTCCGCCGTCGGCGTGGGGCACTCGGGGCGTCGCGAGACGGTTCTGCCCACGGCCCCGGCAACGGCGGCCCCGGCGCCGACACACGGGGAGTCCAGACCGGCGACGCCCACCCAGAACCCGCTCTCTAGCTCGATCCGCATCGGATGCGTTGCCAGGGTGCGGTCAGTGGCCCGGGAATGGTGAGACGGGCGCACGAACGGCCCGCCACCCACAGGGGGAGGTGACGGGCCGCGATCGTGGGGCGTCGGCCGGCGTGAGGGGTCGCGTGCCGACCGACGCGTTGGTGCGAGGGCGTCGGGCGCCCTCAGATGTGGGCGGCGTCGATCGCCGACTGGAGGCTCTGCTGGTAGGCCTCGCTCGTGTAGGTCGCGCCGCTGACCATGTCGATCTGCGCCGACTGCTTGGAGAGGGCCTCCTTGCGCAGGATGGGTGCCGCGTAGGCGCTGATCCGGGCGGAGTGCCCCGAGCTGTCGGTCAGGTGCAGCGCCGTGACGTCGGTGATGTTCGAGCCGGTCACGGTAATGGCGACCTGCACGTTGCCGTACTGGGTGTTCGCGACGCCGCCGTCGATGGTGCGTGGGCGGAGCGCGGCCGGCTTGGACGTGCTCTTGTTGCTGCTCTTGGACGCGCTCTTCGTGTGGGTCGACGTCGCCGAGCCGTGGGAGGCACCCGAGCCGCGTGACGCGCCGCTCGTCGAGCCGCTCGTCGACGCGGGTGGCGCTGGCGGCGCGGAGAGCGTGACGCCGCCGACGGCGTCGTGCTTCGGCGCCAGGCCTGCGGCCCAGGACGCTCCGATGGCCGTGGCGCTCGCGACGCCGACGATGACCGATGTCGTCTTCCTCACCAGCCGAACCTCTCGTCGTGAATGTGAGGGCCGGGGACGCCGGCCCGGCGGACTGCCTGGTGCACGAGGGACATCCACTGCGGCGGGCCGCAGAGGTACACCTCGTGCTGAGCAAGGTCGGGAACCAGACGTCGCAGGCGATCCGCGTCGGAGCCGTGGCCGCCGACGCCCTCGGGCAGCGACGACCCGGGCACGGGCGGCCCGACGAGCGTCGCGAGGTGGTGGTCGGCGAGCTCCACGAGTGTCTCCAGCTCGTCGTGCAGCGGCAGCTGGCTCGGGTCGTTCGCGCGGTAGACGACCGTGACGTCGCCGGGCAGCGCGTGCCGCTCGGTGACTAGCTCCTCGAGGAGCGCCCGCACCGGGGTGACGCCGATGCCGGCGGCGAGCAGCAGCACCTTGCGCCGCACGCGGGCCCGCGTCGTGAAGGCGCCGTAGGGGCCCTCGACGAGGACGAACGTGCCAGGCTTGAGGTCCGCGATCGCCGACGAGTGGTCGCCGAGGCCGCGGATCGTGATGCGCAGGGTGCGGCCGTCGGGTGCGGCCGACAGGGACCACGGGTGGGCCGCGAGCAGCAGCCGGGGCGTCACGAAGCGCCAGTTGAAGAACTGCCCGGCGCGCACCTGGAGGCGGTCGAGGTGCCGGCCGCGCATGACGACCGACCAGACGCCGTCGGACTCCTCGACGACCTCGGTGACGCGCAGGCCGTGACGGGCGCTGCGCACCACCGGCAGCAGGAGGCGCCACCAGAGCACGCTCGCCGCGACGACGACCCACAGCGTCCACCAGTAGGCGCGCGTCCAGGCCGACGCCGTGAAGTCCGAGCCGAGAGACAGCTCGTGGGGGATGGCGAGCACGGTCGCGGCGTACGCGGTCAGGTGCACGACGTGCCACCACTCGTACGACATGCGGCGCCGGGCGATCTGCACCGACGTCACGGCGATCGCGACGAGCGCGGCCGTGGAGAGGCCTGCCAGAAGCAGGTCGCCGCCACCGAGGACCATCGAGAGCAGCTCGCGCACCCAGCCGACGACGCCGGAGCGGCCGTCGCCGATGGCGGAGCCGACGACGATGGTGCCGACGTGCACGAGCACGAGCGGGACGGTGACCCGGCCGAGGATGCGGTGCGCCTTGAGGGCGCGGTCCATGCCGTAGACACGGTCCACCCACGGCACCCGCGCGGCGAGGACGAGCTGCAGGAGCAGCAGGTCCATCGCGACGAGGCCGGTGAGGCGCCCGACCGCGGTGAGGCGCGCTCCGGCGTCGCCGGACAGCAGGTCGTGGCTGCCGCCGCCGAGGAGGAACTGCGCCACGACGAGCATGAGGGTGGCGATCGCGAGGGCTTCGAGCAGGTCGGCGACGCGGTGGCGCCAGCGCCGGAACTCGGTGCCGCGACGTAGGGCGCCGCGGACACGCTCGTTCGGGCGGCGGCGGACCGCGCTCCGGGATGTCATGGTGTTGCTCACGCAGTCGATGGTCGGCCGCGGATCTCAGAAAGTTATGAGACGAGGAGATGATCGTGGGTCGCATGTCCGACGACCTGCCGGGAGACCTCACCCTGCCGCCGCTGCCCCCGGGGACGGACGGCGCGGGCGGCGGCCGGCGCCTGCTGCTCGTCGAGGACGACTCCGACCTGTCGACGATGCTCGAGCAGCTGCTGAGCGAGGAGGGCTACGCGGTCACCGCGGTGCGCGACGGCCAGGCCGGCCTGCACCAGGGCCTCGTGGGGGAGTGGGACGTGCTCGTCGTCGACCGGGGGCTGCCCGGCATCGAGGGCGTCGACCTCGTGTCGCGGCTGCGGACCAAGGGGCTCGCGGTCCCGGTCCTGTTCCTCACGGCGCGCGGCACCGTCGCGGACCGGGTCGAGGGGCTCGACGCCGGGGCCCAGGACTACGTCGTCAAGCCGTTCGACGTCGACGAGCTGCTGGCCCGGCTGCGCGCGCTGCTGCGGCCCCTCGGCGGCGGTGCGACCGAGCTCGCCGTGGGGTCCCGGCGTCTCGTCGTCGGCGAGCAGCGGGTCGTCGGGGAGGGCGAGGACGTCGTCCTGTCCCGGCGGGAGGCGGCGCTGCTCGAGGTGTTCGCGCGCCGACCCACGCGCGTCTTCACCCGCGACGAGCTGCTCGACCGCGCCTTCGACCGCGCCGACACCCTCGGCGCCGTCGACACCTACGTGCACTACCTGCGACGCAAGCTCGGCAAGCGCGTCGTCGAGACGGTCCACGGCGTCGGCTACCGGCTGGGGTCTCGGTGACGCGGGGTGCCGGGTCGGGTTCTGCCGTGCAGGGGGACCCGGTCGGTCGGGCGGCGCGGTCGATCGCGCTGCGCGTCGGCGCCACGACGGCCCTCGTCGTGCTCCTTGCGATCCTCGGCGCGGGGTTCCTCTTCGACCGGCAGCAGGCCACCGACATCCGCCGCCAGGTCGACGCGTCGGCCGCGACGGTCGACGACGTCGTCGACGCTCCTCCCGGCATCTGGCTCGTCGAGCTGGCGCCGGACGGCACGCGGACGACCACCGGGACGCCCCCCGCGGTGCGTGACGCCGCGGTGGCGGCGCTGCGCGCGGCCGGTACGAACCCCGATCCTGCGACTCCGCACCGCCCGTTCACCATCACCGTCGGTGCGGACGGCCGCGACTGGCCCGCCGCCGGCATCCAGCGCGAGGGGCACACCTTCGCGGCTGTCTACGACATCCGGCTGCACGCGACGCAGGAGCGCAGCCTCCTCACCGCGATGGCCGTGGCCGGCGTCATCGGCGTGGGGCTGTCGGCGCTGACCGGGTGGTTCGCCGGGCGGCGGGCCGTTCGCCCGCTCGCGGTGGCGCTCGACCTGCAACGGCAGTTCATCGCCGACGCCAGCCACGAGCTGCGAACCCCCTTGAGCGTCATCAGCATCCGGGCCCAGATGCTGCGCAGGCACCTGCGCGCGAAGGGGCGCGACGACCTGCTCCCCGAGGTCGACCAGCTCGTCGACGACACGAAGGTCATGAGCGACGTCGTGTCCGACCTGCTGCTGTCCGCGCAGCTCGACGCCGGTGAGGCGACGCGTGAACCGGTCAACCTCGTGCACGTGGCCGAGCAGGTGGGCCGGTCGCTCGAGCCCTACGCTGCCGCGTCGGGGGTGACGCTGACGTGGCCGGAGGCTGCGGTGCGTCGCCCAGTCGTCGTCGACGGGGTGTCGTCCAGCCTCCGGCGGGCGGTGCTGGCCCTCGTCGACAACGCGGTGGCGCACTCGCCCGCGGCGTCCTCGATCGAGGTGCTCGTGTCGGCCGACGAGACGTCGCGCTTCGCCCACGTCGACGTCGTCGACCATGGTGCGGGCGTCGACCCGGAGGACCTCCAGGTGCTGACGCGTCGGTTCGCGCGGGCGCGGGCCGACGAGGGCGCGGGGCGGCGGTTCGGGCTGGGCCTCGCGCTCGTGACCCAGATCGTGCGCTCGCACGGCGGGTCGCTCGATGTCGCCGAGACCGCGGGCGGCGGTGCAACCTTCCGGCTCACGCTGCCGCTCGCCCCCGACGACGACGCCGACCTCGACTGAGCCGCAACGGATCTCGTCCCTGGACACGGAAGAACGCGGGTGTCCCGCCCCGATCGGGTCACCCGCGTCCGTCTGTTCCCGCCTATCAGCGGAGTCGCGACGTCACTTGGTCTTGAAGTAGGCGCTGAGCGTGCTTCCGTCCTGGGTCGTCATGGTCACCTGGTAGCAGACGCCGGCCGTCTTCGGGGTCTGCCAGTTCTGGATGAACTGGCCGGCCGTCGAGTCGTAGCGCAGGCTCGTGCCGCCGGTCGTCGTCAGCTCGATGTCGTCCGTCAGAGCCGTCGTGACGGACGCGCAGTTGATCGTCTTCGTCATGAAGGACTTCACCGACGAGGTGCTCGTCAGCTCGGTGCTTCCGCTGAAGATCTCGAACTTGAGCGGCACCGTGGAACCGCCCTTGACCGTGTTGAGGACGTTGCCCATGTCGACCGGCTGGTAGAACCCGCCGAACCTCCAGGCGGCGATGGTGAACGTCGCCGCGTTGGTGCTCGACCTGTGGTTGATGTCACCGGCCCACGAGGCCGACACCGTCGCCGTGCCCACGTTGGTGTTGTTCGAGTACACCGGCGTGAGGGCGACGTCGGCCATGGCCACGCCCGACACCTTCGCGGTGCACGGGGTGAACGCCGCTCCCGTCCAGACGAACGGACCCGCCGCGCAGGCGATGGTGACCGCCGAGGCTGCCTTGTCGATGGTGAAGGCGCCCGTCCCGGAGGCCGGCTCGTAGTTCCCGCCGCCCGCGAAGGTCGCCGTCGCCGTGACATCACCGGCGTTGACGTTGCCCGGCCCGTAGGCGAGCACCGGGTTCACGCCGTCCAGCTCGGTACCGACACCCTTGACCGAAGCCGTGCACGCGTGTGCCGTGCCGTCGAAGACCACCGTGTTCGGGCAGGTCACCGTGACGACCGGTGTGGCCTTCGCGATGGTGAAGGACCCGGAGCCCGTGGTGCCGGTGTGGTTGTCGTCGCCGGCCCAGGCCGCGGAGGCGTGGGCGGTGCCCGCGTTGACGTTGTCGGTGTACTGGACCGGCAGCCGGCTCGACGACAGTCCGGCCCCGGTGAGGGTCGCGGTGCACGGCTGGAGGGCCGACCCGTCGTAGGTCACCGACGCGGGGCAGCTGACCTCGAGGTTGCTCGGGGCCCGGGTGATCGCGAACGACTGGCTGTCGCTCGCGCCGACGTGGTTGCTGTCACCAGCCCACGTCGCCGAGGCAGACGCGCTGCCCGCACCGGTGTTGTTCGAGTACGAGACGGTGAGGCCGGTTGCCTGCAGACCCGGCCCGGTCAGCGTCGCGGAGCACGGCGTCAGCGCCGAACCCGTGTAGACCATGCTCGCCGGGCAGCTTACCGCGACCGTGCTGGCGGCCTTGGTGATCGAGAAGGTCGCCCCACCCGTCGAACCGTTGTGGTTGGCGTCGCCCGCGAAGTCGGCACGAGCCGATGCGGTGCCGACGTCGACGTTGTCGGTGTGGACGACGGGCGTGATCCCCCCGGTGAGTCCGCCGGCGCCGCTCACGGCGGCCGTGCACGGGGTCAGCGCCAGACCGGTGTAGACCCGCGACTCCGGGCAGCTCACCGTTACGGTGCTGCCCGCCTTGGCGATCGTGAACGATGCGCCACCGAGCGAGGCCTCGTGGTTGGTGTCCCCGGCGTACGAGGCCGACGCCGCAGCGGTGCCGGTGTTGACGTTGTTCGTGTACGTGACCGGGCTGACCGCCTTGTTGAGGCCCCCGACGCCGGTGACCGTGGCCGAGCACGGCTCGATGGCCGCGCCGGTGTAGACGGGGGCATCGGTCGGACACGTCACCGTGACCTCGCTCTTGGCCTTCGAGATCGTGAACGCCTTGTCGCCCGACGAGCCCGCGTGGTTCGCGTCTCCGTCGAAGGTGGCCCAGGCGGTGGCCGTCCCCGCGTTGACGTTGTCGGTGTAGGTGACGTCGACGGGGCTGTTCAGGCCACCGACGCCGGTGACGCTCGCGGAGCAGACGGCGACGGGCGAGCCCGTGTACGTCACCGGCTGGGTGCAGGTGACCGCCACCGCGGACTTGGCCTTGTCGATCGTGAACGACGCACTGTTGGACGCCGGTGCGTGGTTTGCGTCCCCGGCGAAGGAGCCGGTGGCCGTCACGTCCCCGGCGTCCACGTTGCCGTGCGTGCCGTAGTCCAGTGCCACGTCGGCGCCGTCGAGCTCGGTGCTGACACCCTTGACCGTGGCGGTGCAGAGGTGGGCCGAGGCGTCGTACGTGGCAGACGTCGGGCACTGGACGTCGACCGTCGGCTGGAAGCGCGCGATGGCGTACGTCTTCGAGGTCGTCGCGTCGGTGTAGTTGCCGCCACCGGTGAACGTCGCCGTGGCCGTCACCTCGCCGGCGTTGACGTTGCCGTGAGCGCCGTAGGTGATGGCGGCCGTGGCCGAGGCGAGCTCGTCGCCGACACCCTTCACAGTGGCGGTGCACGGGTGGTCGGCGGCGTCGTACGTCGCGTCGTCCGGGCAGGTCAGGGTGACCACGGGGGTCGCCTGCGCGATGGTGAACTCGCCGCGGCCCTCGCCGTCGGAGTAGTTGCCCGACGCCGGAGCGGTGTACGTCGCGATGACGGAGACGTCCCCCGCGTCGACGTTGCCCGTGGTGCCGTAGTCGATGGACGCCGTGGCGCCGTCGAGCTCGGTGCCGACGCCCGTGACGGTCGCCGTGCAGGTGTGGGGGGTGCCGTCGTACGTCGCGGCGTCCGGGCAGTCGACGGTGACGACGGGGGTGGCGCGGCCGATGGCGAAGGTGGCGCTGCCGGAGTCTCCGACGTGGTTGTCGTCACCCGTGTACGTCGCCCACGCGGTGGCGGTACCGGCGTTGACGTTGTCGGTGTACGTGACTCCCGGCACGTCGGCGTCGAGTCCTCCAGCCCCGGTTGCACGCGCGGTGCATGGCGTCTGGGCCGCGCCCGAGTACGTCAGCTGGGTGGTCGGGCAGGTGACCTTGACGCTCGACGCGGCGGGCTGGATGACGAAGCTCGAGCTCGCGGCGTTGCCGGTGTGGTTGTCGTCGCCGTCCCAGGCCGCCGTCACACCGGCCGTGCCGGCGTTGGTGTTGTCGGTGTAGCCGGGGGTGAGCGTGACGGGCGTGTCGATCCCCGCCCCGGTGGCCTCCGCTGAGCAGGGCTGCTGGGCAGCGCCGGTGAAGACGACCGGGGTGGTGTCGCAGGTGATGGTCACCGTCGACGCGGCCTTGGTGATATCGAACGTCGCGGATGCGCTGTCGCCCGTGTGGTTGGCGTCTCCGGCCCAGCCGGCCGACGCGCGCGCCGTCCCGACGAGGATGTTGTGGTCGTAGCTCGGGTCGAGAGCGAGCTGGGTGGTGAACCCCGCGCCGTCCACCGAGGCGGAGCACGGCGTGATTGCAGCTCCGGTGTAGACGTGGGACGCCGGGCAGACCAGCGAGACCGTCGAGGGAGCCTGCGCGATCGTGAAGGTCGTCGTGGCGTCGCTCGGCGTGTGGTTCGCGTCGCCGGCCCACCGCGCGGTGACCGTGGCGGTGCCCGCGTCGGTGTTGTCGGCGTAGGCGACCGTGAGGGCGACCGGGGTCGTGATCCCGGCGCCCGTCGCCGTGGCCGTGCACGGCGTCTGCGCCTGGCCGGTGTAGGTGACGGTGGTCGGCGTGCAGCTGAGGTCGACGCTGGACGGCGCCTTGGCGATGGCGAAGGTGGCCGAGTCGCCGGCCGCGGCGTGGGCGTCGTCACCCGCGAACGCCGCGGAGGCCGTGGCGGTCCCCGCGCCGACGTTGTCCGAGTACGTCACGGGCAGCGTCTGCTCGAAGCCTCCGATGGACGAGACCTTCGCCGTGCACGGGGTGAGCGCCGCGCCGGAGTAGACCTGGCCAGTCGGGCACGTGACCGAGACGACGCTCGCGGCGCGCTGGATCGAGAAGGACTTCGAGTCGCTGCTGGCCGTGTGGTTGGCGTCGCCGGCGAACGTCGCTGCGGCCTTTGCCGTTCCGACTGCGGTGTTCGAGCTGTACGTCGGCGTCAGGGCCGAGTCGAGGCTGCCGGCACCGGTGACGCGGGCCGTGCAGGGGGTGAGGGCGGAGCCGGTCCAGGAGACCGCGCTCGGGCAGGTCACCGTGGTGGACGAGCCGGCCTTGGCGATGACGAAGGTCGCGCTGCCGTTGCTGGCCGAGTGGGTGACGCTACCGGCGAAGGAGGCCGAGGCCGTGGCCGTCCCAGCGGCCGTGTTCGCGCCGTAGGTGACGGGAAGGCTGGTGCTCAGGCCACCGGTGCCGGTGACCGTCGCCGTGCACGGCGTGAGGGCCGAGCCGGTGTAGGTGGTGGCGGTGGAGGGGCACGTGACGGTGGTCGTCGACGACGCCTGGACGATGGAGTACGTCGCGGTCGCGGTGGCGGTCAGCCCGCCGCGGTCGGTGTAGGAGCATGTCGCGGTCTGGCTGCCGATGCCCGACGCCGCGTTCGGCCCGCTGATGGCCGACAGGCTGGGGGCGACGCTCTGGGTCCCGTCCTCGGCGTCGGACACGTCACAGGCCGCGGAGGGGACGGTGCCGAACGCGTAGGCCTGACCGCTCGTGACACCGGTGACCTTCACCGTGGGCGCCGAGTTGGCAGGCGGGTTCACGGTGACGTCGAAGGTGGCCGGAGCGAGGTCGATCGTGTAGCCGGTCGTGTTGCCCGTCTGCGTGAGCGAGATGCGCGTGGTGCCGAGTGCGACGGGGGTGACGGTCACGGGCTTCACGTCACCGCAGCTGGTGAAGGTCACCGAGGAAGGCGAGACGGTCGCCACGCTCGTGTTCGACGACTTGACGGTCGCAGAGAACGTCGACTGGCCGGTCAGGTCACAGCCCGACTTGCCATCGCTGTTCGTGACCCAGACGAGCGTGGTACTGCCCGTTGGGCCGCCGATGTTCAGCGGCATGGCCTCGACGGTCGAGTCGACCGTCGCATCGATGGTGTTCGCGATTCCATCAGCGAGCGCGTTCTGCGCTCCCGCGCCCATCAAGGCGATGGCAGCGGCCAGTGCGGCCAGTCGGCGGCGTGCAGACATACGGGTTCCCCTCCCCAGACGACCATCGACCATTCGCCCCCGAGGGTCGATGTGAGGCTCAAGGTAGGTGGTGGGAAGAGGCGCGTCCCGAGAACAACCGAAATCCGGCAGTTCGGTTGTGCCGCATCATGATTCGCATGTCCGTAATGTCCGATTAAGCCGCATTTCGAACTGAACGCGGGCCCTACTTGCTCATCGTCATCGTGCCGGCGTTCGTCTGCGGAACGCCGCCCACGTTGCCCGTGCTATCCACGTACACCGTCCCCTGGTTGCCGTTGCCGGTGCCCGTCTTGACGACGATGGGTCCGCCGACGAAGTGGAAGTCGGAGGTGCCGTTGAACTCGATCGTGGCCGACTTGCCGTAGATGGCCCCGGTGATTGTCGTGTTGCCGTTGCCCTGGGCCGAGAAGACGTTGGTGTTGTCGCGGTCGTAGATGATCGCGAACCCGGACGGCCAGCCGGCGGGGGCGCCGGCGGGCGCCCCGGTGGGCGCCTTGAGACCGGCGATGACGCCGTTCTTCGCGTCGAGCATGCCGTTCGCACTCTTGAAGTAGAGCGTGACGCCGCCGCTGCTCGTCAGCGTCGTGTTGTTCTTCATCGTCCAGGCGCCGGTGATGGCGTAGGCACCGGCGCTCAACGAGCACGTGCCCTTGAGCTCGACTGCGCCGTAGATGCCGGGGCCGTCGGTGCACGGGTCCGACTTTGCCGACAGGCCCGTGGTCGACAACGGCAGCGACATCGACGCCAACGGGTCCGGGATGACCGGTTCGGTGACGTAGGCAGGGGAGAACTGGCCACCGCTGACCGTTCCGGTGACGCCGATCTTCTGGGAACCCGTCGGGCTGACAGTCCACATGCCGTTGGGGCCGGCGGACAGGTTGCCGTTGAGGTGGATGCTGCCGTTGGTGACGCTGTAGTCGGCGTTGCCCGTGTCCGTCGTGCCGTTGCCGAGGAAGCACAGGGAGCAGGCGCCGACGATCGTGGTGACGACCTTCAGGCTGGACTGGGCCTCTCGGTCGACCGTGAGGTGATCGGAGCCCGACACCATCTGCCCGAGGCCGAGAGGTGAGTTGATGCTGACGTGGTAGTCGAGCGTCAGCGTCCCTGTGGCACAGGACGGCACGAGGTCGACGTTCGGTGAGTTGGGAAGGTTGGCCAGCCGCAGCTGGTCCGCCGCCGTCTCCGCGCTACTCATCAGCGTCATGTCGCCGATGAGGCTGGCACACGTGCCTGACTTGCCGGAGAACACCTTGCCGGCGGCCATGACGGCAGCGTCGGCGGCGGTCTGGGCCTGGCGCTTGTTGACGTACGCCATCCCGAAGTCGGTCACGATGGCGGCGCAGATGCACAACGCGACCATGCAGAACGTAACGATCAGGGTGACGGCGCCGCGTTCGTTGCGATCGATTGGCAGACGCCTCAGGAGAACTCGCACCGGAACACCCCGTCCGCGGTGAGGCGCTTCGTGTTTCCGAGGCCCGGTACGGGGAGCATGACGTTCGCGTCGAAGGCGACGGTGACATAGATGTTGTCGGTGGCTGCCGAGCCTGCGCACGGCTTGGTCGCCGCGCTGCTGCAGACGTTGGTGGCACCAGCCGCAGTGGATCCGCGCTTCACGGTGACTCCCGCCGAAGGGAGCGTGACCAGGGGCTGGGCGGAGTTGACCGCTTCCGTCACGACGTCGCCGCAGGTCCGGTTGCTGTTGTCGACCACGGCGTACCGCGCGGCCTGCCGAGCGGCGTTGCTGAGCGCGAGGTTCTGCGCGAACAGGAACCCGAAGACGATGATGCCGAACAGCAAAAGGAAGAGTACGGGCGCCAGCATGGCGAACTCGACCGCTGTGGCGCCCTGTTCCGGCTGACGCGTGGAGTCGTCTTCGTCTGAATGTGCGGTCGTTCTGATGGCGCCCCGAAGGCGCGCCAACGATCTGATGCCCATAACTCCCCCGAGAAGTATGGTGATGCGCCTCGTCTGGCAACGAGCACGGTATCCGCATTCGACGTATTTGTCTGCAAAACCCCTGAGCGCCGAGTGCCGCTTACCTCGTCGCGGCAGACTTAACCCTTCGCCGCAGGTTCGGGCATGACGACCGATCTTGGTTCTTCGACCGAACCCGCGAAGCCGGCATCACGGCCGGCGAGGTCACGGACGGCCATGACCAGCAACGTGACCGCGAGTGCGGCGTAGACGCACGAGGCCACGGCCATCGCCGTCGAGTACTGCAGCTTTGCGTACTCGAGCGGGTTCAGTAGCCACACGGTCGGGAACCACACGAGCACTGTGGCGATCGAGGCCCGGACCGCCTTGCCGCGAGCTAGCAAGACAGCGATGACGACGATCATCCACAGCCAGTGGTGGGTCCAGGAGACGGGGGATGCGAGCAGCGCCCCCAAGGCGAGCCACGCCATCGACGCGACCTCGTGTCCGGGTCGCTGCACCCGGATCTCCAGCCAGGCGGCGGTCACTCCTAAGCCGAGGCCGACGACGAAGCACACGACAGTGACCCAGGTAGGGGCCTCGAGGGATCGTGTGAGGCGCATCCAGCACGCGACCAACGACTGGTTGTCCGAGCCGATGAGCGCGACGTTCCCGAACCGGTCGAGGCCGAGGAAGGCGCCGCCCCAATAGGTGGCTGAGGCTGCCGGAGCCACCAGCCAGCCCACGAGTCCCGTCGCGAGAAAACCGACGGCGGACCGTGCCACGGTGGCCCAGTCGCGTCGGAGCACTGCGAGCAGTACGAAAGCCGCGGGAGTGACCTTGATGCCAGCGGCGATGCCCGTCAGGAAACCCCGGTACTTCGGGGGAACCACGAGCCAGTCCACGACGACCAGGGCCATGAGCACGAGGTTGATCTGGCCCAGCAGAAGGTCCCGGAGCATGGGCTCCATGGCGAAGCCGACTGCGACGACGGCCGTCGTCTGCCACGCGCTGAGCCGGAGACGTCTCGCCACCACGAACACGATCAACGCGAAGCAGGCGAGCGAGAGCGCGGTGAAGAGGTACCGGCCGGCGTTGACGTCGACGAACGAGAAGGGCACGAACACCGCTCCCGCGAACGGGGAGTAGGTGAAAGGCAGGTTGACGTTCGACGCGGCCGAGTAGAGGTCGCCACCCTCGCGGATCAGCTGTCCACCCATCCGGTAGACGTCGGTGTCGACCCAGATGCCCTTGCGGATGCCGCCCCACGTCTGCCACAGCATGACGGCGACGAGGGCCGCGACCACTGAGCGTGTCAGTAGAGCCCGCATGGGGCGCGCCTCGCTCACGTGTCCACCTGCCTCTCGCACCGACCGACGGCCCATTCTCGCCGAGAGCGCCGGGGATGTCCCCCATTTGCCCCCCTTGATGCGGCAGGGCGGCCGCGCGGTCAGCCCACGGCGTCGAGGACGAGTTCGCCGACATGGCGCATGCCGCGGAGCACAGCCCACACGGTGAGGTGGTCGAGGGAGGTGCCGACGGCCGGGTCCCAGTTGGCGACGGCCGCCCAGGCGACCGTGCGCCCACCAGTCGTGACCGCGCCGACGTCGGCCCGCACGCCGGCATCGGTCCCGGTCTTGTTCCAGACGACGCGGTCCTCGCCGAGGGACAGGTGGTGTGCGATGGGGTCGAGGCCGGCTTGGTCGACGAGGACAGAGCCGACCATCGACTGGTCGACGTTGGCCGAGAGCCATTGCCGGACAAGGCGATCCGGCTCCGGCCCGATGGCGGTGCCGTTCGCGACCCTGACCATGAGCGCGCTCAGCTCGTCGGCACTGCCGGTCGAGAGCGTCGCCGGGTGCTCGTCGGAGCGGACATCGCGGACGCGGTCGTGCAGCGCCGTCGACCTCAGCCCGAGCGCCGTGGCGCGTGCGGCCACCTCGGCCAGGCCCACGCGTCGGAGCAGGACGTTGGTGGCGAGGTTGTCGGACACGGCGCCGATGAGCGCGGCGACGTCGATGAGGGGGAGAGTCTCCACGGAAAGCGTGTGCCAGAGGCCGGAGTCTCCGACCCAGAGGTCGACGGACCGGGTGAGCGGCTCGTCGGGGGAGAGCTCGCCCGATGCGAGTCCGCGCGCCGTCTCGAGCAGGAGCAGCACCTTGCCGACGGACGCCGTCCGCAGCGGCACGTCGGCGTGCTCGGCCGCGAGCATCGTGCCCTCGGCGTCGCGGATGCACACCGACCACGTCACCCCGCCGGCGTCGGGAAGCTCGAGCTGCATCAGTCCAGCGACCTCAGCCACGACAGCAGCGCGGCGTTGACCTGCCCGGGTGCCTCCTCGGTGAGGAAGTGCCCGGCGCCCTCGACCTTGACGTGGCGGTAGTCGCCGGGGACGAACGCACCCGAGCCGTGCGTGGCGTTTGGCAGCACGCACCCGTCGCCGAGGCCCTGCAGCTGCAGCACCGGCACGCGGATCGCGTGGCGCACGCGGCGCATGAACAGCGGCCCGTCGGGGCGGACCGACGAACGTCCGAGCCAGCGGTAGTGCTCAGCCGCCGAATGTGCGACGAACGGGATCATCATGGCGTCGCCGTAGCGCTCCACGTCTGCGTCCGAGGGGAACTCGCCGAACGGCGAGGCCCACGAACGCATCAGCTCTCCGACGTACTCGTGCGACTCGCCCATCTCCCGCTCGGGGACGAACGGACGCTGGAGGCCGACGATCCAGCTCGAGGCGCGGCGCTGCTTGCGGTCGGTCCACGTGGCGTGGCGCATGATCCGCGGGTGCGGCATCGACAGCGACGCGACGGCACGGGTCACGTCGGGCCGGAACGTGGGCATCGACCACGAGATCCAGCCGCCGAGGCCTTGGCCGACGACGACGGCGTGCTTCTCGCCGAGCGCGCGGATGACGCTCGCGGTGTCGAGCGTCGACATGTACGTGTCGTAACCGCGGGGCGGCTTGTCGCTGCCGCCGTAGCCGCGCAGGTCCATCGCCGCAGCACGGAAGCCGGCCTCGGCGAGCGCGACCATCTGGTGGCGCCACGTGTACCAGAACTGCGGGAAGCCGTGCAGGAGGATGACGAGCGGTCCGTCACCCATCTCAGCGACGTGGAAGCGCGCACCGTTGGCCGAGACGTAACGGTGCTCCCACGGTCCCTCGACGTTGACGAACGCAGCGTCGACGGGCATGGGAGGGTGCGGTTCGGCGTCAGGCGTCGCGCGAGGCGTCGACGGCAGGGGAGGAGGGGGCGGCCGGCGCGGCCGGGAGATCCTTGCGGTCCCACTCCGGCCGGGGTGCGGGCACGACGGTGCCGGGGTTGGCCAGTGCAGCCTTGACCCCCTCGACGGTCTGCTGGGCGTTGGCGATCGCCTTGTCGGGCGAAGGTTTGACGGTCTGCATCTTGCGCACGCCGAGGTAACCGAGCACGCCCGCCACCAGGAGCATGAACACCGTGACGATGAGGTAGCTGAGCCAGCGCGGCAGGCCAAGCGCCACGAGACCCTCGGCGATCGTCGTGAAGATGAAGTAGACCGAGTAGAAGAGGATGACCGCGGCGCCTGCGAGCAGGCCTCCACCGACACCGGCCTTCTTGAACTGGACCGACACCTCGGCCTTGGCCAGGGCGATCTCGCTGCGGATGAGCGCCGAGATGTCCTGGGTCGCGGACGCGACCAGCTGGCCCAGGGTCCGCTCCTGCCGCGGGTCCGTGCTCATCGGCTGTCTTCCTCGCTCTCGCTCGGGGTGCGCACGGGACGCGCGCCTACCGGTTGTCACCCTACTGCCAGGGCCCGTACCCATCACGCAGGTGGAGTCTCCGAGGTCCTGTGGCCGTAGATGTCCGGGATGCCGTCGCGGTCGAGGTCCTCGGTCTCTCGCAGTTCGACGAGGCGGTAGTGGCGATTGCGCAGTCGCAGCACGACCGTGGCCATCAGGGCCGCCAGCAGGCTGCCGGTCAAGACGGCGAGCTTGACGTGATCGTCGCGGGGCGTGCCGGCGCCGAAGGCGAGCTCGCTGACGAGCAGGCTCACGGTGAACCCGACGCCGGCGAGAACGGACAGCCCGAGCACGTCGGTCCAGGACAGGTCCGGGTCCAGCTCGGCGCGGGTGAAGCGGGCCACCGCCCAGGTGCCTCCGAGGACGCCGGCGGTCTTGCCCACCACGAGGCCAACTACGACGCCGATGGCCGCAGCGTCGGTCAGGGCCGCGCCCAAACCACCTCCGACGACGGTGACGCCGGCGGCGAAGAAGGCGAACACCGGTACCGCGAAACCTGCCGAGAAGGGCCGCAGACGGTGCTCCATCCGCTCGGCGAGGGTGTGGACCTCCGGGTCCTCCTCGCGCTCGCGGCTGACCGGTACGAGCAGCCCGAGCAGGACGCCGGCCACCGTCGCGTGCACGCCGCTCGCGTGGACGAAGGTCCATGCCACGAGCGCCGGGACGGCCAAGAGGAGCGGGTTGGTCAGGTTGCGGCGCAACAGGATTCGCCACAATGCCAGCGGTGCCGCAGCGGCGAGCAGCCAGAGCAAGTGAACGGACTCGGTGTAGAACAACGCGATGATGGTGATGGCGATGAGGTCGTCCACCACTGCCAGCGTCAGCAGGAACGAGCGCAGGGCGCTCGGAAGGTGCGTGCCGATCACGGCCAGGACGGCGAGGGCGAAGGCGATGTCCGTCGCCGTCGGGACGGCCCATCCCCTCAGTGCCTCGGAAAGGTCCGCTGCTCCTCTATCTACCAGCAGGACCGACGCGGCATAGAGCAGGGCGGGGAGTGCGACTCCGCATGCGGCGGCGGCGATCGGTAGGGCGGCCTTGCGGCGCTCCGACAGGTCGCCGGCGACGAACTCCCGTTTGAGCTCGATCCCCGCGACGAGGAAGAACACGGCGAGCAGCCCGTCGGCGGCCCACGACCCGAGGCTGAGGTCCAGGTGCAAGGCGCTCGGGCCCACGACGGTGTCGCGCAGGCTCGCGTAAGACTCACGCCACGGTGAGTTCGCCCAGATCAACGCGGCAACCGCGGCCGACAGCAGGATGGCGCCGCCCACGGTCTCCTGCCGCAGCACTTCCGCCACATACCGAGCGTCGCGCCAGGTGCCTCGGCCGAGGATGCGGCCCAGGGGGGTGCGAACGCTCTGCGTGTTGGACGCTTCGCGGTCCTTGGTCAAGGCGATACCTCCGGGGTCGTCAGGGAGAGACACCGACCAGACTTCCCGGCACACCATGGTCGTTCACAACGGCGGGCGACCGGTAGTCATCCTAGCGTCGCAGGTCGTGGTCTCGGCGGTGGCGCAGGATGGCACGGTGCGACTCTTAGGACTGGCCCTATTGGGAATGGTTTGTCCGTTTCGCGAATTGTCCTGGGACAGCGGCAAATAGGACTATTGGGGCATGGGGCCTGATAGGTGGAAGTGACCGCTATCTTGTGCTCAGGGGGCAAGAGAATCCATCGGCATGGGCTTGGGGGAGCACATGAATGAGAAGCCTGCAGGCTGGTACTACGTCGGTGACGGCCAGCTCCGCTACCGAGACGACTACGGGTGGACCGAGTTCGTCATGGACACGAACGACCCGCGCGCCCTGAAATGGCCCCCGCCGACGCCGCGCACCATGCTCCAGCAGGTGCGCGACCACGAGGCGCAACTAGCAATGCTCGCCGCTCACAATCGGCACCGCCGCGCGCGCTGGTTTCGCCGGCGCACTGGAGGCAGGCATCCTGCAACCTGAGCGTCCGCCCCGGGGGCTCACGTCGCGGAGCTCGGCAGAATGCGGCGATTTGTGCGCCTTGGGCAGGCCGGCGAACCGATAATGCCGTATGCCAGTGACCCGCATCCGTCGACTCAGCGGCTGGCCGGATGTGCTCATCCCCCTGGCAATCTGGCTCGTGTTCACCGCGATCGGCTCAGCCATCCTGACTATCGCCTCTGCCCACCAGGTGGCGCTCGAGCGCTCGGTTCCGGGTTACGGGGTGACTGAGCCCATACCGGCGTCCCCCGGGTACTTCGGTGTCCTCACCAACTGGGATGCCAACTGGTACAGATCGATTGCGGCCAACGGGTATCCGACGGCCCTGCCGCTCGACGCCAAAGGTGTCGTTCAGCAGAACGAGTGGGCCTTCTACCCCGCCTATCCGATGATCGTCCGTGCAGTCCTCTCACTGACTGGCCTGGACTTCGCCCATGGTGCCTGGGTGGTCAGCCTCGTCTTCGGCGCAGCGGCGATGGTGGCGCTCTTCCGCCTCGTCCGACCCCGGATGGGGCGCTTCGGCGCCGGCGCGATGGTGTCGTGCGTGATGGCGTACGTGACGGCGCCCGTGCTCCAGGTGGCGTATACCGAGGGCTTGGCACTGCTGCTCGTCGTTGTCTTCATCAGTGCGGTCAGCCGTCGACGTCTCGCCGCGGCGGTCGCCGTGGCTGTCGTGCTGTCGTTGAGCCGACCCATCGCGCTGCCTTTGGGGCTGGTGATGGCGACGATGGTGCTGCGCGACTGGATCTCGAGCAGGCATGAGCTTTCCCGGTCTCGCATTCCCACGGGAGGGCTCGTCGCCACGGCGTTGGTTTTCGCAACGGTAGGGCTCTGGCCGTTGGTGGCATGGGTCGCGACGGGCCGCCGCAGTGCATTCTTCGAGACCCAGGCCGCGTGGCCGGTGAACCACAACGGGCTCGGAGGGTGGCTCAGTGACATGGTGCATCTGACCCCTCTCGGCCTCGTAGGCATCGCGATCGTCCTGTTCGTGGGACTGGTGGGTCTGCGGCCGGGGGCTCGACTGTGGGGGCCAGAGCTCCGGGTCTGGGCGGTCGTCTACCCGCTGTACCTGATCCTGGCCAGCCGGCCGAGCCCGAGCATTCTTCGGTACCTGATGCTGGCCATAGCGCCCCTGTGGCCGTTTCCCGCTGTGGGGGTCAGCTACCTGCGCAACGTGCGGTGGGCCGCGCCGGCGATCCTGGCCGCGGTGGTGCTGATGGGTCTGGCGTCGCAGTACGTGTGGGTGACGACCGTGTTCACGGTGCCGCATGACCCGAGCCAACAGCCGTTTCCCTAGACATTTGTCTATTTTTCGCCACGGGAGCGCGTCCCCAGCCGTACCGTGCCGACAGGACGCATAGTCAGGGGGAGGCGCCCGTGATCTCCATGGGGACCATTGGTCGATTTCTTGTCGCAGGGGGCGGCAACACGCTGCTGACGGCGGGCGTCACGAGCTTGGTGGCCTTGATGGCGCCGGTCGGACTCGCCTACAGCATCGGATATGCCGCCGGATTGGCACTTTCCGTTGTCACTGCGAGTCGGTTCGTGTTTCGGCGTCGTCTGACGATGCGTCGAGCAGCGGGCGTGTGCGCCGTGAACCTGCTGGCCTTCATGTGCGGGTTCGCGGCCCTGACGTTGGCTCATGGCCTTGGGCTGCCGGAAGGTTTGTCGGGCCTGACGGTCCTCGTCACCGCTCCCGTCAGCTTCCTCGGCGCGGCGGCGGTCTTCAGAGACGCCCCAGAGGCCGGCGATTCCCCCGGGCCGGCAATTCCTGCCAATTTGACTGAAATGAGCGGGCTCCAGCCCTAGAGTCGACCGGGGACACAACCCGCTCGCAGCACCTGTTGCGAGCAGTCGGACGGGCTGGGGGGCCATGTACGGCAAGGCAGATTCGGCGCACCTTCGCTCCTTGACGAGCCTGAGGTTCGTCGCGGCCATGCTCGTTGTCGTCTTCCATCTGTCCGTGTACCTCTCACCACTCCCGTTCCTCGGGCAGTTGATGCGAGCAGGGTACGTCGGTGTCACCTTCTTCTTCGTGTTGAGCGGATTCGTTCTGACCTACTCGTGGGACTCGGAGGCCAGGGCGACTCGCTTCTACCGGCGTCGGTTCGCACGCGTCTACCCCGTGCACCTCTTCTTTGTCGTTGTCGCGATGCTTCCCTTCAACCCAACGCCGAACTGGGCCGCCCTGCCGGCGAACGTTCTCCTGGTGCAGTCGTGGTCGCCGGATGATGCGGTCGCCCGCTCCTTCACAGGTGTGTCCTGGTCGTTGTCCTGCGAGCTGTTCTTCTATGCAGTCTTCCCGCTGCTTGTCAGGTGGCTCATGCGCGTACGTGGCCCCTTGGCGATGTCGGCGCTACTCGTCGTGCTTGCGGGGGCGACTGGTGTGGCGTTGCAGACCAGCGGCTCGGAGTGGGGTCTGTGGCTCTTCCATCTCCCGGCTTTTCGCATCGTCGAGTTCATCTGCGGCGCGCTCGCGGCGACGGCCGTGATGAGAGGCACCGCGCCAAGAGTGCGGGTGCGGTGGGCGTCGTCGTCGGTGGCCATCTCCTACCTCGGGATCCTGATTCTCCCGGTGCTCATCGGCTACCGACTGGAGGACCAGTGGGGGCTGTCGTTGGCCATGGTCCCGGGCTTTGTCGCGCTGATCGTGGCGTGCGCCCACCTCGACCTGGCCCGTGCTCCCTCGCCGCTGCGGTCTCGCACGGCAGTGAGCCTTGGGCAGTGGTCGTTCTGTATCTACATGGCTCATCCAGCCGCCATCGCGGTGACCAGACCGCTGCTCACGTCACCGTCGCCACTTGGCGCCGTGCTGGGATGCCTGCTGGTGGCCATGACAGTGATCGGCGTGTCCTACCTCGTGTACACCACCTACGAGCGGCCGCTCGAGCGTTGGCTCCGCGGATCGGATGACGTGCGAGTCTCAGACGAGCCAACGCCGCAGGCCGGAGCGGCGCCCCCATGGCAGCCGCAACTGGCGCGCTCTGGCCGGAGCAGCACCTGGTGGCCCGGATGGGCTTGGGCCAGAGGTGGGATCATGGGCCTGCGACCCGAGGCTGTCGAGAGCGGCGGGTCGACACCTGAAGTGGAGGGGCCGTCAGCGAGTTAGGACGAGCAGCGAACCCACGTGCCGCCTCGTGTGAAAGCCCTGCTGTCCATAGAGCGCGAGGTCGGTGGACGCTGTCGTGGTGATGATGGCATCGGCTGCTGCGAAGGCCCGCGACGCCGCTTGGCCGTCGCCTCGCAGGAACGCCAGGTAGGCCGCCTGGTCGACGCTGTGGAAAGCATCGAGTGGGTTGCTGACCCAGATCCGTGCGCCGGCAGCCGCGAGCCGTTCCGAGAGCGGCTCGGGGGCCAGCACGACGCGCCCAGCGGCGGCCTCCGTAGCGTCCATCACGTCGCGGTCGTTGGCTTGGAGCGACGGCGTTCGAAGAAGGAGCAGGGTCCCGGCGACGAGGGCAGCAGCTCCGATCGCCAGCGCAGGGCCGACATTTCGGCCTGCGTTCGCGGCAGGGGTCGGCTCGACCGCGTCACTGCGCGCTGGAGCGGAGGCGACCCCGACGAGGAACCCCAGGAGCCAGACGCCGTTTCGCGAGGCGACGAGAGTGCCTGCGGTGAGCCCGGCGACGGCCACCCATTCCCACAGCGATACGCGTCGACGAAGGGCCATCAGCAGCAGTCCGAGCGTGCAGGCCAGCATGACCAGGTCGAACGGGTTGCTGAGCTCGGGACGGCCCCACATGCCGGACGGATCAGAGGTGGCCTCGCCGCCGAGCACCCCGAGGTAGTACGAGGGAGCGCGAAGGAGTCCGGGGTTGGCGCAGGTGGCGAGGAGGCAGGCCGTTCCGACGAGGGCGGCGCGAAAAGGCGCGACACGCAGCCGGGAGAACACGACGTAGCAGCCACTCACCGCAACGCCTATCAGCACCGCTCCGTGCAGGTTTGCCCATGCGGCCAGAAGGAGGGGAACGAGCCAGATTCTGGCAGAGGGGCTTTCGTGCTCCCGTCGCAACAAGACCAGAAGCAGAGCGAAGGGCATGAGTGACAACAGCTGCATCCGGGTGATCAGAAGCGCCGGGGCTGCGCCCACGACGAACAGGGCGAGCACGACGCAGGTTCGCAGAGGCGAGTCCCCACGTCGAAGCGTGTCCCACGCGAGGAGACAGAGCGTCACGATGACTGAAAAACACTGTGCCGCAAGCATTCCGGCGCTTCCGGCGCTCCCTATGAGCGAGAACATGAGCTGTCCGACCACGGTGGTGTTGACCCAGTCCTGTGTCGGCGCGGCGGCAAACGGTACGCCCTCTGGAACGGCACCGCCGGCCCGGATGTCATCACCCAAGGCGACCGGCCACCAAGCGTCGGAACCCACAGTGCCCCAGGCTGCGACGGCTGCGCCAACCAGGACGATGAAGGCGACGCAGGCGACGGCGCCAAGGCTGGCTCCCCGGCCGCCCCCGGGCAAGGTAGTCGTCGTACTCCTACGCATGGCGACTCCTCGGCTGTGTCCTGGCGGCCGTCCGAACCGACCGCTGCTCACACCCTGCCAGCGCCGGCGGCGTGGGGCCCGGATATGACCGTGATGGGAAGTTCAATCATTTTCAGGACACGGCCCTACCACGCACCTACTCTCTGTTGCAGCGGGGGGCACATCGGGTGGCCCTGCACCAATCGGGAGGAACCGAATCATGACGAAGCTTGCTGCCAAGCTCCAGACGCTGACCAACCGCGACAAGGGCGCGACCGCCGTCGAGTACGGCCTCATGGTCGCCCTCATCGCCGTCATCATCATCGCCGCCGTGTCGCTCCTCGGCAACAACCTGTCCACGACGTTCAACAACGTCGCCGGCAAGATCTGACCGACCTGGCGGGCGTCTGCGGTAACCAGCGGACGCCCGCGTTCGGCTCGTCGTCGGGGGACGGGCTGCCCTGCAGCACGCACATCTGGCAATGAGCCCTACGGACAAAGGATCACGAACGACATGACGAAGCTTGC
Organism: Intrasporangium zincisolvens; assembly: GCF_034724055.1. NCBI lineage: Bacteria > Bacillati > Actinomycetota > Actinomycetes > Micrococcales > Intrasporangiaceae > Intrasporangium > Intrasporangium zincisolvens. Next base: position 401,435 of record NZ_JAWIIL010000003.1, read on the forward strand.
ATCGAAGCTCCAGGCTCGCCTCAATGGCGAACGGGGCGCGACGGCCGTCGAGTACGGCCTCATGGTTGCCCTGATCGCCGTCATCATCATCGCGGCGGTCTCGCTTCTGGGCAACAACCTGTCCACGACGTTCAACAACATCGCCGGCCAGGTCTGACGAGAACAACGTCCACGCCGGGGGGCCGTGGTCGGAAACCATTGAGCAGCACGGGGAGGGCGGTCTGGCATGTCCAGAAGGGAACGCGGCGCAGCCGCCGTTGAGTTCGCCATCGTCCTCCCCGTGCTGTTTCTCGTGATCGCCGGGATCGTCGACTTCGGTCGGGCGTTCTACGCCCAGATCGAGCTGTCGAACGCCGCCCGGGAAGGCGCCCGCACTGCGGTCGTGCTCCCGTTGGGATCGACGCCAGCGCCGACCACCGAAGTCGCCGCGCGCGTGTCCGCCGCCCTGCCGGGCATCTCCGACGCCACCGTGACACCGACCTACTGCCCGGCGACGAGCGCCGCCTCGAGCAAGGCCACGGTCGTGGTCTCCCGCCCGTTCCAGTGGATCGTCCTCGGTCCGGCGATGCGAATCGTCGGTGGCAGCCTGGCCAACGGAACCATCAGCGCGACGGGAGTCATGCAATGCGGTGGCTGAACCGACTCCAGTACAGCTCGCGCAGCGACCGTGGGGCAGTGGCGACGATCGTCACCATCCTGTGCACCATGGGGGTCGTCGTCGGGATGCTCGCGATCAGCGCCGACATCGGCTCGGTCACCTCGCAGCGCCGTTCCGTGCAGAACTCCGCAGACGCGGCGGCCTTCGCGCTGGCTGATGCGTGTGCCCGGCAGGACACCTCCGTCTGCGGTACCTCGAGCATCGCCAAGACTGCGCTCACCCCACTGGCGACGTCCAACTCCTCTGGTGCCACGGTCACCTCCGCGTGCACCAACGCCCTCGGCACCTCGGCCGGGGTTCCCCTCGACCCCTGCACCTCGACCGGCACGAGCAGTGACCTCGGGTCGTGCGTGCCGCTCACCACGGCCGCAGCACTGCTGAGCTATGTCGAGGTGCGGACGCTCAACACGGCGACCACGCCCTTCGGCGGCGCACTCAACGCCGGTACGTCACGCCCGGTTCCGGCTTGCGCTCGCGCTGCGTGGGGACCCGGAGGTCCCTCGCAGATCTCGGTGCTGCCGCTCGCGATCTCAGAGTGCGACTGGGCCAGCCAGGTGGGGTGGCCCGGGTCGACGAACTACCCCGCCGCCCCATCCGGAGCGTCGCCCGGGTATTCGGACACGGATTCCCGGCCCGACTGGCCCACGCACGAGGACAGCATCTACGCCAAGGGCAACCCCACGACCTGCGACACCTCGTCACCCGGCGGTACGGCCCCTGGTGGGTTCGCCTGGCTCGACGGCCTGACCGGCCCGTGCAGTGGCGTCGTCACCGACAACTCGTGGATCCACGGTGACACCGGTGCGAATGGTTGCGGCGCCTCGACGTTCGACGCGCTCCAGGGAACCGTGGTCTACGTGCCCGTGTTCGACTGCATGTTGAGCAGCAACCCCGGCCGGGATCCCATCTCCACCGACGACTGCAACTCCGGCAATGGAAGCAACACCTACTACCACATCTCAGGTTTCGCAGCCTTCTACCTCAGTGGCTGGCGTCTCACCAACACCAGCAAGAACAGCGTGCGCCCGCCCAACTCCCTGTGCGGAACGTCCAGCTCTCAGCGCTGCGTCTCGGGCTGGTTCCTCAGGGACCTGATTCCTGCCGGCGACATCATCCCGCCGACGCCCACCAACCCCAACTACGGCATCACCGTCATCAAGCCAGCGGGCTGACCGCAACACATCTTTCGAGCACCACACTCCTTGGGGGATCCAGCATGAACCGTCGCATCCTTGTCATTCTCGTGGCCGTCGTCCTGGCCATCGGTGGCGGCGCGCTCGTCATCAGCTATGCACGCAACGCGGACGCGCGGGCTGTGGCGGAGCAGACCCCCTCGCCGGTCTGGGTCGCGCAGAAGCTCATCCCCGCCGGCACGACGCTCAAGGACGCCGAGCGCACGGGGCTCATCGCGCAGACGAACGTGGCGGCAAAGGCGGTTCCGGTCGGGGCTCTCCAGGAGATCAACGCCGACAACAACGCGCTCCTTGCCGTGAACGACATCCAGGCGGGCGAGTACCTACTCGCGGCCCGCTTCGGCACCCAGCCGGCCGGCACCAAGGCCATCGAGGTGCCGAGCGGCATGCTTGCGGTCTCGGTGGCACTGTCCGACCCCCAGCGCGTCGGCAAGTTCGTGACGCCGGGTTCGCACATCGCGATCTACCAGTCGTACAAGATCAAGGACCTCTCGGACACGCCGCAGGCCAAGATCATCAACGAGAACGACATCAAGGGCACGAGCCTCCTACTTCCTGACGTCACGGTCATCGGTATGGGTGACTCACCGCTCTCGGGGGCCGCAGCCCAGCCTGCGCAGGACGGTCAGTCCCCGACGGCGCAGGGTGCGAGCGGCAACTTCCTCGTCACCGTCGCGATCAAGCCGGCCGACGCCCCCGTGCTCGTCCACGGCATCAACAACCGCACGCTCTACGCTGCTCTTCGAGGCTCCGATGTCCAGATCGACCCGAAGCAGGAGGTCACCGACCTCCAGTTGAGAGATGCGGTGACGCCATGACGATCCTGTGGGACTTCGACCCCAACGCCGTCGACACGTACCGGTTCGCCCTCGGGGGTGACGCGCTCCTGCTGACCTCTGGCCCGCGCGTCAGCCGCGCCCTCGAGGAGGACCGCAGCCACGGCCTCGTCGTCATCGGGCCCGACATCGACCTCGACCTGGCGTGCGAGCTCGCCGAGCGGGAGCGCATCGACCGGCCCGAGCTCGGCGTCATCCTGCTCCGGCACCGCCTCGACGTGACGGCGCTGGCGCAGGCGCTGCGCAGCGGCGTCCGCGAGGTCGTCCAGGCGGACGACCAGACGGCCCTCGCCGAAGCCGTCCGTCGCTCGATGTCGCTCACGCAGCAGCTCTCGGGCCACAGCACGCAGGTGGGGGGACGCGACGGCAAGGTCATCACGGTCTTCTCTGCAAAGGGTGGCGTCGGCAAGACGACGATGTCGACGAACCTCGCGACGTACCTGGCCTCGACCGGAGCCAAGACCCTGCTCGTCGACCTCGACCTCATGTTCGGTGACGTCGCGATCAGCCTCCAGCTGCAGCCGCGCGGGTCGGTCCGGGATGTCGTTGCGATGAGTGGGCACCTCGACGAGGCCGGCATCCAGTCGGTCGTCACGACGCACCCGGAGAGCAGCCTCGACGTCATCGCCGCGCCCGCTGATCCGGCCGACGCCGACCGCGTACCCTCGCATGTCATCGTCGAGCTGCTCCGCGTCGCCCGCGGTCTCTACGACTACGTCCTCGTCGACACGCCGCCGTCGTTCACCGAGCACGTTCTCGCGTCCTTCGACGTCAGCGACCTCACGGTCCTCATCGCGACCCTGGACATCCCCGCGGTGAAGAACCTCCGCATCGCCATCAACACGCTCGACACGCTCGGCGCCTCGAAGGAGTCCCGCACGATCGTGCTCAACCGTTCGGACGCGAAGGTCGGCCTCAAGCCCGACGACGTCGAGGCGGCTCTCAAGACTCCCATCTCGGCCAACGTGCCGAACAGCCTCACGGTCCCGGCGTCGGTCAACCGCGGCGTTGCGCTCGTCATCGACGAGCCGCGCAACCCGGTGTCGATGGCGATCCGTGACCTCGCCGACAACGAGATCCGGCGTCGGTTCGGCGAAGAGATGACGAACGGCGCCAAGCGAGGCAGCTTCAGCATCCTGAGGAGCAAGCGATGAGCAACCTGGCAGACCGTCTCGACCGCGCCCGCGCCGCACAGGTCGTTGACCACTCGGCGAACGGCTACGGCGCGGAGTCGCCCGCCAAGCGCCGCAACGTCGACCCGTTCGCGACCGTCAAGGAGCGCGTGCACGCCGCGCTCGTCGACTCCCTCGGCCCGCGTCTCTATGACCCGCACCTGGCCGAGAGCGAGCTCGCCGCTCAGGTGCGCCAGACGCTGCAGGACGTCATCGACTCCGAGCAGACGCCGCTGTCGCACTCCGACCGTACACGCATCGCCCAGGACGTCAGCGACGACATCCTCGGCCACGGCCCCCTCGAGCCCTACCTCCGCGACGCCGAGGTCAGCGAGATCATGGTCAACGGCCCGGACGACATCTACATCGAGCGCGACGGCAAGCTCTTCCCCGTAGAGGCGCGCTTCTCGGACGAAGCGCACCTGCGGCGCACCATCGACAAGATCGTCGGACGTGTCGGCCGCCGCGTCGACGAGTCGAGCCCGATGGTCGACGCCCGCCTGCCCGACGGTTCGCGTGTCAACGCCGTCGTGCCGCCCATCGCCCTCGACGGCTCCATGCTGACGATCAGAAAGTTCGCTGCCGATCCGTTCAACGACCGCGACCTCATCTCCTTCGGCACGTTCACGCCCATGGTGCGTGACTTCCTCGAGGCGTGCGTCCGTGGCCGCCGCAACATCATCATCAGCGGCGGTACCGGCTCCGGTAAGACGACGACGCTCAACGTCATCAGCTCCTTCCTGCCGCACGACGAGCGCATCGTCACCATCGAGGACGCCGCCGAGCTCCAGCTGCAGCAGGACCACGTCCTGCGCCTCGAGGCGCGCCCGGCCAACATCGAGGGCCGCGGCCAGATCTCGATCCGCGAGCTCGTCAAGAACACCCTGCGCATGCGCCCCGACCGCATCATCGTCGGTGAGATCCGTGACGGCGCCGCGCTCGACATGCTCCAGGCCATGAACACCGGCCACGACGGGTCGATCACCACCGTCCACGCCAACACCCCGCGCGACAGCCTCTCCCGTCTCGAGACGATGGTGCTCATGGCCGGCGTCGACCTGCCCGTCCGCGCCATCCGCGAGCAGGTCGCCGGTGCCGTCGACCTCATCGTGCAGCAATCGCGCCTCAAGGACGGCTCGCGCAAGATCACCGCGATCTCCGAGGTCGTCGGCATGGAGTCCGACGTCATCACGCTGCAGGACATCTTCACGTTCAACTACAGCGCCGGGCGCGACGAGAACGGCCGCTTCCTCGGCACCCTCGTGCCCACCGGCATCCGCCCGAAGTTCGCGCAGGACCTCGCCGACGTCGGCGTCGAGCTGCCCATCTCGCTGTTCGCCCGGACCGGACTGTGAACACCGTCCGTCGTCGTCTGGCACTCGTCCTGGCTGCCGCCGCGGCCGGGCTGCTCGCGCTGCCCTCGGGGGCGCGCGCCGACGACCCGGTCACCGTGGGCCTGAGCAGCGTCACGGGCACGAGCCAGGGAAGCGCGTCGACGCTGAACGGCGTGCTGACGATCCGCAGCAAGTCGGACGTGCAGGTCGACCCGTCGAGCCTCAAGGTGACCATCGACGGCGTCGACTACCCGGTGACCATCAAGCAGGCGCCGAAGCGCGACCGTCGCTCCATCATCCTCATCGACACGAGCGGTTCGATGGGGATCGCCGGCATGCTCACCGTGCGCAAGGCCACCGAGGCCTACCTCACGACCGTGCCGGCCGACGTCAAGGTCGGAGTCGGCTCCTTCGCCGACACCGCCGGCGTCGACCTGCCACCGACGCTCGACCGTGGCGGCGCCCAGCGGGTCGTCAACGGTCTGGCCTCGCGGGGCTCCACAAGCCTGTACGAGGGCGTCCAGGATGCCGTCGCCGGGCTCGGCACGAGCGGTGACCGCAGCATCATGCTGCTCAGCGACGGTGCCGACACGATGGCGAAGGACCCTGCCAAGGCACTGGCCGCAACGGTCGCCAAGCTCAAGGCCGCTGACATTCGGGTCGACGTCGTGCGTTTCAACACCAACGACCCCAAGGCGAGCGCGGCGCTCCAGCAGCTGGCCTCTGCCAGTGGCGGTTCCGTCGTCGCCGCGGCCAACTCCGCGGCGGTGGCGTCGGCCTTCAAGTCCGCAGCCCAGGCGCTCAACAAGCAGGTGCAGGTGACGATCACCGTCCCCAAGGGACTGGACGGCCTGCACGACTACACGATCACCGGCACCGCGGGTGGTCAGCCTTTCACCTTCGCCAAGCAGGCCACCTTCACTGCTCCGGCAGCGACGCCCGCCAAGCCCGCTCCCGCGCCGAGTGGCGCAGGTGTGCCTGCGGCGGCCGCCGGGAACACTGACGCCTCCCTGGCGACCGTGACGAACAGCGACCGCACCCCGCTCATCGCCGCGGGCCTGCTCGGGCTGGCCCTGCTGGTCGGCATCGGTGCCGCTGTGACTCCGACGCTCCAGACGAAGCGCGAACAGCGCGTCGCGGCCATCGAGACCTACGTCGCGGGCACGGACACCACGTACTCCCGCCAGGACATGAAGGCCGCACAGAGCAACATCACCGCGCAGCTGCTCGACATCGGCGACCGCGTCATGAAGGACCGCAAGTCGACGAGCAAGACCATGGCGCTCATCGAGAAGGCCGACCTGCCTTTCCGCGCAGGGGAATGGCTCATTCTTCGCGTGGTCGCCGTCGTCGTGGCTGCGGCGGTCGGCTTCGTCCTCGCCGGCGAGGCGAAGATCCTCGGCCTCGTCATCGGAGCCGTCTTCGGGATCATCGTGATGCCGGCCGGCCTGCGGTTCGCAGCGAGCCGCCGAGCCGCGAAGTTCGAGGCCCAGCTGCCCGGGATCCTCCTGCTCGTGTCGACCAGTCTCCGTAGCGGTTTCGGCCTGCCGCAGGCCCTCGAGGCCGTCGCGCGCGACGCGGCCGAGCCAGCCGGCAAGGAGTTCAGCCGCGCGCTCGCCGAGACCCGCATCGGGACCGACCTGCCCGACGCGATGGAGCGTGTCGCTCTTCGGCTCGACAGTGACTCGATGCACTGGACCGTCATGGCGATCCGCATCCAGCGAGAGGTCGGTGGCAACCTCGCCGACACGCTGCGCACGACGGCCAACACACTCCGTGAGCGCGAGGCGCTCTACCGGCAGGTCAAGACCCTCTCGGCCGAGGGGCGGCTGTCGGCCTACATCCTCATCGCGCTGCCCATCTGCATCTTCTTCTACATGATGAACGTCAACTACAGCTACGTCAGCCAGCTGTGGACCACGACCCTCGGGCTCTTCATGCTCGTCGGCGGGCTCATCTCGCTCGGCATCGGAGTCGTGTGGATGCGCAACGTCGTCAAGATCGAGGTGTGACGTGAGCCTGAACCCCATCTACGTCGGCGCGGCACTCGTCGGTCTCGGCCTGCTGGTCGCCGTGATGTCGATGTCCTTCGGCTCGAGCGAGCCACGTGGCGTCGCGAAGTCTCTCCTCCTCATCGAGAACAGCGTCACGAGCCGGTCGGCGGTCACGACGGACCTGGCGGCCAAGGACCGCCTGGTTACGCCCCTCTTCGAGAAGACCAAGGGACTGGCGCGCGCACTCTCCCCGAGCGGCACGGACGAACGCTTCACCAAGATGCTCGATCGGGCTGGCAACCCGTCTCCGTGGACCGTCGAACGCATCCTCGGCGCCAAGGGCGTTGCCCTTCTCGTCGGCGTCCTTCTCGGCGTCCTCTACGGAGACTTCCAGCTCAAAAGCCTCCTCTACGGCCTCCTGCTCGGGGCGGTGCTGTTCTTTCTGCCCGACCTGCTGCTCTGGAACGCTGGCATGCGCCGCCAGGAGCAGACGAGCAAGAGTCTCGCCGACGCTCTGGACATGCTCACCGTGTGCGTCGAGGCCGGCCAGGGCTTCGACGCGGCGCTCCTTCAGGTCGCGCGCAACGTGCAGGGACCGATCTCCGGTGAGTTCGCCCGTGTCATCTCCGAGATCCAGATCGGCAAGTCGCGTGGCGAGGCCTTCTCGGCGATGGGCGACCGCGTCACGCTTCCCGAGGTCAAGAACTTCGTCACGGCCCTCGTTCAGGCTGACCGGCTTGGACTCCCGATCGCCGCCGTCCTGCGCGAGCAGACAGCGAACATGCGCCTCGTCCGCCGGCAGAAGGCGGAGGAGAAGGCCCAAAAGGTCACCATCAAGATCCTGTTCCCCCTGATGTTCTGCATCCTGCCGGCGCTCTTCATCGTCATCATCGGTCCGGGTGCGATCAGGATGGTCGACGCGTTCTCACACATGTGACCACGCAGTGACCGCCGCCCCCGTTCGCTCCTTGTCCCGCTGGCCTCAGGCGCCCGGTGGGCAGCGTACGCTCGTCGTTGCGCGCATCGGGTGGCTCCTACCTGGCGCCCTCCTCGCTCTGTTCGCCGTCAAGGCTCTGGGCCCGGTCCGTGACCCGGACACCTTCTGGCACCTGCGCGCCGGCGAACACCTCCTGAGCACAGGCCAGTTCGTCCTCGACGACCCGTTCGGTGCCGGTGCTCAACGGCCGTGGATCCTCAACCAGTGGCTGCCCGAGGTGCTGCTCCACGGTGCCGATGCGGCATTCGGGCTGCCGGGCGTGGCCTGGCTGCTGTGCCTCGCGACGGTCCTCGTCGGCGTCTGCCTGTGGGTGGCGTGCCGACGTCGGTCGTCGGCGCTACTGACTGCATTGGTCCTTGCCGTCGCGTTCGTCGCCATGGGGGGGAGCCTCTCCCCGCGCCCTCAACTGGTCACCTTCGGCCTCGCAGCCCTGACGGTCGATGCCTGGTGGCGCACCCTCGCCGACGGCCGGTCCCGCTGGTGGCTCGTGCCGGTCACGTGGCTGTGGGCATGCTCGCACGGGATGTGGTTCGTCGGCCCCGGAATCGGGGCCCTCGCGATCGTGGGTGGCCTGCTCGACGGGCGCTGGCGTCCGCGCGAGGCGATGCGGCTCGGCCTCGTCCCGCTCCTGTCGGTCGCTGCCGCCGCCGTGACGCCGGTCGGCCCGCGCCTGTTCACCTCGCCGTTCCAGGTGGCCGACGTGACGCCGTTCGTCACCGAGTGGCAGGCCACCTCGCTCGGCGACCCAGGCCTGTGGGCCACGATCGCGTTGCTCGTGCCCGTCGTCGTGGCGATCGTGCGGCGACGTGAGCTGCGCTGGACGACAACGCTGTTCGCCTCCGTCGCCGTGTACCTCGCGTTCGCGCACGCGCGGACCGTCGCGTTGGCCGCGGTTCTCGTGGCGCCCCTGGCGGCCTCGGCGCTGCAGTCGCTGCTGCCGGTCGCCAACGCGCCTCTCGGACGCCGTGAGCGGGTGGCGACGCTGGCCCTACCGGCCTCTGCGCTCGCGCTTGTCGCGGCGCTTGCGCCGTCGGTCGCGTCACGTCCGGCACTCGGGGCTCCGACGCTTGACGGCCCGCTCGCGGCGTTGCCCGCAGGCACCCGCGTCTGCAGCGACGAGGCCGCCGGCGGGTGGCTCGAGTGGGCGCACCCGGGGCTGCGTCCGACGATGGACACCCGGGTCGAGATCCGCACTGCCAGCCGCATCGATGCCTATCACCTGTTCGTCGCCGGCGCTGAGGGCTGGCAGGCCTATCCGACCGAGATGCACTGTGGTGCAGCGCTGCTCACCGACCGCGCGCCAGTGGTGAAGCGGCTGGTCGGCGCCGGATGGACCCGCTCTTCAACCGGTGACGGCTACGTCTTCCTCAGGGCTCCACGATGACGCGGCCCGGTGACCACGCCGAGGTCGAGACTGCCTCAACGGGCCCGGAGGTACCGGAAGCAGCAGGCGGCCGACGACAGCGGCGCAGCGAGGAGCTCGGCCGCGTCGTTCGCCTCGCCCTCTGGGTCAGTCTTCCCGTCGCCCTGTGGGTGCTGGCGCTCAGCCGCCTCGACACGTTCGGCACGGACTCGGCGCACGCATACTGGTCGGTCTGGCGCGTATCCCCTTACGGCGTCCCGCCCGGCACGCCCGACGCCTACAACTACTCGCCGGCATTCGCGCAGCTGATCTGGCCCCTGACCCTGCTGCCGTGGCCTGCGTTCCTCTTGGTCTGGTCGGGCCTGCTCGCCGCAGCCCTCGTCTGGCTCCTCTGGCCGCTGCCGCAGCGGTGGCGCTGGCTCACGCTGCTCTACGTCGTGCCTCCGGCGCTCGTCATCGGCAACATCGAGGCGTTCCTCGCCGTCTCGTGCGCCCTCGGTCTGCGGCGTCGAGGTGCCTGGGCCTGGGCGCTCCCGCTGCTGACGAAGGTGACGCCCGGGTTGGGCCCGGTGTGGTTCGCCGTCCGGCGCGAGTGGCGCTCCCTCGGACTGAGCCTAGGCGTCACCGGCGCGATTGTGCTCGTGTCGTACCTTGCGGCGCCCGACCTGTGGAGCCGGTGGGTTGCGTTCCTGCTGGACTCACCTACGCCCCCGACGCAAGAGTTCTACCCACCGCTGCTCGTGCGCCTGCCGGTCGCCGTCGTGTTGGCTGCGTGGGCGGCGCGACGGTCTCGACCCGCCTGGCTTGCCGCGGCGATGGTCATCGCGATGCCGTTGTGGTCGAGCGGCGTCCTCATCCTTCTCGCCGCGATCCCACGAACGGTTCGTCAACGCACTGACTGAGGTCATCGTCGTCGCGCGCGAGCCCCGCCGTCCTGCCGGTGCTGGTCTGTGCCAACCCGATGACGTGGCGGACCTCGAGCAGGGCCGGGATCGTCGCGGCCTGGATCGGCGAGGGGTGCTCGTAGCCGACGTCGCGCATGGCCCACGATCGATCCCGAAGGGGAAAGCGAAACAGAGATATGCCAGCTGACCGGCCACCCCGAGAATTGAAGTCGCCGGCCAGCAGGCCTCCTGCTGTCCTTAGCTCAGCTCGAGTAGCTACCTGCGAGGTCCGCTATGACGTCAACGTTCCCGGAGGAGTTGAAGAAGGTCACCCTTCCGCCTGCACCCACCTTCACGACCACCATGTTCGCGATCGTTTGTCCTGCAACGAAGTTGAGGTTGGAGGCCGTCGGGCGGGCCGCGCCAGAGGGGTAGACGGTGAGCACGCCTGCATTGGTCGGTCCGGTGACCGTCACGTTGAGAGCAACCGCTGTCGCCCCGGCAGGAAGCCCCGGAATGGTCAGGGTCTTGCTGGTGCCGCCCGCGATCTTGCCCTTGCTCACACCCAGCCCGCTGCGCGTGTCCATGACCCGCTTCGGGGTGATGCCGGCGTACCCGACTCCTCTTCCTGTCGAGTAGTAGCCGGCGAGGTCGGCGACCACCTGGCTCGTGCCAGCAGAGTTGTAGATGGTGACGCGGCCGGAACCGTCGACAGCGGTGGTGACGAGGTTGGGCACGGTCTGCCCCTTGACGAAGTTCAGGCTCATGACGTTGGGCCGAGTGACCCCATAGGGATAGATCGAGAGGTAGCCGGGGGCGGTGGGCTGCGTCACCGTCAGGTTGAGGATCACGGCCTTGGTGCCCGACGGCACGTTGGGAACCGTGAGTGTGATCGCCTGGCCGGGACCGACTGCTCCCGAATGCCCCACCCCGGTGCGCGTGTCGAGAACCCGCACCGGAGTGACGGACGTGAACCCGGAGCCGAGGTCCGGCGCGTAGTAGCCGGAGATGTAGGCGATGAGGTCCGTGGTGCCGGCGGAGTTGTACAGACTGATGTTTCCACCTGGTCCCACCGCCACCATGACCATGTTTGCGACCGTCTTGCCGGGGGTGAAGTTGAGGCTCGAGGTGCTGGGCCGCGTGGCCCCGGCAGGCCAGACTGTGACGAATCCCGACGCGGTCGTGTTCGACGCCGTGACGTTGAGGGCAACGGAGCTCACGCCGGCAGGCAGCCCGGGCACTGTGACCGTGATGGATTGCCCTGACCCAATCTTCGACTTGCCGGCTCCAAGGCCACTTCTCGTGTCCAGGAACGGGCGTGGCGTAATCGGTGTGAAAGAGCCACGGTTGTTGTCCACCGTGAAGGCTCGCCACTCGCTCGAGCCGCTCTCGGCGCCCGTGACGTCGACGGCAACGATCCTCCACTCCCACGCCCCAGACGGGATGACGGAGGTGGGCGCGTACGACTGCGCGGTCGTCCAGACCGACTCCACGACGTTGCCACCTGCCGGACGGCGCTCGAAGCGGTAGCTGGTGGCGCCCGGCGCCGCGTTCCACGCCATCAGCGGGCCGTAGCCGTTGACTCGGGCGTTGAGCGCTGGAGTCGTCAGCGTTGGAGCTGCACCCAGTGAGAAGAAGCGACCCGTCGTCGACCACTGACCCGGCCGGTTGTCTGCGTCGAGACGAGCGACTCGCCACACGTAGGCCGACGTGCTGGCGGGGAGGGGAACGGAGTTGGCGTAGGCCGTCTGCTTCGTCGACACGCTGATGACGCGGTTGGCGGGCGACCAGTTGGAATCGTCGTTCTTGTAGACCTCGAGCTGGTACCCACCGGCGTAGTCGCTGGGCGCCCACACGAACGGAGAAGTGCCACTCGTGCACGAGGCGGTGACCGTCGGCGTCGGGCAGGCGGTCGTGATCGCGCCGGCGGCTCCCTTGGGGCTGGTGATGGCAGGCGCAGGACTCGACTTGGTGACCTTCCACGTCTGCGACCACTGAAGCCCGTTGCTCTGCGCGTCCATGGCCTGCACCCGCCAGTAGAGAGTGCCCTCCGGGTAGGTGCGGTCGTATGCCGTGTACGTCGTCTGGTCGACGTACTGTTCGTCGAGCAGGGTGGCGAAGCTGTTCGTCGTGGACACCTGCACGTGGTAGCGCTGAGCGGCTTGGTTTCCGACCTCGCTCGTCGGACCCCACGTGGTCTTCTGGCTCGTGGCGAGGTAGTCCTCCCAGCTGAAGGTCACGGCGTTGCCCACCGTCGCGCCGTCCGCCGGAGCGAGCTGGGCCACGCGAGGAGACAGCTTGCTGAACGCGTTGGTGGCCGCCTTGAGGGTCGACACCGGATCCGGGGCACAGACGCTGTCGGCCTTGCACGGGCGGACGAACCAGTAGTAGGCCGTGCCGGCCTGGCTGTCGGGCAGCGCGCTGGGATACACGTCGCTCGTGGGCGTCCAACGTGTGGCCGTCGTGCGAGGCGGCGAGGTGTAGACGAGGTTCGTGAGCTCTCGGTCTCGAGCGACGTAGATCATGTAGTACGAGGCCTCGGGAACGGGGTTCCAGTCGAGCACCGGCGTCGTGGTGACGTTCTCGCACACCTGCGGGAGCGTTGGCGAGTCGAGGTAGGCGGTGCAGGCCGGGGAAGTGTCGAGCCGCTTCCCGTCGATGGCGATCTGTCGCCCACCTGTCGCCTGGAGATTGGAGATGGCGAAGCTGCCCAGCGTGCCCCTACCCAACGACACGTTCTGGTTCGTGAACGCCTCGACCTGGTAGTCGTAGCTGCCCGGGGTGAGCAGGGCCTTCCCCGTGTCAGTGGCTGCGGCGTACGGATAGTTGGTGCTCAGGATCGGCGAGTAGGAGCTGTCGAAGAAGAAGCCACTGCCGTGAACGCCGATGCTCACGCGGTAGTAGGCAGCACTCGTGACTGGTGTCCACGTCAATGAGGGGAAGCGGACCGTCGGGCCACCCATGTAGGTCGCGTCCGGCGAGGTGCTGCCCCCGTTGGTCGCCGAGAGGTTGAACGTCCAGGTGGCGTACTTGGGGGACACGGAGTTGTTGAGGTTGATGGACTGCACGGTCCAGCCGTACGGGCTCTTCAGCGGGTCGAGAGCGAAGTTGGGAGTCCAGCTCAGCGAGTACGTGTCGACGCTGGTCACTGTCGATCCGGACTTGTCGACGAGGGTGACGCGGTACCGCTCCGCGTTGCGCGCCGCCTGCCACTGGAGCGTGGGCACCGTCACGGTGGAGCCGTTCGTGGGGCTGACTCGCTGAACCTGTCCGGACGAATACACGAAGGTGCTGATGGCCGAGTAGATGCCCTGCACTCCTGCCGGCTCGTCCAGTGCCCGCACCCGCCAGTAGGTCACGGCGCCTTGGGACGGCATGCAGCGGTCCGAGACATAGCCGGCCGCGTACGTCGTCTGGGGCGTGTAGCAGCTCTGGAACTGCCCGGGAGTGAAGTTCGGGTCGTTGCCCACGTCGAGCTGGTAGCGGCTCGCGTGCGGGACCGGAGTCCACTGGTAGTAGAAGTCGTCGGAGACCGTCGGGGACATGGCGTTCGGCGGGTAGCTGAGCGTCGGCTTGCTCAGCCAGCTCCGCTGGAACGTGTGCGCCGGTTGCGGAAGGACAGACACCCAGTCGACGGTCTCGCCCAGGTTGTTCCGCGCTCGAACACGCCAGTAGTACTGGTCGTTGAGATAGGTCGTCGGCGGGCTGAAGCTGGTGCCCTTGAGGTCCGTCCTGCTGTCGATGATCGTGTTGAAGTCCTGGTCGGTGCTGACCTGGAGCTCGTACGTCCTGGCGCCTTTCACGGGCTGCCACTGCAGGGTGACGTCTTCCACGGACTGGTTCTCGGCCGGCGCGATCGTCTGCACCTGTGCCAGTGCACCGATGGTGAACTGCCACGGGTTTGAGAAGGCCGTGTAGAGGTTGTTGGACAGCTGCGCCCGCACCCGCCAGTAGTAACTCCCGTTGGCCGCCGGGTCCGGGACGACCAGCGAGGGAATTCTGGTGGTGTACGACGTGGCTCCGATGAAGTCGCCGTCCGGGTCCACCTGGACCTCGTAGTTCGTCGCGCCCTGTACCGCGGTCCACGACAGCAGAGGCGGGTTCGACGGCTGCTGCAGCGCCGGTCCGTTGTTCGCCGGCCCGAGGGGAGTGGGGGCCTGGGCGGCTCTGACGTTGATGGTCGTCGTCGTCCAGGCGCTCTGGCCGGAGGAGGCGTTGGCCCGCACTCGCCAGTAGGCAGGGCCGTCAGGCAGCAGCGACGTCGGGACGACCTGCCGGTTCGTCGTCGTCGTGTTGAAGATCGTCGGGTTGAAGGCAGAGTTGTTCGCGACCTGTACGTCGTAGCTGTAGGCATCGACGACCCGGCTCCAGCCGAGGACCGGTGACGGAGAAGCCGCGGTTCCCCCGGCAGGCGTCAGTCCTGTGGGGGCACTGGCGGCATCTGCGGCCGTGGACAGCGCCGGCAGCCCCGCCGCCACGACGAGCACGGCCAGAACGGCCCTGACAACCCACGAACCCCTGTGTCGTACCTTGACACCGGACATGTTTACCCTCCCCTGACGCAGTTCCGCGGTCAGGTTATGGGCCGAAGTCGTCCTTTGTTCGCGATTCGAGCAAATGCCGACAGGTGCGCTGTGCCGCGAGGGTTCAGGCGCGGTTGCCCTTGGTGCGGGGCTTCTTCTGGAAGCCTCCGTGACGTGGACCGTCGTCGCGAGTCAGCTCGATGAGCTGGCCCGAGATGCGGGTCGAGCGCAGCTTCTCCCACGTGCCGGGCGGAAGCGTCGCCGGCAGCTCGACGATCGAGTGGTCCGCGCGGATGTCGATGTGGCCGAAGTCCTGTCGTCCCAGGCCGCCCTCGTTGGCGAGAGCACCGACGATCTGTCGAGGCTCCACCTTCTGCCGGCGTCCCACCGAGATGCGGTAGCCGACCAGTGGCCCGGACGACGGGCCGCGCCGCCCGCGCCCGTCACGGTCACCACGAGCGCCGCCCCCGCCATCGCGGCGGTCGCCACGCCCGCGCGAGTCGCGGTCGTCCCGACGTTCACGAGGGCTGCGGTCGTCGAACGTCCTTGCAGGACGGACGGGTTCGGGCTCGAGCAGCATCGGCTCGTCGCCCTGCAGCACGACCGCCAAGGCGGCGGCGACATCGACTTCCGGCACGTCGTACTCGTTGACGTAGTGACTGATGACGTCGCGGAAGGCGTCGATCCTGCTGGTCGCGGACAGTGCCTGGGTGATCGCGTCGTCGAAGCGGCTCAGGCGGCTGGCGTTGATGTCCTCGACGCTGGGCATCGTCATCGGCACGAGCGACTGTCGGGTCGCCTTCTCGATCGCCTTGAGCAGGTGGCGCTCTCGCGGCGTGACGAACGAGATCGCGTCGCCACTGCGTCCGGCGCGACCGGTGCGGCCGATGCGGTGCACGTAGGACTCGGTGTCGGTCGGGATGTCGTAGTTGACGACGTGGCTGATCCGCTCGACGTCGAGCCCGCGGGCGGCGACGTCGGTGGCGACGAGGATGTCGAGCTTGCCCGACTTCAGCTGGTCGACCGTGCGCTCACGCTGGTTCTGGGCGATGTCGCCGTTGATGGCCATCGAGGAGAACCCCCGCGCACGGAGCTTCTCCGCCAGCGTCTCGGTCTCGTTCTTGGTGCGGACGAAGACGATCATCCCCTCGAAGTTCTCGACCTCGAGGATGCGGGTCAGAGCATCGACCTTCTGCGGATAGGACACCGTGAGGAAGCGCTGGGTGATGTTGGGCGCGGTCGACGTCTTGGACTTGACGGTGATCTCGACCGGGTCGTGGAGGTACTTCTTCGAGATGCGCCGGATCTGCGAGGGCATCGTCGCGGAGAAGAGAGCGACGTGCTTGTCGTCCGGGGTGTCGGCCAAGATCGTCTCGACGTCGTCGGCGAAGCCCATCTTGAGCATCTCGTCGGCTTCGTCGAGCACAAGGAAGCGCAGCTCGCTGAGGTCCAGCGTGCCCTTCTCGAGGTGGTCCATGATGCGGCCGGGCGTGCCGACGACGATGTGCACCCCCCGGCGCAGCGCGCTCAGTTGCACGCCGTAGGCCTGCCCGCCGTAGACCGGCAGCACGTGTACGCCCTTGAGGTGGGCGGCATACCGTTCGAACGCCTCGCACACCTGCAGCGCCAGCTCACGCGTCGGCGCGAGGATGAGCGCCTGCGGCGACTTCTGCTTCAGGTCGAGCCGGCTGAGGATCGGAAGGGCGAACGCCGCCGTCTTGCCGGTGCCGGTCTGTGCCAACCCGACGACGTGGCGGCCCTCGAGGAGGGCCGGGATCGTCGCGGCCTGGATCGGCGATGGGTGCTCGTAGCCCACGTCGCGCAGCGCCTTGAGCACCTTGTCGTCCAGCCCGAGGTCCGCGAAGCTCGTCTCCGCCTCGACGGCCGCACCCGCCGTCCGGCCGGGCTCCGAAGAAGGGGTATCGGCTTCGGGCTCGGCGGTCATGGTCTCAGGGCTGTGCTGGCTCACCCCCTGACGGTAGTGCGTCGACAGGGGTGTGCGACACACGTCGCCCAGCCGCAGCCCCAGCGACCTCCGCGCGGCGCGACCAGCCACGTGGGCATACGCCACCGGGGACTGCGTGCGGTCAGGCGCTGGCGCCGACGGGCTCGTCGACCTTGGCCGCGAGCGCCTCGAGCAGGGCGGTCAGCTCGGCGCGGCGCTCGTCGGTCACGGAGAACTCGCCGGCGGGGGAGACGTCCTGGGTGAAGACGAGGCCGGTCGAGCCGACGACGTCGGCCTTGACGTGGCCGAGGACCTTCGTGAGGTCGGCCGTGGCGTCGGACGCGCCCGTCCAGCCGTAGCCGACGAGGGCGACGGGCTTGGCGTGCCACTCGGCGAACAGGTAGTCGACGGCGTTCTTGATCGGGGCCGGGAAGCTGCGGTTGTACTGCGGCGTCACGACGACGACGGCGTCGGCCTCGAAGACCTGCTGGGCCCACGCCTTGGTGTGGGGCTTCGCGTAGTTGCCGTTCTTCGGCATGTCCTCCTCGTCGAAGAACGGGAGGGTCGCGAGGTCGACGAGCTCGACCTGCCACTCGTCCGCGGGAGCCTGGGCGGCGACCCACTCGGCCACGACGGGGCCGATGCGGCCGGGACGGGTGCTGGACACGACGACTCGAAGCTGCTTCACGCTTCAACGAATACCATGCAACCGGACCTCGGTCCGAATCGAGACCACGCCTGAGGCGGTCGCGAGAACCCTGACTGCAGGCCGCACACGCAGGAACCGCCCAGCCCCAAGAGGGGCCGGGCGGTTCCGTGCGATCACCGGTGCGACACGCGTCAGCGCACGACGTAGGCCGCCTGTGTCACCTGGGTGACCGTCGCGCCGTTGGCATCGGTGACCGTGACGCGCAGGGCGACGGTCTTGCCCGACGCCCCGGTGTGGTCGACGACCGCGCTCCACGCGTCACCCGTGTGCCGCACCGACGCGTCGGTCCACGTCGTGCCTCCGTCGTACGACGTCGCCGCCTCGACCGACGCGATGGCACCCGGCGTGTAGCCGGCGTGGCCGGTGACGCGCACTGGCAGCACCTGCCCGGCGGCAGCGGGCAGCGTCTTCAGCCCGTCCTCGGGCAGCGTGACCCGGGGGAAGAGCAGCGGCAGGCCGCGCGAGTAGACGTCGGGCTCGAGGTGGGAGCGGAAGCCCCACGTCGTCGTCACCTGCATCGAGCGACGCCAGGCCGGGGCCGATGACGGGAACTTCGACTGGCGCAGCGTCAGCTCGTAGAGCGAGTCGCCCGCCGGCACCTCGAAGACACCGGACGGCCAGGCGCTCGTGCCGATGACCTCACCGTCGCGACGCATCTCCAGCGAGCCGCCGTCACCGAAGCTGCCCGGCTGCGCCACGTGGCCCCAGTCGTCGCCGTAGAGCTGCGGCGCGAAGCCCATGAGGTCGCCTTGCCGCTCGGCGGTCAGCTGCTCGACGCCGTCCTCGTCCTGGATCGCGGTCGGACCCACGACGCCGCCGTGCCACGCCTCGGTGCGGACGCTGCCGGCCGGGTAGCCGTGCCAGGTGCCGAGCATCGCCTCGCCGAACGGCAGGCTCGACAGCACGACCTGCTGGAACTGCGAGCCGTCGTCGGTGTAGAGCTCGGTGCGCTTGCCCGGGACCGGCACGCTGCTGAAGCTCGAGACTCCGAAGCCGAACCCGCTCGGGCGACGGACGCCGACGAGGTCGACGAACGCGGTGTCGACGCCCATGGCCGTGTACGTCGCGTCGGTGCGGCCGAGGCTCTTGTCGTGCACGACGTACGTCTTGTCGCTCGTGAACGGCGTCGACTCGGTGAAGCCGAGGGTGTAGACGTACGGGCTGCGGGCCGTGGCCTGCCACGCCAGCGTGAGCGTGTTGCCGGGCGCCGACGCCAGGGCTGCGCGAAGCGCGTCGCCCTCGGCCATCGGGAGGCTGTAGGCCGCGACCGCGACGGCCGGGAAGCCCAGCGCCGGAGCCCACCGGCCGGTGGCCGGGCGGTAGAGGAGCAGGCCCTTGGCGCCGGACGCCTTGACGGCGTTGACCATGGCGGAGCTGAGGTTGGCCGTCGGCGACGCGAGCCGCACGAGCGCCACCTTGCCGCCGACCTTCTCGGCGGTCAGGTCGGACGCCGTGCCGGCACCGGCGTCGACGAGCGGCGCGGTGGCGGTGCCGTCGAGACCAGCGGCCGTCACCTCGGGAGCGGTGGGGTGCAGCGTCGTGGTGCCCGCGGTCATGGAGGTCACCGCGGGGGCGTAGCGACGCTGGTTGACGCCGAACTCCCACGTGCCGTCCTTCGGCTTGCCCTGGACGTCTGCGTAGAGGGCCGTGACGGTGGACCCGGCCAGCATCGAGCCGGCGTGCATCCACAGGTCGTCCCACTGGCGGGTGAAGGAGAGCACCGACGCGCGGGCCACGCTCGGCCGGTCGGTCTTCACCGACACGAGGTGCGCCTTGCGGGCGTCGAAGTCGATCGTCGTGTCGCGCGTGATCTCGATCTCGGGGCGGGCGAAGTACGCCATCGAGTCGAGCGTCGGCGCGGCGGCGTCACCGTCGGGGGACTGGACGAACGCCGACAGCAGGTACGTGCCCGGACGGACCGCGTACGTCTGCTCGGCCGCGCTGTCGTTGTATCGGCGCTCGCCTCGGGGCGAGTCGGTGTTGACGACGTCGACGCTCGAGGCGCCCGCGGCCGCGTGGCCGAGGCGGTCGGTGAGACGCAGCGTGAGCGTCACCGTCTCGGGCTGGACGTACAGGGCGAACGGCGTCGACACGGTGCGGCCGTCAGCCGTCGTGGCGAGGACGCGCCCGGTGACGTCGCCGTACTGCGCGGCGGCCAGCGTGACCGACGGGTCGACCGCCAGCGGGACCGACGCGGTGCCGCCCGCCGGGACGGTCAGCGTCGACGCGTTGAGCTTCGCCGGAGCCGTCTTCAGCGCGCTCCCGTCGTCACCGGTGAGGCCGGCAACCCTGAGCGACAACGTGATCGGAGCGTCGCCGAGGTTGGTGAACGGGATGCCGACGCTGGTGCGCTGCGCTGCCGTGTGCGGCCAGTCGAAGCTGCCAGCCTGGACCACGCCGCTCGTGACGGTCGCCTTCGTGGCGGCGAGGACGTCGAGGCGACCGGCGCCGACCTCGCGCACGTCGCCCGGCACGGCCGACTGCGCCGTCGACACGAGGGCGGCCTTGAGCTGCGCACCGGTCCACGACGGGTGGGCCTGCTTGACGACGGCCGCGGCGCCTGCGACGTGCGGGGTCGCCATCGACGTGCCCGACATCGCCACGTACGCGTCGTCACCCCGACCACCCGAGCGGGCGGCCAGGACCGCGACCCCGGGAGCCGCGATCTCGGGCTTGAGGGTGTGCGTGAACGCGGCCGGCCCGCGGCTGGAGAACCACGCCGTCTTGTCCGCGCTGTCGACGGCGCCGACCGACAGGACCGCGGGCGCGCACGCCGGGGCCGAGACCGTGTTGGTGCCCGGGCCGGTGTTGCCCGCCGCGATGACGAAGAGGCTCGAGCTCGACGTCGACAGGTCCTGCGCGGCCGTCGACAGCGGGTCGGTGCAGTCGCCCACGGGACCGGTGCTGCCGAGGCTCATCGACACGACGTCGGCGTGCTGGCCCACGGCCCACTCCATGCCGGCGATGATCCCGGAGTAGGAGCCCGAGCCGTAGTCGTCGAGGACCTTGCCGATGAGCAGGTCGGTGCCGGGCGCGACGCCCTTCTCCCGGCCACCGCTCGCGGCGCCGGAGCCGCCGACGGTCGACGCGGTGTGCGTGCCATGGCCGTCGGGGTCGGAAAGAGCGCCGCCGTAGGAGCCGGTGAAGTCCTGCGAGGCCTTGACGCGTCCGGCGAGGTCGGCGTGTCCGCCGTCGACGCCGGTGTCGAGGACGGCGACCGTCGTGCCGGTGCCGGTGAACCCGGCCGCCCAGGCCTGCGGCGCGTTGACCTGCTTCGTCGACTCCTCGAGGCTCTTGCTCACCTTGCGGTCGAGCCACACCTTGGCGACGCGGGCGCCGGCCGGGGTGGAGCGGCTCGACGCGTCGGCCCAGAAGTCCTTGGCCCTGGACTTGTCCGCGGCCATCGCGACGGCGTCGATCGAGCGGAGGGTGCGGCCCGTGGCGGCTCCGCGCGGGGTGGCGGGCGCGCTGCGCGTGACGTCGACGGCGCCGGTGTAGCTGACGATGACGGGCAGTGTGCGCGTCGACGCGTCGTCGTAGCCCTGCGCCACGAGGCCCGTCACGTTGAAGAGCTCGTCGTCGACGCGTCCGGCGGCGAGGGCCGCGGCGGCACTCTCTGGGTACACGTACAGGTCACGCCCGACGCGTCGGGTCTCGACCGTCGAAACGCTGCCGTCTGTGTTGGGCAGGACCGTGGCAGAAGGGGATTCGGTGCCCGCACCGGAGACGACGACGCGGTCGCCGGTGACGAGCGTGACGGTCTTGGGCGTGCGGGCCGTGATGCTCTGGGCGGCGGGTCCGGGGGAGGCCGGGTTGGGGGAGCTGTTGCCGGGGTTGCCGGCCGACCATGCGGCCGAGCCGACGATCGGCCGGCCGCGGTCACCCGCGGTGCTGGTTCCCTGGCCGAGGGCCTGGGTCGGGGACGCAGCCGTCGCGGCGAGTACCGCCGCGGTGGCTGCTCCCAGGGTGGTACGCCAGTTGGGGCGCATGAGTCCTCCGAAGGGGGTGGGTGCGCGGGCCCGCCTGATCGGGCCCGCGCGGCTCGGGGCGCCGGACGGGGAGAGTCCGGCGTGCGCCCCAATGTGCCGATGTGACCCGGTCTGCGGAACAATGGCGAGCGGCGGTTGTGCGCCATGGCGGGGGTCCGCCACCGGCGGGGTGACCCGCCCCTCGAGAGGCGCGGGTCTACTGACGTCGTGGTCGCGAGTCCAGGTCCCCGAGGTGTCGCCACCGTGCTCACGGCATGGAGACGCGGAGACGCGGCCGCGCGCGGCCGGTGGGGAGGCAGCGACGTGGAGGTGCTCGGCGCCCTGGGGTT
Organism: Intrasporangium zincisolvens; assembly: GCF_034724055.1. Taxonomy (NCBI): domain Bacteria; kingdom Bacillati; phylum Actinomycetota; class Actinomycetes; order Micrococcales; family Intrasporangiaceae; genus Intrasporangium; species Intrasporangium zincisolvens. The sequence goes on from NZ_JAWIIL010000003.1 coordinate 423,361, forward strand.
CTCGCCGGAGGAGGCGACGGTCTACCGCACCCTCGTGGGGCTCGGTGCGACCGAGCTGGCCGACCTCGCGCGTCGGTGCACGATGCCCGACGCCGACGTGGAGCAGGCCGTGCTGGGGCTCCGGGCGCGGGGTCTCGTCGCCGAGTCGGCGGTCGCGCCGGGCCGGTGGGTCGCCGCGCCACCCGGCGTCGCGCTGCGGGCGATCGTCAACGACCGGCGTCACGAGCTCGAGCAGGCCGAGCTCGCCGCAGCCCGGCTCGCCGAGGCCCACCGCACCGAGGCCTCCGTCGACGTCCACGACCTCGTCGAGGTCGTCATCGGCGCCGGCACCGTCGGTCAGCGCTTCCACCAGCTGCAGCTCGGTGCGGTGTCGGAGGTCTGCGCGTTCGTCACCGACCGGCCCGCGGTCGTCACCGCCGACGAGAACTCCGCCGAGGACATCGCCACAGCGCGCGGCGTCCGGTACCGGGTCGTCCTCGAGCGCGACGTCCTCGAGCACGAGCCGCAGGCCAACGTCGCGGCCGTCCTGCGCCGCGAGGAGGAGGTGCGCGTCGTCGAACGCGTCCCGACCAAGCTCGTCATCGCCGACGGACGAACCGCCCTCGTGCCACTCGACGTCGAAGGTGCCGAGCCGTCCGCCCTCGTCATCCATGCCGCTGGCCTCGTGGGGTCGCTGGTGGCGCTCTTCGAGTCGGTGTGGCGCGACGCCTGGCCGCTCGTCCTGTCGACGCCCGACGCCGACGACATCGTCGAGATGCATTCCGGGCCGGACGAGTTCGACCTCCAGGTGCTGTCGCTGCTGCTCGCCGGCGCGTCCGACGCTCGGGTGGCGCGTCAGCTGGACGTCGGCCTTCGGACCGTGCAGCGACGCGTCCGTTCCCTCATGGACGCGACCGGGGCCACGACGCGCATCCAGCTGGGGTGGGCTGCCCACGAGCGCGGCTGGGTGGCGCGGGCGACGACGGATGCTGCGAGCGATGTTGCGGAGGCTGACGTGCCGGAGACGGACGCGTCGGTCGAGGTGACGCCGGCGCCAGCCGGCCTCCGCTGACGGCACAGCGGCCCGGATCCTCTGTGGGAGTGGGCAGTTCGCTCGTTCGCCGAGGGACTCGGTGGCGTCACGCTGCGCGCGAGGGTCTCAGGGCGCGACGTGGGACGACGAGCCCGTCGGTGGGCCCCTCAGTGGGGCCGTCGCTGGGCCGCTGATCGTTCGGCGACCCAGCGTTCGAGCGCCTCCACCCGGGCCGTGAGGTCTGGGTCGAGCGAGGCCTGCAGGTGGGCCTCGATGCGCGACTCGAGCGCCGATGGGGTGGGGGAGGGTTCGGCCAGTCCGCGACGGATGAGGGTCCGGGCCAGGGTGGACGGCCCGATGCCGAGCGTGCTCGCCTCGGCAGAGAGCGCCTCGAACTCGTCCGTCGTGAGCCGGACCGAGATCATCTTGGACCGGTCGGCCCGTTCGGCCCGTTCGGAGTGGTCGGGCAGGTCCGTGCGTTCGACGCGCTCGCGGGGGTGCACGGTGTCGACGACATGGCGACGTCGCGCGGTCTTGGGGTTGTCCGGCATCGGACCTCCTGAGATGTCATCGTCATGCATTGTCAGTGGTCGAGTCTAGGGTGAAACCATGCTCCTCGACACGCGGCTCGCCAACCCCGGCACCGCGTCGGCGCCCGCAGTGCCGACGCGGACGGTTCGTGCGCGCGCCGCCTCCGGCGAGGCACCAAGCCGTTGCGGCACCGGCCAGTCGGGCGGTACGGAGGGCGCCACCTTCGCCCCTGACGCAGGCGACCGTGCGCCGCTCGATGCCGGCACGGCTGACCCGGTTGGCACGGCTGACTCGGTTGGCACGGCTCACCCGACTGGCGCGGCCGCCTCGGCTGACCCTGCTGACTCGGGTGGCGCGGCTGAACCGGCTGACTCAGGTGACTCGGGTGGCGCAGTTGGCGCGGATGTGAGGGCCGAGCCCGTCGAGGACGCAGCGGGAATCGGTGCGACGGACCTGTCGGGACGCCTTGCGGCGATGGTCGAGGCGGTGCGAGGGCTGGCCGGCGAGTTCCCCTTCTGGACCTTGGGCGATGGCGCGGTCGGTGTCTCATTCGGCCACGCGCAGGCGCTTCGGGAAGCAGCGCAGACCTTGAGCGTCATGCTCGCGCGGGAGGCCGACGAACGCGGCCTGGCCGGCGCGGCCCGGCTGTCGGGGCCTGACTGGCTCCGCGCCGTCGCCGGGGCCGGCGGCGGCCGACCCGACGGTGACCAAGCGACGGACAGCGGCGCGGCAGAAGCCGGTGCGCTGGGTGGACTGGTGGATGGCGGGGCAGGTGCGGGCGCGGCGACGAGTGCAGCTGGCGGCGCGGTCGTGGCGATCGACGGTGGCGACGCGGCGACGTTGAGTCTGCTGGGTTCGGCGTTGCGGGAGCCGCGTTGGGCGGTGCTGGCGGCTCGGGTGGCGGCGTGCGAGGTGTCGGCGCAGCAAGCCGGGGTCATCGTGCGGTTCCAGCGTGACCTGGCGCCGGTGGCCGACCGCGACCACCTCGATGACGTGGTGGCCTCGCTGGTGGATCACGCGCCGGCATTGACCGTGCGAGAGCTGCGCCGGCTGGTCGGTCATGCGCGCGCGAGCTTGCGCCCGCCGGCGGAGGCCGAGGCGTTGGAGCGTGGGCTGCGGGCCGGTCGGTCGTTGAGGCGGGTCGGGTCGTGTGCCGGGTTCGTCGACTTCCTGCTGCGGCTCGACCCCGAGGGCGCGGCGGTGCTCGAGGCGGCGATCGACCCGCTGGCCAGGCCACGACCCGATCTGGACTGGTCCGGCCTGCGGGCGGCAACCGACGCAGGCACCGATGCACCGGCCGTCGACGTCGACCCACGGACTCCGGCAGCGCGTCGGGCTGATGCGTTGCTGGAGCTGATCGGTCGGGCGGTCGGAGCGCCGGAGGGTGTGGCACGGACCCCGCGGACGACGCTGGTGGTGACGATGAGCCTCGAGGCGCTGCTGGAGCAGGTCCGCGGTGCCGGGATCGCCGACGACGACGCGGTGCTGAGTCCGGGAGCGGTGCGGCGGTTGGCCTGTGAGGCCGGGATCGTGCCGATGGTCCTGGGCGGCCCCTCGGAGGTGCTGGATGTGGGGCGCACGCAACGGTTCTTCACCCCCGCCCAGCGGCGCGCTCTGGCCCGGCGGGACGGCGGGTGCACCTATCCGGGGTGCACGATCCCACCGCAGTGGTGCGAGGCCCACCATGTCGTCCACTGGCTGCACGGTGGCCTGACCGACCTCGACAACGGGGCGCTGCTGTGCGGACGGCACCACACCGTGGTGCACGAGCGGGGCCTGGCCGCGACGGTCACCGCGTCCGGGGTCATCTGGCACCGGTAGCTGCGTCGCCCCGCTCCCCGGCCGACCCGGCCGGGGAGCGTCAGCGTGCGCTGCCGGTGCCGGTGCCGGTGACGCGGTGACGCGGGGCCTGGGTGACGCGGGCCTGGGTTGCGCGGTGCCGCGGTTGCCGCGGTTGCCGGGGTGCCGGAGTTCCCGGGTGACGCAGTGTCGCGGTGTCCTGGTGGCGCGGTGTCCGGGTGCCGGAGTGCCGCAGTTCCCGAGTGACGCGGTGGCGCGAGGAAACAGGCGGGAAGCGTCAGAGGAGGCGCTTGACTCCCGGCACGCGTCGCAGGAGCAGCACGATGACGTACGTCAGCGCGAGCACGGCCGCGATGCGCAGCAGCAGGACGGACGTGCTCCCCGCCGCGCGCTCGCCACCGATGACCGGCCACTCGAAGACCCACAGCAGGATCGTGAGGTGGAGCGCGAAGACTCCCATCGTCGCGTCACCGAGGGTTCGCGCCAGCGAGCTCATCTGGGGCGACGCGAGGCGGTGCAGCGGTCCGTCGCGCCGGATCAGCCCTTGGAAGAGGAGGAACAGCGCCGCCGAGTAGACCATCGCCGTGATGCTGTAGTACCAGGCCGGGCTCATCGTCTCGAGCCACCGCGGGGCGTCGGGGTTGCGCCACTGCCACGGCATGAGCGCTCCCAGTGCGACCACCACGACGAGGGACCCGACCAGGGCCCGGCCTCGCAGGACGACCCCGCGCAGCGCCCAGCCGAGCAGGAAGTAGCCGAGGTAGGGGACCCACCACGTCCACGCCGTCTCGATGAACACGTCGGGGGTGTCACGCCACTGCGCCGTCGCCTGGCTCACGGCCGTCATCAGGCACCCGAGCGTGCCCACGACCAGCATCTGGCGGCGCGTGGCCTGTGCCACGAAGGGAATGAGGAAGGGCGTGAGCACGGCCAGGCCGAGCACGATCCAGAAGAAGTAGAGAGCGCCGTAGAGCTTGCCGCTCAACGCCTGGGCCGCGGCGTCGCCCACCCCCAGGTCCTGGTCGAGGAGGAGCACGCGCACGAGGAAGTACCAGGCGTGCCAGAAGACGATGGCCGGCAGCAGCCGGAGGGCGCGCTTGCGGAGGAACTCCCGCGGGCCCTGGTATCGAGCCGGGTCGAGCAGCAGCGCGCCGCTCAGCATCACGAACACCGGGACCGCGAACACGCCCAGCACGTCGAGGTAGATGGCCGTGGTGCCGCGCAGGGTGTCCCGCGCCCGAGGCTCCAGGGCGTTGTAGCCGACCGTGTGGATCGTGACCACCGCGGCGATGCCCACGAACCGCAGCCACGAGATCCAGGCCAGGTCCGGGCGGTGCCGCGCCGGCGTCCGGTCCGTCTCGGCGTCAGGGCGTGCACCCTCGGCGACCGGGTCGGCGCCCCGCCCCGAGCCCCCGACGAGGATGTCGTCGTCAGGTCGGGGAGGGTCGACGAGCTCGGCCGGACCACCGAGCGGCGGAGTGCTCATCAGGAGGCCCAGACGTCGACGCGTGCGCGGCAGGCGCAATTGACGGGCTGTGGGTGCGTGGGGCGCACGGGACTCCCTGGACGAGGTGCTCTGTGGAGGGTGAGGGCTCGGACCCGGCGCGGCGGTCGACGGCTGGGCCCGGAGTGTGGCGCTGGATGCATCAGGGGACCACGGGAACGCAGGCTACAGGCCCACGGCCTCTCGGGCCTCTTCACGCCGGCTCGCAGACCGCGTCAGGCCGACGCCCCGGCGATGTGGCGTCGGCGCTCAGGCCCTCGGCGGACCTTGCTCGGCGAGGGCGCAGACGGAGGGACGCGTCAGAGCAGGCGCTTGACGCCCGGCACGCGTCGCAGGAGAAGGACGATGACGCATGTGAGGGTCAGCACTGCAGCGATGCGCAGCAGCAGAACCGACGTGCTCCCCGCCGAGCGCTCGCCACCGACGACGGGCCACTCGACGACCCACAGCAGGATCGTGAGGTGGAGCGCGAAGACCCCCATCGTTGCGTCGCCGAGGGTTCGCGCCAGCGAGCTCATCCGAGGGGAGGCGAGGCGGTGCAGCGGTCCGTTGCGCCGGATCAGTCCCTGGAAGAGCAGGAACAATGCCACCGCGTAGAGCATCGCGGTGAGGCTGTAGTACCCGGCCGGGCTCATCGTCTCCAGCCACTTCGGTGCCTCAGGGTTGCGCCACTGCCACGGCATCAGGGCTCCAAGTGCGACCACCACGACAAGAGCACCGACCAGGGTGCGGCCCCGCAGGACGACGCCGCGCAGTGCCCAGCCGAGCAGGAAGTAGCCGAGGTAGGGGATCCACCAGGTCCACGCCGTCTCGACGAACGCGTCCGGGGTGTCACGCCACAGAGCCGTCGCCTGGCTCACTGCCATCATCAGGCACCCGAGCGTGCCCACGACCAGCACCTGGCGGCGCGTCGCCTGGGCCACGAAGGGGATGAGGAACGGCGTCAACGCCGCAAGGCCGAGCACGATCCAGAAGAAGTAGAGGGCTGTGTAGAGCTTGCCGCTCAAAGCCAGGGCTGCGGCCTCGCCCAGCCCCAGGTCCTGGTCGAGGAGGAGTCTGCGCACGAGGAAGTACCACACGTGCCAGAAGACGACGGCCGGCACGAGCCGGAGGGCGCGCTTGCGGAGGAACTCACGCGGCCCCTGGTAGCGGGTCGGGTCGAGCAGCAGCGCGCCGCTCAGCATGACGAACACCGGGACCGCGAAGACTCCCAGGACGTCGAGGTAGATGGCCGTGGTTCCGCGCAGGGTGTCCCGCGCTCCGGGCTCCACCGCGTTGGAGCTGACCGTGTGGATCGTGACCACCGCGGCGATGGCCACGAACCGCAGCCACGAGATCCAGGCCAGGTCCGGCCGGGTCCGCGCCGGTGTCCGGTTCCTCGGGGCGCCATGGCGCGGACCCGCCTCGGCGGCGCGTCCCGAGTCGTCGACGGCGACGGCGTCGTCAGGGCAGGCCGGGTCAACGAGCGGGGCCGGACCACCGAACGGCGAGGTGCTCATCGGGAGGCCCAGGGGTCGACCCACGCGGGGCAGGCGGTGGGGACGGGCTGTGGGTGCGTGGGGCGCACGGGACTCCCTGGACGAGGTGCTCGGTGGAGGGCGAGGACTCGGACCCCGACGCAGCGCTCGACGGCCGGACCCGACAGGTGGCGCCAAGGTTCATGCCGGGGGCCACGCGACCGCAGGCTACCGGCACGAGGAGGGCACGTCGGAACCTTCGTGCCGTCGCTCAGACCGCGTGTGTGCGGACGTTCGGACTGCGTTGTATGGACGTTCGGACTGCGTTGGCTCGACGTTCAGACTGCGTGGTGACGGCGCTCAGGCGGTGGGCGGACCTTGCTCGGCGAGGACGCAGACGAGGCCGGCGTCGACCGGGCCGATCTCGAGGCGACCGCCCCCGACGTGGAAGGCCTGCCAGCCCTCGAGCGCCTTCAGGAACCGCTTCTCCTGGTCCATCGCCTCGGGCGGCCCGGCCTTCCGGGTCATTCCGGTGCCCTCGACCTTGACCAGCTCGTTCTCGGCCTTGTAGGTGCCGACGATGCGGTTGACGCCGGTGGTCCCGGTGAGCAGCCCGTCCTCGCTCAGCGACAGGGCGGGCCGCGGCTCGACGGTCGGCACTCCGCCGATCGACGCGACGACCCAGGTGTGCGACTCCCGCTCGGCGTTGCTCATGGCCCGAGTCAACCACGCGCCGCCGTCGACGCTCCTGCCGATCCACAGCGTCGATCCACGACGGACGGGCGTGGCGGGGGCTGGGGACGACGACGCCGCCCACCCCGCAGGTGCGTGGGAGGGGCGGCGTCGGGCGTCGGCGTCGGCGTCGGTGGACGGCGCCGGTGGTCGACGCGTCAGTCGGAGGAGTCCGCCGACATGCCGGTCTTGATGAGGTCCATGACCGAGCTGTCGGCCAGCGTCGTGACGTCGCCGACCTCACGGCCCTCGGCGACGTCGCGCAGCAGCCGCCGCATGATCTTGCCGGAGCGCGTCTTCGGCAGCTCGCTGACGATCATGATCGAGCGCGGCTTGGCGATCGGGCCGATCTCCTTGGCCACGTGGTTGCGCAGCTCCTGCACGAGGTCCTTGCCCTCGCCCGGCTCGTCGGCCTCCTCGACCGCCTCCTGGCGCAGGATGACGAACGCGCACACGGCCTGCCCCGTGGTCTCGTCGTTCGCGCCGACGACGGCCGCCTCGGCGACCTTCGGGTGCGACACGAGCGCCGACTCGATCTCGGCGGTCGACAGGCGGTGGCCGGAGACGTTCATGACGTCGTCGACGCGTCCGAGCAGCCAGATGTTGCCGTCCGCGTCGTACTTCGCGCCGTCGCCGGCGAAGTAGTACTTCTCGCCGAACCGCGACCAGTACGTCTCCTTGTAGCGCTCCGGGTCGCCCCAGATGCCGCGCAGCATCGACGGCCACGGCTTGGTGAGCACGAGGTAGCCGACCTGCTCGGGCGTCGTGAACGGCTGGCCCTCGTCGTCGAGGATCTCGGCGCTGATGCCGGGGATCGGCTTCTGCGCCGAGCCCGGCTCGAGCGTCGTGACGCCCGGCAGCGGGCTGATCATGATGGCGCCGGTCTCGGTCTGCCACCACGTGTCGACGATCGGGGCGCGGCCGCCGCCGATGTGCTTGTGGTACCAGAGCCACGCCTCGGGGTTGATCGGCTCGCCGACCGAACCGAGCAGCCGCAGCGAGCTCATGTCGAACTTCGCCGGGATGTCGGTGCCCCACTTCATGAAGGTGCGCACCGCCGTCGGGGCCGTGTAGAGGACCGTCACCTTGTAGTCCTGCACGATCTCCCACCAGCGGCCCTGGTGCGGGGTGTCGGGCGTGCCCTCGTACATGACCTGCGTGACGCCGTTGGTCAGCGGCCCGTAGACGATGTACGAGTGCCCGGTGACCCAGCCGATGTCGGCGGTGCACCAGTACACGTCGGTGTCGCGGTGGACGTCGTGGACGACGGCGTTGGTGTACGCCGCCTGGGTCAGGTAGCCGCCGGTCGTGTGGAAGATGCCCTTCGGCTTACCCGTTGTGCCCGAGGTGTAGAGGATGAAGAGCGGGTGCTCGGCCTCGAACGCCTGCGCCTCGTGCGTCGTCGCGGCCGTCTCGAGCGCCTCGTGCCACCACAGGTCGCGGTCGTTCCACGCGGTGTCCTGGCCGGTGCGCTTGACGACGAGCACGTGCTCGACCGACGTGTCGCCGTGGTCGAGGGCAGCGTCGACGGCCGGCTTGAGGGCCGAGGGGGCGCCACGTCGGTAGCCGCCGTCGGCCGTGATGACGACCTTGGCCTGGGCGTCGTCGATGCGCGAGTGCAGCGCCTCGGCCGAGAAGCCGCCGAAGACGACCGAGTGCGGGGCGCCGAGGCGGGCGCAGGCGAGCATCGCGACGGCGGCCTCCGGGATCATCGGCAGGTAGATCGCGACGGTGTCGCCCTTGCCGACGCCGAGGTCGGCGAGGGCGTTCGCGGCGCGCTGCACCTGCTCGTGCAGGTCGGCGTAGGTGATGTCGCGGGTGTCACCCTCGGGCTCGCCGACGAAGTGGATCGCGACCTTGTCGCCGCGGCCGGCCTCGACGTGCCGGTCGACGGCGTTGACGCACGCGTTGAGCTCGCCGTCGGCGAACCACTTGGCGAAGGGCGGGTTGCTCCAGTCGAGCGACTGCGTGAAGGGCGTGCTCCACGTCAGGTAGGTGCGGGCCTGCTCGGCCCAGAAGCCCTCGTGGTCGGCGCTCGCCTGCTCGTAGAGGTCGGCGGTGCCGTTGGCCTGCGCGGCGAAGTCGGCCGGGGGCGGGAAGGTCAGTCCCTCGTGGACGAGGTTCTCGAGCGGCTTGTCGCTCACGGTGTCACCCTTTCGCATCGACGGTGGTGCGGTGGCGTCGACCCGGCGGGCGTGGGGCGCGCGGGCATCGACGATCGGCACAACTCAAACGCAGGCTAGTTCGCCCAGCAAGGCCCGCGTGACAGGGGTCTCATCGCTACCGGCGAGTAGCCCGCCGAGCGGTCCCGACTGCCGGACGAGCGGTCGCGCTCCTCGAGGTGGTTCGGCGGTGACGCGGCGCGCTCCCCAGGGCCGGGACGCGTCGTGGGGGAGGGTGGTCGGGTGACCGACGTTCGCCCGTTCCGACCCACCGACGCCGACGGCGTGGCCGCGCTGTGCCGCGAGCTCGGCTGGCCGTCCTTCTCCGACCCGGCCGTAGCCGCCCGCGCGTGCACGGCGCCCGGCGTCGTCGCCTGGGTCGCGGTCGAGCGGGACGGGCCGGTCGAGCGGGACGGGCGGGTCGACCGGGACGAGTCGGTCGAGCGCGTCGTCGCCTTCGCGCAGGCTTTCGGCGACGGCGTCGTGCAGTCCTACCTCGCGCAGCTCGGCGTCGCCGCCACGCACCGACGCCACGGCGTCGGGCGGCGCCTCGTCGAGGCGGTGTTCGCGGCGTCCGGCACCCAGCGCATCGACCTCGTCACCGACGACGCCCAGGACTTCTACCGCTCCTTCGCGCACCGCGAGAAGCCCGGCTTCCGGCTCTACCCCGACGCGCCGCGGCCGAGGGCTTGAACCGGCCGACGTTCACGAGGGTTCCGCCGCGCGGCGGGAGGCCCGCCATCCGCCGGCGCGGGTGGCGCCGAAGACGAGGTGTGGCCCGTGACCTGACCTACCGCGTCGTCATCCGCTCGGCCCGAGTGCTCTTCGCCGCGCTCGGACTGCGCATCGAGGTGCGTGGCGCCCAGCACGTGCCGGCGTGCGGGGGAGCGGTGCTCGCCAGCAACCACGTCAGCTTCCTCGACTTCCTCTTCGTCGGGCGCGTCGGCATCGGACGCGGCCGGCTCGTCCGGTTCCTCGCCAAGCAGGGCGTGTTCGCGCCACCGGTTGTGGGGCACGCGATGCGGGCCATGCGCCACGTCCCGGTCGACCGGGCGCACGGGGAGGTGGCGCTCCGGCCCGCCGTGCGACTCGCGGCGTCCGGGGAGGTCGTCGGCGTCTTCCCGGAGGCGACGATCTCCCACTCATGGGAGCTGCGGCCGCTGCGCCCCGGTGCCGCCGCGGTCGCCGCGTGGTGCAGCGTCCCGCTCGTGCCGGTGGTCGTGTGGGGCAGCCAGCGCGTGCTCACCGTCGGCGGACGCTGGAGCCTGCGGCGCGGACGCGCCGTGACCATCAGCGTCGGGGAGCCGCTGCACCCAGGGCCCGACGCCGACCCGTACGTCGTCACCGAGGCGCTGCGCGAGCGGCTGGCTCTGATGCTCGCTGACGCCGTCGACGCCTATCCCGACCAGCCGCGCGACGACGCCGACCGCTGGTGGCTGCCGGCGTCGCGCGGTGGCACGGCGCCCGGCATCGAGGAGGGCCTGCGCCTCGACGACGAAGGCGTCGCTCGTGCCGATCTCGCGCTCCTGAAGACGGACTCACGCCGACAGCGTCGCTGACCGGCGCGCTACCGGCCTGGGTCGCCCCACACGGACTGGAGGGACTCGAGATCCGCGCGGTCCTTGCTGCCTTCCGCCGGGTCGGCTCGCGCCCTCTCCTTGTCGGCGAGCATGCGTCCGAGCGGGACGATACGAGCGCAGACGCCGCCCAGCACCTTGGTCTCGTTCCCGAACGGTTCGGCGCTCCACAGCGCCGGCTCCGGCTCGAACGGGATGAACACCTCTCCCTCGTCGCCGTCGACGAGGAAGGTCAGCTCGAGCCTCACGCCGTCGCGGGCGTACCTCGTGCCTTCGATCTCGCCTTCCAGCGGAGTGTGCTGCCAGCCGGCGCTGACGAGGCAGCCGTGGATGCGGGGCCGGTCTCGGCGCCACACCGCCAGATCGACGTCGTCGTGGGGCCGGGTTCGGCGGCCGACGAGGAAGTCGACGGCCCAGCCCCCGAAGAGCCAGTGGTCGAGCCCGGAGGCGTCGAAGGCCGTGCCGAGCTCGCCGATCGCCGCGAGCTGCCGCGCATCGGTGGCGACCCCGTCGTCGCCGCTGTCCATCCCCTCAGGCTAGGACCGAGCGAGGTCGCGCGCTGCGGGATCGTGCACCACCACGATCGCCACGTCCGCCATGGCGCAGTTCCGGCGGCGTACGGGCCGGTCCGAGCACGCCAAGTCCGCCATGGCGCAGTTCCCGTGGCATGTCAGTAGGCCATGCCCATGACGGCGCGGACCGTGGCCAGGGTGCGGTCGGCGACGGCGTTGGCCCGCTCGTTGCCCTCGCGCAGCACCGCGGCCACGTGGCCGGGGTCGCGCTCGAGCTCGGCGCGTCGCGCCCGATGCGCCGCGAGTGAGCCGTTCACGGCGTCGGTGACGACCTCCTTGAGCCGTTGCGCACCACCGTTCCCGATGCCGTCGGCGACGGACTCGGGCGACTCCTCGAGGAACAGTCCAGCGATGGTCAGCAGATTCGCGACGGCGGGACGACCCTTGGGGTCGAACGTGATCCGCCGTTCGGAGTCGGTGCGAGCCGCACGGATCCGGGCCGCCGTCTCGTCCGCCGAGTCGCGCAGGTTGACGACGTTGCCCCTGCTCTTGCTCATCTTCGTGCCGTCGGTGCCGAGCAGCAGCGGCACGTCGGAGAGCAGCGCCTCCGGCTCGGCGAACACGGGCTGGCCGCCCGCGTACCGGGCGTTGAAGCGTCGGGCGATGGCCCGCGTCTGTTCCAGGTGGGGCAGCTGGTCGCGGCCGACCGGCACGATCCGGCTGTGGCAGAACAGGATGTCGGCCGCCTGGTGCACCGGGTAGGTGAGCAGCAGGCCCGACAACGGGCGGCCCTCGGACAGGCTCAGCTCGTCCTTGACGGTCGGGTTGCGCCGCAGCTCGGCGTCGGTGACGAGCGACAGGAACGGCAGCATCAGCTGGTTGAGGGCGGGCACGGCGCTGTGGGTGAAGATCGTCGTACGCGTCGGGTCGAGGCCCGCGGCGAGGTAGTCGAGCACGAGGCCGTGGACGTTGTCACCGATCGCGCCCACCGAGTCGCGGTCGGTGATGACCTGGTAGTCGGCGATGAGGACGAAAGTCTCGACTCCCTTGTCCTGCAGTCGAACCCGGTTGCGCAGGCTCGCCAGGTAGTGGCCGATGTGCAGGGGGCCGGTCGGCCTGTCGCCCGAGAGCATGCGGAACCGCGTCGGGTCGCTCGAGGCGTGCTCGTCGATGAGCGCGTCGAGGACACGGCTGCGGTCGCGGGCGGCGGCGTAGGTGACGCTCTCGTCGGACTCGAACGGCGCCGTCGCGGGGACGGCCGTGGGGACGGTTGCGGGGATGGACGTGGTCAGGGGGGACGTGCTGGACATGGGTGCTCCTCGCGGACGAGGCCCACGGGCGGCACGCCGTCCACATCTGGCGCACATGGCAAGAGCCGCCCGTGGGCGGCTCTGGATGGGTTGGTTCGACAGGCCGCCTCAGCTGGGCAGCCACCACGCGCGGATCGGTGCGACGGTCGAACTCATGTCGTCAGGGTACGCCTTGTCGCCGCGTCCTCGCCCGCGGAGGCGAACTCGATGAACCGTCAGAACTCTATGAACAGAACATCGACGCCCTGCACGTGCCTGCAAGAACGTGTCCCCCAGGCCACGGGGCGTCCCGGGCCTCTCACAGTGAGGTGGAACTATCAATGACGATAAGTCCTTCCGTGACCGGATCGGATCGGGCCTCGGCGGTGGTCCGCGCCGCCTGCACCACTGCCTTCTGGGCCAGCCTGCTGTTCTTCGTCTATCTCTGGGTCGCCGACGGGTCGGTCGACAAGATGTTCGCCAAGCCCGAGGGGCCGCTGAGCTACCCGGGCAAGCTCGCCGGGCTGGTCTCGGCCGACCTGATGATCGTGCAGGTCGTCCTCATGGCGCGGTTGCCGTGGATCGAGCGCTCCTTCGGCCGTGACCGACTCGTGCGGATCCACCGGTGGACCGGGTTCACGTCGCTGAACCTCATGCTCGCGCACATCGTCCTGCTGACGCTCGGCTACATGGTCCGTGACCGCCGAACCGTCCTCGGGTCCCTGTGGTGGATGGTCGCCGACTGGCGAGGCATGATGCTCGCCGCCCTCGGCACCGCGTTGCTGGTCATGGTGGGCATCACCTCCAGCCGGGCCGCCCGCAGGCGCCTGCGCTACCACACGTGGCACCTGCTGCACCTCTACACGCTCCTCGGCATCGCCCTCGTCGTGCCGCACATGATCTGGACGGGCAGCGAGTTCCGTCCGCAGTGGGCCCAGGTGCTCCTCGTGTCCCTGTACGCCCTGGCGGTCGGGTGCCTCCTCGCCTTCCGGCTGCTCGTGCCCCTGCTGCGGTCGGCGCGCCACCGCGTCGTGGTCGACCGCGTGGTCGAGGACGCCCCCGGCAACGTCTCCGTGCACCTGCGCGGCGACGGCCTCGAGCGGCTCGGCGCCCAGGCGGGGCAGTTCTTCATATGGCGCTTCCGAGACGGACGCGGCTGGACGCGCGGCAACCCGTACGCCCTCTCCGCCGCCCCGCAGGGCGACGCCTTCCGTATCACGGCCAAGGAGGTCGGCACCAACAGCAAGCGGCTGCGGGGGCTGCGCCCGGGCACGCGCGTCCTCTTCGAGGGGCCGTACGGGCGGTTCACCCGCACCTCGAGGCACGGCGGCACGGTCACGGCCATCGCCTCCGGGATCGGCATCACACCGGTGCGGGCGCTGTTGGAGGACCTCGACTACGCGCCGGGCGAGGCGGTCCTCCTCTACCGGGGCTCGAGCGAGGACGACTTCGTGTTCCGCCACGAGCTCGACGAGCTGGCGAAGGAACGCGGCGTCCGGGTGGTCTACCTGCCCGGGCACCGGCCGAGCGGGCGCACCTCGTGGCAGCCGGAACCCGCGACGGAAGAGGACCACGTCGCGATCCGGCGACTGGTGCCGGACATCGGTGCCGGCGACGTGTACATCTGCGGTCCCGACGCGTGGGCGCAGTCCGCCGCCGACGCCGCCCGACGCGCCGGCGTCCCGAACACCCACATCCACGTCGAGCGCTTCGCGTTCTGACCAGCCACGCCAGTGAGAGAGGCAACCACCATGATCCGCAACACCCTATGGGTGGCGGCGACGGGCATCGCGCTCGCGCTCACCCTCGCCTACCCGACCAGCGCGAACCAGGGAGTCCCGTACGGGCGGACCGCGGGAGCGACCGTCAAGAGCAAGCCGTCTCCGGCCAAGCCGGTGTCCGTCACACCTGCGCCCGCGGCCTCCTCACGGTCGCCCAAGTAGTCGGGCCGGTGCGGGCGGCGGTGAGCCACGGGCGTTCGAGCAGAACGAAGCTCGCGGTCACGACCGGCACGAGGACGACGAGCGCGCCCGCGCACACCAGCAGCGGCGACGCGCCCGGCCAGGCCGCGCGCACCGCCCACACGACCGGCAGGTGCCAGAGGTAGAGGCTGTAGCTCGCGACGCCGATGCCTGACAGTGCGTGCGAGCCGAGCAGGCGGACAGCCATGCCCGAGCGGTCGCGGCGGTGGTCGATGACGACGAACGCGATCACCGCCGCCGCCGGGAACACGGTGTAGCGGTACGCCGGGTGCCCGTTGAGCGAGCTCGGCAGGAGCGTCGCCACGACGAGCAGCACGACTCCGAGCGTCACGACAAGCGGCTCGCGGCCGGCGTCGTCACGACGTCCGGGGTGCGCGTGGTGGAGCGCGAGGCCCGCGCCGAGCAGCATCGCCGACCAGTTCGCCGGCGCGAGGAAGTAGAAGACACGGGGTGACAGCGCGAGCGAGGCCACGTAGAGCACGGCGGCCGCGACGAGGACGAGCGTGCGTAGCCGGCCCCCGTCGAGGCGGCGGCGGGCAGCGAGCAGCAGCAGCGGCCACGCGAGGTAGAACACCCACTCGACGGTGAGGCTCCACGTGTGCTGCCACGGCTCCACCGCGATCGGTCCCGCGGCGACGAACGGCGCGGTCGCCTGCGCGAGCACGACCGGCGCCGAACGGATCACGTCGGCGAGCGGGGGAGCGTCGAGCGCCGCGAAGACCGCGCCGCTGACCACGACCATCCCGAGCAGCGCCGGGTAGAGCCGCACGACGCGTCGACGGACGAACCGTGCGTACGTGGCCCGCAGCGGCGGACCGGCCGGACGGCGCCACAGCTGACGCGTCACGAGGTAGCCGGACAGCACGAAGAAGACGACGACCCCTGCATGACCGCCGCCGTCCAGCTCGGACAGGCCGCTGTAGAAGACGAAGTGCACGTGGACGACCGCGAGCGCGGCGAGACCCCGCAGGCCGTCGAGCACGCGCTCGCGGTGCGCGGGGCTCGTCGCGGCGGGCTCGGCGGTCACCCTCGGATTGTGACGGGCAGGACGCGTCCTGTCCCCCGATCGGCCCACCCCGCCACGGGCGTGGGTGACGCGCGTCGGGTGGCGTGACGCGTCGGGTGGCGTGACGCGTCGGTGGGGTGACGCGTCGGGCGTGGGGCTGCTCACGCGGCGCGTGTGGCGGCGACGCGTCCTCCTAGGCTGGGCCGGTGCCCGACCCGATCCCCGCCCAGACCGCGCTGCTCGACCACCTCGCCGCCCTCGTCGACCTGCCCGACGTGCGCGAGCGCGCCGAGGCCGCCCGCGAGGCGAGCACCAGGCTGCGGTTCCACGAGGCGCTGCGCCGGCGCATCCCCGAGGCCGCGGCCGAGTCGCGGGTCCGCGGCGCGCAGGCGAGCGCCGCGCTCGACGGCGCGGACTTCCCCGTCGAGGTCGTGCGCGCCTTCATGAGCGGCACGCGCGAGTGGCCCGAGGACCCCGACCCGGGTCTGTCGACGCTGCAGGGCGCCATCGCCGCGACGGCCGAGAGCGAGCACGTCGTCGGCCTCGTGCGCACGGCGCCGCTGCAGGCCCTGGCGCGGCTCCACGTCGCCGCGGCCTCGCCGGTCGTGCGGTCCGAGGCGCTCGGCCGTCCCCGCGTCGGCGACGAGTCGTGCTCCGAGCTGATCGACCTCGGGGCGGCGCCGTCGGCGTCGGCCGCCGCCACCCGGCTCTCGGCGCTGAGCGAGCTCGTCGTCGCCGCGGCAGGGTCGACACGGATCCCCGCCGCCGTCACCGCGGCTCTCGTGCACGCCGAGGTCGCGGCGATCCGGCCCTTCGTCCACGGCAACGGGCTCGTGGCTCGGGCCATGGAGCGCGCCCTCGTCCAGGCGCTCGGCCTCGACCCGACCGGCGTCGCCGTGCCCGAGGCGGGTCACCTCGCGCAAGGGGGACCCGCCTACCTCGGGTCGCTCGCCGCCTACGCCACCGGTGGTGCACGCGGCGTCGGGCTGTGGCTCGCACAGGCCGGCGCCGCCTACGCCGAGGCGGCCGCGGCCGGTGAGCGGATCAGCGACGCCGTCCGCGTCGGACGGCTCGGCCCCGGCATCTGACGCTCGCGGTCCCGCCGGCCGGACGCGTCAGGCCGCTCTCACGTGCGTGGTGTCCGAGATGGTGGACAGTTCCGGGCTCCGGCGACGCGTCGGGTCTGTCGCCACGCCGACGCAGTGGGGTAGAACGGACGCAGGAACCACATCGCCGAGAGGCGTAGATCCGGATCCGCGTAGAACCCTTTTCCGAGAAGTATCGAGTACCCACGCGAGAGCAGTTCCTTTTGGAACCGTCCACCCCCGGGATCACCACCGGGGCGACACTACGGAGATTGCACGCCTGGTAGCCCGATACGTCTCCGGAGGCCCTCGACCGTCACGGTCGGGGGCCTCCACTCGTGTGGGGCGTCGATCGGCTCGCGTGGACCGGGGCGAGGCCCCGGCATGGGTCGGGCGTTGCAGCGTGACCGTTTTGGCCCGAGCGGTCACCGCGTGCGATCATTCGAGCCGGTTGCGCCCTAGGCCCGATTCGTGAAAATTCGCTGCGTGTCGTGACAAGTCGGTTTGCAATCGGGTGGAATGGGGTCCACGATTATGGCGGCGCTCCCCTTCGGGGTCGAGCGCTGCGCGATCTGGCTCCTCCCCCCCGGTGCCAGTCTCGTGAAGGTGGCCTCCGTCTTCCCCCGGACGGAGGCCACCTGTCTTTTCCGGCCGGGTTCACGGACCGGTCCGTGAACCCCTTGGCGATTCGGACGGAGGGGTGGTCGCCCGGGGCAGTCCGTGGAGGCTGCCGGGTTGCGCGGGCGATCCCGACGCTGGCGGCCGACGTTTGTCCACACCCCGTCGCACGCGGGCGTGACCGTCCACAGCCAGAACGCCGGGGCTGGGCCCACCGGCGACGGACGGCGACGGTGTCGTCATGGGAAACGTCATCGCCGTCCTGTCCGCCTCGGGCGGCGTCGGGGCCTCGTGCCTCGCCGCAGCCCTCGCCGTCCGGGCCGCAGCCGCCGGGCGCTCAGCCGTCGCCGTCGACCTCGACCGAGGGGCCGGGCGCCTCGACGTCGTGCTGGGCGTCGAGCAGGAGCCCGGATGGCGCTGGCCCGACCTCGCCGACGTCCGTGGGGTCGTCGACGGCTCAGGGCTCGCCGACCGGCTGCCGACCACGGCGGGCGTCGCCGTCCTGTCGGGTGTTCCGGCGTGGACGGCGGGCCAGGACCCGCTCGACTTCCTCGACACCATCCCGGACATCGTCACCGGGCTGGCCGACGCCCACTCGGTCACGGTGCTCGACCTGCCCCGCTCGGCCGGCATCGTCGAGACCGTCGCGCCGCTCGTCGACGCCGTGGTCGTCGTGGTCGGCACGGAGGTGGTCCAGCTCGCCGCGGCGACGCTCGTCGTGCCGGGCGTGCGCCATGTCGTCGACGCCGCGCGTCGGGAGGCCGACGACTGGTCCGGTCCGCCCGTGCCGCCCATCGAGCCCTGGGTCGTGCTCCGTGGTGCGCGCGTCGAGCCCGAGCTCGAGGACCTCGTCACCGACGAGCTCGACGTGGCGGTCGTGGCCGCGGTGGGTGACGATCGCCGCGTCGTCACCGAGATCGCCGATGGCCTCCCGCCCGGGGTGCGTGGTCGCGGTCCGCTGGTGCGTGCCGCCGACGAGCTGCTCCTTCGGCTCGTGTCGGCCTCGGAGGCGGCGTGAGCCTCAGCGGGGCCGTCTGGGAACGGGTTCGCGACGGTGTCGCCCCCGATCCCGACGCCGTCGCCGCCGTGGCAGCGCAGGAGCAGGGAGCGCTCGGAGCGACTCGGGTCGCGGCGACCCGCTCCGCGCTCGGTGCGCGGGTGCTGGGCGCCGGGCCGCTCGACGCGTGGCTCGCCGAGCCGGGCGTCACCGACGTCGCCGTCAACGGAGACGGGTCGGTGTGGGTCGACCGCGGCGTCGGCATGGAGCGGACGCCCGACCGCCTCGAGCCTGCCGACGCGCGAACCCTCGCGGTACGGCTCGCCGGCCTCGCCGGCCGGCGGCTCGACGAGGCCAGCCCGTGGGTCGACGGGCAGCTGCCCTCCGGCGCGCGCCTGCACGCGATGCTCCCGCCGCTCGTCGAGGGCGGGGCCCACGTGACCATCCGCGTCCCGCCGTCGCGGTCCCTGTCGCTGTCCGCCCTTGCGGCCCGCGGCATGGTGCCGCCGGGCTGGGAGGCGGTGCTCGAGGCGCTCGTCCGCCGCCGGCTCGCGTTCGTCGTCTCGGGCGGCACCGGTGCCGGCAAGACGACCCTGCTCGCAGCCCTCCTGTCCGTCTGTGACCCGCTCGAGCGGGTGCTCCTCGTCGAGGACGTCCGCGAGCTGCGGGTCGAGCACCCCCACGTCGTGCGGCTCGAGGCGCGGCCCGCCAACGTCGAAGGCGTCGGCGAGGTGACCCTCTCGACCCTCGTGCGCCAGGCGCTGCGGATGCGGCCCGACCGCATCGTCGTCGGCGAGGTCCGCGGAGGCGAGGTTCGAGAGCTGCTGACCGCCCTCAACACCGGGCACGAGGGCGGCTGCGGCACGGTCCACGCCAACGAGCCGGCCGACGTCCTGGCCCGCTTCGAGGCCCTGGGGGCGCTCGCCGGGCTGTCGCCCTCGGCCGTCCGTTCGCAGGTGTCCGCCGCGCTCGACGTCGTGGTCCACGTGGCCCGCTCGCAGGGGGTGCGCCACGTGCGCGCCGTGGCCCTGCTCCGACGCGGCGAGCGCGGTCCCCGCGTCGAGCCGGCGCTCGCGTGGGCCGGCCCGGGCAGCGAGCCGCAGGTCGGTACCGGGTGGCCCGGTCTTGCCGCACGTCTGGGGCTGCCCGCCGGCGAGCCGACCAGCTGTCGTCATGGATCGCCTGGGCCCGAGGGCGCGGCGGGTGCGGCGTGAATCTCGTTGGCGTCGAGCCGTTCTGGAGCTCGGTCACACTCGGCCCCGTGGGTGCAGCTGTCGGCGTGCTCGTCGCGCTGACCGTTCTCGCCTGGCCCCGACGCAGGTCGGCGCGGGCAGCCCTCTCGAGAGACGTCCTCGCCTCCGGGTCGGGCGCCTCCCCGTCTGCTGCAGCGAGCGAGCCCGGTGGTGCTCGGGCGACCGTGGCGCGGCTCTGGCGGGCCGACCCTGTCGAGCTGGCCCGGCAGTGGCGGCTGCGGCGGCGTCCCGACGACCTGCTCGCCGGTGCCCTCGACCTCCTCTCCGGCATCGGCGCGGGGCTCGAGGCCGGCCTTCCCCCGGGCCGGGCCATCGAACTGGCGGCGACCTCCGTGGTCGGCGCCGACCGGGTGGCGCTCGCGACCGGTGTGGGGCCTCGCGACACGCAGCCATCTGCCGCGACCTCGGTGCCGGCCGTCGCCGGGCTGGCCGGCGACCTCGTGCGCGCCGGTCGGCTGGTTCGTCCGGTCTCGGTGGTGTGGGACGACTGGGCGGGGCGGAGCGGCTCGGACGAGCTGGCCTTCGTCGCCGCGGCCTGGCGCCTGTCCGAACGCACCGGAGCACCGTTGGCCGCTGCTGTCGAGCGTGCCGCTCGCGGGCTGCGCGACGTGCGCCGCCGCCGCGGTCGGGTGTCCGCCGCGGTGGCCGGCCCTCGCGCGACCGTCACCGTGCTCACGGCGCTGCCCCTGGCCGGTCCGCTCCTCGGGCTCGCGTGCGGTGTCGACCCGGGGACGCTCTACCTCGGATCACCACTGTCCTCGGCGGCCGTCGTCGCCGGCGCCGGCCTCGCAGTGCTCGGCCGCTGGTGGTGCAGCCGGATGGTGCGGGCGGTGCTGACCTCATGACCGTCGGGGTGCTCCCGAAACTGGCTGCGTCCGGCCTGGAGACCGTGGTGGGCGTCGATGTCGGAGGCGTCGACGGCGTCGGCGTCGGTCTTGCCGTCGGTGCCGGTCCGGGTGTCGGTGCCGTCGTCGCGGGCGTCCTGGTCGTGCTCGCCGTGCTCGTCCTGCCCCCGCGTCGCGAGGCCCTGGAACGACACGCTGCCCCGCGTCCGGGCGGTGAGGCCGGCACGACCCCGGACGACGACGAGGCCGCGGGTGGTGGCGCGCGCCGGGGAGAGCCCGCGTCGGGCGAGGTGGCGTCGGCCCTGGCTCTCCTCGCCCTCGGGTACCGCTCCGGGCTGCCCACGTGGGACGTCCTCGACGCGGTGGGCGACGGGCTGGCGGCCGACCCCGCCGCCGATCTGAGACAGGTGGGTGCGGCCCTGCGCTGGGGTGCCTCCGACGCCGAGGCCTGGGGCTCGGTCGGTGCGGCCTGGTCACCGGCAGCGCGGGCCGTCGAGGTGGCGCACCTGGCCGGCGTGCCACCGGCACCGCTGCTCCTCGCGGCGGCCGACGACCTGCGCGAGGCGGAGCTCGAGCGCGTCGAGGTCGCTGCCGCTCGCGTCGGCGTCCGGCTCGTCGCGCCGCTCGGACTCGTCCTGCTCCCAGCCTTCTGCCTGACGACTGTCGTGCCGCTCGTCATCGCCCTGGCCCGAGACCTCGTGTCGTCGTGACCAGCCACTCCTCGGCGCGCGAATCCCGCCGCGCACACCGAACCGACCACCAAGCCGCCGAGCGCCGCTCGGTCCAGAGAAAGGAAAACTCATGTCCCACAGACTGATCCGCATCTACCGCCGCGCAAGGCAGCGTGTCCGCGCCAGCGGCGACGACCGAGGCATGACCACGGCCGAGTACGCCGTCGGCATCATGGCGGCCTGCACCTTTGCGCTCGTGCTGCTGGGTGTCGTCAAGTCCGACGCGGTCCGCTCGGCGCTCGCCGGCATCGTCCAGAGCGCCCTGGGGATCGCCGGGTGACCGCGCCCCACCACCGCGAGCGCGGGATGGTGACGGCCGAGCTCGCCGTCGCCGTCCCGGCGGTGGTGCTCGTCCTCGCCCTGTGCCTCGCCGCCGTGCGGGTGGCCGTCGACCAGGTCCGCTGCGTCGACGCCGCGCGGATCGCCGCGCGCGCAGCCGCCCGGGGCGACCCGATCGAGCAGGTGACCGGTCTCGGCCGGTCTGCCGCGCCGGAGGGGGCTCGGGTCGAGGTGCACGCCGCGCCGCTCGGGGCCGCCGTCACGGTGAGCGCCGATGCCGGAGGCTGGGCGGGCCTGCCCAGCTGGACCCTGCGCGCCGTCGCCGTCACCCCGACCGAGACACCGCCATGAGTCGCGGCACGAGCGGGCAGTCGAGCGGAGGGCGCCGTCTCGCGGCGGCGTTCGGCCGGGCGGTCGACCGCGGGTCAGCGAGTGTTCTCGTCCTCGCGGCCACCGGCGTGCTGCTCGCGGCGGGAGTCGCGGCGCTGATCCTCGGGTCGGTGGCGGTGGCAGGCCAGCGCGCCCGGCTCGCCGCCGACCTCTCCGCCATCGCCGGGGCGACACGCCAGCGCGCCGCCGACGTTCAGGCCTGTGCCGCCGCGGCTGCGGTGGCTCGCGCCAACGGGGCCCGGCTGGAGGGCTGTTCGCTCCGGGACGCAGACGTCACCGTCGTCGTCAGCATCGAGGTGCCGGTGTGGCCGGACCCTGCGCGGGCGCGGTCCCGAGCCGGGCCGGCGCGGCCGGGCTGAGGGCCGGGCTGGGGGTGTCCGAACCCGATGCCTGCGAGTGAACGGACGCCTGGGGTGTCGGTGGGCGGGCGCAGCCCGGTGCGGCCTTGCGGAGAGGAATGCCGAAACGGCGTCAGCGGTTCTGCCAGGCGTCGGGGGCGGTGAGCAGCTGGCGGACCCGGCCGGAGAGGTCACCCGTGCGCAGCGCCTCGAGCGACGTGCCGTCGAGCACCTCGCGCAGGCTGGCCCGGACGGCGACCCACAGGCTCGGCAGGTGGGCAGCCACGCCCTGGTACTCGGTCT
Organism: Intrasporangium zincisolvens; assembly: GCF_034724055.1. Taxonomy (NCBI): domain Bacteria; kingdom Bacillati; phylum Actinomycetota; class Actinomycetes; order Micrococcales; family Intrasporangiaceae; genus Intrasporangium; species Intrasporangium zincisolvens. The sequence continues at coordinate 445,764 of NZ_JAWIIL010000003.1, forward strand.
CGTGCGGTCGCAGTCCGCGCACCTCGGCCAGGGGGCCGTCCACGGCCCGGAAGACGTCGCCCACGCTGATCTCCTCGCCCGGACGGCCGAGCACGTAGCCGCCGCGGGCTCCGCGGCGGCTCAGCACGAGGCCGGCCCGGCGCAGGTCGGCGAAGATCGCCTCGAGGAACTTGCGGGGCAGGTCCTGCCGGGTGGCCAAGCTGTCGATGCTGACGGGTCCGGAGCCCTCGGCCTCCGCGTCGCTGAGGATGAGCATCGCCCTGACGGCGTAGTCGACCCGGGCAGAGATGTCCACTGGCCCAGTCTGCCGCAGCGGTCGGCGCCGCCGGTGGACGCGGGGCCGGGCCAGCCGCCGGTGCAGGACTTGGACGCGCCCTCGAGGACGCCGGCGGGAGTACGCGTGGCGACCTACGCGTGGTGACCCCGGCACGGGAGGCGCCCGGGTGGACATGTGCGGGACGACATGCGCGAGAGGAGCGGAACGGGGCGGCGAGGTGTCGTCCCCTCGCCGCCCCGGCTGCTCCGGTGGAGCCGGTCGTCCGTCGCCGCCCGGCAGGCCGGCGAGGGACTCGGACCACCGTATGCCGCCGCCCCCGCGGACGCGCAGCCGCGTCTCAGTCCCCGACCCGCGCAGCGGTTCGCACAGGCCAGGCGGCCGCCCGCCATCCACCCGCGGCGGCGTCCACCGGCGCGCCCGCACGGGCGTCGGACTCCCGGGTCAGATGGCGAGCGCGGGGTCGAGCTCGATGACGCTGGAGCGCTGAGCCGCCCGGGCGAAGACCGTCTCGCCCGGCTCGAGCGCGAGCTCACCGGCGTCGCGTCGGGTCAGCTGGGCGGCGAACCGCTCGCCCGACTCGGCCCGCAGGTCCACCCGCACCTCGAAGCCGAGCGGCACGACGCGCTCCACGACGGCCGCGACGATCCCGGGCGAGCCGCTGACCTTGTCGTCGAGGGCCAAGGCGACCGTCCGGTCGCGCTCGAGGGCGATGTCGTGCGGCCGCACGAGCTGCCCTCCGAGGCGCGCCACCGAGCCGAGGAAGCCCATGACGAAGTCGTTGGCCGGGCGTTCGTAGAGCGTCACCGGGTCGCCGACCTGCTCGATGCGGCCGTGGTTGAGCACCGCGATCCGGTCGGCGACGTCGAGCGCCTCCTCCTGGTCGTGCGTCACGAGGACCGTCGTCACGTGCACCTCGTCGTGCAGCCGCCGCAGCCACGTGCGCAGGTCGGCGCGCACCTTGGCGTCGAGCGCGCCGAACGGCTCGTCGAGCAGGAGCACCTCGGGGTCGACGGCGAGCGCCCGCGCCAGGGCCATCCGCTGCCGCTGGCCGCCGGACAGCTGCGCCGGGTAGCGGTCACGGAAGCCCTCGAGGCCGACGATCTCGAGCAGCTCGCCGACGCGTCGGTCGATGTCGGCCTTGGGGCGCTTGCGGATCGAGAGGCCGAAGGCGACGTTGTCGCGCACCGTCATGTGCTTGAAGGCCGCGTAGTGCTGGAAGACGAACCCGATGCCGCGCCGCTGCGGCGGCTCGGTGGTCACGTCGCGCCCGGCGATCGTCACGACGCCGGCGTCGAGGGCCTCGAGCCCGGCGATCGAGCGCAGCAGCGTCGACTTGCCCGACCCGCTCGGCCCGAGCAGTGCAGTGAGCGAGCCGCTCGGGATCTCGATGCTGACGTCGTCGAGCGCGAGGAAGGACCCGTAGCTCTTGCGGGCGTCGGTCACGGTGATCATCGGGTGCTCCTCTTGCGGTCGAGCAGGGTCATGAGCAGCAGCACGACGAGCGCCATGCCCATGAGGACGGTCGCGGCGGCGTACGCGCCGTAGGTGTTGTGGTCGTCGATGTAGCGCGAGTGCACGAGCAGCGTCAGCGTCTGGGACACCCCCGGGAACCCGGACGACACCATGATCACGGCGCCGAACTCGCCGAGGGCGCGGGCGACGGTGAGGACGATGCCGTAGGTGAGGCCCCACCGGATGGCCGGGACGGTGATGCGCCAGAAGGTCTGCCAGCCGTTCGCGCCGAGGGTGGCGGCGGCCTGCTCCTGCTCCTGGCCGATCTCGTGCAGCACCGGCTCGACCTCGCGCACGACGAACGGCAGCGTCACGAAGATCGTTGCGAGCACCATGCCGGGCAGGCCGAAGATGACGCGGAAGCCGCCACGGTCCAGCGCGCCGAACCAGCCGTCGATGCCCCACAGCATGATGAGCGCGACGCCGACGACGATGGGCGACACCGCGAAGGGCAGGTCGACGACCGCTTGGAGCACCCCGCGGCCGCGGAAGCGTCCGCGCACGAGGGCCAGCGCCGTCGTGACGCCGAAGACGACGTTGAGCGGCACGACGATCGCCACGATGAGCACCGACAGGTTGAACGCGGCGATGGCGGCCGGGGTGGTCACCGACGCCCAGAACGTCCCGATGCCGGGGGAGAAGGTGCGCCAGAGGATGACGCCGACCGGCACGGCGACCAGCGCGAAGAGGTAGCCGAGCGCGACGACGCGCAGCGTGATCCGCGACGTGGTCGAGGTCCTCATGCGGCACGCTCCTCGCGTCGCTGGGCCCGCGCCCCGAGGACCCGCAGGACCAGCAGCGACACGAACGCGATGGCCAGCAGCGCCACCGAGATCGCGGCGGCGTTGACCGGCCGGTCGATCTCGATCTGCTGCTGGATGTACTGCGAGGCCACCTGGGTCTCGCGTGGGATGTTGCCGCCGATGAGCACGACCGAGCCGTACTCGCCGATCGAGCGGGCGAAGGCCAGGCCGGCGCCGCTGAGGATCGCCGGCCCGAGGGTCGGCAGCACGACGCGTCGGAACGTCGTCCAGCTCGACGCGCCGAGCGAGGCGGCCGCCTCCTCGACCTCGCGGTCGGACTCGATGAGCACCGGCTGCACCGACCGGACCACGAACGGCAGCGTCACGAAGAGCAGCGCGACCGCGAGCCCCCACCGGGTGGCGTTGAGGTGGATGCCGACCGGGCTGTTGGGTCCGTAGAGGGACAGCAGCACGATGCTCGCGACGATGGTCGGCAGGGCGAACGGCAGGTCGATGAGGGTGTTGACGATGCGCTTGCCGGGGAAGTCGTCGCGGACGAGGACCCACGCGACGAGGGTGCCGAACACCGCGTTGACGAGGGCGACCCCGGCCGAGACGAGCACTGTCACCCAGAGCGCGGCGACGGCGGCCGGCGCGGTGATCGCCTCCCAGAACCCGGCCCAGCCCTCGCCGAACGCGGCGACGGTGAGCGCCGCGAGCGGCAGCAGGACGATCAGGCTGAGCCACAGGGTCACGACGCCGATGCCGAGGGGGCGTCCGAGGCGGCGGCGCAGCTCGTCCACCCGGCGGGCTCCGGGGGACGGTGCCCCGGACGCGGCGAGGGCGGGAGCCGCCGGAGCGGCCCCCGCCTCTTCGGTCGCGGGCGACCGGGTGACGGCTTCGGTCGTCACTTCGTCGCCTCGTCGTAGATCGTGGCGATCTCGCCGACGTCCTTCTTGAAGAGCGTGCCGTCGACGTTCTTCCACCCACCGAGGTCGGCGATGGTCCACAGCTTCGAGGGCTGCGGGAACTTCGAGGCGTAGTCCTTCGCGACGGCCGCGTCGACCGGCCGGAAGCCGGCCTCGGCCAGCAGCTTCTGCGCCTCGGGCGTGTAGAGGTAGTCGTCGAAGGCCTGCGCGGCCGCCTTGTTCGGGCTGTTCTTGAGCACTGCGGCGGGGTTCTCGATCTTGAAGGTCTGCGGCGGCGTCACGTGCTCGACGGGCTCGCCGCCCTTCTCGACGAAGAGGGCCTCGTTCTCGTAGCTGAGGAGCGCGTCGCCGCTGCCCTGCAGGAACGACTCGGTGGCCTCGCGGCCGGACTTCGGCTGGATCTTGACGTGGTCGGTGACGAGGCTGCGGATGTAGGCAAGGCCTGCCGTCTTGTTCGTGCCGCCGGCGCTCTTCGCGGCGTACGGGGCCAAGAGGTTCCACTTCGCCGAGCCCGACGAGAACGGGTTCGGCGTGACCACTTCGACGCCCGGCTTGAGCAGGTCGTCCCAGTCCTTGATGTGCTTCGGGTTGCCCTTGCGCACGACGATGGTCACGACGGAGCCGAAGGGGATTCCCTTGTGCTCGTTGGCATTCCACGACGGGTCGACCAGACCGGCGTCGACGAGGCGCGTGATGTCGGGCTCGACCGAGAAGTTGACGAAGTCGGCCGGGGCGCCGGCCGCGACCTTGCGGCTCTGGTCGCCGGAGGCGCCGTAGCTCTGCTGGAACTGCACGCCCTTGCCCGCGGTGGTCTTCTGGAACGCCGGGATGACGGCGTCGAAGCCGACCTTCGGTACGGCGTAGGCGTAGAGGTTGACCGTGCTCGTGGCGCCGGCGCCGGCCGCGGTGGAACCGGGCTGCGCGACGACGTCGCTCGCCCCGCCACCGGCACAGGCCGTCAGGCCGATCGTCGCGCTGGCGGCGATGACGGCGAGGAGGATCTGAGGGCGTCGCACGGTTGCTCCTTGGAACTGAGGGGCGAATCTGACGGGCGTCTGGGGTGACCGCGGTCGAAGGTCGGCCGGGTCTGATTCCCATTCGTTGAGTGGGAGTTTGGATAGCAAACCGTTACAGGTCAAATAACGTCTACTTATGTCTCAGGGTGTGGAACCGCCACGCCCGAGGTCGCGCCCTCAGGCCGTCGCGATGCGCCGGACGCGCAGCGTCCCCTCGCTCGTCAACTCGCCGGACACGACGACGCGGGCTCCAGCCTCGGCATCGACGCTCCAGCCGGGCGGCAGCTCCAGGGCGTAGGTGCGGCCGTCCTCGGCGACGAGCAGTACCGACGCAGCCGCAGCGCCGGCAGGGAACGAATCGCCCGCGTCCGCCTGGCGCAGGGTGCCCGCGACCGTCACCGACGCCCGGGCGGCGGCGTCGCCGGAGGGTGTCGACGAGCGTGCGGCCAGGTCCGAGAACGACTGCGGCACAGGCGTTTCCGGGCGACCGCGTCGCGGGGAGGGGCGTCGACGCGCCGGCCCACGCGTCACGGCGTCGGCTCCCCAGTCGTGGCAGAGGTGTCGGGACCCGCGTGGCGCAGCGTCAGGTCGAGCAGCGCGATGGCGCCGGCCTTGTCGAGCGGCTCGTTGCCGTTGCCGCACTTGGGCGACTGGATGCACGAGGGGCATCCCGACGGGCACTCGCAGGCGGCGACGGCGTCACGCGTCGCGCGGAGCCACGCGCGGACGCGTCGGTACCCCCGCTCGGCGAAGCCCGCACCGCCGGGGTGGCCGTCGTAGACGAGGATCGTCGGCAGCCCGGTGTCGGGATGCAGGGCCGTGGACACCCCGCCGATGTCCCAGCGGTCGGCCGTCGCGAAGAGCGGCAGCATGCCGATGGCCGCGTGCTCGGCGGCGTGGGCGGCGCCGGGGATCGTCGCCTCGTCGACGCCCGCCGCGGCGAGCTCGTCGACCGGCATCGTCCACCACACGGCCTTGGTCGCGAGGCTGCGCGGCGGCAGGTCGAGCGGGTGCTCACCGATGACCTCGCCGCCCGGCAGCCGGCGCAGGAACGAGACCACCTGGTTGCGCACCGTCACGTGCCCGAACGAGCACCGCAGCGGCCCCCACTCCTCGTGCTCGACCGCGTGGACGATGTCGAACTCGCTCACCGACCGCGCGTGCGTCGTCCACCCGGGGTCGCCGCGCACCGCGAACGCCGCGCGGTCCTCGAGGTCGAGCTCGGTGACGACCCACGTCTGGCCCTGGTGCACGTGGACCGCGCCGGTGTGCACTTGGGCGTGCGCCGACGCCTCGTCGACGGTCCCCACGACGCGCCCGGTGCGCGCCTCGATGACCCGGACCGGCTCGCTGGCGCCACGCAGCGACAGGTGGTCGGCCGGTCGGTCCTCGCGGGCCCAGAACCAGCCGCGCGGCCGCTTGCGCAGGATCCCGCGCTCGACGAGCGCGTCGAGGAGCGGACGCGTCATCGGCCCGAACACCTCGACGTCGGCCTCCGTGACGGGCAGCTCGGCAGCCGCCGCCGCGAGGTGCGGTCCGAGGACGTGCGGGTTGTCGGGGTCGACCACGGTCGCCTCGACGCCCCGGCCGAAGATCGACTCCGGGTGGTGCACGACGAAGGTGTCGAGGGGGTCGTCGGCCGCCACGAGCACGGCGAGCGAGCGGCGTCCGGTGCGCCCTGCGCGTCCGGCCTGCTGCCACAGCGACGACAGCGTGCCCGGCCAGCCCGCGAGCAGCACCGCGTCGAGGCCCGACACGTCGACGCCGAGCTCGAGGGCGTTGGTCGCCGCCAGGCCGAGAAGGTGCCGGCTGCGCAGGTCGCGCTCGAGCTCGCGCCGCTCCTCGGGAAGGTAGCCGCCGCGGTAGGCCGCGACGCGGTCCTCGTCGGTGACGGAGACGCGCTCTTTGGCGATGCGGGCCACCACCTCGACGCCGGCGCGCGACCGGGCGAAGGCGACCGTCTGTACGTCGGCCCCGACGCACCCGGCGAGCAGCTCGCCCGTCTCGGTGATGGTGCTGACGCGCTGCGCCGTGCCGTCGGCCGAGGTGACGACCGGCGGCTCCCAGAGGGCGAACGTCATCGCGGCGCGGGGCGACCCGTCCTCGGTCACCGCCTCGACCGGCAGCCCGAGCAGGCGCGACGCGTGGTCCTGCGGGTCGGCGACCGTGGCCGACGCCAGGACGAACGTCGGCTCGGCGCGATACCGGGCAGCGACGCGTCGCAGCCGGCGCAGCACGGCCGCGAGGTGCGCGCCGAAGACGCCCTTGTACACGTGGCACTCGTCGACGACGACGTAGCGCAGCGCCCGCAGGAACGAGGACCAGCGCTCGTGGCCCGGCAGCAGCGAGTGGTGCAGCAGGTCGGGGTTGGTGAGCACGAGGTTGGCGTGGTCGCGGATCCAGCGCCGCTCGTCGGTCGGGGTGTCGCCGTCGTACGTGGCAGGACGCACGCCCGGCAGCGCGAGCCCGGAAATCCGCGTCAGCTGGTCGGCCGCGAGGGCCTTGGTCGGCGAGAGGTAGATCGCCGTGGCGCCGCGACCGTTCGGGGCCGACGCGCCCGACGTGAGGTCGGACAGGATCGGCAGCAGGTAGCCGAGGCTCTTGCCCGACGCGGTGCCCGTGCTGACGACGACGTGCCGCCCCGCGTGGGCGTGCTCGGCCACCGCGACCTGGTGCGACCACGGCGCCGCCACGCCGGCACCCGTCAGCGCGCCGAGGAGCGTCGGGTCGGTCCACTCCGGCCAGTCAGCGGTGCGCGCCGTGCGGGCCGGTACCTCGTGAACGTGCACGAGCCGCTCCGGGTGGTCCCCGACGAGGCGGGCCAGCAGCGTCTCGGGATCGGGCCCCTGCCCGCGCCCCTGCCCGCGCCCCTGCCCGCCCTCCTGCCCGCGCTCCGGCGTCCGGGCACCGGCGCCCACCCGCTGTCCGGCGGTGGCCGGAGCGGTCGAGATGGGCGACAGGTCCCGGTTCATGTAGAGCAACGGTAGGAGGTGGGGGTACGGTAACCGACGAGCGGGGCATGTTACTCCGCGGTCGGTCACGCAGGGGCAACGTGGCTGACCCTGTTCGACCAAGTGTGGGCAAGGGAAGGGGCACCGGTGGATCTCTCGATCACCCGCGCCGACCACGGTGACCAGACCGTGGTGCACCTAGGCGGCGAGATCGACGTGTACACCGCGCCGCTCGTGCGCGAGAAGCTCGACGAGCAGATCCACGGCGGCCGGACTCGGCTCGTCGTCGACCTGTCCGATGTCACGTTCCTCGACTCCACGGGGCTCGGCGTTCTCGTCGGCCGGCTGAAGCTGGCGCGGACCCGCGGCGGGTCGTTGCGCCTCGTCGGCAAGGACGACCGCGTTCTCAAGGTGTTCTCGATCACCGGACTCGACAAGGTCTTCGACATCCACCCCGACCTCGAGACCGCGCTCGCGGCGGAGGACGGCACGCCTCCGAGCGAGCCGTCCTGACCGTCCCACCGCAGTCCTCGGCGTCCGGCGTGCCCGCCGACGCGGCCCCTGACGTGCCCGCGGAGGAGCCCGTTGTGCCTGCCGACGTGCCGGTCGTCGACGCGACGCTCCTGCCGCTGCTGCGCGCCGACCTCGCCGCCGCGGGCTTCACCGTCGACGGCGTCGCCGAGCGGCTCGGCCCGGTCGCCTCCGCCGCCCTGCACCGCGAGCAGCCGCTACCCGCCCTCCTCGCCACCGCCGACGCCGCCCGTCCCGGCCCAGCGGCCACCCCCACCTCCGCATCGAGTGAGCACTCCGCCCCACGCGTCACGCCCGACGCGTGCGGCACGCTCGTGCGCCTCTTCACCCTCGGGCGTCCGGTCGGCACCCACCGCCTGGCCGACGCGCTGCCCTCCCTCGGCGTCGACGGCGCCGCCGCGCTCGGGCTCGTCCGGGTCGACGCGGCAGCCGGCGTCGCGCACGCCACGTGCGACCTGCGCCCGTACGGCGACGACGCCCACGACTGGTGGGTCGCCTCCGACCTGTCCGAGCTCGCCACCGGCGGGCCGCTGCGCCCCGACCACGTGCTCGGCATCGGCGGCGCCTCGACCACCCTCGCGTCGTGGACCGTCCGCCGCCCGGTCGACCGCGCCCTCGACCTCGGCACCGGCTGCGGCGTCCAGTCGCTGCACCTCACGGCACACGCCGCCTCGATCACGGCCACCGACATCTCCGAGCGAGCGCTGGCCTATGCCCGGTTCAACGCCGCGCTGGCCGAGGCGCACCTCGACACCGTCGCCGGCGACCTGCTCGACCCCGTTGCGGGACAGTCGTTCTCGCTCGTCGTGAGCAACCCGCCCTTCGTCATCACGCCGCGCACCGATGATGTGCCGCTCTACGAGTACCGCGACGGCGGACGCGCCGGCGACGCCGTCGTGCGGACGCTCGTGCGCGAGGTCGGCCGGGTGCTCGAGCCCGGCGGCGTCGCCCAGTTCCTCGGCAACTGGGAGGTGCCCGAGGGGCGCACGTGGCGCGACGTCTGGGGTGAGTGGCTCGACGAGCAGGCCCGCAGCGGCGTCGCGCTCGACGCCTGGGTCGTGCAGCGTGAGTCGCAGGACCCGGCCGAGTACGCCGAGCTGTGGTCGCGCGACGGGGGAGCGGTGCCCGGTAGCGAGGCGCACTCGCGCATGTACGCCGCGTGGCTGCGCGACTTCGCGGCCCGACGCGTCGAGGCCGTCGGCTTCGGCGTCGTGACCCTCCAGCGTCCCGCCACCGACCGGCCGACATGGCGCTCGCTCGACGAGGCCGCCGGTCCGGTGGCGGCGCCGATGGGGCCGCCCGTCGATGCCGGGCTGCAGGCGCGCACGTGGCTGGCCGAGCACTCCGACGACGACGTGCTCGACGTCGCGTGGTCGTGCGCGCCGGACGTCACCGAGGAGCGCCACGGCCGGCCGGGCGCGTCCGACCCGGCCGTCATCCTCGTGCGCCAGGGCGGCGGCCTGCGACGCGTCGTACGCGCCGGCACGCTCCTGGCCGCCTACCTCGGCGTCGCCGACGGCGAGCTCACGGCCCGCGTCGCCCTCGAGGCGATCGCCTCGCTCCTCGACGCCGACCCCGCCGCCGTCCGCGCCGAGGTCGTCCCCGCCATCCGCGACCTCGTCGCCGACGGCTTGCTCGTCTGACCCGTCTGACCCTCGCCGCCCGCGCCTCCTCTGCCCGACCCCGCGCCTCCGCGACAAGTCCGCCATGGCGCAGTTCCGGTGCGCTGCGGCCCGGATGCGCCGCGCGACGTCCGCCAGGGCGCAGTACCGGTGCGCTGCGGCCCGGATGCGCCGCGCGACGTCCGCCAGGGCGCAGTACCGGTGCGCTGCGGCCCGGATGCGCCGCGCGACGTCCGCCAGGGCGCAGTACCGGTGCGCTGCGGCCCGGATGCGCCGCGCGACGTCCGCCATGGCGCAGTTCCGGTGCGCTGCGGCCCGGATGCGCCGCGCGAAGTCCGCCACGGCGCAGTTCCGGCGCGCTGCGGCCCGGATGTGACGCGCGAAGTCCGCCACGGCGCAGTTCCGGTGCGCTCAGGCCCAGATGTGCCGCGCGAAGTCCGCCACGGCGCAGTCCCCGCGTCGGCCGGCCCGACGGGCGAGGGGCGCAGTCGGGGAGGACACGGCACGCTCTGGGCGGAAATGACTTGTGAGTGAGTGCTCACTCATTCATGATGGTCCGGTGCGACAGCGAACGGGGCGCGCCGCGCCCATGCACCCGGACGACCGCCGGGAGGCCCTCATCGAGGTCTTCATCGACCTCGCGCACCGGGAGGGTCGCACGCCGACGACGAGCGAGATCGCTCGTGAGGCCGGCGTCGCCGAGGGCACGATCTTCCGGGTCTTCGCCACCAAGGACGCGCTGCTCGACGAGGCGGTGCAGACGGCGTTCTGCCCCGCGCCGGTGCGCCGCTCCATCGCCGCCATCGGCACCGACCTGCCCGTTCGCGACCGCCTCGTCGCGTTCACGACGATCATGCAGCGCCGGTTCACCGAGGTCTTCGGCCTCATGGGCGCGCTCGGCCTGACCGAGCCGCCGAACCGCGGCCCGCACCTGGCCTGCTACGCCGCCGGCCACCACCTGCGGGGCGCGTCCGACGAGGGCGCCGAGGACTGCGAGCCCCACCAGCCGCTCCTCGACACCGTGCACGAGCTCGTCCTCGGCGAGGCCGACACCTTCGTCGTGCCGGCCCGCGACGTCGTGCACCGCATCCGCCTGCTCTGCTTCTCCGGCAGCCACCCCGGCATCGCCGACGGCCTGACCCTGTCGCCCGAGGAGATCGTCGACACGGTCCTCTACGGCCTCGTCGTGCGCCCCGCCGCGTCGGGCAGCGGTCTGGCGATCGTCGAGCTGTACGAGCAGCTCGGGGGCGACCCCGACGCCCTCGCCGACGACGACCTCGAGGGCGACCGCGACGACGGGAAGGGGGCGCGCCGGCATGGAAAAGCCGTTGACCCTCACCCGGCGTGAGGTCGTAGCGTCCACGACCGGCCGACACCCTCAGGCGCGGGCCTACCCGAACGCGCGCCCGAACCCGCGCCGACGCCAGCACCCCACGAACCTCTCCACCGACCGCACCCACCGAAAGGCACACGCATGTTGATGCGACTGCTCCGCAGCCATCTGCGGCCCTACGGGGGCGAGATCACGCTCATCGTGCTGCTCCAGCTCGTCAGCACCCTCGCCTCCCTCTACCTGCCCAGCCTCAACGGCGAGATCATCGACGAGGGCGTTGCGGTCGGTGACACCGGCTTCATCTTGCGCCACGGCGCGCTGATGCTCGGTGTCAGCGTCGTGCAGATCGCCGCGGCCGTCGGCGCCACCTACCTCGCAGCGAAGGTCGCCATGGGCATGGGTCGCGACCTGCGCGCCACCATCTTCGGCACCGTCGTCGACTACTCGGCCCAGGAGGTCGCGAAGTTCGGCGCTCCGACGCTGATCTCCCGCAACACCAACGACGTCACCCAGGTGCAGATGGTGACGTTCATGTCGTTCGCCCTCCTCGTCACGACGCCGATCATGATGGTCGGCGGCGTCATCATGGCGCTGCGCGAGGACGTCGGGTTGTCGTGGCTCGTCGCCGTTGCGGTGCCGCTGCTCGGTGCCTGCGTCGGTCTCGTCATCTGGCGGATGGTGCCGTGGTTCGGGCGGATGCAGAAGTCCCTCGACGGCGTGAACCGCGTTCTGCGAGAGCAGATCACCGGCATCCGCGTCGTGCGCGCGTTCGTCCGCGAGGGCCATGAGGAGGAGCGCTTCGCCGAGGCCAACGGCACGCTGACCGAGGCCGGCCTGCGCGTCGGGCGACTCATGGCGCTCGTCTTCCCGATCGTCATGTTCATCTTCAACATCTCGTCGGTCGCGGTGCTCTGGTTCGGTGCGCACCGCATCGCCACGGGCGACATGCAGATCGGCGCGCTGACGGCGTTCCTGTCCTACCTGATCCAGATCCTCATGGGCGTCATGATGGCGACCTTCATGGCCACGATGATCCCGCGTGCGGCGGTCTCGGCCGGCCGCATCCAGGAGGTCCTCGGCACGAGCTCCTCGGTCGGCGAGTCGGTCCAGCCGCTGCCGATCAAGGCCGCACGGGCCGGCGTCGAGCTCGTCGACGTCGACTTCCACTACCCGGGCGCCGAGAACGCCGTGCTGCACGACGTCAGCCTCGTCGCCGAGCCCGGCCGCACCACGGCCATCATCGGCTCGACCGGCGCCGGCAAGACGACCCTCATCGGTCTCATCCCGCGCCTGTTCGACGTCTCGTCCGGCCGGGTCAAGGTCGGCGGCGTCGACGTGCGCGACCTGTCGCTCGAGGAGCTGTGGTCGCGCATCGGGCTGGTGCCGCAGAAGCCCTACCTCTTCAGCGGCACCGTCGCCTCGAACCTGCGCTACGGCAACCCCGACGCCACCGACGAGGAGCTGTGGGACGCGCTGCGGATCGCGCAGGCCGCCGACTTCGTCGAGCGCATGGAGGGCGGGCTCGACGCGCCGATCGCCCAGGGCGGCACCAACGTCTCGGGCGGTCAGCGCCAGCGCCTCGCCATCGCGCGGGCCGTCGTCAAGCGGCCCGACGTGTACCTGTTCGACGACTCGTTCTCGGCCCTCGACCTGTCGACCGACGCGCGGCTGCGGCAGGCGCTCCGGCCGGTGACCCGCGACAGCGCCGTCATCATCGTGGCCCAGCGCGTGTCGACGATCGTCGACGCCGACCACATCGTCGTGCTCGAGGACGGCCGCGTCGTCGGCACGGGCACCCATGACCAGCTCCTCGACTCCTGTGAGACCTACCAGGAGATCGTCGAGTCCCAGCGCAGCGCGGAGGAGGCGGCCTGATGGCCGAGGGAGTCAAGAGCGCGGAGGAGAAGGCCGCCGAGGCGCGTCGAGGACCGGCCCGTCGCGGCGGACCGCCGCACATGCAGATGGGCCAGCCGGCCGAGAAGTCGCTCGACTTCGGGCCGTCGGCCAAGCGCCTGCTCGGCCTGCTGCGGCCCGAGCGCGCCAAGCTCGTCGTCGTCGTGGCGCTCGCCGTCGTCAGCGTGACGCTCAGCTCGATCGGGCCCAAGATCCTCGGTCGGGCCACCGACATCATCTTCGCCGGGTCGATCGGCGCGTTCGTCGGGGAGAAGTTCCCGCCGGGCACCACGAAGGACCAGGCGGTCGCAGCGGTCCGGGCGTCGGGCAACACGACCCAGGCCGAGCTGCTGTCCAACGTCGACTTCACGCCCGGCGTCGGCATCGACTTCGAGGCGCTCAAGAGCGTCCTGCTGCTCGTCGTGGCCCTCTTCGCGATCGCCTCGTTCCTCATGTGGGTCCAGGGCTGGATCCTGCAGGGGCTGCTGCAGCGCACGATGTTCCGGCTGCGCCAGGACGTCGAGGCCAAGCTCAACCGCCTGCCGCTGCCCTACTTCGACCGGCAGCCGCGCGGCGAGGTGCTCTCGCGCGTCACCAACGACATCGACAACATCGCGATGTCGCTGCAGCAGACGCTCTCGCAGCTGCTCACCTCGCTGCTCACCGTCGTCGCGGTGCTCGCGATGATGTTCTGGATCTCGTGGCTGCTCGCCCTTATCGCGCTCGTCACGATCCCGATCTCGGTCATGGTCACGGCGGCCATCGGCAAGCGCTCGCAGAAGCTGTTCATCCAGCAGTGGCGCAACACCGGCGAGCTCAACGGCATCATCGAGGAGACCTTCACCGGCCACGGCGTCGTCAAGGTCTTCGGCCGCCAGAAGGAAGCTCAGGCCTCGTTCCGGACCAAGAACGACGAGCTGTTCCAGGCATCTTTCGGCGCGCAGTTCATCAGCGGCATCATCATGCCGACGATGATGTTCATCGGGAACCTCAACTACGTGCTCGTCGCCGTCGTCGGCGGCCTGCGCGTGGCGAGCGGCTCGATGAGCCTGGGCGACGTCCAGGCGTTCATCCAGTACTCGCGCCAGTTCACCCAGCCCCTGACGCAGGTGGCCTCGATGGCCAACGTGCTCCAGTCGGGCGTCGCCTCGGCCGAGCGCGTCTTCGAGGTGATCGACGCCGAGGAGCAGGAGCCCGACGCCGGCAGCCCGGTGACGATCGAGGACCCGCACGGCGCGGTGGCCTTCGAGGACGTCTCGTTCAGCTACGTCCCCGACCAGCCGCTCATCGAGAACCTCGACCTGTCGGTGAGCCCCGGCCAGACCGTCGCCATCGTCGGCCCGACCGGTGCCGGCAAGACGACGCTCGTCAACCTCATCATGCGGTTCTACGAGCTCGACGGCGGACGCATCACCCTCGACGGCGTCGACATCCGCGACCTGACGCGTCACGGCCTGCGCTCGCGCATCGGCATGGTGCTGCAGGACACATGGCTCTTCGGCGGCACCATCCGCGACAACATCGCCTACGGCCGGCCCGGGGCGAGCCAGGAGGAGGTGCTCGAAGCGGCGCGCGCCACGTACGTCGACCGGTTCGTGCACTCGCTGCCCGACGGCTACGACACCGTCCTCGACGACGAGGCGAGCAACATCTCCGCCGGCGAGAAGCAGCTCGTGACGATCGCGCGGGCGTTCCTGTCCGACCCGGCGCTGCTCATCCTCGACGAGGCGACGAGCTCGGTGGACACCCGCACCGAGCTGCTCGTGCAGCAGGCCATGGCGGCGCTGCGCTCGGACCGCACCAGCTTCGTCATCGCGCACCGCCTCTCGACGATCCGCGACGCCGACCTCATCCTCGTCATGGAGGACGGCCGGATCGTCGAGCAGGGTTCGCACGCCGAGCTGCTCGCCCGCGACGGCGCGTACGCGCGGCTCTACCAGGCGCAGTTCTCCGGTGCGGCAGCCGACCTCGACGCCGAGGAGGGCGCCCCCGCGGGTGGACCGCCCGAGCTGGCCGGCGTCGGTGCGGCAGTCCCCGGTCCCGGCGGCGGCCCTGGGGTCCCGGCCCCCGACGACGCCGTCCCGGCCGACCCGAGCCACGACTGACGGCAGGCCGGACCGACCGCCTGAGCAGAGACCGGAGGCCCCGGCGTCCCACACGGACGCCGGGGCCTCCCGGCGTCCCACACGGACGCCGGGGCCTCCCGGCGTGGGGCCCGTGGGACGGGCTGCTCACTCGACGGGTAGGGGGCGCGGACGGTCGTTGTTAGCGGGCGGTTAGGGGCCCTCGTGAACCTAGGAGCACGCCCTCACGGGGCGAGGCCGGCGGCGCCGGCCGCACCACGACGTCACCCTAGGAGCCCCACCATGAACGTCCGCGTCCGGAAGAACGCCTTCCGCACCCTCGTCACCTCCCTCGCCGTCGCGGCCGCGACCGCCGGCGTCGTCCCGATCGGCCCGGGGGTCTCCTCGGCCGACGCGGCCAGCGCGATGGTCAACCACGCCCGCAACTACCTGGGCACCTACCAGGGCCAGTGCAAGGTCTTCGTCCAGAAGATCTACGCCGAGGTCTACCCGAACACCCTCGGCACCGGCTACTACCAGGCCTACATCAACGCCGGCTACCACCGCGTCAACAAGGCCGACGTCGTGCCGGGCGACATCATCCAGGAGACCGACTCCGGCTCGCACACGACCGGCATCCACACGGCCATCGTCACCGGCGACCCGGCCGGAGCGGACATCCGCGTCATCGACTCGAACTTCGTGGCCCCGAACAAGGTCGGCGAGCACACGTACAACCCGACGACGCACGCGCAGTCGCACGGCGGCGTCGCCTACTACTGGCACAAGGGCTGAGGTCGGTCCACGTGCGAGACGGGTGTGCCCCGGAGGACGCGTCCTCCGGGGCACACCCGTCTGCGGCGTCAGAGACGCCGTCCCCAGACGTCAGCAGGCGTCAGTACGTGCAGGTGCCGTCGACGGACTGGGGTCCGAGGACACACCAGCTCGGCGGGATGGAGCGGGCCTGCGCGCCGGTGCCCGACAGGAGCAGCCCGGAGGCGACGGCGGTGACGGCCAGGACGCGGATGATCAGCTTCATGGTGGTTCGATCCCCTTCGACGTTCGGCTGCACAACCCCTGATGACTGGCAGCCGAGGCAGAAGGTACTCCCGTCCCGGGCGTTGCGGAAGGGTATCGGACCTCTGGTTTTCTGAGTTTGCCGATACAGCGAATTCCGTTCAGGCAGAGCCGGATCGGGAGCCTTCGCCTACCCCGGGCCGAGGCGGAGGGCGCGCCGGTCGAGCCCGAGGTCGGTGAGGATGGCCGCGACCTCCCCGGACCTCTTCCCGGGGGCGTGGGGAGCAGGGTGTTCGGTGGTCGGCGCGGCGGGGCCGAGCTGGTCGAGCGCGTCGAGCTGGTCGAGCGCGTCGAGACGGGCCAGGTCGCGCGCCAGCTCGATGCGGGCGCCGCGCGCCCGCCACCGCGACACCCCGTCGAGGAGCGCGGCCCGGGCGCCGGGCGTGTCACCGGCGACGGTGAGGGCGTCCGCGCGGACGCGCAGCACCTCGGGGTCGACGCCGTCCGGTGCGTGCGCGTCGAGCACCTCGGCTGCCGGCGCGAGGGCGTCCTCGGCGGCTCGTGCGTCGCCGCGTCGGGCGAATGCGGCAGCCTGCGCCAGGGCGCAGTGCGCCACCCCGAGCTCGTCGCCGAGGCCTTCCGCGATGTCGCGGGCCTCCGCGAGCAGGGCGTCGGCCTCGTCGTGACGCCCGAGGTCGATGAGGCCCTCGGCGCGGGTGACCAGCCAGATGCAGGTGCTCCGTGGCGAGCCGTGGACCCGGACGTGCTCGACCATGTCGGCGAGCATCGGGTCGGCCTCCTCGGCCCGGCCCGCGTTGCGCAGCACGACGCCGGTCTGGGCGCGGGCCGTGACGCGCAGCCGGTCGTCGGACCGTTCCTCCGCGAGGGCTGCCGCCTGGTCGAACCACTCCGCAGCCTCGGCGAACCGGTCGAGCGCCTGTGCCGCCCATCCCGCCTGGGTCAGGGCACCAGCCTCGCCGGCCGGCGCAGCATCGTCGGGCAGCCGACGTGCGGCGGCGAGCTGCCGCGCCGCGAGGTCGGGCAGCTCGGCCAGGGCCCTCCGCTGGGCGAGCGCGGCGAAGAGGGCGTGCAGCAGCGCGACCTCCAGGGCGGGGTCCGGCTCGGGGGGCAGGACGGCGAGGGCGTGGCGCAGCACCCGCTCGCGGTCGTCGTCGTGGGCCCGCGTCGCGAGGAAGCCGCTCGAGTGCAGGGCCAGGCGCGCGGCGAGCGCGCCGACGGCGACGGGCGGCGCACCGGGCTCGGACCCGGGTACGCCCGACGCGTGGGCTGCGTCGGGCACCCCATCACCCGAGGCGCCCGACGCGTCCGGCGCGTCCGACGCGTCCGGGGCGTCCGGCGCGTCCGGCGCGTCCGACGGGTTCGGGCGCACCGCGACGCCGGTCACCGCGGCGACGAGGTGCGGGCGCTCGATCTCGAACCAGTCGCGCGGCGCTGTGGCGGCCGGAGCCTCGCGCGGGTCCGACTCGGCGTCGGGGTCGGCCGCGCCGCCCCCACCGGGTGCCTCGGACGAAGGGGTTGGGCGGGCGGGCGCCGACGCGCCGTCGCGCATCGCCGCGTCGGCGACGTCGGCCATCCGCTCCCAGCCGGCGAGCAGGCGTGAGCGGAGCGCGGCGTCTGAAGTGCCCGTGCCGCGGGCCGGTGGGGCGGAGGCAGCGTGCAGCTCGGCCGCGAGCTCGCGGATGGGGGCGAGCACCCGGAAGCGGGGCTGGCCGGCGGCGTCCCGGCCGATCGGCTCGACGAGGTGCAGGTCGATGAGCTCGTCGAGGTCGCGCTGCCAGGCCGGGGTGCCGGCGAGG
Source organism: Intrasporangium zincisolvens (assembly GCF_034724055.1). Taxonomy (NCBI): domain Bacteria; kingdom Bacillati; phylum Actinomycetota; class Actinomycetes; order Micrococcales; family Intrasporangiaceae; genus Intrasporangium; species Intrasporangium zincisolvens. Next base: position 463,468 of record NZ_JAWIIL010000003.1, read on the forward strand.
TCCTGGGCGACCCAGCCCGGCCACGAGCCGGCCGGCGCCAGCGACAGCCGGCCGAACAGCGTCATCGCGCCGGGGCCGAGCGCCTCGACGGAGGTCATGATGCTCGTGCGCACGTCGATGTCGCCGGCCGCCAGCTCGTCGAGCTGGGCGCGCTCGCGGCCGAGGCGTCGACGCAGGTCGGTGAGGTCGAGGTGCTCGTTGGCGGCGAGCCTGGCCCCGACGACGCACAGTGCGAGCGGCAGGTGGCCGCACAGCGTGGCGATGCGCCCTAGCTCGGTCGGCGCGGCGGCCACGCGCTCGGCGCCGGCGAGAGCGGTGAGCAGGGCGGCCGAGGCCTCCGCGTCGAGGGGCGACAGGGTGCGCCGCGTCGCACCGACGAGACCGGCCAGCTTGCGCCGGGAGGTGACGATCGCCGAGCTGCCGGGGCTCGTCGGGAGCAGCGGTCGCACCTGCGCCTCGGACGTCGCACCGTCGAGGACGACGAGCACGCGGCGCTCCGACAGGAGGCTGCGGTAGAGGGACGTGCGCCCCTCCACATCGCCGGGCACGTCCGACGCGTCGACGCCGAGCGAGCGCAGAGCGCGCGTAAGAGCATCGGCCGGAGCCGCGAACGCCTTCTCGCCCAAGGGGATCCACAATGTCCCGTCCGGGTGGTCGTCGGCGAGTCGGTGACCCGCGTTCACCGCCACGGCGGTCTTGCCGACCCCTCCGACGCCGGCGACGACGACGGTCACGGGTGCCGAACCGCGACCGCCGGGAGGCGCCGGAGCCGGCCGCGAGCCCGGCACGGCGGCGTCGCCCGTCGAGGTCGCGTCGGTCGGTGGGAGCGATGCGAGCGACGCGACGACGGCCCCGACGGTCTCGTCCCGACCGAAGAGGTGCCACGACGCCGGGGGCAGCTCACGCGGCACCCGCCGCGGCGCGGGCGTGGCGCGCGAGAGGTCGTCGCTGCCCTCGAGCACCTGCTCGTTGAGCTCGACGAGCACCTGGCCGGGCGTGACCCCGAGCTCGTCGATGAGCTCGCGGCGCAGGGCGAGGAAGGCCTCGATGGCCTCCGACCGCCGGCCCGCCGAGGCGAGTGCTCGGATGCGGTGGGCGTGCAGGCGCTCGTTCCAGGGGTCGGCCGCGAGCGGCTCGGCGACCCGTGCGAGCACGTCGTCGGGCCGGCCGAGCCGGTGCAGCACGTCGAGGAGCGCGTCGAGCGCGGCCCGTCGCTCCTCGGCCAGCGCGAGCCGGGTGTCGGACTCGACGCCGTCGGGGACGTCGGCGAGGACGTCGCCCCGCCAGAGGGCGAGGGCCGAACCGAGGTGGCGGCGGGCCGGCTCGAGGTCGCCCCGCGCCTGCAGCCCGTCGGCGTCGCGGACGAGGCGGCGGAAGTCGGTGACGTCGAGAGCGTGCTCGCCGAGGCGCAGCTCGTAGCCGAGGGGACGGGTGACGACCAGTCCGGGGTCGTGGCTCACGAGACGCCGGCGCAGCCCCGCGATGAGGTTCTGAAGCTGCTGGCGGCCGGTGCGGGGCGGCTCGCCCCACATCGCGTCGATGATGCGGTCGGTGGGCACGAGCCGGTCCGCGCCCAGCACGAGCATCGAGAGCACGAGCCGCTCGCGGGAGCCGCCGAGCCGCACCACGGCGCCGGCGTCACCGACGACCTCGAGGGGGCCGAGCACACGAAACAGCACAGGCCATTGATACCGGACACCTGCGGCCCGGTGCAGGTCGCGCGCCGCGCGGACGGCATGCGGACGCCGCCGGCCTGCGTCACACCCACCCCTGTGGGGTGTGACGCGGGCCGGCGGCCAGGAGGTGCCGCCGGGAGGAGCGGCAGGAGCGACCTGCGGGGAGGAACCTCAGGTCAGCTGTAGAACTTCTCCGTCGTGCTGTAGGCGCCGCTCGGGGTGGTCGAGTGGATCGACGCCTTGTAGTACGTGTCCTCGTAGGCGGTGGCGAGGCTGACGCAGTGGCCGCCGGCGTCCTCCCACGAGTCGCTGACGGTCTTCGTCGGGCCGGCGGGGCTGATCGCCGTCAGGGTGACGCTGATCGTGGCCTTGTTGCCGGCCGTGACGCAGAACGAGTCGCCGCCGTCGTTGTAGCTGTAGGTGGCGCCCGGGAGGCTGCCGCTGAACGAGTTGGCCGAGGCGGGCATGGCCGTCAGGGCAACGGCGGTGAGGGCGATGGCGGCGGCGCCGCCGAGCTTCGTCAGGGTCTTCACTGCGTCTCCTTCGTGTGGCCGACGTCTCGGACCCGGGTGGGGGACTCCGACGAGGGCGTCTTGGGGTGCGTCGACCACGCTCGCCGACGGCCCTAACAAGCCGCTAACAGCGCGGGCGTCGTCGTCGGGCTGCAGCCGCTCGGCGTGTTAGCCGCGTGTTAGGGCGCGGGCGCATCGTCGGCGCCACCCCCCCGTCCGGGCCGCGAGCCGCTCGCACCCGGCAGCCCGAAGGAGAACGCCCATGACGCCCGACACCGCCCTCACCGAGGACTCGCCGCGCCCGGCCCGCCGCCCGATGACCCGCCGCACGGTGCTGCGCTCGGCCCTCGCCTCGACGATGATCGCCGCCGCCGCGGTGACGGTCGCCCCGGCGTCGCCGGCCAGCGCGGCCCCCAACGACCCGATCTCGCGCGCCGACGTCATCGACCGCGCCCAGAACTGGATGGACCGCAACATCCAGTACAGCCAGTCCGGCACGGCGACCGGTCCGGCCGGCACCTACAGCTGGCGGCGGGACTGCTCCGGCTTCGTCTCGATGGCCCTCAAGCTCGGCCCCACGGGCCTCAGCGCGCCGAACACCAACGCGCTCGCCACGTCGACGTACAGCTTCGGCATCTCCAGGGCCAACCTCAAGGCGGGCGACTACCTCGTCGACCCGGGCAGCCACGTCGTGCTCTTCCAGAAGTGGGCCAACGCCGACCACACGCAGTTCTGGCTCTACGAGGAGTCGAACCCGACGACCGACATGGAGCACCGGGTCGCCAACCTCAGCAGCTACTCCGGCTACCTGGCCCGTCGCGCCAACAACATCCGCGACTGACGCCTCCGTGTCCCGGCGCCGGTCGCCCCCTGGTCCGTCGTGGCCCGGGGGTGGCCGGCGCCTATGGCGTCGACGCGTCGCGGCGTGCGCTCCGACGCGTCAGGGCTCCCGACGCGTCAGGGCTCGAGGAGCACCGGGCCGGGGCCGTGCTCGGCGAGCACGTCCGAGGGGTTGTTGAGGGCGCACGTGCGCAGCGAGAGGCAGCCGCAGCCGATGCACGAGTCGAGCTGGTCGCGCAGCTTCTCGATGCGCCGGATCTGCTCGTCGAGACGCGGGCGCCACGAGCGCGACAGGCGGGCCCAGTCGCTGGCCGTCGGCGTCCGGCCGTCGGGCAGCGTCGACAGGGAGGTCGCGATCTCCTCGAGGGACAGGCCCACCCGCTGTGCGGCCCGGATGAAGGAGACGCGTCGGATCGTCGCGCGCTCGTACCGGCGCTGGTTGCCGGTGGTGCGCTCCGACGACACGAGCCCGAGCTCCTCCCAGTAGCGCAGGGCGGAGGTGGCGACGCCGGTGCGCTCGGCCACCTGCCCGATGGTGAGGCCGGACATCTCAGGCGATCCTCGCCTCGGGCAGCCGCGACACGATCTCCTCGACGGTCTCCTCGGGGGTCTGCTGCGAGCTGTCGAGCCAGAGCCCGATGTGAGGCGTCTCGGTGCGCACCTTGGCGTCGAAGTCGCGGATCGACCAGAGGTCGCCGTAGCCGACCTTGACGCGCTCGGCCTCGCGCTGCATGACCGTGCCGACGTCCGGCGCCAGCATGACGAGGCTGAGCGGACGGGCGCTCACCTGCTCGAGGAAGGGCATGAGGCTCGTGCCGACGAAGAGGTCCTGCACGACGACGGTGAACCCGGCGTCGGCATAGGTGTCCGCGGTGCGCGCCGTGATGCGGTGGCGCAGGGCCAGCTGTCGCTCGGCCTCGGGGTCGCCGTGCGGTGACATGTCGACCCGGCCGCGCACGACCACACGCCGGAACTCGTCGCCGCGCAGGTGCACGGCGCGGCTGAACCGCTCCGAGAGCAGCTGTGACACGGTCGACTTGCCCGCAGCCATGACACCGGTGACGACGATGACCTGCGGGGTGTCGACGGCGCCGTGGAGGAAGGCCCGTTCGCTCACATCGGACACCTTAGGCCGCGGATGCCGGGTATGTCGCCGGACTTCAGGTGACGTTCAAGTTGACGCCGGGTGGCCGGCGGCGCCTGCCGGGGCCGCGGACACCGAAACCGGTTGACGCGACGGGGAGGATGGCGACCGTGCGCACCTACGAAGAGCTCGTCGGCGAGGCCGGAGCCGCCGACGTCACCGGCTGGGGCTTCGGCTGGCTCGAGGGCCGCGCCACGGAGGAGCGGCCCCCGTGGGGCTACGTCCGGATCCTCACGGAGCGGTTGCCCACGGCGACTTCGGCACTCGACCTCGACACGGGCGGCGGCGAGGTGCTCGGTGAGGCGCTCGCGGCGGCCGGTTCGCTGCCGCCCCGCCTCGCCGCGACGGAGGGCTGGGCGCCCAACGCGGCCGTGGCCCGACGCGCGCTGGCGCGCTTCGGCGTCGACGTGCTCGACGCGGCGCCGGGGGAGCCGCTGCCGGTGCCGGACGCGTCGGTCGACCTCCTGACGAGCCGGCACCCGGTCCGTCCGGCCTGGGAGGAGGTGGCGCGGGTCCTCGTCGACGGCGGCACCTACCTGGCCCAGCACGTGGGCCCGGCGTCGGCGTTCGAGCTCGTCGAGGCCTTCCTCGGCCCGCAGCTCGAGGCCCGACGCGGCCGCGACCCGCACGCCGAGGCGGCCGCTGCCGACGCGGCCGGTCTCGACGTGGTGGAGCTGCGAACAGCCATCTGCCGCATGGAGTTCCACGACATCGGCGCAGTCGTGTGGACGCTGCGCAAGTGCGTCTGGTGGGTGCCCGACTTCAGCGTCGAGCGCTACGAGGACGTGCTGCGCGGCATCGACGCCCAGCTGCGCCGCGGCGAGCCGTTCGTCGCGCACTCGACCCGCACGCTCTTCGACGCACGACGCCGCCCCCGCTGACGAGCGGGGACGGCGTCGAGGTGAGGCGTCGAGGTGAGGGTGCCTCAGGCGTAGGTGTCGACCTCGTCGGGCGTCGCGCGGCGCACGACGACGCGCGTCCACGCCCCGACGTACAGGCGGTCGTCGTCGCCGAGCTCGGTCTTGGGGCCGACCGGGATCGCGTGGTCGGGCAGCGGCCCCGAGGCCGGCCCGACGTACGTGCCGTTCGAGCTGCCGAGGTCCTCGACGAACCAGCGCGTGCCGTCGGTGGTCAGCTGCGCGTGGCGGCGGCTGACGCCCGGGTCGGACGACAGGTCGATCTCGGGGTGGGTGTTGCGGCTCGTGGACACCCGGCCGAGCAGGACGCTCTTGTGCCGCAGGGGCATGATGACCGGCAGGCCCGGTGACGGGCAGGGGTCCTCGGCCTCCTGGGTCTGGTACCAGTCGGGGTCGACCCACACCTCGGCGAGCCACTCGAACGGCTCGGCCCCGGTGCCTGCGGTGCCGCCCGCGCCCGTCGCGCCCGTAGATGCTCCCGTCGCTTCGCCGGCGGTCTGGCCGGCGACCGAGGCCGCGGAGGCCGACGCGTCGCCGCCACCGGCGTCGCGCGGCATCGCGCCGGTCGTGAAGTCGTAGCCGCACGCCTCGCAGAAGAGCGCGCCGTCGGCGTTCTCGGTGCCGCAGTTCGGGCACGCGAGGGCGGTGGGGGCGGCCGGCTCGGCGGGCGCCGCCGGCGCCGCCTCCTCGGTCGCGCCCGGCGCGTCGAGATCGAGCGAGGATCGGCCCCCGGCCGCCGGGGCAGCGGTCGAACCGCCGTGCGACGCAGCCGAACCCGCACCCGACGCAGCGGCGCCGGCCGAACCGGCAGCAGCGGCAGGTGCGGCCGACGCGGCCGGCTGGGCCGACGCGTCGATCGGCGACCCGCACGTGTCGCAGTAGTCGTCGGCCTCGGACGTGTGACCGTTGGGGCAGACCGCGCTCATCGGCGCACCCGGCTCGTCTTCGTCGAGGCGGTGTCGAGCGACATCTCGTCGATCTTGCTCGCGCCCTTCTTGAGGCGGACGGTGCCGGTGTCGGCGTCGTCGATCTCGACGACCTTGCGCAGCCGCGAGGTCATCTCGTCGTTGCCGGTGAGGCCGGCCAGCTGCACGGCGCGGCCGAGCTTGGAGGTGGCGACATCGTCCTGGCCGGCGGCCTTGGCGGCGAGGCCCTCCTGGATGACCGTCGCGAGCTCGGCCTGACCGGTGTAGGCAGCGACAGCGGGGTCGATGCGGGTGGTCAGCGAGTCGTCGTTGCTCCACTTGGCCTTGACGAGGCCCTGTGCGAGCGGGTCGGACCCGAGCGAGATCTGCACGCGCGCGGCGAGCTGCTCCTGACCGAGCGTGCGCGCCGGGAGCCGGACGGCGACGTGGTAGTCGCGGCTCTCGTCGCTCCACGCGCCGGTGGGGTAGGCGTTGGTCAGCGGGTTGATCGCCTGGCGCCGCGGCGTGAGGTCCTCGAGCGTGGGGGACACCTGCTTGACGAAGAGCAGCTCGGCGCCCTGCGGCACCCACACCCGCAGCTCGGCGTTGGCGACGCCGCGCGACATCGAGGCACGCATCATGGCCTCGAACTCGGCGGCCATCTCCTCGGGCGCCGGGATGAGGTCGACGGTGCCGAGCAGGGCCGAGGCGATGCCGCGGACCTCGTCGACGCGCCACTGGTCGCCGACGCCGCGGCAGTCGCACTGGAAGGCGCCGAGGCAGCCGCGGACCGCCGCCTGCAGCGAGGCCGGGGTCTCACCCTCGTTGACGCCGTCGGTGAGCAGGATCGCGTGGCGCTTCGTCACGTGCGGGACGGTCTCGAAGATCTGCCGGGCGAGGGTCAGCCACGTGCCCATGGCCGTGCCGCCGTTGGCGCGCAGGCCGTCGATGGCCCGCCCCGCCTCGGCGCGCGTCTGCGCCGACATCGGCACGAGCGCGCCCTGGTGGCTGTACGGGTAGACGATCTGGGCCGTGCCGTTGCCGGCGACGACGGAGAACAGCGTGCCGTCGACGATCTCGGCGAGGGCGGCCTTGGCGGCCTCGCCGGCCGCCGAGACGCCGCGCCGGCCCATCGAGCCCGACGTGTCGATGAGGATGACCTCCGCCGCCGATCCCGGGTCGGCGAGCCCGGCGGAGGCCCCGGCCGACGCACCCGTCGACGTGATGCGCACGATCGCGTGCACATCGGTGCCGCCGTCGGGCAGGAACTCGTTCTGGAACACCTCTGCGGTGAAGTCAGCCATCGATCGGGTCCCCTTCCTCGGGCGCGCCGGTCGCCGCGCCGTCGTTCGCTGTCGATCCTTGCCCAGCCAGTCTGGCGAGGGCAACCGTGATGTTGTCGCGTCCGCCCTGCTCGTTCGCGAAGTCGACGAGGGCACGCGAGAGGTCGGCCGGCGCGTCACCGACGCGGGCCAGGCTCTCGCGCAGCAGGGCACGCAGGCCCTCGGCCTCGGAGCAGTAGTTCCACAGGCCGTCGGAACAGACGAGCAACCAGCCCGGGGTGGCCGTCAGCGTCGTCAGGTGCGGCGTGAGGTCGTCCGGGGCGTCGCGGCCGAGCCAGCGGGTGATGGAGTGGGCATGCGGGCCGGTCTCGGCCTCCGCGCGCGGCACGCCGGCGGCCATCTGCTCCTGGGCGAAGGAGTCGTCCTGGCCGAGCTGTCGGGCCGGCTCGGCGTCGACGTCGGGCAGCCAGTAGGCCCGGCTGTCGCCGACGTTGCCGGCCACGACGACGCCGTCCTCGACGACGGCTGCGACGAAGGTGCACGACGGCGGGTTCGGCACGTCGTCGACGACGGCCTCCGTGACCGCCTCGTTGGCTCGGGTCACCGCGGCCGTGAGGGCCCGGGCCGCGGTCGCCGCCCACGCCTCGGGGGTGCCGGCCCCGCGCGGGAACGGCTGGTCGAGCACGGCCCGGGCGGCCTGGGCCGCGGCGAGCGAGGCGATGTGCGAGTCGGTGGCCATCGAGACGCCGTCGCACACGACGATCACGGCGCGGGATCCGGGGACCTCGTCGGCGCTCAGCGACATGGCGTCCTCGTTGCGCGCGTGGCGCCGGCCGATGTCGCACAGGCCGGCCACCCACGTGGCGGGCGCCTCGGCGAAGTGGTCGCGGGGGTTGGGCGGCGGGGACCCGCAGCGGTCGCACCAGCCGTCGACGATGCGCCCCTGGTGGCAGGTCGGGCACGTGTCGTCGGGCTCGGCGGCCGGCCCACCCACGGCGGCGGAGGGCACCGCGCCGGTCCACCCGACGTCGAGCGGCGACTCCTCGCCGGCCGGGGCGGTCTGCGGTGTGGCCGAGACCGCGACCGCGGGCTCGGGCGCGCTGGCCTGCGGCAGCCCGCTGCCGAGGACCGACGCGGCCAGCTCGGTGCCGCACGCCTCGCAGAAGGTCGCGTCGCTGGGGTTGGCCGTGCCGCACGCGGGGCAGTACCGCTCGCCGGTCGGAGGCGCGGCACCATCCGAGGCGCCGACGCCTGCGGCGGAGGGTCCCGCCTCGGGGGCGGCAGGGGCGGGGACGCCGGGCGCACTCGGCGCGGTCGGGGGCAGGTCGGTCACCAGAGGCTCCAGGGTCGGATCGTGTTCGCCTCGTCGACGAGTGGGACGCGCTCGGCGAGGTCGGGGGTGCGACGCGCCAGCTCGCGCAGCGACTCCTCGAGCCCGAGCCGCAGCCCCGTCGGTGTGGTCTTGTGCTCGCCGAGGAGCAGGTCGGCCTTGGTGCCGGTCTTCTCGACCTTGGCGAGCGCCTCACGGTAGATGAGCGTCGTCAGCTCGGCCTTGCGCCGCGCCGACAGCGAGGTGTCCTCGAGGGTGCGCAGCGCCTCGGCGAGGTCGGGCAGGCCGCGGTTGGCCCGCGCGAGCAGCTCGGCCAGGCCGGCACGGGCGGTGCGGAAGGCGCTCGACTGCGGCGGCACGAGCCGGTACGCGCCGACGGCGCCGTCGACGTCGCGTCGCTGGGCGCGGATGCGGGCCAGGCCGAAGGCCGCCATCGGCACGTACGTCGAGTCGGTGCGGGCGCACGCGGTGTAGAGGTTCTCGGCGACGGCGTCGTCGCCGGCCTGCTCGGACGCCTGGGCGAGCGCGAGCTTGGGCGCGAGCTCACCCGGCACCTGGCCGTACACGGCGTTGAACGCGGCCTGCGCCGCGCGGGAGTCGCCGCGCTCGAGGGCGGCCAGGCCCTGGATCCACACGGCGCGCCACTCCCACGGGTCGGCGGCGAGCAGCTCGGTGGCCGTGGACTCGGCGACGTCACGCTTGCCGGCGTCGAGCGCGGTGCGGGCGATGTCGAGCAGCACCTCGGTGGTGCGGGCGGCCGCGCGCTCGAGGACGGTGAGCCGTTCGGCGGGCGATCCGGTGACGGTGCTGAGCCAGCCGGTCTGTGGGTCGTGCGGGTCGCGGCGCAGCGCCGGCAGGTTGCGCCAGTCGTCGGGCTCGGTGCCCGGCGTCGGCACGTCGAAGAGCAGCGAGCTGACGGTCGTCGACGCGGCGCCGGCACCCTGGTCGAGGGCGACGACCTCGCGCAGCACACCGACCATCTGCGAGCGCATCTCGTCGGCCGACACGAACCGGTCGTCGCGGTTGGGCGCACAGGCCTTGGCGACGAGCCGGTAGAACGCGTCGTACCTCTGGAAGACCGGCACCGAGTCCTGCGGCGGCAGGGTGTTGAGGAAGGTGGTCTGGTAGCCGCGGAACTCCATCGTCAGCACGACGAGCGTGCGCCCGATCGTGTAGATGTCGCTCGCCACCGAGACGCCGAGATCGGCCACCTCGGGCGCCTGGTAGCCGACGGTGCCGAAGATCGCGGAGTCCTCGTCGTCGGCCCGACGCACGCCGCCGAGGTCGATGAGCTTGACCTCGTCGCCGACCTGGATGATGTTGTCGGGCTTGAAGTCGCAGAAGACGAGCCCGAGGTCGTGCAGGTACTGGAACGCCGGCAGGATCTCGAGCAGGTAGGCGAGCGCCTGGTCGACGGGCAGCGGGTCGTACCGGCCCGCTGCCTGCAGCCGCTGCTTGAGGATCGACTTGAGCGAGGTGCCGCCGACGTACTCCATGACGATGTAGCCGGCGTCGTCGTGGGTGACGAAGTTGTAGATCTCGACGATGCTCGGGTGCGAGACCTGGGCGAGGAAGCGCTGCTCGGCGATGGCCGCGGCGAGGGCGTCGGGGTCGGCCGAGTTGAGCAGGCCCTTGAGCACGACCCAGCGGTCGGAGACGTTCTTGTCGCGGGCGAGGTAGATCCAGCCGAGGCCGCCGTGGGCCAGGCAGCCGGCGACCTCGTACTGGCCGGCGACGAGGTCGCCCGCCTTGAGCTTGGGGTCGAAGGAGAACGGCTGCCGGCACTTGGCGCAGAAGCCGGTGGTGCGCCCGGGCTTGCCGTCGCGGCTGCGCCCGACGGGCTCGCCGCACTTGGGGCAGAACCGCTTGTTCTCGGGGACGGTGGGGTCGGTGAGCAGCGCCTTGGACGCGTCGATCGTCGGCGCCGGGCGCACCGTCGTGATGCCGCCTCCGAGGCGGGCCGAGCGCAGGCGCTGCGAGCCGCTCGTGCGCCGTGTCGCGATGCTGCCGCCCTGCCGGGCTCGCTTGGAGCCCAGGGCCGTCGAGGCGAGGTTGCTCGAGGCCGCCGACCGCGTCGACAGCTCCGGGCCGGCCGGGGTCTCGTCGCCCCCGGTGGGCGCCGTCGCCGAGCTGCCCGTGCCGGTGGGGCCGCCGGTGCGCCCGCTGCCGCCGACCGGTGCGAGCGAGGCGACCTCCTCCTGCGCGGCAGGGGTGCCGCAGACGTCGCAGTAGCCGGCGTCGATCGTGCCGGAGCATCCCGGCTGGCGGCACGGCGTGCCGTCGGGGACGGTTCCACCCGACACGCCGCCCGACGCACCGGCCGACATGCCACCAGACGCGGGCCCCGACGCGGACGCCGAGGAGGTGGAGGGGGCGCTGACCGGCAGCGACGTGCCGGCGGCCATGCCGCACACGTCGCAGTAGCCGTCGACGATCTGCCCGGAGCACCCGGGCTGCATGCACTTCATGGACGCTGCCTCTGCGGTCTGGGGGTGGGACGGGGACGCGTCGCGGCGTCGACGTAGGCCTGGTAGGCCGCGGCGAGGGCCCGGGCGCGGGCCACCGGCAGCGGTGTCGTCGCGAGCACGGCGTCGAGACGCGCGCGCAGGTCGGCGACGTCGACGGCGACCTCGGGGTCGAGTGGCACCGACGCGGCCATGGCGCCGACGGCACCGGCGAGGCCGACGACCTCGTCGCGCTCGGCCAGGCCCGCGGCGTACGTCTCGTGCGCGAGGTCGAGGGCCCGGCCGACCCGGTCGAGCTTGTCGCGGAAGGCGGCCAGCTCGGCGGCGCCCTGCGGCACCGGCCCCAGGGCGCGGACGTTCGGGATGGCCAGGTGCGGCGCCGGGCTGATGGCGGCGAGGCAGGCCCGCTCGAGGGCCCGGATGGCCTCGGCGCGGGCGTCGAGCTCCTCGACCTGCTGCTGGGTGCGGATCCGGCTCTTGGCGGCCGAGGCCCGCTCGGCGGCGGCGACGATGAGGTCGCGCTCGAGCACGGCGATGTCGATCTCGAGCGGCGCGATGAGCCCACCAGTGTCGGCGCCGCGCCGGGCCCGCTCGACGACGTCCTCCATGCGGCGGTCGAGCCGCGCGAGCTTCGCGCCCGCCTCGTCTCGTTCGGCGCCGGCCGGCACGAGCGGGACCTGGTCGCGGACCCGCTCGAGGCCCGCCCGGGCCACGGTGATGCGCTGGCTCGCCTCGGCGGCGCCGGGCGCGAGCGAGGCCCGCGCCTGCAGCGTCCGCGTCAGGGAGTCGAGCAGGCGGCACGCCTCGGGCAGGCTCACCGCGAGCGACCCGCTCGAGGGCAGCGACAGCTGCTCGGAGGTGTTCGAGTCGAGGCGCCCGTGGATGAGCGTCGAGAGCCGCTCGGCCTCCGCCGGCCCGACGCGTCCGCCGTCGAAGGTCGTCTCGAGCAGGACGAGACGGTCGCTGACGGCCTTCCAGAACGTCAGGGCGACGGTGAGGTCGGTGGTGATCGACGCCTGCTCGGCGGGCGTCAGCCGCAGGACGGCACGGTCGACCTCGCCGAGGTCGGCACGCCGCTGGGCGACCCAGTCGCGCAGCGCGAAGAGGTAGGTCTGGGCCTCGGCCGCCTGTACGGGCACGCCGAGGCGGCCCGGGGCGGTGGGGGCGACGGCGCCGACCCCGGGGTCGGGGCCCGGGGCGGGCACGGGCGCGGGGACGGCCGTCATGCGCGTCCGTACACCGGGGTCGGGGGCTTGGGGGCCGGGCCGAGCGGGCCCCGCAGCCAGCGGTCGTACATCGAGGTCCACTCGCCGCTCGCCTCGAGGTCGGCGATGACGCGGTTGACGTACCGGGCGAGGTAGACGTCGGCCTTGTTCATGCCGAGGCCGTACGGCTCGACGGTGATGGCCGGGGCCTTGGTGACGACGGTGTTCGGGTCCTGCGCGGCGAGGCCGGCCAGGACGGTGTCGTCGCCGGTGATGGCGTCGGCCTTGCCCTGCTGGAAGAGCACGAGGCAGGCCGTGTGCGTCGGGGCCGTGACGACGACCGGGCCCTGCACCTGCTGCAGCTTGGTCAGCGAGGTGGTGCCGGTGGGGGCGCAGACCCGCTTGCCCTTGAGGTCCTGCAGCGACAGCGTCGCGGCGTTCGGCAGGTTGCGGCCGACGAGGACCTTCTGGCCGGAGCGGTAGTACTCGGCCGAGAAGCCGATCTTCTGCCAGCGGTCGCACGTCATCGACATGTTGCGGGCCACGAGGTCGAGCTCGCCGGCCTCGAGCAGCGGCAGGCGGTCGGCGGCCGTGATGACGCGCAGCTGCACCTTGTTCGGGTCGCCGAAGAGCGCCTTGGCCATCGCGCGGGCCATGTCGATGTCGAAGCCCTGCAGCTTGCCGCTCGCGGGGTCGTTGGCGCCGAAGAGGTAGGTGTCGGCCGAGACGCCGACCCGCAGGAAGCCGCGGGTGAGGATGTCGCGCATCCTCGCGTCGGTGATCTCGGCCCGGCTCGGCAGGCTCGGCAGCGGGCTGTAGGACTGGGTCGCGTTGTCGCACGCCTGCGGCGTGACCGCGGGGGCGGACGAGCTCTTCGCGGGGGTCTTGACCGGCACGGGCGTCGCCTCGTACGTGACGCTCGAGCAGGCGCCGAGCGCCCCGAGCGTCGCGACGGCGACGGCCGTCGTCAGGGCGCGGGTGATGCCGCGTCTGGTGCCGCGCCTGGTGCCGCGCCTGGTGCCGTGGCGCCTTGTGGCGTTCATCGGTACTCCTCGATCCGCTGGCCGAAGCCGCGCACGACGAGCCACGCGGCGATGAGTGCGGCGATGGCGAGGGCGGCGGCGTAGTAGGGGGCCGAGCCGCCCAGCGCGGCCAGGTCGTTGCCGGCGCTCTTGCTCGCCGCGTCGCGCTGCTTGGTCGCGGCGGTGTCGAAGTCGGCGAAGGCCGTTGCGGCCCCGTCGGCGCCGGTGCTCGTCGACAGCGCCACGGCCTGGTCCCACTGGCCGTTGTCGTCGAGTGACCGGACCTTGGTGTGGACCTCGCGGTAGGCGTTCCAGTCGGACAGGAGCGTCGCGCCGTTCGTGACGTCCTGGAGCGCGGTGCGCACGGCGGTGTCGTCGGTCTTCCACTTCTTCTCGTACGCCGCCCCGGAGCCGCGCTTGATGAGCGTCAGGCTCTCGTTGGCGCGGGCGTCGTTGGCCGCGGTCGTGACGCCGGCGAGCTGCACGGCGGTCTTGAAGTTGCCCTGCTGGACGTTGCGCGTCGCGTTGCCGATGCCGCCGATCGTCGAGGCGGCGACGAACAGGCCGACGACGAGGATGACGATGGCGGCCGACAGCGACGGGTTGAGGTAGCGGTGGGTGCGCTTGGCGAGCCAGACGGCGATGAGGACGAGGGCGATGAGCGACACGAGCCCGACGAGCAGCTGCAGGCTCGAGTTGCTGCGGTCGAACTCGGCGGAGGCCCGCTGCTCGTTGGCCGAGACGACCGCCTCGATGATCGGGATGGCGTCGGAGCGCAGGCCGTCGCTGGCCTGGGTCAGGTACGTCGCGCCGATCGGCAGGTTGAGGCGGTTGTTGGCGCGGGCCTGCTCGACGAGCCCCACGTACGTCTGGACCTGCTGCGACAGGGCTCCGAGCGCCACGCCGTCGGCCGGCTGGGCGGCCGCGGCCTCGGACAGGGACTTGGCGACCGCGCCCATCGCCTCCTCGTACCGGGCCCGCGAGTCGGCCGACTCGACGCCGCCGACGAGGAACGCGTTGGTCGCGAGAGCATCGGCGCGCAGCAGGTCGACGTGGATCGACTGCGCACGGACCACCTGGGCGGTGTTGTTCGCGGCGCGCTCGACGGCCGCCTGCGAGGCGAGCAGGGCGTTGGCGCTGATGGCCCCGAGCAGCAGCGCCGCGATGACGCCGATGAGACCGTAGAGCCGCATCCGGCCGGGGGTGCCGTGCAGCAGCCGGTCCGCGACGCCGCGCGCCCCGGGCAGACTGCCGGCGATGGTGCGAGCGGGACCCCCGGCGGTTCCCGGGGTGCTGCCTCGGCCCGCGGGCGCGCCGGCCGGCACGGCGACGGGGATGTTCGTCCTCGGGGCGCTCATGCGGTGTCCTCGCTCGGGTCCGGGCTCTGGGGGGTCTGGTGGTCGTCGTGCTCGTGCGGGTCCTGCGGGTCCTGCGGGTCCTGGTCCGAGACTGCCTCGCCGGCCGGGTCGGTTCCATCAGGGTCTGCCCTGAGCGGTTCCGGATCCGACGCGTCCGGTGCCGGGGTGACGTGGTCGTCGGCGCCACCGGTGGCGTCGGGGTCGTCCGGTCGGTCGGGCTCGTCGGGCTGGTCGGTGAAGTCGTCTGCAGTGAGTAGACGCAGCTCGTCGCGCGTCGGCTCCTTCGCGTCGCGCAGCCGCCACGCGTGGCGGGCGACCGCGGCCTCGAAGAGGTTGCGCGAGAAGCGTCCGTTGCCGAAGGCCGACGAGCGCACCGTCGCCAGCAGGATGGCCCGGACGGTGTCGCGGGCCTCGGGCACCAGCTCGTAGTCGCTGCCCTCGGCGATGGAGTCGAGGATGCGCATCAGCTCGTCGTCGGAGTAGTCGTCGAACTCGATCGTCGTGGTGAACCGGCTCGCGAGTCCCGGGTTCTGGGAGATGAAGGCGACCATCGGGTCGGGGTAGCCCGCGACGATGACGACGAGGCGCTCGCGGCGGTCCTCCATCTCCTTGACGAGGGTGTTGACGGCCTCCTGCGCGTACTGGTCGCCGGTGAGGGAGTAGGCCTCGTCGACGAAGAGCACCCCGCCGTCGGCCTTCTCGCACACCTCGGCGGTCTTGATCGCGGTCTGCCCGACGTAGCCGGCGACGAGCTCGCTGCGGTCGACCTCGACGAGCTGTCCTTCGGGCAGCAGCGCCAGGGCACGGTAGATGCCCCCGATGAGGCGCGCGACGGTGGTCTTGCCGGTGCCGGGGTTGCCGACGAAGACGAGGTGCCGGCTCATCCGGGGCGCCTTGAGACCGGCCTCGGTGCGCAGCTTCTCGACGCTGAGCAGCGCGACCTGGCGGTGCACCTCGCGCTTGACGCGGTCGAGGCCGATCATGTCGTCGAGCTCGGCGAGCAGCTCCTCGACCGTCTTCTCCGGCTCGGCGGGCGGCTGCTTCTGCTGCGGCTCGGCGGCGGCCGCGCCCGCGACGGCCTGGCCGGCCGGTGCGAGGGTGGCCGGGTCGCCCGGTGCGCCAGCGGGACCCGTGAGGCCCGTGTCGCCCAGGGGCCCGGGGATCGACGGACGCAGCACGTCGGGCGACGCGGCGCCGAGCCCCGGGATGCCGGCCGGCCACGCAGCAGGCGCCTGCGGCACCGGCACCGACGCGCCCCGTGCGGCCGCGAGGTAGACGCCCGAGGCCGCCGACGCGTTGGCGATGACCCAGATCGGGGCGGTGCCGAGCATGACGGCGGCCGAGGCCACCTCGGTCAGCGCCTCGGCGTACTCGTCGGCGAGGGAGTGCCGCGCCGCGACGAGCGCCTCGAGCAGGTCGGTCGGGGCAGCCCGCCACCGGCGCCCACGCGAGGCGGCGTCGAAGAAGGCGGCGTTGATGCTCGCGAGGTCGGTCAGGCCGGGCTGGGCCACCTCGGCCCAGCCGTGCGCGGCCTCGGGCACCGCCTCGGCGAGGGCGGCGGCGACGCGCAGCCCCTCGTCGCGCGCGTCGGCCGGGTCGAGGCCGGCCTCGGCGGCGACGTCGGTCAGCTGCGCGAGGGCCTCGGCGAGGCGCGAGTCGTTGCCGTCGGTGCGGCGGTCGCGGGGGTCACGGGGTGCATCAGGCATGCGTCACTCCGGCGGGGCCAGGGGAGAGGGAGACGAGGGCGACGAGGGCGAGGGCGGGGCCGTGGGTGCCGAAGGCGGCGGGGACGCAACGGGGGAGACCCTGCCCGGGGCCGGGTCGGGTGCGCCGAGGCCGAGCGAGCCGCCCGTCGAGGCCCGCCCGAACTTCTCCTCGAGGAACTGCCCGTGCACGATGATCGCCTCGGCGTCGGCCCGGTTCACGGCGTCGGCGACCTTGTCCATCGTCGTGCCGAGCAGGTCGAGCTGGTCGACGAGCAGCATGACCGAGCTCTTGCCGCCGGCGATCGGCCGTGTGTCGGCCCAGTCGCGCGGCAGGCGCAGGTAGTTGCCGATGGCCACGGGCAGGTAGTCGGTGGCCGTGGCCATGACGCTGAACCCTTGGGCGCTGCCGAGGCCGAGCTGGTCGAGGCGGGGGAGCGTCTCGCGCACGACACGCGTCACGCGGAGCAGCCGTGAGAGCACGACGCCGGGCACGCGTCCGGCCCGCGCCTGAGCCTCGACGGTGTCGAGCGCGCCGAGCAGCTGGTCGGTGGTCGGGGGACCCGGACGCACCGGTTCGGGCGCCTCGGGCCGCTCCAACCCGAACCACGACCGGATACCCACTGCGAGACCCCTCTTCATCGTCCCCGTCTTCGACGGGGGCCAGTGTCGGGGGCCGGCCCGCTCGTCCTACGCGCCCGGCCCCGCTCGTCCTGCCCTGCCCCACCCGCGCGTCGGTGCGCGGGTGGCGGCCTGTCTTCCTCAGCGCTCCCTCAGCGCTCCCTCGGCGTCCCCTAGGCGTCCCGGCGGGTCGGCCGCGCGTCGATGCTCATCGGCTGCTGCTCATCGCGTCGGGCCGCTGAGGTCGAAGACGCCGGGGGCCGCGTTGGTGGACTGGCGAGCGTCGTGCGAGGCGACACGCTCGAGGTAGCTGCGAGACTTGGCGACCTCGGTCTCGAGGGTGCCGATCGTCGCGGCCATGTTGTCGAGCGCGCGGACCTTGAACTGGTCGATGGTGTCCATCGTCTCGTAGATGTTGGCGAAGGCCTTCTGGAGCGACTCGATCGACAGGGTCGAGCTGGCGGCCTGCTCCTGGATGCGCGCGGAGTTCTGCTTGAGCGCCTCGGACGTGCGCTCGATGATCCCCGACGTCGTCGTGTTGAGCGCCGTGATCTGGTCGAGGACGAGCTGCTGGTTGTTGAGGGCCTGGGCCACGATGACGGCCGTGCGCAGCGCCGACACCGTCGTGGTGGTGGCGCGGTCGACGCCCTTGATGAGCTCGATGTTGTTCTTGATGATGATGTCGATGGCCAGGTAGTTCTGGATCGACACGGCGAGCTGGGTCAGCAGGTCCTGGTGCTTCTGGCGCACGTAGAACAGGACGTCCTCGCGCAGGGCCTTGGCCTTCTCGGGGTCGGTGGCCTCGAGGGTCGCCACCTGCGCGGCGAGCCTGGCGTCGAGCCGCTCGGCGACGTAGACGTACTGGTTGAGCCGGCCCATCGACTCCCAGAGGTTCTTCTTCTCCAGGTTGAGGGCGACGTTGTCCTTGGTCAGCTCGTCCTGGCCGGACTGGAGCGAGTGCAGGATGCCGTTGAGGTGGCTCTGGGCCGACTGGTACTTGCGGAAGTAGTCGGTGACGCGGTCGCCGAACGGGATCATGCCGAGGAACTTCTTGGCGCCCTGGGCCTGGCCCGGGTCGAGGTCCTCGACGGTGCGGCGCAGGTCGAGGAGCGTCGTGCCGACCTTGGAGTTGCCCGACAGGCCGCCCTCGTTGAGCGCCTTGACGGGCATCTGGAGCATCCGGTTGCTGCTCTCGGCGGCGAAGCGGATCTCGTCGGTGCCCATGCTGCGCACGTCGGCGGCCTTGGTCTCCCACTCGGGGGACTTCACGGTCGTGCGCATCAGGCCGTCGAGGTAGGTGTCGACCTTGGAGTCGAGGCCGGGCAGGGCCGCCTCGGGCACGGCCGGGGCCATCCTCGGGGCCGTGGTCTCGGCGACGGGCTGGGTCGGGGCCGGCGCGGTGAGGACGAACGCCTCGCTCGGCGGCGGTGCCAGGGGCGTGACCTGCTGGGCCTGCGCCTGCTGGGCGGAAGCGGCCTGGGCGGCTGGCTGGTCGGTCATCGTCGAACGGGTCCCTTCCCCTCGGTGCCGGACGCGTCGGCGACGCGTCCGAAGTCCCTCGCCCACGGGCCGGCGCCCGGCCTGGAGCCGGAGGCGTCGCCCCGTCTCGGGCGTACGGCCACTCTACGTGCCGCGCGCCTGCGACGGGCAGACGTTTCCGGGGGTTCCCCGCCCGTCGCACCGGGCCTCGCGGGGGAGGATCCGCGGGGCCCGCGCGACCCCGCGGACGGGGGCGACCGCGGCCCGGCGCCAGGGGAAACACCGAGCCGCGGTCGCGTTTCGTGGGGTACCCCACGCCTCTCGAACGAGACGGGCCCCCGGGGAGTTCCGCCGGCGTCAGCCGATCTGCCAGGAGCGCTTGCTCAGGCCGAACCAGAAGCCGTCGATGACGCTCTCCGAGGAGAGGCCGCCCGACGCGTACGCCGCGCCGAGCGTCACGAACAGCGGCGCGAAGTGCTCGGTGCGCGGGTGGGCCTCACGGGCGGCCGGGGCCTTGGCGAGGAAGTCGAGCAACCCGTCGACGTCCTGGGCGGCCATGGCCTCCTGGGCCCAGTGGTCGAACTCGGCGCTGGCCTGCGGCGGGGTGCCGTCGGCGCCGGCCGCCGGGTTGAACCAGCGCAGGTTGTGGGTCGTGAAGCCCGAGCCGACGATGAGGGTGCCCTGCTCGCGCAGCGGCGCGAGGCGTCGGCCGATCTCGAAGAGGCCGCGCGGGTCGAGCGTCGGCATCGACATCTGCAGGACTGGCACGTCGGCGTCGGGGAACATCTCCTTGAGGGGGACGTACGCGCCGTGGTCGAGGCCTCGGGCCTCGTCGCGGTGCACCTCGTGGCCGGGGGAGGTGAGCAGGCGCGTCACCTCGTCGGCGAGGCCGGGCGCGGCGGGCGCGTCGTAGGTGACGTCGTAGTACTTCTGCGGGAAGCCCCAGAAGTCGTAGGTGAGCGGGGCGCCGGTCGTCGAGCCGAGGGTCGTCGGGGCGTCCTCCCAGTGGGCCGAGACGATGAGGACGTCCTTGGGCTTGGGCAGGTCGGCCGACCATGCGGCGAGCTCCGCCGTCCAGCGCCGGTCGTCGGCGAGCGGCGGGGCGCCGTGACTCAGGTAGAGGACGGGTGCGGTGGACATGGGGCAGCTCCTATAGAAAGTTGAAACATAAACTATCACGGCAACGCCATCGTGGTGCCTTTTCTTCCGGACGCGTCCCGGGACGTTGTGCCCTGCTCCCCGCCCGCCCGGCGGCGGGAGGGTGTGGCATGAGCGACATCCACGTGATCCACACGGCCGCGCAGCACACGGCCGTCGTCCGCGCCCAGGTCCCCGTGCAGGACCTGCCCGCGTTCTTCGAGCGCGCGTACGGTCAGGTGCTCGCTGCCGTCCGGGCCCAGCGGGCCGCTCCCGTCGGACCGCCGTTCGCGCTCTACCACGGTATGCCCGGGGCGACCGTCGACGTCGAGGCCGGCTTTCCCGTCTCGGCCGCCGTGCCCGCCTCGGGCGACGTCGTGCCCGGCACGCTGCCGGCCGGCGAGGCGGTCGAGGCCGTCCACGTCGGGCCCTACGACCGCCTCCCGGACACCTACGCGGACGTGCAGGCGTGGATGGCCGAGCACGAGCTGAGCTCCGGCCCGCAGATGTGGGAGAGCTACCTCTCCGACCCGCAGAGCGAGCCGGACTCGTCCCGGTGGCGCACGCTCGTGGTCGTCCCGACGGCGTGACGACGGCGTCCTGACGGGGTCCCGACGGCGTCCCGACGGCGCCGGCGGCGAGCGCCGGAGCCGAGCCCGCCGCGTCGCGTCGGGCGTCGCGGTGTGGCGGACCGGGGTGGCGCACCTGTTACGGTCGGGGCGGTTCCGCGTCGGAGCAGCGACGAATCCGCTGCACGTGAGAACGGGAAGTCGTAGGTGAGTCATGGCTGCAGGCAAGGGCCGCAAGCTCGTCATCGTCGAGTCGCCCGCGAAGGCGAAGACGATCGCGGGGTACCTGGGTGGGGACTTCGAGGTGGAGGCGTCGGTCGGGCACATCCGCGACCTGCCGAACCCCTCCGAGCTGCCCGCCGACATGAAGAAGGGCCCGTTCGGCAAGTTCGCCGTCGACGTCGACAACGGCTTCGAGCCGTACTACGTCGTCGACCCGGACAAGAAGAAGAAGGTCGCCGAGCTCAAGCGGCTCCTCAAGGACGCCAGCGAGCTCTACCTCGCCACCGATGAGGACCGCG
Source organism: Intrasporangium zincisolvens (assembly GCF_034724055.1). NCBI lineage: Bacteria > Bacillati > Actinomycetota > Actinomycetes > Micrococcales > Intrasporangiaceae > Intrasporangium > Intrasporangium zincisolvens. The sequence goes on from NZ_JAWIIL010000003.1 coordinate 484,155, forward strand.
AGGGCGAGGCCATCGCGTGGCACCTGCTCGAGGCCCTCAAACCGCGGGTTCCCGTCAAGCGCATGGTGTTCCACGAGATCACCCGCGAGGCCATCCAGCGCGCCGTCAACGACACCCGCGAGCTCGACACCCGCCTCGTCGACGCCCAGGAGACCCGCCGCATCCTCGACCGCCTCTACGGCTACGAGGTCAGCCCGGTCCTGTGGCGCAAGGTCCGCCAGGGCCTCTCGGCGGGGCGCGTCCAGTCGGTCGCGACGCGCATGGTCGTCGAGCGCGAGCGCGAGCGGATGGCGTTCGTCAAGGCGTCGTACTGGGACGTCGAGGGCGAGTTCACCCCCGGTGGCGAGCAGCAGCGCTTCGCCGCGCGCCTCGCCTCCGTCGACGGCGCCCGTGTGGCCACCGGCCGCGACTTCGCCGACACCGGCGAGCTGACCGGCAAGGGCGTCGTCCACCTCGAGGAGGGCCTGGCCCGCCGCATCGCCGAGGCGTGCACGGGTGCCGACGCCCGGGTCAGCGACGTGCAGGAGAAGCCCTACACGCGTCGGCCGTCGGCCCCCTTCACCACCTCGACGCTGCAGCAGGAGGCGTCGCGCAAGCTGCGCCTGAGCAGCAAGAACGCGATGCGCGTCGCCCAGCGCCTCTACGAGAACGGCTACATCACCTACATGCGTACCGACAGCACGACGCTGTCGGACGCCGCCCTGACCGCCGCCCGCAGCCAGGCCCGCGACATGTACGGCGCCGAGTACGTGCCCGAGTCGCCGCGGCGGTACGAGAAGAAGGTCAAGAACGCGCAGGAGGCCCACGAGGCCATCCGCCCCGCCGGTGACCGCTTCCGCAGCCCGGCCCAGGTGGCCGGCGAGCTGCGCGGCGACGAGTTCGCGCTCTACGAGCTGATCTGGAAGCGCACCGTCGCCTCGCAGATGGCCGACGCCCGGGGCTCGACCGCCACGGTGCGGCTGTCGGTCGACACCGCGGTCGAGGGCGCCCGGCAGGTCGAGTTCTCGGCCTCCGGCACCGTCATCACCTTCAAGGGCTTCCTCGCCGCCTACGAGGAGGGCCGCGACGACGAGGCCGTGGCGCGCGCCGACGCCGCCGCCGAGGAGCGCCGCCTGCCCAAGCTGTCGACCGGCGTCACCATCGAGGTGCTGAGCGCCGAGGCCGACGGGCACGAGACGAGCCCGCCGGCCCGCTACACCGAGGCCACGCTCGTCAAGGCGATGGAGGAGCGCGGCATCGGCCGCCCGTCCACGTACGCCGCGACGATCGGCACGATCCAGGACCGCGGCTACGTCTTCACCAAGGGCCAGGCCCTCGTGCCGACGTGGCTCGCCTTCGCCGTGACGCGCCTGCTCGAGGAGCACTTCGGCTCGCTCGTCGACTACGAGTTCACCGCCTCCATGGAGGAGGACCTCGACCGCATCGCCAACGGCGACGAGGGTCGGGTGCACTGGCTCGAGCAGTTCTACTTCGGCAACGAGCCCACCTCCGGCGCCGGCCTCAGGCAGCTCGTCGAGGACCTCGGCGAGATCGATGCCAAGGAGATCAGCACGATCCCCCTCGGCGACGGCATGGTGGTGCGCGTCGGTCGTTACGGCCCGTACGTCGAGGAGGTGACGCCCCGCGGGGTCGACCTCGAGACCGGCGAGGTGGCCGAGGGCGCCGACCCGTCGGCGACGCCGCGACGCGCGACGATCACCGACGACGTGGCCCCCGACGAGATGACGCCCGAGAAGGCCCGCGAGCTGCTCGAGGTCGCCGCCGACGACGGCAAGGTGCTCGGCCAGGACCCCGAGACCGGCCGCGACATCATCGCCCGCGCCGGCCGCTACGGCCCGTACGTCACCGAGGTCATCGACGACGACGAGGCGCCGGCGGGTGAGAAGCCCAAGGGCCGCAAGGCCGCCAAGGTCAAGCCGCGCACCGCGTCGCTCTTCAAGGACATGGACCTCGCGACCATCGACCTCGACGCCGCGCTCAAGCTGCTCAGCCTGCCGCGCGTCGTCGGCGCCGACGCCGAGGGTGTCGAGATCACCGCCCAGAACGGCCGCTACGGCCCGTACCTGAAGAAGGGCACCGACTCGCGCTCGCTGCAGACCGAGCAGCAGCTCTTCGACATCACGCTCGAGGAGGCGCTGGCGATCTACGCCCAGCCCAAGCAGCGTGGACGCGCCGCGGCCGCCCCGCTCAAGGAGCTCGGCGCCGACCCGGTCAGCGGCAAGCCGGTGGTCGTCAAGGACGGCCGCTTCGGCCCGTACGTCACCGACGGCGACACCAACGCGACGCTGCGCAAGGACGACGACCCGGCCTCGATCACGCCCGAGCGCGGGTACGAGCTGCTCGCCGAGAAGCGCGCCAAGGGCCCGACGACCCGCAAGCGCGCGGTGAAGAAGACGGCGAAGAAGACGACCCGCAAGACGGCCAAGAAGAGCACGACGAAGAAGGCCGCCACCAAGAAGGCCTGACCCATCTCGGTCGAGAGCCGCCCGTCCCGCTGTGCAGGGGACGGGCGGCTCTTTCGATCACGGCGGATCGGGGGTCGCGCTAGCGTCGCGGTGTGATCGAGATCCGACGCCCCGAACCGGCCGACCGGCCGCGGTGGGAGGCGCTGTTCCGTGCGTACATCGCGTTCTACGAGCGCACGCTCGACGACGCGGCCTACGACCGGGCGTGGCGCGAGATCGCCTCCGACGCAAGGCTGCACGGCCTGGGCGCGTGGCTCGACGACGAGCTGGTCGGGATCACGCACTTCCTCGTGCACCCGAGCTCGAGCGAGTCCGACCTCTGCTACCTCGAGGACCTCTTCACCGTGCCCGAGGCGCGGGGGAACGGCGTCGCCAGCGCCCTGGTCGCTGCGGTCGGGGAGTGGGCGCGCGCGCAGGGGTGCGGCAGCGTCTACTGGCAGACCCACGAGACGAACACGACAGCACGCCGCCTCTACGACCGGCTCGCGAGGTACGAGGGTTTCGTCGTGTACACGATGCCGCTCGGGTGACCGGGCGGATCGGCCGTGGGGGTGGCGTCGGTGTCGCCGACGGGTGAGAGGCTGCTCCCATGGCAACCGTCGTGTTCGTCCACGCCCATCCCGACGACGAGGCGTCCCAGACCTCCGGCTCGATGGCCCGTGCGGTGTCCGAGGGGCACCGCGTCGTCCTCGTCGTCGCCACCAACGGCGACCACGGCGACGCTCCCGACGACCTCGCCGAGGGAGAGACCGTCGTGCACCGCCGGCGCATCGAGGCCGAGGCCGCGGGCGCCGTCATCGGCACGCACCGCGTCGTCTTCCTCGGCTACGCCGACTCCGGCATGACCGGCTGGGCGCAGAACGACCACGAGGCGAGCTTCATGCGGGTCGACACCGAGGAGGCGGCGGGCCGTGTCGCCGACGTGCTGCGCGAGGAGCAGGCCGACGTCGTCGTCGGCTACGACTGGCACGGCGGCTACGGCCACCCCGACCACGTCAAGGTTCACGCCGTCACCAGGCGGGCCGCCGAGCTCGCCGGCACGACCCGCTACCTCGAGTCCTCGATGAACCGCAGTGCCATGATCCGCTCGTTCGAGGCGGCCACGGCCGCCGGCCACGACGTCGGCGAGTGGGACCCGAGCGCGCCGATGGACGACGGCAACCCGCTCGGCAGCCTCGAGGAGGAGCTGCACTGGGCGTGCGACGTCAGCGACTTCCTCGAGGTCAAGCGCTCGGCGCTCAAGGCCCACGCGAGCCAGTCCGATGCCCGGGGCATGCTCGAGATGCCGGAGCAGATGTTCGCCATGGCCTTCGGGTGGGAGCACTTCATCGAGCCGGGGCGTCCGGACGGGATGGTCGCGGGGTGGTTCCTCGCCGACGGAGCCGTCGGGTAGGTTACTGCCGGTAACCTCCACCGCGTCCTGAACCGTCTCCCGAAAGGGGCCACCATGTCCGACATGGACTTCGCGACCGCCACGCCCGAGCAGCTCGCGGCCGTCGAGCCGGCCGAGTTCATCCAGATCGTCAAGAAGATGTCCGACAAGGACGTCACGGCGCTCATGGTGACGGACAACCGGGAGGCGATCCTGAGCGCGATCTTCTCGCGCATGCCCGAGCTCTTCCGCGCCGACCGCGCCGGCTCCACGACGGCCACGACGCACTGGAGCATCACGGGTCGCCCCGACGGCGGCGCCGACGAGTGGACCGTCCGCTTCGCCGACGGCACGTGCACCGCGCTGCCCGGCCACGACGGCGACGCCACGCTCACGCTGGCCATGTCGCCCGTCGACTTCACCAAGGTCATCACCAAGAGCGGCAACCCCGTCATGATGTTCATGACCGGCAAGATCAAGGCCAAGGGCGACCTCGGCCTCGCCGCCAACATCGCGAACTTCTTCGACATCCCCAAGGGCTGAGCCCGGGTGGTCGAGTTCTCGCTGGCCCTCGACGACGACCAGCGCGAGCTGCGCGACTGGGTGCACGGCTTCGCTCGCGACGTCGTGCGCCCGGCCGCGGCCGAGTGGGACGCGCGCGAGGAGACGCCGTGGCCGGTCATCCAGGAGGCGGCGCGCGCCGGGCTCTACGGGTTCGAGTTCCTCGCCCAGGCGTGGGCCGACCCCACCGGCATCGCCATCAACCTCGCCAACGAGGAGCTCTTCTGGGGTGACGCCGGCATCGGCATGTCGATCTTCGGCACGACCCTCGCCGTCGCCGCGATCTACGGCTCCGGCACGCCCGACCAGATGGTCGAGTGGCTGCCGCAGTGCTACGGCGACGCCGACGAGCCGAAGCTGGCCGCCTTCGCGACCACCGAGCCGCAGGCCGGCTCGGACGTCGCGGGGATGCGCACGCGGGCCCGCTACGACGAGGCCGCGGACGAGTGGGTGCTGAACGGGCAGAAGGCCTACATCACCAACGGCGGCATCGCTGCCGTCCATGTCGTGACGGCCGTCGTCGACCCCGACCTCGGCTCCCGCGGGCAGGCGGCCTTCGTCGTGCCGCCGGGCACCCCGGGGCTCGAGGGCGGCCGCAAGCTGCGCAAGCTCGGCCTGCGCGCCTCGCACACGGCCGACGTCTTCCTCGACGACGTCCGCGTGCCCGGCTCGTGCCTGCTCGGCGGCAAGGAGCGGCTCGACGAGCGCCTGGCCCGGGCCCGTGAGGGCGCCGGGGCCGGCAGCGGACGCGGCCCGGGCAGCCAGGCCGCCATGCGCACCTTCGAACTGACCCGCCCGACGGTCGGTGCGCAGGCCATCGGCATCGCCCGCGCGGCCTACGAGCACGCCCTCGACTACGCCAAGGACCGCGTCGCCTTCGGCCGGCCGATCATCGAGAACCAGTCGATCGCCTTCGCCCTCGCCGACATGCGCACGGAGATCGACGCCGCCCGGCTGCTCGTGTGGCGTGCGGCGTGGATGGGCAAGACGAACCAGCCATTCGACGCGGCGGAGGGCTCGATGAGCAAGCTCAAGGCCGGCGAGGTGGCGGTGGCCGTCACCGACAAGGCCGTCCAGATCCTCGGCGGCGCCGGCTACGTGTCCGACCACCCGGTCGAGCGGTGGTCGCGCGACGCGAAGATCTACACGATCTTCGAGGGCACGAGCGAGATCCAGCGGCTCGTCATCGCGCGCGCCATCAGCGGCGTCCGCATCCGCTGACCCCCGACTCCTTCACCCGTCGAGAGGCCACGTTCGGTCGCCTCCCACCCGTCGAGTGGCCACGTTCGGTCGCCTCCGGCGCGTCGAAAGGCCAGCTCTCGTGACGAGAGCTGGCCTTTCGACTGTCGTGGAGCGACCACTCGTGGCCTCTCGACGGTTTGGGGGAGGGCTAGACGACGAGGTTGAGGAGCAGGACGAGGACGAGTCCGGTGACCGACAGGACGGTCTCCATGAGCGACCACGTCTTGATCGTCTGGCCGACCTTCATCCCGAAGTACTCCTTGACGAGCCAGAAGCCGGCATCGTTGACATGGGAGAAGAACACCGAGCCGGCGCCGATGGCCAGGACCATGAGCGAGACCTGGGTGGCCGGCATGCCCGCCGCCAGCGGGGCGAGGATGCCCGACGCCGTGACGGTGGCGACGGTGGCCGAGCCGGTGGCGAGGCGGATGAGGACCGCGACGAGCCAGGCGAGCAGGAGCACCGACAGGCCGCTGCCGGCGATCCAGTCGGCGACGAGCTGGCCGATGCCGGTGTCGACGAGCGTCTGCTTGAAACCACCACCGGCGGCGACGATGAGGATGATGCCGGCGATCGGCGCGAGCGAGGTCTCGAGCGAGGCGCTGACCTCCTTGATGCCCATGCCGGCACCGCGGCCGAGCGTGAACATCGCGAGGATGACGGCGATGAGCAGGGCGACGAGCGGCGTGCCGAGCACGTCGAGCGCGGCGCGGGCCGGGGTGCCCTTGCCGGCGAGGATGTCGGCCAGCGCCTTGGCCATCATGAGCACGACCGGCGTCAGGACGGTGAACAGCGTGATGCCGAACGACGGGCGACGGGTGGCGGCCTCGGCGCGGGGCTCGAAGAGGTCCGGGGCGGGCACGTCGACCCAGCGGGACGCGAGGCGCGCGAACCACGGACCGGCCACGGCGACCGTCGGGATCGCGACGAGGATGCCGAGGCCGAGGGTGATGCCGAGGTCGGCCTTGAGGGCGTCGACCGCCACGAGCGGACCGGGGTGCGGCGGCACGAGGCCGTGCATCGCGGACAGGCCGGCCAGGGCCGGGATGCCGACGCGCACGAGCGACAGGCCCGAGCGACGGGCGACGAGGAAGATCACCGGCATGAGCAGCACGAGGCCGATCTCGAAGAACATCGGCAGGCCGATGATGGCGCCGACGCCGGCCATGGCCCAGGGAAGGGCCTTCGTCGAGCTGCGCCCGACGATGGTGTCGACGATCTCGTCGGCGCCGCCGGAGTCGGCGAGCAGCTTGCCGAACATCGCGCCGAGCGCGATGAGGATGCCGACGCCGGCCGCGGTGCTGCCGAAGCCCTTGGTGTAGCTGTCGATGACGTCGCTCATCGCGACGCCGGCGACGGCGCCGACGGTGAGCGAGCCCAGGGTCAGGGCGAGGAACGGGTGCAGCCTGAAGCGCACGATGAGCAGGACGAGCACGGCGATGCCGATCAGCGCGGCGGGCACGAGGCGCCCGGCGGGGATGGCCGGCGCGGCGTCGGCGGCGACGACCGACGCGGACAGCAGGGTGGTGGTCATGAGTGGATCGCTTCCGGCTCGCTGGAGATGGTGCGGGAGGACAGGAGGTCGAGGGACTGCGTGACGAGGTCGTCGACGGGCTGGTCGACCTCGAGGACGGCGCCGTGCTCGGCGGAGCCGAGGGGCTCGAGCGTCGCGAACTGCGACTCGACGAGGGCGGCGGGCATGAAGTGCCCGGGGCGGCCTGCGACGCGAGCCGCGATGACCTCCGGGGCGCCGTGCAGGTGCAGGAAGTACACGTGCGGGGCGGCCGCGGCGAGCACGTCGCGGTAGTCGTGCTTCAGGGCCGAGCAGCTGGTGACGCCACCGGTCGCGGCGTGCTCGGCGAGCCACCGGGCGATCGTGGCCAGCCACGGGCCGCGGTCGTCGTCGGTGAGCGGGATGCCCGCCGACATCTTGGCGATGTTGGCCTGCGGGTGGAAGTCGTCGGCGTCGGCGAAGGGGACGCGCAGGCGCTGGGCCAGGGCGGCGCCGACCGTCGTCTTGCCCGAGCCGGACACCCCCATGACGACGACCAGGGGTGGTGGGTGGTGCTGGCTGTTCGCTGTCGTCCAGTGCGACATGCTCCGTGACTCCTTCGTCCGGCTCGATCGCTCTCTTCGTCGAGTCGCTCGACCTAGAGTGGAGCAACAAGAGCGTCTTATCAAGTCGTTGGAGCAAATAAAACAGATTTAAAGACGCAAGATGTCGAGCGCGTGTGCCGTGTGACAGGCTGACGCCATGCCCGCCGAACGCCGCCCCGCGCTCCACGCGAGCGTCCTCGACGCACTCGGCCGGCAGGTCGTGTCGGGTGAGCTGGCCACGGGCACGGTCCTGCGCATCGACCAGCTCGACGAGCGGTACGGGGTGTCGCGCTCGGTGGTGCGCGAGGCGGTGCGGGTGCTCGACTCGATGGGCCTGGTCGAGGCGCGCAAGCGCCTCGGGGTGCGGGTGCTGCCGAGCGCGTCGTGGAACGTGTTCGACCCGCGGGTGATCCGGTGGCGTCTGGACGGTCCGGGCCGGGAGGGGCAGCTGCTGTCACTGGGGGAGCTGCGTCGAGGCGTCGAGCCGGTGGCGGCCGAGCTGGCGGCCGCGCACGCGACGCCGGAGCAGTGCGGGGCGATGACCGGCGCCGTGGTGGCGATGGCGGTGCATGCCAAGTCCGGTGACCTGGAGGCCTACCTGCAGGCCGACCAGCTGTTCCACGCGACGCTGCTCGCGGCGTCGGGCAACGAGATGCTCGCGGCGCTGGCGGGGGTGGTCGGTGAGGTGCTGGCCGGTCGCACGCACCACGACCTGATGCCGGCCACGCCGAACCCGGTCGCGGTGCGGCTGCACGGTGACGTGGCCGAGGCCGTCCAGTCCGGCGACGGCGCGGCCGCCTCGGCCGCGATGCAGGCCATCATCGCCGAGGCCAGCGACGCCCTCCGCGACGGCTGATCACCCGTCGAGAGGCCACCTTCGGCCGCTCCCCAACCGTCGAGTGGCCACGATCGGTCGCTTCCCAACCGTCGAGAGGCCACGATCGGCTGCGGTGGACATGTCGAAAGGCCACGTTCCGAGGACGGAACGTGGCCTTTCGACGGTTCAGGGTCAGCCGAACGTGGCCTTTCGACGGTTCAGGGTCAGCCGAACGTGGCCTTTCGACGGTTCAGGCGAGGGCGTCGACGATGCCGTTCAGCGTCGCGGACGGGCGCATGACCTCTGTGACCTTGGCCGGGTCGGGGCGGTAGTAGCCGCCGATCTCGACCGCGTGGCCCTGGGCGCCGATGAGCTCGGCGTCGATGGCCTCGGCGTTGTCGGCGAGGGCCTTGGCCGTGTCGGCGAAGGCCGCCGCGAGCTCGGCGTCGTCGGTCTGCTGTGCCAGCTCCTGGGCCCAGTAGAGGGCCAGGTAGAAGTGGCTGCCGCGGTTGTCGATCTGGCCGACCTTGCGCGCCGGTGACTTGTTCTCGTCGAGGAGGCGGCCGGTGGCCCGGTCGAGCGTCTCGCCGAGCAGCTTGGCGCGGGCGTTGCCGGTGGACTCGGCGAGGTGCTCGAGGCTGACGGCGAGGGCGAGGAACTCCCCGAGGCTGTCCCAGCGCAGGTAGTCCTCCTGGACGAGCTGCTGCACGTGCTTCGGGGCCGAACCGCCGGCGCCGGTCTCGAAGAGGCCACCGCCGTTGATGAGCGGGACGATCGAGAGCATCTTGGCCGACGTGCCGAGCTCGAGGATCGGGAAGAGGTCGGTGAGGTAGTCGCGCAGGACGTTGCCGGTGACCGAGATCGTGTCCTCGCCCTTGCGGATGCGCTCGAGCGAGTATGCGATGGCCTCGGCCGGCGCGAGGATCTCGATGGTCAGGCCCTCGGTGTCGTGCTCGCCGAGGTACTCCTTGACCTTGGTGATGAGGTTGGCGTCGTGCGCGCGGTCGGCGTCGAGCCAGAACACCGCGGGCGTGCCGGTGGCGCGGGCCCGGTTGACGGCCAGCTTGACCCAGTCGCGGATCGGCACGTCCTTGGTCTGGCAGGCGCGCCAGATGTCGCCGGCCGAGACGCTGTGCTCGAGGAGCGTGGCGCCCGAACCGTCGACGACGCGCACGGTGCCGGCCTCGGCGATCTCGAACGTCTTGTCGTGGCTGCCGTACTCCTCGGCCTTCTGCGCCATGAGGCCGACGTTGGGCACCGAGCCCATCGTGGCCGGGTCGAAGGCGCCGTGGGCGCGGCAGTCGTCGAGAACGACCTGGTAGATCGGGGCGTACGAGCTGTCCGGCAGCACGGCGAGGGTGTCCTGCTCGTCGCCCGCGGCATTCCACATGTGACCCGAGGTGCGGATCATCGCCGGCATCGACGCGTCGACGATGACGTCGCTCGGCACGTGCAGGTTGGTGATGCCGCGGTTGCTGTCGACCATGGCGAGCGCCGGGCCGTCGGCCAGGCCCGCCTTGACCGCGTCCTCGACGGCCGCGCGCTGCTCGGCCGGCAGCGACTCGACGGCCTTGAGCATCGCGCCGAGGCCGTCGTTCGGCGAGGCGCCCGCGGCGGTGAGCTCGGCGGCGTGCCCGGAGAACAGCGCGGGGAAGAAGGCGCGGATGACGTGGCCGAAGATGATCGGGTCCGAGACCTTCATCATCGTGGCCTTGAGGTGCACCGAGAAGAGGACGCCCTCCTCCTTGGCCCGCGCGACCTGCGCCGCGAGGAAGCGCTCGAGGGCGGCGACGTCGAGGTAGGTGGCGTCGACGACCTCGCCGGCGAGCACCGGGAAGTCGGGCTTGAGGACCGTGACGGTGCCGTCGGCCGCGACGTGCTCGATGCGGATCGTGCTGTCGCCGTCGATGACGACCGACTTCTCGTTGTGGCGGAAGTCGTCGGCGTCCATCGTCGCGACGTTCGTCTTCGAGTCGGCGCTCCAGGCACCCATCGAGTGCGGGTGCTTGCGTGCGTAGCTCTTGACCGAGGCGGGAGCCCGGCGGTCGGAGTTGCCCTCGCGCAGAACGGGGTTGACGGCCGATCCCTTGATCTTGTCGTACGCCGCACGGGCCGCCTTCTCGGCGTCGGTGCTCGGGTTGTCCGGATAGTCGGGCAGCGCGTAGCCCTGCGCCTGCAGCTCGGCGATCGCGGCCTTGAGCTGCGGGATCGAGGCCGAGATGTTCGGCAGCTTGATGATGTTCGCCTCGGGCGTCTGCGCGAGCTCGCCGAGCTCGGCGAGCGCGTCGTGCCCGACGCCGGTGGCGGCCTGCTCGGGCGTCAAGGCGTCGGGGAAGGCGGCGAGGAGGCGGCCCGACAGGGAGATGTCGCGCGTCTCGACGTCGACACCGGCCTGCTTGGCGAAGGCCGAGACGATGGGCAGCAGCGAGGCCGTCGCCAGCGCGGGGGCCTCGTCGGTGTGCGTGTAGATGATGGTCGAGTCCAACGCGGGTGCTCCGTTCGGTGTGCTCTGGTCGTGCCGGCAGGCTGTTCGGGTGTTTCGGACGAGTCGTCCGATCCCGACGGGCCGGCCGCGGCGACAGGACGCCACGGTCCACCGGCAAGAAATCTTGACATCAAGATATCTGATGCGTCGCGGCCGTGGGGCCGCCGTCCCATCCTGCCGGGGTGGCCTGCGCCACGCCAGACGCGTCGAGCGCCTCGGACGCGTCGCGTGCCGGCGTCCACCCGGGCCGGGCGGCGGGGCACGACCACCGCCCCTAGGCTCGGGCGGGTGAGCCCGTACCGCCCCGACGCCGCGACCGCCCGCCACCTGACCCACCTGCTCGCGACCGAGCAGCGCACGCACCGCCTGCCCTCCGTGGCGGCCGGCGTCGTCCGTGGCGGGGACCTCGTGTGGTCCGACGCGGTGGGCACCCTCGACGGGCGCAGCGACGGTGCGCCCGCCGACGCCGACACCCAGTACCGGATGGGCTCGATCACCAAGACGTTCGTCGCGGTCGCGGTGCTGCGCCTGCGCGACGCCGGCCGCCTCGGCCTCGAGGACCGCTTCGAGCAGCACGTGCCGGGCACGCCGTTCGGGCACGTGACGATCGCCCAGCTGCTCTCGCACGGCGCCGGCCTGCAGGCCGAGACGAACGGCCCGTGGTGGGAGCGCACCCCCGGCGGCTCGTGGGACGAGCTGGTCGCCTCGCCCGTCGGCCAGCGGTTCGCGGAGGGTCGGCGCTTCCACTACACGAACGTCGGCTACGCGGCCCTCGGCGAGCTCGTGGCGCGCGCCCACGGGGCCCCGTGGTCCGAGGTCGTGCGCCGCCAGCTGCTCGAGCCGCTCGGCATGGACCGCACGACCACCCGCCCCACCGGCAAGGCGGCACAAGGCCTGGCCGTCCACCCCTTCGCCGACGTCCTGCTGCCCGAGCCGGAGCACGACGCCGGCGCGATGGGGCCGGCCGGCCAGCTGTGGTCGACGACGACGGACCTCGCCCGCTGGGCCGCCTTCCTCGGCGGCGACACGGCCGGCGTGCTCTCGCGCGACACGCTCGCGGAGATGTGCGAGCCACGCACCGTCAACGACCTGCCGGGGCAGGCCTGGACCGTGGCGCACGGCCTCGGCTGGCAGGTGTGGAACCTCGACGGCGTGCGCTACGCCGGACACGGCGGCTCGATGCCGGGCTTCCTCGCGGGCCTGCGCGTGCGCCTCGACTCCGGCGACGGCGTCGTCGTGGCCGCCAACGCGACCACCGGCATGGGGCCGGTCGCCCAGACGCTGCTCGAGGCGTTCGCCGAGCGCGAGCCGAAGCCGGTGGCGCCCTGGCACGCCGACGCCGCCGGCGCGTCGGGGCACCGAGCAGCGGTGGACCTCGGCGGCACGTGGCACTGGGGGCCGGCGGTCGCGACGGCCCGGCTCGAGGGCGAGCACCTCGTCCTCGGCGAGCCCGGACAGGCGCGCGGGTCGCGGTTCGCCCGCGTCGAGGCCGACGGCCCCGACGCGTGGGTGGGGCTCGACGGCTACTACACGGGCGAGCCATTGCGTGTCGTGCGCCGGCCCGACGGCACGGCCTCCCACCTCGACCTGGCCTCGTTCCGCTTCACCCGCACGCCCTACGACCCGGCCGCGGACGTGCCGGGCGGCGTCGCCGAGCACGGCTGGCGCTGATGCCCCGACCCGACCTCGCGACCCTCGTCTGGCCGCGGCGCACCGACCGGCTGCTGCTGCGCCCGCTGCGCGTCGAGGACATCGAGCCGATCCACGCCTTCCGCAGCCTGCCGGAGGTCGTCGTGCACCTGAGCCACGACGTGCTCACCCTCGCGGAGGTGCGCGAGCGGGTCGTGACGCGGATCGCCCGCGGGCGCCCCGACGCGCTCGAGCCGCTGCTGGGGCTCGCCGTCGAGGAGCAGCGCACCGGACGCGTCATCGGCGACGTCATGCTGCGGCTCGAGCCGTGCCACTCCATCTCGCGCACGCCGACCGACGCGTGGGAGGGCACGATCGGCTACGCGCTGCACCCCGACGTCCACGGGCGAGGCCTCGCCGCCGAGGCCGCCTCCGAGCTGCTGCGCATCGGCTTCCACGACCTCGGCCTGCGCCGCATCACCGCCGACGCGTACGCCGACAACATCGCCTCCAACCGCGTGCTGCACCGGATCGGGATGCGGCTGGAGGCCACGATCCACGCGAAGTCGCTCGGCAAGGACGGCACCTGGCTCGACGACAACGAGTGGGCCGTGCTGCGCGAGGAGTGGATGGGCTGAGACGCGCGCCCGGGCCGTGCGGGCCCGGGCCGTGCGGGCCCGGGCGCCGGGTGCGGCTGCCTGACGCGGGGCCTCAGTGGGCGCCGTGGTGCTCCGCCTGGCGGGGGAGCAGGAAGGTGAGCAGCCACGCGGCGGCGACCATCGCGACGGCCACCCACATGCACGTCTGGACCGCCGAGGTGAACCCGTCGATCGTCGGTGCGGCCGCCCCGCCCTCGATGTGGCCGAAAAACACCGTGCCGAGCACCGCGATGCCGAGCGCGCCGCCGATCTGCTGGACCGCCGTCAGGGTGCCGGACGCCGAGCCGGACTCCTCGGGCGAGACCCCGGCCAGGACGATGTCGAAGAACGGCGCCATGACCATCCCCATGCCGATGCCCATGGGCACGAGCGCCGGGGCCAGCGCGAGGATCGTGACCGACGCGCCGGACGAGCCGACGATGATGCCGAGCAGCACGAGGCCGCCCGCGAGGACGATGCCGCCGAGGTGCATGAGGCGGCGGCCGAGCCGCTCGTTGAGGCCTTGGGCGATGCCGAACCCGGCCATCATGCCGAGCGCCTGCGGCAGGCCCGCGAGACCGGCGTGGAGCGGGTCGAAGCCGAGCCCGAGCTGCACGAAGAGCGTCAGGACGAGCGAGGTGCCCATCAGCGACCCGAAGAGCGCGAGCCCGGTGAGCAGGCCGGAGGTGAAGGCGCGCTTCGTGAACAGCGAGGGCACGACGAGCGTCGCGAGACCGGCGCGGTCGCGGCGTCGCTCGAGCACGGCGAACGCTGCGAAGGCGGCGACGGACAGGGCCAGGAGTGCGAAACACCATGCAGGCCAGTGCTGCTCGCGGCCCTGGATGAGCGGGACGATGAGCGCGACCATGCCGGTGGTGGCGAGCAGTGCGCCGGGCACGTCGATGCGCAGCGACCGGTCGGGACGCGACCCCGGCAGGTAGCGCAGCCCGGCGAGGAAGCCGGCCACGCCGATCGGGATGTTGATGGCGAAGATCGCCCGCCACCCGAGCCCGAGGACATCGGCGTCGACGAGCCACCCCGCGAGCACCGGCCCACCGACCGACGAAAGGCCCATGATCGGGCCGAAAGCGCCGAAGGCCTTGCCCATCTCGGCCGGCGGGAACATCTCCTTGATCATGCCGAGGCCCTGGGGGATCATCGCCGCCCCGAAGAAGCCCTGGACGACACGGGTCACGACGAGCATCTCGGGCGACACCGCGGCGGCGCACGCGATCGAGGCGAGGGTGAAGCCGGCCATGCCGACGAGGAACATCCGGCGCCGGCCGAAGAGGTCACCGAGCCGGCCGCCGAGCAGCAGGCCGGACGCCATCGCGACGGTGTAGGACGCGGTGAACCACTGCACGAGCGTCGCGCTGCCGCCGAGGTCGCGCACGACCGACGGCCCGGCGATGACGGTGACGAGCGCGTCGAGCAGGTCCATCACCTCGGCCGCGAGGACGACGAACAGGGCGGCCCAGCGGTAGGGGTGGGGCGTGAAGGACGCGTCGACGGTGTCCGCGGTTTCGACGGTTTCTACGGTGGGTTCGGGGACCGCGGGTGGCGGTGAGGTGGTGGACGGGGTGCTCATGGCGTCTCCTCGGCTGTCGCGGTTGGCGAACGTTGTTCGTAACGAACAGTGTTCTACTCACGAACAGCGTTCGCGTCAAGTACGATGTTCGTCAGAAGGTCCGACCGGGGCCGCGGCAGCGAGGGGAGCAGCATGGCGGGCAGCGTCACGACGGGCTCGGGAACGCCCGAGCGCCCCGACCTCCCCGACCTCCCCGACGTCCCCTGGCGTCCGCGTCCGCGGGCCACCCGCGCCCGCACCCCGATCTCGCTCGAGAGGATCGTCGACACCGCCCTGCGCATCGTCGACGCCGAGGGCACCGAGGGTGTCACCATGCGACGCGTCGCCACCGAGCTCGGCACCGGACCCGCCTCGCTCTATGCCTATGTCGAGTCGCGCGAGGAGCTGCTCGTGCGCGTCCACGAGCGGGTCATCGAGGAGGTCGACTTCCCCGACTTCCGGGAGGTCGGCTGGCAGGACGGGCTGCGCCGTTTCGCCGCGAGCGTCCATGAGGTGTACCGCCGGCACGCCGACATCGCCCTGCTCAGCTTCGCCGACATCCCGACGACCGAGGCCTCGCTGCGCGGCGCCGAGGACCTCCTCGCGGCGATGCGCGACGGCGGGGTGCCGATGAACGTCGCGGCCTGGGCGATGGACCGGATCTCGCTGTACATCGGGGCCGACGCGTACGAGGGCTGGCTCATGCAGCGGCGCTTCGGCGGGGCCACGCCGGAGGAGTCCGAGGAGCGGGGCAGGGCCTACTTCGCGCAGGTGGGGGAGTTCTTCGCCGCCCTGCCGCGCGACCGCTTCCCGGTCATGACCTCCCACCTCGGCGAGCTGATGGACGGCGACGGCGAACAGCGGTTCGCGTTCGGCGTCGACATGTTCATAGCCGGCATCGCCAGCACCGTGCCCGCGAAGGACGGCGGGGGATCGAAGGCACGGAGCCGCGGAAAGCGCTGAGCCTCAACGTGATCGGGCGATGAGTGCCTCGATGCCGTCGAGCAGGAGCGTCAGACCGTGGTCGAACTCCTCGTCGAAGAAGTCCTCCTCGTCGTCATCGAGCGCTCCCGGCCCGGCGGCGATGAGCAGCGGGAAGCGCTCCGGGTCGACGAGCATGCCGATCTGCTCGAGGTAGTCCGACTGGGGTCCGTCGGGGTCGGGGATGCCGACGAGACCCATCTGCACCGACTGGCGCACGTGGTTGTGGTTCCAGCCGTCGATCGCGAGCATCGAGGACAGGCGCTGCTGTGACGTGAGGTCCGCGCCCTCCAGTGCCTCGAGCCCGCGCTCCATCCAGGTGATCGCGTTCGGGGTCAGGGGTGGGGCCGCCTGGCGCACCTCGACGGTCCACGGGTGGGCCATGCGGCGCTCGGACAGTTGCCGGGTCCAGGCCGTGATGCGCTCGCGCCAGCCCTGGCCCGCAGTGAAGTGGAGGTCGGGCGCGCCGAGGGCGACGTCGAGCATGACGGCGCCGAGCTCGTCGCGGCTGTCGACGTACCGGTAGAGCGACATCGTGGTGAACCCGACCGCGCTCGCGACGCTCTTCATCGACACCGCGTCGAGGCCGTCGCGGTCGGCGATGGCGGCGGCGG
Organism: Intrasporangium zincisolvens; assembly: GCF_034724055.1. Lineage (NCBI taxonomy): Bacteria > Bacillati > Actinomycetota > Actinomycetes > Micrococcales > Intrasporangiaceae > Intrasporangium > Intrasporangium zincisolvens. The sequence goes on from NZ_JAWIIL010000003.1 coordinate 500,623, forward strand.
CGGCGCCGATCTCCTCGATGGTCCGCGCCGGGCGCGGGCCGCGCCGACCCTCGGGCTCGCGCCCCCAGAGCAGCTGGAGGTAGCGCGGCAGGGCCGGTTGCCGTCGGGCCGTGTTCTCGTCGGTCACGAGCCGATCCTAGCCAACTGCTTGCGCGATACGCAGTTACGTCCTACCTTCTGTGTAGCACCTAAACACTATGCGACATACACAGATAGGAAGTCCCGCCATGACGGACCCGATCTCCGCCGCCCCACCGTCCTCGGCTCCCCGTGCCGGCAGGCGCGAGTGGACCGCCCTCGCCGTGCTGTGCCTCCCGTTGCTCATCGTGTCGATGGACGTCTCCGTCCTCTTCTTCGCGGTGCCGCACATCGCCGAGGCCCTCGCACCGTCGGCGACCCAGGTGCTGTGGATGTTCGACGTCTACGGCTTCGTGCTGGCCGGGCTGCTCCTGACGATGGGCAACGTCGCCGACCGGATCGGCCGGCGACGCCTGCTCCTCCTCGGTGCCATGGCCTTCGGGCTCGCCTCGCTGCTCGCCGCGTGGGCCCCGAGCGCCGAGTGGCTCATCGCTGCGCGCGCCCTCATGGGCGTCGGCGGAGCCACCCTGATGCCGAGCACCCTGGCGCTCATCCGCAACCTCTTCGCCGACCCCGGCGAGCGCGCCAAGGCCGTCGGGGTCTGGTCGGCCGTGATGGCCGGCGGCGTCGGTATCGGGCCGGTCATCTCCGGCGTCCTGCTCGCGCACTTCTGGTGGGGCTCGGTGTTCCTCGTCAACGTCCCGGTCATGCTCGCGCTGCTCGCCGTCGCCCCGTTCCTGCTCCCGGAGTCCAAGGCGCCCTCGGCGCGCATCGACGCGCTCGGCTCGGCCCTCTCGCTGCTCGCGATCCTGCCGCTCGTCCACGTGCTCAAGGAGGTCGCGGCCGACGGGTGGTCGATGCCGCTGGCCGGGTTCCTCGTCGTCGGGGTGGCCTCGGGGGTGGCGTTCGTGCGGCGCCAGTCGCGGATCGCCTTCCCGATGGTCGACCTCACGCTCTTCCGCCGCCGCGGCTTCGGCGGCTCGGTCGCCGTGCAGGTCATCGGGATGTTCGGCGTCATGGGCAACGCCGTGCTCGTGACGCTGTACCTCCAGTCGGTGCTCGGCTACAGCGCGCTCGCGGCGGCGCTGTGGAGCCTGCTGCCCTCGGTCTTCGTCGGCGCCGCGGCGCCCGCCGCCGCCGCATGGGCCGGACGCGTCGGGCGCCCGGTCGTCATGGCGGCCGGATTCCTCACCGCGGCAGGGGGCTTCATGGGAATGCGCCTCGCGGGGGTCGACTCGTCGATCCTCGTGACGCTCGTGGCAGCCTCGCTCGTGGCGGCGGGCCTGGTGTCGGTCGCGACGCTCGTCACGGAGTATGCGATCGGCGTGGCCCCGGCCGAGCGGGCCGGGTCGGTGTCGGCGCTCGTCGAGACCGCGGGCGAGCTCGGCGGTGCGCTCGGGATGGCGGTGCTCGGCAGCGTCCTCGGCGCGACGTACGCCTCACGCGTCGTCGAGCTGCTGCCGGCCGGCCTGCCGGCCTCGGTCGTCGACGCCGCGAGCCAGACGCTGGGGGAGGCGTCGGTCGTCGCTGCGCGTGTCGGGGGTGCGACGGGCGACGGCGTGCTCGCCGCGGCCCGCGAGGCCTACGTGCACGGCATGCACGTCACCGACGTCGTCGCGGCGGCCGTCCTCGTCGTCGGCGCCGTCGTGGCGCTCGCGTTCCTACCCCGTCACGAGGCCCGCCGCGCCGACGTGGAGGGCGAGGTGGGCGCGGCCGCCCGCGTCGGCTGAGCGTCCCCGGGGCGTCGCGAGCGTGGACCACGAGCCGGGAAGGTCGTTCTCGTGGTCCACGCCGCACCCCGCCGGGCGGGAGCGCAGCACGCCCGGCGGGTGTCGAGGTGGGGGCGGGGGGTCGGATCGGGTGGGGTCGCGGCGGCCCCGAACTCCGCCGCGACCCGCCGGCCCCCGCGCCCGGGTCAGCCGGTCGGGTCAGGGGTGGTCATGGGCTCAGCCGCACTCACGAACACCAGGGGTAGACGAACAGGCTGTGGCTGCCGGCGCGGTGGTCGGCGAGCAGGAGGCTCAGCGGGATCGGGTCGGGCACGCCGCTGATGTCGGCGCCGGGCCTCGGGGTCACCCCGACCGCCAGCGCGGTCGAGATCGGCAGCCCCTTGGCTGCCACGTGCGGGAAGACCCCGAGCGACTTGAGCGTGTTCATGCCGGCGCGCATGCAGGCGGTGTCCTGCCGACCCGAGGCCGATGCCGATCCGGCGCTGGTCAGAGCGGCGGTGGCGACGAGGGCCAGGGCAGCGGTGGCGGTGGCGATCTTCATCGATGACTCCTGTGTCTCCCCGAGCGTCCACGGTTTGTCAAAGGTTTGACGACTCAGAGTGACCGTGGCCACCCTGAGTCGTCAAGCGTTTGTCGAGGGTTTGTCGAAGACCGGTGAAACGGCTCAGACGCGCTGCAGCTCGGAGGCCGGGGCCTCGACGGCCTCGACCCTGCGGATGCGCCGCGGCCACCAGAACCGGTCGCCGAGGACGATGGCGATGGCCGGCACGAGCAGCGTCCGCACGACGAGGGTGTCGAGCAGCACGCCGACGCAGATGATGACGCCGATCTGGGCCAGCACGACCAGCGGCAGCACGCCCAGCACCGCGAAGACAGCGGCGAGCAGGATGCCGGCGCTCGTGATGACCCCGCCGGTGGCCGCGAGCCCGCGGAGCATGCCGAGGCGCGGACCGTGCCGGCGCGTCTCCTCCTGCGCCCGCGTGACGAGGAAGATGTTGTAGTCGACCCCGAGCGCCACGAGGAAGACGAACGCGTAGAGCGGCGCGCTGTCGTCGAGGGCCTCGAAGCCGAAGACCTTGGTGAAGATCCACCACGACGCCCCGACGCTGGCCAGGTAGGTCGCGACGACGGTCGACACGAGGACGAGCGGCGCCACCACCGAGCGCAGCAGCAGCCCGAGCGCTACGAGCACGAGGCCCAGGACGATCGGCAGGATGACGAACCGGTCGCGCGAGGACGCCTCGGCCTGGTCGAGCGCCACGGCCTCGGTGCCGCCGACGTGCGTCTGCGCGATGGGTGCCACGGCGTCGCGCAGGGCGCGGACGGTGCCCGTGGCCTCGGGGGTGCTCGGGGCGGCCGCGATGACGGCGTCCACCTCGGCGACGCCGTCGCCGCGTGCCGTGACGCGGGCGCTCGCCACGCCGTCGACGCCGGCGGCGGCCGCACGGACGGCCTCGGCGTCGCCCGTCGTGACGATGACGGCCGGGTCCGCGCTGCCGGCCGGGAACGACTGGGCCAGGCGCTCGCCGGCGGCGATGGCCTCGGGCTTGGTGAGGAACTGGTCGGACTGCTTGAGGCCGGTGTCGACGGCGAGCAGGCCGCTCGCCATGGTGGCGAGAACGACGAGCGTCACCGCGATGACGCGGCCCGGGTGAGCGGCGACGCGGTCGCCGATGCGGCGCCAGAGGGTGTGTCCGTCGGCGAGCGACTCCTGGCCGACGTGCGGCACGCGCGGCCAGAAGACCCAGCGCCCGAAGCAGACGAGCGTCGCCGGCAGCACGAGCAGTACGAAGGCGGCCGCGACGACCACGCCCACGGCACAGGCGAGCCCGAGCCCGCGCGTCGCCGGGAAGAGTGAGAGCAGCAGCGTGAGGAGACCCACGACGACGGTCACCGCACTCGACAGGACGGCTTCGGACGTGCGGTGCAGGGCGAGCGACATCGCCTCGCGGCGGTCCTCGTGGTGGCGCAGCTCGTCGCGGTAGCGGGAGATGAGCAGGAGGGCGTAGTCGGTGCCGGCGCCGAACACGAGGACCGACAGGATGCCGATCGTCGACTCGTCCCAGGCCTGCCCGAACGCCGACAGCACGTGCGTGGCCACGACCGCCGCGACGCGGTCGGCCACGCCGACGACGACGAGCGGCACGATCCAGAGGATCGGGCTGCGGTAGGTCAGCACGAGCAGCAGGGCGACGACCGACGCCGTCGCGACGAGCAGCCGCGTGTTGGCGCCGTCGAAGACCTTGGCGAGGTCGGCTTCCACGGCGGCCGGTCCGGTGACCTGCGCGGTGAGGCCCTCGGGCAGCCCCTCGCGAGCCGTGCTCCGGATGTCGGCGACGGCCTTGCCCGTGCCGGTGGCGTCGGTGGCGGCCACGGGCACGACGACGAGCGCGGCCGTGCCGTCGTCGCTGCGCTGCGTCGGGATGCGTCCGCCGCCGGGCAGTGCGGCCGCCCGAGCCTCGACGGCGGCGAGGTCGGCGGCGTCGAGGCGCCCGCCCTCGCGTGAGAAGAGCACGACAGCGCTCGAGCCCTTGACCTCGGGCAGGCGGTCGCGCAGCTGCTCGGCCGCGGCGCTGTCGGAGCCGACGGGCAGTGCGTCGGTGGTCGCGGCGGTCCGCGTCGCCTCGCCGACCGCGCCGACGACGCCCATGGCCCCTGCAAGGGCGAGAATGACGATGGCGACGGCCCACCATCGCCGCGTGATCCTGTCGGTCAGAACCCGCACGACACACCTCCGGTTAGGATGAGTAACTGGGTTACTCAGAAGATTACTAAGTTGGTGAGTGACATTAGCACGAAGCGACGCGACGCGTCAGCGACCCCCGCCGCCCCTGCAGGTCCCGCCGGTCCTGTCGGACCGGTCGGCTCGGACCTGCCCGAGGTCGGCCTGGTCCCCGGGGTGCCGGAGTGGCGCACGACGCCGACTCTCGCCGCCCTCCAGGAGCTCGTCGAGGTCTCCGAGTCGGTGCCCGGGATCGTCGCCCGCCGGGCCGGCCTGTCCACCTCCGAGCTGCACTCGCTGCGCCACCTCATGCGCGGTCCGGTCGGGCCCGTCGAGCTGTCCCGGCTGCTCGGCGTCACCTCGGCCGCATCCTCGGGCGTCGTCGACCGCCTCGTCTCCCACGGGCACGCCGAACGGCGCTCGCACCCCGGCGACGGCCGGCGCACCGAGGTCGTCATCACCGACAGCGGCCGCGCCGAGGTGCTCGCGCGGATGCGCCCGATGTTCGAGTCGCTGGCCGCGCTCGACGCGTCGCTCGCCGACGACGAGCGGGAGGTCGTCGAGCGCTACCTCCGGGGCGCCATCGACGCCATGACCGCGCTGACCCGCTGAGGGCCCGGACGCGTCACGGCAGGTGGGCGTTGACCGCCTCGGCCGCGCGCTGCCCCGACACGAGCGCGCCCTGGATCGAGGCGGTGTCGCGGTGGTCGCCGCACACGAACAGGCCGTCGCCGAGGTGCACCGGTGAGCGCACCTCGAGCGGGGGAGCCATGAGCGGCAGGGCCGAGTCGATCCGGTGCCGGGTCACGGTGCGCCAGCCGCTCGTGTCGCAGCCGTAGATCTCGCCGACGTGGCGCAGCACGTCGGCCTCCGCGGCGTCGCCGTCGGGCCGGTCGAGCAGGCAGGTGGCCTCGACGAGGTGACGCGTCGGCGGGGCGTAGCTCGGGGCCGCGGCCGACAGGACGGCGGTGTTCCACACCGGCCCGGGGGAGGTGTGGTCGTGACGGCGGCCGTCGATGGCGACGAGCGGCAGCTCGGTCGGCGGCTCGGGCGCCTCGAACCACCACGTGACCAGGCCCCGTGTGGCCGGCTCGCTCAGCGGCGTCAGGTCGGCGACGCCACCCGGGTCGGTGGCGACGACGGCCGCGCGGGCGCTGATCCGGGTGCCGTCGACGCGCACGTCGACGCCCTCGCCCGACGCGTCGATCGCCTCGACGTGGCTGTGCAGGCGGACGCGGTCTCCGAGCGGCGCCGCGATCTGCTCGGGCAGTGCCTGCATGCCCGTCGCCGGCACGGCCGGGCGGCCGAGGGCGAACATCCGCACGAGCAGCTTGGTGAAGTTCGCCGAGCTCGTGCCGTGGCTGTCGACGAGGACGCCCGCGAGGAACGGGTCGATGACCTCGTGGCGCAGGCGCCCGGTGACCCCGGCCTCGTCGAAGGACTCGGCGAGCGTCGTGTCGGGCTGGCGGATGACGGTCTTCGGGTCGGCCATGACGCGGGCGGTCCACCGGGTGACGCCGGCGAGCTCGCGCGGGTGCAGGTAGCCCGAGCGGATGGTGCGGGCCAGCAGCCTCGGCTCGCGGACCGGGTCGGCGACGACCTGCAGGCCGTCGGTGCGTCGCACGAGGACCCCGGAGCCGAACGGCTTGAGGTCGAGGGCGCCGACGTCGACCCACCGGCGCACCGCCGGGTAGGCGGGGTTGAGTACCTGGAAGCCGCGGTCGCAACGGAACCCGTCGACGACGTCGGTGCGGATGCGGCCCCCCACCGCGTCGCTCGACTCGAGGACGACGACGTCGCGACCCAGCTCGGTCAGCCTTCGTGCGCACCTCAGACCTGCGAGCCCAGCACCCACGACGACGACGTCTGCGTCCACTGAAGGATCACCCCACTGCTCGAGTCCGGCCCCCGCTGCTGCACTCTAGACCCGCGATACCCGCCAACGGTGGGCTGGGCCGGGTGCCCTTCGTTCAGCCCCTGAGGCGCACCGACAGGCAGGTGACGCAGCCCTCGAGCTTCTCGAACTCGGAGATGTCGACGACGGTGACGTCGAGGCCCCGCCCCTCGAGCAGGTGGGCCGTGCGCGGGGCCGCCGCCGACATCAGCACCGACTGGCCCCCGAGGAGCACGACGTGCGCGCCGGCCTCCTCCGGGACGGGGACGAAGGCGTCCCACACCGACGGGTCGTCGACGAGCGGCGGGTAGCCGATGACGCTGCCGTCGGGCAGCGCGGTGACGGCCGACTTGAGGTGAAGGACGCGCGAGAGCGGCACCGGCACGACCTCGACGCGGTTGTGGGAGAAGGCTGCCGCCAGCTGCCGGACGCCCTCGGCGTTGGTGCGGCCCCCGGTGCCGACCCACACGTGGCGGCCGTGCTTGAGGACGTCGCCGCCGTCGAGGGTGCCGGGCGCGGTCACCTCGACGACGCGGTAGCCGTGGGCCTCGACGGCCTCGCGGACCCCGGCGCGCTCGCCCCGCCGCTCGGGCGCGCCGCTGCGGCACAGCACCGCGACCGCGCCGTGCACGACGACCTGGTCCTCGACGAAGACGCCGTCGGGGCACGCGTCGACCGGGGCCACCTCCTCGAGCTGCCACCCGCGTCGGCGAAGCACGTCGCAGTACTCCTGCCACTGCCGCAGCGCCAGCACGGCGTCGACGCGTGCGGCGCGCTCGAGGTGCGTCACGATCCCGTCCGCGAGCTGGGGCGAGGGTCGGCGGACGAGCGCGAGGCGACGGTGCACGCGCTCACCCTAGGGGCCCGACGCGTCGACGCCCGTGGGCGCTCAGGGGGCGAGGGTCGGCTTCTCCTCCGACAGCGCGGTACGCCACCAGTCCTGGGTCTGCGCGGTGTGGGTCAGCTGCTCACGGTAGGCCGAGCCGGCCGCGCGGGCGCACCGTTCGACGTCCGGCTCGTCGAGCGCCCCACGGCGCCAACGGAGTACACGTCGCGCCGTGATCGGCTGCCCGGTGAGCGGACGCAGCACGCCGCCCGGCGGGGCCGACGCGGTCGGCACGGCGAACGACACCGCCCGCCCGGCGACGACCGAGGGCCACAGCGGCCCGAGGTCGTGCGGGCCGTACGTCGACCGGAGCGTCACGCCGAGGCGGGCCAGGACCGCCGCCGTCGCCTCGCTGCCGGGGTCGATCTCCGACGGCGGCAGGATCCAGTCCTCGCCGGCGAGGTCGGTGATGTCGACGCAGCGACGCGAGGCGAGCGGGTGCCTGGCCGACAGCGCGACGAGCAGCGGCTCCCGCTCGACGATGCCGCGCTCGCCGATCATCGGCCGGTCGACCGGCGTCGCGGCCGTCAGGACGATGACGACGGCGACGTCGATGCGCCCGTCGACGAGGGCCGCGGTCGTCGTCGTGCCCGGCAGTGGCGGCACCGGCATGAGCGGGCGACGCATGTCGGTGGCGTAGGCCTGCCCGACGAAGGAGCTGAAGAAGCGCATCGAGTCCGAGGAGAGGCGCAGCGGGCCCCGGCCGGCGGCGTCGGAACGGATGTCCTCGCGCAGCCCGGCGAGCTCGTCGAGGACGGCCCGGGCCCGCGCGACGACCCGCTCGCCGATTGCGGTGCACTCCACGCCGGCGCCGGAGGGGCGGAACACCGTGCAGCCGAGGGCCCGGTCGATGCGCAGCACCTCCGAGCCGAGCGCCGCCTCGGTGACACCGAGCGCTGCCGCCGCCACCGGCACGCTGCCGTGCTGGGCGACCGCCGCGACGACGCGCAGGTGACGGACCTCGAGCTCCACGTCCCCGAGAGTAGGGCGCGCGCAGCTCTCGTGCTCCCGGACGCCGTGCTCTTGAATGGGCTTGACCCTCACGTCACGTGAGGCGTCACGCTCGACCCATGACCACGGATGCGACCCCGAACGTGAGGCAGGTGCCGCAGATGGCCACCTGGACGGTGGGGCAGGTCGCCGACGTCTTCGGCGTGACGGTGCGGACCCTGCACCACTACGACGAGATCGGCCTGCTCACCCCGAGCGAGCGCTCGGGAGCCGGCTACCGGCTCTACACCGACGCAGACCTGACGCGCCTGCAGCAGGTCGTCGTGTACCGCCGGCTCGAGCTGCCGCTCGAGGAGATCGCGGCGCTGCTCGACGGCGGCGAGGACGCCGCCACCCACCTACGGCGGCAGCGCGACACGGTCATGACCCGGCTCGACGAGCTCAGCGGGATCGTCGCGGCCATCGACCGAGCACTGGAGAGAGAGATGAGCAACCAGCCCGCCACGCCCGAGGAGATGAAGGAGCTCTTCGGCGACGGCTTCAGGGACGAGTACCAGCAGGAGGCCCAGGAGCGCTGGGGCGAGACCGACGCGTGGAAGCAGTCGGCGGCCCGGACCCAGCGCTACACCAAGGCCGACTGGGAGCAGGTCAAGACCGAGATGGACGCCGTCAACGCGGCCTTCGTCGCGGCGATGACCGCCGGCGAGCCCGCGACGGGCGAGGCGGCGATGGACGCCGCCGAGCAGCACCGCCGGCACATCGCCGACCGCTTCTACGACCTCGACCACGACTTCCACCGCGGCCTCGCCGACATGTACGTCGCCGACCCGCGGTTCACGAAGACGTACGAGGACCTCGCGCCCGGGCTCGCGCAGTACGTCCACGACGCGATCCACGCCAACGCCGACCGGCACGCGTCGAGCGACCGACCGGCGTGACCGAGGAGTGAACGCGGCCCGGGCCCCGACGGCCCGGGCCGTAGCCTTGGGACATGCGAGTCGGTGTCTTCGGTGCTACGGGTCAGGTCGGCGGGGTCATGCGGGCCCTCCTCGAGGAGCGGGAGTTCCCGCTCGACGACGTGCGGTTCTTCGCGTCCGCGCGCTCGGCCGGCACGACGCTGCCGTTCAAGGGCCGCGACGTCACCGTCGAGGACTCGGCCACCGCCGACTTCTCCGGCATCGACATCGCCCTGTTCTCCAACGGTGGCGCCGCGAGCCGCGAGCTCGCCCCGAAGGTCGCCGCAGCCGGCGCCGTCGTCGTCGACAACTCGAGCGCCTGGCGCAAGGACCCCGAGGTGCCGCTCGTCGTCTCCGAGGTCAACGCGGTCGACCTCGACACGATCCCCAAGGGCATCGTCGCCAACCCGAACTGCACGACGATGGCCGCGATGCCGGCCCTCAAGCCGCTCCACGACGCCGCGGGCCTCGTGCGCCTGCACGTCAGCAGCTACCAGGCCGTGAGCGGCTCCGGTGGCAAGGGCGTCCAGGAGCTCGACCGCCAGCTGCGCGGCGCCTACGACGCCGGCGACCCGGCCGACCTCGCGCTCGACGGCCGCGCCGTCGAGGTGCCCGAGGCGCAGGTCTACGCGGTGCCGGTCGGCTTCAACGTCGTGCCGCTCGCCGGCTCGATCGTCGACGACGGGTCGCTCGAGACCGACGAGGAGCAGAAGCTGCGCAACGAGTCGCGCAAGATCCTCCACGCCCCTGACCTGCGCGTGTCCGGCACGTGCGTCCGGGTTCCTGTCTTCACCGGGCACAGCCTCGCGATCCACGCCGAGTTCGAGCGTGACATCACGCCCGAGGAGGCCCTCGACCTGCTCAAGAACGCGCCCGGCGTCGTCGTCACCGACGTGCCCAACCCGCTCGAGGCGGCCGGTCGCGACGAGGTCTTCGTCGGCCGCGTCCGCGTCGACCAGGCCGCGCCCGAGGGCAAGGGCCTGGTCCTCTTCGTCGTCGGCGACAACCTGCGCAAGGGTGCGGCCCTCAACGCGGTCCAGATCGCCGAGGCGCTCCTCGCCCGACGCTGACCGGGGCGTCGCCGGCATCGTCGCCGGGATCGCGGGGCCGGCGGGCGGTGACGGTGCCATCGCCTAGGCTCGGGGCCGTGACGGAGACGCCCACCGCCAGCACCACGCGAGCCAGCACGGCACCCGGACTCTTCGTCTGCTTCGAGGGCGGCGACGGCGCCGGCAAGTCGACGCAGGTGCGGCTGCTCACCGAGGCCCTCGAGCGCCGTGGGCGACGCGTCGTCGTCACGCGCCAGCCCGGGGGCACCCCCCTCGGCCAGCAGATCCGCGACCTCGTGCTGCACGGCGACCACATGGCCGCACGGGCCGAGGCCCTGCTCTTCGCCGCCGACAAGGCCCACCACGTCGAGACCCTCATCCGTCCGGCACTGGCCGCGGGCGACGTCGTCATCACCGACCGCTACGTCGACAGCTCGATCACGTACCAGGGCGCGGGTCGCGACCTCGGTGCCGACGAGATCCGCGACCTGCAGCACTGGGCCGTCGGCGGAGTCCTGCCCGACCTCACGATCGTCCTCGACGTCGCGCCCGAGGTTGGCCGGGCCCGCCGGGGCGACGTCCACGACCGGCTCGAGTCGGAGGCCGACGCCTTCCACGCAGCGGTCCGCCAGGGCTATCTCGACCTCGCCGCCGCCGACCCGGGCCGCTACCTCGTCCTCGACGCGTCCGAGCCCGTCGAGTCGCTGCACGCGGACGTCCTGGCCCGCGTCGACCACCTCCTCGCGAGCCGCTCATGACCGTCTGGCGCGACCTCGTCGGCCAGGAGCCGACCATCGAGACCCTCTCGCGGGCCGTCCGCGACGAGGCGGCCATGACGCACGCGTGGCTCTTCACGGGCCCGCCGGGGTCCGGGCGGTCCACGGCCGCACGGGCTTTCGCTGCAGCCCTGCAGTGCCCGAAGGGCGGCTGCGGCGAGTGCGTCGAGTGCCGCACTGCCCTCGACGGCACCCACGCCGACGTCAAGGTCGTGGCCACCGAGGGCCTGTCGATCAAGGTCGCCGAGGCGCGCGCCCTCGTCCAGGAGGCGGCGATGCGACCGTCGGTCGGGCGCTGGCGCATCATCATCATCGAGGACGCCGACCGCCTCACCGCCTACACCGACGCCCCCGCCGACGCCCTGCTCAAGGCGCTCGAGGAACCGACGCCGCGCACGGTGTGGATGCTCTGCGCGCCGAGCCTCGAGGACGTCATCGTCACGATCCGCTCGCGCTCGCGCCACGTGCGCCTGCGCACGCCGCCGGTCGAGGCCGTCGCCGAGCTGCTCCAGCGCCGCGACGGCGTCGAGCCGACCATGGCCCTCTACGCCGCGCGAGCGGCCCAGAGCCACATCGGGCTGGCCCGCCGCCTGGCCCGCGACGAGCAGGCCCGCATCCGCCGCCGTGACGTCATCGCCATGTCCACGAAGATCGTCGGCGTCGGTGATGCCATCGACGCGGCGGCCGACCTCGCCCAGATCGCCGAGGAGGAGTCCTCGGCGTCGAGCACCGAGCGCGACGCGGCCGAGCGCGCGCGGCTCATGGAGACCCTCGGTGCCGATCCCGGCGCCCGCGCCCAGCCTCCGCACATCCGCTCGCAGCTGGGCGCGCTCGAGAAGGAGCAGAAGACCCGCGCCAAGCGGCACGAGCGCGACGTCATCGACCGCGCCCTCGTCGACCTCACCTCGATCTACCGCGACGCGCTCGTCACCCGGCTCGGATCCGACGTCGGCCTCGTCAACCCCGACGCCGTCGACCGGGTTCGCGGGCTGGCCGGCGTCTTCACGGCCGAGCAGCTGCTCGGGGCGATGGACGCCATCAGCGAGGCCCGCGACCGCATCAACGCCAACGTCCAGCCGCTCCTGGCTCTCGAGTCGATGGCGCTGCGGCTGAGGCTCCCGCGCGATCTCGGCATGTGAGGAGTCCCACGGGCCCCGCGCAGCGCCGGCTCGCGCGCCCAGCCGGAGCGGTTACCGTTTCGGACATGACGACACGCCCTGCCGCCATCGCCCGCGCCCTCCTCGCGACGACGGTGACCGCGGCGCTCGTCCTCGCCTCGGCCGCGTGCGACCAGTCCGAGGCTCCGGTGCCGAGCACGAGCCGCTCCGGGCTGCCCGAGGCCACGGCCGCTCCGTCGCCGCAGCTCGCGCGCTACTACGCGCAGAAGCTCGACTGGAAGACCTGCGGCACCGCCGAGTGCGCCGACCTCACCGTCCCGCTCGACTACGCGGCCCCGGACCCCTCCAGCGACATCACGATGAAGGTCGTCCGGGTCAAGGCCCGCGACCAGGCCCACCGTCTCGGCTCGCTGCTGGCCAACCCCGGCGGGCCGGGCGCGTCCGGTGTCGACTACGTGCAGCAGGGCGCCGACACCATCGTCGGCAGCCAGGTGCGCAAGTACTTCGACCTCGTCGGCTTCGACCCGCGCGGCGTCGCCCGCTCCGAGCCGATCGACTGCCTCAGCGACTCCGACATGGACACCTACCTCGGCACCGACACGACGCCCGACGACCCCGCCGAGGAGCAGGCCCTCCTCGAGCAGAACAAGAAGCTCGCCGCCGGCTGCGTCAAGGACAAGCCCCAGCTCGTCAAGCACATGTCGACGGCCGAGGTGGCCCGCGACATGGACGTGCTGCGCGCGGCGGTCGGCGACCGGCAGCTGAACTACCTCGGCAAGTCCTACGGCACCTTCATCGGCTCGACCTACGCCGACCTGTTCCCGCAGCGGGTGGGTCGCGTCGTCCTCGACGGCGTGGTGCCGCCCGACCTCACGAGCAAGGAGCTCGCGGCCGGCCAGGCCAAGGGCTTCCAGATCGCGACGAACGCCTACCTCGCCTCGTGCGTGCAGGAGGGCGACTGCCCGCTCGGCGACACGGTCCCGGCCGCGGCCAAGGGCCTCGACGACTTCTTCGCTCGGCTGGACCACGACCCGCTGCCGACCGGCGACGCCACGATCCCGCGGATGGACGAGGCGTGGGCCCGGCTCGGCGTCGCCTACGCCCTCTACGACCAGGGTGCGTGGGGCATCCTCACCCAGGCCCTCCAGGAGGCGAAGTCGGGCTCGGCGCAGACGCTCATGCAGCTGGCCGACGGCTATGCCAGCCGGCACCCGGGCGGCGGCTACGACGGCAACCTCCTCGAGGCGATCAACGCCGTCAACTGCCTCGACCGTCCGGACAGCCCCGACCTCTCGGCCTACGAGGGCTACGCCAAGGAGTTCGCCAAGACCGCCCCGACGTGGGGTGCGACGCTCGCGTGGGGCGCCCTGCCGTGCGGCATCTGGCCGGCGAAGTCCACCGACCAGCCGCACGAGGTGCGCGCGCCCGGGGCCGACCCGATCGTCGTCATCGGCACGACGCGCGACCCGGCCACGATCTACGAGTGGAGCAAGCGCCTCGCCGACCAGCTCGAGAACGCGTCCCTCATCACCTTCGACGGTGACGGCCACACCGCTTACCGTCGGAGCAACGCGTGCGTCGACTCGGCCGTCGACGCCTACTTCGTGCAGGGCCGCGTGCCCAAGGACGGACTGACATGCTGAGCGACACCCCGAGCGGCGACCCCGCGCAGCCCGACCAGCCCGAGCAGCCCGAGCGGCCGTCGGCCCCCGGCGGCGCGGGTGCGCCCGCGCGCGAGGACCTGCCGGAGGCGCCGTCGCAGCCCTACGCGTCGCTGCCGGGTGCCTACGTCGCGCCCGGCGCGTCGGGCGTCCCGGACGCCGCCGGCGGTTGGGGCGGGTCGGCCGGGTACGGCGACGCTGCCCCGCCGCCGTCCGACGCTCCTCGCTCGCGGGGCCGGGTCGTCGTCGCCGGCGTGGCCGTGGCCGCGCTCGTCGCGGTCGTCGGCCTCGTCGCGTGGCGCGCCGCCAACCCGGTGACGCCGACGGCAGCGCGGGTCACGCCCTCCGCGGCCCCCATGTCGCCCCCGAGCCCCTCGGGCAGCCCCACACCCGGCGCCACCTCGACGCGTCCGGCAGCGGGCGGCTACCCGGCCGAGCTGGCCGCGTACTACACGCAGAAGGTCGCCTGGAAGGGCTGCAGCGACAACCCGCGCCAGCAGTGCGGCACCATCGAGGTGCCCGTCGACTACACGAAGCCGCAGGGGGAGCGCTTCACGCTGGCCCTGCGCAAGGCGCCGGCCACCGACCCGTCCCGACGCGTCGGCTCCCTCCTCATCAACCCGGGCGGGCCGGGCGGGTCGGGTGTCGAGTACGCGCAGTACTCCTCGTTCGTCTTCTCCCCGGCGGTCCGGTCCGTGTACGACATCGTCGGCTTCGACCCCCGCGGCATCGGGGGCTCCGACGCGGTCTCGTGCCTCACCGACACCGACATGGACCGGCTCTTCAGCACCGACCCCACGCCTGACACCCCGGAGGAGAAGACCGCGGTGCGCGCGACCGCCGACTCCGTGGCCCGCAGCTGCGCGGCGCGCGGCGGGCAGCGCGTCATGCACATGAGCAGCACCGAGGTGGCCCGCGACATGGACGTCATGCGGGTCGTCTTCGGCGACAGCAGGCTCAACTTCTTCGGCGGCTCCTACGGCACCTTCCTCGGCGCGATCTACGCCGACACCTTCCCCGGCAAGGTCGGCCGGATGGTCCTCGACTCGGCGATGTCGCCGAACCAGACCGACGCCCAGGAGACGACCTACGACATCCAGGGCTTCGAGGCCTCGATCGACGCGTTCATCGACTGGTGCGTCGCCCGGCCCGACTGCGCGCTCGGCTCGGACAAGGCGGCGGCCCGCGGCAAGATCGCCGGCCTGCTCGACGCCGTCGAGAAGCGCGGCCTGACGACGACCAAGCCGGGCCTGACCCGCATCGGCGAGGGTTGGGTCGGCTTCTCCATCTTCATGTGCCTCTACAGCGACAGCTCGTGGCCGACCCTGAACCGCGGTCTGGCACAGGCGTTCTCGGGCCGCGGCGACATCCTCCTGGCCAAGGGCATGTCGGTGGTCGAGCGCAGCGCCACGGGCAAGTACGCGACGAGCAGCTACCTGCAGGCCATGCTGCCGGTGCGGTGCGCCGACTGGCCTCGATCGAAGGACACCCCTGCGACGCTCGCCGAGCAGGCCCGCCTGAAGAAGGCGCACCCGCTCTGGGCGAAGATGACCGGCGAGCTCTACGACAGCTGTGCCGCGTGGCCGACGCCGGGTCGCACCCCGAAGGGCACGACGCTGGCCGTCGGCGCCGCCCCGATCCTCGTCATCGGCAACGAGCGCGACCCCGCCACGCCGATCGGCGGCACGAAGCAGCTGGCAAAGGACCTCGCATCGGGCGTTCTTCTCACTTCCGACCATGACGGACACGGCACCTACTACGCTGGCAACTCGTGCGTGGACCAGGCCGTGGACGGCTATCTCGTGCAGGGGAAGGTGCCCACGGACGGCACGACCTGCTGAACCGACTCGTCGTGCCCGTCACCGCTCTCGCGGTGCTGGGAACGATGTTCTGGCTGGCCACCGGCCCGCAGCCGGTCCACCGCCCGTCGGGCGTCAAGGCCTCCGGCCCGGTCGTCTCGACGAGTGCGCCCGACGGCCCGGGACCCGCGGCCGGGTCGGACGTGTCGCTCGGGGTGGGAACGCACCCGACGAGCACGCCGATCATCTTCACCGGCCCGGTCGACCCCGAGCCCTCCGAGCTCTCCGCCTACTACGGCAAACCGGTCGCATGGACGCCGTGCGACGACGACGAGACGTTCGACTGCGGCAGCGTGCGCGTGCCCGTGGACTACCGCAAGCCGACCGGTGCCACGGCGACCATCGCACTGCGCCGGCTCCCGGCGTCCGAGCCCGCCCGACGCATCGGCTCGCTCTTCATCAACCCCGGCGGCCCCGGCGGCTCCGGCCTGGACTTCGCCACGGAGGCTCCCGACTACTTCGGCGAGGCGGTCCGGCAGCGGTACGACGTCGTCGGGTTCGACCCGCGGGGCATGGGCAGGTCCGACCCCGTCGACTGCCTGAGCGACGCGGATCTCGACGTCATGTACGGCGCCGACCCGACGCCGGACACCGAGGCCGAGCGGCGTGCGTGGCAGCGCGGCCCGGCCGAGCGCAACGCCCGGTGCCTGGCCCGCGGTGGTGCCCTGGCGGCGAACATGGGCACCGAGGCCGTGGCGCGTGACCTCGACGTGCTGCGCTCCGCGGTCGGCGACGAGCGGCTCAACTACTACGGCATCAGCTACGGCACGATGATCGGCGCCGTGTACGCGGACTTCTTCACCAGCCGCGTCGGCTACATGGTCCTCGACTCCGCGGTGCTGCCCGACGCCCTCGCCGACCCGGCGCCGACACAGGACCAGGTCGACGACGCGGCGCGGTCGTGGGCCTTCGACTTCGAGGACATGGTCGACGCCTTCGTCACCGACTGCGGCGCGAGTGTCACGTGCCCGCTCGGCGCCGACAAGGGCGTCGTGACCGACCGGCTCGTTCGGTTCCTCGACGGCCTGGACGCCTCGCCGCTCGACACCGACAGCCCCTCGCTGCCGCACCTGACGGAGGGGTGGGCCGTCACGGCCCTCGGGTTCGGGCTGCGGCACCGCGACTCGTGGCCCGACCTCGTCGACGCGCTCGACTCGGCGATGGCCGACGGCGACGGCACCGACCTCGCGTGGCTCGCCATGCAGTACGTCGAGCGCGACGAGGACGGTTCGTACGCGTCGGCCACCTTCAGCCGGTCGCACCTGCTCGTCACGTGTGCCGACTGGCCGGTGTCCCCGTGGGACTCGGTGGTGCCGAGCCGCAGCGTCCTGGCCAACCACCCGCTGTGGGCACGGGTCGAGCCGCCGGGCCCGGCACAGTGCGCGGGGTGGAACGGCCAGAAGCGCCAGACGCTCCTCGTGGGGGCCGACGTCGCGACGCCGGTGCTCGTCATCGGCAACGACATCGACCGCACGACCCCGATCGAGGACACCGAGGCACTGGCCTCGGAGATCGTCCGGTCGCGGTACGTGCGCGTCGACGCCGAGGGCCACGGTGCCTACGGCTCCGGCAACGCCTGCGCGGCGCGCGTCGTCGACGAGTACCTGACCGAGGCCAAGGCGCCCGAGGACGACTACTACTGCACGAAGTCCTGACGAGTGGCCGGACCGCCCGCCCCGCGCCTCGGGCTCAGCCCTCCGAGACGCGGACGACGACCTTGCCGGCAGCGTGCCCCTCGGCGCTGAACCGGAAGGCGTCGGCCAGCTCCTCGAGCGGGAACGTCCGCGCCACGGGCACGGTCAGGGCGCCGGCGTCGGCGAGGTCACCGAGCTCGGCCAGCTCGACGCCGTCGGGGCGGACCCACACGTACGAGCCGCCCGCCTGCGCCACCGACGCGTCGGCGACCGACGCGTGCCGGCCACCGTCGGCGAGCACGGCGAGCGTCGCGTCGAGGACGCCTCCGACGAAGTCGGCGACGGCGTCGACGCCGTCGGGCGCCAGGGCCTGGACCCGGTCGGCGAGCCCATCGCCGTACGTGACGGGCTCGGCTCCGAGCTCGCGGAGCCGGTCGTGGTTGCGCTCGGACGCCGTGCCGATGACGCGGGCCCCGAGCGAGCGGGCCAGCTGGACGCCGAGCGAGCCGACGCCGCCGGCCGCGCCGTGCACGAGCACGGTGTCGCCCTCGGTGACCCCGAGGCGCTTGAGCACCCGCCAGGCGGTGAGGCCCGCGAGCGGGAGGCCCGCCGCCTCGTCCCACGACAGGCTGCGCGGCCGAGGCGCGACGGCCCGCGCCGGCACGGTGACGAGCTCGGCGAACGTGCCACCGTGCACGTAGTCCTTGCGGGCGTACGCGACGACCTCGTCGCCCGGTGCGAACTCCGGGGTGTCGAAGCCGACGGCCTCGACGACACCTGCGACGTCCCAGCCGGGCACGACGGGGAACCGGATGTCCATGACGGCGTCGAGCCCACCGGACATCAGCTTCCAGTCGACGGGGTTGACCGATGCCGAGCGGACCCGCACGAGGACCTCGCCCGGCCCGGGCTTCGGGCGTGGCTGCTGCGTCAGGCGCAGCACGCCCGGGTCGCCGTACGCGTCGTAGGTCATGGCGCGCATCGTGCTGTCGCTCGTATCCCTCGTGGCGTTCGTGGTGTCGCCCGTGCGGCTGCTCTGGTTGGTCGTCGTCTCGCTCACGAAGGCGACAAGCACGACCCTCCGGCGTGTCATTCCCGGTGCCCGGGTGAGGGTCGTCACGAGGCCTCCGGAGCGGGCCGGCCTCGGCCCACCGGTCGATTTCTCTCGGACCGGGGCGATGCGTATACTCAACCACCGTGCCGGGCCACCCCGTGTGGGCCGTCGCGACCTGCCGCTTTAGCTCAGTCGGCCAGAGCGATTCACTCGTAATGAATAGGTCGTCGGTTCGATTCCGACAAGCGGCTCAGACAAGGCCCCGGTCCTCGCGACCGGGGCCTTTCTGCGTGTCCGGCAGCCGACGGCTGAGTACAGCAGATGACGTAGGCCTCGCTCGTCCGGCTGCGGGACGTGCCTCGCCACGGTTCTTCCCAGACTGGGTCGCTGAAGAGAGAAAGCACGAGAGGCGCAAGGGGAGCCGACATGGCACGGACGAGCACTCGCGAACACCGACGCACTCGGAGGGGCCGGGCGGCCTTCGCCGCCGGCGTCCTGGGGCTGGGCCTGGGGCTGGCCCCACTAGGGGCCGCCGACGGGGCGCAGATCTACGTCTTCGTCCGCAAGACCGGCTGCTCCGATGCGGGGCACGGCAGCTCGACCCTGCCGTACTGCACCATCGTCAAGGCGGCCACAGCCGCGACGGCCGGACAGATCGTCGTCGTCTACGCGGGCACCTACACCGGCGAGGTGTTCCCGTGGCACTCCGGCACCAGCACCGCACGGATCACGTTCCGCCCGGTGACGGGGAACGCCGTCGTCATCACGGGGGCGCGGCACGGGTTCACCATCTCCAACCACAGCTGGATCACCGTGACGGGCTTCAAGATCCAGAACACCACGAGCAACGGCATCTACGTCTACAACGCCACCGGACTGAACCTCACGGCCAACACCGTGCAGACCTCGGGCCGGCGCGTGTCCGGTGCGGCGGCGTACGGGATGTACCTCAACGCGATGAAGAGCTCGGTCGTCAAGTCCAACAAGGTCCTCAACAACTCCGCGTCCGGGGTCTTCGTCACCAACGGGTCGACCGGCAACCAGTTCGTCGGCAACGAGATCGCCTACAACGCCTACGGATACGTGCGCAACGCCGTGGGCATGGACCTCCGCGCGCCGGGCAACCTCATCAGCGGCAACCGGGTCCACCACAACGAGGACTCGGGGATCCAGCTGTTCCCCGGCGGTGACCGCAACAGGATCGTCAACAACGTCGTCTACGCCAACAAGGGCTTCACGACCGCTGCGCAAACCAACTGCACCCACCCGCCCACGGGCAACACCGCAGGCTGCATCACCGGCGACCACGGCATCGACAGCTCCGGCACGACGGGCGGCTGGATCATCGGCAACACCGTGTACGGCAACGCCACCGCGGGGATCAACCTCGAGGGCCTAGCCGCCGGGACCAACAGCGGGTACCGGATCGTCAACAACATCGCCGTCGACAACGCGGTCAACTGCCCCGACGGGGCCGGCGGCGTCGTCAAGTGCCCGCGCAACGCCGGCAACGTCCGCGTGGACAAGAACTCGGTGCTCGGCACCGTCCTCGACTACGACCTCGTCAGCCTCAGCACGGCCGGCACGATGATGGTCTGGGGCTCGACGTCGTACTCGTCGTTGGCAGCGATGAAGACAGCCAGCGGTCAGGACGCGCACGGACACCAGGCGAACCCGCGCTTCGTCAATGCGGCCGGAGGCGTCTTCACCCTCCAGGCCGGTTCGCCTGCCATCGACTCGGCGAACTCGAGCGCGCCCGGACAGTCGACGACCGACGCCGCATCCCACCGCCGGGTCGACGACCCGGCGACGGCCAACACCGGGGCCGGCGTGCGTCTCTACGACGACCGGGGTGCATACGAGTTCCAGCCGTAGCAGGGGAGGGCGACGGCGGGTCGCGGCGTCGCCGCGACCCGCCGTGGCGCGCAGAGGCACCTGAGGCCCGACGGCACCAGGGGCACCGCACGCACCGGGGGTCACGGCATCAGGTCGGTCAGGTCAGGACGCCGGCGGAGCCGGGACGGAGCCAGGACGAGTGGCCCGACGGACGGCCCGGTGCGGGTCGAGGCGGTCCAGCTCGGCGGCGAACGACGCCTCGAACTCTGCCAGCACCAGCCCGAGCGACTCGGCGCCGGGCCGCACCTCCCGGTGCCGGCGGCCGTCCCGGACGTGGCGCCACGTGCCGTCGCCGCGCACGACGAGCTCGAGCCGCAGCTCGGGGGGCCGTCCGGGCGGCGTGAACGACGTGACGGTGACCGGCCACGACCGGCGCCAGCGGGTGCGCCACCGGACGCGTCGGCGCGGCACCCCCGGTGGGGCGTCGCGGGTGCGTCGGCGGGCGAGCTGGGCGAAGCGGGGGGCGAGCACGTCGAGCCAGGCCGCGTACTGCGCGGCGTTCTCGCGGCGTCGGTACGCGGCATCGATCATCCGGTCCCGGTCCCAGGACACGTGGACCCCCGTCCGAGCTCGCTCCGCCCCGGGCGGTCGGCGCCGGGCCACACCATGGTGACAGACCCCCGGACGTGCCTACGTCGATGTATCGACGCGTCGACGCATCGGGTTCGGAGGGTGCGGGGCTTCCGCACGTGGGAAGCGGCGGAAGCCCCGCGCGCCTGGGAGGGGCGCAGCACGGAGGGCCGCCGCCGAGCAGGGGTTCCCGGCGTGACCCTCCGTGACGCACATCGTGCCAAACGGGCGGCAAACGCGTGGCGAAATCGACAAACCCCTGGCCGTATCCGCGCCGGATCCGTTCCCTTTCGGGCGGTTGCGCCCAGGACCAGCCCGAGGCCGCCGCAGCCGCGGCCCCGCGGGCCGCGGAAGTGCTGAGAAAAAGTTCCGGGAGAGGCGCAAAACCCTGTCATGATCCGCGATCTCAGCCGTCTCACAGATGACGGCAGCGGTGCGCCCCCGAACGCACCGCAGTCGCCCGGGGCTTCGGACGGCCGTGGAGGGAACGTCCGAAGCCCCACCCCCGGTCGACGGGACCGGGGTGACGGTGGAGCCGTCGCCCGCCGCAGGGCGAGCGACGGACCACCTCCCAGGGGCGGGATGACGTCGGGGACGCAACAGCCGGTCAGGGCCTGATGCGTCCCCGACGCCACGCCCCGGCATCCGCCGCCCCCCGAAGGTCACGCGTCGAGGCCGCGGGGTGCGAGGGTGGACGCGTGCGCCCGTTCCGCTTCCAGCACTCCTGGCTCGTGCCGGCCGGTACCGCCGCGACGTTCGCGGCGCTCGCCGATGTCGATGCCTACCCGCAGTGGTGGCCCCAGGTGCGACAGGTCCGCCGGATCGACGCCGACAGCGGGCACGCGTACGTGCGCAGCCTCCTGCCGTACACCCTCGACCTCGTCCTGACGCGTGAGGTGGAGGACGCCGACGGGGGCGTGCTGCGCGTCAGGATCGGCGGCGACCTCGAGGGCTGGAGCGAGTTCCGGCTCGAGCCCGCGACCTCGGACCGGCGCGCGCGTGCCGGGGCCGTGACCCTCGCGCGCTACTCCCAGGAGGCCGTCGTGACGGCCCGCGGCCTCGACCGCCTCACCCCGGTCGCCGCCCCGGTGCTCCGGCTCAACCACGCCTGGATGATGCGGGCGGGGGAGCGGGGCCTGGCGGCCTGGCTGGGGCGGTCGGCCGGACCGGGGGAGTCGGACGGCTCTGGCACAGTGTCCCGGTGACCGAGGCGAGCGACACGACCGACAGGCCCGACGCGTCCGGCTCGGCCGGCTCAGCCGGCTCAGCGGCACCGACCACCGGCAGGGACGACCCCGGGGACGAGCGCGTGCGCGACCTCGTGGCCGAGACCCTCGGGGTGGCCGGTCGTCTCCTCGGCGCGGACCTCGAGCCCGTCGGTGACGCGTTCCCCGGCAGCCGTCGCACCCTCGTGATGAGGGCGCGCGACGCGTCGGGCGGCTCGGTCGTCGTCAAGCGCTACCTCACCGAGGAGCCCGAGGCGCCGTACGCCCGTGAGGCCTCGGCGCTCGCAGTCCTCTCGACGGTGCCCGGCGCGCCGGCGCCGCGGCTGCTCGCCGAGAGCGCGGATCCGAGGGTCGTCGTGCTGTCCGACCTCGGCGACGCGCCGCACCTGGCCTCCCGCCTCCTCGGGCTCGATCCCGTCGCGGCCGCCGGGTCGCTCGCCGACTGGGCGGAGGGCCTGGGCCACCTCCATGTCGCCGGTCGCGGGCTGCAGGACGCCTTCGTCGACGGCGTCCGGGCGCGGGCGGGCGAGGAGCTCGTCGTCGACTACACACCGGCGCACCTCGACGAGGCGGCCGGTGAGTGGTCCCGCCTTGCTCGGGCGCTCGGTGTCGACGTGCCGGACGCCGCGTGGGACGTGCTGCGGCAGGTGCCGGACCGCTTCCGCGTCGATGCCTCGAGCCTGTCCGCGGCCGACATGTGCCCCGACAACAACCTGCTCACCGACGACGGCGTGCGCCTGCTCGACTTCGAGTTCGCGCTCTGGCGGCCCGTCGCCTGGGACGTCGCCTACCTGCACGTCCCGTGGCCGACGTGCTGGTGCGCGTGGTCGCTGGAGGTGTCGGCCGCCCGGGCCGCGCTCGAGCGGTGGCGCGGCGTCGCGGCGCAGGCGTGGCCCGGAGTCGCCACGGCCGACTTCGACGACGACCTGGCCCTCGCCCGCGAGGCCTGGGCGTGGCTCGCCGGGTCGTGGTGCGTCGCCGAGCTCGTCGACGGCCGCGACCGGACGCCGAACCCGGTCAAGCCGATGCCCCGGATGCCCGACCGCAGCCTCCGCTTCCTCCGCTCCGCCGCCGACGGGGTGGCCCTGCCCGAGCTCGCCGACGTGGCGAGGCGGCTCGCGGACGCCGTGGCCCGAGCGCACGGCGCGGTCGAGGTGCCGCTGGCCCCGGCCTTCGCGGGGGCGCCGTCGTGACCGGGCTCGCCGACGGCTGGTCGACGCGCCGTGCCGGCGCGGCTGACATCGAGGCGGTGCTCGACCTGCGGGCCCTGATGTTCTCGGCGATGGGCGTCCCGGGCGTCGACGACCCGGCGTGGCGTGCGGCCGCCCGCGCGTGGTTCGAGGCCGAGATCGACGGACCCCGCTGCTGCGTCGTGCTCGCGGTCGACGCCGCCGGACGCGTCGGTGCCGGCGCGATGGGTGGGCTGCGGTTCGAGACGCCGTCGCCGGTCAACCCGAACGGCGTCTGGGGCCTGCTCAACAACGTCGCCACGCACCCCGACGCCCGACGCCGGGGCCTGGCGCGGGCCTGCGTCGAGGGCGTGCTCACGTGGTTCCGCGACGAGACGCAGGCGTACGTCGTCGAGCTCTTCGCGACGGGCGAGGGTGCCGGCATCTACACCGACCTCGGGTTCGCTCCGACGGCGTGGCCGGCGATGCGCCTGCGCCTCGACCGCGTCTGACCCGACTGATCCCGACGACCGGCCGGGCCCAACGCGCCGACCGCCGAAACCGCGCCGTGGCGCACTTT
Organism: Intrasporangium zincisolvens; assembly: GCF_034724055.1. Classification (NCBI taxonomy): domain Bacteria; kingdom Bacillati; phylum Actinomycetota; class Actinomycetes; order Micrococcales; family Intrasporangiaceae; genus Intrasporangium; species Intrasporangium zincisolvens. The sequence goes on from NZ_JAWIIL010000003.1 coordinate 524,432, forward strand.
CCGCGTCAGGCAGGCGGTCTCGACCGCGGAAAGTGCGCCACGGCGGAGTTGGCGGGCCCGGATGGGCGAGGACCACGCGCCAACTCAGCCGCGGCGGGGTTGGCGCGGGCGGCGTCGCCTACGGGTGCGAAGGGGCGGGCGTCGCGCTGGGGGTCGGCGTCTGCAAAGGGTCCAGGGCCCGGGTCAGGACGCGGTGGGCCGCGACGGCGAGCACGACCGCGAGGGCGCCGGCGACGACGGTCACGGCGTAGGCGGGCGTGTGACCGCCCCAGTCGGCGAGCCGCCCCGCGACGGCCGCGCCGAGGGCGTAGCCGAGCCCGGTCGCGGCGGCGAGCGCGGTCATCGCGGCCCCGGTGCGCGATGGCGGGGTGACGCGCTCGGCGAGGGTGAAGGTCGTGATCATGTACGGCGCGACGGTGAAACCGAGGACGAGCAGGACGGGCACCAGCCCACCGATCGAGCCGACGAGCAGCAGCGGCGCCGACAGGGCGAGCAGGCCGAGCGCGAACCACCGCAGTCGCCGGGGCAGGCCGATGCTCGGCGGCAGCATCGCCACGGCGAGCCCGGCGACGACGCTGCCGACGCCGAGCAGGGCGTGGAGGTAGCCGGTCAGGCCCGGCGAGCCGGCGGCGGTCGCGAGGACCGACGTGCCGGTCTGGACGGAGCCGAACACCGAGCCGATGAGCAGCTGGGCGAGGCCGAGCACGACGAGGGCGGGCGTCAGGAGACGGCCGGTCGCGGCGCCGGTGCTGGCCGTGGTGCGGTGGGTGACCTCGGCGGTCTCGTGGAGGGCGAACCACGTGCCGAAGACGGCGAGGGTGGCGGCCGCGAACGCCAGCGCAGCCGTCGGGCTCGCGACCGAGACGCCGAGCCCGACGATGGCCGGGCCGAGGACGAACGACGCCTCGTCGGCGGCGCCCTCGTAGGAGAAGGCGGCGTCGACGAGCCGGGGCTGGTGCCGACCGGTCGTCGCCGTGATGGGCCGCCAACGCACCCGCGCGAGCGGGCCGACCTGCGGCAGAAGGAGACCCGCGACCGCGCTCGCGACCGCCGCGACGCCCCAGGGCAGCCCGGCGCTGACGACGACGAGGACGCCTGCCACCGCCGCGGCGCCCGCGAGCGACTGGAGGGCGACGACCCGGCGCTGGCCGAGCCGGTCGGCCCGGGCGCCCCAGAACGGTGCGCCGAGGGCGTTGGCGACGGCGAGTGCGCCGGCGCAGAACCCGCCCGCTCCGTAGCTGCCGGTGGCTCCGGCCACGAGCAGCAGCGTGCCGAGCTGGGCCATGGCGAGCGGCAGGCGCGCGAGGAACGCGACGACGATGTACGTCGCGCCGGTGAGGCCGAAGAGGCGGCGGTACGAGTCGATGGGTGACACGGGGGCTCCGGGGGTCGGCGCGCGGGGTAGCGCGCAGCGGGTGCGTGACCTACCCGCCCAACAGGTCACGCGGAGTCCCTGAGCAGCCTCCAGTGTACGCCCGCCGCCCGGGGCGCCCGGACCGTTGTGGGCGGGGTGCCCCGGCCCGCCGAGCGGGGACCGACGACGCGTCAGTCGCGCACGTGGTGGGCGGCCGACACGCTGGGGGCCGTGCGGTAGATGACCTCGACGGCGGCGGCGCCGACCAGGCCGATCCCCAGCGACTGCCACGCGAGGGCGGGCGGGGCGTCGAAGGTGAAGAACGTGCGCGCGAAGGGCACGACGAACGCGAGCACGGCCACCCCGACGAGCGAGGCGACGAGCGCCGCCTTCCACAGTCGGAACGGCCGGGCCAGCACGACGAGGATCCAGAAGAACACGACGAGCAGGGTGATCGTCGCCCCCGTGCCGGCCTGCCAGCAGGCGACGTCGGTGGTGCCGCCGGCGCCCACCTCGGGCGCGCACCGGGTGACGAAGTCGGCGCGCGGCACCCCGTAGTGGCTGCCGGCGAGCAGGTAGGAGGTGATGACGGCGATGCCGGCGACGGCTCCCGAGGGGACGGCGAAGCGCAGGATGCGCCGCAGGAAACCCGGCAGGTAGCGACGCTTGTTCGGCCCGAGCGCGAGGAAGAAGGCGGGGATCCCGATCGTCACCGCCGACACCAGCGTCAGGTGCCGCGGCAGGAACGGGAACGGCACGGCGATGACGGCCGCCGCGAGGATCGCGACGAGGCTCATGGCGTTCTTGGCGACGAAGAGGTTGGCGACGCGCTCGACGTTGCCGATGACGCGGCGCCCCTCGCCGAGCACGTCGGGCAGGTGCGAGAACCGGCCGTCGAGCAGGACCAGCTCGGCGACGGCCTTGGTGGCCTGGGCGCCGTTGCCCATCGCGACGCCGATGTCGGCGTCCTTGAGGGCGAGGGCGTCGTTGACGCCGTCGCCGGTCATCGCGACGACGTGTCCGTCGGCCTGCAGGGCATGGACGAACGCGCGCTTCTGCTCCGGCGTGACACGCCCGAAGACCGTGGTGCGGGAGAGGACCTCGCGCAGCGCGTCGGGGTCCTCGGGCAGCGTCCGGGCGTCGACCGGCACGCCCGCGTCGAGGCCGACCGCGCGGGCCACGGCGGCCACGGTGACCGGGTTGTCGCCGGAGACGACCTTGACGGCGACGCCCTGCTCGCGGAAGTAGTCGAGGGTGGCCGCGGCGTCGGGGCGCACCTGCTCGGTGAGGGTCACGAGGGCCGCGGGCTCGAGGTCGGCGGGGAGGCCCGCGCCGTCGAGCGGCGTGGCGCTGCGGCACAGGAGCACGACGCGTCGGCCGGAGTCGGCGAGGCCGGCGACGCGCTCGCGCAGGCCGGCGGGGTCCGCTCCGAGCAGCACCTCCGGGGCGCCCAGCAGCCACGTGCCGTGGCCCTCGAACGTCGCGCCGCTCCACTTGCGGGCCGAGCTGAACGGCACCGCCGCCGTCCGGGTCCACCCCGGCGCGGCGATCGACGCCCCGACCGCGGCCAGTGTGCCGTTGGCGTTCGGGTCGTCGGCCAGGGCTCCGAGTGCGAGCCGTACGTCGTCCGCCGTGTGCCCGCCGAGCGGTTCGACGTCCTCGAAGGCGATCTCGCCGGACGTCAGCGTGCCCGTCTTGTCGAGGCACACGACGTCGACACGGGCCAGGCCCTCGACCGCCGGCAGCTGCTGCACGAGGACGTTGCGCCGGGTCAGCTGCACGGCCGAGAGCAGGAACGCCACCGACGTCAGGAGCACGAGGCCCTCGGGCACGAGACCGACGACCCCGGCGGCCGAGCGGATGACGACCTCGCGCCAGCCCTGGTCGCCGACGGCACGCCACTGCGACCAGATCGTGACCGGCAGCGCGACGGCGATGACCCACGTGATGTAGCGCAGCAGCGTGTTGATCGACGCCTGGATCTCCGAGTGGGTCCGGGTGAAGCGCCGCGCGTCGGCCGCGATCCGGTTGACGTAGGCGTCCGCCCCGACGGCCTGCGCGACGTAGCGCCCCGACCCGGCCACGACGCTCGTGCCCGACCGGATCGCCTCGCCGGCGTCGTGGGCCACGGGGTCGGACTCGCCCGTCAGGTTGGCCTCGTTGAGCTCGAGCCCGGCGCTGATCGTCAGGACGCCGTCGGCGGGCACCTCGTCGCCGGTGCGCAGCTCGATGAGGTCGTCGCGCACGACGTCAGCGGTCGGCACGACGACGACGGCGCCGTCGCGCACCACCCGCGTCGTGGGGGCGTTGAGCAGCGCCAGCCGGTCGAGCTTCCGCTTGGCCAGGTACTCCTGGACGATGCCGATGGCCGAGTTGACCACGAGCACGACGCCGAAGAGGGCGTCGGCGAAGGAGCCCGTGACGAGGACGAGGACGAAGAGGGCGCCGAGGATCGCGTTGAACCGCGTCAGAACGTTGGCCCGGACGATCTCGCCGACGGAGCGTGACGTGCGCTCGGCGAGCCGGTTCACCTCGCCCCGTGCGACGCGTTCGGCGGCCTCGGCGCTCGTCAGGCCGCGCGCGGCGTCGGTCGTCAGGTCGGTCACCCGCCCATTGTCGCGTCCCGGTCCGCGCCCGTCCGTCCCGCGCGCGCCGCGCGTCCGCGTGGGTTCCCGCGTGGTTACTGGCCGGTCCGCGGACGCGTTCAGGGTGGTTTCTCGGATCGTGGGACGATTGGTCCGTGACTGAGTCGATCCAACGTGCCCGCGCCACCACCGCCTCCTACTCGATCACGATGCGAATCCACACCGGCACCGACCCGGCCGTCATCGGGACGCTGGCGGTCAAGGTGGCCGAGAGCGGCGGCATCACCACGGCGCTCGACATCGTCGACTCCCACCCCGACCGGCTCGTCATCGACCTGACCTGCTCGGCGAGCAACGCCGAGCACTCGACCGAGATCGTCGCCGCCGTCGAGACGCTCGAGGGCGTGCGCGTCCACAAGGTCTCCGACCGCGTCTTCCTGCTCCACCTCGGCGGCAAGATCAGCGTCCAGAGCAAGGTCAACCTGCGCAACCGCCAGGACCTCGCGATGGCCTACACGCCCGGCGTCGGCCGCGTCAGCCAGGCCCTGGCCGACCACCCGGAGGACGTGCCGAAGCTGACGATCAAGGGCAACTCGGTCGCCGTCGTCACCGACGGCTCGGCCGTCCTCGGCCTCGGCAACATCGGCCCCGAGGCGGCGCTGCCGGTCATGGAGGGCAAGGCGGCCCTCTTCAAGCGGTTCGCCGACATCGACGCGTGGCCGATCTGCGTCGACACCACCGACGTCGACGAGATCGTGCGCACCGTCGAGCTCATCGCCCCCGGCTTCGGCGGCATCAACCTCGAGGACATCGCGGCGCCGCGGTGCTTCGAGATCGAGGCCAAGCTGCGCGAGCGCCTCAAGATCCCGGTCTTCCACGACGACCAGCACGGCACCGCCATCGTCGTGCTCGCCGCGCTGAAGAACGCCCTGCGCATCATCGACAAGAAGCTGCCCGACGCCCGGATCGTCGTGTCCGGCGGTGGCGCGGCCGGCTCGGCCATCGTCCAGCTGCTCCTCGCCGCCGGCGCCACCGACGTCACGGTGAGCGACCGGCCGGGCCTGCTCAACAAGGCCGACGAGTCCCTGACGCCCGCGTGGCGCAGCCTCGCCGAGAAGACCAACCCGCGCGGCCTCACCGGCACCCTGCGCGACGGCCTCCAGGGCGCCGACGTCTTCATCGGCGTCAGCGCCCCGCGGATCCTCGACCCCGAGTGGATCGACGAGATGGCCGACCAGCGCATCGTCTTTGCGCTCGCCAACCCCGACCCCGAGGTCGACATCCACGAGGCCACGCAGCGCGCCACCGTCGTCGCGTCCGGACGCAGCGACTACCCGAACCAGATCAACAACGTGCTCGCGTTCCCGGGCGTCTTCCGCGGCCTGCTCGACGCCCGCGCCACCGACGTCACCACCGAGATGCTCATCAAGGCCGCCGACGCCATCGCCTCGGTCGTCACCGACGAGCAGCTCAACCCGAACTACATCATCCCGAGCGTCTTCCAGCCGGACATGAGCAAGACCGTCGCCAAGGCGATCGTCGACTGCGTGCCCAAGGCACCCGCGGCGTCGATCCCCATGACGGGAGCCAACTGAGGGCATGACGAGCACGACCCCACCCGCCCTCCGGTACCCGCTCGACGGGCGTCGCGCCTGGGCGGTGTGGGCGGCCGCCATCGCGGTCTACGTCCTCGCCGTCTTCCACCGCACGTCCCTCGGCGTCGCCGGCCTGCAGGCCGCCGAGCGGTTCGGCATCAGCAGCGCGCAGCTGTCGACGTTCACCATCCTGCAGCTGCTCGTCTACGCGGCGATGCAGCTGCCCGTCGGGGCGCTGCTCGACCGGTTCGGCTCCAAGCGCCTGCTCGGCATCGGGCTCACGCTGCTCACCGCGGCCCAGCTCGGCTTCGCCTTCGTGCATTCCTACCCGGCGGCGCTCGCGTGCCGGGTGCTGCTCGGGATGGGCGACGCCATGGTGTTCATCTCGGTGCTGCGCCTCGTCGCCGTGTGGTTCTCGCCGCGGCGCACGCCGATGGTCACCCAGATCACCGGCGTCCTCGGCCAGATCGGGGCGCTCGCCGCCGCCGGCCCGCTCGCGGCGGCGCTCGCGCACTTCGGGTGGACGCCGTCGTACACCGTGGCAGCCCTGGCCGGCGTGCTCACCGGGATCGCGCTCGTCCTCGTCGTGCGTGACACCCCCTACGCCGACCACCACCGCGAGGAGCTGCGGATGCGGGCCCTCGCCCGCGCCCTGCGTGACGCGTGGCTCGTACCCGGCACGCGCCTCGGGCTCTGGTCGCACTTCACGTCGCAGTTCGCGGCCAACATGTTCACGATGCTGTGGGGCTTCCCGTTCCTCGTCGCCGGTCAGGGTCTGTCGACCTCGACGGCGAGCGCCCTGCTCATGGTCATGGTCGTCACGACGGTCGTCACGAGCCCCCTCATCGGCACGCTGACGATGCGCTTCCCGTTCTCGCGCAGCACCCTCGTGCTGTGGATCGTCGCCGGAGCGGTGGCCGCGTGGACCGTCGTGCTGCTCTGGCCCGGGCGGGCGCCGCTGTGGCTGCTCGTGCTCCTCGTCGTGCTCATCGCCATCGGCGGGCCCGGCTCGATGATCGGCTTCGACCTCGCCCGCACCTTCAACCCGCCGACGCGCATCGGCAGCGCGTCGGGCATCGTCAACACCGGCGGTTTCGTCGCGACGCTGACGGCGGTGGCCCTCGTCGGCGTCGTCCTCGACCACGTGGCGCCGGCCGGGCCCTCGACATGGAACGTCGACGCCTTCCGGGCGGCGATGACGGTCCAGTACCCGGTGTGGGCGCTCGGCATCGTGCAGATCCTGCGCTACCGGCGCCGGGCGCGTCGGGCAGCTCTCGAGTCCGACCCGGAGGCCTACGCCGCGATGCGCGCGGGGGAGTCCGTCACCTTCCACTAGGCCGCCTCCGCCCGGTCGCGCGGTACGTTCCGGGCATGGCGACGTGGGCCGACGTGGAGGCGCTGTGCAGCCGGCTGCCCGGCGCCGAGCGGGGCGAGGCGCACGAGGGGTCGCCGGCGTGGTTCGCCGGCCGGCACCCGTTCGCCCGCCTGCGGTGGGACGACGCGGGCCGTGAGCTGGTGCAGGTGTGGACCGGCGAGATGGACACCGGGCCGGCCCTCGCCGACCGGCGCGACACCTTCGTGCGCATCGACACCTTCCGCTACCGGGTCACGATGTGGGCCCGCCTCGACCGGCTCGACCGGCGCGAGCTGGCCGAGCTGCTCCTCGACTCCTACGACGTGCGCGGCGGACCGCGCCGCCGCGGCGACACCGGCCTGGCCGACCTGCTCGGTTGACGCGTCCGGTGTCCGTCGCCTCCCACCGGCCGACGCGTGCGGCGTCCTCCCGGCGTCGCTTCCCAGCCTTTTCCCAGCAATGGGGTATCTGGTCGATTGCGGGCACGCCGGACATTCCGACGGCCCATGACGACAGGGAGGTCGCATGGCAGCGCCGACAGCAGCCCGCACGAAACTGACCGCAGACCAGCGCAACTCGTTCGCCGCCGCCTACCTCGGCTGGGCCATGGACGCCTTCGACTACTTCCTCGTCGTGCTCATCTACGCCGACATCGCCAAGGACTTCGGCAAGTCGCTGCCGGAGATGGCCTTCATCACGACGATGACCCTCGTCATGCGTCCGGTCGGCGCGTTCATCTTCGGCCTCTGGGCCGACCGCCGCGGCCGCCGCGTCCCGCTCATGACGTGCGTCGCCTTCTACAGCGTCGTCGGCTTCCTCTGCGCGTTCGCCCCGAACTTCGGCGTGCTCATGGTGCTGCGGATGCTCTACGGCATCGGCATGGGCGGCGAGTGGGGCCTCGGTGCGGCGCTCGCGATGGAGAAGCTGCCGACCGAGCGACGCGGGTTCTTCTCCGGCATCCTGCAGGGCGGCTACTCGATGGGCTACCTGCTCGCCTCGCTCGCCTTCCTCGTCGTCAACTCGTGGCTCGGGCTGTCGTGGCGATGGATGTTCGCGCTGTCGATCATCCCGGCCGCCATCACCTTCATCATCCGCTCGCGGGTCGTCGAGTCGGAGGTGTGGGAGAACGCCAGCGAGCGGGTCCGCCAGACGAGCACGTCGGTGCGCCAGCTGCTCGCCAACCCGGCCATCTGGCGCCGGTTCGTCTTCCTCGTGCTGCTCATGACGGCGTTCAACTGGATGAGCCACGGCACCCAGGACGTCTACCCGACCTTCCTCAAGTCGGCCGACGAGGGCGGGGCCGGGCTCGCCAAGAGCACCGCCACGTGGATCGCCGTCATCTACAACATCGGCGCCATCACCGGCGGCGCCGTCGCCGGGGCGCTCTCGGAGCGGTACGGGCGCAAGGTCGTCATCATCACCTGCGCCGTGCTGGCCCTGCCGATCGTGCCGCTGTTCGCGTTCTCGCAGACCGCCGGCATGCTCGCGCTCGGCTCGTTCCTCATGCAGGTCATGGTCCAGGGCGCGTGGGGCGTGATCCCGGCCCACCTCACCGAGCTCTCGCCCGACGAGATCCGCGGGTTCTACCCGGGTGTCACCTACCAGCTCGGCAACTGCCTCGCCGCCTTCAACCTGCCGATCCAGGAGGCGCTCGCGACCTCGCACGGGTACCCGTTCGCCCTCACCGTGACGATCGTGCCGGTGTTCGTCGCCGTCATCGTGCTCACCGCGTTCGGCAAGGAACGGCGCGGCATCCGGTTCGGCACCGCCGAGGCGAGCCTCATCGAGTCCGGCACCGGCAGCCTCGCCCCGACGCGCTAGCGCCGATCGTCGTCGGGCCCGGTCGCGGACGCGGCCGGGCCCCAGCGCTGCGCCGTCGCGTCAGCCCGTCAGCCGCTCAGCCGGTCAGCCCCTCAGCTCGGCGGCAGCGGCGTCGGGAGGTTCGCGGGGTCGATGCCGAGGTCGTCGAAGAACCCGTTCGGGCTTCCGAGCGCCGCGTCGACGAGGTCGGGCGGGAACATCCGGCGCACGTCCTGCTCGGCGGTGGTGTCGCCGGGGTAGGTCACCTGATCGCCGTCGACGCGGAACGGCACGGCGTAGGTCGCCGGCGAGGTGTCGCTGACGCAGACGGTCCAGCCCCACGACGTCGGCGGCGCGGATCGCAGCAGCCGCACCCGGCAGTCGATGCCGGCGCCCAGGTCGGTGAACAGCGGAGTCCCCTCGACGAGACCCTCGAGGCGGCGCTCCTCGGCGAGCACGGCCGGGTCGGACCGGTCGGCGAGGTCGGTCGGCGAGAGCCACCGGATCACCCCGACGAACATCGGCAGCACCAGCGCGGCGACGAGAAGCCCGACGACGACGAGCGCGACGCGTCGGCGGCCGAGGGCGAGGGTCATGGCGCCGAGTATGCCCGCCCGTGCTTCCCGGCACCGGCGGCGCGGTCCGGACACGCGGCGGACGCTCGGGCGGCACGTTCGGGCTGCGGCGCCGGAACGACCGGACGCCGCGCCCCTGAGCAGGGGCACGGCGCCGGTCGGAGGGGCTTCGCCCCGACCACCTCGTCGAGTGAGCACTCCGTCACTCCAGCCCCAGGTGTCGGTGCGCGTCGGGGAACGTGTCGGTCAGGCGTCGCCGACGGTGAGCGCCTCGGCCTCGGTGCGGGAGGTGACCTCCTCGGCGCCGTGGCCGGGGGCCTCGTCGAGGGCGCCGATGATGCGGCGGGCCGTCGACAGCACGAGGACGGCGAGCACGACGGCGACCGAGCCGACCCAGAACGGCAGGTGGATCGACTTCTCGCCGAGGTTGCCGGCCAGCCACGGGGCGATGGCGCCGCCGCTGAAGCGCACGAAGCTGTAGGCCGCGGAGGCGACCCCGCGCTCGACCGGCGCGACCTTCATGACGGTCTCGGTGATGAGCGTGTTGTTCACGCCGAGGAACGCGCCGGCGAGGATGACGCCGACGACGAGGACGGTCTTGTTCTCGGTCCAGATCGCCATGGCGGCGAGGATGAGGGCGAAGCCGAGCAGGGCCCCGACGATGCCGGCCATGGTGCCGAACCGCCGCTGGACCATCGGAGCGACGAAGACCGACGTGATGGCGAGCAGCAGGCCCCAGCCGAAGAAGATGAAGCCGATCTCGTGCGCGCCCATGGCGAGGGGGAAGGGCGTGAAGGCCAGCAGCGTGAAGAAGCCGAAGTTGTACAGCAGCGCGGTGATGCCGACGGTGAGCAGGCCGCGGTGGCCGAGGGCCTTGAGCGGCGCGGTGATCGAGGTGGGGCGCGCGGCCGGCGGGGTGGCCGGCAGAGTCGTCACGGTCGCGATGAAGGCGACGGCCATGAGGATGGCGACGCCGTAGAACGGCCAGCGCCACGAGATGCCGCCGAGCCAGCCACCGAGGAGGGGGCCGGTCGCGATGCCGACGCCGAGCGCGGCCTCGTAGAGGATGATCGCCTGCTTCACGGAGCCGGACGCCGCGTTGACGATTGTCGCGAGGGCGGTGGCGATGAACAGCGCGTTGCCGAGGCCCCACAGGGCGCGGAAGGCGACGATGCCGCCGACGGTGTCCTGGCTGCCGGCGAGGGCGGAGCCGACGATGATGAGCGCGAGGCCGAGCAGCAGCGTCCGCTTGGCGCCGACGCGGCTGCTGACCCAGCCGGTGCCGAGCATCGCGACGCCCATGACGGCGAGGTAGCTCGTGAAGAGCAGGGACACCTGCGACGGGCCCGCGCCGAGCTCGTCGGCGATCGGCTTGAGGATGGGGTCGACGAGGCCGATGCCCATGAAGGAGATCACGCAGGCGAAGGCGATCGACCAGACGGTCTTGGGTTGACGCCACATGGGGTGGTCATCCGTCCTTTCGGGTGTGGTGCGGGGTGGGGGCGTCCGCCGCGGCGGCCAGCAGCTCGTTCATGACGTCGATGGCGACCTGGACGCGCGCGAGCGCCGGGTCGTCGAGCTGGTCGAGGACGGGGGACAGGACGGCCAGTCGGGCCCGGCGCACGCTCTCGAGCGCGGCGTGGCCCTCGTCGCTGAGGGAGACCACCGTGGCGCGCGCGTCGTCGGGGTCGGACGCGCGGTGCACCCAGCCGGACGCCTCGAGGCGCTGCAGCTGGGTGGTGATCGTCGGCTGGCTGCTGTGATCGGCGGTCGCGAGGGCGCTGACGCGGGAGGGGCCGAGTTCGTCGAGGAGGGCGAGCAGGCGGGCCTGCGCGAAGGGCACGTCGAACGACGCGTGTCGGCTGGCCCAGCGCGAGAGGCGCGCGGCCGAGCGCAGCAGGTCGTTGCCCAGAGTGGTCGGAACGGTCACCCGTTCCAAGTTACATAGATAACCTATGCATATCAAGTCGACGAACGCACGTCGCGCGGGAGGGGCTCAGGTGAGCTGGGGGAGGACCTTCGTCGCGACGTCGGACAGGTGGTCGAGGTCGGCGAGGTCGAGCACCTGGAGGTAGACGCGCTCGGTGCCCGACTCGGCGAACGTGCCGAGCCTGTCGACGACCTCGGCGGCCGAGCCGGCCAGGCCGTTCTCGCGCAGCTCGGCGACGTCACGGCCGATGGCGTCGGCCCGACGCCGGAGCGTCGCGTCGTCGTCGCCGAGGCACAGCACCTGGGCGGCGGAGTACGTGAGCGAGTCCGCGTTCCGGTCGATCGCCGCGCAGGCCGCACGGACGCCGTCGAACAGGCGCCTGGAGTCGGCGGCCGACACGAACGCGGCGTTGAACTCCGACGCGTACCGCGCGGCGAGGGCGGGCGTGCGTCGCTTGCCGCCGCCGCCGACGATGATCGGCACGCCGCCCTCCTGGACCGGCTTGGTCAGCGCAGGGGAGTCGGTGAGGGGGTAGTGCTTCCCCGCGTGGGTGTAGGTCGCCCCGACTGGCGTCGACCAGAGGCCGGTGACGACCTCGAGCTGCTCCTCGAGGCGGTCGAAGCGCTCGCCGAGGGGCGGGAAGGGGATGCCGTAGGCGGTGTGCTCCTCCTCGAACCAGCCGGCGCCGAGGCCCAGCTCGACGCGGCCGCCGCTCATCTGGTCGACGCCGGCGACCTGGACCGACAGCGGCCCGGGCAGGCGGAAGGTGGCCGAGGTGACGAGCGTGCCGAGGCGGATCGTGCTCGTGTCACGAGCGAGGCCGGCGAGCGTCGTCCACGCGTCGGTGGGGCCGGGGCCGCCGTCGCCGCCCATGGCCAGGTAGTGGTCGGAGCGGAAGAAGCCGGAGAAGCCGAGCTCCTCGGCCGCTCGGGCGACCGCGAGGAGGTCGTCGTACGTCGCGCCCTGCTGGGGCTCGGTGAAGATGCGCAGGTCAACGGTCATGCCCGTGCAACCGCAGGTGGGTCGCGAACAATCCCGTCAGCCGGGGACGATCCCGTCAGTCGCGGACGATCCCGTCGACGATGACCTCGAGCATCGGGCGGACGTCGAGGTCGGCGTGGCTGGTGTCGGCGACGCTCGCGACGCCGCTGACGAGGCGCATGACGTTGGCGGCGTCGACGCCGGGGCGCAGCTCGCCGCGACCGTCGAGGTGGGACACGACGCGTCCGTTGGCCTCGCCCATGACGCGGCACTTGCGGTACATCGGCGACTGGGGGTCGTCCATCGCGGCGCAGATCTTCGTCGCGGCGCCGCGGTGCAGCGTGATGTGGTCGATGAAGTTCTCGAACCAGCCCATGAGCATCTCGCGGGCCGGAGCGCCGGTGGCGATGGCGGCGTCGGCGTCGGAGGCGACGCGGTCGGTCCAGTCCTGCATGAGGGCGTCGACGAGCGCCTCGCGGTTGGGGAAGTGCCGGTAGAGGGTGCCGGGGCCGACCTCGGCCCGCTTGGCGATCTCGTCGAGGGAGCAGTCCGTGCCGCGTTCGGTGAAGACGATCCGGGCCGTCGCGAGGATCTTGTCGTAGTTGCGACGGGCGTCGGCACGCATCGGGCGGGCCGGCTTCTCACGAATTTCGGACGGGGTCGCGGTGGCCGAATCGTGCTGGGCCGCAACAAAACCCGGCGACGAAGCGAGCGTCGCCTTGCCGGTGCCGGCAGGCGTCACGGGAAAACCCCCTTGCGAAAACGGAGAGTGTCTCCGTATTGTGGGTCGAGCAGAACCGGAGTGGTTCTCCGCTAATAGTAGCGCCGACTGTCGTTCCAGAGGAGTCCGGCCGCATGACGACCACGATCCGCCCCACCCGCCAGGCCCAGCGCCTGCACCAGTCCCACCTCGCGACGACGCACCGAGCCCCGCTCGTGAAGCGCGGCGAGGTCACAGCCGCCCACGACGCCCGCGACGGCGTCGTCCGCACCCGCACCCGCGCCACGGCGTTCACGCCGCTGCGTCGCGACCCGCTCAGCGCCGAGCGGCACCTGACCTTCCAGCCGTCCGTCCAGCCGTCGATCCGGCGTGACCCGCCCGATGAAGCCTGAGGCCCTGATGTCGACCACCACCACCACATCACCCAGCACGCCGTCCACCACGTCCACACCGGCAACGCCTTCGCGTGACCGTGCCGCCCGCCGCGCCTCCATCGGCATCGGCATCGTGCTCGTCGCGCAGCTGATGCTCGTGCTCGACGCCACGGTCGTGAACGTCGCCCTGCCGCACATCGCGACCGACCTCGGCTTCACGCCGGCCGGCCTGTCGTGGGTGCTCAACGCCTACACGCTGGCCTTCGGCGGCCTGCTCCTGCTCGGCGGACGCCTCGGCGACGTGTTCGGGCGCCTGCGCACCTTCGAGATCGGCCTCGCCGTCTTCACCGTCGCGAGCCTGCTCGGTGGCCTCGCCACGACGCCCGGCCAGCTCATCGCCGCCCGGACGCTCCAGGGCGTCGGTGCCGCCTTCGCGGCTCCCGGCGTGCTCGCGCTCGTCACGACGAGCGCCCCCGACGAGGCCGCCCGCAACCGCGGCCTGGCCCTGTTCACCGCCGTGTCGTCGGCCGGCGCGTCGATCGGCCTGCTCCTCGGCGGGGTCCTCACCGACTTCGTCAGCTGGCACTGGACGCTCTTCGTCAACGTGCCGATCGGCGCCGTCGTGCTCGTCCTCGCCCGCCGGTTCGTCACCGAGACCCCGCGCGTCCGCGGCCGCTTCGACGTCGTCGGCGCGATCACCGCGACGCTCGGCTCGGTGGCCGTCGTCAACGGGTTCATCTCCGCGCCCGATCACGGCTGGACCTCGCCGCTCACGATCGGCTCGTTCGCGGTCGGCTTCGCCCTGCTGGCGCTGTTCGTCCGCACCGAGGGGCGCGTCGCCAACCCGCTGCTGCCGCTCGGCCTGGTCCGGGCCCGGTCGCGGGCCGGGGCGCTCGTTCTGATGGCGCTCGTCGTCGGGGCCCAGTTCTCGACGTTCTTCCTCGTGACGCAGTACCTCCAGCTCGTCCTCGGGTTCAGCCCGGTGGCCACGGGTGCCGCGTTCCTGCCGCTCAGCCTCGCGATCTTCGCGACGTCGCGGGTCAGCGCCCGGCTCGTGGCCAAGGTCGGACCGCGCCCGCTCATGATCGTCGGCACGATCGGCCTGACGGCCAGCTTCCTCTGGCTGAGCGGCATCTCGGAGTCGAGCACCTATGCCGCGCACCTGCTCGGGGCGCTCGTGCTCAACGGCGTCTCCGCCGCCCTGGTGTTCATGCCGGTGACGGTCGTCGTCCTCGGCGGCGTCGACCGCGCCCAGGCGGGCACCGTCTCGGGCCTGCTCCAGACGGCGCAGCAGCTCGGTGGCGCCGTCGGGCTCGCGGCCATCGTCAGCGTCTACGCCTCGCAGGCGGTGCCCGGACGCTTCGTTCCGGGAGTCGAGCCGGCCTTCCTCACCTCGGCGACGTTCACGCTCGTCGCGCTCCTCGTGGCCGCGGTCGTGCTGCGGCCGCGCCGGGGCCGCGCGCCGGAGCCGTCCCGCGAGACGGTCGCCGTCGCGGCGGCCGACGGGGCCGAGGCCGCCTGACCCACCCCGCCTTTCAACCGTCGAAAGGCTACGAAGGGCTGGCTGTCCGCAGTCGAGAGGCCACGCCGCGTCACGCGGCGTGGCCTCTCGACGTGTCCGACACCACCGGACGTGGCCTCTCGACGGGTGGGGCAGGCGCGTCGGGGTGGCCTCAGGCGTGGACCGTGGCCGCGACCGAGAGCCCGACGGCGACGAGCGACGCGGCGCCGACGCCGTCGACGACGCGTCGGGCGGTGGGCCGGGACAGCAGGGCGCGGCCCCGGTGGACCAGGGCGATGTACGCGAGGTTCCAGACGCCGGCGAGCGTCGTCCAGAGCACTCCCAGCGCCAGCACCGTCACGGTAGCTGTCGGGCCCGGTACGACGAACTGCGGCAGCACCGACACCGCCGTGACGGGGCAGCGCGGGTTCGCCAGCGACGTCACGGCCGCGGCTCGGAAGCTCGTGCTCGCGGTCATGGTCGTGGCGCGTTCGCCACGGTGCCCGACGCGCGCCGCGGTGTCGCCGCCCGGGGTCCTCTGCCGTGCAGGTGACGAGGCCTCCACGGCGACAAGGTGATCCGCGCGCCGACGCAAGCGCACCAGCCCGTGCAGCCCTCCGACCACGAGCACCGCTGCTCCTGCTGCGCGGAGCCCCGCGAACGCCGTCGGGTGCCCCGCGACCAGCGCTCCGAGTCCTACCGCCACCGCCGCCGACCACACGAGGATGCCGACGCTCGTGCCGGCCACGGCCGCCAGGCCGCCGGCGATGCCCCGCGCGACGGTCTCGCGCAGCACGACGAGGTTGTTGACGCCGGGGACGAGCACGAGCGTCACGGCGACGGGGAAGAAGGCGGCGAGGGCGGCGGTCGTGGTCACGCCCTCGAGTCTTCGCGCCGGCGCTCCTTCAGTGAAGTCACATGAGTGAGCGTCGGCGTTAAGATCAGTTGATGCGGATCGACCCCGAGCAGCTGCGGATGTTCGCCCTCATCGAGGCGCACGGCTCGCTCGCCGGCGCCGCGGCCGAGCTCGGCGTCACGCCGGCAGCCGTCACCGGACGCGTCGCCCGGGCCGAGCTGCACTGGGGTGTGCCGCTCGTGCTGCGCGACTCGCGCGGTGCCCGGCTCACCGAGGCAGGCCAGCAGCTCGCCGTGCACGGCCGGGAGGTCGACGCCGTGTGCGAGCTCGCCGAGTCGGCGATGTCCGGCGCGCTGACGCTCGTCTCCCGCCGGCTGCGCGTCGGCACCTTCATGTCCGCTGCCCTCGGCGTGCTGCCCGACGCCGTCACCGCCCTACGCCACCGCTTCCCCGACAGCGACCTGTCGATCGTCGAGGGCACCAGCCCGACGCTGCGCGAGCAGGTGGCGGCCGGCGAGGTCGACGTCGCCGTCGTGGGCACCTACGGCGAGGAGCCGCCACTGCCGGGCTGGCTCGTCGCGACGCCGCTGCTCCGCGACCCGCTCGTGCTCTGCCTGCCGAGCGACCACCGCCTGGCCGCGACACCGCCGAGCCGACGCGTCCGCCTGGCCCAGCTGCGCGACGAGCGGTGGATCGCCATCCTCGCCGGCGAGGCCGCCCGGGCCCAGTTCGACGCCGCGGCCGCCGGGGCCGGGATCGAGCCGAGCATCTCCTTCGAGACCGAGAGCTACGACGTCGCCCAGGCCCTCGTGGCCACCGGGCTCGGGGTGGCCGTCATCTCGCAGATGGCCGCCCGGACCGTGACGGGCGTGACGCACCGCGAGCTCGAGCGTCCCCGCCTGCACCGCGAGCTGTGGGCCGTGCACGCCCGCGACACCCGTCTGACGCCCCTCGCCCCGGAGTTCGTCACCCTCGTGCGGCGGGTGTGCGACGACCTGACCGACCGCTGGGCGGGCGCCCCACTGGCCGACGTCGTGCGCGCCCAGTCCTGAGCCGCGGCCGGCCGGTCGTCAGCCGAGGCGGGTGGCGGCCCGGTCGGCGAACGTGGTCGCGTCCACGCCCTTCACGACCGACGGCGGCGCCGACACGACGGCCACCGAGACGCGCGTGCCTGCCCGGACGACCTCGACGAGCTGACGCAGCGTGTGCCCGTCCTGCTCGAAGTCCATCGTCCAGCGCTGCCCCTCCGAGCCGTCCGGGAGCGCCAGCTGCACCGGGTCGCTCGCGTGAAAGGTGAAGCCCTTCATCGCCTCGTTCGAGGGGTCGGTGCACTCGGTGCGCCACAGGCCGACGTCCTCGGCCATCTGCTGGGCGTCGGCCCGCTCGCGGAAGTCGAGGACCCACTGGTCGGCGTAGAGGTCGCTGCCGTCGACCGACGCCGAGTACATCCGCGTCAGCCCGTACTGCGACTCGGGGTTCTCGCGCTGGCACGCAGACACCGCGGCCTGGCCGGCGCCCTTGCCGCTGCGGATCGAGACGGTCTTCCAGCCGGCCGCGGTGTAGTCGTTGGCCTGCATGAGGTCGTCCTCGGACAGCGGCGCCCGCGCCGACGGCAGTGAGGTCGACGTCGTCGCCGGCCGTGTCGCGGACGTCGTCACCGGACGCGTGCCGGTCGAGGCGGGCGGCGTCGTCGCGCCGCCGACCGGGGTCTCGGACGCGTCGGGCGTGCCCGTGTTCGACGACGCCGCCGACGCCGTGGGGCGGTCGACGGTGCGGTGCAGGACGATGCCGCCCCCGACGCCGGCGACGGCGGCCGAGGCGAGGACTGCAGCGACGGTGGTGCGCGTGATGGTCATGCTGTCTCCTGGGGCTCTGGTGCCGCTGCCCGATGGCGTGGGCGGTCACCGGGGGAGATGCGCACCGGAGCGCAGAAGTTGTGGGGAGGACTCCCCATGTCAGCCGAGGCGCTCGACGAGCCGCTCGCGCAGGAAGACCCGGGCGTCGTGGATGCGCGCCTTGGCGGTGCCGAGCGGCACGCCGGTCTGCTGGGCCACCTCGTCGTAGGGCAGGCCGCCGAGGTCGCGCAGGACGAACGCGTCGACGAGGTGCGGCTTGGCCGCCTCGAGTGCCTCGAGGGCCTCGAGCAGGTCGACGCGCGAGCCGGCGATGACGCTCGTGGTGCGCGGGTCGCCGCGCTCGGGGAGCACCTCGACCGGGTGCTCGGTGCCCCGACGCTTGAGCGAGCGGTACGTCGTGCGCGCGCTGTTCGAGGCGACGACGGTCACCCAGCCGAGGAACGAGCCCGAGCCGGAGAACGTGTGCAGCTTGCCCGCGACCGAGACCAGGGCGTCCTGGCACGCCTCCTCCGCGTCGGCGCGGTGCGGCAGGAAGCGGGCGCAGCGGCGCATGACGAGCGGTTCGAGAAGGCGCAGGAGGTCCTCCATCGCGCGGGTGTCGCCCCCGGCCGCGGCCACCCGCAGCCGATCCAGCTCGTCGGGAGCGAGCTCCCTGGTCATCGACGCGTCGAGCGACATGCTCGTCCTTCCCCTGAACGGCCCTTGGACGGACCCCTGGACAGCCCTTGACCGGCCCCGCTGCGAGGCATGGACCATGATGGACCGCGATGGAGGCTATCGGGCGGTACCAGCTGCGTCATCGGTTGGGATCAGGGGCGTTCGCGACGGTGTGGCTCGCGCACGACCCCGACCTGTCCGTCCCCGTCGCGATCAAGGTGCTCGCCGACAACTGGACCACCGACCTCGACATCCACCGTCGCTTCCTCGCCGAGGCCCGGCTGCTGCGGCGCATCGGCGACGACCGCGTCGTGCGCGTCCACGACATCGGTGAGCTGCCCGACGGCCGGCCCTTCTTCGTCATGGACCTCGTCGACGGCGGCACCGTCGCCGACGTCGTCCGCGCCGGCTGCCCGCCCGAGGTGGCGCTGCGCCTCGCCGCCGAGGCGGCCCGCGGCCTGCAGGTGCTGCACGACCACGGTGTCGTGCACCGCGACGTCAAGCCCGGCAACCTCCTGCTCGACGAGCGCACCGGCGAGCCGCACGTCGTCATCGCCGACCTCGGCATGGCCAAGGCGCTGGCCGAGTCCTCCGGGCTCACGGTCACTGCGGGGACCCCCGCGTACATGGCGCCCGAACAGGCCCACGGCACAGGCGGTTTCGACCAACGTGCGGACGTCTACGCCCTGGCCGCGGTGGCCTACGCCCTGCTCGTGCAGCGGCCGCCGTTCAACGTCGAGACGGGCCTGGCCGGCATCGCCGGACGCGACCCGAAGCAGACGCCGACGCCGGTCGCCGCAGAGGTCGGCGCCCCGGCCGACCTCGACGTCCTCCTGCGCTCGGCGCTCGCCCACGACCCGGCCCGCCGCCCGTCGTCGGCCACCGAGCTCGCCGACCGCCTCGACGCGCTGCGCGAGCGCATCGAGGCGGGGGAGCGGCCGGCCCGCCCGACGCGTCCGGGCCGCGACTGGACGACCGGCTCGGTGGCGGCGCTGGCCACGGCCGCCTTCGGCGTCTTCACGCTCGCGACATGGCTGACCCTCCGCCTCCTCGGGTGAGGTGACGGAGGGTCGGACAGCCGAACGTGGCCTCTCGACGGTTGAGGGGCAGCCGAACGTGGCCTCTCGACGGTTGAGGGACAGCCGAACGTGGCCTCTCGACGGTTAAAGGACGGGAGGGGCCGGGTGGGTCAGTGGCCCTGCGGCATGGCCCAGCGGGCCGTCGAGACGCCCTGCTCCTTGGCGCGCTCGATCGCCTCGGCGATGATCTTCTCGGCCGCCTCGCGGTTGCCCCAGTCGGAGGCCTCGACGTGCTTTCCGGGCTCGAGGTCCTTGTAGCGCTCGAAGAAGTGCTGGATCTCCTTGAGCGTGAACTCGTTGATGTCGGAGATGTCCTGGATGTGCGCGTTGCGCGGGTCGACCGGCACGCACAGCACCTTGTCGTCGCCGCCGGCCTCGTCGGTCATGTGGAAGACGCCGATCGGGCGCGACTCGACGACGACACCCGGGAAGAGCGGCTCGGGCAGCAGCACGAGCGCGTCGAGCGGGTCGCCGTCCTCGCCGAGGGAGTCCTCGATGTAGCCGTAGTCGGCCGGGTAGGCCATGGGCGTGAAGAGGTACCGGTCGAGGCGGATGCGGCCCGTCTCGTGGTCGATCTCGTACTTGTTGCGCTGTCCGCGCGGGATCTCGATGGTGACGTCGAACTCCACGTCTTCCCCTTCACACGGTGGTGGGCGGCCGGGCTCGCGCCGGGTGACGCGGGGGCCGCGATGCCGGCGAAAGGGCCGGCGGCTGACAGAATCTTCCGCGACAGTCTGGCAGCAACGACCACCGTTGCGCGAAACCGGCCGCGCACGAGGCGGCCGTGAGAAGGGGTGAGCGCGTGATCCGCGGGATGACGTACACGATGGCCGCGATCTGCTCGGCCGTCGTCGTCCTGCTCGGGTACGCGGTGCTCGACGTCGCCGGGGCCGCACCCGGCGTGCTCACCACGGCGCCCCTGCCGCCGCCCCCGCCCACCGAGACGACAGGCACCCGGACCCTGCCCCTCGTGGCGCAGCCGACGCCGTCGACGTCGGTGCCGCCACCGCTGCCCGCGCTCGCCGGCGAGACCGCCGCGCCCTCGGCGTCCGGAGTCGAGGCCGCGCTCGCCGAGGTGCGCGGGCTCGCGGCCCTGCGCGACTCGGCGCTCGTCGTGCGCGACGGCCAGAGCGGCCAGGTGCTCCTCGACCAGGACGGCGCCAACCTGCGCATCCCCGCCTCGACGACCAAGCTCCTCTCCGCGGCCGCCATCGGGCAGGTCTTCCACGCCGACGAGACCCTCTCGACCGTCGTGCGTGCCGGGGCCGCGGCCGACGAGATCGTCCTCGTCGCCGGCGGCGACTCGCTCATCAACCCCGGCAAGGGCGACCCCGACGCCGTCGCCGGGCGCGCCGGCCTGCGCGACCTCGCCGACGAGGTGGCCCGGGCGCTCAGGGCCCGCGGCCGCACCGCGGTGCGCCTGTCCGTCGACGAGTCGTACGCGGACGGGCCCCTGCTCGCCACGAACTGGGGCAGCGACTACCGCCGCATCGCCATCACCGGGCCGGTGTCCATGCTGGGCCTCAGCACCCAGCGCGCCACGTCGGGCCACCCCGCGCTGAACGACCCCGTCGCCTCGGTGCGCGACCGGCTCGCCGAGCTGCTCGACGGCCGCGGCATCGACGTCACCGTCGAGCCGCGCCCGGAGTCGCTGGCCCGCCGCGCCACCACCGACAACACCGCGATCGTCCCCGCCCCCACGCCGTCGCCGTCCCTCGACGCCGCAGCCGGGACCGGCACCCCGGCGCCGTCGGGCACCGGCGCGCAGGGCGGCTACGCGCCCGGCACCGTCCTCGGCAGCATCGAGTCCGCCCCCGTGCGCGACCAGCTGGCGCTCGCCCTCACCGACAGCGACAACGCGCTGACCGAGATCCTCGCCCGCCAGGCCGCCTTCCGGGCCGGCGCCGGTACGTCGTTCCCCGAGGTGGGGGCGTGGGTCGTGCAGCAGGTCGGGGCGCTCGGGCTCGACACGACGGGCGTCACGCTCTCCGACGCGTCGGGCCTCTCCAGGGAGAACCGGGTGCGGGCCGACCTGCTCGCCGACGTGCTCGTCCTCGGCTACGACGGCCACCACCCGGTGCTGCGGCGGGCCCTCGACGGCATGCCGATCAGCGGGCTCACCGGCACGCTGGAGGAGCGCTTCACCGGCGCGAACCACGACGCGGCCGGCCGGGCCCGCGCCAAGACGGGCACGCTGACCGGCGCGAACGCGCTCGCCGGATCGGTCGTCGACGACGACGGCCGGCTGCTCGTCTTCGTCGGTATGGTCGCCGGGGCGGGAACCAACGACGCCCGGGCCGCGTTGGACCGTTTCGTAGCGACCGTCGCCGCGTGCGGCTGTCGCTGACGGGCCGGTGGGCCGCCCGGGACGTGTCATCGACTGCGTCGAGCACCGACGACCGCACCCGCGCGGCCCGACTGGGCCGGTGACCGAGACGTCACGAGAGCCGTCACGAACCGGAAGGGCCGCGATGACCGACACGACCGTCAACAGCGCCACGGGCGGAGCGACGAACGGGGGTCCCGGCGTCCCAGGGGGTGGCACCGACGCGTCCGCCACCCAGTACGTCGACTACGAGTTCGCCAAGCGCACCGGACGCGCCGTCGTCGCCGCGGGCCCGCAGGTCACGCCCGCCGAGGCGGCGACCATCGTCGCCGACCTGCGCGCGGCCGCCGCGTCGGCCGTGGAGCCCGTTGCCTCGACGAGCGGCCTCGTCGCACCCGACGACGCGCCCCCGCCCCTCGTCGTCGACCGCATCGGCTGGATCAGCGCGAACGTCGACTCCTTCCGGGCCATGCTCGAGCCGGTCGTCGACAAGCTCGTGGCGAAGAAGAAGATGCCCGCGGCGACCGCCGCGATCGGCGGCAAGGTCACCGGCGCCGAGATGGGCGGCCTGCTCGCCTTCCTCGCCACCAAGGTGCTCGGCCAGTACGACCTCGCGCCCGGCGGCACGCCGCGCCTGTTGCTCGTGGCCCCGAACATCGTCGCCACGGAGCGACGCCTCGGCGTCGACCCCACCGACTTCCGCCGCTGGGTCGCCATGCACGAGGAGACCCACCGGGTGCAGTTCACCGCCGTCCCGTGGCTGCGCGAGCACCTCGTGCGCGAGTCGCAGGGCCTCGCCGTCGACCTCGCCCCGACGCCGGAGGACCTCAGCCGCCGCCTCGAGGCGCTGACGAAGAACCTCCCCGACGTGCTGAGCTCGGGGGAGGGCATCGCCCAGATCCTCGCCACGCCCGAGCAGCGCGCCAGGATCGCCGAGCTGACCGCGGTCATGTCGCTGCTCGAGGGCCACGCCGACGTCGTCATGGACGACGTGGGACCGAAGGTCATCCCGAGCGTCGGCGACATCCGCCGCAAGTTCGACGAGCGCCGCCAGGGATCGGTCGGCATCGACCGCATCCTGCGGCGCCTGCTCGGCCTCGAGGCGAAGATGCGGCAGTACCGCGACGGCGCCGTGTTCGTCCGGGCCGTCACCGACCAGGTGGGCCGCGACGGCTTCAACGCCGTGTGGTCCTCGCCCGACACGCTGCCTCGCGCCGCCGAGATCGTCGACCCCGCCGCCTGGGTGCGGCGGGTCCACGGCTGAGGAATGGGAGCCGCCACCGACATGCCCGGTCCCGACCCCGCCGTCGCCGCCACCCGCCTCGCCGTGCGCGAGCACCTGCTCGACCTCCCGCCCGGCGCCCTCGTGCTCGTCGCCTGCTCGGGCGGAACCGACTCCGTCGCGCTCGCCGGCGCCCTCGCATTCGAGGCGCCGCGGGCGGGGATGCGGGCCGGTGCCGTCGTCGTCGACCACGGCCTGCAGGACGGCTCCGACGGCGTCGCCGACGGCGCCGCCGAGCTGTGCCTCGGGATGGGCCTGGACCCCGTGGAGGTCGTGCGCGTCGACGTGCGTACCTCCGGGTCGGGCCTCGAGGCCGACGCCCGCACCGCGCGCTACGCCGCCTTCGAGCAGGTCGCCGGGCGCGTCGGTGCCGACGTCGTGCTCATCGGCCACACCCGCGACGACCAGGCCGAGCAGGTCCTGCTGGGCCTGTCCCGCGGGTCGGGTGCGCGCTCGCTCAGCGGCATGCCGACGCGTCGCGGACGCTTCGTGCGACCGCTGCTGTCGCTGCCGCGCGCCACGACGCTCGCCGCGTGCGCCGCGTACGGCATCGAGCCGTGGGACGACCCCCAGAACGCCGACGACACCTTCCGCCGCGTCCGCGCCCGGCGCCTGCTCGCCACCCTCGAGGCCGAGCTCGGGCCCGGTTTCGGCGCGGCCCTGGCCCGCAGTGCCGACCTGCTGCGCGAGGACGCCGACTACCTCGAGACGCTCGCCCGCCAAGCCCGCGCGGGGCTGCCCGAGGCGCCCGGGGGAGGCGTCGACCTCGAAGCGCTCTCGGCCCTGCCGCGGGCCCTGCGCACCCGCGTCTGGCGGCTGCTCGCCGCCGAGGCCGGTGCCCCGCTCGCCGACGTCAGCGCCGCCCACGTCGAGTCCCTCGACGCGCTGCTCACCTCCTGGCACGGCCAGGGCCCGCTCCACGTGCCCGGCGGCATCGCCGTGGCGCGCGAGCGCGGCGCCATCCGCTTCACCGTCCTCGACCCCACCGGCTGAGCCGGCTGGTCGGTCGCAGCGGCCGAGCCTGCCGAGCTTCCCGAGCCGCCGCCGGGGTGGGGGGCGACGCATCGGCCCCGCTGCTGTTGAATGGGTCCGCACGTCCGTGCGCCCACCGCACCACCCCGCGAAGGAGCCCCCGTGGACCACGAGCACATGGGCGACGACCTGGCCCAGGTCCTCTACACCGAGGAGCAGATCCAGGCCCGTCTCGCCGAGCTCGCAGCCGAGATCTGGAAGGACTACGAGGGCAAGGAGTTCCTGCTCGTCGGCGTCCTCAAGGGTGCGGTCGTCGTCATGGCCGACCTCATGCGCGCCCTGCCCGGCACCGCGCCGATGGACTGGATGGCCGTGTCGTCGTACGGCTCCGGCACCAAGTCCTCGGGCGTCGTGCGGATCCTCAAGGACCTCGACACCGACATCACCGGCCGGCACGTGCTCATCGTCGAGGACATCATCGACTCGGGCCTGACGCTCTCGTGGATCAAGTCGAACCTCGAGTCGCGCAACCCGGCCTCGGTCGAGATCTGCACGCTGCTGCGCAAGCCCGACGTCGTCAAGGTCGACATCCCGGTCAAGTACGTCGGCTTCGACATCCCCAACGAGTTCGTCGTCGGCTACGGCCTCGACTACGCCGAGAGGTACCGCAACCTGCGCTGCGTCGGCACCCTGGCCCCGCACGTCTACGCCTGAGCGCACCCGAGACCGCCCGAGACCTGCGGAGGCCCGACGCCATGACCTTCTCGATCGTCGCCCGGCAGGGTGAGGCCTACGGCGTCGCCGTCGCGAGCAAGTTCCTCGCGGTCGGCGCCGTCGTGCCCGGTGCGCGCCTCGGTACCGGAGCCGTCGCCACCCAGTCCTACGCCCGCGTCGCCTACCTCGGCGAGCTGCTCGCGCGCCTCGGCGCCGGGGAGGACGCCGCGTCGGCGCTCGACGAGGCCACCGCGCTCGACGAGGGCCGCGAGACGCGTCAGGTCGGGGTCGTCGGGGTCGCGAGCGCCGCGACGTTCACCGGCCGCGAGTGCAACCCGTGGGCCGGCGGCGTTGCCCGCGACGACGGCGACACCGCGTACGCGATCCAGGGCAACATCCTCACCGGGCCGGAGGTCGTCGCCGCGATGGAGCAGGCCTGGCACGACTCGGCCGGGCAGGGACTGGCCCGGCGCCTCCTCGCGGCGCTCGTCGCCGGCGACGCCGCGGGCGGCGACTCCCGCGGCCGGCAGAGCGCCGCGATGTACGCCGTCGAGCCCGGCACCGGCTACGACGCGTCCGGCGTCCTCGCCGACCTGCGCGTCGACGACCACGCCGACCCCGTCACCGAGCTCGGCCGGCTCCTCGACGAGTGGGAGATGTACTTCGGCCGGCCCGAGGACGTCCAGGCGCTCACCGGGCCCCTCGCCGACGAGGTCGCCGACCGGCTCGCCCGGGCCGGGCACCCCGTCGGCGACGGCGGCGCGCCCGACCTGCCCACCGCCCTCGCCGACTGGGCCGGCAACGCCAACTACGAGGCCCGGCTCAGCCCCGACGGGATCGACCGCCGGGTTCTCGAGGCCCTGCGCGCCGCCACCGCCTGACCCGTTCGACCTGACGCCCGCTCACAGCTTGCCGGCGACGCGGAGCAGGTACTCGCGCCGGTGCAGCGGGTCGTGGTCGGTGCGGGAGCGCCCGGGTGGGGCGCCGGTCACCGGGCGGTAGCCGTCGAAGACCGTCGCGAGATCTCCGAGCCCGCTCGTGAGGCCCGGCACCCGCTGCTGCAGCTCGTGCAGGCTCTCGGCCGGCACCTCGCCCCGCAGCCGGGTCACGGGCCCGAGCACCGTCGTCTCGTCCGGCGTCGCCCGCACGTGCGCGAACATCGTCAGCGTCGCGCCGATCACCTCGCTCGGCACCTCGAGGTCGAAGCGGTGGAACGGCTCCTCGACCGTCGTGCCCGCCCGGCGCAGCGCGACCATGAGCACGAGCGGGGTCAGGGTGCGGAAGTCGCCCGCGGTGCTGCTCATCGACTTGTCGAACTTCTGGTGCATGTGGCTCTGCCGCGGCCAGTATCCCGAGTGCGTCATCGTCACGACGCAGTCGGTGACCGGCCAGCCGCGCAGGCCCTGACCGAGCGTCGCGTGCACCGTCTCCTCGACCGCGGTGAAGAACGCGGGCGGCATCGACCCGAGCTCGACCTCGAGGGCGAACCGGACGCCGGTGCCGGCCGGGGCCGGGTCGATGCGCAGTCCGACGGTGGCGAGGAACGGGTTGGGCGCGACGCCGATGAGCTCGTGCGCGGCGCCCGACCCCACGACGCGCTCGCGGCAGATGACGCTCGTCGTGCTGAACGTCGCCACGACGCCGTGCTCGGCCTCGAGCGTCGCGCCGATGACCTCCTTCTGCACCTCGCCGTAGAGCGAGACGTGGGTCTCGCCGCGCAGCTCGTCGTGGCGCAGGTCGATGAGCGGGTCCTGCTCGGCCAGACGCGTCAGCGCGGTGTGCAGCGCCGAGCGAGCGCCGGGGTCCGACGCGTCGGCCGGCTCGACGACGGTCTCGAGCGTCGGCGGCGAGAACTCGTGCACGAGCGGGCGGGCGATACGGGCGTCGCCCACGAGGTCGCCGATGCGAGCGCGTTCGAGGCCGACGACACGGGCGATGCGGCCCGCCGGCACGCGTCCGGTGCGCCGGACGCCGCCGTCGACGTGCACGTCAAGACCGGTGACCCGCTGCTCGGCCGGCGCGACGCTCCGGCCGGCCTCGAGCGCCCGCCCGTCGTGGACGAGGACGCGGTCGCGGACGGCGAGCGAGCCCGACGTCACGTCGACGAGCGCCACCTTCTCGCCCGCCGGGCCGCGCTGGACGGCGAACACGGTGCCGGCCAGGGCAGCATCGGCGTCCGGCGTGCTCGCCGGGAGGAGCCGCGGCAGGGCTGCCGCGAGGTCCTCGACGCCGGCCCCGGTGATCGCCGACCCGACCAGCAGGGGGCATGCGCGTCCCGCCGCGGTCTGGGCGTCGAGGGCTGCGCGGAGCCGGGCGGCGTCGACCGCGCCCGGGCGGTCCAGCCAGTCGGCGACGAGGGCGTCGTCGACGTCGGAGAGGGCCTCGACGAGCCGCTCGGTGAGGCTGCGGTCGCCGGGGGCGCCCGAGCGGTCGTCGCGGGCGAGGCCGAGGGCCGCCAACCCGTCCGGCACGACCGACGCGACCCGCGTGCCCTCGTCGACGGCCCGCGACAGTGGCACGGGTGTCACGCCGAGCCGGTCGGTCACCTGGCGCAGCACGGCGTCGGTGCACGCTCCCGCGCGGTCGATCTTGTTGACGAACAGGACCGTGGGGATGCGCAGGCGCCGCAGCGCCCGCCAGAGGACGCGCGTCTGGGCCTGCACGCCCTCGACCGCCGACACGACGAGGACGGCGCCGTCGAGGACCGCGAGCGAGCGCTCGACCTCGGCGATGAAGTCCGAGTGGCCGGGCGTGTCGACGAGGTTGACCGTCAGGGACGCACCCGGCGCGAGCGGGTCGGCCAGCTCGAAGGAGACGACCGCGGCCTTGATGGTGATGCCGCGGGCGCGCTCGAGCGCGAGGGTGTCGGTGCGGGTGCTGCCGGCGTCGACGCTGCCGAGCTCGGCGATGACGCCGGCGTGCAGCAGGAGGCGTTCGGTCAGGCTCGTCTTGCCCGCGTCAACGTGGGCGAGGATCCCGAGGTTGGTGGTGCGCGTGCGCACCCGTGAGGTGGGTGGGGTGTCCAAGGTGCTCCATGTCCGGTGCGTAGGTGTGGGTGACCTGCTCGGGTGACATGAAGCAGCGGCGCATCCCGCTCTCCTCCCTGCTCGTGGTGCATGGCTCGTGGTGCATGGCTCGTGGTGCTCGTGGTGCGTCCCGCCCGTCGGGCGGCCCCACCAGTGGAGCAAGCCGCGGGGGCGGCCGGCAACCGGTTTTGCCCGTGCGGCGCGAACGGGTACGGGCTGGTTGGTCAGGCACCGGCCGGATGCGGAACACTGGTAGTTCGCCGGACGTTGTGCCGGAGGACGAACTCACCGGACGAGCAGGAGGACCGGGGCTGCCCAGCCCCGCACGTACATGGACGCTAAGCGGATTCTGCGCACCCCACTGTTGTGGATCTTGGTCCTCGTCAGCGCGCTCGTCTTCGGCATGATGTTCTCGCAGTCCGGCCCGCCGCGGATCGACACCTCCGAGGCGATGAAGCAGATCACGAGTGGCAACGTCACGTCGGCCAAGCTCATCAACAACGAGCGGATGGAGCTGACGCTCGCCAAGCCGTACACGTCGCCCGACGGGTCGGTGAAGGACGCCACGTCGGTCTACGCCTACTACGTCGACGCTCGCGCGACCGACGTCGTCAAGGCGCTCGACGCCAAGGCCCCGCCCCAGGGCACCGACGACTACATCGAGCAGCAGAGCTGGTTCGGCTCGCTGCTGTTCTCGATCCTGCCGATCATCGTGATCCTCGCGATCTTCTGGTTCCTCATGGGCCAGATGCAGGGCGGCGGCAACCGCGTCATGCAGTTCGGCAAGTCGCGCGCCAAGCTCGCCACGAAGGACACCCCGAAGGTCACCTTCGCCGACGTCGCCGGCTGCGACGAGGCCATCGAGGAGCTCCAGGAGATCAAGGAGTTCCTCCAGGAGCCGGCCAAGTTCCTCGCCGTCGGCGCCAAGATCCCCAAGGGCGTCCTGCTCTACGGCCAGCCCGGTACGGGCAAGACGCTCCTCGCGCGCGCCGTCGCCGGCGAGGCCGGGGTGCCGTTCTACTCGATCTCCGGCTCGGACTTCGTCGAGATGTTCGTCGGTGTCGGTGCGAGCCGCGTCCGCGACCTCTTCGAGCAGGCCAAGGCCAACGCCCCGGCCATCGTCTTCGTCGACGAGATCGACGCCGTCGGTCGCCACCGCGGCGCCGGCCTCGGCGGTGGTCACGACGAGCGTGAGCAGACCCTCAACCAGCTGCTCGTCGAGATGGACGGCTTCGACGTCAAGACCAACGTCATCCTCATCGCGGCGACCAACCGCCCCGACATCCTCGACCCGGCCCTGCTGCGTCCCGGCCGCTTCGACCGCCAGATCGCCGTCGACTCGCCCGACATGATCGGCCGCCACCGCATCCTCGAGGTGCACGGCCAGGGCAAGCCGATGGCCTCCGACGTCGACCTGCTCGCCGTCGCCCGCCGCACGCCCGGCTTCACCGGTGCCGACCTCGCCAACGTCCTCAACGAGGCCGCGCTGCTCACCGCGCGCAGCGACAAGAAGGTCATCGACAACTCGTCCCTCGACGAGGCCATCGACCGCGTCATCGCCGGCCCGCAGAAGCGCACCCGCATCATGTCGGCCAAGGAGCGCAAGATCACGGCCTACCACGAGGGCGGCCACGCCCTCGTCGCCGCGTCGCTCAACCACACCGACCCGGTCACGAAGGTGACGATCCTGCCGCGCGGCCGTGCGCTCGGCTACACGATGGTCATGCCCGTCGACGACAAGTACTCGACGACCCGCAACGAGATCCTCGACCAGCTCTCGTACGCGCTGGGCGGCCGCGTCGCCGAGGAGATCGTCTTCCACGAGCCGACGACCGGCGCGAGCAACGACATCGAGAAGGCCACCGGCATGGCCCGCAAGATGGTCACCGAGTTCGGCATGAGCGAGCGCGTCGGCGCCATCAAGCTCGGCCAGTCCAACGGCGAGGTCTTCCTCGGCCGCGACATGGGCCACGAGCGCGACTACTCCGAGCGTGTCGCCAGCGTCGTCGACGAGGAGGTCCGCAAGCTCATCGAGGCGGCCCACGACGAGGCCTACGAGGCGATCAACCAGAACCGTGACGTCCTCGACCACCTCGTCCTCGAGCTGCTCGAGAAGGAGACGCTCAACCAGGCCGAGCTCGCCGAGATGTTCAAGGCGGTCGTGCGGGTGCCCGAGCGTCCGACGTGGCTGTCCTCGCAGACGCGCGTGCCGGGTGACCGTCCGCCGGTCCTCACGCCCGCCGAGATCGCTGCCTCGCAGAACGGCTCGGGCCAGAACGGCCACCTCCCGCCGCCGGTCGCCCCCGACCGCGCGCTCGAGGAGAAGATCGACGAGGCCGCGTCCGTCGGTGCGCACCCGCTCGCCGAGGAGCACCCGGCCCAGGAGGTCATCGAGGTGCCGGACGACCGTCCGGTCAACCCCCACGAGAAGGGCTGACGGGTGGCGGTCGACCACGCGCGCGCCGAGGCGGCGGTTCGCGAGCTGCTCATCGCCGTCGGTGAGGACCCGGAGCGGGAGGGCCTGCGCGACACGCCGGGCCGTGTCGCCCGGGCCTACGCCGAGATCTTCGCCGGCCTCGACCAGACGGCCGAGGGGGTCTTGGGCACGACGTTCTCCATCGACCACGAAGAGCTCGTCATCGTCCGCGACATCGAGCTCTACAGCACGTGCGAGCACCACCTCGTGCCGTTCCACGGCGTCGCGCACGTCGGGTACATCCCCGACAAGGACGGGCGGGTGACCGGGCTGTCGAAGCTGGCCCGGCTCGTCGAGGTCTTCGCCCGGCGCCCCCAGGTGCAGGAGCGGCTGACCTCGCAGATCGCCGACTCCCTCGTCGAGCACCTCTCGGTGCGCGGCGTCATCGTCGTCATCCAGGCCGAGCACCTCTGCATGTCGATGCGCGGCATCCGCAAGCCGGGTGCCTCGACGATCACCTCGGCCGTCCGCGGCCAGCTGCGCAACCCGGCCACTCGAGCAGAGGCCATGGCGCTCATGCTCGAGGGCAACAAGTGACCGGCACCTTCTCCCGCCCGGGCGAGGGCAGTCCCGCCGAGGAGCTGCTGGCCGTCACCGACCGCACCCTCGTCATGGGGGTCGTCAACGTCACGCCCGACTCCTTCTCCGACGGCGGCGAGTGGTTCGAGCCCGACGCGGCGATCGCGCACGGGCTCGAGGTGCTCGCGGCCGGCGCCGATGTCGTCGACGTCGGGGGCGAGTCGACGCGTCCCGGCGCCGAGCGTCCGTCGGTGGCCGAGGAGCTGCGACGCGTCGTGCCCGTCATCGAGGCGCTGAGCAGCCGCGGTGCCGTCGTGTCCGTCGACACGATGCGTGCCCAGGTGGCCGCCGCGGCCGTCGACGCCGGGGCCACCATCGTCAACGACGTGTCCGGCGGGCTCGCCGACCCCGACATGGTGCCGCTCGTGGCAGGGGCAGGCTGGCCGTTCGTCGCGATGCACTGGCGTGGCCACAGCACCCAGATGCAGTCGCGGGCCGTGTACACCAACGTCGTCGGTGAGGTGCTCGACGAGCTCTCGGCCCGACGCGACGAGCTGCTCGAGGCCGGCATCGCGCCCGAACGGCTCGTGCTCGACCCGGGTCTCGGGTTCGCCAAGACCGCCGAGCACAACTGGGCCCTCATGGCGGCGCTGCCGGTGCTGCACGGCCTGGGCCATCCGGTGCTGCTCGGCGCGTCGCGCAAGACGTTCCTCGGCCGGCTCGGACGCGGCGCCGACGAGGCCCCGCGCCCGGCGGCCGAACGTGATGTCGAGACCACCGCCACGTCCGTCATGGCCGCCATGGCCGGGCTCTGGTGCGTGCGCGTGCACGACGTCGCCTCGACGGTGCGCGCCCTGGCCGTCGTGCAGGCGGCGCTCGACCACGCCCCCGCCGACCCCGAGGACGTCGACTGATGCCCGACCGGATCGTGCTGCAGGGCGTCACGGCCCGCGGGAACCACGGAGTCCTGGACTTCGAGAAGCGCGACGGACAGACGTTCGTCGTCGACGTGACGATGACGCTCGACCTCGAACGTGCCGGACGCACCGACGAGCTCACCGCCACCGTCAACTACGCCGAGGTGGCCGGCGACGTCATGGCCCGCGTCACCGGGCCCTCCTTCGACCTCATCGAGCGGCTGGCCGAGGTCATCGCCGACGACGCGCTGCGCCACGACCTCGTCGACTCCGTCGAGGTCGTGGTGCACAAGCCGGAGGCGCCGGTCGGGCACCCGTTCACCGACGTCCAGGTGCGCCTCGAGCGCGCGAACGCCGCGCACGTGGTCGTCGCGCTCGGCACGAACCTCGGCGACCGTGGGCAGACGCTCGCCGACGCCGTCGCCGCCCTGCGAGCCCTGCCGGGTCTGACGCTGACCGCCGTGTCGGGCATCGTGGCCACCGACCCCGTCGGCGGGCCGGAGCAGCCCGAGTACCTCAACGCCGTGGCCGTCGGGCGCTCGACGCTCGCCCCCGCCGACCTGCTCGCAGAGCTCCACCGCATCGAGGCCGACCACGGGCGCACCCGCGAGGTCCGTTGGGGCGCAAGGACCCTCGACCTCGACCTCGTCCAGTACGGCACGCCCGGCGGGCGCCGCGAGGTCATCATCGACGTTCCCGCGCTGACGCTGCCGCACCCCCGCGCGCACGAGCGCGCCTTCGTCCTCGTGCCCTGGCTCGACGCCGACCCCCGCGCGACGCTGCGCGTGGCCGACGGCTCCGACGGGCAGGGCGGCGTCGGCGTCGGCGTCCGGAGCGTCGCCGACCTCGTCCACGACCTCGACCGGTCCGGCGTACGTCCCGGGCCCGGATGGGAGCACCAGTGAGACCTCACGCCGGCATCCGCGCCACCGCCCTCGTGCTGACCGGGCTCGTCGTCACGGTCCTGGCCTGGCTCGGGCTGCGCTCGGTCGCCGGCGGGGGCCACGGGCTGCCGGACCCCGGGTGGTTCGGCCTCGCAGCGATGCTCTTCCTCGCGGGCGGTCTCGTCGTGGCCGGCTGGCAGGTGCGCAAGGTCCGCGACGGCCTCGCCCAGCCGCACGTGACGCCGTTGCGCGCGGCCCGCACCCTCGTGCTCGGACAGGCGGGCGCGCTCACCGGAGCCGCCCTCGTCGGCTGGTACGTCGCCAACGTGCTCGTGCTGCTGCCCGACGCCGACGTCCAGTCCCAGCGCGACCGCATCTGGCCGTTCGTCGCGCACGTCGTCGTCGCCCTGCTCCTGTGCGCCGCCGGGATGCTGGTGCAGCGTTGGTGCCGACTGCGTCCGGGTGACGAGGACGACGAGCCCCGCAACGGCCGCGACCCGCGCAACGGCCGCGACCCCGGCGCCTGACCCGCTCGGCCACGCACCCTGCGTCACTGCTCACTCTCACTGAGCAGTGACACAGCGGCGACGGGTGGGCGCTGCACGATCGAGGGATTCGGTGCGTCGGGGTGCAACGATGCCGGCTTCCGTGGTGTCCTTCGGTCATGGGAGCACCCCGGACCGTGTGCGGCGCCGTCTCCGTCGTGACTGCGCTGGTCCTCGCCGCGTGCGGTTCGCCGACGGTGTCGGGCGTCGGCCCTGGCGACCTTTCGGTAGACGGACCCACGACCCTGTCGGTGGCCCCGGCGCCGGAGCGGTTCCGGGAGCGCGCGAACGACGTCGCCGCGGCCGTCCGACAGGCCGGGCTGCCCTCGAGGCCGACGGGGCTGCTCCTCGTGTCGCCGTGGGACGCGGAGGCGGCCTTCGACACCGTGGACCAGAAGGAGGCCTGGGGAGCAGGGCGCGTCGAGGTGGCCGACTCGGTGGCGCCGGACCGCGAGCCGGCCGCGACGATGACGCTGCCCGGAGGTGGGACCCGGCGAGTCGGAACCATCGGCGTCCGGGCCGCCCTGGAGCGGGCGTTCGCGGATGCCAGCGGCACGTGCGGAGACTCGGTGCCCGCCGACCGCTGCCGGCTCGAGGTGACCGCCGCGCGCCTGTCCCAGGCGCAGGTCACGACCGACGGCGGCGCCGCGACGGTCCCCGCCTGGGAGCTGACGGTGCGCGGACTGGCGCGGCACCCGCTCGTCGTGGCGACCGCACCGGACGTCCTCGCTCCCGCGCCACGGCCGTCCGCACCTCCCGGCCTCGGCGACCCGCCCGGCGGGCTGCTGAGCGTCAGTCTCCTCAGGGCGGTCGACGGGGAGACCCTCGAGGTGACGATCTTCCACGGGGAGTGCGAGGTCGACCCGCACGTCAACGTGGTCGAGGGCCATGACCTCGTGGTCGTCGGCGGATCCTACGACGAGCCGCCCGCGGGTAGCGTCTGCACCGGGGTCGGCCTGATGACACCGGCTACGGTCCGGCTCTCGAGCCCGCTCGGGGACCGACCGGTCATCGACGCCGTGACCGGGACACCCCGGTACGTCGGGGTCCCGTCGTACTGACGCCGCCGCGTCAGCGGGCCGTCGACAGGACGGGCGGCCGCGTCGTCGTGGGGGAGACGGGCGTGATCGTCGAGGTCGTCGTCGCGCTCGTGCGTGGGGGCCCGGGCGGCCCGTCGGGCGTCGTCGTGCGTGCCGGCCACGGCGGCGGGATGGTGTCGACGGTGTCCTCGTCGGAGCATGCGGCCGCGAGCGTCACCGACGCCGTGATGACGGCCACGGCAGCGGCGCGTAGCCACGTGTCACGCCCGACGCGTCGACCCGTCCTGCCGCCCACGCGTCCCCTCACTTGTCCACGTCGCCGACGACGAAGAACATCGAGCCGAGGATGGCGACCATGTCGGCGATGAGCTGGCCCGGCAGCATCTCGGCCAGCACCGAGACGTTGTTGAACGAGGCCGAGCGCAGCTTGAGCCGCCACGGCGTCTTCTCGCCGCGGGACACGAGGTAGTAGCCGTTGAACCCGAGCGGGTTCTCGGTGGCGCAGTAGACCTGCCCCTCCGGCACCTTGAGCACCTTGGGCAGCTTGACGTTGATCGGCCCCTGCGGCAGTGCGACGAGCCGGTCGAGGCAGGCCTCGGCGAGGTCGAGCGACACGTGCACCTGCTCGAGGAGCACCTCGAGCCGGGCCAGGCAGTCGCCCGCGGTGCGGGTGACGACGCGGCCGGGGCCGCCCTCGCCGAAGAGCTCGCCGTAGGCGAGGTAGGGGGTGTCGCGGCGCAGGTCGACGTCGACGCCGCTCGCGCGGGCGATCGGCCCGGAGACCCCGTAGGCGAGGGCCGTCTCCCGCGGCAGCACCCCGACACCGCGGGTGCGGCCCTCGAGGATCTCGTTGCCGACGACGAGCCGCTCGAGCGCGGGCAGCCGGCGGCGGACGCTGTCGACGGCGTGACCGGCGCGGCCGAGCCAGCCTGCAGGGAGGTCCTCCTTGAGGCCGCCGACGCGGTTGAACATGAAGTGCATCCGCCCGCCCGACACCTCCTCCATGACCGCCTGCAGCTCCTCGCGCTCGCGGAACGCGTGGAAGACCGGCGTGATGGCGCCGAGCTCGAGGGGGTAGGAGCCGAGGAACATCAGGTGGTTGAGCACCCGGTTCAGCTCGGCGAGGAGGGTGCGGGCCCAGACGGCACGCTCGGGCACCTCCATGCCGAGCATGTGCTCGACGCCGAGCACGACGCCCAGCTCGTTGGAGAACGCCGAGAGCCAGTCGTGGCGGTTGGCCAGCACGATGATCTGGCGGTAGTCGCGCACCTCGAAGAGCTTCTCGGCGCCGCGGTGCATGTAGCCGATGATCGGCTCGGCCGTGACGATCCGCTCGCCGTCGACGACGATGCGCAGCCGCAGGACGCCGTGCGTGGCAGGGTGCTGCGGGCCGATGTTGAGGACCATGTCGGCGGTCGCGAGGCCACCGGCCCCGACACCGACGGTCAGGGCCTGGCGGCGCGTCGGGGCCGTGGTCGTGCCGGGGGCGTCGGACGCGGGGGCCATGTGCCCGAGTATGCCGTGCCGGGCGGGACCGGCGGCCGTGGGGGCGGCGCCGGCCGTGCGTCGACCCCGCACCGAAGTCGGGCGAAAAGGACGCGCCCACCGTCGGCGCCCTGTGGTCTGATGCTCCGGTGCGCGACCGCCTTGCACGACTTCTCCCGCCGAGCCCGCTGGCCCGCCGCCTCAGCGCGCAGTCGATCCTCTTCGCGGTCGGCGAGGGAGTCTTCCTCACCGGCAACGCCGTCTTCTTCACCCACATCGTCGGGCTGAGCGCCGCGCAGGTCGGCCTCGGTCTCACCATCGCGGGGGTCATCACCTTCTGCCTCGCGCTGCCCCTCGGCCGGGCCGCCGACCGGTTCGGCCCCAAGCGGGTCTGGGCGCTCGGTGCCCTGCTCGAGGCGCTCGTCTACCTCGCCTACCCGGTCATCCACGGGTTCGCCGCCTACGTCGCCGTCATCACCGTCATCGAGCTGATCGGCGCCGCCGCGGGAGCCGGCCGCGGCGCGTACACGCTCGACGTGTTCACGCGTGAGGAGCGGGTCCGCTCGCTCGCCTTCATGCGCAGCGCCCTCAACATCGGCTTCACGCTCGGGGCCCTGCTCGGCGGGGTGGCGCTCGCCACGGGCAGCGACGCCGTCATCACGGCCGTGCCCCTGCTCACGGCGGCCATCCTGGGCGTCAACGCGCTGCTCATCACCCGGCTGCCCGACGCCGTCCAGGGCGGCGCCGGCACGGTCCCGCTCGAGGTCGAGGAGGCGCTCGAGCAGCCCGGGGCCGCCGAGGTCGCGGGGGTGCCGGGCACCGGCGACGCCGCCGGCGTCGCCGACACCTCCGACGCGCCGGACGCGTCGGGGCGTGGTGGAGCGCTGCGCAACGTCGGGTTCCTGCTGACGAAGCTGTGCCAGGGCGTCCTGTCGACCAACCAGGTGCTGCTCAACGTCGTCATCCCGCTGTGGCTCGTCGAGGAGACCGACGCCCCGCGGGTGCTGCTCGCGTGGCTCTTCGGCACCAACACCGTCCTCGCCGTGCTGCTGCAGGTCGCGGCCGCGCGCGGGGCCGACACCGTGCCCGGCGCCCTGCGGGCGAGCCGCGTGTCAGGAGTGTTCTTCGTCGCGTCGTGCGCCATCGTCGCCGTCACCCACGACACCGTCGGCTGGGTCACCGTCGTGCTCGTCTGGGTCGGGCACGTCACCGTCACCGGCGCCGAGCTGTTCCAGTCCGCCTCCGACTGGGGCCTGACTGCCGAGCTGTCCGACCCCGAGCGCCGTGGCGAGTACCAGGGCGCCGGCCGGCTCGGGCAGACCGTCGGCAACGTGTGGGCGCCCGCGGCCTACACCTACCTGGCCATGGAGTGGGGCGGTCCGGGGTGGGCCGTCATCGGCGGCGTCGTCGTGCTCGCCGTCGTCGGGATCCACCCGGCCGCGCGACTGGCTCAGCGCCACCTGATGACCCCCACCTCCCGCGAGGCGCTGCCGTCAGGCACAGTGGCTTCGTGAGCCAGTCCCTCGACCTGTCCGACGAGGCGTTCGTCGCCGACCCGTACCCGACGCTCGCGCAGCTGCGGACCGAGGCGCCGATCGTCCGGCACGAGGGCCTGGGCCTGTGGCTGACCACGACCCACGCCGCCGCCAACGACGTGCTGCGCGACCGACGTCTCGGGCGCATCTTCCGCCCGCGCGCCGTCGCCGACGACGACCCGTGGACGGTGTTCGACTGGTTGCACGCCGACTCCATCCTCGACTCGGAGCCGCCGAAGCACACCCGGCTTCGGCGACTCGTGGCCGGCGCCTTCAACCGCGGGCACATCGAGCGGCTGCGGCCGCGCGTCGAGCAGATCGCGGGCGAGCTGCTCGACGGGCTGGAGGCACGGCTCGACGCCGACGGTCGCGTCGACGTCATCGAGTCCTACGCCGAGCCGCTGCCGGTTCTCGTCATCTGCGAGCTGCTCGGGGCGCCGACGTCCGACTGGAAGCGGCTGCGCGACTGGTCGCAGGCCATCGTCCGGATGTACGAGGTGGCGCCGTCGGCCGAGGCGCAGGCCGAAGCGCAACGGGCCTGCACCGAGTTCGCCGCGTACGTCGAGGCGCTCGCGGCCGAGCGGGCCGAGCACCCGGGCGACGACCTGCTCACGGCGCTCGTCGAGGAGCGCGACGGCGGCGACCGGCTCTCGCGCCGCGAGCTCGTCGCCACGGTCGTCCTTCTGCTCAACGCCGGCCACGAGGCCAGCGTCAACGGCTTCGGCAACGGCCTCGCGTCCCTGCTGGCCGACCCCGAGCAGGTGGCGGCGGCCATCGGCTCGCTCGACGACGACGCGTCGGTCGCCCAGCTCGTCGAGGAGATGCTGCGCCACGACTCCCCGCTGCACCTGTTCGAGCGCACCGCAACCGCCGACGTCGAGCTGCACGGCGTGACGATCCGCGAGGGTCAGAAGGTCGCGGCGCTGCTCGGTGCGGCGAACCGGGACCCCGCCGTCTTCGCCGACCCCGACCGTTTCGACGCCTCGCGCGACCCCAACCCGCATCTGGCCTTCGGCGCCGGCATCCACTTCTGCCTCGGCGCCCCGCTGGCCCGGATGGAGCTGCAGATCTCGGTGCGCGCCCTGCTCCGACGCCTGGGCCCGGTCCGCGTCGTCGAGGAGCACCGGCGTCCGACGTTCGTGCTGCGCGGCTACGAGCGGCTCGTCGTCGAACGCGCCGGTCAGGGCTGATCGACGCTCGCCGGTGATCGGTCGGGTGCTCGGCCCCCGATCCCGAGGCCCACGTGGTCGACTGGGGGGACCGACCGAGGAGGAGCCCCTGTGAGCGAGCTGACCCCGTACATCTGCGTCGAGGACTCCCGCGCGGCGATCGAGTGGTACGGCCGCGTGCTCGGTGCACGCGTCAGCGTCGACCCGATCGTCATGGACGACGGTCACGTCGGACACTGCGAGCTCGAGGTCGACGGCGCGCGCTGGATGATGTCCGACGCCTTCGAGTCGGCGGGCGTCGCGCCCCCGGACCGCACGCGGGGCAACGCGGTGTCGCTGCACCTGACCGTGGCCGACTGCGACGCGGTGGCCGCATCGGCTCGCGACGCCGGGGCGACGATCGACCGGGGGCCCGAGGACAATCCGGGGCTCGGCCGGGTCGCCGTCTTCCACGACCCGTTCGGGCACCGGTGGTTCGTGCACCAGCCCGAGGCCTGAGGGCTGCTACGGGCGGTCGGCGTCCTTCGTCGGCCGGCTGCGCAGCACGAGGAAGCCGGCGACCCCGAGCAGCACGCACGTGCCGACGATGGTGAGCAGCACCGGCACGAACACCGACGAGCCCGCATCCTCGGCAGCCGGATCGGCCTGTCGCACATGGACGCTCGGGCCGGCCGTGGCTGTGGAGCCGTCGAGCCCCACGGTCGCGTGGAAGGAGAAGCTGCCGCTCACCGGGTGCCCGTCGTCGGACGTGACGCGGTAGGTGACGGTGTAGTCGCCGCCGGGGGCGCTCGCCGCGAGCTTCTGGCGCACGATCGAGCCCTCGATCGTCGGGCTGCCCTCGGAGACGGGGCCCGAGGGGCCGGTGACGACGATCTGCGTGCCGACGGCGAGCGGCGCCTCGGCGAAGGTCAGCTCGACGGTGTCCGGGAGGGTGTTGACGACGGCCCCGTCGGAGGGGTTGCTGCGCTCGAGCACGTCGTGGGCGGAGGCGAGGGTCGGCGTGCCGACGACGCCGAGGACGACCCCGGCAGCGACGCCGAGGGCGAGCAGGAAGGAGGGCACGCGACGCATGGCGTTCAGCGTACGTCGCGGGCGTGGAGCCGTTTCACCGCCCACCGAAACCCACCGAACCCAGCAGGGTCGACGAGCCGCGCCTCGGCACTGGTGCGCTCGAGGGCCGCGAGGTAGCCGAGCGGGTCCTGGGACGCGAGGGCGTGGGGCGGGACCGTCGCCGTCAAGCCGAGGCGGCGCAGGGCCTCGCGCTGGGTGGGCGTCTCGTCGGCATCGAGCGTGTCGACGGCGACGTGCGCCGTGACGTCGCACGAGCCGTC
Source organism: Intrasporangium zincisolvens (assembly GCF_034724055.1). Lineage (NCBI taxonomy): Bacteria > Bacillati > Actinomycetota > Actinomycetes > Micrococcales > Intrasporangiaceae > Intrasporangium > Intrasporangium zincisolvens. The sequence continues at coordinate 563,871 of NZ_JAWIIL010000003.1, forward strand.
AGGAACGGGCGCCGTCAGGTGGCCCGACGCGTACCCGACGAGGGTGCCGTGCGCTGGCCGGGAGTCGCGGGTGTGGGCGTAGTCGACGGCTACGAGCGTGCCGGACCGGACCCGGCGGACCAGGTCCGCCCAGGCGCGGTCGCGGTCGAGACCCACCTCGACGCGGTCACCGGGGGTCGAGGCCGGCCAGTGCTCGCGCGCCCATTCGAGGTCGGACCCGGCGAGCGGTTCTCCGAGGTGCTCCTGCCCGGTCGCGGGGTCGACGAGGACGACGCGCAGCACGCCCGACGCGTCGACCTGTGCCACGGTGCAGGGCACCACGTCGAGCCACTCGTGCGCGACGACGAGGCAGTCCTCGAGGCCGTCGTCATCGACGAGGTCGACGAGGTCAGGCGGCAGCGCGGCGCCGCCGGGGGAGCGGACCCACTCGATGCGCCCGTCGAGGGTCTCGGGTCGCTCGACGACGTCCACGGCCACGACGCGGACCGACGCCCCGGCGGGCGTCTCGTCGAGCGCGGTGCGCAGGTGCGCCGCGAGCTCGCCGCGACCGGCGCCGACGTCGACGACGAGCCGCACGGGGTGCTCCGGGAGGGCGAGCAGGGCCCGCGCGAGCGCGGCCCCCGGCGGCCCGTGCGTCGCGGTTGTGAAGTGCTCGGCGGGGCCGCCGCCGGACACGTAGAACCCGCGTCCGGGCGCGTAGAGCGCCGCGTGCCACGCCTCGCGCCAGGGAAGGGCATCCACGGCGCCCGACTGTAGGCGATACCGTGCGCGGGTGAGCAGCCCCACCGGCGACCCCCACGAGCGTCCCGCCCGCTTCGACGTCGGCATCGTCGGGGCCGGACGCGTCGGCGCCGTGCTCGGCGCGGCCCTCGTGCGGGCCGGCCACCACGTCACCGGCGTCTCGGCCGTCAGCGAGGCGAGCCTCGAACGCGCCGAGCGGATGCTGCCGGGTGTGCCGGTCAAGCCGATCCAGGACGTCGTCGCCGGCGCGCATCTCGTCGTGCTCGCCGTGCCCGACGACGCACTCGCCGACCTCGTCGCGGGCCTCAGCGCCACGGGCACCTTCACGCCCGGGCAGCTCGTCGTGCACACCTCGGGCGCGCACGGCATCGGCGTCTTCGAGACCGCCCTCGACAGCGAGATCGTGCCGCTCGCGCTGCACCCGGCGATGACGTTCACGGGCACACCCGTCGACCTCGAACGCCTCCACGACTGCTGCTTCGGCGTCACGACCGTCGACGTCGCGCGTCCGGTCGGCGAGGCGCTCGTCATCGAGATGGGCGGCGACCCGGTCTGGGTGCCCGAGCACGAGCGCGTCACCTACCACGCGGCCCTCGCCCACGGGGCCAACCACCTCGTCACCCTCGTGGCCCAGTCGATGCAGCTGCTCGCCGAGGCCGGCATCGAGGACCCGGCCCGCGTGCTCGAGCCGCTCCTGTCGGCGGCGCTCGGCAACACCCTCCAGCTGGGTGATGCTGCCCTCACCGGCCCGGTGGCCCGCGGCGATGCCGGTACCGTGGCCGGGCACGTCGCGATGCTGCGCACGGTGGCCCCGGACATCCGGCCGACCTACCTGGCGCTGGCGCGCGCGACGGCGCAGCGGGCCCTGCTCAGCGGCCGCCTCCGGGCGGACGTCGCCGACCCGCTGCTCCAGCTGCTGGCCCGCGAGGAGGACCGACCGTGACCCAGACCCCCACCGTTGCGCGCACGCGTGACGAGCTGCGCGAGGCCCGGGCCCGTCTCGACGACGGTGACGTCGCCGTCGTCATGACGATGGGCGCGCTCCACGACGGCCACGCGACCCTGATCCGGCGCGCCCGCGAGACCCACGCGCACGTCGTCGTCACGATCTTCCTCAACCCGCTGCAGTTCGGGCCGAAGGAGGACCTCTCGCGCTACCCGCGCACGTTCGACACCGACCTGCAGATCTGCACCGACGCCGGCGTCGACCTCGTCTTCGCACCGACGCCCGACGTCATCTACCCCGACGGCGACCCCGGCGTGCGGATGTCGGCCGGGCCGCTCGGCGACGTCCTCGAGGGCCAGGCCCGACCCGGCCACTTCGACGGCATGCTGACCGTCGTCGCCAAGCTCATGCATCTGACGCGTTGCACCTCGGCGTACTTCGGGCAGAAGGACGCCCAGCAGCTGCTGCTGATCCGCCGGATGGTCCGCGACCTCGACTTCCCGGTCAACGTCGTGTCGGTGCCCACGGTGCGCGAGGGCGACGGCCTGGCGATGTCGAGCCGCAACACCTACCTGACGCCGTCCGACCGCGAGACGGCGCTGTGCCTCTCGGCCGCGTTGCGTGCCGGGGCCGACGCCGCCACCGAGGGGCCCTCTGCCGTCAGGCGCGCCGCCCGGGCCGTGCTCGTGCGCGAGCCGCTCGCCCTCGTCGACTACCTCGTGCTCGTCCACCCGGACACCCTCGAGGACGTGCCCGAGTGGTACCGCGGCGAGGCCCTGCTCGCCGTCGCCGGCCGCGTCGGCACGACGCGTCTCATCGACAACCTCCCCGTGCTCGTGGGCCCCGGCGGCGGCGCGCTCGAGGTGTTCTCCCAGCCCTGACGCGTCGGGCCTCCCGCGAGACGTCGCCGAGCGTCCGACCGAATCCCCCTCTCCCAAGGACAGATCCACCGTGCAGCGCTTCATGCTCCACTCGAAGATCCACCGCGCCACCGTGACCCAGGCCGACCTGCACTACGTCGGCTCGCTCACCATCGACCGCGACCTCCTGGACGCCGCCGACCTGTGGCCCGGCCAGCAGGTCGACGTCGTCGACGTCGACAACGGCAACCGGCTCACGACCTACGCCATCGAGGGCGAACGCGGCAGCGGCATCGTCTGCATCAACGGCGCTGCGGCGCGGCTCATCTCGCCCGGCGACACCGTCATCATCATCGCCTACGCCGCGATGGACGACGCCGAGGCGCGGACGTTCGAGCCCAACGTCGTCTTCGTCGACCGCGACAACCGCATCGTCGAGACCGGTCACGACCCCGGTGACGTGCCCGACGGGTTCGGCCTGATGACCTCCGCGGTCACGGAACGGGACCACGCCCACCAGGGCTGAGCGGGCGGCATACGGTATGGGGCACGACCCCATGGCCGGTGACCCCGGCAGCGTCCCATCGAGAAGGTGCTCATGAACGACAGCGGCATCACGCTCCCGCGGCGGCTGCGCGCGCCCGAGCCGGGCTGGACGGCCACGGCCGACGTCATCGTCGTCGGCAGCGGCATCGCCGGCCTGACGACGGCGCTGCGGCTGCGGCGTCGCGTCGACCGCGTCCTGCTCGTGACCAAGACCGTCCTCGACGAGGGGTCGACGGCGTGGGCCCAGGGCGGCATCGCTGCCGTCATGTCGCCCGAGGACAGCCCGGCCGAGCACATCCACGACACCCTCGTGGCCGGCGTCGGCCTGTGCGACGTCGACGCCGTGCGCACCCTCGTCACCGAGGGCACGGACGCCGTGTGGGACCTCATCGCCCTCGGCGCCGACTTCGACCGCGGCGACGCCGGTGACCTCAGCCTGACCCGCGAGGGCGGCCACCACCGCGACCGCATCCTGCACGCCGGCGGCGACGCGACCGGCCGCGAGATCAGCCGCGCCCTCATCGCCGCCCTCGACCGGGTCCGCGACGATCCCGGCATCGAGGTGATCGAGCACGCCCTCGTCGTCGACCTGCTCACCGACGCCGACCGGCGCGTGTGCGGCGTGACGCTCCACGTCATCGGCGCGGGCCAGGTCGACGGCGTCGGGGCGGCGCACGCCCGGGCCGTCGTGCTCGCGACGGGTGGCCTCGGCCAGATCTACGCCTCGACGACCAACCCGTCGGTGGCGACCGGCGACGGCATGGCGGCCGCCCTGCGCGCGGGCGCGGTGCTGGCCGACCTCGAGTTCGTGCAGTTCCACCCGACCGTGCTGTGGCTCGGCGAGGGCTCGCGCGGCCAGCAGCCGCTCATCTCCGAGGCGGTCCGCGGCGAGGGCGCGTTCCTCGTCGACGAGGCGGGGGAACGGTTCATGCAGGGCCAGCACCCGCTCGCCGACCTCGCGCCGCGCGACGTCGTGGCCCGGGCCATCATCCGCCGGATGCGCGAGACCGGCACCGACCACGTGTACCTCGACTGCCGACACCTGGGCGCCGACTTCCTCGAGCAGCGCTTCCCCTCGATCGTCGCGCGCTGCCGCGAGCTCGGCTTCGACCCTGCCACGCAGCTGCTGCCGGTCGCGCCCGCCCAGCACTACGCGTCCGGCGGCGTGCGCACCGACCTGCGCGGGCGCACCTCGCTCGAGGGGCTCTACGCCTGCGGCGAGACCTCGTGCACCGGCGTCCACGGCGCCAACCGCCTCGCGTCGAACTCCCTGCTCGAGGGCCTCGTCTTCGCCCGCCGCATCGCCGACGACCTCACCGCGCGCCTCGGCGCGGGCGAGCTGCCGGCGACCGTGCCGGTGCAGGGCGAGGACGGCGACGGCACAGTGCCGCCCGAGCTCGTCCGCGGCAAGCGCCGCCTCGACGTGCAGCGGGCCATGACGGCCGGGGCGGGCACCGTGCGCTCGGCCGCGTCGCTCGCGGCCACCGAGGAGGCTCTCGCCGCCGTGACGGCGAAGGCGGCTGACGACGCCGACCGGCAGGGCGGGCCCAAGAGCTGGGAGACGACCAACCTCGTGCACCTCGGCCGGGCCCTGACGCACGCGGCGGCGCTGCGCGAGGAGACCCGCGGCGGCCACGTGCGCGAGGACTACCCGACCCGCGACGACGAGCGGTTCCTGCACCACGTGCACCTGACCCGGCAGGCGTCCGGTCGGCTCGGCGCGAGCGTCGTGCCGGTGCCGCGCGCGAACCTCGACGGCCTCGACCTCGACGCCGGTGTTCCCGACCGTGGCGCCGAAGGGGTTGCGGCACAGACCGATCCACGACACGAGGAGACCCGGTGACCGACCAGCACGACTCCGCCGACAACGGCCTGAGCGGCTTTCCCCTGGAGTGGGCCCGACGCGTGGTCGCCGTCGCCCTCGAGGAGGACCTGGGCCCGAAGGGTCTCGACGTCACGACGCTGGCCACGATCCCGGCCGAGCAGGAGCGGGTCGCCGAGGTCGTGGCCCGTGCGCCCGGCGTCGTGGCCGGCATCCCCGCGGTCGGTCTCGTGCTCGCGGCGGTGGCCGAGCGGCTCGGCCTGCCGACCCCGACCGTCGAGGTGCTCACCGACGACGGCACCCGCGTCGTGCGCGGCGACGTCATCGCTCGCGTCTCCGGCCGCACCCAGGTGGTCCTCGTGGCCGAGCGCACCCTGCTCAACATCGTCAGCCGGCTCTCCGGCGTCGCGACCCACACGCGTCGGTGGGCCGACGCCCTCGAGGGCACGTCGACGATGGTCCTGGACACCCGCAAGACGACGCCGGGGCTGCGCTGGCTCGAGAAGCACGCCGTGCGGTGCGGCGGCGGCACGAACAAGCGCATGGGCCTGTACGACGTCGCGATGATCAAGGACAACCACAAGCTGGCGGCGGGCTCGGTGGCCGCGGCCTACGCCCTCGTGCGCGAGCGGTTCCCGGACGTCGACGTGCAGGTCGAGGTGACGACGCCGGACGAGGCGCAGGAGGCCTACGACGCGGGTGCCCGGTTCGTCATGTGCGACAACATGACCGTGCCGGTCCTCGCCGAGACGGTCGCCCTGCTGCGAGCGGCGGGCGAGCCGGTCGAGATCGAGGCGACCGGCGGGATGACTCTCGATGTGGCTCGCGACTACGCAGAGACCGGCGTCGACTTCATCTCGGTCGGCGGCCTGACCCACTCCTCGCCGATCGTCGACATCGCCCTCGACCTCGTCGACTGACCGAACGTCCGCTGTGTGCACGAGGTGGGGCCTGGACCCCAGCGCCTGCACACGGGGACGGCGCCGGGCATCGGAACCGGTGGGTCGTCAGGGGGCGTGGTCGCCGGGGCGCACGAGGCCGGTCTCGTAGGCGGCGACGACGGCCTGCACCCGGTCGCGCAGCCCGAGCTTGGCCAGCAGGCTCGACACGTGCGTCTTCACCGTGGCCTCGCCGAGGTACAGCTCGGCGGCGACCTCGGCGTTCGACAGGCCGCGGGCGAGCAGGCCGAGCACGTCGCGCTCCCGCTGGGTCAGCAGCTCGAGGTCGCGCGACCGCGCCGTGCGCGGGCTCGGCGCCGTGGCGAACGACTCGATGACCCGCAGCGTCACCGCCGGGTCGAGCAGGCCGCCTCCCGCGGCGACGGTGCGCACCGCGGCGACGAGCTGCTCCGGCGGCGAGACCTTGAGCAGGAAGCCGCTGACGCCCGCCCGCAAGGCGCCCTCGACGTACTCGTCCTCGCCGAAGGTGGTCAGCACGACGACCCGCGACTCGGGGCTGGCCTCGAGAACGCGTCGGGCCCCCTCGATCCCGTCGACGTGCGGCATCCGGACGTCCATGAGCACGACGTCCGGCCGCAGCCCGGCCGCCATGGTGCCGGCCGTCGCACCGTCGGCCGCTTCGCCGACGACCTCGACGTCGGGCTCTGCGGTGAGCACCATTCGCAGCCCGACGCGGACCATGGCCTCGTCGTCGACGAGGAGCACCCGGATCGTCACTGCCATCCCCTCCCGATCGGGAACCGGGCCCGGACCTCGAACCCGCCGCCGGCCACGGGGCCGGCCGCCAGCGTGCCGCCGAACATGCCGGTACGTTCACGCATCCCGACGAGGCCGTGGCCGCCGGTGGCTCGTGCGGTGCTGTCGTCGTGCGTGTCGGTGCTGGCGGACGCGGCGCCGTCGACGCGTCGGGGCCCGTCGTCGCGAACGGCCACCTCGACGGCGTCGTGCTCGTGCCGCAGGCGCAGCACGGTGCGGGCTCCGGGGGCGTGCCTCAGGACGTTGCTCAGCGCCTCCTGGGCGACGCGGTACGCGGCGACGTCGACCGCCCGCGGCACGGTGGTCAGGTCGCCGTGGGTCTCGAGGGCGACGTCGAGGCCGGCCGCGCGCACGTCGGCCACGAGGTCGCCGGCGCGGGACAGGGAGACCGGGCTCAGGTCGGCCTCGCCGTCGCGTGGGGTGCGGAGGATGCCGACGGTGGCCCGCAGCTCCTCGACCGACTGGCGACCGAGGCGTTCCAGGCCCAGCATGACGTCGCGCTCGGCGGGCCGGTCGTCGAGGAGCGGTCCGAGCTGGCGGCGCAGGCCGCCGAGCTGGAGCGTCATGACGCTGAGCGAGTGGGCGACGGAGTCGTGGACCTCGCGGGCGATCCGGGCGCGCTCCTCGACCACCGCGGCGTGCGCGGCGGCCTCCCGCTGGGCGTCGAGCTGTGCTGCGAGAGAGGCGATCTCGCGCGCCCGTGCCTGCTCGCGACGCACGAGGGTGCCGGTCCACCACGCGGGTACGAAGATGGCCGGGAAGAAGATCGAGTCCCAGCTGATCCCCGCCCGGACCACGTCGGTGACGACGAAGGTCAGGATGCACGCGGCCACGGCGAGCCGGGAGCGTCTCGGCGTCGCCGCGTAGCCTGCCCAGGCGACCGCGACGAGCACGGCGATGAGGCCGGCGCCGCCGGGGCCCGGCGCTCCGAGCACCTCGCCGAGCGGGAACGACGCCGCGACCGCGACCGCACCCGCCGCCGGCCAGCGCGTCTGGCTCGCAAGGCTGCCCGCGATCCAGACCGCGACCCACGCGAGCGCGGTGAAGGAGGGTCGGAAGGTCGGGTCCGTCCACGCCTCGACCAGTGCCAGCGCGCCGAGCAGGACGGCGGCGCCGACGGGCAGGAGTCCCGGCCGTGGCACGAGGCGAAGGGGCGACATGGCGGCAAGGGTAGGGCTCGGCAGCGGGGCGCGTATCCGTCTTGTGGGGGACCCGGGGAGGCCGCCGCTCCGCACCACGGCGGAGGGCGGGTCGGTGCCTCTCGGCCGAGGCCCGACGAGCCGGCGCGGAGACACCGTTGGTTCGTCGCCGACACCGGCGGCACCGGACCCTCCGGACCAGCCCCGAAAGGAAACCCATGTCCCACGTCTCGCCCCACGCGTCCGTCGAGCCGGCCACGGCCGTCGAGGAGCGTCCTGCCCGCCTCGCCCACCCGATGCGGGTCGCGGCGGGTGCCGCGCTCGTGGCCGGGCCCGTCCTGTGGGCGCTCGGCATGGTGACGTCGCCGGAGCAGGCCTCGATGGCCGATGCCGACTACATCTCGTCCCTGACCCGCGACACGACGATGACCCAGGTGTCGGCCCTGCTGCTCCACTACGGCAACCTCGCCATCGGCCTCGGCATCCTCGCGGCACCCTCGCTCGTGCGAGGGCGTCGCGGCCGCATCGCGACGGTCGTCGGGGCCCTGCTCGCGGCCATCGGTTTCGTCAACGTGTCCGGCATGGTGCTCTCGGACTGGTGGAACGCCTCCGCGGGCACGCTGCTCACCGCCGACCAGGCGGTCGCCGTGTTCCGCGGCTTCAAGGAGGGCTCGCTCCTGCCGTTCTGGGACGGCACCGAGCCGTTCAGCCTGCTCGGGCCGGTGCTCGTGCTCGTCGGTCTCGCCCGGGCCGGCGTGCTCGGCTGGTGGACGATCCTCCTGCTCGTCGGTGGCGTCGCCGGCCTCATGGTGTTCGGTGCGACGACGCCCCTCGTGGCGGCCGCGACCGTCCTCGTCGGCTTCGCGCCCTTCGCCCTCATCGGCCGGCGACTGCTCCAGCGCCGCCACCTCGACGCCTGACACCCCCTCGGTGGCACCCCGGTGGCACCCCGGTGGCACCCCGGTGGCACCCCGGTGGGCCCTGTCCCGCACCCGTCCGGTGCGGTGACGGGGCCTTAGGCGTGCGGCACCGGCGTACCCTTCGAGGCAGGAGGGTGGGCCCATGGGCGTCGTCGACGAGCTTCTCCGTGCCAGAGCCGAGTTCGAGCGCGGCGACTGGCGGGCGGCCTACGACGCGTGGGCCGCGTTCGACCTCGCTGGGCTGTCGGCGCAGGACCTCGAGCGCTCCGCCGCCGCCGCCCACCTCCTCGGGCGCGTCGACGACGCCGTCGAGCGGTACACGGCCGCCTACGAGGCCCGCGTGGCGGCAGGCGAGCACGCCGAGGCCGCGGTGTGCGCCTTCCACGTGTCGATGGCCCTGCGCACCACCGGAGGGCGCTCGGCCGTCTCCGCGTGGCTGGCCCGCGGCGAGCGGCACGTCGCGGACCTGCCGGAGGAGGCGGCGGCGAGGGGGTGGATCACCTTCTCCCGCATGTTCACCCACCTCGGAGCCGGCCGCATCGACGACGCCCTGGCCTGCGCCCGGTCCGCCACCGACATCGGTCGCCGGAGCGGTGACGCCGACCTGCTCGCCACGGGGCTGTGCGCGCAGGGCCGGATGTCGATCTACGGCGGGCACGTGCCTGACGGCGTCGGGCTCCTCGACGAGTCGATGCTGGAGGCGGAGCGCGGCGCCCGCGAGCCGATCACGGTCGGCCACGTCTACTGCACCGCGATCGAGGGCTGCCAGGAGGTGTCCGACCTCGTCCGGGTCGCGGAGTGGACCGCCCGCCTCACCACGTGGTGCGCCGCACAGCCCGGGCTCGTCCTGTTCACAGGGCAGAGTGCGCTGCACCGGGCGCAGGTCATGCGGGCCCGCGGCGCCTGGGACGAGGCGCTCGACGAGCTCGATCTGGCGGTTGCCCGCTACTCCGAGGCCGGCGCCGTCGACGCGGTGGGCCAGGCCTCGTGCGAGCGCGGCGACCTGCTTCGGCTGCGCGGCGATCTCGCCGGCGCCGACGTGGCCTACGCACGTGGCAGCGAGCACGGGTACGAGCCGCAGCCGGGGCTGGCGCTGCTCGCGGCGGCGCGGGGGCAGGGCGCAGCGGCCGCCGCGACGGCCCGGCGACTGCTCGCCGAGCCCGGACCGTCCGTGACGCGCAGCCGGCTCCTGCCCGGTGTCGTCGAGGTGCTCGCGGCCGCCGGCGACGTGGAGGCGGCCCGGGCGGCGGCTGTCGAGCTCGAGCACGTGGCGGACGCGTTCGGGTCGGAGGCGCTGGAGGCCGGCTCGGCCCTGGCGTGGGGGCGGGTGCAGCTCGCGAGCCAGGACGCCGCGGGTGCCCTTCCCTACCTTCGCCGGGCCCGCCAGGGGGCTGTGGCGCTCGACCTGCCGTACGAGACCGCGCTGGCCGAGGTCGCGACCGGCCGCGCGCTCATCGCCCTCGGCGACCACGACGCGGCCCACCGTGCCCTGGCCGCCGCGCGAGTCGTGCTCGACCGGCTCGGCGCCCGCCCAGCGGTCGGGGAGATCGACGCGATGACCGGGCGCCGGTCCCTGCCGGCGGGCCTCAGTGCCCGGGAGGTGCAGGTGCTGCGGCTCGTGGCCGCCGGACGCAGCAACGCCGACATCGCCGCAGAGCTGGTGCTGAGCGACCGCACCGTCGCACGGCACCTGTCCAACATCTTCGGCAAGCTCGGCGTCGGCAGCCGCACGGCCGCCGCCGCCTTCGCCTTCGAGCGTGGGCTGGCCGGCGGCTCAGGCGACGCGCTCGGCGGGTAGCCCGCCCGGCTGCCCGGTCGGCCGCCCGGTCGGCCGCCCGGCCGGTGACGCGTCGGATCTCGTTGCCGCAGGACGGTGCCGGGCGATGTGGGTGGCCACGAAGGCGGCATCACGCCCGACGCCCGGCAGCACCATCGAGCTGAACGAGTACTGGAACGACAGGCCGCAGAAGTAGAGACCCGGCACCTCGTGCGCCACGCCGCGGTACTCGCGCGGCCAGCCGTCGTCACCGACGACCGGCAGGTCGAGCCAGCCAAAGCGCTGCTCGAAGCCGGTGGCCCACACGACGTTGCGCACGTCGATCACCGTGCCGTCGGCCAGGGTGGAGCGGCCCCCGGTGACGCCGGTGACGCGCTCGGTCCGGCGGTCCACGCCGGCGGCCGCGAGGTCCTCGCGCTTGACCCGCAGCATCGGGCCTCCGTGGTGGCGGATTCCGGCCATGGCCCGGCGGCCCATCGGCGTGCGGCGCGTCAGCACGTGCCGCCACGCGAAGAGCAGGACGGGGAAGAGGGCGTGCACGGCGGGGGAGTCCCACCGGACCCCGAGCTGCCCGCAGTCGCGGCCGGCCAGCGTCGTCGGCCGGTCCTGGGCCAGCTCGAGGGCGATGTCGCAGCCCGAGTGCGAGGCGCCGACGACGAGGACGGGGCCGTCCTGCAGCTGCGACGGGCGCCGGTACTGGCTCGAGTGCAGCTGCAGGATGGCGGGGTCGAGGTCGGCGGCGAACGCGGGCACCCGTGGGGCGCGACCGAAGGTCCCGGTGGCGACGACGACGCTGCGGCACTCGATGACCCCGTGGTCGGTCGAGACGAGGAACCCGTCGGAACCCACTGCGGCAACGACCTTCTCGACGCGGACGCCGAGCCTGACCGGCAGGTCGAAGTGCTCTGCGTACCCCGCGAGGTAGTCGGCGACATCGTCCTTGCCGGGGAAGGCACGGGGGTCGCCGGGGAAGCGGAGCCCGGGCAGGGCGTCGTGTCCCGCGGGCGTGTAGAGCCGCAGCGAGTCGTACTGTTGGCGCCAGCCGTCGCCGACGGCGCTGTTGCGCTCGAGCACGACGCAGTCACGCCCGCGGGCGAGCAGCTCACGTGCCGTGGCGAGCCCGGCCTGCCCAGCTCCCACGACGACCGTGTCGACGATCTCGGTGACGGGTGCGGGTGCGGGGGTGGTGGTCCGGTTGGCGTCCATGGTGTTCCTCCTGTGCTCCGTGCAGCCTCGGTAGGAACGACGGTAGGAACGATGGTGGGGGCGCCGCGTCGGCCGTGCTGCCCATCCGTCCGGGCGCGACGATGGGCAGGAATGACCACGACGGCACGACGGCACGAGCGCCGGCGACGACCGAGTCAGTAGCGGCGGAACCAGAGGTTGACGGCGTAGTCGACGCCGGTGGCATCGGGGTGTTCGGCGAGGATCAGGTCGGCGTGCTCGGGCGCGAACTCGATGCCGACGACCGCCTCGAAGTCCTCGCGCGAGTCGAAGTCCCACCGGATGTCGAGTCGCTCGCGCGACCAGCCCTGGCGCTCCCAGAACCGCTCGACGGCCCGGGGGTCGTAGCTCGGCAGGGCGCGCCGGAACCACGTGCCGAACGTCGAGCGGGTCGCGTCGTTGTCGATGACGAACGCCGCGCCACCCGGCCGCACGACGCGGTCGAGCTCGGCGAGGCCGGGCTCGCAGCCCGGTCCGAAGAAGTAGGACCACCGCGCGTGCGCGACGTCGAACGAGGAGTCCGGCACGCCGATCGCGGCCGCGCCTTCCTCACGGACCGACGCGTTCGTCAGGTCCGAGACCCGTTGGCCCGCAAGGTCGGCCAGCGGCGGGTGCGGCTCGACTCCGACGACGGAGCGCGCTGTGGCGGCGAACATCGGCAGGTGGAAGCCCGTGCCGCAGCCGATGTCGACGACGTCGCGGTCGGACCAGTCGAGGACCGAGCGCATCGCGGCCTCGATGACGTGGTCGCGGTCGACGCCGCGGTTCTCGACCTCGTAGACGTCGGGGCTCTCCCAGATGTTGGGGGAGGGGATGACCTCGCCCATCACGGGCCCTCGGTGCCCGACGCGGACGGCCGCGGGGCCGGGCGCAGCCGCCCGCCCTGGGCGTCGAGCGTCGCCGGGTGGACGAGCAGCGGGAGCAGCTTGCGGACGCCGCGGGCGCGGACGGCCTTGACCTGGGCGAGGTGCGCCTCGGCCCGGATGACGAGCTCGGCGTAGGCCTCCGGGCCCATGAGCTCGACGAGCTCGGCCTCGTTGGAGCGGTAGACCGGCTCGCGGCCGACGTGCGCCTCGGGGTTGCCCGAGCAGTACCAGTCGAGCTCGTGGCCGCCGGGGCCCCAGCCGCGGCGGTCGTACTCGGTGATCGTCACCTCGAGGTAGCTGCTGTCGTCGGGCAGCTCGACGGTGCGGAAGGTGCGGCGGATCGGCAGCTGCCAGCACACGTCGGGCTTGAGCGTGTGCGGCTGGACGCCGGTGAGGACCGCGTGCTGGTGGAGCGCGCAGCCGGCACCGGCGGGGAAGCCCGGGCGGTTGAGGAAGATGCAGGCGCCGTCGACGACCTTCGTCTTGCGGGCCCCGTCCTCCTTCTCGGTCCAGTCGTCCTTGTTGCCGCTGGCGGTGCCCACCGAGTGGTACTGCCACTCGTCCTCGCCGAGCTCCTCGACGGCGCGCTCGACGCGCTTCCAGTCGTCCTTCTCGGTGAAGTGGGCTCCGAGGGTGCAGCAGCCGTCGTCGGGCCGGTCGGCATAGATGCCGTGGCACCCGGAGCCGAAGATGCACGTCCAGCTGCTGGTGAGCCACGTGAGGTCCAGACGGAAGCGTTGGTTGGCGTCCGCCGGATCGGTGAACTCCACCCAGACGCGAGGCAGGTCAAGGGGTGCTTCGGCCACCGGCACACCTTATGCCGCGCGACCGGAGTTGCCCACGGCTAGTCTGGCCAGTGGGCGTCCAGGTCGCCCCCGGTGCGCGGGAAGGGGCTCAGCCTCCCTGGTGGTGGTACCTGCTCCGCACCGCCGACCTCCTTTCGGCCCGACGCGCACCTCGGGCGCACGAGAGGAGGCCGTCATGGCCCTGTCCCTGCCCGCCAACCCCGACCTCGAGCGGTTCCGCCGAGACGCGCGTCGCCTCCAGAAGGCTGTCCGCTCCGCCCGGCCCGACGCGCTCGAGCACGCCGCGCGGCACCGTCCCGGGGGAGCGCCGGACGATCCGGCGGCCTTCGCCCTCGCCGACGCCCAGCTGGTCCTGGCCCGCACGTACGGGTTCGCGAGCTGGCCCCGGCTGCGCGCCTACCTCAGCGCTGCCGCGCCATTGAGCCGCGACCCGGGGGCCCTCGACCCGACCCTGGCCGAGGCGGCCTCCCAGGACGGGTCCCCTTCTGCCGTGGCCGCGCTCGCGTGCCTGACCTACACCGAGCACGACGAGCCGGCGCGGTGGGCCCGAGCGGCACGCCTGCTCGACGCCGACCCGACGCTGGTGGCCCGTGACGTGGTCGTCGCGGCGGTCGCCGGTGACCCGGACGCGCTGCGCGCGCACCTCTTGGCGGACCCCGAGGCGGCCACCCGCGAGGGTGGTCCCTTCCGCTGGCCGCCGCTGCTCTACCTCGTGTACTCCCGTGTGCCGCAACGTGATCCGGTGCCTGCCGCGCGGCTGCTGCTCGACGCCGGCGCCGACCCCGACAGCGGCTACCTGTGGCAGGGGCTGCCGACGGCGTTCACCGCCCTCACCGGGGTCTTCGGCGAGGGCGAGTCGGGGCCGGCACGCCAGCCGCGCCACCCGAGCTGGCGCGCGCTCGCCGAGCTGCTGCTCGAGCGTGGCGCCGACCCGAACGACCGCCAGGCCCTCTACAACCGGATGTTCAACCGCGACGACTCCCACCTCGAGCTGCTCCTGCAGCACGGTCTCGGCCGCCCGGGGTCGGAGGTCTGGTCGCGTCGCACGGGCGAGCCGGCCGAGACGCTCGAGGAGATGCTCGCCCGGCAGGTCGACTGGGCCCGCGGCCACGGCTTCGAGCACCGGCTCGCCCTGCTCGTCGAGAACGGCCTCGCCGACCCCTCGGTGACGGCCAATTTGCCTCCGGTGCAGGTGCCGGACGGGCGGACCGCCCTGCACGACGCCGCCTTCATGGACGACGTCGAGCAGGTGCAGGTGCTCCTCGACGCCGGCGCCGACCCGGAGGCGCATGACGCCGTGCACGGCACGCGTCCGTACGAGTGGGCTGTGTGGGCCCGCGCCGACGACGCGGCGGCGGTGCTGCGCGAGGTCACGACCGGAGCCGCGGACGCGGACTAGCGTGGACGCATGACACCGAGGGCCGAGGGCGCGGCGTCCTCGCGGGGCCGCGGGCGGCGTCCGGGTGGCGTCGACACGCGGGCCGCCATCGTCGACGCGGCGCGTCGGTCGTTCGCGACCCACGGCTACGACAAGGCGAGCCTGCGCGGGATCGCCCGCGACGCAGGCGTCGACCCGGCCCTCGTGCACCACTACTTCGACGGGAAGCCGGCGCTGTTCGCCGAGACCCTGTCGATGCCGGTCGACCCCTCGCGGCTCGTCGAGCGCATCGTCGCCGGCGGGCCGGAGGGAGTCGGCCGGCGGCTCGTCGAGACGTTCCTGGCGGTGTGGGAGCCGGGCGACCGGCGCGACGCCCTCGTGGCGCTCGTGCGCTCGGCCATGACGAGCGAGGACGCGGCCCGGGTGCTGCGCGAGTTCCTCGGCCGGGAGGTCTTCGGTCGGGTCGCCGGGGCCTTCGGCTCGCCCGACGTCCAGCTGCGGGGCGGTCTCGTGGCCTCGCAGGTCATCGGGCTCGTCGTCATGCGGTACGTGCTGCGGATGCCCGGGATCGCCGACGCGAGCCCCGAGGAGCTCGTCGAGCGGCTCGCCCCGGTCATCGAGCACCACCTGCTCGCGCCCGCCCCGGAGGTCGGCGCGACGGCGGGCGCGACGGTGGGTCCGACGCCCGGTGCGAGGCCTGGTGCGATGCCCGGTGCGACGAAAAGCGTTTACACGACGGGCGCCACGGAGTAGATTTCATCACATGGTGAATAACTCGACGAGTACCGCGGTCGTCATCGACGGCCTGCGGGTCGTGCGCGGCAAGCGCCTCGTGATCCCCGACCTCGACCTCGAGGTCCCGGCCGGCGAGGTCGTCGGTCTCCTCGGCCCGTCGGGGTCGGGCAAGTCCACGCTCATCCGGTGCATCGTCGGCGTCCAGATCATCGAGTCGGGCACCGTCACGGTCCTCGGCCACCCGGCCGGCTCCGCGCCGCTGCGCGACGACGTCGGCTACGTCACCCAGGACCCCAGCGTCTACGCCGACCTCACGGTGCGCGAGAACGTCGCCTACTTCGCCCGGGCCGTGGGCCTGCGCGGCACCGAGCTGCGCGACGCCGTCGACCGCACCCTGGTCGAGGTCGACCTCACCTCGTACGCCGACCAGCTCGTCCGCGACCTCTCCGGCGGGCAGGAGTCGCGGGTGTCCCTCGCCGCCGCGCTCGTCGGACGCCCGACGCTCCTCGTCCTCGACGAGCCCACCGTGGGCCTCGACCCCGTCCTGCGTCGCGACCTCTGGAACCTCTTCCGCCGACTGGCCGCGGCCGGGCACTCGCTCATCGTCTCGAGCCACGTCATGGACGAGGCGACCCGCTGCGACCGCCTCGTCCTGCTCCGCGAGGGCCGCGTGCTCGCCGACGTCACCCCCGACGAGCTGCTCGCCCGTACCGGAGCCCCCGACGCCGACGCCGCCTTCCTCGCGCTCATCGATGCCGAGGCCGCGCGGGAGAGGAGCGCATCGTGAACCCCGCACTGTCCCTCGTCACGGCCGGCCGAGTGCTGCGCCAGGTGCGGACCGACCACCGCACCGTCGCGATGATCCTCGTCGTGCCCTGCGTGCTGCTCGGCCTGCTCGCGTGGATCTACAACGGCACCCCGGTCTTCGACAACGTCGGGCCGGCCCTGCTCGGCATCTTCCCGATGATCGTCATGTTCATCGTCACCTCGATCGCGACGCTGCGCGAGCGGCAGTCCGGCACGCTCGAGCGGCTGCTCACCACGCCCCTGGGCAAGGGCGACTTCATGCTCGGCTACGGGCTCGCGTTCGGTGCGCTCGCCGTCGTGCAGGGCGTCGTCGCGACGGCGTTCGCCGTGTGGGTCTGCGGGCTCGACGTCGCCGGGTCGGTGGGGCTGCTGCTCGTCGTCGCCCTCGCCGACGCCGTGCTCGGCACCGCGCTCGGGCTGCTCGCGAGCGGGTTCGCCCGCACCGAGTTCCAGGCGGTCCAGTTCATGCCGGCGTTCGTGCTGCCGCAGATCCTCCTGTGCGGGCTCCTCGTGCCGCGCGACGAGCTGCCGACGGTGCTGTCGTGGATCTCCGACCTCCTGCCGCTGTCGTACGCCGTCGACGCGATGAACGCCATCACCGCCAGCGCGGACGGCACGGCCGACGCGCTCCGGGCCCTCGGCGTCGTCGTCGCCTTCATCGTCGGCGCGCTCGCGCTCGGCTCGCTCACGCTGAGCCGCCGCACCCCCTGACGCGTCGACCGGTGGCCGGACGGCGCCGGGTCGGGCGGCTCCGACGCCGTTAGGGTGAGGTCATGCGTCTGGGCGTCGTCGACATCGGGTCGAACACGGTCCACCTCCTCGTGGTCGACGCGCACCCCGGCGCCCACCCGCTGCCGGCCTTCTCGCACAAGACCGAGCTGCGGCTGTCCGAGAGCCTCGACCCCGAGGGACGCGTCGAGGACGCCGTCGCCGACCGGCTCGTCGCGTTCCTGCGCGAGTGCCTCCAGGTGGCCGAGGACCAGGGCGTCACCGACCTCTTCGCCTTCGCCACGTCGGCGCTACGGGAGGCACCGAACGGCGAGGCCGTCATCGAGCGGGTCCGCGCCGAGACCGGCATCGACCTCGACGTCCTCAGCGGGGTCGACGAGGCCCGCATGACCTTCCTGGCCGTGCGCCGGTGGTTCGGCTGGTCGAGCGGCCGCGTGCTGCTCGTCGACATCGGCGGCGGCTCCCTCGAGCTCGCGGCCGGGCTCGACGAGGAGCCCGACGTCGCGCTCAGCCTCCCCCTCGGGGCCGGACGCGTCACGCGCGAGCAGCTGCCCGGTGACCCTCCTGAGCCCGATCTCGTCCGACGCGTCCGCTCGGGCATCCGCGCGACGCTCGGCGAGCACGTGCGCCCGCTGCTGACCGGCGGCGACCCCGACCGGGTCGTCGGCACGTCGAAGACGATGCGCTCGCTGGCCCGGATCGCCGGTGCCGCGCCGCGCGGCGACGGTCCGTTCGTGCCGCGGTCGATGACCCGCGAGGACCTCCACGGCATCGTGGCGCAGCTCACCGGCCTGACCGCCGCGGAGCGAGCCGAGCTGCCGGGTGTGTCGGTCGGTCGGGCGCAGCAGCTCCTCGCCGGCGCGCTCGTCGCGGAGGCCGCCCTCGACCTGCTCCAGGTCGACCGCGTCGACATCTGCCCGTGGGCGCTGCGCGAGGGGCTCATCCTTCGCCGCCTCGACCACCTCGTCGGGTGACGCCGGGTATGGCCGCATGAGCATCCGCATCGGGCTGTCGACGTCGTCGGTGTACCCCGGCAACGCCGCCACCGCCTTCGCCACCGCCGACCGTCTCGGCTACGACTCGGTCGAGGTCATGGTGTGGACTGACCCGGTGACCCGCGAGCCCGGTGCGCTGCGGGCCCTGTCCGAGCTGCACGGGCTGCCGATCGCCTCGGTGCACGCGCCGACCCTTCTTCTGACACAACGGGTCTGGGGCCCTGACCCGTGGACGAAGATCGACCGCTCCATCGACCTCGCCCTCGAGGTCGGCGCGCCGGTCGTCGTGCTCCACCCGCCGTTCCGGTGGCAGAAGGACTATGCCGAGCAGTTCGTCGAAGGCATCGCCGAGCGCGAGGCGGCGAGCGGCGTCCGGCTCGCCGTCGAGAACATGTACCCGTGGCGCACCGCCGGCCGCGAGGTGCTCGCCTACCTGCCGCACTGGGACCCCGTCGAGCAGCCGTACGACAGCGTCACTATCGACCTGTCGCACACGGCCACCGCAGGGTCGGATGCCGTCGCCATGGTGAGCGCGCTCGGCGAACGGCTCGCGCACCTGCACCTCGCCGACGGCCTCGGCTCGTTCAAGGACGAGCACCTCGTGCCGGGCCGCGGCGGCCAGCCGTGTGCCGACGTCCTCGAGCTGCTCGCCGACTCCGGCTGGTCCGGCGACGTCGTCGTGGAGGTGTCGACGCGCAAGCTGTCGCAGGACGCGCGTGAGGTCGACCTCGCCGAGGCGCTCGCCTTCGCCCGCCTCGCCACGGCGCCGACGCGGGGTGCGAGCCGCATCTGACGCCCGACGCGTCGGGGCCGGTTGCGCTGCAACGGTGCCCGGATCTTGTCGCCCGAGCGGCCCGCGTCAGGAGCCGGAGTACCCGCGCGGTCGCACGCTGATGCTGTCGACGTTGGCGCGCGGGCCCGCCTCGAGCGCGAGGCGCACCGCCGCCACGACCGACTCGACGTCGAGGTAGCGGGCTGCCTCGTACTCGCCACGCTCGAATGACACGAGCTCGTGCTGCATGTCGGTGTCGACGCGTCCCGGGTGCACCGACGTGACGCGCACGCCCTTGCCGCGCTCCTCCTCGCGCAACGCGTCGGTCAGCGCCCGCAGCGCGAACTTCGATGCGGCGTAGGCGCCCCCGCCGGCGTAGCTGCTGAAGCCCGACCCGGAGTTGACGGCCACGACGCGGCCCTGCGCGGCCCGCAGGGCCGGCAGCAACGCCTGCGTGACGGCCGCGACGGCGACGACGTTGACCGTCAGCGACTCCATCCACTCCTCGACCGACGTGTGGGCGACGGTGCCGCTGCGCAGGACGCCGGCCGAGTGCACCAGGACGTCGACGCGCGGGTGGCGTGCCGCGAGGTCGGTCAGCGCCGCTGCGAGAGAGCCGCCGGACGCGCAGTCCGCGAGGTCGGCGACCAGCCCCTCGGCAGAGGGGAGCCCGTCGACCACACGAGCCACCGACGCCGCGCTGCGACCGCCCACGACGACGTGGTGCGTCGGTGCGAGGTCGCGGACGACGGCGAGGCCGATGCCTCGGGTGCCACCGGTGACGACGGCGACGGGGCGGGATGCGTCGGGCTGGCTCATTCGGCCACCCTAGGCCGACCCCCGGAGGGCCGCGGCTCAGGCCAGCCCGAGCGCGTGCGCCTCCTCCCAGAGGTCGTCGCGGACGCGGGGGTGGGCGCAGTTCTCGATGATGTCGTGGCACTGCTCGCGCTCGCTGCGCCCCCACAGGGACGCGACGCCGTGCTCGGTGACGAACGCACTCTGCTGGAAGCTCGTCACCGGCTCGTCGACGAGCGGCACGACGGTCGAGCAGTCGGCCTTGGGGTGCCAGGACCGCAGCGCGATGAACGACTGCCCGCCGGGGGAGTGCAGCGCCCCGACGATGAAGTCGGTCTGCCCGCCGAACCCGGAGTGGATGCGGGCGTTGATCCGCGAGGCGTTGGCCTGCCCGAAGAGGTCGACCTCCAGCGCCGTGTTGACCGACGTCATCTGCCGCTGCTGGGCGATGAGGCCGGGGTCGTTGGTCTTCTCGGTGCGCAGCATCCGCACGCGGGGGTTGCGGTCGAGCCAGTCGTAGAGGTCCTGGCTGCCGAAGACGAACGAGGACACGAGCGGGTGGTCGGGGTCGAGCGCGCCCGCGGCGTCGAGGGCGAGGACGCCGTCGGAGAACATCTCGGTCCACACCCGCAGGCCGCGCCGGCCGACGAGGGCCTCGAGGGTCGCGTCGGGCACGGCGCCGATGCCGAGCTGCATCGTCGCGCCGTCGAGCACCATGGAGGCCACGATCTGTCCGATGGCGGCGCTGTCGGCGTCGGGCGGCACCGGCAGGTGCGAGGCCAGCGGGGCGTCCACCTCGACGGCGAGGTCGACGTGCTCGACCGGCACCTGCGCGTCGCCGAACGTGTACGGCATCCGCGGGTTGAGCACCGCGACGACGAGCCCGCCCCGCGCCCGGCACGCCTCGATGGCCGCCGGCAGCACGTTGACCTCGAGGCCGAGGCTCACCTGGCCGTCGACGGGGGGCGCACAGTGCACGAGCACGACGTCGGGCGGCAGCGAGCGCTTGTAGAGCAGCGGCACGAGCGAGAGCCGCGACGGCACGTAGCGCAGGCGCGGGTGGTGCCGCATCCCCGGACCGACGAAGCACGTCTCGACCGTGACGCCGTCGCGGTCGGGGAGGCCCTTCGGCGCGTTGAGCGCGTGGAGGACGTAGGCCGGCACGGCCTCGTCCACCGCGGCCACGGCCTCGAGCGGGATGGCCATGTTGCCGCTCGTGACGATGCGCGGGTTGTCCGGCAGGCCACGGAGCCGCTTCTGGAGCTCTTCGACGGTGACGATCTGCACAGTTCCATCCTGCCGCCGAGTTCGCAGGGGCAGGCGGCGAACCGCGCAGCGGCACCGTGAGATCGGTCTCGTGCGGACGCGACGGGACGGACAGCCGGCCGGAACGGCGGACCGAACGGTCAGCTGGCCTTGCGCGACGCCTTCTTCGCCGCGGCCTTCTTCGTCGTGGACGTCTTCTTGGCGGCCGTCTCCTTCGCCGCGCTCTTGCCGGCGGTCTTCGCAGCGGCCTTCTTCGTCGGCTTGCCGGACGCGTCGGCGCCCTCCCCGGCGTCGGTGTCGTCGGCTGCGCCCGACCCGCCGCGCGCCGCCTTGGCCTTGTCGACGCTGCGCTGCAGGGCCGCGAGCAGGTCGACGACCTCGGTCTCCTCCTCGGCGCGCTCCGGCGTCTCGGTGAGCTCGCCGCCCTCGATCTTGGACGACACGAGCGCCTCGACGGCCTCGGAGTAGTCGTCCTCGAACTCGTCGGGCTCGTAGTCGCCGGACAGCGAGTCGACGAGCGAGGCGGCCATGGCCAGCTCCTTGGTCGTCGCGTGCGTCTCCTCGGAGAGCGACTCGAACTCGGGTGCGCGCACCTCGTCGGCCCACAGGAGGGTCTGGAGCACGATGACGCCCTCGCGCACCCGCAGCACGGCGAGCGTCATACGGGTGCGGATCGACACGGTGACCAGGGCCATCCGGTCGGCCTTCTCCAGGGCGTCGCGGAGCAGGACGTAGGGCTTGAGGCCGGTCTTGTCGGGCTCGAGGTAGTAGCTCTTGTCGAACAGCAGCGGGTCGATCTGCTCGGACGGCACGAACTTCTCGATCGAGATCTCCTTGGAGGAGCGCGACGGGAGGCTCTTCATGTCCTGGTCCGAGAGCACGACCATCTGGCCGTCGGAGGTCTCGTATCCCTTGGCGATGTCCGAGTACGGCACTTCCTCGCCGTCGATCGCGCAGACGCGCTGGTACCTGATTCGTCCACCGTCCTTCTCGTGGACCTGACGGAACTGCACGTCGTGGTTCTCCGTGGCCGAGAAGAGCCGGACCGGCACATTCACCAGTCCGAACGACACGGCGCCCTTCCAGATGGCTCGCATGGGAACAAGAATGCACCCATGCGCCCCATGCTCGCGACGCCCGCGTCGGTCATTCCGACCGGGGAGCAGTGGCGGCACGAGGTGAAGTGGGACGGAATGCGCGTTCTCGCCGACGTCAAGGACGGGGCGGTGCGGCTCTTCTCGCGCACCGAGCGCGACGTCACCGTCGCCTTTCCCGAGCTGCACGGCCTGCACGCCGAGTACGCCGACATGCTCCTCGACGGCGAGATCGTCTCCCTCCGAGACGGCCTGCCCTCGTTCGCCGCGATGGCGGAGCGTTTCCACGTGACCGATGCCCGACGCGCCGCCCGGCTGGCCGAGGAGGCGCCGGTGACCCTCATGGCCTTCGACCTGCTCCGCCTCTACGGCGTCGACCTCATGGCCCGACGGTGGAGCGACCGCCGGGCCACGCTCGAGCGGCTCGAGCTGTCGACGCCGCGCTGGCAGACCCCGCCCACCTTCACCGACGGTCCCGCCCTCCACGCCGCGACGCGCGAGCAGGGCCTCGAGGGCATCGTGTCAAAACGTGTCGACTCCCCGTACGTGCCCGGCGTCCGCTCGCCGTACTGGCTCAAGTCGCCCCACCGCGGAACGGTGTCGGTCGTCATCGGCGGCTGGCGCCCGGAGATCGGCGGCGCCGGGGCGCGCCGGCTCGGGGCGGTGCTTGTCGGCGTACCCGGCCCGGGCGGGCTGCGCTACCTCGGACGCGTCGGCTCGGGCCTGGCCGGACGCGTCGGCCAGACCCTGCTGCACGACCTGACGCCGCTGGCGTCGGGCGAGTCCCCGTTCCTGACCGAGGTGCCGCGCGAGGACGCCGACGGCGCCACGTGGGTGCACCCGGTCCTCGTCGCCGACGTCCAGTCGCTCGGGCTGAGCAGCCAGGGCCGGCTGCGCCAGCCGGCGTTCAAGGGCCTGCGCGCCGACCTGACGCCGGGTGACGTCGACGACCACGCCGAGGGGGAGTGATGGCCTACGTGCCGCCGAAGGTCACCGTCGAGGTCGACGGGCGCCGGATGCGACTGTCGAGCCTCGAGAAGGTCATGTACCCGGCCACCGGCACGACCAAGGCCCAGGTGCTCGACTACTACGCGCGCGTCGCGTCGGTGATCCTGCCGCACCTGCGCGACCGGGCCGTCACCCGGATCCGCTTCCCGCACGGCGTCGGTGACATGCAGTTCTTCGAGAAGAACATCCCCGCGGGCACCCCGTCGTGGATCCGCCGCGCGGGCCGCGACCCGGTCTTCCCGCTCATCGACGACCTCGCCGGCCTCACGTTCTTCGCCAACCTCAACTCCCTCGAGCTGCACGTGCACCAGTGGCGCTACGAGGGGGAGGGCCGCGACGCCGTGGCCCTGAACCCCGACCGGCTCGTCATCGACCTCGACCCCGGTCCGGGCACGGGCCTGCGCGAGTGCGCCACCGTCGCGCTGCTCGTGCGCGAGCGGCTCGGTGCCATCGGCTTGGACACGGTGCCCGTGACGAGCGGCAGCAAGGGGCTGCAGCTCTACGCGGTGCTGCCCGGCGAGCACACGAGCGACGCCATCCGCGACACCGTGCAGCAGCTGGCCCAGGAGCTGAGCAAGAAGCACCCCGACCTCGTCGTGTGGAAGATGGCCAAGGAGCTGCGCCCCGGCAAGGTCTTCCTCGACTGGAGCCAGAACGTCGCGGCCAAGACGACCGTCTGCCCGTACTCGCTGCGCGGGCGCGAGGCCCCCACGGCAGCCTGCCCCCGCTCGTGGGCGGAGGTCGAGGCCGGTGCCGAGGGCGGCACCTTCGAGCAGCTGCGGATGGAGGAGGTCGTCGACCGGGTGGCCTCCGACGGCGACCTCGCGGCCTCGATCACCGGCGCCTGACGCGTCGGGCGGGGGACGCGTAGGGCGTGGAGCGTTCGGGACGCACGAGGGCCCGGCACCGTGCGGTGCCGGGCCCTGCTGGTGCGACCGGTGTCAGTGCGCCTTGTCGTAGGCGTCCTGGACCTCGGCCGAGATGCGGCCGCGGTCCGAGACCTGGTGCCCGTTGGCCCGGGCCCACTCGCGCACGGCGGCGAGGTCGCGCTTGGCGCCACCGCCGCTGCTGCGGCGCTTCGTCGTCGAGCGCGCGCCGCCGCTGCGGCGGGCGTGGCCGACCCACGAGGCGAAGTCGTCGCGCAGCTTCTTGGCGTTCTTGTCGGACAGGTCGATCTCGTACGTCACGCCGTCGAGGGCGAACGTCACCGTCTCGTCGGCGTCACCCTGGTCGATGTCGTCGATGAGTCTCACTTCGACACGCTGAGCCATGTTTCTCCGTCTGCAGAAGGGGTGGTGATGGAGGGGAAAAGCGCGCCCATCGGACAGATCATCGGATGGGCGGGATCAATTTACCGCTCTTTCCTCGGAAAAGCATTTCCCTCGGAGAATTGGCGGTCACGCCGGAGAGAAATTGTCCGGGCGTGACCTTTTCGGTGTCCCCGTCGTTCTGTGCGGGGGACGTGTGCCCGAATGCGATTCGGGCCGCCGACGTTCTCGGGGCATTCGCCCGTCAAAGGGCATCAGCGCCCGGCGGTGTCGCTTCCCGAAGCATCGCTTCCGCGTGAACCATTCACGGCGCGGGAGGCGTCGGCGGAAATGTCCGTCGTGGCCGTCTCGACGGCGTCGGCCTTTTGTGCCTGTTCGCGGCGGTCGTGCTCGGCCTCCCATTTCGCCTGGGCCAGACGCTCGCGGCGGTCGCCCTCGAGAATGGTCTTGATGACGAAATAGAACAGCGCGGCCACTCCGACCGTCGGCACGATCGCGAGCACGTAGGGCATGACCGACTCCATGCCTCCAGTCTCGCACGCACGTGGGCGGGCCTTCCGGGCGCCGTTTCCGGGCGCCGTCGGCGGGGGCTGCGCGGCGTTGTCGGCCCCGGGCCCTACGGTCGTCGCCATGGCTTCGAGGACCGCGACGAGATCGTCCGCGTCGGGGCGGCGCGCCCCCGGCTACCGCTGCGCCGAGTGCGGCTGGACCACCGTCAAGTGGGTCGGCCGCTGCGGCGAGTGCCAGGCGTGGGGCACCGTCGGGGAGGTCGGCGCCACCACGGCCCGCACCGCCCCCGCCTCCGTCGTCGAGCCCGCGCCGCGCATCGGCGACGTCGACGTCACGCAGGCGCAGGCGCGTCCCACCGGCGTCGCGGAGTTCGACCGGGTGCTCGGTGGCGGTCTCGTGCCCGGGGCCGTCGTCCTCGTCGCCGGCGAGCCGGGCGTCGGCAAGTCGACGCTGCTGCTCGACGTCGCCGCCCGCGCGGCCCGCACCGGTGCCGACGTCCTCTACATCAGCGGCGAGGAGTCGGCCGCCCAGGTCCGCGCGCGGGCCGGGCGCATCGAGGCCCTGGCCGAAACCCTCTACCTCGCCTCCGAGACCGACCTCGGCACCGTCCTCGGCCACGTCGAGGCGCGCGCTCCCCAGCTGCTCGTCGTCGACTCCGTCCAGACCGTCGCCAGCGCCGACGTCGAGGGACAGCCCGGCAACGTCTCGCAGGTCCGCGAGGTCGCGGCCAGCCTCATCCAATCGGCCAAGTCGCGCGGCATGGCGGTGCTGCTCGTCGGCCACGTCACCAAGGACGGCTCGATCGCCGGTCCGCGCGTCCTCGAGCACCTCGTCGACGTCGTCGTCCAGTTCGAGGGCGACCGGCACTCGCGGCTGCGCCTCGTCCGGGCGGTCAAGAACAGGTATGGCCCCACCGACGAGGTCGGCTGCTTCGACCTGTCCGACGTCGGCATCGTCGGCCTGCCCGACCCGAGCGGGCTGTTCCTGTCCAGCCGCGACCACGCGGTCGCAGGCACCTGCGTCACCGTCACGCTCGAGGGCCGCCGCCCGCTGGTGGCCGAGGTGCAGGCGCTCGTCGCGCCCTCGCCGCTGCCCTCGCCGCGTCGCACCTCGAGCGGCCTCGACGCATCCCGGCTCGCCATGATCATCGCCGTCCTCGACAAGCGCGCCGGCGCGCCGGTCGGCTCCCGCGACATCTTCGCCGCCACCGTCGGCGGCGTCCGCATCACCGAACCGGCCGCCGACCTCGCCATCGTGTGCGCCGTCGCGTCCTCGGTCGTCGACCAGCCACTGGCCCCCGACGTCATCGCCCTCGGGGAGGTCGGGCTGGCCGGAGAGGTCCGCCGCGTCACCGGGCTCGACCGTCGGCTGTCCGAGGCAGCGCGCCTCGGGTTCCGGCACGCCCTCGTGCCCGCGGGCAGCCTGGCCGACACCACGGTGCCGCAGGGCATCCGGGCGGTCGAGGTGTCCGACGTCCCCCGCGCCATCGAAGCCATCGGACGCCTCGCCGGAGCCCGGACATCCGGCACGCATGCCCTCGGCACCGTCTAGACTGCGACCGACCGGGGTCGACGCGCTGGGCTCGCCCCCTGCTGACAGGGACGTGATGGACCGGAACGACGAGCTGCTGCTCCGCGCGGCCCTCGCCGCCGTGGCCCCGGGCACCGAGCTGCGGGACAGCCTCGAACGGATCCTCCGCGGTCGCACCGGCGCGCTCATCGTCCTCGGCTTCGACAGGGTCGTCGAGTCCATCTGCACCGGCGGCTTCGCCCTCGAGGTCGAGTTCTCCGCCACCCGCCTGCGCGAGCTGTGCAAGATGGACGGCGCCGTCGTCCTCGACCGCGAGGGCGGCCGGATCCTCCGGGCCGCCACGCAGCTGGTGCCCGACTCCAGCATCGAGACCACCGAGTCCGGCACCCGGCACCGCACCGCCGAGCGGGTCGCCAAGCAGACCGGCTTCCCGGTCATCTCGGTGAGCCAGTCGATGGGCGTCGTCGCCCTCTACGTCGGCGACCTGCGCCACGTCATCGAGGGGTCGCCCACGACGCTCTCGCGCGCCGACCAGGCCCTGCAGACCCTCGAGCGCTACAAGGCCCGCCTCGACGAGGTCACCGGCACGCTGTCGGCGCTCGAGATCGAGGACCTCGTCACGATCCGCGACGTCACCGCGGTGCTCCAGCGCCTCGAGATGGTCCGGCGCATCTCGGCCGAGATCCAGGACTACGTCGTCGAGCTCGGCACCGACGGCCGCCTGCTCAGCCTCCAGCTCGAGGAGCTCGTCGGCGGCCTCGGCAACGACCGCGAGCTCGTCATCCGCGACTACCTTCCGGCCACGAAGTCCGGTCTGACCCTCGACGAGGCCCTGGCCAACCTCGAGGCGCTCAACTCCGTCGAGCTGCTCGACCTTCCCGCGGGCGCCCGCGCCGTCGGGTTCTCCGTCGTCGGCGACAGCCTCGACGCGCCGGTCAGCCCGCTCGGCTACCGCCTGCTCACCAAGGTGCCGCGGCTGCCGAGCGCGATCGTCGAGCGCCTCGTCACGCACTTCGAGTCGCTCCAGCGCCTCCTGGCCGCCGGCATCGAGGACCTCATGCTCGTCGAGGGCGTCGGCGAGGGCCGGGCACGCGCGGTCCGCGAGGGCCTCTCGCGCCTCGCCGAGTCGAGCATCCTCGAGCGCTACGTCTGACCGGCGCGTCCGGCGTCCGTGGCGGCGCCTACGATGCCGCCGTGCCCACCCCGCCGTCCCCGTCCTCCTCAGCCGTCGCCACGCCGCTGCTCCACGAGCGCATCAACGCCTGGTACGCCGAGGCCGGGCGGCAGCAGCTGCCGTGGCGGTCGCCTGACTGCAGCCCTTGGGGCGTGTTCCTGTCCGAGGTGATGTCGCAGCAGACGCCGCTCGCCCGGGTCGAGCCGATCTGGCGTGAGTGGATGGAGCGCTGGCCGACGCCCGGCGCCCTCGCGGCGGCCGCGCCCGGTGACGCCGTGCGCGCGTGGGGCCGGCTCGGCTACCCGCGTCGGGCGCTGCGGCTGCACGAGGCCGCGACGGCGATGGTCGACCGGCACGGCGGCGAGGTGCCCGGCACCCCGGCCGAGCTGCTCGCCCTCCCGGGCGTCGGGGCCTACACGGCTGCGGCCGTGTCGTGCTTCGCGTTCGGCCTGCCCGAGGTCGTCGTCGACACCAACGTGCGACGCGTGCTGGCCCGGGCTGTCGAGGGCAAGGCCTTCCCGAACCTCACGCTCAACCGGGCCGAGGCGCGCCTCGCCGCCGACTCGATGCCGGCCGACCGCGACACCGCCAACACGTGGAACGTCGCCGTGATGGAGCTCGGGGCCCTCGTGTGCGTGGCTCGCGGGCCGCGCTGTGAGGAGTGCCCGGTGGCCGACCTCTGCGCGTGGAACCTCGACGGGCGCCCGGCCTACGACGGCCCGCCGCGGCGCGGGCAGGCCTGGCACGGCACCGACCGCCAGGTGCGCGGCGAGCTGCTGCGCCGGCTGCGCGACCGGCACACCGACCTGCCCCTGGCCGACCTCGCCGACAGCGGTCCCGACGCCGGCCAGGTCATGCGCTGCCTCGACTCGCTCGTCTCCGACGGCCTCGTCGAGCCGCTCGGAGGTGACCGCTACCGCCTCCCCGCGTGAGGGCGGGCCGCCTCAGAGGTTGCCGAGCACGCGGTCGACGGCGATCTCGACGACGACCCGCTGCGGGTTGGCGCGAGGCTCGCGGTAGCGCGCGGCGTAGCGGCGCTCCGCGTCGGCCACGGCCGCCGCGCCGTCGAGGACGCGGGTGCTCCCCTCGAGGGTCAGCCAGTGGCGTCCCTCCACCTGGCAGACGGCGGCCCTGCCGCCACGGGCGGCGTTGACTGCCTTCTGGCTCGTCCGGCTCGTGATGACTCGGGCAACGAGTTCCTCTGTGTCCCAAGTGAACCCGACCGGTGTCACGTGCGGCGAGCCATCGCGCCGCTGGGTCGTCAGCGTGGCCAGGTGCCTGACCCTGAGGAACTCGAGGGCCTCGGGGGAAAGATCGCGCGGTGACCGGGACATGAGCACACCTCACCACATAGGGGCGCAGGCGAAGGCGTCCTCGCATGCGCGTCGGGCGTCCCCGTTGCCGAGTCGGGGCCCGACTTGTAACGTGGCCCCTCGTGCCTCCGGCCGGGGCGCAGGGGCACGAGAGGGGGGAGCGGCGACGATGGCGACCTTCTGGCTGCTCGTCCGCGCAGGCTTCCGGCGCCACTCGACCTACCGGCTCGCGCTCCTCGCCGGCATGACGACGAACTCGGTCTTCGGGCTGATCCGCGCCTCGATCGTGCTCGCGGCCGTCGCGTCGGCCGGCCAGGCCATCGGCGGGTACGACGCCCCGACGGCCGTCGCGTTCGTGTGGTGGGGCCAGGCCCTGCTCGGCACCGTCAACCTCTGGGGCTTCCAGGAGGTCGGCCAGCGGGTGCGCACCGGCGACATCGCCATCGACTTCCTGCGCCCGCTCGACCCGCAGTACGCCTATCTGGCAGCCGATCTCGGGCGTGCCGGCATCAACCTCGTCGCGCGCGGCGCCCCTGCCCTTCTCGTCGGTGCGCTCCTGTTCGACATGGCGTGGCCGCCGGGGTGGGTGGGGTGGGTCGCCGGCATGGTGTCGGTGGCGCTCGCCGTCGTCGTCGCCTTCGCGGGCAGCTTCGTCGTCAACCTCCTCGCGTTCTGGCTCGTCGAGGTGCGGGGCATCCGGCTGCTCTACATGATCTTCGGCGGGCTGCTCTGCGGCCTCTACGTGCCCGTGCCGTGGTTCCCGGACTGGCTGCGGACCGTCGCGCAGTGGTCGCCGTTCCCGTCGATGCTCCAGAACCCCATCGACATCCTCGCCGGGCGCGTCACGGGCGCAGAGGTGCTGCCGACGATCGCGAGCCAGGTGTTCTGGGCGGTCGCCCTCGTCGCCCTCGGACAGGTGGTCATGCGGGCCGGCAGACGCAGGCTGGAGGTGCAGGGTGGCTGACCCGACGACCGTGCCCGGGCCCGTGCGACGCCCGGAGGCGACGAGCCTCACGAGCGTTCGCGCGCGGCTGCGCCCGTACCGCGTCCTGCTCGCCTCGCGTGCCCGCGCCCAGATGCAGTACCGCACCTCGTTCGTCACCGACGTGCTCGGGACGCTCGGGGCGGGCCTGGCCGAGTTCGCCGAGGTCTGGGTCATCTTCCACAACGTCGACGTGCTCGGCGGGCTCGACTTCACGGCGGCGCTGCTCGTCTTCGCGCTGTCGAACCTCGCGTTCGCGCTGGCCGACATGGTCGTGGGTCACCTCGACCAGCTGCCCACCTACATCCGGGCCGGGCAGGTCGACGCGTTCTACGTGCGACCGCTGCCGCTGCTGGCCCAGCTCGTGACGAGCGACCTGTCGCTGCGCCGGGTCGGGCGCATGTCGGTCGCCGTCGTGGCGCTCGTCGTCGCCCTGACGACGGCGTCGGTCGCGTGGTCGTGGGCCACCGTCGCGCTGCTCGTGCTCACCGTCGTCAGTGGCACGGCGATCTTCTCGGCGCTCTTCACGGCCGCGGGCGGGCTGCAGTTCTTCCTCGTCGACGGCTCGGAGTTCACCAACGCGTTCACCTACGGCGGCTCCTACGCCGCGCAGCAGAGCCAGCAGGTGTTCCCGAACCTGCTGCGGATCTTCTGGATGTTCGTCGTGCCCACGGCATTCGTCGCCTACGTGCCGGCCGTGGCGATCCTCGACCTGCCGGGCGACCCCCTCGTGCCGACGTGGCTCGCCTGGTGCACGCCGCTGGCCGCGGTGTTCGCGTGGGCCCTCGCGGCGCTCTGCTGGCGCGTCGGCACCCGACACTACGAAGGAGCAGGCGGATGAGCATCATCGAGACGCGCGACCTCGTGCGCGACTTCAAGAAGACTCGTGCGGTCGACCGCATGTCGTTCACCGTCGAGGCCGGCGAGTCGGTCGGCTACATCGGTGCCAACGGCGCCGGCAAGTCGACGACGATCAAGATGCTGACCGGCATCCTCAAACCGACCTCCGGGCACGTGCGGACATGCGGCTTCGACCCCATGCGCCAGCGCGTCGAGGTGGCCCGACGCGTCGGCGTCGTCTTCGGCCAGCGCTCCCAGCTGTGGTGGGACCTCCCGCTGCGCGAGTCGTTCACGATCCTCGCCGCGATCCACCGGCTCGAGGACGCGCACGCCCGGGCCCGCACCGACCTGCTCGTCGAGCAGCTCGAGATGGGCCCGCAGCTCGGTACCCCGGTGCGCTCCCTGTCGCTCGGCCAGCGGATGCGGGCGGAGATCGCCGCCGCCCTGCTGCATTCGCCGGACCTGCTCGTGCTCGACGAGCCGACCATCGGCCTCGACGTGCTCTCGAAGCAGCGGCTGCGCGAGTTCCTCGTCGGGGAGCGGCGCGAGCGCGGCACGACCCTGCTGCTGACGACCCACGACATGGGCGACATCGAGCGGCTCTGCGACCGCGTGCTCGTCGTCGACCACGGCCGGCTCGCCTTCGACGGCGACCTGCCCGGCCTCGCCGCGACTGTCGGCGCCCAGCGGCTGCTCGTGCTCGACCTCGCCGAGCCGACGCCCGAGCTCACCGACGTGCCCGGCGCGACGCTGGTGGCCAGCGAGTCCGAGGGTCTGCGCCAGCGGCTGTCCTTCGACCCGGCCACGACGACGGCGGCCGCGGTGCTCGCGCACGTGTCGGCGCGCCACGACGTGCGCGACCTTGCGATCGAGGAGCCGGACATCGAGGACGTCGTCCGTCGCCTCTACGCCGCCTCCGGCCGAGTCTGAACACGCGTCGGGGCAGCGTTCCGACCGTCGTCCCGAGGGTGGGGTCAGGCGCAGGGCCGGGTGTGGCCGAGCATCCGCGTCGTCGAGGTGAGCACGGCCACCAGCACGATCGCCGCGAACACGACGAGCACGCCGGGCGCCGGGAACCACGTCAGCGCGACACCTGCCGCGATGACGGGCACCGTGATCCCGGCGTACGCCGCGAGAAACATCCCGGCGAGGGTCTCGCCGCGCCGCCCGGCCGAGGCCAGCGATCCGGCTGTGGTCAGCGCGACGTTGAAGACGAGCCCGACGCCCGCCCCGGCCAGGACGCCCGAGACGACGAAGACGGCGAGGGTGGTCGTCCATGCACCGAGACCCACGAGCACGAGGCCGGCGGTCATGAGCACCATCCCGGCGCGCAGTCGCACGCGCACGTCCCGACGGCCGAGGACGACCTGCGACACGGCCGAGGCGCCGATGACGCCGAAGACGATGGAACCGGTGACGAGTCGCGAGTGCACGCCGAGCGTCCCACCGACGAAGCTCGCCGTGAGCGAGGTGAACAGCCCGAGCACCGAGAAGGCCGCGGCGGCGGCCACGGCGGCCGCCGAGAACTCGGCCCGAACCTGCGGTTCGACCGTGACGCGCTGGGGGCGATAGGCCGGTCGCGGACCGCGACGCTGCACCGTCTCGGGTGCGAGCAGGAGGGCGCCGAGAGCCACGAACAGCAGCACGACCCACACGGCGTAGGGCAGCACGAGCGGGGCGGGCAGCCACTGCGTCAGCAGCCCTGCCACGAGCGGCCCGAGGGCGAGGCCGCCGGTGTTGACGGCGCCGGCCACGACCGAGGCGAAGCCGGAGTCGCTGCCCGGGCGCCCGACGGCGTGCAGCTCGGCCAGGTGGGCGGTGGCCGTGGCGGTGACCGCCCCGATGCCGAGGCCGCACAGGAAGCGGGCGACGAGCAGGCTCGTCGTGTCGTGGAGGAGCACGAACAGCACGGCGCTCACGAGCTCGACCCCGGTGGCGGCGAGCAGCACCCGGCGCCGGCCGAGGTAGTCGCTGACGTGCCCGGCGAGGTAGAGGCCGGCCATCACGCCGAAGCCGTACGCCGCGAAGACGACGGTGATGACGAAGGTGGGGAAGCCGTCGAGGCGCTGGTAGAGCGGGTAGAGCGGCGTCGGCAGGGTCGTGAAGGCCATGAGCACGAGGAAGGCGCCGACGACGACCCAGAAGCCGCGGCGGTGCCGTGCCTCGTGGCTCGCGTCGGTCGACGACATGGCGGACGACGCGGCGGGCGAGGAGGGTGCATGGGACGCGTGCGGCGCCAGGGATGTCGACGACAGGGCCATGCGTCCAGCGTGCTCCTGGGGCATTCATCGTGTCCAACGACGAATGGTGGTCACACTCATCGTCAGTTTCGATGGATGATGGGCGGGTGGAGACGCGTCACCTCGAGTTCTTCGTCGCCGTGGCCGACGAGCTGAGCTTCACCCGCGCCGCCGAGCGCGTCCAGGCCGTGCAGTCGACGGTGTCGGCCGGGATCCGCGCCCTCGAACGCGAGGTGGGCTCGGCCCTCTTCGACCGGTCGACGCGCCACGTGTCGTTGACGCCCACCGGCCGGGCGTTGCTGGCGCAGGCCCGGACGGCGGTGGCCGCCGTCGAGGAGATGCGCGAGGTCGGTGCGCGCTCACGCGGCCAGGTGCGTGGAACGCTGCGGATCGGCATGATCACCAACCTCGAGTCCCTGGGGCTGCCGGCCGTCGTCGGTGAGTTCCACCGCGCCTACCCCGACGTGGAGCTGTCGCTGAGGACGTCGCCCCGTGGGTCGACCGGCCTGCTCGACGACGTGCGGCGCGGGCGGTCCGATGTCGCGTTCTGCGGTCTCGCAGTCGCCGAGCTCGTCGGCGTGCACGTCCGGGTGCTGCGCCGCCAGCCGTTCGTGGCCCTGCTGCCACCCGGTCACTCGCTCGAGGGCGCGGACCGGGTGTCGGTCCGGGACCTGCTCGGCGACGACTTCGTCGAGATGCCGAAGGGATTCGGCAACCGACGCATCGTCGACGACTGGCTGGCGGAGCAGGCCCTGACCCGCCGAGTCACCATGGAGGTGCCCGACCTGACCACCGTTCCCGACTACGTCTCGGCGGGTCTCGGCGTCGCCGTCGTGCCGGCACAGGCCGCACCGCCCGCGCCCGCTGCGCACACCGGTACGGCGCCGACCATCGTGCCGCTCGTCGAGCCGCTCGTGTGGGAGCTGAGCGTCATCGCGCGCGAGCAGGGCCGGTCACCGGCCGTCGACGCCCTGCTCGAGCACCTCGGGAGACGGTTGCCGGGAGGCGAGGCCTCCTGAGGCTCAGAGGGTTCGGAGCATCCGGGTGTTGCCGAGGGTGTTCGGCTTGACCCGCTCGAGGTCGAGGAACTCGGCGACGCCCTCGTCGTAGGAGCGCAGCAGCTCGGCGTAGACGGCGTGCGACACGGCCTGACCCTCGATCGCGGCGAACCCGTGCCGCTCGAAGAAGTGCGTCTCGAAGGTGAGGCAGAAGAGGCGCCGCACCCCGATGTCGCGGGCGACCTCGACGAGCTCCTCGAGGATCCGGCCGCCGAGCCCCGTGCCGAGCTGGTCGTCGGCGACGGCGAGGGTGCGGATCTCGGCGAGGTCCTCCCACATGACGTGCAGCGCGCCGCAGCCGACGACGCGGCCGTCGACCTCGGCCACCCGGAACTCCTGCACCGACTCGTAGTAGGTGACCGCCTCCTTGCTCACGAGGACGCGTCGCTCGGCGAGGGGGGCGACGAGCGCGCGGATGGCCCGGATGTCGGCGGTTCGCGCGCGCCGGAGAACGGGCGCGTCGCTCACGAGAGGTTCCCGTCGCGGAACTGCGCGAAGAGGCGTCGGGCCTCGGCGCCGAGCACGACGATGGACTGCTGGCCGGCCCACCCGAAGGCGCCCTTGGCGACACCGCGGCCGACCTTGAGCGGGTTGAGCGTGTGCAGGCCGGCGGTGAAGGTGAGGATCTGCTCGGCGTCGAGGTTGCTCCTGCCGACCTTGCTGAAGCTCGTCAAGGCCTTGGGGATGGCGATGGGCCCGGCCAGCTTGGCCTTGATGGCCGCCGCGAGGATCACCTCGCCCTGGTGGCGCGAGCGGCCGAAGTCGCCGTCGGGGAGGGTCTTGCGCTCGCGGGCGTAGGCGAGAGCCTCGGCGCCGCTGAGTGTCTGGGCGCCGGCCTTGATGACCATGTTCTTGGCGTGCGAGGCGACGACGGTCTTCGGGATGACGATGGGGATGCCGCCCTGCTCGTCGACGACCTTCTTGAAGCCGGAGAACCCGATGACCACGTAGCCCTGCACGGGAAGGCCGGTGACGCGTCGGACGGTGGCCACCTGCGCGGACGGACCGCCGAACACCATGGCGGAGTTGATCTTTCCCTTGCCGCCGGTCGACAGCGGCACCCAGAGGTCGCGGGCCATGCCCATGACACCGCCTCCGCCGGAGCCGTCCTGGCCGATGACCTGGAGCACGTCGGCCCGGGTGCGCTCGAGCGGCTGCCCCTTGCGCGCGTCCGACCCGATGGCGAGCACCCAGCGGGGGCCCTTGGGGCCCAGGGACGGGCGGTCGACGCCGAGGCCGGGCCACCAGCCGCCGACGACCTTCCACGTGGGCCCGACGGCGAGCGTCACGTCGTGGCCCGCGGTGACGACGGCGACGGGGGTGCCCATCCACGAGCCGACGGACGCCGTGGCACCGGCAGGCAGCGCGGCGGGCTTGCGCGCGGCGAGAGCGGCCTTCGCGCTGGGGCTCGCGCCGGCGCCGAGGTCGCCACCGGAGTAGATGCGCTGGACCAGCGTGGCCAGCGGCGCCGGTGCCCCGGCGATGCCGCCGCTCCGGGTGGGGGTCGACGACGCGCCGCCCGAGCCCGACGCCGACGCGGAGCCCGGCGTCGAGGCCGGTGACGACGCAGGGGAGCCGGTCGGCGTCGAGGTGCACGACGCCAGCAGCGCCACGGTCGCGGCGGCCACGACGGCGACGCGCGTGCTGGTGCGGCGGCGCGCGGCGGGGCGGTGCACGGAGGTCACCGCCCCACCGTAGACGACCGGTTCACGCGGCGCGGGAGGCCGTCCGCACGAGGGAACGCGACGCCAGCACGGAGGCCAGCACGACGCCTCCGGCGAGCACCGACGTCACGACGAACCGCACGACGAGCGCGCCGTCGAGGTGGCTGGAGAACGGCAGGATGAGGACGAGGACGAACCCCGCCGACAGGGCGATCGTCACCGCGAGCGGCAGCGCCACCTCGAGGGCGCGTGCCCGGTGCAGCACCTGCTGCCCCGTTCCGGCGAGGGCGAGCGCACGGTACTGGTCGCGCTGGTCGAGCACGCGCGCCGCCTGGACGACACCGGTCGAGGTGGCTCCGACGACGGTGATGATCGCCAGGGTGACGAACGCGCCGGTGCCGAGGTCGGCCGCGAGGTACTGCTCGAGCCCGGGCGTCGGGTCGTCGACCACGGTGAGGCTCGTGAACCCGGTGACGACGACGGCGAGGCCCAGCGCCCCGACGGCCCGCCACGTGCTCTTCGGGTCGTCGGCGATGCGCCGGGCCGCGAGCAGCGTCGTTGCCGTGGGCGCCACCCGGGCGGCGAGGCGCCCGGCGACCATGACGACCCACGGGCCGACGGCGTTGACCGCCAGGATCATCGCGCCGAGCACGAGGACGATGACGACGCGGTCCGGCTCCTTCATCGGGGTGATGACGAGCACCCAGGCGGCACCGGCCGCGGCCGCCACGAGCAGCCGCAGCAGGCTGAGCCGTTTCGGGCTCGTGCGCGCCGCCACGCCGAGCGGGCTGACGGCCACGCGGGCCAGGCTCGACGCACCCGACAGCACCGCCACGACGACCACGGCGGCCACGACGAGCCCCGTCTTCCACAGCGGCAGCAGCAGCTCGCCGAGGTCGAAGGCGCGGCCCTGGAAGGTCAGCCGGGCCACGAGCGGCAGCACCGCGACGTAGAGGACGACGCCGACCAACGCACCGACGAGTGCCTGGGCCGCCGCCTCGGCCAGCGTCATGAGGGTCACCTGCCCGGTCGTGCCACCCGCGAGCCGCAGCGCCGCGAGCCGCTGGTCGCGCCGCGCGATGGCGAGGCGCGCCGCCACGCCACCGAGGGTGAGGATCGGGATGACCATGCACGTCGTCGCGATCCACGCCAGCGTGACGTAGAGGTCGCCGATCGTGGCCGCGTCGACGGCCAAGCCGCCCACGCCGGCGCCCGGCGGCGTCGTGTTGCGGGCTTCGAAGGCGGTCAGACCGGCGACGCAGACGAGCAGCGAGGCGGACGCGACGGCGAACGACACGATGGCGAGGACTCCCGGCACGCGGTCCTCCCCGGCGCCGGCCCGGCGCAGCCGCCACCACAACGACAGCGCGGCCCTCACCGGGCCACCCCCGCCCGACGCGTCGTCCGCTCGACGACGCGCCCGTCCCGCACCCGCACCACGGTGCCGCACCACGCCGCGACGTTCTCGTCGTGGGTCACGACCACGAGGGCCGCACCGGTGTGGGCCGCCAGGTCGGTGAGGTGGCGCATCACGTCTGCGCTCGTGTGCTGGTCGAGGGCGCCCGTCGGCTCGTCGGCGAACACGACGCCGGGGCGCGCCACCATGGCCCGGGCGATGGCGACCCGCTGGGCCTGCCCGCCCGACAGCTCGCCGGGGCGTCGCTTCTCGAGGCCGGCGAGCCCGAGCGGCGCGAAGAGCGGCATCGCCTGGCGCGTCGCGGCTCTTCGCGAGATCCCGTCGAGCATGAGCGGCAGGGCGACGTTCTCGACCGCGGGCAGTTCGGGCAGCAGCATGCCCTGCTGGAACACGAAGCCGAAGTCCTTGCGGCGCAACGTGGTCCGCTCGCGATCCGACATCCTCGCGATGTCGCTGCCGTGCCACAGCACCTGACCGCCGGTCGGGCGCAGGATGCCGGCGAGCACGTGGAGCAGCGTCGTCTTGCCGGAGCCCGACGGGCCCATGACGGCCACGCTCTCGCCGGGGCGCACGGTCAGGTCGACGCCGCCGAGGGCGGGCGGTGTCTGGCCGGGGCTGCGGCCGTACGTCATGACGAGGTCCCGGGCGACGAGGCCCTGGGACGCGTTCGGGTCGGTGCTCCTGGCGTCGTCCGGGGCGTTGCCGACGACGTTGCTCATGCGATTGCTCATGCTCCAACCCTCGCCGCGGGGGGTGGTGCGCGTCGTCGGCCGACGGGCCCGACGCGTCCGCCCCGGCTACGACCCCGGTCTGACCCCCGCGGGCCCGGGCGTCCACCCCCGGTCGAAGGGCGCCGACGCATCGGGGTCGGGACGCGTCGGGCCGGGGACGGCGAAGGGGCCGGGGAACGTGTCCCCGGCCCCTTCGGCCGTGTTGTCCTACCGCGTCAGCGGGGTCAGCGCTCGCCGCCGGCCACCCCGTGGTCGGGGTAGACGGTGTCGTCGGGCACCGACGGGCCGGCCGTCACGTTGACGCCCAGCGCCTCGTCGAGGGCCGCGCCCTCGGGCAGCGCCGGGAGGTCGTCGGCCGGGCGGTGCGACGCGTCGGGGTGGGCCATGTCGGAGAAGGTGAACGTCTCCTCCTTGCCCTCGCCCTCGGTGTCGACCTTGATGTACTGCCCGGACGTGAACTCGGCGTAGAGGATCTTCTCCGAGAGGGCGTCCTCGATCTCGCGCTGGATGGTGCGACGCAGCGGTCGCGCACCGAGCACGGGGTCGTAGCCCTTCTTGGCGAGCAGGTCCTTGGCCGCCTGCGTGAGCTCGATGCCCATGTCCTTGTCCTTGAGCCGCTTGTCGAGCTTGGCGATCTCGAGGTCGACGATCTGCGTGATCTCGTCCTTGTTGAGGTGCGGGAACACGATGGTGTCGTCGACGCGGTTGAGGAACTCGGGTCGGAAGTGCTGCTTGAGCTCGTCGGTGACCTTCGCCTTCATCCGCTCGTAGTCCGAACGGCTGTCGGGCCCGGCCGAGAAGCCCATGTTGGCCTTGGAGATGTCCCTCGTGCCGAGGTTGGTCGTCATGATGATGACGGTGTTCTTGAAGTCGACCATCCGACCCTGCGAGTCGGTGAGGCGGCCGTCCTCGAGCACCTGCAGCAGCGAGTTGAAGATCTCCGGGTGGGCCTTCTCGACCTCGTCGAAGAGCACGACGGAGAACGGCTTGCGGCGCACCTTCTCGGTGAGCTGGCCGCCCTCCTCGTAGCCGACGTAGCCGGGGGGCGAGCCGAACAGGCGGCTCACCGTGTGCTTCTCCGAGTACTCGGACATGTCGAGCTGGATCAGGGCGTCCTCGCTGCCGAAGAGGAACTCGGCGAGCGTCTTGGCCAGCTCGGTCTTACCGACGCCGGTGGGGCCGGCGAAGATGAACGAGCCACCGGGACGACGCGGGTCCTTCAGGCCCGCACGCGTGCGGCGGATCGCCTGGGACAGCGCCTTGACGGCGTCGTCCATGCCGACGATGCGCTTGTGCAGCTCGTCCTCCATGTGGAGCAGTCGGCTCGACTCCTCCTCGGTCAGCTTGAAGACCGGGATGCCGGTGCTGGCGGCCAGGACCTCGGCGATGAGCTCCTCGTCGACCTCGGCCACGACGTCCATGTCGCCGGACTTCCACTGCGCCTCGCGCTCGGCCTTCTCCTGGCGCAGGCGCTTCTCGTCGTCGCGGACACGGGCCGCGCGCTCGAAGTCCTGGCCGTCGATGGCCGACTCCTTCTCGCGGACCAGCGCGGCGATCTTCTCGTCGAAGTCACGCAGGTCCGGCGGCGCCGTCATCCGGCGGATGCGCAGTCGCGCGCCCGCCTCGTCGATGAGGTCGATCGCCTTGTCCGGGAGGAAGCGGTCGTTGATGTACCGGTCGGCCATGTTGGCCGCGGCGACGAGGGCGCCGTCGGTGATCGTGACCCGGTGGTGGGCCTCGTAGCGGTCGCGCAGACCCTTGAGGATCTCGATGGCGTGCGGCAGCGTCGGCTCCTGCACCTGGATCGGCTGGAAGCGCCGCTCGAGGGCCGAGTCCTTCTCGATGTGCTTGCGGTACTCGTCGAGCGTCGTCGCGCCGATCGTCTGCAGCTCGCCGCGGGCCAGCATCGGCTTGAGGATGCTCGCCGCGTCGATCGCGCCCTCGGCGGCACCCGCACCGACGAGCGTGTGGATCTCGTCGATGAAGATGATGATGTCGCCGCGAGTGCGGATCTCCTTGAGGACCTTCTTCAGCCGCTCCTCGAAGTCACCGCGGTAGCGGCTGCCGGCCACGAGCGAGCCGAGGTCGAGGGTGTAGAGCTGCTTGTCCTTGAGCGTCTCGGGCACCTCGCCCTTGACGATGTCCTGGGCCAGACCCTCGACGACGGCGGTTTTGCCGACGCCGGGCTCGCCGATGAGGACGGGGTTGTTCTTGGTGCGGCGGGACAGCACCTGCATGACCCGCTCGATCTCCTTCTCGCGCCCGATGACCGGGTCGAGCTTGCCCTCGCGGGCGGCCTGCGTGAGGTTGCGGCCGAACTGGTCGAGCACGAGCGACCCCGCCGGGGTGCCCTCGCCCTGGGCCTGGCCGACGCCGGCTCCGGCCTTCTCGCTGCCCTGGC
Organism: Intrasporangium zincisolvens; assembly: GCF_034724055.1. Lineage (NCBI taxonomy): Bacteria > Bacillati > Actinomycetota > Actinomycetes > Micrococcales > Intrasporangiaceae > Intrasporangium > Intrasporangium zincisolvens. The sequence goes on from NZ_JAWIIL010000003.1 coordinate 603,940, forward strand.
CACCCTGGTAGCCCGACAGGAGCTGGATGACCTGCTGGCGCACCTTGTTCAGCTCGGCACCGAGCTTGACGAGCACCTGCGCGGCAACGCCCTCGCCCTCACGGATGAGGCCGAGGAGGATGTGCTCGGTGCCGATGTAGCTGTGGCCGAGCTGGAGGGCCTCGCGCAGCGAGTACTCGAGGACCTTCTTGGCGCGGGGCGTGAAGGGGATGTGGCCGGTGGGGGCCTGCTGCCCCTGGCCGATGATCTCCTGGACCTGGGCCCGGACCGCTTCGAGCGAGATGTCGAGCGACTCGAGGGCCTTCGCGGCGACGCCTTCGCCTTCGTGGATCAGACCCAGGAGGATGTGCTCGGTCCCGATGTAGTTGTGGTTGAGCAGGCGTGCTTCCTCCTGCGCGAGGACAACCACCCTCCGGGCCCTGTCGGTGAACCGTTCGAACATGTTCTTCTCCTGACTGATCGAGAGACATCTCGATGCTATCCGTGCCCGCTGTCGGCGAGCACAACCCGACCAACGCGGCGGCGTCGGGTCCTGTTCCCCATCCTGAGTCGGTTGCGCTCAGGTTCGGCCTCTGTTCGCCGTGGGCGAAACGCTGTCCACCCCTCGGCGCCTTGCCTCCGTCCTTCCCGGCTTCTTCTCGCCGTCAACAGCGCAACCGCGCCACGGCGCAGTTTCGACCGGATACGGAACCGATCCGATGCTGCAACCGCGCCATGGCGCACTTTCCCTCGCTGGCGGTCAGGCAGGAACGGCGAGATCACCGGGCCGGCTCGGGAAGTGCCGACGCCACTCGTCGCGAAGTGGAGGCACCGGCATCCCCACCGACCGCATCGCCTTCACCACGCGCACCAACGTCTGTGCGGGGGTTGAGTAGATGTCCCTCGAGATGATGACGAGACGACGGATCCGCTCGTCATCGAGGACCTCATCGCGGCCGATGTCACCCAGCCACTGCTCATCCGACTCCGCATGCTGCCGACCGTCGTACTCGATGATGAGCCGATAGGGCAGATACGAGAGGTCGTAGCGCCGCAGGAGCCGGCCGTCGGCGTCGTGCACCCGGTGGTCCACTTCGGGCTCCGGCAGCCCGGCGAAAACGATGAGCAGACGAACCCGGCTCTCCATGGGCGAGTCCACGCGAGCCCGCACGAGGGACGCGGCCCGTCGAGCCAGCCGCGAGTACGGCCCGCTGTGGTGGCGGGCGCTCTCGACCAGCTCGGCCTCGGTGGTTCGGCCGGCCCGGACCAGCGAGTCTCCGAGCACGACAAGGTCGACGAGATCGAGAAGCTGCGCCAGGTCGAGGAATGTCTGTACCGGGCTCGTCAGCCGCAGGCCGCGAAGAGCCACGACGCGCTGTCCGGCCTTCGTCCGGTGAGCGGCGATGCCGACGCGTCGGGTGCGGTTGCGCGGACTGCACACGTGGACGTCGGGGTCGTCGGGCACGACGCCGCCCCACAGCAATGCAGCGGTGTGGTGCGATACGAAGCTGGCCGGGGTGACGACCGAGAGGGCAGCCGCGGCTCGCGCCTTCACGGTGGGCACCGACCCACGCTCGAGGTGCACACCCCGGAAGACGGCCCGGTGGCTGCGCCTCAGGGACGCGTCGGTGAGGCCTGCCTCCAGCGCGTCGGCCCGTCGGATGGGAGCCGGTTGCTCGTGTGAGTTCGTCATGACCCCGACCCTGCATGCGCTTGCCATGCGTCTGCCGACGCTCTCCACAGGCGCCCAGGCAGCGCGCCGTGGCGCGGTTCCGACGTGGAGCGGTCCCCGAGCCGGTCGGCAACCGCGCCATGGCGCACTTACCGCGCGGATCGCATCCGATCAGACGCAGGAAGTGCGCCATGGCGCAGTTGCTGCCGCCGCACGAGTGGGGTGGGCGGACGCGTCAGGCGGGTGGGCGGCGGCGGGCAAACCGCTGGTGCAGGTTGCGCACCTCGTCCTCGAGCTCGGGCGCGGGGCCGGCGACGACGGCGTCCGGCACGACGTCGATGATGGCGAGGGCGCGCACCGGCGAGGGCGGCACGCCCCACGACGCCCGCCAGCGGCCCAGCCGATCGCTGCTGACGGCATAGACGATCCGACCCAGGCCCACCCAGCCGTGCGCGGCCGAGCACATCGCGCAGTGCTCGCCCGAGGTGTAGACCGTGGCCGCGGCGCGTTCCGACGCGGTGAGCCGGGCGCCGGCCCAGCGGGCGATGGCGAGCTCGGGGTGCTGCGTCTCGTCCATCTCGATGACGTGGTTGTGGTCCTCGAAGAGCACCCCGCCGTCCGCCGACACGAGCACCGAGCCGAACGGCTCGTCGCCGCGCTCGAGGGCCAGCCGCGCCAGCTCGACCGCCCGGCGCAGGTGGACGAGGTCGGCCTCGGTGACGCGTGTGGCGTCGGTGCTGCTCATGCGACCCTCCCGGTGACTAGTGCGAACGTGACGAAGGCGCCGCCGTCGGCCTCGAGCATCTGCTGCACCGGCGAGGTGGCCTGGCCCTTGAGCTCGTTGACCGCCCGCTCCCAGAGCAGCCAGTTCGCGCAGCCCTCCGGCTGGCTCCGCGCCGTGACGGAGGCGAAGGCGCGGCTGAAGTCCCACTGGCTGCGCAGCCACTCGGCGGTGTGCCAGGCGGCCGTCTCGGCGCCGACGACCTTGTCGACGTGGTCGGGGATCTCGCCGAGCTCGCGCACCTCGGTGGTCAGCGCCGGCGTCGCCACGCCGAGCTGGCCGCCCGGGCGCAGGAACTTGGCGACGTAGGGCGGGTAGTGGTCGCCGGTGCCGAAGTACTCCCACGCGTCGATGCTGATGATCGCGTCGAAGGCGCCCCGGCCGAAGGGCAGCTGGTGGGCGTCGACCCGCACCGGCAGGACGCGGTCGGCCACGCCCTCCTTGTCGAAGACGGCGGCGGCCTCGCTCGGGTCGACCCAGAGGTCGGCGGCCACGACCTGGACCCCGTACTCCTTGGCGAGGAACACCGACGTCGCCCCGAGACCGGACCCGAGGTCGAGCACGCGCATGCCGGGGCGCAGGTCGAGGTCGGCCGCGAGGTCCTCGAGCAGCCAGAGCGGGTGCGGGCCCATGTCGAGGTCGACGAGCCACATGGCGTCGTACTTCGACGACTTGGGGAAGGCGTCCTTCGTGAGGTGGTCCAGCGCAGGCATGCCCCGATCCTCCCTGTCGCGGGTCGCGGCGTCGACCGAGATCCACTGTGCGAGCGGGCGACGCGAGGTCAGGTGACGCGCACGAGGTCGTCGGGCGTCAGCGCGGCGACCGACGTCCGCCCCGTGAGCGCCAGCTGGAGGTCGAGCTCCGCGCGCAAGTTGCGGAGCACCTCGGCGACGCCGGTCGCGCCGGCCAGTGCCAGCCCGTACACGTGCGGACGGCCGACGCCGACCGCGCTGGCTCCCAGGGCGAGGGCGACGAAAGCATCTGCGCCGCAACGGATCCCGCTGTCGAAAACGATCGGTATCGCGGACCCTGCACCTCGGACGGCGTCGACGACACCCGGCAGCGCGTCGAGCGCCGCCACCGACCGGTCGACCTGCCGCCCGCCGTGGTTGGAGACCCAGAGGCCGTCGACGCCCTCGTCGACCGCGCGCAGGGCGTCCTCGGGGTGCAGCACGCCCTTGAGCACGACGGGCATCGTCGTCAGTGCGCGCAGCCGGGGCAGGTCCTCCCACGTCAGGGACGCCCGGCTGAAGACGTCGAGGAACACCTCGACCGCGGCCCGCGGCTCGGCCGAGGTGAGGTTGCGACGCGTGTCGCCGGGGTGGTTGCGGCTCATCGACACCAGCGTCGACACCGCCGCCGGTGTGGGGCGCGGGCGCTCCTGTGCGCCAGCGGATTCCGCGGCCGCGATGCGCTCCGCGACGAGCCGACGGAAGACCGGGTCGGACGTGTACTGCGCGATCCCCTCGCCGCGTGCGAACGGCAGGTGCCCGAGGTCGAGGTCGCGCGGGCGCCAGCCGAGGTAGGCGGTGTCGAGGGTGACGACGAGCGCCTCGCTGCCGCAGGCCTCGGCGCGTGACACGAGGCTCTCGACGAGGTCGTCGTCGCTGCTCCAGTACAGCTGGTACCAGTGGCCCGTGCCGCCGAGCTCGCGCGCGACGTCCTCCATCGGCACCGACGCCTGGGTGCTCAGCACCGGCGTCACGCCTTGGGCCCGCGCACCTCGGGCGACGGCGAGGTCGGCGTCGGCGTGCGCCATCGACAGCACGCCGATGGGGGAGACGACGAAGGGCGACGGGTGGCGGCGTCCGAACAGCTCGACGGACTGGTCGCGCTCGCGGGTGTCGACGAGCATGCGGGGCACCACCTGCCAACGGTCGAAGGCCTCACGGTTGGCGCGCGCGGTGGCCTCGGACCCGGCCGACCCTGCGACGTAGGCGAACCCGCGCCTCGACATGACGCGTCGGGCGGCCTCCTCCAGCTGCGTGCCGTCGGTGGTGACCTCGGGCCGTCGCCCGAAGGCGCCTGCCCGGTAGATCGCCGACTGCACCCCTCGGCCGAGCCCTGTCTCAGGCATCGGGCGTCCTCCTCACGTTCACCACGCCACCGAAACCGTGTCACGCCACCAGCGCTCGAGCGCGTCGACGGGCTCGGCGTCGGTGCGGCTCCACAGCCGCAGGAACAGCTCGACGGCGCCTCCGATCCAGGCCACGTCGGCGCCCGCGTCCAGCGCCTCGACGTCGGTGAGGCGGGTCGTCGTCGCCGGGCGGTCGGGGGCGAGGTCGAGCAGCCAGGCGAGCGACGCGTCGTCGGGCCGCACGAGCACGCGCGCGGCCCGTTGCGGCTGGGCGCCCTGCTTGCGCCGCGGCACGAAGCCGGCGAGCAGCTCGTCGATGCCGTCCGCGGCCAGGCGCGGGCGCAGCCACGTCTCGTCGGCGCGGGGCGCCCGGCCGAGGCGGGCCGCCATGGCGTCGACGGCGTGCACCGACGTCTCGAAGCACTGCCGCCGCGTCCAGAAGAGGCGGGGTGCGGGCGCGTCGTGCAGGAAGGTGAGCGCGTCGAGGTCGTCGGGTGCGTCGGCCAGGGCCTGCAGCAGGCCGGTGGCGCCCTCGTCGAACCACTCGAGCACGTCGACCGCGGCCCGCCCCTCGGCCTCGAACCGCTCAGGGTCCTGCTCCGGGGCGCCGCGCACGTGGCTCGTGGCCCAGCGGTGCACCATCCCCTGGTGGGTCACGAGGTCGAGCACCGTCCAGCCGGGGCACGTGGGCACCGACGCGTCGAGGCCGGCCGAGCCGGCGTTGCCGCGCAGCACGGTCGAGGCCGTGCCGAGGCCCTCGCCGAGGTCCTCGAGGGTCAGCCCGGAGGCCAGCGCGGAGGCGTGGCTCGACGGGCCGGACGCGTCGGGGGAGTGCTCGCTCACGGCCCCGAGTCTGCCGCACCGGACCGTCCCGCGGCCGGTGGCGACCGCCGGTCGACGGCGGGCGTGGACGGAGCACCCGGCCTGCGGCGGTAGATTTCGCCCGAGGGACGGCCACCGCCGCCCGTCCGTACCGCCCGAGAAACCCCGGAGGCCCGCCGTGGACGCCAGCGACCTGCTGCGCAACTCCCTCCTGCAGCTGTCCAAGCAGGAGAAGATCCGAGACGTCATCGAAAAGGCGCCCGTGTCGCGCTCGGTCGTCAAGCGCTTCGTCCCCGGTGTCGACCGCGCCGACGTCGTCGGTGCCGCCGCCGAGATCACCGCCTCCGGGCGGCTCGCGACGATCGACTACCTCGGCGAGGACTGCCTCGAGCTCGCCCAGGCCGAGCACACCCGTGACGCGTACGTCGGGCTCCTCACGGGCCTGTCGGACCAGGGGCTGACCCAGGGCGGCGCCGTCGAGGTCTCGCTCAAGCTGAGCGCCCTCGGCCAGGCCCTGCCCGGCGACGGCGACAAGATCGCCCTCGACCACGCCCGCGAGATCTGCACGGCGGCCGAGCAGGCCGGCACGACGGTCACCCTCGACATGGAGGACCACACGACCACCGACCGCACCCTCGAGTCGCTGCGCGAGCTGCGCGCCGACTTCCCGAGCGTCGGTGCGGTGCTGCAGGCCTACCTCTACCGGACCGAGGCCGACTGCCGCGACCTCGCCACCGCCGGCTCCCGCGTCCGGCTCTGCAAGGGCGCGTACAAGGAGCCCGAGTCGGTCGCCTTCCAGTCCAGCGCGGACGTCGACAAGTCGTACGTGCGCTGCCTCAAGGTGCTCATGAAGGGCGAGGGCTACCCGATGGTCGCCTCGCACGACCCGCGCCTCATCGAGATCGCCGGGGCGCTCGCGGGCCAGGCCGGCCGCGACCCGAAGTCGTTCGAGTACCAGATGCTCTACGGGATCCGGCCGGAGGAGCAGCGCCGCATCGCCGACCGCGGCGACCAGATGCGCGTCTACATCCCGTACGGCCAGGAGTGGTACGGCTACCTCATGCGGCGGATGGCCGAGCGCCCCGCCAACGTCATGTTCTTCCTGCGCGGCGTCGCCACCAAGGGCTGACGGCTCCGGCGCCACCGCACCGATCCCACCCGACCCGCCCCCACCGGCCGAGGAGGCCACGATGACGACGACCGCGATCTTCGGAGCCGGAGTCATGGGCGAGACGCTCGTGTCCGGGCTCATCCGCTCCGGTCGCCCGGCCGCCGACCTCGTCGTCACCGGCCGCACGCCGGAGAAGGTCGACGCGCTCGCCGGCCGCTACGGCGTCCGGGCGCTCTCGAACGCCGACGCCGCCGACGCCGCGGACACCCTCGTGCTCTGCGTCAAGCCGCAGGACATGGCGGGGCTGCTCGACGAGATCCACGACCACGTGGTGCCCGGCAACGTCGTCGTGTCGCTCGCGGCCGGCATCACGACCGAGTACCTCGAGTCGCGGCTGCCCGAGGGCACGTCGGTCGTGCGCGTCATGCCGAACACGCCGGCGCTCGTCGACGAGGGGATGGCCGGCATCGCGCCGGGCAGCCACTGCACCGACGACCACCTGGCTGAGGCCGAGGCGCTGCTGTCCTCGTGCGGCAAGGTGGTGCGGCTCGCGGAGAAGCACCTCGACGCCGTCACCGCGATCTCGGGGTCGGGCCCGGCGTACATCTTCTATGTCGTCGAGGCGATGATCGAGGCCGGCGTCGTTCTCGGTCTGCCCCGGGCCACCTCGACCGACCTCGTCGTCCAGACGCTCTACGGCGCCGCGACGATGCTCAAGGAGACCCGCGAGCACCCGACGGTGCTGCGCGAGCAGGTCAGCTCGCCCGGTGGCACAACCGTCGCGGCGCTGCGCCAGCTCGACGACCACAAGGTGCGCGCCGCGTTCGTGACGGCGATGGAGGCCGCCGCGGCCCGCAGCAAGGAGCTGGCCTCCGGCCAGGGCTGAGAGGACGCTGGTCGCATGGACGGCACGAGCGGCCCGGGCGAACCGGGCGGAACGGGCGGCGCCGGCAGCCCGGCGGGCCAGGGCGCCGGCCACCCGGCGATGCACCTGCACACCGTCGGCCCCGACGACTGGGAGAGCCACCGCGACATCCGTCTCGAGATGCTGGTCGCCGCGCCCGACGCCTTCTGGTTCACCCACGCCGACGAGGCCGTCTACGACGAGGCCGACTGGCGCGATCGGATCGAGGGTGCGTGGCTCGTGCAGGCCCGCGACGCGTCGGGGGTGCTCGGCAGCGCGGGGCTCGGATCGCACTGGGAGCCCGAAAGAGCTACCGTCGCAACGCTTTTCGGCATGTACGTCGCACCACGTGCCCGAGGGCGCGGTGTGGGCGAGGCCCTCGTGCGCGCCGTGCTCGACGAGGCCAGGAGGCGCGGCAAGTCCGAGGTGGTCCTCGAGGTGACGAGCAACAACCCGGCCGCGCAGGCGCTCTACGAGCGGTGCGGCTTCGCGGTCACGGGCGCGACGCACCCGCACCCGCGCCGCGGGGAGCTGCACGAGGTCGAGATGGTCGCCCGGCTCACCGACGCCTGAGGGGGGTCGCCCCGCCCCGAGCCGATGCAGGTGGCCACCGGGATCGTCGCCGCCGGCCGACGCGTCGGAGAGGGTGTGCTGACCCGGGCGGCAAATGTTCACGCCCCCGCGGGTGCGCGCCGTCGGGGCTTCGTGCGAAGGTTGCTCCATGACCGAGATCACCGTGCGCCCGCTGGGCGAGGACGACTGGCAGGACTACCGATCGGTCCGGCTCGCCGCCCTGCGCGAGTCGCCCGAGGCGTTCGCGGCCTCGATCGGCCAGGAGGAGTCCTACGGCGAGGATCTCTGGCGCGAGCGCATGCGACGCTCGGCGCGCCTCGTCGCCGAACGCGAGGGCGACGCCGTCGGTGTCGTCAGCGTCGGCACCGCCAAGAGCGACGAGGAGGGCTCCGCCGGAGAGCTGTTCGGCCTGTGGGTGCACCCCGAGGCGCGTGGCTCGGGCGTCGCCACGACGCTCGTCAAGGAGGGCGCGCGCCTCGCCACCGAGCGCGGGCAGACCCACCTCGTGTACTGGGTCGGCACCGAGAACGGCCGCGCCGTCGCCTTCGCGAGTGGCATGGGGTTCCGCCCCACCGACTACCGCCGGCCGATGGGCGTCGTCAGCGAGGAGGACGGCGAGGAGGAGATCGCCATGGTCCTTCCGCTCGGGGCCGACCGCAGCCCCGCCCTGCACCTCTGAGCCCGTCGATCAGCTGACGTCGCCCCAGCCGGGGCGGCGACGGTGCCGGATGACGGCGTGGGGTCAGGACGGCATCGACCGGCGCCCGAACGGGGCCGTCGCCGCCCACAGCAGCGCGAGGGCCAGCGCCCAGCCGGGGTGCCCCGCGCGCACCAGGCCGCCCGCGGCCGCCGCGAACAGCACGACCTCGACGCCCAGGCGGGCCGGGTCCTCGAGCCGGTGCCCCGCCCGCGGGGCCACCCACCGGCCCCACACCACGGCGGCCAGCACCGGCAGCGCGACTGCGACGACCACACCGACCGCCGCCCCGGCCCTCGCGCCCGCCGTCCAGCCGCCCACCCCGAGGGCCGCGAGCATCCCCAGCTCGGCGGCGAACCGTCCGGCGCCGACGAGCAGCCACGGACCGGTCGGCGTCGGAGGCACCGACGAGCCCTCGCCCGACGCCCCGCCGACGCGGCGGGTGCTCACGGCCGCGCGGCGAAGCGCTCGATGAGCTCGGTCGGGCCGCTGACGATGAGCATGTGGTGCGCCGAGATCTTCGTCTGCGGCACCGCGTAGGTGAAGTCCTCGCCCGGAGCCTTGACCCCGACGATCGTCACGCCGTACTTGCGTCGCACCGCGCTCTGCTCGAGCGTGAAGCCGATGGTCTCGCTCGGCGGCTTGAGCTTGACGATGGCGAACCCGTCGTCGAACTCGATGTAGTCGAGCATCTTGCCGTTGACGAGGTGCGCGACGCGTCGGCCCGAGTCGGCCTCGGGCGAGATGACGTGGTGCACCCCGATGCGGCTGAGGATCCGCTTGTGCTCGGGGGAGAGCGCCTTGGCCCAGATCGAGGGCACCCCGGCGTCGACGAGGTTGGCCGCCGCGAGCACCGAGGACTCGACCGAGGAGCCGATGCCGACGATGGCGATCTTCGGGCTGGCGTCGCGGATCATCTCCAGGGCCGAGGAGTGCGCCATGTCGGCGTGCACGACCTTGGCCACCTTGTTGACGTAGGACTCGGCGATGCCGTTGTCGCGCTCGACGGCGATGACCCGGTGCCCGAGACGCGTCAGCTCGAGGGCGACGGCGGAGCCGAAGCGTCCGAGTCCGATGACGATGACGTCGTCGTCGAACAGGCGGTTGCGGGCCATGTGAGATACCTCTTTCGCGGGGCTCGCGCCTCCTCGGACGCGATAGCGTCTCAATCATGCCAAGTCAGGCTCGGGTCGTCTGGGACTCCTCCTTCACGCGGTACGACTTCGGGCCGACCCACCCCATGGCGCCCGTCCGCCTCGACCTCACGGCGCGCCTCTGCGACGCCCTCGGGGTGCTCGACGCACCGGGCGTCGAGGTCGTCGGTGCCGACCCGGCGCCCGACGCCCTCCTCGAGACGGTCCACGACGCCGACTACGTCGCAGCCGTGAAGGCGGCATCGCAGGACCCCGCCTCGGCCGACGGGTCCTACGGCCTCGGCACCGACGACGACCCCGCCTTCCGTGGCATGCACGAAGCGAGCGCCCGCGTCGTGTCCGGCACCGTCGACAGCGTCCGGGCCGTCTGGGAGGGCGCCGCCGAGCACGCCGTGAACTTCACCGGCGGCCTGCACCACGCGATGCCCGGCGCCGCCAGCGGCTTCTGCGTGTACAACGACATCGCCGTCGGCATCCAGTGGCTGCTCGACCACGGGGCTGAGCGCGTCGCGTACATCGACGTCGACGTGCACCACGGCGACGGCGTCGAGAGGATCTTCTGGGACGACCCTCGGGTGTTGACGATCTCGGTGCACGAGTCCGGCCGGGCGCTCTTTCCCGGCACCGGCTGGCCGAGCGACATCGGCGGCAAGGGTGCCGAGGGCACCGCGGTGAACGTGGCGCTGCCCCCGGGCCTCACCGACGCCGGCTGGCTGCGCGCCATCCACGCCGTCGTCCCCGCGGTCGTGCGGTCCTTCAAGCCCGACGTCCTCGTCACCCAGCACGGCTGCGACACCCACGCCGAGGACCCCCTCGCGCACTTCGCCGTCACCGTCGACGCCCAGCGCGCCACGGCCGACGCGTTCCACCGCCTCGCGCACGACGTGTGCGACGGGCGCTGGGTGGCGCTCGGCGGCGGGGGCTACGAGGTCGTCGACGTCGTGCCGCGCACGTGGACGCACCTGACGGCGATCGCGGCGCACGCCCCGATCAAGACCTCCGTCGAGGTTCCGCAGGACTGGCGCGACCACGTCGAGCGGGTGTTCGGCCGGCCCGGTCCGCGGCGGATGGGCGACCTCACGGCAGAGGACGGCCCGCTGTGGTGGCGGTCCTGGGAGATGGGCTACGACCCGGCCAGCGAGGTCGACCGCGCCGTCATGGCCACGAGGTCGGCCGTCTTCCCGCACCACGGCCTCGACATCCACTTCGACTGAGCCTTCTGCGCTCCGCTTCGCTTCGCGCGTGCCGCGGCGCCCTCCAGGCGTCGCCTTCCTCCGCTCCGCTCGCTCGTTCCTCGCTCGCTCCGCTGCGTCCAGGCGACGCCGGCGCCGCGGCTGAGCCATCTGCCCTCGCTTCGCTCGCGCGTGCCGCGGCGCCCTTGAGCCGTCGCCTTCCTCCGCTCCGCTCGCTCGTTCCTCGCTCGCTCCGCTGCGTCCAGGCGACGCCGGCGCCGCGGCTGAGCCATCTGCCCTCGCTTCGCTCGCGCGTGCCGCGGCGCCCTTGAGCCGTCGCCTTCCTCCGCTCCGCTCGCTCCTGCTTTCGGCGCTCGCTTCGCTCCGCGCGTGCCGCGGCGCCCTTTAGGCGTCGCCTTCCTCCGCTCCGCTCGCTCGTTCCTCGCTCGCTGCGCTGCGTCCAGGCGACGCCGGCGCCGCGGCGGAGCCATCTGCCCTCGCTTCGCGCGCGCGTGCCGCGGCGCCCTTTAGGCGTCGCCTTCCTCCGCTCCGCTCGCTCGTTCCTCGCTCGCTGCGCTGCGTCCAGGCGACGCCGGCGCCGCGGCGGGCTGTCCGGCCCTAGGATCGCGCGAGTGTCCGACGTCGACTCCTCCACGAGCCCCGCGTCCTTCCCGGACCGTCCGATCCGTGCGATCCGTACCGGGACCACCCCGCCCACGGCGCAGCTGGTGCTCGTCGCGTTCTTCGTGGCCCTCGCCGTGGGGTGCACGGGGTGGCTGTGGTCGACGATCGCGCCCGACCTGGCGATCAGGGCCAACCCCGTCACCGTCACTGACGCCGATGTCGAGGGCTCCTGCCACGTCAAGAAGTTCGCGCTCGCCGACTGCTCGGTGACGCTGACCTACGTCGTCGACGGCCAGACCCACGTGGTCGCGCGTGACTACTTCTGGGTCGACTTCAGCAAGCACGACTACACGACCGACGTCGTCGTGGCCGCCGACGACCCGGCGAGCGCCACGGCGTCCGTCGCGCTAGAGAAGCTGCCGAACCGGATCCTCACGGCCGTCGGACTCCTGCTGCTCTTCCTGGGGTGCGCCGTGGTGCCGCTGCGCCACTTCCGTCGGTCGCGCCGCGCCCGTGCCAGTTACGCGACCGAGCAGCCGCTCCGCTTCGTGCCGGTGCCGGTCGTCGGCGTGCAGGAGGTGTTCCTCCGCGGCAAGGCCTACCGGTTCACGGCGCCGGACGGCAGCGGGTCGAAGCACACGAGTCTCATCACCGACAAGGAGGTGGCTCCCTACCGCCTCGCCGACGGGCGTCTGCTCGCGGCGGTGGCCGAGGGGGAGGACCCGATCCTGCTCGACCAGGGACTCACGCGACTCGACCTCACCGACGAGGAGCGAGCCCGGATCGCCACAGCCGCAAGCGCGCTCGTCGCGGCACCGGCGGCCCAGCACTGAATACCGGCTGGCCACCCGGTGTGTCGTCGTCGTACCCTTTCCAGCACGGCGACGACGGGCCTGACGATCCTGAGCCGAGCACGACAAGAGGTCACCGCACTTCCGCGGTGGCGAAGGTGTGGTGGCACAGCGACATTCCCCATCGCCCACACCTCCGGGGCACGAACCCACCGGAGGTGAACGGAATGCAACCAACCCCAGCGACCGTCACGACGCACGTGACACCCACCCCTGAAGGATCTGCCGGCGCCGGCGGCCCGGCCCGCGTCCTCGCGCGCGACCTCGCTACCGTCGGTGACGGCGGCGCAGCCGTGCTCATGGGCTGGGTGCACCGACGGCGCGTCCTCGCCAGCGTCAGCTTCCTCGTCGTGCGCGACCGCTCGGGCCTGGCCCAGGTCGTCGTGCGCGAGCCCGAGGCCCTCGCAGCCCTCGCGTCCGTGCCCGAGGAGACGACGGTCCGGGTCACCGGCCGCGTCAGTCTCAACCCATCGGCACCCGGCGGCGCAGAGCTCGTCGAGCCGGTGCTGGAGGCCCTGACCGAGCCGGCCGAGGCGCCGCCCGTCGAGCTGTGGCGCCCGACGTTCGGGGCCGGGCTGCCGACCCTCCTGGACCACGCGGCCGTGACGCTGCGTCACCAGCGCCACCGTGCCGCCTGGGCCATCGCCGCGGCGTCGATGCGCGGGTTCCGTTCTGCGCTGGGCGAACTCGAGTTCACCGAGATCGCCACTCCGAAGCTCGTCGGCACCGCCACCGAGTCCGGGGCCAACGTCTTCACCGTCGACTACTTCGGGCGCACGGCCTACCTGGCGCAGAGCCCGCAGCTCTACAAGCAGATGCTCGTCGGGGTGTTCGAGCGCGTCTTCGAGGTGGGCCCGGTGTTCCGCGCCGAGCCGCACGACACGGTGCGCCACCTCGCGCAGTACACCTCGCTCGACGCCGAGCTCGGATTCGTCCGCGACCACCGCGACGTGCTCGCGGTGCTCCGCGAGGCGGTCGCCGGCATGGTCGAGGCGGTCCGGCTCGACGCCTCCGACGCCGTCGCGACGCTCGGCATCGAGCTGCCCGTCGTGCCGGAGCAGATCCCGGTGGTCCATTTCAGCGACGCGCTGGCACTCGTCGGCGCCGACCCGGACGAGCCCGACCTCAGCCCCGCCCACGAGCGTGCCCTGGGGGAGTGGGCGATGGCCGAGCACGGTTCGGACTTCCTTGCCGTGGAGGGCTATCCCATGGCCAAGCGGCCGTTCTACACGCACCCGCAGCCGGGCGACGAGCGGTGGAGCAACAGCTTCGACCTGCTCTTCCGCGGCCTCGAGCTGACGACCGGCGGGCAGCGGCTGCACCGGCCGTCGGACTACGCGGCGGCGCTCGCTCGCACCGGCAACGACGCCTCGCTCCTCGCCGGCTACCTCGACGCCTTCGCGCACGGGATGCCTCCGCACGGCGGCTTCGCGATCGGTCTCGAGCGCTGGGTCGCGCGCCTGACCGGGGCCGAGAACGTCCGCGAGGTGACGCTGTTCCCGCGCGACCTGAACCGTCTGGAGCCCTGACGCACCGGTCGATCGACGTACCGATCGGGCCTCCGGAATCACAGGAGTCTCTCGGCGCGCCTCCTTGCCTTCCCGTGCCGGATTTCCCCGTCCACTTCCCCTCCAGTCACATCTGCCCCTAGTGTTGCTTCTTGCACCTGCGTGCAGTTTCGCCGGAGGGGAAGCCGGCGACGCGCGGATGCACCCAACAGAAGATCGGGGTATCACATGTCGAATGAGCGCCAGCTCGCCGAGGTGCGGTTCCTGACCGTCGCCGAGGTCGCCTCGATCATGCGCGTGTCCAAGATGACGGTCTACCGGCTCGTCCACGGCGGGGAGCTCCCTGCCGTCCGGGTCGGCCGCTCCTTCCGGGTTCCGGAAGACGCGGTGCACAAGTACCTGCAGACGTCGTACATCGACACCGCGTGACATCAGCGTCACACCGCACCAGAGGGCGGTCCGGGCCACACGGCCCGGACCGCCCTCTTGTCGTCCCAGCCAGGTGTGGTCGGGGCTCGCGTCGAGGTCGCGTCGCGCGTCACGTCCAGTCCGTCAGGCACTGCTTTTGGGTTCGACGCCGCGCACACGCTAGGCTGTGAAGCCTGTTCGGCTCGTGACACATCGACTGCACTGCCTTTGGCGGTGTGTCGACGCAGGTCGGCACGTTCGTCAGCAATCCAGTCGCACGACAAGGACAACCATGGGCTCTGTCATCAAGAAGCGCCGCAAGCGGATGGCGAAGAAGAAGCACCGCAAGCTGCTGCGCAAGACGCGTCACCAGCGTCGCAACAAGAAGTGACCTGACTCCTCCCGGAGTCATCCGTCGCGGGCCCGGCCCGGGACACCGTCGACCCTCGCCCGACCTCGGGTGGGGGTCGTTCGCGTCTCCGGGGGCGGATGACGGTCACGAGGGCCCGCATCCCGGGGCCTGTGCGACGAGACGCACACCGCGTCGCGCGGCGCGGACGGGGGAGTGCTGGGTAGGCTTTCCAAGGACGAGGGAGCCGGCGCTCCGGCGCCCGGGCCCGACCGTCGCACCCTGCTGACCGCCGAACCCGAGGACTGGAGGAGCCGATGGCCAAGGTCGTTCTGGTGACCGGAGTCTCCCGGTACCTCGGCGGCCTCTACGCGCGGCGTCTGTCGGCCGACCCGGCCATCGAACGCATCCTCGGCGTCGACGTCGTGCCCCCGCGGCACTCGATCGGCCGCGCCGAGTTCGTCCGGGCCGACATCCGCAACCCGATGATCGGCCGGATCATGGCGCAGGCGAAGGTCGACACCGTCGTGCACATGAACGTCATCGCCACCCCGAAGGACACCGGTGGCCGGATGACGCAGAAGGAGATCAACGTCATCGGCACGATGCAGCTGCTCGCCGCGTGCCAGAAGTCGGAGTCGGTGAGCCGCCTCGTCGTCAAGTCCTCGGCCGCCGTGTACGGCTCGTCGCCGCGTGACCCCGCGGTGTTCAGCGAGGACATGAGCCCCAAGGCCATGCCGCGCGCCGGCTTCGGCAAGGACTCCGTCGAGGTCGAGGGCTACGTGCGGGGCTTCTCCCGGCGACGCCCCGACGTCGAGATCACGATGCTGCGCCTGGCCAACGTCGTCGGCCCGAGCATCCACACCGCGCTCACCGACTACTTCGCCCTGCCGGTCGTGCCGGTGCCCCTCGGCTTCGACGCGCGCTTCCAGTTCCTCCACGAGGACGACGCGACGGCCGCCATGATCCTCGCGACCACGGGCCCGGCGGTCGGCATCGTCAACGTCGCGGCTGACGGCTTCCTCACCGTCACCCAGTGCACCGCCATCGCGCGCCGTCCCATCCTGCCGGTGCCGCTCGCCGCCGCAGGCATCTTCGGCAGCGTCGTCCGCCGTAGCGGCCTGGCCGACTTCTCCCGCGACCAGCTGACCTTCCTCGCCTTCGGCCGGGGCCTCGACACCCACCGGATGCGCGAGGTCCTCGGGTTCGAGCCGCAGTACACGACGCGGTCGGCCTTCGAGCACTACGCCCACCACCTGCGTCCGGCCGTTCCGGGGGTCGACGGCGTGTCCGACGCCGTCACCGACGCCGCCGGAGGCACGGCCGCCGCCATCGCCCGCGTCTTCGACAGGATCCAGCCGTGAGCCCCGCCCGCCAGGAACCGGACACCCCGACCGGCCCGACCGACGTGACGGGCGCGACCGGCGCCGCCGACGGCACTGACGGCACGTCCGCGGCGCGCCCGCCCGCGAAGAAGACCGCGAAGCAGTCGGCGCCGAAGAAGTCGGCGGCGAAGAAGCCCCCCGCGACGAGGGCCGCGAAGAAGGCCTCGTCGAAGGGGAAGAAAGCGAACGCATCGGCGGGCGCGGCGACAGAGCCCCAGGACGCCGCGGCCCCGGCGACGGCGGCACCCGCGAAGAAGGCCGCGACGGCAGCGTCGAGGCCGCCCCGGGGCGCGTTCGCCGCCGGGGCCGCGCGGGCGTCGGGGGAGCGGCTGCGCCGGTCCGGCACGCCGCTGCTGTCCGCAGACACCGTCGAGCTGAGTGCTGCGCGGCGTCGGCGCGTCGAGCAGGGCGGCCAGGAGCAGGCCGCACCCGTCGAGCCCATCGAGCCCGTCGACCCGGCCGAGCCGGTCACGTCGGCGGCCGAGGACCTCCTCGAGCCGACCGACGCGCCCCCGTCCACCGCGGGCGACGCCCGGACCGACGACGACGCGTCGGCCCCGACGCCGCGGTCCCGACCGAGCCGCGCGGCGATCCGTGCCGGCCGCACCGACCGCACCGAGTCGGCCTCCCGGGCCGCGCACCCGACGGCGGTTCCCACCGACGAGCCCGGTCCGGGCGGACGCCCCCGCAAGCCCGTCGCCGACACGTCCGACCCACCCGGCACGCCCGACGGCACGGCCGATCGTGACACCGCCGCGTCGGTCGAGCCCCCGAGGACGCCGCCCGTGCGGACGCGTCCGCCGCGGCGGGTGCCCCTGCCTCCGGCGTCGACTCCAGCGTCGCCCTCGGTGGAGGAGGTGCGCGAGCGGGCCCGGCTGCGGGCCGTGCCGCCGATCGAGGAGTCCGAGACCGGCGACGTCACCTCCGAGGGTTCCGACCTCGCCAGCGCCCTCGGCCTCACCGGGCTGCAGTCCAAGGCGGAGCGCCTCGTCGGCGCCGTCCTCGAGGCCGCCGAGTTCAGCAGCGAGTCCCGCCCCGGCCCGGCCGAGCTCGTCGAGCTCGCCGTCAACGTCTTCCGCGCGGCGGCGACGTCGGCCGGGCTGCCCGCCGAGGACGTCGAGCGGCAGGTCGCCGAGACCCTCGCCTACCTCCGGCGCCGGCTCACGGGCGACTACACCGTCGACGAGTTCGGCTTCGACGAGGACTACACCGTCCACGTCCACCTGCCGCTGCTGCGCCCGTTCTACCGGTCGTGGTTCCGCGTCGAGGTGCGTGGCATCGAGAACATCCCGGCCGAGAGCGGCGCGCTCGTCGTCGGCAACCACTCCGGCACCGTGGCGATGGACTCGCTCATGACCCAGGTGGCGGTCTACGACGAGCACCCGCAGCACCGGCACCTGCGCATGCTCGGAGCCGACCTCGTCTTCCAGCTGCCGTTCATCGGCACGATGGCGCGCCGGTCCGGCTCGACGCTCGCGGCCAACACCGACGCCGAACGGCTGCTGCGCGGCGGCGAGCTCGTCGGCGTGTGGCCCGAGGGCTTCAAGGGCGTCGGCAAGCCGTTCAGCGAGCGCTACAAGCTCCAGCGGTTCGGCCGCGGCGGCTTCGTGTCGGCCGCCCTGCGTGCCGGGGTGCCGATCGTGCCGGTGTCGATCGTCGGTGCCGAGGAGATCTACCCGATCCTCGGCAACATGCCCGCCGTCGCGCGGCTGCTGGGCCTGCCGTACGCGCCGATCACGCCGACGTTCCCGCTGCTCGGCCCGCTCGGCATGATCCCGCTGCCGAGCAAGTGGCTCATCGAGTTCGGGCCGCCCATCGACACGACGTCCTTCGGTCCCGACGCGGCCGACGACCCGATGCTCGTCTTCGACCTCACCGACCAGGTGCGCGAGACGATCCAGCAGACGCTCTACAGCCTGCTCATGCAGCGCAAGTCCGTCTTCCTCTGACCGTCGCCCGACGCGTCCGTCGCCCGACGCGTCCGCCACCCGACGCGTCCGCCACCCGACGCATCCGCCACCCGACGCGTCCGGCCCCCTCTGCCCACCGCGACGGGCCGAGTGGCCGGATCGACGGGCCGAAACGACGCTGGGGAGGCGTTCGGCCGGTTCGATCCGGCCACTCGACCCATAGGGAGGCGGCAGGAGGCAGCCCCCGGGTGCGCCGGGCACCCAGGCGTTCGCGCCTCAGTGGGTCAGGGCAGGAGCGTCTTGAGCGGGAGGCTCGGGACGGTGACCTTCACCGAAGGCAGCGGGATGGACGGCAGACCGGTGACCGAGACGCCCCCGCCGCCGACGCCGATCGTGCCGCCCGTCGCGCTGACGCTCGGCAGGTGGACCGTGCTGCCCGGCAGGGTGACGCCGCCACCGCCGACCCCGACCGAGGACGAGGACACGCCGACGCCCGGCAGCTGGATGGTGCTGCCGGGCAGGGTCACGCCGCCGGTGACGCCGAGGCCGGGAAGAGGGACTCCGCCGACCCCTGGCACGGTCACCGTGCTGCCGGGTTGTCGCGGGACGGTGGCGCGTGGCGGCGCCGGCGCGGTCGGGCGACTCGCCGACGGCTGGGGGAGCGTGGAGGGGCCGGACGAGGACGACGTGGGCGTGACGACCGCCGACAGCAGCTGGCGCGCCTGGGTGGCGCGGTCGCCGCAGGCCGAGCAGGCGGCGAGCTCGCGCAGCACGGTGACGCGGTTCTGGGTCAGCAGGTCGTGCAGTCGCTGCCAGGACGGGAGGGCCGCGGCGGGCACCTGGTCACGGAGCGCGTCGACCTGCGGGAGCGCCCGGGCGTAGAAGTCGGCGAGCTCGGTCAGCGCGTCGGCCCGGTTCTCGCTGCGGTACGCGTCGAGCAGGAGGGTCTGGGCGCGCGTCGTGGAGTCGGAGGCGAGGTCGAGCGCGGTCTCGACGTCGCCGGCCGCCGGGGTGCCGCGGTCGACGAGGTCGCGGGCCTCACCGATGTGCTGCTCGGCCTGCGCGAGGTAGGTCAGGCCCTGGTCGAACCGCGACCCGGACAGCTGCACGGCCGCCCGGTCGAGCACCTGCTTGACGCCGTACAGGGCGTCGCCCGGCAGCGCCGAGCGCGACGCCCAGCCGAGGGCGCCGCCGACGACGAGCAGCGCCGCGGCGGCCGCGGCGACGTAGCGCAGCGGGCGGGCGGCGACGCGCAGCACCGACACCGTGCCGCCCGTCGGACCGCGGCCGTCGCCCGAGCCGTCACCCGAGCCGTCGGGCTCGGTGTCGACGCCGGACGCGTCGCTGCGGGACTCGGGGCCGCCAGTGCTGGGGGCGCTCGTCGGCGTCAGCGGCTGGGTGGGGGAGTCGCCGGACGGGCCACCGAGGGGGACGACCGGGGCGGCGATGCCGCCGTCGTCCTCGAGGAGCCGGGCCCGCAGGTCGGTGACGAACTCGCGGCGCGGGGCCAGGCCCGCCTGGTCGACCGCGGTGACGGCGTGCACGACCGCGACGAGCTCGAGGATGCCCGGCTCGGTGACCCGCTCGCTCTCGAGGGCACGCTGGAGGAGGTCGGCGTCGGACGTGGGGCCGAGGTCCATCTCTCTCCTCCTTCGGTGCTCGGGTCGTGCGGTCGGTGTCGGTGCGGTGGGCCGGTGGTGCAGGCGGTGTGCTCGGGTCGTGCGTCAGGCGTGGAGCTCAGGCGGCGGACCGCCTCGACCGGCGCGCGTCGGTGCCCTGAAGGGGACCGGCGCCGGAGCCGGCGTCCGCGGCGGCGCCACGAAGGCGCGGCGGACCGGCCGCTGCAGCGTCGGCGTCAGGGGTGCGCGGCGGTGCGCGGTGGCTGCGGGGTGCGGGTGGTGCGTCGTGTCGTGCCCTGCCCTCGGTGTCGTCGGAGTCGAAGTCTCGGTCATGCGCCCCGGGGTGCCGGGGAGCGAGAGGGGCTGCGGTGCGGCCCCACACGAACCGTCCCGCTGTCGTGAGAACGACGCAGGTGCCCCAGGCGTTACGGGGTTCACAGCTCGACCCCCTCGAGGGTCTTGCGCAGGGCCCTCGTGGCCCGCAGCTGCAGCTGCTTGACGGCGCCCTCCGACTTGCCGATGACCTTGGCGGTGTCGGCGAGGCTGAGGCCCTGCAGGAAGCGCAGCGTGATGCACTCGGCCTGGTCCGGGCCCAGGCCGCGGATGGCCTCGACGAGCCGCTCGTCGCGCAGCCGGGCGAGGACCTCGGCGTCGGGGGCGTCGACGCGCTCGTCGGCGTCGCGCATGTCGGCGGTCGTGACCTCGAAGCGGAACTTCGCCGACTTCACGTGGTCGGCGATGAGGTTGCGCGCGATGGTGACGAACCATGCGGCGATGTCGCGGCCCTGCCACGTGAAGGTGTCGATGCGCCGCATCGCCCGCAGGAACGTCTCGGACGTGAGGTCCTCGGCCAGCTGCCGGCTCGCGACGCGCACGAGGACGTAGCGGAAGACGGTGTCGACGTACGCGTCGTAGAGCTGGGCGAAGGCCTCGCGGTCGCCGCCCTGGGCAAGCTCGACGAGCGCCGTGATGCGGGCCTGCTCGGCGACGTCGCGCTCGAGGGTGCGGGTGCCGCGGCCTCCCGGTCCGGTCGCGCGGCCGGCACCGCCCTGGCCGCCGAGGGTGAAGCGCTCGGTGGCACCGTCCTCGAGGGCGGCCCAGATGGCATCGAGCGCCGAGCGCCACGACGGCAGGACCGGGACGAGGGGCCCGGTGCCGAGCGTGGCAGCACCGAGGGAGCCGGTCGCGAGGGCAGGGGAGGACAGGGCCGCGGCCGGGACCGTCCCCGGTGCGGCACCACGTGGCTGCCGGCGTGCCGGCGTCCTCCTCGTGCGCATCCGTCACAGTCTGGCCCAACATGCGCCCGGATCACAGTGCGTTCGCCCGATGTGACCGATCTGCTACCGATCGGTAGCGCGCGGCGTCCGCCCCGGGGCCCCGAGGCAGGCGACCTACAGTGGGTCCATGAGCACGACCGACGGTCCCGGCACCAGCCCGACGGACGCCGGGGGCAGCGCTCCGCCGCCCCGCGTCGTGCTGCTCGGGCGCGAGGGCTGCCACCTGTGCGACGAGGCCCGGGCCGTCGTCGAACGGGTCACGGCCGACCTCGGTGTGACCTGGCAGGAGCGCTCCGTCGACGAGGACCCGGACCTCGTGCGGCGGTACGGGGAACAGATCCCGGTGACGTTCGTCGACGGTCGCCGGCACGACTTCTGGCGGGTGGACGAGGCGCGCCTGCGACGCGCCCTGGCGGAGGGGTGAGGGGGACCGGTGCCCGGGGGCGTCTCTACGTCTGATAGGCCCGTCACGTCAACTTTGTGCATGGCTTCACAAACGTCTAGCCTGAACAGGTCCTTACGTGCTCCGCGTTCGCCTCGAACGCCTCTGCGAGAGGAGCCGGTGAGCAAGCGTGTCCGCCGACCCTGTTCTGCGTCGAGAGATCCCCGACGCAACCGTCGCGCGGCTTCCTGAGTACCTGCGGACGCTGTCCCGGCTCGCTGAGGACGGCGTGCTGTCGGTGTCGTCCGAAGAGCTCGCGGCCGAGGTCGGCGTGCGTTCGGCCCAGCTGCGCAAGGATCTGAGCCACCTCGGCTCCTACGGTGTGCGCGGCGTCGGCTACGACGTCGAGACGCTCGCCCTCGAGATCTCCCGGGCCCTCGGTCTGACCCAGGACTGGCCCGTGGCCATCGTCGGGATGGGCAACCTGGGCCACGCGCTCGCGTCCTACTCCGGCTTCGTCACCAAGGGCTTCCGCATCGTCGGGCTCTACGACGACGACCCGGCGCTCGCCGACGAGCTCGTCGTGGGCGTCCGCATCCGGCCGCTGTCGGAGATCGCCGCCCACCACGCCGTCGACCCCATCGCGATCGGGGTCATCGCGACGCCGGCCCCGGCCGCGCAGGCCGTGTGCGACGCGCTCGTGGGCACCGGCATCTCCTCGATCCTCAACTTCGCGCCGGCGGTGCTCTCCGTCCCCGCGGGCGTCGACGTGCGCCGCGTGGACCTCTCCACCGAGCTGCAGATCCTCGCCTTCCACGCGCAGCGCAAGGCGCTCGCGGCCGGCGAGCTGCGATCGGCGGTGGCGCGATGAGCCTGCTCGTCATCGGACTGTCCCACCACACCGCGCCCCTTTCGGTGCTCGAGGCGCTGTCCGAGCGGCCCGACCGCGCCGAGGCCATCGCCGGCTCGGTGCTCGGCTCGGCCACGGCGTCGGAGGCCGTCGTGCTCTCCACGTGCAACCGGCTCGAGGTCTACGCCGAGGTCGCCGCCTTCCACCCGGCCGTCGCCGCCATCGGCGAGGCGCTCGCGCTCGCCGCGGGCATCGAGCAGGGCGAGGTCGTCACCACCTCGCACGCGGTGCCGACCGACCCGGCCGAGGCCCTGGCCGCCCGCGCCGAGTCGCTGGCCGACCACCTCTACGTGCGCTTCGACGACGCCGCGGTCGCCCACACCTTCACCGTCGCGTGCGGCCTCGACTCGATGGCCGTCGGCGAGGCGCAGGTGCTCGGCCAGATGCGTGACGCGCTCTCCGGCGCCCAGCAGCGCGGCCAGGCCGGCGAGTCGCTGAACTCCCTGTTCCAGCAGGCCCTCCGGGTCGGCAAGCGGGCCCACTCCGAGACCGACATCGACCGGCACAGCGTCTCGCTCGTGCAGATCGCCCTCGAGCAGGCCGCCCAGGTGCTCGGGTCGCTCGAACGCCGCAGCGCCGCCGTCGTCGGTGCCGGCGCCATGAGCGGACTCGCCGCGGCCACCACCCAGCGCGGCGGCATCGGCGAGCTGACCGTCGTCAACCGCACGCCCGAGCGCGCCGAGCGCCTCGCCGCGGCCACCCAGGGCACGGCCCGGCCGTGGTCCGAGCTGCCCGACGTCCTCGCCGAGGCCGACCTCGTCATCACGTGCACCGGCGCGGTCGGGCACGTCGTCACCGGGGCCGACCTCGCCACGGCGGCGGCCCGCCGCGACGGCCGCCCGCAGGTCGTCGTCGACCTCGCACTCCCGCGCGACGTCGAGCCCGCCGACACGTGGTCGACGCCGGTCGACTCGGTCGCGCTGCTCGACCTCCAGCACCTCGGGCGGCTCCTCGAGGGCCGCGCCGACACCACCCAGGTCGTCCGCGTCCGCGAGCTCGTCACGGGCGAGGTCGCCGACTACCTGACCCGACGCGTCGAGAAGACCGTCGCGCCGACCGTCGCAGCGCTGCGCTCCCGGGCCGCCGAGCTCGTCGCCGGCGAGATGGATCGGCTCGACCAGCGCCTGCCCGGCCTCGACGAGGGCACCCGCGCCGAGATCGGCCTCGCCGTGCACCGCATCGTCGAGAAGCTGCTCCACACCCCGACCCGACGCGTCAAGGAGTTCGCGATGGAGGGCAGCGGCGACGACTACGCCGCCGCCCTGCGCGAGCTGTTCGACCTCGAGCCCAAGGACGTCGCCAACGTGTCGACCCCTCCGAAGCGGGGAGGTGGCGCATGACCACGCTGCGCCTCGGCACCCGCCGCTCCGCCCTCGCCACGACCCAGTCCGCCTGGGTCGCCGACCGGCTCCGCGCGCTCGGCCACGCCGTCGAGCTCGTCGAGATCACGACCGAGGGCGACACCTCCGGCGAGCTGCTCACCGCGATCGGCGGCACGGGCGTCTTCGCCGCCGCGATCCGCAGGGCCCTGCTCGACGGCCGCATCGACGTCGCCGTCCACTCGCTCAAGGACCTCCCGACGACGCCCGAGCCCGGTCTCGTCGTCGCCGCGGTCCCGCAGCGCGAGGACAGCCGCGACGTGCTCGTGGCCCGCGACGGCCTGACCCTCGGCGAGCTGCCTGCCGGGTCGGTCGTCGGCACCGGCTCGCCGCGTCGCACCGCCCAGCTCGCCGCGCTCGGTCTCGGCATCGAGGTCCGCCCGATCCGCGGCAACGTCGACACCCGCATCGGCCTCGTCACGTCGGGCACCCTCGACGCCGTCGTCCTCGCGCGAGCGGGCCTGGCCCGCCTCGGCCGCCTCGACGAGGTCACCGAGGTGCTCGACCCGATCCAGGTGCTCCCGGCGCCGGGCCAGGGTGCCCTCGCCGTCGAGTGCCGGTCCGACCGCGCCGACGTGCTCGCCGCGGTCACCCCGCTCGACGACCCCGACACCCGTACCTGCGTCCTCGCCGAGCGGTCGCTGCTGCGCACCCTCGAGGCCGGCTGCACCGCCCCCGTCGGGGCGCTGGCCGAGGTCGTCGAGGACGACGACGGCCCGGTGCTGTCGCTGCGTGCCTTCGTCGGCACGGAGGACGGCGCCGTCGAGCTGCGTCGCTCGCTCGTCGGCGGGTACGACGAGCCCGAGGACCTCGGGCGCCGGCTCGCGCACGTCTGCCTCGAGGACGGCGCCGCCGAGATCACCGGCACCCCGGTCGGGGCCCCCGCCCCGGTCGGAGCAACGACCGACAGCGATCCACCGAACGACCCGTACGGCAGTCCGCACGACGCCCCGTACGACACCGACTCACCGCACGCCTCACACCGACCGGAGCAAGTTTCGTGACCCAGTCTCGCCAGCCGTCGGAGCAGACGGCGTCGACCCCCACGCTCTCGACCTCTCCCGCCCGCGTCGCCTTCGTCGGGTCGGGTCCGGGTGACCCGGGCCTGCTGACGCTGCGCGCCCGCGACCTGCTCGCGGCCGCTGACGCCGTCGTGCTCGACCGCGTCGCCCGCGAGGACGTCGTCCTGGCTCACGCGCGTCCCGACGTCGAGGTCATCGACGCCGGCCACGGCGAGCAGGGCCAGGAGCTGACCCACGCGGTCCGCGCCAAGCTCGTCGTCAAGGCCGCCAAGGCGGTCGGCCCGTCCGGCCTCGTCGTGCGCCTCATGGACGGCGACCCCGCCACCTTCAACGGCCTCGCCGAGGAGGTCCGCGCCTGCCGCAGGGCCGGGCTGACCTTCGACGTCGTGCCGGGCGTCTCGGCCGTCACCGCCGGGCCGACGTACGCCGGCGTGCCGCTGACGTCCAAGGCCACCGGCGCCGTCCACGTCCTCGCCACCGAGCACGCCGGGCTCGACCTCGCGCCGTACACGGCCGACGCCGACACCCTCGTCCTGCTCGGCAACACCGAGACCATCCGCAAGGCGCTGGCCGCTCTGCTCGCGGCGGGTCGCCCCGGCGAGTCGCTCGTGGCCCTGACGACCAACCCGACGACGGTCCGCCAGACGTCGGTCACGTCCTCGCTCGAGGCCGTCGACCGCCTCTTCTCCGGCAAGGAGCCGCTCGAGGTCTCGCTCGCCGTCGTCTCCCCCAACGTCGACCTGCGCGAGGAGTTCGCGTGGTTCGAGACCAAGCCGCTCTTCGGCTGGAAGGTCCTCGTGCCGCGCACCCAGGCTCAGGCCGGCCCGATGGTCGACCGCCTCGCCGGCTACGGCGCCACGGCCGACGTCGTCCCGACGATCTCCGTCGAGCCGCCGCGCACGCCGCAGCAGATGGAGAAGGCCGTCAAGGGCCTCGTCACCGGGCGCTACGAGTGGATCGGCTTCACGTCGGTCAACGCCGTGCGCGCGGTCCGCGAGCGGTTCGAGGAGTTCGGTCTCGACGCGCGCGCCTTCGCCGGTCTCAAGGTGGCGGCCGTCGGTGGCGTCACCGCCGACGCGCTGCGCGAGTGGGGCATCAACCCCGACCTCGTGCCCGCCGGCGAGCAGTCGGCCGCCGGCCTGCTCGAGGAGTGGCCCGAGTTCGACGAGGTGCTCGACCCGATCAACCGCGTCCTGCTGCCGCGTGCCGACATCGCCACCGAGACCCTCGTCGCCGGCCTGCGCGACATGGGCTGGGAGGTCGACGACGTCACCGCCTACCGCACGGTCCGCGCCGCCCCTCCGGCCGCGTCGATCCGCGACGCCATCAAGGGCGGCGACTACGACGCGGTGCTCTTCACGTCGAGCTCGACGGTGCGCAACCTCGTCGGCATCGCCGGAAAGCCCCACGCCGCAACGGTCGTCGCGTGCATCGGCCCGGCCACGGCCAAGACGGCCCAGGAGCACGGACTGCGCGTCGACGTCCTGGCGCAGGAGGCCTCGGCCCTCGCGCTCGTCGACGCCCTGGCCGGTCACGGCGTCGGCCTGCAGGTCGCGGCCCGCGAGGCCGGCCAGCCGGTGCAGCGCCCGAGCGACAAGCGTCCGGCCTCGCGCCGCCGCGCCCGCTGAGGAGCGTCGGGTGATCGAACGTCCTCGTCGCCTGCGGCAGAACCCGGTGCTGCGGTCCCTCGTGGCCGAGACCCGGGTGCACCCGCGTGACCTCGTGCTGCCCGTCTTCGTCGCCGAGGGCCTGCGCGAGCCACGCCCGATCGAGAGCATGCCGGGGGTCCAGCAGCACACCCTCGACAGCGTCGTCGACGTGGCGCGGCGCTGCGTGGCCGCCGGCGTCGGCGGGATCATGCTCTTCGGCGTCCCGGAGACCAAGGACGCCACCGGGTCCGGCGGCATCGCCCCCGACGGCATCCTCAACCTCGCGCTCCGCGCCGTGCGCGACGCGGTGGGCGACGACCTCGTGATCATGGCCGACACGTGCCTCGACGAGTTCACCGACCACGGCCACTGCGGCGTGCTCGACGAGCAGGGCCGCGTCGACAACGACGCGACGAACGAGCTTTACGCCGAGATGGCCGTGGCGCAGGCGCGCGCCGGTGCCCACGTCGTGGCCCCCTCCGGGATGATGGACGGCCAGGTCGCCGTCATCCGCGAGGCGCTCGACGCCGAGGGGCTCACCGACACCGTCATCCTCGCCTACTCCGCGAAGTACGCCTCGGCCTTCTTCGGGCCGTTCCGCGAGGCCGTGCAGTCGAGCCTGCAGGGCGACCGGCGCACCTACCAGCAGGACCCCGCGAACATCGTCGAGTCGCTGCGCGAGATCGACCTCGACATCGCCGAGGGCGCCGACATGGTCATGGTCAAGCCGGCCATGAGCTACCTCGACGTCGTCGCCGCCGCGGCCGAGCGCTCCTCGGTGCCGGTGGCGGCCTACCAGGTGTCGGGTGAGTACTCGATGATCCACGCGGCCGCCGCGAACGGCTGGATCGACCTGCGGGCCACCGCGCTGGAGTCGCTGACCTCGATCCGCCGCGCCGGCGCGCAGGTCGTCCTGACGTATTTCGCCCTCGACGCGGCCGACTGGCTCGCCTGACGCCTTACGATCAGGGGGCGCAGGAGGTGCACATGGCCGGTGGTTCAGGGGACGACGGCGTGAGGTGGCTCGACGACGGCGAGCAGCGGTCGTGGCGTGCCGTGCTGCGCGGCACGCGTCTGCTCGAGCGGGCGCTCGACGAGGCGCTCGGCGACGCCGGCATCGCGCTGAGCGAGTACGAGATCATCTCGATGCTCTCGGAGAGCCCGCAGCACCGGCTGCGGATGAGCGAGCTCGCCTCGATGGTCGTGCAGTCGCGCAGCCGGCTCACCCACACGGCCAAGCGCCTCGAGGAGCGCGGCTGGGTCGCGCGCGAGTCGTGCCTGGAGGACAAGCGCGGCGTCGAGCTCGTGCTGACACCGGGCGGTCTCGCGGCAACCCAGGACATCTCGAGGGTCCACGTGCAGAGCGTGCGCGACAACCTCGTCGACATCATGACCCGCGAGCAGTTCCAGGCGATCGGCGACGCCATGGCGATCGTCCGCGACCACCTCGACCCCGAGGGCGCGAGCGGCCGCTGACCGGCTGCGTCACGGCGGTTGCGACAATGGGGGCATGAGCTCCCAGCCCACGACCGCCCCCGACACGACCGACGCCCCCGCCTCGGCGGCCCTCCTCGAGCGGGCCGGACGCGTCATCCCCGGCGGCGTCAACTCACCGGTGCGCGCCTTCCGGGCCGTCGGCGGCACGCCGCGCTTCATGCGCAGCGGCCAGGGCGCGTGGCTCACCGACGCCGACGGCAAGAAGTACGTCGACCTCATCTGCTCGTGGGGCCCGATGATCCTCGGCCACGCGCACCCCGACGTGCTGCGCGCGGTCACCGAGGCTGCGGCGCAAGGCTTCTCGTTCGGCACGCCCTCGGAGAACGAGGTGCTCCTCGCCGAGGAGATCGTCGCGCGGATGGAGCCCGTCGAGCAGGTGCGCCTCGTCAACTCGGGCACCGAGGCGACGATGTCGGCGATCCGCCTGGCCCGCGGCTTCACCGGCCGTGACGTCGTCGTGAAGTTCGCCGGCTGCTACCACGGCCACGTCGACGCCCTGCTCGCCTCGGCCGGCTCCGGCGTCGCGACGTTCGCGCTGCCCGACTCCGCCGGCGTGCCGCGCTCGAGCGCGGGGGAGACGATCGTGCTGCCCTACAACGACGTCCCGGCCCTCGAGGCGGCGTTCGCGGAGCGCGGGGAGGAGATCGCGGCCGTCATCACCGAGGCGGCGCCCGGAAACATGGGGGTCGTGCCGCCGGCCCCCGGCTTCACGGAGGCGCTGCGCCGGGTGACGAAGGCCCACGGCGCGCTGCTCGTGTCGGACGAGGTCATGACCGGCTTCCGCGCCTCGGCCTCGGGGTACTACGGCTGCGAGGAGCACCCGTCGGGTGCCGCCGAACTGTACACGTTCGGCAAGGTCATGGGCGGCGGGTTCCCCACCGCGGCCTTCGGCGGGCGGGCCGACGTCATGGCACTGCTCGCGCCGCAGGGCCCGGTCTACCAGGCCGGGACGCTGTCGGGTAACCCCGTCGCCTCGGCCGCCGGTCTCGCCACCCTCCGCGGCTGCACTCCTGCGGTGTACGAGCGCCTCGGCGTCGCGGCCCGCACGATCGCCGACGCCGTGAGCGCCGAGCTGTCGGCGGCGTCGGTGCCGCACACCGTCCAGTGGGCCGGGTCGATGTTCTCGGTGTTCTTCCGCGACGGCGCGGTGATCAGCTACGACGACGCCAAGGCGCAGGACACCGACGCCTTCCGCCGCTTCTTCCACGCGATGCTCGCCCAGGGCGTCCACCTGCCGCCGAGCGCCTTCGAGTCGTGGTTCGTGTCGGCGGCCCACGACGACGAGGCGGTCGGCCACGTGCTCGCCGCGCTGCCCGCTGCGGCGCGCGCGGCGGCGACGCCGGACTGACGCCGGACTGACGCGGCCCGCTCGACCCGGCGTCCCTGCGGTCTCCGCGGGGGCCCGGGACCTTGTCGGCGGCCGGGCGGGGGAGGACGCTGGAGGGCGACGGCGGCGCCGTCGGGGCGCAGCCTCGAGGCAAGGGAGGTGGGCCGTGTACGCACGTTCCACGACGGTCACGGGCCAAGCGGGCATGGTCGAGTCGGGCATCGCGCACGTCAAGGACTCGGTGATGCCGCAGGTCAGAGCGATGGACGGCTGCGTCGGGCTCTCCCTCATCGCCGACCGCGCGAGCGGACGGTGCATCGTCACGACCGCCTGGCGCGACGAGGCCGCGATGCGCGCGACGGCCGACGCCGTCATGCCGCTGCGCGAGCGCGCCGCGAGCATGTTCGGCGGCGAGACGAGCGTGGACGAGTGGGAGGTCGCCTACCTGCACCGTGACCACCGGTCCGCCGACGGCGCGTGCACCCGCGTCACGTGGACCGAGGGCGACCCGGCCACGATGGACCGGGCCATCGACATGTTCAAGAGCTCGATCATGCCCAGGGTCGAGATGCTCGACGGCTTCTGCAGCGCGAGCATGCTCGTGGACCGGATGTCCGGTCGCTGCTGCGTGACGGCGTCCTACGACTCCACCGAGGCGATGGACAGGGCCCGCGACGCCGCGATGGGCCTGCGTGCCGACCTGGCCCAGGAGACCGGCATGCGGATCACCGCGGTGGCCGAGTTCGAGCTGGTCCTCGCCCACCTCGACGTGCCCGAGCTCGTCTGAGGTTCCCCACGACGCCGGGACCGTGCCCGCTCGACCATGGACCGGTCGGGTGGGCACCGTCCCGCGTGGGGCCGCCCGCGTGCCGCCGGGGGCGTCAGTGGACGGTGGCGAGCAGGACGCCGGCGCCGACGAAGAGGCTGCCGAAGACGCGTCCGAGCGTGCGACGCCCCGACTCGCGGGCCGTGAGGCGCCGCAGCCCTCGCGCCGCGAGCGCGAAGACGAACCACATGACGACGACGTCGATGACCACGACGGTCGCGGCGAGCAGCGCGTACTGCGGGACGAGCGGCCGGTTGGGGTCGATGAACTGCGGGGTGAAGGCGAGGAAGAACACGACGGCCTTCGGGTTGGTGAGGTTGACGAGCAGGCCTCGCCGGAACATCGACCAGCCCGACTCGCGCACGACCTCGCCCTCGTTCCCGGCCTTGCCGCGGGCCCGGAGCTGCCGGACGCCGAGGAGCACGAGGTAGGCGGCGCCGGCGTAGCGCACGATGCTGAACAGCACCGGCGAGCCGGCGACGACGACGCCGACGCCGGCGGCGACGACGGCGATGTGCACGAGCAGGGCCGCCTGCTGCCCGAGGATGCCCCAGATGGCGCGGGCCCAGCCCGATCCGATCGAGTTGGCCATGGTGTTGACCGCGCCGGCGCCCGGCGTCAGGGAGATGAGCACGCCCGCGGCGCAGAGGGCGAGCCAGACCGAGAGGGACACGCCGGGAGTGTAGGGCGCACGCGTCGGGCGGCGCCGGGAATCTCATCTACCGTCTCCCGACGCGGCGCGCAACCCGGGGGTCGACCGCGGATTCGGTCGTTCGCGGACCGTTTGAGACACTGGGGCACATGACGCAGAGCACGGACGGAGGCAGCGGGGGACCCGCCGACACCACCGCCGACACGACCGTCGTGCACCTCATGCGCCACGGCGAGGTCCACAACCCCGACGGCGTGCTCTACGGGCGCCTCGAGGGCTACCACCTCAGCGACCTCGGCCGCGAGATGGCCGACGTCGTCGCCGCGCACCTGGCGACCAACGACGTCACGTACGTCGTCGCCTCCCCGCTCGAGCGGGCCCAGGAGACCGCGGCGCCGATCGCGAGCAGCCACGGCCTCGCCATCGCGACCGACGCCCGCCTCATCGAGTCGGCCAACCACTTCGAGGGCGGCCGCACCAGCAAGAAGGACCTCCTGCACCCGCGGCACTGGCACGTCCTCGCCAACCCGACCAAGCCGTCGTGGGGCGAGCCGTACGAGGCCATCGCCGCCCGGATGCTGTCCGCCGTCGACGCCGCGCGCGAGGCCGCCCGCGGCCACGAGGCCGTCGTCGTCTCGCACCAGCTGCCGGTGTGGACGGTCCGCAACAAGCTCGAGGGCCGGCGCCTGTGGCACGACCCGCGCAAGCGCGTCTGCACCCTGGCCTCGCTGACGTCGTTGACCTACGTCGGCGACGAGCTCGCCTCGATCACCTACTCCGAGCCTGCCTTCGCGCTGCTCGCCGGGGCCAGCAGGAGCGTGGGCGCCTGATGGCCGAGCTCGACCGACGCACCGCGCTGCGCTGGGGCGCCGTCGCCATGGCCTGCGGCCTGGCCCTCTTCACCGCGGCCTGCACGTCCGACCCGAACTCCGTGGAGTCCCAGGCCCGCTCCGGCGACCGCAAGGGCTACGTGGCCGGCGACGGTTCGATCGAGCAGCTGGCTCCCGGCCAGCGCGGCGAGCCCGTCGAGCTGCTCGGCACCACGCTCGAGGGCGAGCCGTGGTCGCTCAAGGACAAGGACGGCGCGGTCGTCGTCGTCAACGTCTGGGGCTCGTGGTGCCCGCCGTGCATCGAGGAGACGCCCGCCCTGCAAAAGGCCTGGGAGAAGGTCCAGGCCGACCGCAAGGACGTCGTCTTCATCGGCATGGACAAGCTCGAGGGCCCCGAGACCGGCCTCGCGTTCCAGAAGGCCAAGGGCGTCACCTACCCCTCGCTCGCCTACGACGGCGGGGTGCCGCTGCTCGCCCTCCAGGGCAAGGCGTCGGCCACCCCGACGACGCTCGTGCTCGACGGGGACGGGCGGATCGCCGCGCGCGTCTCGGGCCCCGTGACCACCTCGACCTTGCTGGGCCTCGTCGACGACGTCCTCGCCGAGCAGGGCTGAGGCTCCCGCGTGACGCCCGACATCACCACCGGATCGCTGCTCGTCGCGGCGGTGGTCGCGCTCGCCGCGGGGTTCGTCTCCTTCGCCTCGCCGTGCGTCCTGCCGCTCGTGCCCGGCTTCCTCGGCTACGTCACCGGCCTGTCCGACGTGTCGCTCCGGGAGCGGTCGCGCGGGCGGCTCGTGCTCGGGGCGCTGCTGTTCGTCCTCGGGTTCTCCGTCGTCTTCCTCCTCGGGGCCGCGACCCTGTCGGGCCTCGGGGTGGCGCTGCGCGAGCACCAGGCGCTGCTGCTGCGTGTCGGCGGTGTCCTCGTCATCGTCGCGGCGCTGATGTTCCTCGGCCTCGGCGACCGGTTCTCGGCCCAGCTGAGCTGGCGCCCCCGCGCCGGCCTGGCCGGTGCACCCCTGCTCGGTGCGGTCTTCGGCCTCGGCTGGGCGCCGTGCATGGGCCCGACGCTCGGGGCGATCCTCGCCATGGCGGCGCCGCTGTCGGCGGAGTCCGGAACCGTCGGGCGCGGGGTGCTCCTCGCCGTCTTCTACTGCGTCGGCCTCGGCGTCCCGTTCGTGCTCATGGCGGCGCTGTGGGAGCGGGCCGGACGCGCGAGCGGCTGGCTGCGCGGGCACCGACGCCCCATCCAGCTCGTCGGCGGCGGCCTGCTGCTCGCCGTCGGCGTCCTCATGGTGACGGGCCTGTGGGAGGACGTCATCGTGTGGGTCCAGACCCACTTCGTCGCGACGTTCCAGGTGGCCCTGTGATGACGACCGGTACCCCGACGAAGAAGGCCGCGAAGGCCCTCAAGGAGCAGGAGCGGCAGGAGCGCCGCGACCGCGAGCCGGTGCTGCCGGAGCTCGGCGTCCTCGGCATGCTGCGATGGGGCTGGCGGCAGCTGACGAGCATGCGCACCGCGCTCTTCCTGCTCCTGCTGCTGGCCATCGCGGCCGTGCCCGGCTCGATCTTCCCGCAGCGCAACATCGACGCCGGACGCGTCGCCGACTACCTCGCCCAGAACCCGACGTCCTCGCCGTGGCTCGACCGGTTCGGGTTCTTCGACGTGTACTCCTCGCCGTGGTTCTCGGCGATCTACCTGCTGCTGTTCATCTCCCTCGTCGGCTGCATCGTGCCGCGCAGCAAGGTGCACCTCGCCGCCCTGCGCGCGAAGCCGCCCAAGGCGCCCGCGCGCCTGCGCCGCCTCGACGAGAGCGCCGAGCTGACGACGGGCCTGACCTCCGAGGAAGCCCTGCAGGTCGCGCGGGAGGTGCTGCGCGGCAAGCGGTTCCGCGTCCACTCCCACGACACGACGTCGGTCAGCGCCGAGTCGGGCTACCTGCGCGAGACCGGGAACCTGCTCTTCCACCTCGCGCTCACCGGCATCATCATCGGCATGGCCGTCGGCCACCTGTTCGGCTGGCGCGGCGACGTCATCCTGCCCGAGGGCGAGAAGATCGCGGCCTCGGCCGGCACCTTCAACACGTGGTCGCCGGGCCCGTGGGTCAGCGAGGAGTCGCTGCCGCCGTTCGTCCTGTCGCTGACCAAGCTGCACGTCGCCTTCGAGGAGACGCCCGGCAAGGACTTCGGCAAGCCGCGCGACTTCACCGCCGAGACGAGGCTCTCGCCCGAGCCGGGGGCACCGGCCGCCGACGAGTCGATCAGCGTCAACCACCCGGCCAGCGTCGACGGCGCCGACATCTTCCTGCTCGGCAACGGCTACACGCCGGTCATCACGGTTCGCGACGCCAAGGGCGCCGTCCTCTACCGCGAGGCCACCCCGTTCCTGCCGCAGGACCCGAACTACCGCTCGGTCGGCGTCGTCAAGGTGCCCTCGGCCTCGCCGAGGCAGCTCGGTTTCACCGGCTTCTTCCTGCCCACGGCCGAGCCGACCTTCAAGAACGGTCCCGTGTCGCTGTTCCCCGACGCGCAGAACCCCGAGCTCGCGCTGTCCGTGTGGGAGGGCAACCTCTTCCCCGGCAACCGGCCGCAGTCGGTGTACACGCTCAACACCGACGAGATGAAGCAGGTGACGGGCACCGACGGCTCGCCCGAGCTCGTCCGGCTGGGGCTCGGCGAGACCAAGCAGCTCCCGGGCGGCCGCGGCTCGATCTCGTTCGACTCGGTCAAGCGCTTCGCCGGCCTGTCGGTGCGGACCGACCCCGGCGCCCCGATCAGCCTCGTCAGCGCCCTGCTGGCCACGGGTGGTCTGATCCTCGGCCTCACCATCAAGCGCCGACGCGTCTTCGTCCGTGTCCGCCCGGCCGTCGATGCCGCCGCAGGGCCAGGCGGGCCAGGCGGGCCCGGTGGGCCCGGTGGGCCCGGTGGCTCCGGTGGGCCGGACCCCGAGGCTGGGGCCGCCGCGGGCGCACCGACTACCGTGGTCACCATCGGTGGCCTCTCCAAGGACTCCGACCCCGGGCTCGCCGCGATCGTCGCGGCCGTGCACGACCGACTGGCAGAACGGAACGACCACCCGTGAACCTCCCAGGCAACGCGAACGCCGCGCTCTACGCGTCGATGATCGTCTACACGCTGGCCATGCTCGCCTTCACGTGGCACCTCGCGGCGCGCGCGCCGAAGGTCGCCGACTCGCGGGTGGCCGACCGTGAGGGGGTGCTCGTCGGAGCGGCCTCAGGCACGGGCACGGGCTCCGGCGCCGACGAGCGACCGCGGCCGGTGTCGCCGTACGCCGCCGGGTCCGGCTACGAGGAGAGCCTGAAGAGCCGCCAGCGCGGCAGCATCGCGCTGATGCTCACCTACCTCGCCTCGGCGCTGCTCGCCGCGTCGGTGCTCATGCGCGGGCTCGCGGTGTCGCGGCCGCCGTGGGGCAACATGTTCGAGTTCGCCACGGCGGCGGCGGCGGCCGTCGGCGTCGTGTACTCGCTGCTGGCCCGCCGCAAGCGGTGGGAGTGGCTCGGCGTCTTCATCGTCACGCCGATCCTGCTCGTCCTCGGCCTCTCGCTCACCGTGCTCTACACCGGGGCCGGCGAGCTCATGCCGGCGCTCAAGTCGTACTGGCTCGGCATCCACGTGACCGTGGCCTTCATCGCCGTGGCGTTCTTCACCATCGCGGCCGCGATCGGCGCGCTCTACCTCGTGCGCCGCCACCGCGAGGACAAGCCGGTGAAGCCGACCTTCATCGAGTCGCTGCCGTCGTCGGCGGCCCTCGAGCGGGCGGCCTACAGCATCAACATGGTCGGCTTCATCCTCTGGACCTTCACCCTCATCGCCGGTGCCATCTGGGCCAAGCAGGCGTGGGGCGCCTACTGGCAGTGGGATCCCAAGGAGGTGTGGACGTTCGTCATCTGGGTCGTCTACGCCGCCTACATGCACGGGCGGGCCACGGCCGGCGTCGACCACCGTCGCTCGATGTACATCGCGCTCGGCGGCTACGTCTGCGTCATCGTCAACTTCACCCTGGTCAACCTCGTGTCGACCTTCGTCGGCATGCACAACTACTCGGGCATGTGAGGGAGGTCTGACATGGTCCGGTACGGCCTGCTGCGCCTGCTCATCTTCTTCGGGTTCCTGTTCCTCTTCTGGCTCATCGGGATCCGCAACAACCCCGTCCTGCTGATCGGGGCGGCCGCCCTCGCGTCGGCCGCGGCGTCCTACGTCCTGCTGCGCGGGATGCGAGACGAGATCACCGCGAACCTCGTCGAGCGCCACGACGCCCGCGTCCAGGCCAAGCAGGAGGCCGCGGCGTCGGGTCCCGAGCCGTCGAGTGACGAAGCCGCCGAGGACGCCGAGGTCGACGGCGCCGAGCACGACGTCGAGCAGGCCGACCACGGGGACACCCGCGAGCGCTGACGCGCGCCGGAACGGACCGGCCGGGCTCAGGCGACGCCGAGC
Organism: Intrasporangium zincisolvens; assembly: GCF_034724055.1. Taxonomy (NCBI): domain Bacteria; kingdom Bacillati; phylum Actinomycetota; class Actinomycetes; order Micrococcales; family Intrasporangiaceae; genus Intrasporangium; species Intrasporangium zincisolvens. The sequence continues at coordinate 639,739 of NZ_JAWIIL010000003.1, forward strand.
CGCGACGCGACGCGGTCGGCTGTGAAGGCGGCGTCGGCGCCGACCCCGAAGAGCAGCGCCGAGCTGCGACGGCGCAGGAAGTGGACGCCGACGAAGTGCAGGTCGGGCGCCGCGGTGCTCTCGCCGTCCTCGTGCACCGGGAAGCCGAGGTCGTCGACGAGTCCGGGCACCTCGATCCACGAGGTGTAGTCGGGGCGGAACCCGGCCGCGACGAGGACCGACCCGAGCCGGGCCACCGGCACCGACTCGACGGGCGTGCCGGCGAGCGGCGCCGGGTCGGGCAGGTCGGGGCGCTCGAGGGCCTGGCGGGCGCACACCGCGAAGACGAGGTCGCGCAGGCTGCGGTAGGCCTCGTCACCGAAGGCGACCGACGCGTCGAGGTCGGGGGCAAGACGCACGACGCCGTCCCGTGCACCGAGCAGGTGGCCACCGAGCCGCACGCCGAGGGCCGCGAGGGTCCGGTAGTGCAGGTCGTGGCCGCCGTGGGCCCCGCTGACCTGCGGGTTCGCGCCGAGCCGGGCGGCGGGCGTCGGCAGGTCCTCGACCCGCTGGTCGAAGAACGGGGTGTCGAGGAGCCACTCGAAGACGTCGCGGCCGCCGGCCCGGCGCGGGAACCATGGCGCGCGTCCGCACGCCATGACGACCTCGCGGCCCGCCATCACGAGCTCCTCGGCGACCTGGCAGGCGCTCTGACCGCTGCCGACGACGAGCACCGGGCCCGCGGGCAGCGAGCCCGGGTTGGCGTAGTCGGTGAGGTCGAGGACGGGCAAGGATGCGGGGAGCGTGGCGCAGGCCGCGGGACGGTGCGGCCGCTGGTAAGCGCCGGTGGCCACGACGACGACCCGGCTCACCAGCGTCCCGGAGTCGGTCACCAGGGTGAAGCCGCCGGCGTCACGCGGCTGCAGGCTGCGCACGGCGCAGCCGCTGCGGACCGGGGCGCGGAGGCGACCCGCCCAGGCCTCGAGGTGACCCGCGATCTCGTCGCGGCCCATGAAGCCGAAGGGGTCGTCGCCGCGGTAGGGCGCGCCCGGGAGGCGGACGGTGTGGTTCTGGCCGACGAGCGTGAAGGAGTCCCAGCGGTGGCGCCACGACGATCCCGGCGTCTCGGCCTCCAGCACGACATGGTCGATCCCACGCTGCTCGAGCTCGTGGCTCGTCGCGAGCCCCGCCTGGCCGGCCCCGATGACGACGACGTCGGCGTCCTCCGACATGCCTCCACGGTGGCACCGGGGTCGGCGCCTGTCCGGCGAACCGGGGAAGAGAGGGCGGCGGGGTCGGTCAGACCCGGCCGAGGGCGAGCCCGACGGCGAGCAGCACCGACCACACGAGCTGGAACCGGCCCGTGCCGGCGAGGGCCGGGATGAGGCCCGGGCCCGTCGCCCCGCCGAGCACGGCCTGCATCGGCCGCACGACGAGCGGCGCGGCCAGGAGCGCGAGCAGGGCCCACGGCGAGGTGAACGACACGATGCCGGCGACGACGAAGGCGACGGCGACGAGCGCGACGTAGAAGGCGCGGGTGCCGCGCTCACCCATCCGCACCGCGAGCGTCCGCTTGCCGTGCTCGCGGTCGGTGGGGATGTCGCGCAGGTTGTTGGCCACGAGGATCGCCGAGGCGAGGGACCCGACGCCGACCGCACCCCACCAGCAGGCGGCGGTGGGCGGCGTCATCGTCGCCATGGTGCCGACCGTGGCCACGAGCCCGAAGAAGACGAAGACGAACACCTCGCCGAGCCCGAGGTAGCCGTAGGGCCGTGAGCCGCCCGTGTAGTACCAGGCCGCGAGTACGGCCGCGGCGCCGATGGGGATCATGACCCACAGGCCGGACAGGCCGACGAGGGCCAGGCCCACGACGGCCGCGAACCCGAACGAGGCGAACGCCGCGAACTTGACGGACGACGGCTGGGCGAGCCGCTGCCCGACGAGCCGGACCGGTCCGACGCGCACCTCGTCGGTGCCACGGATGCCGTCGGAGTAGTCGTTGGCGTAGTTGACGCCGACCTGCAGGGCGAGGGCGACGACGAGGGCGAGCACCGCGTACGCCCAGACGACGTGACCGGTCTGGTAGGCGGCTCCGGTGCCGACGAGGATCGGGGAGACGGCGGCGGGCAGCGTGCGGGGGCGGGCGCCCTCGATCCACTGGGACAGGGTGGCCATGAGGTCAGGCGGTCCTTCTACAGCTTGCGGAGGAAGTCAGGATCGTCGTCGGGGCCCTTGGGGCCGGTCGGCCCGGACGGGCGTCGTGGCCCCGGTCGGCGCGACCCGCGCGGGGAGGGTCCGCCGCGGGCGTCCGTGCGCCCCGCCACGAGCCACACGAGCGGTCCGAGGACCGGCACGAGCACCGCGATCAGCCACACCGGCTTGGGCATGACCCGGATGAGGCGGCGGTCGGTCATGAGGCAGTCGACGAGCGCGTAGATCGTCGCGAAGACCACGAGGGCGATGAGCGCGACGCGCAGCACGATGACCTCCGGGGCGACGAGAGGGGCGGGGACCCCTCCATCTTGCCACCGCCTCAGACGGCGCCGGTCGCCGACTCGGTGGTGGGATCGGCGGCGGGGTCGGTCGCCGTGGCGCGCAGGGCCGCCCGGATCGCGGCCCGGTCGGGCTTGCCCGGCCCGCGCAGGGGGATGGCGGGCAGCACGAGGACGCGGTGCGGCAGGGCGGCGTCGGGCAGGATGCCCCGCAGCCGCTCGCGCACCTGCGGCGTCGTGACGCGTCGGCTCGGGTCGACGAGCGTCACTGCGGCGCAGACGGACTCGCCCCACCGCGCGTCGGGGATGCCGAGCACGACGACGTCGGTGACGTCCTCGAGATGGCGCGCCATGGCGTCCTCGACGACCCCCGGGTTGATCTTGAGTCCGCCGGTGTTGATGACGTCGTCGGCGCGGCCGTCGACGACGAGGAGGCCGTCCTCGTCGAAGTGGCCGAGATCGTCGGTGCGGAACCAGCGGACGCCGTCGGGATCGGTGCTGAAGGCGTCGGCGCTCAGGGTGGGCTCGCCGAGGTAGCCGTGGGCCACGGTGTCGCCGCCGAGCACGACGTGGCGGTCGTTGTCGACGTGGACCCGGCTGACCGGCAGCGGCAGGCCGTCGTAGACGCAGCCGCCCGCGGTCTCGCTCATGCCGTAGGTGAGGCTGAGGGCGACGTCGAGCGAGCGGGCGCGCTCGACCATCGCCGCCGGTGTCGCCGCGCCGCCGACGAGCACGCCGTCGAAGCGGCGCAGGGCGGCGACGCCGGCCGGGTCGTCGAGGAGCCGACCCAGCTGCGTCGGGACGAGGGCCGTGTACCGCCGGCGGGCGGCGGGGGTCGTGGCGACGCGGGCGGTGGCCTCGGCGAACCCGTCGACGGTGAACCCGCCGCGCAGGTCGAGTACGGCCGGCGTCGTGCCCGCGGCGAGCGAGCGCAGCAGCACCTGCAGGCCCGCGATGTGGTGGGCGGGCATCGCGAGCAGCCACGCGCCGCTGCCGCCGAGGACGCGGTGGGTGGCCCAGGCGGAGCGCTCCAGGGCGTCGGCGGTCAACAGGGCGCGCTTGGGCCGGCCGGTCGAGCCGGACGTGCCGACCGCGAGCGCAAGGTCCTCCGGCAGGGTGGCGGGGTCGTGGGATGGCACGACGGGCTCCGGGTCGGCGGCCGCGTACGGCAGGACGGGGGAGCGTCCGGCGAGGGCGGCCTCGAGGTCCGGCAGGACGTCGAGGACCTGCGGACCCGCGGGGATCGGCAGCGGCCTCGGCGCGGACATGGCTGCCATTCTGCCTCCCGGCGGTTCGGGCCCGGGCGGGGGAGTCGCCGGGCGGCCCCCCGTGTTCCTCGCGCGCTGCTCCCACCACGGGAGCAGTGCGCGAGGGATCGGGGATCAGTCGCGCCGTGGCCCCCACTCGGTGAGCCTGCCGCCCGGACCGCACACGATGATCTCGCCCCGCGGCCCGTTGAGCTGCCAGGATTCGTAGTCGACACCGACGGGGCACTCGATCACGATGTCGTCGAGCGAGAGCGTGAGGTCCCCTCGATCCGAGACCGAGAGCCCTGTGATCTTCCGGCCGATCAGCGCCCGAACGCTCTCGGGCGGCTGATCCTCCTGCGCCGTGGTGTCGACACGTTCGGCGACGTGATCGGGACGCCGGATGACCGCGTCGCCGGCCAAGGTGATCTGCCAGTTGTCTTCGGTCCACAGCATGAGCGCGAAGTCCAACTTGGCAATCTCCAGCACCTTGTCACTGAGGCTCGGAATCATGGAGCCCATCCTCTCGGCACGTCGTAGGTCCCGTCCGGACGAATCGGTATGTGCGTCTCGGGTTCCTTTCTGGGCCCGGGCTTGCCATCGAGCTTCAGCACTTGGCCGTGGTCGTTGTAGAACCGCACGTAGCCGTCGGGGTTGAGATCGTCGGGATCCATGATGCGTATCGAGCTCGCGTCGTCGGGCTGACCCTTCGGAGCATTCATCTTCGACGGGTCCTGCCAGACTTCACCCTTGCCGCTGTCGGCGACGCGTCCTTTCCAGGTGGGGCCGGCCGTGTCCGGGCGCAAGGAGTCCGGCAACAGGTCGCCGGGGTTGCCCCGCGTCGGGGCCGGCCCGCTCGCCTCCTGCAGCAGGGTCGCCCCGTTCTCGGCGGCGTGCGCGCCCAGCTCCGCCGCCCCGTGGGCGGTCGTGACGGCTCCGGCGGTCACGAGGCCGGCGGCCGCCAGGTTGATGGGCACGCCGGCCACCGCTCCGACGCCCGTCAGGTCGAGGCCGACGCCGGCGACCTCACCGCCGGCCCCGACGACGAGCATCGCGGCCCCGGCCGCCATCTCGACGACGTCGCCCGGGTTCTGTGCCATGGCCTCGAGGACCCCAGCGGAACCGTTGACGACCGGCACCACAGCGCCGTTGTACGCGCCGGTCGCACTCGCGGCGACGGTGGCACCAGCCGTCTCCCACCACCGCTCGTCGCGCACGGTCGTGAACCCGAACCGTGGTCGCTGGGACGCAGCCACCCGTTCGTGGACGAACGGCAGGTCCCGCAGCATCGCGGCTCGGGCGCCCGGCGCACATCCCGGACCGGCGCCCGGGACCGACCGGGTCACGACGTCGAGCGCCCGTGCGGCCCGGTCGGCCGCCGCCGACAGGTCCTCGAGGGCAACCCCGTGCGCCCGGCCGACGTCACGCAGCCGCTCGTCCAGCCGATGCGTCGCCCTGGCCTCCAGCGCTCGGCCGGATGACAGGTCCGTGCTGGCCCTGGCAGCAGCCACGGTGCGCGCATGGTCCGCTCGCGCGGTTTCAGCGCGACGTCCGAGCGCTCGCACCACGCCTTGGGCGTGCTCGAGCGAGGTCGCATACGTGCAGAGCGCACCAGCGGCCGTGGCAAGGCCGGGTGCGAGGGCGCGCGCCCGAGCCGTCACGACCAGCGCATCCCTCGTAGCGAGTCGGGCGTCTGCACCCTGCCAGACGAGCCAGAGCTCCTCGGCGGCGTCGGTCGAGAGCGCACCCACCCGGTGGCACACGGTGGCGGCGCCCCGCAGACGAGCCGCGGCGGCCCGCAGGGCCCCTGGATCGCCCGGGGGAGGGACGACGGGTCCGTCAGCCGGTGCGGGCCGACGGGTCACGGTCCGGGACGGACGGTCGGCGTGGCAGGGGCACCGGTGAACGCAGCGGTGGCTCGCAGCTCGGCGTTCTCGGCCGACCCCGCCGTTGCCGCGGCGGCAGTCCCCAGCGCCTCGAAGGCGACGGCGAGGCCGTCGAGGGCCGCTCCATGCGTGTCGACGAAGTCGGCGAGGCTGCGCGCCAGCCCGACCGGGGGCTGTGCGCCCAGGGCGGCCAGCGCGGATCGACCTGCCCCGCGCACGGAAACGACGCAGTCGGTCGCCGCCGTTCCGGAGGTGAGGAGGGTGGCGCCAGCTCGTCGGGTGCCGCCCGTGTCGATCGCGTAGGCCATGACGCGACCGTAGGAGAGCTGCTCCGACGCGCGTGGGCGTCATCCACAAGCGTCAGGCGCGGTGGGGACGAGGCGTGCGCGGTGCGGGGGCGTAGCGGGCTGCGACTCGCTTCTGGCGGGCCGCGACGACGACGGTCCAGGCGACGGCGGCCGCACAGACCGGGAAGCCGATGCGCGGGTCGAGCGGCAGGACGATGCCGAGCGCGCCACCGAGGACCCACAGCATCTGCAGCATCGTCTCGGACCAGCCGAACACCGACGTGCGGACGTGCTCGGGGACGTCACGCTGCACGAGCGCGTCGAAGCACAGCTTGGACAGCTGGGCCGAGAGGCCCTGGGCGAGGCCGAGCAGCGCGAGCGTCCAGGGGCCGTACCAGATCCCGACGAGCACGCAGCACACCGTCGCGACGAGCACCGAGACCATCGCGACGCGCTCCGGACGCTGGTCGCGCACCCGGTCGCCGAGGACCGTGCCGAGGACGTTGCCGATGCCGATGGCCGCGGCGAGGACGCCGAGGACGACCGGACCCGACACGTCGCCGACCGGATGCTCCTTGGTGAGAAAGGCCATGAAGAGGATGAGGAAGCCGGTGAGCACCCGTGTGCCCCCGGTCGTCCACAGCGCGTCCATGACCGGCCACGGGATGGCGCGCTTGCGCCGGCGGAACCGCCCGAGCGGACCGGAGGAGTCGACGGTGAGGACCCCCGACGCGTCCGACGCGCCCGTCGCGCCCGAGTGGAGCCGGCCGGCGCGGATCGGCACGGTGTCCTCCGGGTCGGCCTCCCCGGCGGCGGAGTCGACGCGCGCGGGTAGTCGGATGGCCTGCACGGTGCCGAAGACGAACACCGCGAACGCCACCCGCAACGCCCAGGCGGGCCCGGCCAGCATCGCGATCCCGCCGAGGGCCCCACCGGCCAGCGCACCAGCCACACCGGCCATCGAGACCCGCGAGTTCGCCCGCACGAGAGTCGTGCCCGAGGGCAGCAGTCGCGGCACGGCCGCCGCCCGGGTGATCGTGTAGGCGCGTGAGGCGACGAGGCAGCCGAGCGCGGCCGGGAACAGCCACACGCTGCCGGAGGTCACGGCGTCGGCGAGCACCCAGCACAGGAAGGCCCGCAGCGCGGTCGTCGTGCCGATGGCCCAGCGGCGCCCGTGACGGAACCGGTCGAGCAGCGGCCCGATGAGCGGCGCCACGAGGGCGAACGGGACCATCGTGACGAGGAGGAACATCGCCACCTGGCTGCGTGCCTGGGCGGTCGCCGGGTTGAAGAAGAGGATGCCGGCGAGCGCGAGGGTCATGATCGTGTCGCCGGCGGTGTGGCTCGCGTGCAGCTCGGTCAGGCGCGCGAGGCCCGACTCGCCCGCACCGCCGGAGTGCGTGTAGGCGTGCGCCTTGGCGGCGGCGAACCGGCCGCCGCGCGCCGTGAACCGGGCGGTGCCACCGGCGGCTCGTCCGATGCCCCGCCCGATGCCTCGTGTGACGGCACGTGGGCCCGTCGCGGCGCGACGGGGACGGCCCCCGGCGTCCGGGGCGCCGTCGACGGGCCGGTCGCCGTTGCGCTCCACCCCTTCATCCTGCCCTGTCGGATGACGGCCCGTGGGCGTCCCACTCCGCGGACCACCCGGTGTCGGCGGTGCCGTCGGCCCCCTCGCGTCGTTACCCTCGTGCCGTGGTCACGGGGTCCGACGAGGGGATCGGGGAGGGGGCGGGCGCGCCCCGACGCCGGCGCGCCCCGCGACTCGCGGTCGTCCTCGGCGTCGCGTGGCTCGTCGTGCCGCTCGTGCTCTTCCTCCTCGCCCACGACACGCTGCTCGCCGGCCACCCCGCGCACCTCGTCGCTCTCGCGGTCGCAGGCTTCGTCGGCGTCGTGCTGCTCGTCCTGTCACGAGGTCACGACGACGAGCACGCGTCGCACCGGCGTCGGTGGGGGATCGTGCTCGGGGGCGTCGCGGGCGTCCTCGTCAGCGCCGCGGTGCTCGGCGGGCTCGTCTGGCTCCAGCCGTTCCCGGCCACCGCCGCAGCAACCTCGGCCATGGCCGGCGGATCCGACGTCCAGGTGGTCGACGTGCCGTCCGGGATCGTGCTGTCGCCGCGCGACGAGCGCCCGACGCGCGGGCTCGTCTTCCAGCCCGGCGCCCGCGTCGACCCGCGCGCCTACGTGCGAATCCTCACGGACGTCAGCCGGGCCGGCTACCTCGTGGTCGTCGTCAAGCAGCCCTTCGAGATCGCGCTGCTCGCTACGGGCGCGCCGGCGAACGTCATGGCCCGCCATCCCGAGGTGACCCGGTGGGCGGTCGGGGGCCACAGCCTCGGCGGCGTCGCCGCGGCCGACTACGCGGCATCCGACCCGGGACGCGTCAACGGCCTCGTGCTCTGGGCGTCCTACCCGGTGGGCTCCCTCGCGGCCCGCACCGACCTCGCCGTGGCGTCGGTCAGCGGCAGCCGCGACGGGTTCACGACGCCCGACGACGTCGCCGCGAGCCGCGCCCTGCTGCCGGCCTCGACGGCGTTCACCGTCGTCGACGGTGCGGTGCACTCCTCGTTCGGCGACTACGGCACCCAGCCGGGCGACGGCACACCGACCGTCGACCACGCCGAGGCCCAGCGCCAGATCGTCGCGGCGACGGTCGCCCTGCTCGCCCGGATGTGACCGTCCGTCCCCGGCGGCGGGGGCAGGCCGGGCTCAGAAGTACCAGGGGAACGGGGTCCAGTCGGGCTCGCGCTTCTCGAGGAACTGGTCGCGGCCCTCGACGGCCTCGTCGGTCATGTAGGCGAGGCGCGTGGCCTCACCGGCGAAGACCTGCTGGCCCATGAGCCCGTCGTCGGTGAGGTTGAAGGCGAACTTCAGCATCCGCTGGGCCTGCGGGCTCTTGCCCATGATCTCGCTCGCCACCTGCAGGGCCTCGGCCTCGAGGTCGGCGTGGTCGGCGACGATGTTGACGGCGCCCATCCGGTGCATGTCCTCGGCGGAGTAGGTGCGGCCGAGGAAGAAGATCTCGCGGGCGAACTTCTGGCCGACCATCTTGGCGAGGTAGGCGCTGCCGTAGCCGGCGTCGAAGCTGCCCACGTCGGCGTCGGTCTGCTTGAACCGGGCGTGCTCGCGGCTCGCGATGGTGAGGTCGCAGACGACGTGCAGGGAGTGGCCCCCGCCGGCCGCCCAGCCGTTCACGACCGCGATGACGACCTTGGGCATGGTGCGGATGAGCCGCTGCACCTCGAGGATGTGCAGTCGCCCGCCCTGGGCCTTGACGCGCGCCTCGTCGACGGTGTCAGCGGTGTCGCCCTCGGCGTACTGGTAGCCCGAGCGGCCGCGGATGCGCTGGTCGCCGCCGGAGCAGAAGGCCCACTTGCCGTCCTTGGGGCTCGGGCCGTTGCCGGTCAGGAGCACGACGCCGACGTCGGGGGTCATCCGGGCGTGGTCGAGGGCGCGGTAGAGCTCGTCGACGGTGTGCGGACGGAACGCGTTGAGCACCTCCGGGCGGTCGAAGGCGATGCGCACGACACCGGACTCGGGTCGCGGCCGCCCGTCGACGTGCCGGCGCCGGTGGTAGGTGACGTCGGTGAGGTCGAAGCCCGGCACGACCTCCCACTCGGCGGGGTCGAAGGTCTCGGACACGCTCTCGGGGCTCGGGCTGCTCACGGGGCGACTGTAACGGGGTGGCTGTCGACGGGTGGCTAGGGTCGGTCCCATGCCGATCCCCCCGTACGTGGCCCACCTCCGCACGATGATCGGCACCGAGCTGATGTGGATGCCGGGCGTCACCGCCGTCGTGCTGCGCGACGCCCCGGGCGGGGGCGAGCAGGAGGTGCTGCTCGTGCGTCGGTCCGACAATGGCGAGTGGACGCCGGTGACCGGCATCGTCGACCCGGGGGAGGACCCGCATGTCACGGCGGCGCGCGAGGTGCTCGAGGAGGCCTGCGTCGTCGCCGAGGTCGAGCGGCTCGTATGGGTGTCGGTGTCGGGCCTCGTGACGCACGTCAACGGCGACCTCGCCCAGTACCTCGACCACACCTTCCGGTGCCGCTGGGTGTCCGGTGACCCGCGTCCGGGCGACGACGAGTCCACCGACGCGGGCTGGTTCGGCCTCGACGCCCTGCCGGAGATGCGCCCGGTGCACCGTGAGCGGATCGCGACCGCCCTCGAGAACCCCCGCGACGTGCGGCTCGGGCGCTCCTGACGCGGACGGGGCGGACCGGGCGGACCGGGCGGACCGGGCGGACCGGGCGGACCGTGGTCGGTGGCCGGCGACGGTACCCGTGACACCTGTCAGGGGCAGGACCTGACAGAGGACGCAGAGGCCCGGCGCAGGCCCGGCCTACCGTCGAGGTGTCAGGTCGCGGCGCCCGCCACGACCGGTCCCCAGGGAGGCAGTCGTGTTCGCACCGCGTTGGCTCATCGCCGCCGGCATCGCCCTCATCGCCGTGTCGCTCGGCGCCGCCGGGCACGGTCTGTGGTGGCTCGTCGGCCTCGTGTTCGTGCTCGGCCACCGCGGCCGCCGCTGGGACGCGTGCGCCCACCAGGGCCGACGGGACCACCGAGACCTCCGGGACCTCGGGGATCGCCACGACCGCGGACAGGACGCCGGAACCCCTCCGGTCGCGCAGCCCGACCCGACGCACGACCGGCACGAGGCCTTCCCGCAGCGCTGACGGCCCCGAGCCGGTCGGCGATGATGGGGGCATGACGCCACTGCCTCCGGTCGACGCGCTCCTCGTTGCCGCCCACGTCGTCGCGCTGCCGATGCGGGTGCGCTTCCGCGGCGTCGACGTGCGCGAGGCGGTCGTGTTCGAGGGGCCTTCGGGTTGGGGGGAGTTCGCGCCGTTCGCGGAGTACGACGATGCCGAGGCGTCTCGCTGGCTCACTGCCGGCGTCGAGGCCGCGTACGGGTCGTGGCCTGCCGCGCTGCGTCAGGCCGTGCCGGTCAACGCGACGGTGCCGGCGGTCGGGCCCGAGCGGGTCGGCGAGGTGCTCGCCCGGTTCGACGGCTGCACGACGGCCAAGGTCAAGGTGGCCGAGCGCGGGCAGCGTCTCGACGACGACATCGCCCGCGTGGCCGCGGTCCGTGACGCGATGGGCGCCGGGGCGCGGGTGCGGGTCGACGCCAACGGCGCCTGGGACCTCGACACCGCGGTCGAGGCCCTGACGCGTCTGTCGCCGTACGACCTCGAGTACGCCGAGCAGCCGTGTGCGTCGGTCGAGGACCTCGCTCGCCTGCGGGTCGCCTTGGCACGCAACGGGATCGCCGTCCCGGTGGCCGCCGACGAGTCGATCCGCAAGGCCGAGGACCCGCTGCGGGTGGCCCGGCTGGAGGCGGCCGACGTCGTGGTCGTCAAGGTGGCGCCGCTCGGCGGCGTGGCCCGGGCGCTCGAGGTCGTCGACGCGTGCGGCCTGCCTGCCGTCGTCAGCTCGGCGCTCGACACGAGCGTCGGCATCGCGGCCGGGGTCGCGCTCGCACGCGCCCTCCCCGCGCTCGACCACGCGTGCGGCCTCGGGACCGTCGGCCTCTTCGAGCGCGACGTCACGGCCGACCCGCTCCGGCCACGGGCCGGCCTGCTCGACGGCTCGCGCCCGGCTCCCGACGACGCGACGCTCGCAGCCCTCGCGGCTCCCGCCGACCGTCGCGCCTGGTGGCTCGACCGGCTCCGACGTTGCCACGCCCTGCTCGACCGCGAGGTGGCCGCATGATCAAGGCCTGCCTCAACGGAGACCGCCACCCACAGGCCAGGCCCCGGGTGCCGGTGACGCCCGACGAGCTCGCGCAGGCCGCGGCCGACGCGGTCGAGGCCGGCGCGTTCATGGTGCACCTGCACCCGCGCGGCGACGACGGCCTCGAGACCCTCGAGACGCGTCACGTCGTCGACGCCGTGACGGCGATCCGCGCCCGCACGCCCGGGCTGCGGGTCGGTGTCTCGACGCGCGCGGGCATCCTCAACGCGCAGCGGCGAACCCTGGCGCACGTGTCGGAGTGGCCCTCGCCCGACCTCGGCGGCCCCGACTGCGCGAGCGTCAACTGGCACGAGCCCGGCGCCGTCGAGCTCGCAGAGGCGTTGCGCGAGAAGGCGATCGGCGTCGAGGCAGGCATCTGGACGCCCCGCGCGGCCACGGCGTTCGTCTCGACCAACTGGCCGTGGCAGGTGGAGCGCGTCCTCGTGGAGACGATCCCCGGCGTCACGCCCGGCTCCGACGGCGCCTGGGCGGCCGAGCGCATCCTTGCCGCGCTCGGGATGTCGGCCGCGCCGGTGCTCGTCCACGGCGAGGGACGCTGGGCCTGGCCGGTGCTGAGGTGGGCCCAGGCGTCCGGCTACGACGTGCGCATCGGACTCGAGGACACCTCGGTGCTGCCCGACGGCAGCGCCCCGCGCGACAACGCCGACCTCGTAGCGGCGGCACTGCGCTCCGAGCCCGGCACGCCCTCGCAGTGGCCGGTGCCCGACCCCGGCTGACGGGTCCGGTGGTGGGCCTCAGCCGCGCCGAGGCACGACGGTCTGCGCGAGCTCGCGCAGCCAGCGGGCCTCCTCGCGCCGGCCGTCGCGCGGCACCGGTACCTCGAGCACGCGGAGTCCGGCGGGTCGCTCGGCGAGAGCGGCAGTGAGCCGGTCGAGGGTCGTGACGCGCTCGTGCGCGACGTGGTGCGCCGCGCAGAGCGCGCCGAGGTCGGTGCCGTGCGGCGTGCCGAAGACCCGTTCGAAGGCGCTCGCGTACCGGCGGTCGCCCTGCTCGAGCGTCGTGAAGATCGCGCCGCCGTCGTCGCTGAGCACGACGAGCGTGAGGTCGGGGCGCGGCTCGTCCGGCCCGATGAGCAGGCCGTTGGCGTCGTGGAGGAAGGTGAGGTCGCCGAGGTAGGCGATGGTGCGCGACGCGCGGGGCCGCCCGAGCGCGACGCCGACCGCGGTCGACACGACGCCGTCGATGCCGGCCAGGCCCCGGTTGCCCACGACGAACCGGTGCTCGAGCGGCGGCCAGGGCACGCCCATGACGTCGAGGTCGCGGACCGGGTTGGACGAGCCGACGACGAGCGAGGTGTCCGCGGCCACTGCCGCGGCGACGACGGAGGCAACCTCGAGCGGTGAGATCGCTGGTCCGGCAGGGCGGCCCGGCACGCGCTCGGAACCGCGGAGGCCCGCGTCGATGGCCGAGCCGAGGGTGTCGTCGGCCGACTTCCACGCCTCGAACCACGTGGTGTCGTCGGGCCCCTCGACGCGGGGCACGGCGTCGACGACGCGGGCGACGCGTCCGGGGTCGGTGGCCACGCCGTCGCGCCCCCGCACGGCGATGACCTCGAGCGAGGGGTCGCTGAGCAGCGACGTGACCGGCCGCGACAGGGTCGGGTGGCCGACGACGACGACGCGCTCGATGTCGCGGCGCAGGTCGGTGGTCAGCAGCAGGCGGCCGCAGCGCAGGGCCTGCCGGCCGATGCGGGCCCCGCTCGTCGGCTCGGCGATCATCGGCCACCCGGCCGACTCGGCGAGCAACCGTGCGGCGGGCCCGGCGTCGTCACCCGCGACGACGACGGTGCGCGGGCCGAGCGGCAGCACCTCGCCGTCGTCGCGCAGCCGGACCGAGGGTTCGCGCCCCGGCTCCGCGCCGCGCGGGAACTGCGCCGTGGCGGAGTTGCCGCGGGTTCCGGAGGCATCTGGACGCGGGAACTGCGCCGTGGCGGAGTTGGCGAGGTCGGGCGAGCCGACCGCGACCGCGGGCGCCAGCGGCTCCGGGCGCTCCCACCACGTGTCGCGCTCGGCCCCCACCGGCAGCAGGTCGCCGTCGAGCTGGACGTTCAAGTGCGCCGGTCCCGGCCCCGCGCAGGACGCGGCCACCGCCGCCGCGAGGTCGGCGTCGGGCGTCGCGGCGGTGAGGTCGTGGCACGGCGCGAACCCGCCGAAGATCCCGGCCTGCTGGGTGGTCTGGTTGGCACCGGTGCCGCGCAGCCGGTCAGGCCGGTCCGCGCTGACGACGACGAGCCGCCGCCCGGTGTGGTGCGCCTCCATGACGGCCGGCAGCAGGTTGCCGACCGCCGTGCCCGACGTCGTGACAATCGGCACCGGGCGCCGCGAACCGGTGGCGAGCCCGAGGGCGAGGAAGGCCGCCGAGCGCTCGTCGACGCGCACGTGCAGGCGCAGGTCGCCGCACTCGTCGGCGGCGTCGAGCGCGAGGGCGAGCGGGGCGTTGCGCGAGCCGGGCGCGAGGACGACGTCGCGCACACCCGCGCGCCACAGCTCCTGGAGCACGCGCAGCGACAGCTGCGGCGCGCTGCGGTGGCCCTCCACGATCGGCACTCCCCGTCAGTCGCCCGCGAGCGCGTCGCGCATCGGGATGAGCTTGGCGATCGACTCGGCCACCTCGGACTCGGGGTCCGAGCCCGCCACGATGCCGCAGCCGGCGTACAGCGTCAGCTGCGAGGAGTCGCCCGGGGCGTAGGCGCCGCTGCGCAGGGCGATGCCCCACGCCCCGTCACCGTCGGCGTCCATCCAGCCGACCGGCCCGGCGTAGCGACCGCGGTCCATGTGCTCGAGCTCACCGATCAGCGAGACAGCGCGAGCCGTGGGCGTGCCGCCGACCGCGGCCGACGGGTGCAGCGAGGCCGCGAGCGTCAGCGACGACGCGTTGTCGGCGCTCACCGCGGCGACGTCGGTGGCCAGGTGCATGACGTTGGGCAGGTGCAGGACGAACGGCGCCTCGGGCACGTTCATCGACGAGCAGTGCGGGGCCAGGGCCTCGGCCACCGACCGCACGGCGTACTCGTGCTCCTCGAGGTCCTTGCTCGAGCGGGCGAGCGACGCGGCGAGCGCGAGGTCCTTGGCGTCGTCGCCGGTGCGGCGGATCGTGCCGGCGAGCACCCGCGAGGTGATGAGCCCCTGGTCCCGGCGCACGAGCAGCTCGGGCGTCGCGCCGAGGAGGCCGGCCACCGAGAACACCCACGTGTTCTCGTAGCGGTCGGCGAGGCGGCGCAGGATCCACCGCGCGTCGATCGGCCCCGACGCCGTGGCGACGAGGTCGCGGGCGAGCACGACCTTGTCGACCTCGCCCCCGTTGATCCGCTGCACGGCCTCGGCGACCGAGTGCGCGTAGTCGGCCGGCGACACCGCGCCGTCGGCGAAGGCGATGCCGGTGGGTGGTTCGGGCTCGGCCGCGGGCTCGGGCACCTCGATGGCCGGCAGCTGCGGGCCCGTCGAGATCGTCGTCAACCACGTGACGCCGTCGCGCCGGCCGACGATGGTCGAGGGCACGACGAGGCGCGCCGACTCGGCGGAGTCGTCGGCGAAGGGGAACGAGCCGAAGCACACGAGTCCGGAGCCGGGCAGGGCGACGTCGTCGCGCACGACCGCGTGACGCGTCACCTCGCGCCACCAGGACTCGGCGTCGCGGAAGCGCTCGGTGCCGCGCGCCTCGAACGACAGGGCGACGCCCCAGCCGACGAGGCCGTCGCCGCGGCGGACCCACGACACGAGCTCGTCGTGCGGGACCTCGGCGGGCAGGTGCTGCAGCAGCGGGGCGTCCGAGGTGAGCGGCACCGACCGGACGACGACCGTCGGGCCCGCGGCGGGGGAGGCCGCGTCGGCGGCCGGGAGCGTGGACATCGCCTCAAACTCTACGACCGCCGGACCCGTGCCCTCACCACACCGCCGTCAGGTGCGCCGACGGTCACACCGACGCCGCCCGCGGCACGGCCGGTCGGGCCGGTGGTGCGAGGATGACCGCATGACCCGTGCCCAGCTCGACAAGAAGCCGGTCGACGTCGCGTCGATGTTCGACACCGTCGCCGAGAAGTACGACGTGACCAACGACGTGCTCTCCCTCGGGCAGGACCGGCTGTGGCGCCGGGCCGTCGTCAAGGCCGTCGACGCCAAGCGGGGGGAGCGGATCCTCGACATCGCCGCCGGCACGGGCACCTCGAGCGAGCCGTGGGCCGACCAGGAGATCGAGGTCGTGCCCGCCGACTTCTCGCTCGGCATGCTGCGCGTCGGGCGACGCCGCCGCCCCGACATGGCGTTCACGGCCGCCGACGCGATGAGCCTGCCCTTCGCCGACGAGAGCTTCGACGTCGTGACGATGAGCTTCGGACTGCGCAACGTCGCCGACACCGGGACCGCGCTGCGCGAGTTCCTCCGGGTCACCAAGCCCGGGGGACGCCTGCTCGTCTGCGAGTTCAGCCAGCCGGTCAACAAGACGTTCCGCACCGTCTACTCCAACTACCTCATGCGCGCGCTGCCGCCGGTGGCCCGCCGCACCTCGAGCAACCCCGAGTCCTACGTCTACCTCGCCGAGTCGATCCGCGCGTGGCCTCCGCAGGGCGAGCTCGCTGCCGTCATCGAGCAGGCCGGCTGGACCACCGTGCGCTGGACGAACCTCACCGGCGGCATCGTCGCGCTCCACAGCGCGACCAAGCGCTGACATCGTTCCGACGCCGTGCTGACGTGGTGCCGACGCGCGGTCACGGCCCCCGAGTTAGGCATGCCTTATCTGACAAGGCGGAAATCGCGGGCATAGACTCCGCAGAGTTCGTGAAGATCTTCACAAGCAGGTCGGAAACACCGTGGTAGAGATGAGCAGCACCGGCTCGGCGACGAGCCCTGCAGCGCATGCCGGCGCCCTCTCGGACGCCAGTGCCGACGTCATCGTCGTCGGCGCCGGGCCGGGCGGATCGGCCACTGCCGCCTACCTCGCCGACCACGGCCTCGACGTCCTCCTCCTCGAGAAGTCGGCCTTCCCCCGCGACAAGATCTGCGGCGACGGGCTGACCCCGCGGGCCACCAAGGAGCTCATCTCCCTCGGCGTGGACACGACCGGCTGGCAGCGCACCAAGGGCCTGCGGATCAAGGGCGGCGGCCACACCCTCCAGCTCGACTGGCCCGAGAACGACGCCTTCCCGTCCTTCGGCATGGTCCGCACCCGCGCCCAGCTCGACGAGACCCTCGCCCGCCACGCGCAGTCGCGCGGCGCGAAGCTCGAGGAGCGCACGAGCGTCACGGCCCCGGTGCACGACGCGTCCGGACGCGTCGTCGGCGTCACGGCCAAGAAGGTCGACGACCGCGGCCGGGCCACCGGCGAGACCGTCACCTACCGCGCCCCCGTCGTCGTCGCGAGCGACGGCGTCTCGAGCCGCCTCGCCACCGCCGTCGGCCGGCACAAGCGCGAGGACCGCGTCATGGGCGTCGCCGTCCGCGCGTACTACACGACGCCGAAGCGCGACGACTACCTCGAGAGCCACCTCGAGCTGTGGACCCGCGACGACGCCGGCAACCGCATCCTCATGCCGGGCTACGGCTGGCTCTTCCCGCTCGAGGACGGCCGCACCAACGTCGGCCTGGGCACCCTCGACACGACGGCCGCCTTCCAGAAGACGGACTACAAGGACGTCATGCACAAGTGGGTGCAGGACATCTCGCCCGAGTGGCAGCTCGAGCACGACGAGTCCGCCGGACCGATCCGCGGCGCAGCGCTGCCGATGGGTTTCAACCGCAGCCCGCTCTACGCCGACGGCCTCGTGCTGGTCGGCGACGCCGGCGGCATGGTCAACCCGTTCAACGGCGAGGGCATCGACTACGCGCTCGAGGCCGCCCGCCTCGGCGCCGAGCTCATCGCCCAGGCGCACGCGCGTCCCGACGACGCCGGCCGCGAACGCGTCCTCGCCAGCTACCCCAAGGTCATGAAGGACGAGCTCGGTGGGTACTTCACCCTCGGTCGCTGGTTCGCCCACGCCATCGGCAACCCCGAGGTGATGCGGCTCGCGACGAAGTACGGCCTGCCGCGCACCAAGCTCATGCCGTTCCTGCTCAAGATCATGGCCAACCTCGCCGACCCGAGGGCCAAGGCCCCGAGCGACCGCATCATCACCGCCCTGTCACGACTGGCGCCGGACGCATGAGCCACCCCGCTGTCGGGCGCCTTGTGACGCCGAGCACAATCGTTCCCGACGCCCCTAGGATGGGTGCGCCGCGCATCTGCCGTGACGCCCTCCTCGACGGATCACCCGGTCACCACGACCGCCGCCCCGTCGACACGCACGACCGAAAGGCAAGTGACCTCGGATGAACTCGTACGTCCCGATCCTGTTCATGCTGGGTCTCGGCTTCGCGTTCGCGGCCCTGTCGGTGTTCACGTCACTCGTCGTGGGCCCGAAGCGCTACAACCGCGCCAAGCTCGAGGCCTACGAGTGCGGCATCCAGCCCACGCCGCATGCGGCCGGCGGCGGACGCGTGCCGATCAAGTACTACCTGACGGCGATGCTCTTCATCATCTTCGACATCGAGTCGATCTTCCTCTACCCGTTCGCGGTGGCCTTCAACAAGCTCGGCCTCTTCGCGCTGGTCGAGATGGTCCTGTTCATCCTCACGGTGTTCGTCGCGTACGCGTACGTGTGGCGCCGCGGCGGCCTCGAGTGGGACTGACCGCACGGTCGGGTCACCCGGGACGACAGCAGCAGCAAGGTAAGGAGTAAGCAATGGGTCTGGAAGAGAAGCTGCCCGCAGGGTTCCTGCTCTCCACCGTCGAGGGCCTCGCCGGCTACATGCGCAAGGCCTCGATCTGGCCCGCGACGTTCGGCCTGGCCTGCTGCGCCATCGAGATGATGGCCGTCGGCACGCCCGACTACGACATCGCCCGGTTCGGCATGGAGCGCTTCTCGGCGACGCCGCGTCAGGCCGACCTCATGATCGTGGCCGGCCGCGTCAGCCAGAAGATGGCCCCGGTCGTGCGCCAGGTCTACGACCAGATGCCGAACCCCAAGTGGGTCATCTCGATGGGCGTCTGCGCCAGCTCGGGCGGCATGTTCAACAACTACGCGATCGTCCAGGGCGTCGACCACGTCATCCCGGTCGACATCTACCTGCCGGGCTGCCCGCCGCGGCCGCAGATGCTGCTCAACGCGATCATCGAGCTGCACCACCAGATCGAGACCTCGCCGCTGGGCGTCAACCGGGAGGAGGCGGCCCGCGCCGCCGAGCAGGCCGCCCTGTCCGCCACCCCGACGCACCAGATGAAGGGGCTGCTCGCATGAGCGAGGAGAACAAGGACGGCGTCAACGCCGACACCACCAAGGACCAGACCTCCGGCATCACGCCGGGCGAGGTCGAGCTGGCTCAGGAGGGCACGGCGAGCGGTCCGCAGGTCGTCGGCATGCGCAAGGGCATGTTCGGCCCGACGCAGGGCGCCGACACCACCGGCTACGGCGGCCTGCGCCGCCCGATCCTCGTCGCCGGCGCCTCCGAGCGCCCGTACGGCGGCTACTTCGACGAGATCGCCGACAACCTCGAGCGCGGCCTCGTCGGCGGCACCGCCTCCTACGGCGAGGCCGTCGCGAGCGTCGTCATCGACCGCGGCGAGATGACGATCCACGTGCGCCGCGAGCACCTGCTCGCCGTCGCCCGCGTGCTGCGCGACGACGCGTCGCTGCGCTTCGAGATCGTCACCGGCGTCTCCGGCGTGCACTACCCCGACCGCACCGGCGAGGAGCTGCACGCGGTCTACCACTTCCTGTCGATCACCCACGGCGGCAGGCGGATCCGCGTCGAGGTCTCGTGCCCCGACGACGACCGGCACATCCCGTCCATCGTCTCGGTCTACCCGGCCAACGACTGGCACGAGCGCGAGACGTGGGACATGTTCGGGATCGAGTTCGACGGCCACCCGGCCCTGACCCGCATCCTCATGCCCGACGACTGGCCGGGCCACCCCCAGCGCAAGGACTACCCCCTCGGCGGCATCCCCGTCGAGTACAAGGGCGCCACAGTCCCGCCGCCGGACCAGCGGAGGTCGTACAACTGATGAGCACGCACACCGAGTTCACCCAGACGGACGTGCCCGACGAGGGCACCAACGACGTCTACGCGACGTCGGTCGCCGACGAGCAGGCCGCCGAGGGCGCGCACGTCTTCAACGCCGCGGGCGGTGACTGGAACGACCTCGTCGACGAGGCCACCTCGCTCGGCGAGGAGCGCATCGTCGTCAACATGGGGCCGCAGCACCCGTCGACGCACGGCGTGCTCCGCCTCATCCTCGAGATCGACGGCGAGACGGTCACCGAGGCCCGCGCGGGCATCGGCTACCTGCACACCGGCATCGAGAAGAACATGGAGTACCGCACCTGGGTGCAGGGCGTCACGTTCTGCACGCGCATGGACTACCTGACGTCCATGTTCCAGGAGACCGCGTACTGCCTCGCGATGGAGAAGCTGCTCGGCATCACCGACCAGATCCCCGAGCGCGCCAACGTCATCCGCGTGCTCATGATGGAGCTGTCGCGGATCAACTCCCACACCGTGTGCCTCGGCACCGGCGGCATGGAGATGGGCGCCACGACGGTCATGACCGTCGCGTTCCGCGAGCGCGAGCGCGTCCTGCGCATCTTCGAGATGGTCACCGGCCTGCGGATGAACAACGCCTACATCCGCCCGGGCGGCGTCGCCCAGGACCTCCCGCCCGGCGCCATCGACGCGCTGCGCGAGATGGTCCCGCAGGTGCGTCGCGGCCTCGGCGAGCTCGAGGCCCTGATGAACGAGAACCCGATCCTCAAGGGCCGCACCGTCGACGTCGGCATCCTCGACCTCGCCGGCTGCATGGCGCTCGGCATCACCGGCCCGGTGCTTCGCTCGACCGGCCTGCCGCACGACCTGCGCAAGCTCGACCCGTACTGCGGCTACGAGACGTACGACTTCGACGTCATCACCCGCACGAGCCAGGACGCCTACGGTCGCCTCCGCATCCGCATCGACGAGATGTACGAGTCGCTCAAGATCGTCGAGCAGTGCATCGACCGGCTCCAGGCGGACGAGGGCGGCAACAACGCGGTCATGGTCGAGGACAAGAAGATCGCCTGGCCGGCGCAGCTCGCGCTCGGCAGCGACGGCCTCGGCAACAGCCTCGACCACATCCGCGAGATCATGGGCACCTCGATGGAGTCCCTGATCCACCACTTCAAGCTCGTCACCGAGGGCTTCCGGGTGCCGCCGGGACAGGCCTACCAGGCCATCGAGTCGCCCAAGGGCGAGCTCGGCTGCCACCTCGTCTCCGAGGGCGGCACGCGTCCCTACCGCGCGCACTTCCGCGACCCCAGCTTCAACAACCTGCAGGCCGTGGCCGCCATGTGCGAGGGCAGCCAGATCGCCGACGTCATCGTCGCCGTGGCCTCGATCGACCCCGTCATGGGAGGTGTGGACCGTTGAGCGGTCACGACGCTTCAGGCCACCTGCACGTCAGCCCCGAGTCCAAGGCGCCGTACGCCGCCGACGTCCTCGAGCAGCTGCACGCCGACGCGGCCGAGGTCATCGCGCGCTACCCGCAGAAGCGCTCGGCGCTGCTGCCGCTGCTGCACCTCGTGCAGTCCGTCGACGGCTACGTCACGGGTCGCGGCGTCACCTTCTGCGCCGAGGTCCTCGACCTCACCGAGGCCGAGGTGAGCGGCGTCGCGACGTTCTACACCCAGTACAAGCGCCACCCCAACGGCGAGTACACGGTCGGCGTCTGCACCAACACGCTCTGCGCGGTCATGGGCGGCGACCTCATCTTCGAGCGCCTCTCCGACCACCTCGGCGTCGGGCACGACGAGACCACCGAGGACGGCAAGATCACCCTCGAGCGCGTCGAGTGCAACGCGGCGTGCGACTACGCGCCCGTCGTCATGGCCAACTGGGAGTTCTTCGACAACCAGACGCCCGAGAGCACGATCGAGCTCGTCGAGGACCTGCGCTCCGGCAAGGAAGTCGCCCCGACGCGCGGCGCCGCGAAGGTGTGCAGCTTCAAGGAGGTCTCGCGCGTGCTCGCGGGCTTCCACGACGGACGCGGCGACGAGGGCGTCGGCGCCGGCCCGGCCTCGCTGCTCGGCCTCACAATCGCCAACGAGCGCGGCTGGGTCGCGCCTGGTGCCAACGGTGCCAACGGCTCGAGCACCTCGAAGCCCGACGGGAAGGACGGATCGAAGTGACCGACACCCTGACCCCGATCCTCACGAAGTTCTGGGACGACCCGCAGTCCTGGACCCTCGAGACCTACCGGCGCCACGACGGCTACAAGGCCCTCGACAAGGCGCTGGCCATGGAGCCCCAGGCCATCATCGACGCCGTCAAGGACTCCAGCATCCGCGGCCGCGGCGGCGCCGGCTTCCCGACCGGCATGAAGTGGTCGTTCATGAGCCCGCCCGACGGCGGCCCGCGCTACCTCGTCGTCAACGCCGACGAGTCCGAGCCGGGCACGTGCAAGGACGTGCCGCTCATGATGGCCAACCCGCACTCGCTCATCGAGGGCGTCATCATCTCCTCGTACGCCATCGGCTGCGAGCACGCGTTCATCTACCTGCGCGGCGAGGTCGTGCACGTCTACCGCCGCCTGCTGCGCGCCGTCGAGGAGGCCCGGGCCGCCGGGTATCTCGGCGACAACGTCGGTGGCAAGGGCGTCAAGGTCGACATCACCGTCCACGCCGGCGCCGGCGCGTACATCTGTGGTGAGGAGACCGCGCTGCTCGACTCGCTCGAGGGCCGCCGCGGCCAGCCGCGCCTCAAGCCGCCGTTCCCCGGAGCCGCGGGCCTCTACGCGCGCCCCACATCGGTGAACAACGTCGAGTCCATCGCCTCGGTTCCCGGGATCATCCTCGAGGGCGCCGACTGGTTCAAGGGCATGGGCACCGAGAAGTCCACGGGCTTCGGCATCTTCAGCCTCTCGGGCCACGTCGCCAACCCGGGCCAGTTCGAGGCGCCGCTCGGCATCACGATGCGTGAGCTCATCGAGCTCGCCGGCGGGATGCGCGAGGGCCGCAAGCTGAAGTTCTGGACGCCGGGCGGCAGCTCGACGCCGATCTTCACCGACGAGCACCTCGACGTGCCGCTCGACTTCGACTCGGTCGCCGCGGCCGGCTCGATGCTCGGCACCCGCGCGCTGCAGGTGTTCGACGAGACCGTCTCGGTCGTGCGGGCCGTCGCCCGCTGGACCGACTTCTACGCCCACGAGTCCTGTGGCAAGTGCACGCCGTGCCGCGAGGGCACGTGGTGGCTGCGCCAGATCATGGACCGCATCGAGAACGGTGAGGGCACGAAGGACGACATCGACAAGCTCGTCGACATCTGCGACAACATCCTCGGCCGCAGCTTCTGCGCCCTCGGCGACGCCGCGACGAGCCCGATCACCTCTGCCGTCCAGTACTTCCGCGAGGAGTTCGAGGCCGGCATGCACACCCCGGCGCGCGAGCTCTTCCCGCCGGAGAAGTCGGTGCTCTTCCCGGTCCAGCCGGCTACCAACAAGTCCAAGGAGTCCAGCGGGATGGTGTCCGCATGACCGCCACCACCGAGAGCAAGGCGCCCGCCGCGCCCGACCTCGTCAGCCTCACCGTCGACGGCGTCCCGGTGAGCGTGCCCAAGGGCACGCTCGTCATCCGCGCCGCCGAGGAGGTGGGCATCGAGATCCCGCGCTTCTGCGACCACCCGCTGCTCGAGCCGGTCGGCGCCTGCCGCCAGTGCCTCGTCGACGTCGCGATGCCCGACCGCGAGGGCAACGTCCGCCCGATGCCGAAGCCGCAGGCCTCGTGCACGATGGCGGTGTCCGAGGGCATGGTCGTCAACACGCAGAACACCTCGCCGGTCGCCGACAAGGCGCAGCAGGGTGTCATGGAGCTGCTGCTCATCAACCACCCGCTCGACTGCCCGGTCTGCGACAAGGGCGGCGAGTGCCCGCTGCAGAACCAGGCGATGAGCGCCGGTCGCCCGGTGTCGCGCTTCGAGGACGTCAAGCGCACCTACCCCAAGCCGGTCAACATCTCCTCGCAGGTCCTGCTCGACCGCGAGCGGTGCGTGCTCTGCGCGCGGTGCACGCGCTTCTCCGACCAGGTCGCCGGTGACCCGTTCATCGCCCTCGTCGAGCGCGGCGCGCTCCAGCAGATCGGCATCTACGAGGAGCAGCCCTTCGAGAGCTACTTCTCCGGCAACACCGTGCAGATCTGCCCGGTCGGCGCGCTGACCGGCGCGGCCTACCGCTTCCGCAGCCGCCCGTTCGACCTCGTGTCGACGCCGTCGGTCTGCGAGCACTGCGCCGCCGGCTGCGCCACCCGCACCGACCACCGCCGCGGCGTCGTGCTGCGCCGGATGGCCCTCGACGACCCCGCCGTCAACGAGGAGTGGAACTGCGACAAGGGCCGCTGGGCCTTCACGTACGCGACGCTTCCCGACCGCATCGAGCTGCCGATGGTCCGGGGCGCCGACGGTGAGCTGGCGGTCGTCGGCTGGCCCGAGGCCCTCGCGGCCGCAGCCGCCGGCCTCGCCGGCAAGCGCGCGGGCGTGCTCAGCGGTGGCCGCGTGTCGGCCGAGGACGCCTACGCCTACGGCAAGTTCGCGCGTCTGGTGCTCGGCACCAACGACGTCGACTTCCGCGCCCGGCCGCACTCCGACGAGGAGGTCGCGTTCCTGTCCGAGCACGTCGCGGCCACCGGCCCCGAGGGCGGCGCGGTCACCTACGCCGACCTCGAGAAGGCGCCGGCCGTCCTGCTCGTCGGGTTCGAGCCCGAGGACGAGAGCCCGATCGTCTTCCTGCGCCTGCGCAAGGCCTTCCGCCGCAACAAGACCCGTGTCTTCGCCGTCGCTTCGCACGCCACGCGCGGCCTGACGAAGATGGGCGGCACGCTGCTGCCGACCGTCCCCGGCGACGAGGCCCTGGCCCTGGCCGACCTCGGCACCACCGAGCTCGGCGCGCAGGCCCGCGAGGCCCTCGCCTCCGGCGGCATCGTCCTCGTCGGCGAGCGGCTCGCCACCTCCCGCGGCGCCCTGCGCGCCGCGGCCGACCTCGCCGCCACGACCGGCGCCCGCCTCGCGTGGGTGCCGCGCCGGGCGGGGGAGCGCGGTGCGCTCGAGGCCGGTGCGCTCGGTGCGCTGCTGCCCGGTGGCCGTCCGGTCACCGATGCCGCGGCCCGCGCCGAGGTCGCTCGCGCCTGGGACGTCGACACGCTGCCCGACGCCGCACCGCGCGACACTGCGGGCATCCTCGCGGCCGCTGCGGCCGGCGAGCTGGGTGCCCTCGTCGTCGGTGGTCTCGACCCCGCCGACCTGCCCGGTGACGTCCAGGCTGACGCGGCCGCCGCCCTCGAGAAGGCGTTCGTCGTCTCGCTCGAGCTGCGCGAGTCCGCGGTCACGGCCCTCGCCGACGTCGTCCTGCCGGTCGCCCCGCAGGCCGAGAAGGTCGGCTCGTACGTCAACTGGGAGGGACGCGTCCGTCCCTTCGAGGAGGCACTGACGAGCAACGCCGTCAGCGACCACCGCGCCCTCGACATGCTCGCGAGCGAGATGGGCTTCTTCCTCGAGACCCGCACGCAGCGCGAGGTGCACGCCCAGTTCGAGGCGCTCGGCCCCTGGGGCGGTGCGCGCGGCACGACCGCGCCGGCCGGCCACCGGGCCGCCGGGTCCGCCTCGGGCAGCGGCGAGCTCGTCCTGTCCACGTGGGCCACGCTCCTCGACGCCGGCCGGATGCAGGACGGCGAGCCGTTCCTCGCCGGCACGGCGCCCCGGCCCGTCGCCCGCCTGTCGGCCGCCACGGCAGCCGGTCTCGGCGTCGTCGACGGCGAGACCGTCACCGTGTCCGGCCCGGCCGGCAGCGTCACGCTGCCCGCGTTCGTCGTCGACGGCATGGTCGACGGCGTCGTGTGGCTGCCGACCAACTCGCGCTCCGGCGACACGTCCTGTTCCGTGCGCGCCGGCCTCGGTACCGACGCCGGTGGCCGCGTCTCCGTCACGAAGGGTGGTGCCGCATGAGCCTCAGCCTCGCGGCAGCAGGGGTGGCCGCGGTCGCCCCGATGACCGAGAACCCGACCGCCGACTTCAGCGACACCCCGCTGTGGGTCGCACTCATCAAGGCCGTCGGCATCTTCGTCTACCTGCTCCTGTCGACGCTGCTCGTCATCTGGTTCGAGCGCCGCGTCATCGGCCGGATGCAGCAGCGACCGGGCCCGAACCGCAACGGTCCCTTCGGCCTGCTGCAGACCCTCGCCGACGGCATGAAGGCGATGCTGAAGGAGGACATCACCCCGGCGAACGCCGAGAAGCTCATCTACACGCTCGCCCCGCTCATCGCGGCGACGATGGCCTTCGTGTCGTTCGCGATCATCCCGCTCGGCGGCATGGTCTGGATGTTCGGCCACCACACGCCGCTGCAGGTCACCGACGTCCCCGTCGCCGTCCTGCTCGTGCTGGCGGTGGCGTCGGTCGGCGTCTACGGCATCATCCTGGCCGGCTGGTCCTCCGGCTCGACCTACCCGCTGCTCGGCGGCCTGCGCTCGACGGCCCAGGTCATCAGCTACGAGATCGCCATGGGCCTCTCGCTCGTCGCGATCTTCCTCTACAGCGGCTCGATGTCGACCTCCTCGATCGTGTCGGCGCAGAGCTCGCTCTGGTACATCCTGCCGGCGTTCTTCTCCTTCGCCGTCTACCTCATCACCATGGTCGGCGAGACCAACCGTCTGCCCTTCGACCTCGCCGAGGGCGAGGGCGAGCTCACCGGTGGCTTCCACACCGAGTACTCCTCGATGCGCTTCGCGATGTTCTTCCTCGGTGAGTACGTCAACATGTTCACCGTCTCGGCGCTGGCCACGACGCTCTTCCTCGGTGGCTGGCAGGCCCCGCCGT
Organism: Intrasporangium zincisolvens; assembly: GCF_034724055.1. NCBI lineage: Bacteria > Bacillati > Actinomycetota > Actinomycetes > Micrococcales > Intrasporangiaceae > Intrasporangium > Intrasporangium zincisolvens. The sequence goes on from NZ_JAWIIL010000003.1 coordinate 666,242, forward strand.
TCATCTCGATGATCGGCGACGGCGCGCTGGCCGGCGGCTGGTGGGGCCTGCTGTGGTTCACGATCAAGCTGTGGATGTTCATGTTCGTCTTCGTCTGGCTGCGCGGCTCGCTGCCCCGCGTCCGGTACGACCAGTTCATGCGCTTCGGCTGGAAGTTCCTCATCCCGATCACGCTCGCGTGGGTCGTGGCCGTCGCCTTCATCCGCGGTGCCCAGCTCGGCTTCCTCGGTGACAGCAAGCTGACCATCGCCGGCCGCGAGCTGTCCGTGGCGACCGTCGTCATCGTCAGCGTCGTCGCCGTCATCGCCCTCGCCGGGGCGTGGATCTGGGACGACAAGCGTGCCGCCCGCCTCGCCGCCGAGGAGGAGCGCCCGCCGGAGGAGATCGACCCGTTCGCCGGTGGCTACCCCGTCCCGCCGCTGCCGGGCCAGCGCCTCGTCGAGCCGGGCAACCGCATCGGCTCCGAGCCGGTGCTGTCCTCGGCGAGCAGCACGACCACCTCGACTCCCGCCAAGGAGGAGACCCATGGCTGACGACACCGTCGGCAAGGACGTCACCGGGCCCGCACAGGGCTCCGGTGCCGTCGGCAGGCCCACCGGCTCGAACGAGGGCGCCCGGGCGGGCGACGAGCGCGAGAAGGGGTTCCTCTCCGAGCTCCTCGCGCCGGTCGCCGGCTTCGGGGTGTCATTCTCGACGATGTTCCGCAAGGTCGCGACCGAGGAGTACCCGGAGAAGCCGCGCCCGACGGCGCCGCGCTTCCACGGCCGCCACCAGCTCAACCGTCACCCCGACGGCCTCGAGAAGTGCGTCGGCTGCGAGCTGTGCGCGTGGGCCTGCCCGGCCGACGCCATCCTCGTCGAGGGCGCGGACAACGACGACACCCCCGGTGGTGCCGGCCGGTTCAGCCCGGGCGAGCGCTACGGCCGCGTCTACCAGATCAACTACCTGCGCTGCATCTTCTGCGGCCTGTGCATCGAGGCGTGCCCGACCCGCGCGCTGACGATGACGAACTTCTACGAGCTGGCCGACAACGACCGCGGCAAGCTCATCTTCACCAAGGACCAGCTCCTCGCCCCGCTGCAGGGCGGCATGCTCCCGCCGCCGTTCCCGATGGCCGAGGGCATGGAGGAGCGCGACTACTACCAGGGCAAGGTCACCGCGGCCACCGACGGGCAGCGCGAGTACGTCGACACGCGCGACGCCGCCGAGGACACCGACGACCTCGACCTGCCGGAGTACGCCGAGGCGCCCGGCAACGTCGGAGCGTCCGGCCCCGGCCAGCACGACCTCGTCCACACGGTCAACCCGACCGCGGCGAACACCCGGGAAGGGGCGAACCCGTGACCTCCTCCGCCGAAGCCGTCGGCTTCTGGCTGCTGGCCCCGATCGCGGTCATCGCGGCGCTGGGCCTGCTCTTCGCCAGGAAGGCCGTGCACGCCGCACTCGGCATGGCGCTCGTCATGTCGGTCCTCGGCGTCTTCTACATCATGGAGAAGGCCGACTTCCTCGGCATCGTGCAGGTGTTCGTCTACACCGGCGCCGTCATGATGCTCTTCCTGTTCGTCCTCATGCTCGTCGGCGTCGACTCCTCGGACTCGATCGTCGAGACGATCAAGGGCCAGAAGTGGGCCTCGTTCCTGCTCGTCATCGGCCTCGCCGGCGTCCTCTTCTTCGCCATCGGGTCGGCCACCTTCGACCAGGCCACGGTCCAGGCCGGGCTCGACAAGCTCGAGGAGACCAACCGCGACCCGGGCAACATCACGAGCCTGGCCGAGCTGATCTTCGGCCAGTACGTGTGGATCTTCGAGGTCACCTCGGCCCTGCTCATCACGGCCGCGCTCGGCGCCATGGTCCTGGCCCACCGCGAGCGGCTGACGCCGCGCCGCACGCAGGCCGAGTGGGCCGCCAAGCGCGTGCGCGACAACGAGCACGTCGCCGGCCTGCCGGCCCCCGGCGTCTACGCCCGCCACAACGCCGTCGACACCCCGGCGCTGCTGCCCGACGGCACGCCGAGCGACCTGTCCGTGTCGCGCGTCCTCGTCGCCCGAGACCAGGTCGCCACGACCGACGGGTTCCGCGACGTCGAGCGCCACATGGAGCACGAGATCGAGGAGGGTCGGTCCAAGTGAGCCCGATGCACTACGTCTACCTGGCGGTGCTGCTCTTCGCCATCGGCGCGGCCACCGTGCTGACGCGTCGCAACGCGATCATCGTGTTCATGGGCGTCGAGCTCATGCTCAACGCGACGAACCTCGCCCTCGTCACCTTCTCGCGGATGCACGGCAGCCTCGACGGTCAGGTCATGGCCCTGTTCGTCATGGTCGTCGCCGCCGCGGAGGTCGTCGTCGGACTCGCCATCATCATGGCGATCTTCCGTGCCCGCCGGTCGGCCTCGGTCGACGACGCCAACCTGCTGAAGCTGTAAGGAGCGCCGGACAGCATGGGAACACTCGTCCAGACGCTGACGGGCCACACGAGCTCGTTGGGGACCTACGCGGGGCTCGCCGCCCACGAGGGAGAGGCGCACGCCGCCACCGGCGTGACGTCGGCTGCGTGGCTGCTCGTCGCGCTGCCGATGCTCGGCGCCGCGATCCTCCTGCTCGGCGGACGCCGCACCGACAAGTTCGGCCCGATCCTGGGAACGGCCCTGTCGTGGGGCTCGTTCGTCGTCGGCGCCGTCATCTTCTTCTCGATGCTCGGCCGTGGCGCCGAGGACCGCGCCCAGACCGTCGACCTCTTCGACTGGATCTCGGCCGGCAGCTTCCACGTCAACGCGGGCCTGCTCGTCGACCAGCTCTCGATGGTCTTCGTCCTGCTCATCACGTTCGTCGGGTCGCTCATCCACGTGTACTCGATCGGGTACATGGAGCACGACCCCGACAAGCGGCGCTTCTTCGCCTACCTCAACCTCTTCGTGGCGTCGATGCTCCTGCTCGTCCTCGCGAACAGCTACCTGCTGCTCTACGTCGGCTGGGAGGGTGTCGGTCTCGCGTCCTACCTGCTCATCGGCTTCTGGAACCACAACCCGGCGTACGCCACCGCGGCCAACAAGGCGTTCATCGCCAACCGCGTCGGTGACTTCGGCCTGTCGGTCGCCATCATGCTGATGTTCTTCCACTTCGGAGCGGTCGACTTCACGACCGTCCTCGGGGCAGCCGGCAGCAACGCCAACCAGGGCTTCATGACGGCGATGGGCCTCATGCTCCTGCTCGGTGCCTGCGGCAAGTCGGCGCAGTTCCCGCTGCAGAGCTGGCTGGGCGACGCCATGGCCGGCCCGACGCCGGTGTCGGCGCTCATCCACGCGGCGACGATGGTCACCGCGGGCGTCTACCTCGTCGTGCGCTCCGCGCCGATCTTCGAGGCCGCCCCGACCGCCCAGCTCGTCGTCGTCATCGTCGGTGCGATCACGCTGCTCTTCGGGGCGATCGTCGGCTGCGCCAAGGACGACATCAAGAAGGCCCTCGCGGCCTCGACGATGAGCCAGATCGGCTACATGATGCTGGCCGCGGGCCTCGGCCCGGTCGGCTATGCCTTCGCGATCTTCCACCTGCTCATGCACGGCTTCTTCAAGGCCGGGATGTTCCTCGGCGCCGGCTCGGTGATGCACGGCATGAACGACCAGGTCGACATGCGCCGCTTCGGTGGCCTGTCGGGCGCCATGAAGATCACGTGGGCGACGTTCGGCATCGGCTGGCTCGCGATCCTCGGTGTGCCTCCGTTCTCGGGCTTCTGGTCCAAGGACAAGATCATCGAGGCCGCCTTCGTCGGCGAGGGCTGGCGCCCGTGGGTCTTCGGTGGCGCCGCCCTCATCGGCGCCGCCATCACGGCCTTCTACATGTCGCGCCTGTTCTTCATGACCTTCCACGGCAAGAAGCGCTGGACCGACGACGTGCACCCGCACGAGTCGGGCAAGCTCATGACGGTGCCGATGATCGTGCTCGCCTTCGGCTCGGCCTTCCTCGGACTCATCCTCGGTCCGACGGGGCTGTTCAACAGCTGGCTCGAGCCGGTCACCGGCGCCGAACCGGCGGATGCCCACCCCGTCATCCCCGTCCCGGTCCTGCTCGTGCTGACGCTCGTGCTCGTCGCCGCCGGCGGTGCCCTCGCCTGGCTGCGCTACTGGCGTGAGGAGGTCCCGGTCACGGCTCCGGTCGGCAACCTGCTGACGCAGGGGGCCCGCAAGGACCTCTACCAGGACCAGGTCAACGAGGCCCTCCTCATGCGACCCGGCATCCACCTGACACGCTCGCTCGTCTTCTTCGACAGCAAGGGTGTCGACGGTGCGGCCGGTGGCCTCGCCGCGCTCGTCGGCGGGACCAGCGCCCGCCTGCGCAAGCTGCAGAACGGCTTCGCACGCTCCTATGCCCTGACGATGCTCGCGGGCGTCGTCGCCATCCTCGGTGCCCTGTGGGTGATCTCCTGATGACGACCGTCACGACCGTCTCGACGGTGACGACCAGCATGTCCAGCGTCCCGTGGCTGACGATCCTCGGGGTCGTGCCGCTCGTCGGCGCGCTCCTCGTCGCGTTCCTGCCCGGCGGCGCCGAGACCGCCAAGCGCGTCGCGCTCGGCACGTCGGTGCTGACGCTGGTGCTCGGCGTCGTCGCCGCGCTCCAGTTCGACCGGCACAGCACGGCCCAGTTCCAGCTCGGTGAGCTGCACCCGTGGATCCCGCAGTTCGGGGTCAGCTACGCCCTCGGCGTCGACGGCATCGCGCTCGTGCTCATCCTCATGGCCCTCGTCCTCACGCCGGTGTGCATCCTCGCCGCGTGGCACGACGTGGCCGAGGAGCCCGGCCCGCGCGGGGCCCAGCGCGTCAAGACCTACTTCGCACTGCTGCTCGTCCTCGAGACGTTCATGGTCGGGGTCTTCGCGGCCACCGACGTGTTCCTCTTCTACGTCTTCTTCGAGGCGATGCTCATCCCGGTGTACTTCCTCATCGGGCGCTTCGGCGGCCCGCGCCGGCAGTACGCCGCGATGAAGTTCCTCCTCTTCTCGCTCGCCGGCGGTCTCGTCATGCTCGTGGCCGTCATCGGCCTCGGTGTCCAGGGCCCGGGCGGCGCCGAGGGCTTCCTCGTCGAGCGCCTCACGGGCCTGCAGATGGACCCGACCACCGAGCGCCTGCTCTTCGTCGGCTTCTTCCTCGCCTTCGCGGTCAAGGCCCCGATGGTGCCGGTTCACACGTGGCTGCCCGACGCCGCCACCGAGTCGACGCCGGCCACGGCGACGCTCCTCGTCGGCGTCCTCGACAAGGTCGGCACGTTCGGGATGATCCGGTTCTGCCTCCAGCTGTTCCCGGAGGCGAGCCGGTGGGCGACGCCCGTCGTCATCGTCCTCGCGGTCGTGTCGATCATCTACGGGGCGCTGCTCGCCATCGGCCAGACCGACATGATGCGACTCATCTCGTACACGTCGATCAGCCACTTCGGCTTCATCGTGCTCGGCATCTTCGCCTTCACCTCGACCGGCAACGCCGGCTCGAACCTCTACATGGTCAACCACGGCTTCTCGACGGCGGCGCTGTTCCTCTTCGCCGCGATGCTCGTGCGGCGCCGGGGCAGCAAGCGCATCCCCGACTTCGGTGGGTGGCAGCGGGTCACGCCGGGCCTCGCGGGGATCTTCCTCGTCGCCGGCCTGTCGGGTCTGGCGCTGCCGGGCCTGAGCAGCTTCGTCTCCGAGTTCCTCGTGCTCGTCGGCAGCTTCCCGACGCAGCCGGTGGCGGCCGTCATCGCGACGACCGGCATCATCCTCGCGGCGCTCTACATCCTGCTCATGTACAAGCGGGTCATGACGGGCCCGAAGCCCGAGGGCATCGTCGGCGAGCGTGAGCACGCCGGCCTCGACGAGCAGGGCCGGCGCGGCCTGTCGCTCGTCCGCGACCTGACGACCCGCGAGAAGGTCGTCGCGGTCCCGATCATCGCGGCCTTCCTCGTGCTCGGCTTCTACCCGAACCTGGCGCTCAACGTCATCAACCCGGCCGTCGACAAGACGCTCACCGTCGTCAAGACCGCCGATCCCTCCGTCAACCCGGCCGGCACGCTGGCCGAAGGGAGCTCGAAGTGACCGCCGCCGCACCGCTGGCGCTGACCACGCTTCCCGCCGCGTTCCAGCAGTCGAACGTCGACTACCTGGCCGTCCTGCCGATGCTCATCGTGTTCGGCACGGGCCTGGTCGGCGTGCTCGTCGAGGCGTTCGCGCCGCGTTCGAGCCGCCACGTCACGCAGGTGTCGCTCGCGGTCGCCGGCCTCGTCGCCTCGGCGGTCGCCGTCGTCGCGGCCTCGAGCCACGAGGGCCTGACGATGGGCCTGACCGACGGTGCGACGAACCGCCAGCTCTTCGCGCTGGCCATCGACGGTCCGGCCCTGTTCATGCAGGGCGCGATCGTCCTCATGGGCATCCTGGGCGTCCTGACGATGGCCGAGCGCTTCGGTGGCGCCGGTCCCGACGCGTTCACCCCGAGCGGCGCGTCGACGCCGGGCTCGCCCTACGAGACGGCCGCGGCCCGCGCGGGCGCGCTGACCTCCGAGGTCTTCCCGCTGACGATGTTCGCCATCGGCGGCATGATGCTCTTCCCAGCGACGAACGACCTCATCGGGATGTTCGTCGCGCTCGAGGTGCTCTCGCTGCCGCTCTACATCCTCTCGGGCCTGGCCCGACGCCGTCGCCTGCTCTCGCAGGAGGCCTCGCTGAAGTACTTCCTCCTCGGCGCATTCAGCTCGGCGTTCTTCCTCTTCGGCACGGCGCTGCTCTACGGCTACGCCGGCTCGGTGTACTTCGGCGACCTCTCCAAGGCCGTGGCCACCGGCCCGATCGAGATGAACGGCCTGCTCCTGCCGGGCGCGTTCCTCGTCTTCGTCGGTCTGCTCTTCAAGGTGGGCGCGGTGCCGTTCCACGCGTGGACGCCCGACGTCTACCAGGGCGCCCCGACGCCGGTCACCGGTTTCATGGCCGCGTGCACCAAGGCGGCGGCCTTCGGCGCGATCCTGCGCCTGGCCTACACCGGCCTCGACACCGCGCGGTGGGAGTGGCAGAACGCCATCGTCGTCGTCGCGCTGCTGACGATGGTCGTCGGCTCGGTGCTGTCGGTCACCCAGACCGACGTCAAGCGCCTGCTCGCCTACTCCTCGATCGCGCACGCCGGCTTCATCCTCGTCGGTGTCCTCGCCTTCGGCCGTGCGGGCGTCGGCTCGGTGCTCTTCTACCTCGTCGCCTACGGGTTCTCGACGATCGCGGCCTTCGCCATCGTGTCGCTCGTGCGCCAGAACGGCACCGAGGCCACGCACCTGTCGCAGTGGGCCGGCATCGGCCGTCGCCACCCGGTCGTCGGCTCGGCGTTCGCCTTCCTCATGCTCGCCTTCGCCGGCATCCCGCTGACGAGCGGCTTCGTGTCGAAGTTCGGCGTCTTCGCGGCCGCCATCGCGACGGGCGGCGCGACCGGAACGGTCCTGGCCGTCGTCGGTGTGCTGTGCAGCGCCATCACGGTGTTCGTCTACGCCCGTGTCATCGTGCTCATGTTCTTCAGCGAGTCGCCCGACGACTCGGTGGAGGTCGTGACGCCGTCGGTCACCACGACGTTCTCCATCGCGGTCGGCACGCTCGTGACCCTCGCGCTCGGCGTCCTGCCCTCGGCACTGCTCGACCTCGCCGACCGCGCGTCGCAGTTCGTGCGGTGAGCGCGAGCCGATGACAACGCACGCCACGCCGCCGGTCCTCGGGATCCCGGGGGCCACGCCCGAGCTCGCCGCCACGCTGCGCGACGGGCTCGAGCGGGTCGACGCCCTCCTGCGCGAGGTCGTCGACCACGACGACCCGTTCATCGCGCAGGCCTCCGGCCACCTGCTCGAGGCCGGAGGCAAGCGGTTCCGGCCGCTGCTGACGCTCCTGGCGGCCGAGCTGGGCGAGGGCATCAACGACGACGTCGTGCGGGCCGCGGCCGGGGTCGAGCTGACCCACCTCGCCTCGCTCTACCACGACGACGTCATGGACGACGGGCGCATGCGCCGGGGCGTCACGTCGGCGAACGTCGCCTTCGGCAACTCGACGGCGATCCTCGTCGGCGACCTGCTCTTCGGCAAGGCCTCCGAGCTGGTCGCCGGGCTCGGGGCGGAGGCGGTGCTCATCCAGGCGCAGACCTTCGTGCGGCTGTGCGCGGGGCAGATCCGCGACGACCGCGCTTGCCCCGAGGGCGTCGACCCGGTCGACTACTACCTCGGCGTCCTCGCCGACAAGACCGGCGTGCTCATCGCGACGGCCGGGCGCTACGGCGTCATGTTCAGCGGCGGCTCGGCCGAGACAGCAGAGACGCTGCGCCTGTACGGCGAGAAGGTCGGCATCGCCTTCCAGCTGGCCGACGACCTCATCGACATCGAGTCCGAGTCGGGGGAGTCCGGCAAGGTGCCCGGCACCGACCTGCGCGAGGGCGTCGACACGCTCGCGGTGCTGCGGGCCCGGTCGCTCGCCGACCCGTCCCGGCCGCAGGACACCCGGCTGATCGAGCTGCTCGACACCGACCTGTCCGAGGACGAGGCCGGCGTCGCCGAGGCTCTCGAGCTGCTGCGGAGCCACCCCGGGCTCGAGCGGGCCCGCGAGGAGACCTTCGCCGTGGCGCGCGACGCCCAGCGGCTGCTCGACCCGCTGCCCGACAGCGACGCCAAGGCGGCGCTGCAGGCCCTGGCCCTCTCGGTCGTCGAGCGCGCGGGGTGACGTCACGGGCCGGTGGTGAGGTGACGCTCGGTAGGGTGCGCTCATGAGCGGCCACCCCTCCACGCCCGCCTCGACGCCCGCCGCGGCGCCCCGCGGCCGGCTCACCGCCCCGCGGCTGTCGGCCGCGACCGTCGGGCTGCCCTACCCGCTCGCCGTCGTCGACGTCGACGCGTTCGACGCCAACGCGTCGGCGCTCGTCCGCCTGGCCGGCGGGCTGCCGATCCGCGTCGCGACGAAGTCGCTGCGCTGCCGCTCGCTCATCGAGCGGGCTCTGGCGCGGGAGGGCTTCGCCGGTCTCATGTGTTACTCGGCCTGCGAGGCGATCTGGTGGGCGCGCTCCGGGCAGCGCGATGTGCTGCTCGCCTACCCGAGCGTCGACGTCGAGGCGCTGGCCGAGATCGCCGCCGACGCCGAGGTGCGCGCGTCCGTCGCCGTCATGGTCGACAGCGTCGAGCACGTCGACCTGCTGGCCCGCGACGTGCCGGGGCACGTCGGCCTGCGGGTGGCCGTCGACGTCGACGCCTCGCTGCGGGTCGGTCCCGCACACATGGGCGTCCGGCGCTCCCCGACGCGCACGCCCGCTGACGTCGAGGCGGTCATCCGCCGTGCGCAGGCCCACGGCCTCGTCGTCGTCGGCCTCATGTTCTACGACGCCCAGATCGCCGGGCTGCCCGACACCGGGCCCGCGGTGCGCCGGATGAAGAAGGCGTCGGCCAAGGAGCTGCTGGCCCGGCGCGGCGAGGTCGTCGCGGCGGCCCGGGCCCTGGCCGACCTCGAGATCGTCAACGGCGGTGGCACCGGCAGCCTGCACGTCACCGGGCGCGACGCCTCGCTCACCGAGCTCGCCGCCGGGTCGGGCCTCTACGCGCCGACGCTCTTCGACGACTACGACGCCCTCGACCTGACACCGGCGGCCTTCTTCGGCACCGCCGTCGTGCGACGCCCCGCCGACGGCGTCGTCACGGCGTACGGCGGCGGCTACGTCGCGTCGGGCCCGCCGGGCTGGTCGCGGGTGCCCGAGCCGCTCGAGGAGCAGGGCCTGCGGCTCGAGCGGCGCGAGGGCACGGGCGAGGTGCAGACGCCGCTGCGCGGACCCGGGGCCGACCGGCTCGCGCTCGGCGACCGAGTATGGTTCCGACACGCCAAGGCAGGGGAGCTGGCCGAGCGGTTCACCGAGTTCGTGCTCGTGGCCGGTGCCGGTGGCGACGAGGTCGTCGGACGTGCCGCGACCTACCGCGGGGAAGGGCAGTGCTTTGGCTGAGAAGGCGACACGCGTCGTGCGGAGCGTCGAGTGGTCCAACTGGGCCGGCACCGAGTCGACGAAGCTGGCCCGCGTCGCGACGCCGCGCAGCGAGGCCGAGGTGGCCGACGAGCTGCGCCGGGCGGCCGACCGCGACCTGCGGGTCAAGGCGATCGGCGCCGGGCACTCGTTCACCGGCGTCGCCGTCACCGACGGCGTCCAGCTGCGCCTCGGCGCGCTGACGGGCATCACCTCGATCGACGCGACGCGCGGCGAGGCCACGGTGCGCGCCGGTACGCCGCTGCACGTGCTCAACGAGGAGCTCGCCGCCTTCGGCTACGCGCTGCCGAACCTCGGTGACGTCGACCGCCAGAGCATCGCCGGCGCCACCGGTACGGGCACCCACGGCACCGGCCTTCGCCTGCAGGGGCTGTCCGCCGGCATCCGCGGCCTGCGCCTCGTGCTCGCCGACCGCTCGGTCGTCGACTGCTCGCCGCGGCGCGAGCCCGAGCTGTTCCAGGCCGCACGCCTGGGCCTCGGCGCCCTCGGCGTCGTCACCGAGATCACGCTCGCGGTCGTGCCGGCCTTCCTGCTGCACGCCGTCGAGAAGCCCGAGCCGCTCCTCGACGTGCTCGACCACCTCGACGTCGTGGCCGAGACCAACGACCACTTCGAGTTCTACTGGTTCCCGCACACCGACCGCACCCAGACCAAGCGCAACAACCGGGTGCCCGCGGGCACGACCGCCAAGCCGCTGCCGGCCTGGCGCGAGCGGCTCGACGACGACCTGCTGGCCAACCGGTTCTTCGAGCTGACCAACCGCGTCGCCACCCGGATGCCACGCACGACCCGCGGCATCAACGCCGTCGCCTCGCGGGCGCTGTCGGAGCGGCAGTACACCGACTGGTCGTACAAGGTCTTCGTCACGGAGCGCGACGTGCGCTTCATGGAGTCCGAGTGGGCCTTCCCGCGCGCCTCGCTCGCCGACGTTCTCCTCGAGCTGCGGCAGTGGGTCGACACCCACGACGAGCAGATCTCCTTCCCGGTCGAGTGCCGGGTGGCCGCCGCCGACGACGTCTGGCTCTCGACGGCCTACGAGCGGGAGAGCTGCTACGTCGCGATCCACAAGTACCACCGCCAGCAGCCCGGCGCCTACTTCCAGGCGTTCGAGGCGATCGCGGTCAACCACGGCGGTCGGCCGCACTGGGGCAAGATGCACACCCGCGACGCCGCCTACCTGCGCGGGATGTACCCACGGTTCGACGACTTCCTCGCCGTGCGCGACCGCGTCGACCCGAAGCGTCGGTTCGCCAACCCCTACCTCGAGCGGGTGCTCGGCTCCTGACGTCGCCCCGCGCAGCGCTGACCGCGACGCAGCCGCCCGCCGCGCCCGCTCTGCGTTGCTCCACGAACCGTGCCAGCCGACAGGCTCCTACGGACTGGCCCACCCTGCGGAGCAATGCAGAGCGAACGACGATGCACCCGTCGTCCGAGCCCGACGCCCGAGGCGGCGCCGTCGAGCAGGCGATCCGGCTCCTTCTCGACGTGGGGGGGGCTCAGGTGGAGCGTGCGGTGCGCTGGCGCTCCCAGGCGAGATGCAGGGCCTCCTCGAGCACGGCCCGGTTCCCGGCGAGGTCGGCCTGCACCTTGGTGTGCGCCTCCCAGGCGGGTGGCACGCCGAAGGTGTCCGGGTGCTGGGCCACGAGCCGTTCCCGGTCCGCGCCGCCGAGGCGCACGAGCAGCGTTCCGGGGGCGTCGGCCCGCGCCACGAGCAGGCCGTCCACGTACCAGGCTCGCCGGCCGTCGACGCGCCGGGCGCGGCAGCCCTCGAGCGTCGCGAGGTAGGCCTCGACGTCGTCCAGCGTCATCGGCCGAGCGTAGCCGCGGTGGTGGGGTCAGGGGGCGAAGGGCGTGATGCAGAACGGGTGCCCGGCCGGGTCGAGCAGCACGCGCCACCGGTGGTCCGGCTGGCGGTCGGCGAGGCGCGCGCCCAGGGACACGGCGCGGTCGGCGAGCGCGTCGAGGGAGCCGGCGTCCTCGGCCGTCAGGTCGAGGTGCAGCACCGAGGTGCCGGGCCAGACCGGCTCGACATGGCCCGCGACCTGCTGGGCCACGAACACGAGCCCGCCGACGTCGACCGCAGACGCGTGCTCGTTCGACCACAGCAGGCGGCCTGCGAGCAGGTCGGCCCAGAACCGTGCCAGCGTCCGGTGGTCGGCGCAGTCGAGCGACACGGCACCGACGCGCAGGGCTGGTCGAGGTGGCTCCACGCGCCGATGCTAGCGAGCCGGGTCCGCGCCGACGGCAGCCGCGCGCTCGGTACTCGTGCCGGGGCAGCCCTGGGTGCCCGAGCAGGACCAGCCTGCGGGGCTCCGCGTACCGGCGCCGACGGCGGCGACGGGCTCCTCGGACACCTCGCGGGCATCGCTCTCGGGCTCCGGCACGTCGTTGCGGATGAGCAGCCACGACACGGCGGCACCGGCGAGGAGCATCACGGCGCAGACGAGCATGGCGGTGCGGTAGGCCGACGAGAACGCCTCAGGCCGGGCGTAGTCCGCGCCGGACAGGCCGACGGCGGCGGGGAGCGCGGCCACGGCCAGCAGGCTGCCCGAGCGGGCCACGGCGTTGTTGACGCCGCTGGCCACGCCGGCGAAGCGGTCCGGCGCCGCGGCGAGCACCGTGGCGGTGAGCGGGGCGACGAGCAGCACGAGCCCGATGCCGAAGACCGTGACGCCGGGCAGCACCCCGGTCCAGTAGGACGTCGACGCGTTGACGCCGGCGAGCAGCAGCGTCCCGAGCCCGCAGAACACGGGACCGACCGTCATGGGCACGCGCGGCCCGATGCGGGCCGCGAGCTCACCGCCGCGGGCCGCGAACAGCAGCATGAGCACGGTGATCGGCAGGGTGGCGACGCCGGCCGGCAGCGGCCCCCAGCCGAGCACGGTCTGCAGCTGCAGGGTGAGGAAGAAGAAGACGGCCCCGAGCGCCGCGTAGACGAGCAGGGTCATGCCGTTGGCGGCGCTGAACTGTCGCGAGGCGAACAGCGACGGCGGCACCATCGGGTGGTGGGTGCGGCGCTCGACGACGACGAAGGCCACCCCGAGCAGGACCCCCAGGCCCGCGACGGCCACGGTGCCGCCGGCGCCGAGCGCGTCGTGCTCGATGAGGGCGAAGGTCGTGACGCCGAGCGCGAGCGTGGCGAGGACCGCGCCGGCGACGTCGAAGGTGTGGTCGGCCTCGGCGTCGCGCGTCTCGGGCACGGCGGTCACCGCGATGACCACCGTGAGGATGCCGAGGGGCACGTTGAGCAGGAACGCCCAGCGCCAGCTCGCGTACTCGACGAGCCAGCCGCCGACGAACGGGCCGATGGCGACCGCGATGCCGCCGAGGCCGGACCAGGCGCCGATGGCGCGGCCGCGGTCGTCGTGGCGGAAGGTCGACTGGATCATCGCGAGGCTGCCCGGGGTGAGCAGGGCCCCGCCGATGCCCTGGAGCACGCGGGCCGCGATGAGCTGCCCGGGCGACTGGGCCAGCCCGCACGCCGCCGAGGCGAGGGTGAACCACACGACACCGATGACGAACACGCGTCGGCGGCCGTAGCGGTCGCCGAGCGAGCCGCCGAGCAGGATGAGTGAGGCCAGCGCGAGGAGGTAGCCGTTCGAGATCCACTGCAGCCCAGCCAGATCGGCGGACAGCTCGCGGCCGATGCGCACGAGGGCGACGTTGACGACGGTGCCGTCGAGCATCGCCATCCCGGAGCCGAGCACGGCTGCCGTGACGACGAGCCGCCCAGCCCGTGTCCTCAGAGCCAGCCCCTCGACCTGCTCGCCGGTGGTCACGAGCGGCTCGGCGGACGCGTCATGGCGAGCACGTCGAGGGCGGCGTCCAGCTGCTCCTCGGTGAGGCGTCCGTCGGCGACGTGGCCCTGCTCGATGACGACCTCCCGGATCGTCTTCCGCTCGCGGACGGCCTGCTTGACGACGGCCGCAGCGGTCTCGTAGCCGAGGTAGCGGTTGAGCGGGGTGACGACCGACGGGGACCCCTCGGCGAGGGTGCGGGCGTGCTCGACCTCGGCCGTGATCCCGTCGATGCAGCGGTCGGCGAGCAGGCGTGCCGACGCGGCGAGCAGCGTCAGCGACTCGAGGACGTTGCGGGCCAGCACCGGCAGCATGACGTTGAGCTCGAAGTTGCCGGCGGCGCCCGCGGTGGTCACCGTGACGTCGTTGCCGATGACCTGCGCGCACACCATGAGGGTGGCCTCCGGCACGACGGGGTTGACCTTGCCGGGCATGATGCTCGAGCCGGGCTGGAGGTCGGGCAGGTGGATCTCGCCGAGGCCGGTGCGCGGACCCGATGACATCCACCGCAGGTCGTTGCAGATCTTCGTCAGGCCGACGGCCACGACCTTGAGCGCGCCCGACAGTTCGACCACGGCGTCCTGGGTCGACTGCGCCTCGAAGTGGTCCTGCGCCTCGCGGAAGGCGATACCGGTGTCGCCCGACACCCGTTCGATGACGGCGGCCGCGAAGCCGGGAGCCGCGTTGAGGCCCGTGCCGGCCGCGGTGCCGCCGAGGGGCAGCTCGGCCGTCGCGCCGGCCGCGTGGCGCACCCGCTCGACGCCGAGCTCGACCTGCCGGCGGTAGCCCCCGAACTCCTGGCCGAGGGTGACGGGCACGGCGTCCATGAGGTGGGTCCGACCGGCCTTGACGACGTCGGCGAACTCGATCTCCTTGCGCCCCAAGGCTTTCGCGAGGTGCTCGAGCGCCGGGGCGAGGGTGGTCATGGCGGCCACGGTGGCGGCCACACGCAGGGCGCTGGGGAACGTGTCGTTGCTCGACTGGCCGGCGTTGACGTGGTCGTTGGGGTGTACGGCCAGGCCCGAGGAGAGGTGGGCCAGGCGCGCCACGACCTCGTTGACGTTCATGTTCGTCGAGGTGCCCGAACCGGTCTGGAAGACGTCGACGGGGAACTGGTCGTCGTGCTCTCCCCGCGCGACGGCGTCGGCCGCGGCGGCGACGGCCTGCGCCATGTCAGGCTCGAGCACGCCGAGGTCGGCGTTGACCCGGGCGGCGGCGGCCTTGAGCCGGGCCAGGGCGTGCACGACGCCGGGCGGGACCGGCTGGCCGCTGATCGGGAAGTTCTCGACGGCGCGGGCCGTCTGCGCGCCCCAGAGGGCGTCGGCCGGCACCTGTACCTCGCCCATCGAGTCGTGCTCGGTCCGGGTCGGGGCGCCGTCGACCCCGGCGGCGCTCCCGGTGCTTCCCCTGCTCGGCGTCACTGCGCTCATGACCTCATCCTGCCCCCTCGGAGGCTGGTCCCGGCGGGTCAGGACCTCGGTCAGCGGGGGCAGTCGTCGGCGGGCACGGGGCGCGGCTCGAGCGCCGCGAGCCGGGTGGCCCGCCGGTTGGCCCGCACGCTGAGGAGCGAGTCGGTCGTCAGGACGAGCAGCGCCACCCAGACGATGCCGAAGCCGACCCACCGCTCGGCGGGCAGGTGCTCGCCGAGGAGCAGCACCGCGCACAGCAGCTGCATGACCGGGGTGATGAACTGGATGAGGCCGATCGTCACGAGCGGGACGCGTCGGGCCGCGGCGGCGAAGCACAGCAGCGGCACCGCGGTGACGACGCCCGAGAGCACGAGCAGCGTCGTGTGCGCTGCGCCGTGGTGGCCGAACGCGAGCTCGCCCTGTGAGCCGACGACGAGGAGGGTCACGGCCGCGACCGGAGCCAGGATGACGGTCTCGACGGTGAGCCCGTGCATCGCCTCGAGGCTCGCCCCGAGCTTCTTCTTGGTCAGCCCGTAGAGGGCGAACGACACGGCGAGGGAGAGCGCGACCCAGGGCACGCGTCCGCCCGCGACGCCGAGGTACACCCCGGCCGCGGCGCCGATGCCGACGGCGACCCACTGGAGCAGTCGGAGCCGCTCGCGCAGCACGACGACGCCGAGGGCGACGGTGACGAGCGGGTTGAGGAAGTAGCCGAGGGCCGCCTCGCTCGTGTTGCCCGACACGACGGCGGCGACGTACACGACCCAGTTGACGGCGATGAGCACGGCCGCGACGGTGAGCCCGACGAGCAGCCGGGGCCGGCGCAGCAGCGGTGCGATCCACGCGAAGTCGCGGCGCACGAGCAGGACGAGCGCGCAGAAGAGCAGCGTCCAGAGGATCCGGTTGGCGAGGATCTCCCAGGCGCCGGCCGGGCGCAGCGCGTCGAAGTAGAGCGGGAACAGCCCCCACATGCCGTACGCGGCGAAGCCGAGCAGCGTGCCGCGCCCGACCTCGCCCTCGGGTGAGCCGAGCGTCAGGCCGCCGGTGCGCGACGAGGGGCGCGACCCTGGACGGAGGCTCGGACGGGAGGCCGTCACGCGTCGGGCGTCTCGCCGACGGTCCACGTGTCGCGACCGGCGAGGAGGGCGTCGATGTCGGCGTCGGTGATCTCGGTGGTGCGCGCCGAGGCCACCTGCTCGCGGAGCAGGTCGTCGTAGGTCGGGCGCGACACGTTGCGGAAGATCCCCATCGGCACGTGGCCGAGGTCGGGGGAGTCGAGGCGCGAGAGGGCGAAGGCGGCCGACGGGTCGGTCGCGACGGCGTCGTGGACGACGACCCGGGCCGGGTCGGCCTCGGCGCGCGGCACGACGGCGAGCGAGCCGCGGTCGTCGCGCACGACGACGGTCTCGGCCGTGCCGACCTCCTCGCCGTCGGCGAGGTGCAGGATGCGGGCGGCCGCCTCGGTGCGGTCCTTGAGGACGTCGAAGACGCCGTCGTTGAAGATCGGGCAGTTCTGGTAGATCTCGACGAAGGCCGACCCGCGGTGCTCGGCCGCGGCCCGCAGCACCGAGGTCAGGTGCTGGCGGTCGGAGTCCATGGTCCGCGCCACGAAGCTGGCCTCGGCGCCGAGCGCGAGCGACACCGGGTTGAACGGGGTGTCGAGCGAGCCGAGCGGCGTCGACTTGGTGACCTGGCCGATCTGAGAGGTGGGGGAGTACTGGCCCTTGGTCAGGCCGTAGATCTCGTTGTTGAACAGCAGGATCTTGAGGTTGACGTTGCGGCGCAGCGCGTGGATGAGGTGGTTGCCGCCGATCGACAGCGCGTCGCCGTCGCCGGTGACGACCCACACCGAGAGGTCTTCACGCGTGGCGGCCAGGCCGGTGGCGATGGCCGGCGCGCGACCGTGGATCGAGTGCATGCCGTAGGTGTCGAGGTAGTACGGGAAGCGCGAGCTGCAGCCGATGCCGGAGACGAAGACGATGTTCTCGCGGCGCAGGCCGAGCTCGGGCAGGAAGCCCTGGACGGCGGCGAGGATCGCGTAGTCACCGCAGCCGGGGCACCAGCGCACCTCCTGGTCGGAGGTGAAGTCCTTCTTCGTCAGCGCGACGCCCTCGTCGAGGCGCGGGACGCCGGTGGTGCCGATGGCGGGCATGCCGAGGTCGGTGCTCACTTCGCGGTCTCCTTCACGCGCCCGTCGGTGGCGCTGCCGTTCGTCCTGCCGTTCGCGGCCCGGGGCGCCGGGGCGCTCGACGTGGACGCCGTGGACGACGTGGACGACGTTGACGCCGCGGCGATGACGTCGGCGAGGTCGCCGGCCTGGAACGGCAGGCCGCGCACCGAGGTGTGCGACTCGACGTCGACGAGGTACTTCGCCCGCAGCAGCAGGGCCAGCTGGCCGAGGTTCATCTCCGGGACGATGACACGGTCGTAGGCGCGCAGCATCTCGCCGGTGTTGGCGGGGAACGGGTTGAGGTGGCGCAGGTGGGCCTGCGCGACGCGGGCGCCCCGGGCGCGGGCCTGGCGCACGCCGGCCGCGATCGGCCCGTACGTCGAGCCCCAGCCGAGGACGAGGACGTCGGCGTCGCCGGTCGGGTCGTCGACCTCGAGCGGGTCGATGGTGTCGGCGATCCCGTCGATCTTGGCCTGGCGCAGCCGCGTCATGTGGTCGTGGTTGTCGGGGTCGTAGGAGATGTTGCCGGTGACGTCGGCCTTCTCGATGCCGCCGACGCGGTGCTCGAGGCCCGGCGTGCCCGGCACGGCCCACGGCCGGGCGAGGGTCTCGGGGTCGCGCAGGTACGGGTGGAACACCGGGTTGCCGTCGGCGTCGGTGGCGTTGGGCTCGGTGGCGTGCTCGACGGTGAGGTCGGGCAGCTCGGCGGTGCGGGGCAGGCGCCACGGCTCGGACCCGTTGGCGAGGTAGCCGTCGGAGAGCACGATGACCGGGGTGCGGTAGGTCGTGGCGATGCGGACGGCCTCGATGGCGGTGTCGAAGCAGTCGGCCGGCGTGGCCGGGGCCACGACGGCGACCGGCGACTCGCCGTTGCGGCCGAACATCGCCTGGAGCAGGTCGGCCTGCTCGGTCTTGGTGGGCAGGCCCGTGGAGGGGCCCCCGCGCTGGATGTCGCAGACGATCAGCGGCAGCTCGAGCGAGACCGCGAGGCCGATCGTCTCTGCCTTCAGCGCCAGGCCCGGGCCGGAGGTCGTCGTGACGCCGAGCGCCCCGCCGAAGCTGGCCCCGAGGGCGGCGCCGACGCCGGCGATCTCGTCCTCGGCCTGCATCGTGGCGACGCCGTAGCGCTTGAGGCCGGCGAGCGTGTGGAGGATGTCGGAGGCAGGGGTGATCGGGTAGGAGCCGAGGAAGAGCGGCAGGCCGGCCCGGTGGGCGGCGGCGACGAGCCCGAGCGAGAGTGCGACGTTGCCCGTGACGTTGCGGTAGGCGCCCGAACGCATCGGGGCCGGGGCCACCTCGTAGGCGACGGCGAAGTCCTCGGTGGTCTCGCCGTAGTTGAACCCGGCGTGCAGGGCGGCGAGGTTGGCCTCGAGGATGTCCGGCTTGCTCGCGAACTTGCCCTTGAGGAACGCCTCGGTGCCCTCCATGGGGCGGGTGTAGAGCCACGACAGGAGGCCGAGCGCGAACATGTTCTTCGCGCGCTCCTTCTCCTTGCGGGTCAGGTCGCCGAACGAGGCGAGGGCCTCGACGGTGATCGAGGTGAGGGCCACGGGGTGCACGTGCCACGAGTCGAGGGAGCCGTCCTCGAGCGGGCTCTGGGCGTAGCCGACCTTCGAGAGGTTCCGCTTGGAGAACTCGTCGGTGTTGACGATGAGCGTGGCGCCGCGGGGCAGGTCGCGCAGGTTGGCCTTGAGCGCGGCCGGGTTCATCGCGACGAGGACGTCGGGAGCGTCGCCCGGCGTCAGGACGTTGTGGTCGGCGAAGTGCAGCTGGAAGCTGGAGACGCCGGGCAGGGTGCCCTGGGGTGCGCGGATCTCGGCGGGGAAGTTCGGCAGCGTGGACAGGTCGTTGCCGAGCAGTGCCGTCTGAGAGGTGAAGCGGTCACCGGTCAGCTGCATGCCGTCGCCGGAGTCCCCGGCGAACCGTATGACCACGCGATCGAGCTGCTGGACCTTCTTGGTGCTCATGCTCTGCGACGTCCTCGAATTCCTACGATTCACGGCCCGGGGCAGCACGCTGCGGGCTTCTTCCATGCTATGACGCACATCGGCCCACTTTGTGCAGGTGCCACAACGTGGACGACGTCGATTCGTGCGCCGGGGTTCGGGTGGTCGGGCACCGGACGGACGCGGACGGACGCGGGAGCGAGCGTCGGCCTCAGCGTGCGGGCGCCGGCCGGGCCCCGACCATGACGCCGCGCCGCCCCAGCAGGTGGCGGCCGAGGCCGCCGAGCCCGCCGGCGAGCACGAGCGCCACGGCGACGTGCGCGACGCCGAGGGCGAGACCCGACGCGTCGTCGACGACGTGTGCCGCGGCGAGGCACCACACGAGCAGCGGCGTCAGACCCGTCGTGGCGAGATACACGGCGCCCCAGAACAGCACGAACATCGGGTTGCCGCGCTGGAGGTCCCAGCCCGAGCGGAAGGCGTAGACCCCGAGCGCGATCCCCGGCACGGCCAGGACGAGGTAGACGAGGCGGTAGGTGGGCGTGGCGCTCTCGACCCACCCGAACCGCTCCATGAGCCCGAGCGGTGCCCACATGCACCACATCGACACCGCGAACCACGAGCCGAACGCGCCGAACACCTGGGCCAGGCCCCGCCGCCCCGCGATGACGGCCCGGTTGCGCACCGCCTCGCGCCGGTCGTTGGTGCCTCGCCACGTCGGGGCCGGGCCGCGCGAGCGGACACCGTCGACGGCGATGGTGCCCCACTCCTTGGGCCAGACCCACAGGATCATCCACGTCAGCCCGGCGAAGAGGGCGTACGCCGCCACCGTGACCCACGGGTTGGACGCGTCGAGGTTGAGGCGGTCGCCGTCGCCGAGCACCGACGCCGCGGATGAGGCCGTGGCGAAGCCGGTGAGGCCGGCGGCGAGGAACGCGACGGCCGTCGTGATCGGGTCGACGGCACCGGACGCGTCCAGCTGCCCGGGCCCGGGGGCGTCGTCCCCGGTGCCGGGGACGCGTCCGGTGCCGAGTCCGAGGCGCCGGTGGAAGAGCTGGGCGACCAGCGTGAACGGGCCGAGCCACGCGGTGCCCGCCACGAGCGTCAGCGGCAGCAGCCACGGGCCGGAGCTGCGCAGCCGGGCCGCGGCGTCGGCGGCGAGCGTCGCGTCGTCGACCGACGGCTCGAGCGGCACGACGACGTGGCAGCGGGTCGGCGTCGCGAGGCAGCGGGTGCGGTCGGTGCCGACCCGGCCGAGCCAGACCGTGGCCGGAGGCGCACCTGCCGCGGCCAGGGCGGCGAGCAGCTCGGCCTCCCGCCCGGCCGACGGCCCGCGCACGCCCGGCACGGCGCGCAGCACGCGCTCGTCGAGGAAGCGCAGCCACGTCACCGCGACGACGAGCAGGCACCCGAGGACGAACCACCAGAAGTAGGGCCCGCCCCGCTGGAGCCAGCCCATGAGGAGCAGCCACGGCCACCCGGTCGCGACGGTGACGAGCGCGACGCCGAGCGCCCACGCCGGCAGCCCCCGCACCCAGGCGCGCAGCACCGGGCCGCGCGAGGGGCGGTCGGGCGCCACCTGCTCGTCCCAGCCCATCGCGTCCTCGCCGGGCCCGTCAGGCCGCGCGCGTGCGCCGGGGGCGCCCTCCGCATCGACCACCCGGTCGCGGGTCGGGTCGGGCACGACGTCGTCCTGGTCCCTGCTTCCCCTGTGAACCATGGCCCGCAGGGTAGCCCGGATGCCGCGGACCGCACCGTGCCACGCACCTGCAGGCATGGATAGGCTGGCCGACATGTCCGGGTACGTAGCCGTCGCAGCGGTGCTCGCCGCAGGCGTCGTCCTCGTGACCGCCGCGATGCTCGCCCGGCGGCTCCTGGCCCCGAGCGCGCCGCTGCCGGCCAAGCTGACCACCTACGAGTCCGGTGTCGACCCCGTCGGCGAGGGCTGGGCCCAGACCAAGGTGCGCTACTTCGTGTTCAGCTTCCTCTACGTCGTCTTCGCCGTCGACGCCATCTACCTGTTCCCGTGGGCGCTCGTGCTGCGCGACGCGTCGATCGGCCGGGCCAGCCTCGTCGAGATGGGCATCTTCATCGGCGTCATCGTCCTCGGGCTCGCGCACGCGGCCCGACGCGGCCTGCTGAGGTGGGTGTGATGGCGCAGCACGAGCCCGGACAGCCCGTCGACCTGCCGATGCCGACCGTCGCGTCGGCGCACGCGCCCGTGCGGATGGGGGCCCTCGGCGGCCACGCCCCGCGGCCCATCAAGGTCGTCCTCAACTGGGGCCGGCGCTACTCGCTCTGGGTCTTCAACTTCGGGCTCGCCTGCTGCGCCATCGAGTTCATCGCCGCGTCGATGGGCCGCCACGACTTCATCCGGCTCGGCGTCATCCCCTTCGCGCCCGGTCCCCGGCAGGCCGACCTCATGGTCGTGTCGGGCACGGTGACCGACAAGATGGCCCCGGCGATCCGCCGCCTCTACGACCAGATGCCCGAGCCGAAGTACGTCATCTCCTTCGGTGCCTGCTCCAACTCGGGCGGCCCGTACTGGGACTCCTACTCGGTGACCAAGGGCGTCGACCAGGTCATCCCCGTCGACGTCTACGTGCCGGGGTGCCCGCCGCGGCCCGAGGCCCTGCTGCACGGCATCATCCGCCTGCAGGAGCAGATCGCCGACGAGCGGCTGTCGGCCCAGCGGATCCGCGGCCGGTACGCCGGCCACCGCGTCGCGAGCTCCGGCGACGTGCGTCGTCCCCTCCTGTCGCGCCCGGATCGTGGGTCCGACGCGTCCGGTGCCTCCCACGCGTCCGGCACGCCCGATGCGTCCGGCGCGTCCGGCACCGGTGCGCCGTCGGGGGCCGACCGATGATCACCGCCGACCCGCGCGACGTGCCGCTCGGCGCGTGGGCGAGCGCCGTCCTGCAGCTGCGCGAGGCGGGGCACACCTACTTCGACTGGCTCACCGCCGTCGACGAGACCGACCGCGACGACGCGCCCGGCTTCGACGTCGTCTGCCACCTCATCGACCCCTCGAGCCCCGGGGCCGCCACCGGCGTCCTCGTGCGCACCCGCGTGCCGGCCGACCAGCCCGTGCCGTCGCTGACTCCCGTCTTCGCCGGCGCCGCCTGGCACGAGCGCGAGACCCACGAGATGTTCGGCATCGACTTCGACGGCTTCGACGACGGCACCGGCCTCGGCCTGCGCCCGCTCCTGCTGCCCGAGGGCTTCGAGGGCACGCCGCTGCGCAAGTCCTTCGTGCTCGCGGCCCGCGCATCGAAGCAGTGGCCCGGCGCCAAGGAGCCGGGGGAGGGGCACGACAGCGCCCGCGCCCCCGGCCGCCGACGCGTCCAGGCGCCGGGCGTCCCCGGCCCCGAGTGGGGGCCGCGATGACGCTCGCCCCCTGGCTCGAGGTGGTCGTGCGGGCCGTCGCCGTGCTCGCCGCCTTCCTCGTGCTGCCGCTGCTCGTCGGGCAGACCGAGCACAAGGTCATGGCGCACATGCAGGGCCGGCTCGGCCCGATGTACGCCGGAGGGTTCCACGGCTGGGCCCAGCTCGTCGCCGACGGCGTCAAGTTCGTCCAGAAGGAGGACGTGACGCCGGCCCGCGCCGACCGCTGGGTGTTCCGCCTCGCGCCGTTCGTCGCCCTCGTGCCCTACCTCGTCGCGCTCGCGGTCGTGCCGCTGTCGCCGCGCGTCGTCGGGGCCGACGTCGACGCGAGCGTCGTGCTCGTCCTCGCCGCCGTGGGCGTCGGGGTCGTCGGCACCCTGATGGCCGGGTGGGCCTCGGCGAACAAGTACTCGCTCCTCGGCGGCATGCGCGCGGCCGCCCAGCTCGTGTCCTACGAGCTGCCGCTCGTGCTGTCGGTCGCGTCGGTCGCGCTGGCCGGGGGCACGCTGTCGCTCATCGGCATCGCCGAGGCCTGGACGCCGTGGTGGCTGCTGTGGCAGCTGCCCGGCATGGTCGTCTTCCTCGTCGCGGCGCTCGCCGAGCTGCAGCGGCCGCCGTTCGACATGCCGGTCGCCGACTCCGAGATCGTCTTCGGCGCCTTCACCGAGTACACCGGCCTGCGGTTCGCGTTCTTCCTGCTCGCCGAGTACGCCGGCATCGTCGTGTTCTCGCTCCTGTTCGCGGTGCTGTTCCTCGGCGGGTGGGCCGGCCCGCTCGAGTCGACCCTCGGCTGGCTGTGGACCCTCCTCAAGGGCTTCCTCGTCGCCGTCGTCGTCATCTGGCTGCGGGTGTCGTGGCCGCGGATGCGCGAGGACCAGCTCCAGCGCCTCGCCTGGGTGTGGCTCGTGCCGCTGTCGCTGTTCCAGCTCGCCCTGACCGCCGTGGGCGTGGTGATGGTCCGATGAGCCGTCCGCCGTTCCCGCCCCGCTCGCCACGCCCCGCTTGCCCGCCCCAGCCGATCCGACCCGAGGAGGTGACGCGTCGTGGGTGAGGGAATCGTCCCCGGCCTCGTCAAGGGACTCGCGCAGACGGCCCGGACCATGACGCGCCGGACGCACACGGTCGAGTACCCCGACGTCGCGCCGGCCCTGCCGCCGCGCACCCGGGGGGTCATCGCGCTCACCGAGGAGAACTGCACGTCGTGCATGCTGTGCGCGCGCGAGTGCCCCGACTGGTGCATCTACATCGACTCCCACAAGGAGGAGGTGCCGCCGACGACGCCCGGCGGCCGGGCCCGCCAGCGCAACGTCCTCGACCGCTTCGCCATCGACTTCTCGCTGTGCATGTACTGCGGCATCTGCATCGAGGCGTGCCCGTTCGACGCCCTGCACTGGAGCCCCGAGTTCGAGTACGCCGAGCTCGACATCCGCGACCTGCTGCACGAGAAGGGTCGTCTCGGCGCGTGGATGGCCACCGTGCCGCCGCCGCCGGCGCTCGACCCCGGCAGCGCCGAGCCGGCCGAGGTCGCCGCCTCGTCGCGTCCCGCACGGGGTGCCCGTGGCGCCGCCGGCGCGGGTACCGACGCCGGGGCGCCGACTCGCCCGACCCGCGTCCGTCCCGCACGCGACACCGCTGCCGACACTCCAGCCGAAGCCCCCGCCCGTCCTGCACGCGACACGACGCCGACGCGACCGCTGCCGGCGGCAGGGGAGGCCGAGGCCGAGACCCCGGCGGCCAACGGCGACGCGACGCAGGTGCTGCCCACCACCTCGACGCCTTCCATGCCTTCCACGCCCTCGACGCCGGAACCCCGCGACGAGGAGGGCGACGCGTGACGACCCGCGACATCGTGTTCGTCGCCGTCGGTGCGATCACGGGCCTCACGGCGCTGCTCGCCGTCACGACCCGCCACGTCGTGCATGCGGCCCTGTGGCTGCTCGTCTCGCTCGGGTCGCTCGCCGGCTGCTACCTCGTGCTCGGCCAGGAGCTCGTCGGCCTCGTCCAGCTGCTCGTCTACGTCGGCGCCGTCGTCGTGCTCGTGCTCTTCGCGCTCATGCTGACCCGGGCCCCGATCGGCCCGCACGCCGAGATCGACACCCCGGTGTGGCAGCGCGTGATCGGAGCGGTCCTCGGGGCCGCGACCGCCGCGCTGCTCGGCAGCCTGCTCCTGCCGCTCTTCTCGGGCGCCACGGCCCCCCTCGACGACGCCCCGTCGGCCACGCCGCGCATCGCCCAGGCGATCTTCGGCACGTGGGTGTGGCCCTTCGAGCTGCTCTCGGTGCTCCTGCTCGTCGCACTCATCGGCGCCTTCGCGGTGTCGCGCATCGTGCTGCGCCGGGGCACGGTCGAGGCCGTCGACCCCGCCGACGCCGCCCGTGCCCGCGCGGCCGACCCGGGAGCAGCGTCGTGATCCACCTCGAGCTGCCCGTGCTCCTCGTCGCCGTGCTCGCCGGAGCGGGCGTCTTCGGCATCCTCGCCCGGCGCAACGCGGTGCTCGTGCTCATCGGTGTGGAGCTCGTCCTCAACTCCGCGAACCTCCTTCTCGTCACAGCAGGTTCGCGGTCGGGCTCGCCCCTCGCGGCCGGCGCGGTGCTGACGCTGTTCGTCATCACCATCGCCGCGGCCGAGGTCGTCGTCGCGCTCGCGATCGTCCTCGTGCTCTTCCGCACCGCCGGCCACGTCGACCTGACGCGCGTGCCCGTCCTCGACGACGGCCCCGACCCCGACGACCTCGACGACGCCGAGCAGCCCCACGACGCGGTGGCGTCCGGTGGGCCCGACGCGTCTGGTGAGCCCGACGCGTCCGGTGCCCCCGGACCGTCGGCTGAGGGTGACGTGCCCGCCGAGCCGGCGCCGGCCGGCCCGGAGGTGCGCGCATGAGCTGGGTCGTGCGTCTGATCGTGGTCCTGCCGGCGCTCGCGGCGCTCGGCGGCCTGCTCGTGCACCGGCAGCGTCGCGTCTCGGCCGTGATCGCGGTCGGCGTCTCGACGCTCGTCACCGTGCTCGCGCTCGTCCAGTGGGTCGCGCCGTCGCGCACCGCCGACATCGACACCTTCGGCAGCCTGCCGCTCGGTGACCTCTCGGTGCCGCTGCACCTGCTCTCCGACCGCGTGTCCGGGCTCGTGTCGTTCGTCGTGGCCCTCGTCGTGCTCGGCATCCAGGTGTTCACGGTCTGGTACCTGCGAGACGACCCGCGTTTCGGGCGCTTCGTGGCCACGGTCTCGCTCTTCGCTGCTGGCATGCTGCTCCTCGTCCAGGCCTCCGACCTCGTGCTCGTCCTCGTCGGCTGGGAGATCATGGGCTGGTGCTCGTGGCTGCTGATCGGTCACGACAGCGAGCGGCCCGCCGCCCGCCGCGCCGCCTACAAGGCGTTCCTCGTCACCCGGGTCGCCGACATCGGCATGGTCGTCGGCATCGTGGCGCTCGCCGTGCGGGCCCGCAGCACCGACCTGCTCGCCGTCATCTCCGCGGACGGCAGCACGACGGCACTGACCATCGGTCTCGTCGGCGTGGCCGTCGGCGTCGCCGGCAAGTCGGGCCTGATCCCGTTCCACGACTGGCTGCCCGACGCCATGGAGGGCCCGACCCCGGCGTCGGCCCTGATCCACGCGGCGACGATGGTCGCGGCCGGCACGTACGTCATCGCCCGGCTCTTCTCGCTCTATGCCTCGCACGACGGCGCCCGCACGTTCCTCGCGGTCCTCACGGCGGTGACGATGGTTTATGCCGCGCTGCTCGCCTTCGTCCAGACCGACCTCAAGCGGATGCTCGCCTACTCGACGCTGAGCCAGATCGCCATCATGCTCTCGGCGCTCGCCACCGCGCCGCACGACCTCGGGCCGGGCGCGGGCCTGTCCCAGCTCATCGGCCACGCGTTCTTCAAGGCGCTGCTCTTCCTCGCCGCCGGCTGGCTGTCGGTGCTCGCCGGCGCCACCGCGCTCGTGGCACTCCGCGGCCGGCTCCGGCGCACGGGGGCGCTGCGGTGGGCCACCGGCATCGGGCTCGCCTCGCTCGCGGGCGTCCCGCCTCTCATCGGCTTCTTCACCAAGGACACCGTCATCGACGCCGCCATCGAGGGGGAGGGGGTCGGCGCCACGATCGTCGTGGTCGCGCTCTTCGTCACCGTCGTGCTCACGGCGGCCTACTGCACCCGCGCCTGGCTGCTCCTCGACACCCCGCTGGCCGAGGAGGTCGTCGAGGCCCCGGAGGCCGACGAGATCCTCGACGGCCCCGAGGCGGACGAGGTGGTCTTCGCGGAGGAGGACGTCGCCGTCGTGACCGCCGCCGACAGCGCCGACGACGCCGAGGTCGAGCGCGTCCATGCCCACGGGCACGCCCCGATCACCCTGTCCGCGGCCCTCGTCGTCTCGGTCCTCGCGGCGCTCTGCGTCGTCGGCACGCTCTTCCTCACCGGTCTGCGCGGGGGGATCCACGTGGGCCTGCTCAGCGCGCTGCTGTCCGTGCTCCTCGTCGTCGGGGCCGCGTTCGCGGTCTGGTCGCTGAGCGGAAACGGTCGCGTCGACGTCGCCGAGCGGGTCCCGGCCGGCCTGCGCGACCGGGCCGTCCGCGGCTTCGGCATCGACACCGCCTACGTCGGGGTCGGGCGAGCCGTCACCGCCACCGCCCGCGTCGTCGTGGCCCTCGACCGCGATGTCGTCGACGCCTACCCGCGGGCCGCCGCCGTGGTCGTGCGAGGGCTCGGGCGTCTCGGTGACCGCGCGCATCGCGGCGTGCCGTCTGCCGCCCTCGTCGCTCTGCTCGTCGGCGCCGTCGCCGTCGCCGTCCTGGGGGTGGCCGCATGGCGCTGACCGTGATGCTCCTCGTGCCGCTGCTCGCGGCCATCGCCCTCGTCGCCATCCCCGGCGAGTCCCGGGCCGAGCGCCGGATCGCCCTCGGGGCGTCCGTCGTCACGGCCGTCCTCGCCGTCGTCGTCGTGGCCACCCGGGCCGAGGTCGACGCGCCGTGGATCCGCTCGCTCGGGGTGCGCTGGCACTTCGGGGTCGACGGGGTCTCGGCCGCGCTCGTGCTCCTCACGGCCCTGCTCACCGTCGGGGTCGTCGCCCACGCGCTGTCCGGCCCGATCCCCAAGGGCGGCACGGGCTCGACGTTCCTCGGCTGCATCCTCCTCGTCGAGACCGGCGCCCTCGGCACGTTCCTGGCCCGCGACGCCATCCTCTTCTTCATCGCCTTCGAGGTCGTGCTCGTGCCGATGTGGGTGCTGATCCGCCGGTTCGGCGACGACCACGTGCCCGACGAGGCGCGGGCCGACGCCGCGGGCCGGTTCGTGCTGTTCACGGTCCTCGGCTCGACGCTCATGCTCGTCGGGATCCTCTTCCTCGTGCACCACCAGGGCACGTCCGACCTCGCGGTCCTCGCGGCCCGGCACGGCGAGGGACTGGCCCGGCCGCTCGAGATCGCCATCGCGGCGGTCCTCCTGCTCGGCCTCGGCATCAAGGTCCCGCTGTGGCCGCTGCACACCTGGCTGCCGTCCGCGCACACCATCGCCCCCACGGCGGGCTCGGTGCTCCTCGCGGCCGTCCTGCTCAAGATGGGCACCTACGGGATCGTGCGCCTCGTCGTGCCGACGGTTCCGGCCGGCATCGCCGCGCTCGCGCCGCTGCTCGCCGTCCTCGGCGTCGTCGGCATCCTCTGGGGAGGCCTGGCCTGCCTCGTCGAACGCGACCTCAAGCGCCTCATCGCCTACAGCTCGGTGGCGCACATGGGCTTCGTCGCGCTGGCGATCGCCTCGGGCAGCGAGACCGGCCTGCAGGCAGCGCTCTTCGGGAACATCGCGCACGGCGTCGTGGCGGCGCTGCTGTTCCTCGTCGTCGGCGAGCTCAAGGAGCGGTGGGGCTCGGCCGATCTGCGGGTGGCCCGGGCTGCGCTGCGCGACAAGGCTCCTCGCCTCGGCGGCGTGCTCGTCGTCGGGCTGGCCGGCGCCCTGGGGCTGCCCGGCCTCATCAGCTTCTGGGGTGAGTTCCTCGCCCTGTACGCCACGTGGTCACCGGCCGAGGGCCGGCCCGTCACCCTGCTGCGCGTCTGCGTCCTGCTCGGCGCGGTCGGTCTGGCGCTGGCGGCGGGCTACTCGCTCCGCGTCGCGCGCATCGTGTGGGCGGGGGAGGGCAGCGAGGCCGCCGTCGGGCCGGCCGCCGAGGCCGTCGTCGACACCCGTGGCGTCCGCTGGGGCGTCATGCTCGCGCTCGTCGTCGTCATCGTCGTGCTGGGGGTGGCGCCGCACCTGCTGCTGTCGCTGTCCGATGCCGCCGCCTCCGGGTTGATCACCGGGACAGGAGTGGCGCCGTGAACGGGCTGAGCCTGGACCTCGCGGTCCTCCTGCCGGCGCTCGTGCCGCTGGGTGCGGCGCTGCTCGTCCTCGTCGCCGACCTCGTCGCGCCGAACCTGCGGCGGCTCCCGTGGGCGATCGCGGCGGCGGCCTCGCTCGGGACCGCCGTCGCCGCCGTGCCCGGTCTCGCGGCCGGCGACATCCGATCCACGCTGTGCCTCGCGACGCCGGCCGGCTCGGCCCTGCCGACCGTCCAGGGCCTGCCCGCGTCGTGCTTCTGGGAGGCCGACGCCCTCACCGGCGCGCTCCAGCTCGTCGCCGGGGTGGCCGCCCTGGTGTGCGTGGCGCTCGCCTGGCCGCGCCCGCTGCGCCGCCGTGCGCACGGCCCGACGTCCGAGCCGGTCCAGGTCGTGCTGCTGCTCGCGGCCCTCGCCGCGACGGTCGTCGTGGCCGCGAGCCGCGACGTCGGCACGTGGCTCGTCGCGCTCGAGCTGGCGACGCTGCCGGTCGTCGTCCTCGTGGCGCTCTCCGGTCGACGCTCGGCCGTCGCGGGCGCCACCCAGCTGCTCGTCATGTCGCTCGTGTCGTTCGCGCTGCTGACGCTCGGCGTCGCCCTCTGGTACGCGGCGACGGGCAGCCCGTTCCTGACGCCGGACGCCGCCCTGTCGACGAGCGGGGCGTTCGAGGCCGCCTCGGGCGCCCCGACGTCGGTCGTCTTCCCGTCGGTCTCGGCGGGCGTCGTGTCGCTCGCGACGGTGCTCGTGCTGGCCGGCGTCGGGTTCAAGCTGTCGCTCGTGCCCTTCCACGCGTGGACGCCGACTGCGTACGCCGGTGCCCCGCTGCCGATCGCGACCTTCCTCGCGACGGTCTCGAAGATCGCCGCCCTCGCTGCGCTCCTCGTGGTCCTGCGAGCCGTGTCGGTGCTCGGCACGCCGGCGCTGCTGTCGATCGCCCTGCTCGCCGCGCTGAGCATGACCGTCGGCAACGTCCTGGCCCTGCGCCAGGACGACGTCGTGCGCCTGCTCGCGTGGTCGACCGTCGCGCAGGCCGGGTGGGTCGTGCTGCCGCTGGTCAGCATCTCGGCGCTCGGTGTCGGGGCGAGCGCGACCTACCTGCTCACCTACGTCGTCGCCACGCTCGTCGCCTTCGCCGTCGTGGCCGTCACCGTCCGCGAGCGCCCGGCCGACGGTCGCACCCTCGCCGGCTACGAGGGCCTGTGGCGCCGGAGCCCGTGGCGTGCCGGCGCCCTCGCCCTCGCCCTGACCTCGCTCGCCGGCCTCCCGCCGGGCATCATCGGCCTCGTCGGCAAGGTGGTCGCCCTGCGCCCCGTCGTCGCGGAGGGCTGGGTGTGGCTGGCCGGCATCGCGGCGGCCAACGCCGTGCTCGGGGTGGCCGTGTACCTGCGCTGGCTGCGTCCGGTCGTGTCGTCCCCGGACACGCCGACCACACCGGCGAGCGCCCCCCGACGGCGCGGTGGCCGCGTCGCGGTCGCCGGACTCGTGCTCGCCGCCGCGGTGCTCGTCGTCGTCAGCGTCCAGCCGGACGTCCTGCTGCGCCTTCTCGGCTGACCAGCGGCCGTCCACGGTCGCCGCCGCGACCAGGGCGAGCGCGTCACGCGTCTCCTGCGTCCGGCAACGCTCGGCCACGCGTCTGGCGCCGCCGATCGGGTTCGCACTGGCACGGGCACGTCGGGAGGCAAAGCTCCTCGAAGCAGGCATCGAGGCACTCGCACACGGGCTCCGGTTCGGGACCGTGTCGTTCGAGCCACTCGGCCCGGCGGCGGGCGAGACCCTCGATCCGCGCCCGACGCATCCCGGCGGGCGTCGGATGGTCGACCTGGGTGCCTGATCGATCGCGGGCCTCGGCTCGGCGGTCCCGCAGCGTGAACCAGCCCCTGGCGTCAGGCCGGCCCTTGCGTGGGTTGGCGCCCCGGTGCGCTGGCATGCCCGCCGGGCCGGCGACGTCGAGATGGCTCGGGAAGTGTCGCTCCGCATGGTCGCGGAGCACGTCCCGTGGCACGGGCGGCACCTCGCCGCCGGACGCGTCGACGACCTGGAGTCGCAGCCCCGCCAGGAGCAGGATCCTCGACATCGTCCCGACGCTGACGTCCCGCTCGCCCGTCTCCATCCGCCCGACCTGCGCCCGCGAGAGGCCCAGCTGTGCCGCGAGCTCTCGTTGGCTCAGGTCGGCGAGTCGACGGACGCGTCGCACGTAGCCAGGGACGTCCGGCCCGTCGTCGGTCATCGGCCCTCCAGGAATCGTGGCGAGACCACCCTCGCGCACCCGCGGTCGCGGGCGCCGGCCTCGTCCCCAGCCCGAGCGCCACCTCGCGTCCACCCGAGGGGGTTGTGCACAAGGGCGATCCCACCGCTCACTCACCACCTGCTCCCGCTGTGGGAGCAGGTGGTGAGGCTGTGAGGGGGTGCGGTGTGCCGGGCGGTGGGGGTCGCTCCCTCACGCGCTGCTCCCGCTGTGGGAGCAGGTGGTGAGGGGAGCGGGGAGAGTGGCCGGGAGGCCGGAGCGCGATCGACCCCGCCGCTCCTCGAAGCGGCGGGGTCGGGTTCGGTGCGGCCGGTCCTCAGCTGAGGGCGAGGGCCTCGCCGCGAGCGGCCGGGGCCCGGGTCACGGTGTCGGTGGCGCGCTTGGCGTGCCGCAGACCGAGGATGCTGAGCACGAGGATCAGGCCGGCGCCCACGAAGGCCACGATGGCGGCGATACCGGCGACGGTGCCCATGGTGCCGAAGGCGTAGGCGTTGAGAAGCAGGCCACGCAGGGTGTTGCCCATGAAGAGGGTCTGGCGCAGCTGGCCGAGCTCGGCGACCTTCGCCTGGTCGGCGTTGGCATCCTTGGTCAGGGCCATGAACTCGCCCGACACCTGCTCGTAGGTCCGGTTGTCCGACGCGGCGTTCATGTGGACGAGGATGTAGTGGTCGGCGAAGGCCTTGGCCTGCTCACCGGTCGTCATCTTGGTCTGGCCGTCGGCCCACGGCTCGAGGGCGGCCTTGTCGGCCGGAGCCATCTTCGCGATCGCGGCCGCGGCCGGCATCGTGATGTCCTGCTGGACCAGCTGCTGCTGGACCTGGTCGCCGATGAAGGTGCTCGCGTAGGTCATCAAGCCTCCGGCGACGAGCAGGACGACGGCCACGATGAGGCCGGTCCACGAGATGAGCCTGTCGAGCGTCTTGCGCATGATTGCGCCTCCTGGTGTGAGGATCGGGGTGGTGTCCCCGGGTCGGTTCCTGACACTGCGAAACTACTACGACGCGTAGTACGACATGTAGTAGTTGAATGGTCATCTGCTGTGGTGTCCGTCACTCCCGGCTCCCAGCGAACGCCCAGCCGGGGGAACCGCGCCCGTGCTCCGCGCGTTGACCCGACATGCACAACCACTTCAACGGGCTCAAGACCGCCGCCCTCTTCGGCGGCATCTGGGCCCTGTTGCTCGGGATCGGCGCCTTCGTCGCCGGCGGCCGCTACATCTGGGTCTTCGCGCTCATCGGCGTCGCGACGACGTTCTACGGCTACTGGAACTCCGACAAGCTGGCCATCCGCGCCATGCACGCCTACCCGGTGTCCGAGGCGCAGGCCCCGGCGATGTACCGCATCGTCCGCGAGCTCTCGACGCGAGCGGGCAAGCCGATGCCGCGCCTGTACATCTCCCCGACCCAGGCGCCCAACGCCTTCGCCACGGGCCGCAACCCCAAGAACGCCGCGGTCTGCTGCACCGAGGGCATCCTGCAGCTGCTCGACGAGCGCGAGCTGCGCGGCGTCCTCGGCCACGAGCTCATGCACGTGTACAACCGCGACATCCTCACCAGCTCGGTCGCGGCGGCGGTCGCCGGTGTCATCACCTCCATCGGCCAGATGCTGATGTTCACGAGCATGTTCGGCGGCGGCGGCAACGACGACGACCGGCCCAACCCGTTCGCGCTGCTCGTCATGAGCCTGCTCGCCCCGCTCGCCGCCGTCCTCATCCAGATGGCCATCAGCCGCACCCGCGAGTTCGACGCCGACGAGGACGGCGCCGCGCTGACCGGCGACCCGCTCGCCCTCGCCTCGGCCCTGCGCAAGCTCGAGACCGGCGTCGCCCGCGCTCCGCTGCCCCCGCAGCAGGACATCGTCAACGCGAGCCACATGATGATCGCCAACCCGTTCCGGGCCCAGGACGTCACCCGGTTCCTCTCCACCCACCCGCCGATGGACCGCCGCATCGCGCGCCTCGAGCAGATGGCGGGCGGCCCGCTCCAGCACTGACGGGGTATCCCGGCGACGGCGGGCCGCCCCATCTGGCAGGCTCGCTCCCATGCGCAGTCTCACCCTGGCCGAAGCCCGCGAGCGATCCTCGCTGCTCACCGTCACCTCCTACACGGTCGACCTCGACCTCGACCAGGGGCCCGACGCGTTCGGCTCCCGCTCGACGGTGCGCTTCACCGCGGGGGCGCCCGGCGAGAGCTCGTGGGTCGACGTCAAGGCGCGCTCGGTCGAGTCCGCGACCCTCAACGGTGCGGCGCTGGACCCGGCAGCGGTCGTCGACGGCCGGCTCGAGCTCCCGGGGCTCGCCGCCGACAATGAGCTCGTCGTCGTCGCGACGATGGAGTACAGCCACGACGGCCAGGGCCTGCACCGGGCCACCGACCCGGCCGACGGGCTCGACTACGTCTACGGCCACCTCTTCCTCGACGCCGCCCCGAGCGTCTACGCCTGCTTCGACCAGCCAGACCTCAAGGCGCCCTACGACCTCACGGTCCGCGCCCCGCGCGAGTGGGTCGTCATCGGCAACGGCGCCGCCGAGCAGGTCGAGCCGGGCACCTGGGTGCTGGCCACGACGCGGCCCCTCGCCACCTACTTCGTGACGGTCTGCGCCGGGCCGTACGTGTCCGTCCTGGCCGAGCACGACGGCATCCCGCTCGGCGTGCACGCCCGAGCCTCCCTCAAGGAGCCGCTCGAGCGCCACGCCCCGGAGATCCTCGACGTCACGCGTCGCTCCTTCGACTACTTCCACGGCCTCTTCGGCATCCGGTACCCGTTCGGGGAGTACCACCAGGTCTTCGTGCCCGAGTTCAACGCGGGTGCGATGGAGAACCCGGGCTGCGTCACCTTCCGCGACCAGTACCTCTACCGCGGGGCTGCGACGCGCGACGAGCTGCTGACGCGCGCCAACACCGTCAGCCACGAGATGTCGCACATGTGGTTCGGCGACCTCGTGACGATGAAGTGGTGGGACGACCTCTGGCTCAACGAGTCGTTCGCCGAGTACATGTCCCACCGCTGCCTCGTCGACGCCACCGAGTACACCGACGCCTGGGTCGACTCCTCGATCGTGCGCAAGGTGTGGGGCTACGGGGCCGAGCGCTCGCCGTCGACCCACCCCGTGGCCGGCGTCGAGGCCCTCGACGCCCAGAGCGCCCTGCAGAACTTCGACGGCATCTCCTACGCGAAGGGCGCCGCCGCGCTGCGCCAGCTCATCGCCTACGTCGGCGACGACGCCTTCATCGCGGGCGTGCGCACCTACCTGACCGACACGTCGTACGGCAACGGCACCCTCTCCGACTTCCTCGGCGCCATCGAGCGGGCGAGCGGCAAGGATCTCACCGCATGGTCGAAGGGCTGGCTGCTCACCGCCGACCGCGACACCATCTCCGTGGAGGTCGACGAGCAGGGCGGTGTCGTGCAGAGCGCCTCGGTTGCCCGACAGGCCCCCTCCGCGCACCCGGCCGACCGGCCGCACGCCTTCGACGTCGCGGGCTGGACCGACGGTCGCGAGGTCGGCCGCGTCTCGACCACGGTCACCACCGACCGGACGCCGCTCGACGCGCTCGTCGGCGCCGCCGTCCCCGCCGTGCTCGTGCCCAACGCGTCCGACCTCACGTGGGCGCGCGTGCTCCTGTCCGACGCAACGGTTGCGGCCCTGCCGGAGCAGCTGGCCCAGGTGCCCGACCCCCAGGCCCGTGCGGTCGTCTGGTCGGCCCTCGTCGACGGCGTGCACGGCGCGTCAGTCGCCCCCGACGCCTTCCTCGACGTCTTCGACGCCGCGTGGCCGCACGAGACCAACTCCTCGATCCTGACCCGGATGGCGGCCTACGCCGAGCACCGCATCGTGCCGTTCTTCGTGCCGCGCCCGGCCCAGGCCGCCGCGGTGGCGCGACTCGCCGCGGCCGCGGCCTCCCTGCTGGACCGGGCCCCGGCCGGGTCGACCGAGTCGCTGGCCGCCGCCCGGCTGCTCGCCGGCACGAGCGAGGACGAGTCGCTGCTGCGTGCCTGGGCTGACGGCAGCCAGCTGCCCGAGGGCCTGTCCGACGACGGCGACTTCCGCTGGATCGTCGTGCGCAACCTCGCCTCTCGAGGGCTGCTCGACGTCCCTGGCGTCGAGGCGTTCCGGGCCAAGGACGACACGCTCCAGGGCGCGCTCAACGCGCTCATGTGCCGGGCGTCGCTGCCGGCGGCCGACGACAAGGCCTGGGCCTGGGACCAGCTGACCGGGCGGCGCGGTCGCTCCAACTACGAGATGGTGCACCTGGCTCGCGGGTTCTGGATGGCGCCCGACGACGCCCTCGTCACCGACTACGTGCCGCGGTACTTCTCCGACGTGCCGGCGATGTCGGGATGGGTCGGCGAGGACGCCTTGTCGCGGGTCGTGCTCGTCGCCTTCCCGAAGGTCTTCGCCGAGGACACCGCCCGCCTCAGCGCGGACGCCCTCGGACGCCACGACCTGACGCCGGCGGTGCGACGCTCACTCGTCGACGCCGACGCCGAGCTGCGTGAGGCCCTCGAGTCACGGATCACCTTCGGCGTCGTCGCGTGAACCTCGCGTGAACCTCGCGTGAACCTCGCCGAGCCGCACGTCGGGCCGCACGTCGGCTGGTCGGTCGAGCTGGCCGACGTCGGCGCCGACGTCTCGCTCGAGATCCTGCGCGACTACCTCGTCGACGTCGCCGACCGGTGGTTCCTCCTGCACGAGGGGCGCCGGTCGACCCCCGAGGAGATCGAGGAGGCGTGGCAGGGGATGCCCTGCGACGACCTCGCTGCGCCGACGGGTGCTTTCGTCGTGGCCCGAGACGCGTCAGGTCACCTCGGCGGCTGCGTCGGCGTGCGGCTCGTGGACCCCGCGCCGACCGGCGTGGGGGAGGGGCGGGTGAGCGAGCTGAAGCGGATGTTCGTGCGGCCCGAGGGGCGCGGAACCGGCCTGGCCCCACGGCTGCTCGCGGCCGCCGAGGACGCGGCGCGGGCGCTCGGCGCGACGACGATCCGTCTCGACACGCGTCTGGACCTCGTCGAGGCCCGCGCTCTCTACGCCCGGCACGGCTACGACGAGGTGCCCTGCTTCACCGTCGACGACCCGTACGCCGAGGTCTGGTACGCCAAGCCCCTCACCTGACCGGATCGAACGGTTGAGCGCTCGAAGGCTCCTGGTGGGCTCAGCGGTCGTAGGCCGTGGTGTGGCGCGGCTCGTACAGCTGGATGTCGTCGGCGCCCGGCACGGCCATCATGACGACGAGGCCGTAGCGGTGGTCGGCCGGCTCGGTCGTGAACTGCGCCCCGCGAGAGGCGAGGTCGGCCATCGTCGCCGCGAGGTCGT
The DNA here is from genome assembly GCF_034724055.1 of Intrasporangium zincisolvens. Lineage (NCBI taxonomy): Bacteria > Bacillati > Actinomycetota > Actinomycetes > Micrococcales > Intrasporangiaceae > Intrasporangium > Intrasporangium zincisolvens. The sequence continues at coordinate 702,810 of NZ_JAWIIL010000003.1, forward strand.
CGCACATGAGGGAGATGGCGTGGTGCCGTGGCGCGCTCCAGTCCGACCCCTCGGGGCCTCGGGTCGGGTGGACGCCGAGCTCGCTCGGGCCGGTCCCGAAGATGAGCCACGCGTCGGCGCCGGTGGCGTCGGGGCTCGTGCCGGCATCGGTGACGTACCCCCACTGCAGGACGTCACGGAAGAAGGCGCGGGTCGCGGCGGCGTCGTCGGAGTACACGAGGTTGTGCACGGCGGTGATCATGCTCGCGAGGCTACGCCTGAGACCGTCACCAGGGGCTGGACTCGTAGTCCTTGACGAAGCAGCCGTAGAGGTCCTCGCCGGCCTCGCCGCGCACGATCGGGTCATAGACGCGTGCCGCACCGTCGACGAGGTCGAGGGGCGCGTGCCAGCCCTCGGCGGCGATGCGCAGCTTCTCGTCGTGCGGCCGCTCGTCGGTGATCCAGCCGGTGTCGACTGCCGTCATGAGGATGCGGTCGGTCTCGAACATCTCGCCGGCGCTCGTGCGGGTCATCATGTTGAGGGCTGCCTTGGCCATGTTCGTGTGCGGGTGGCCCGGCCCCTTGTACCGGCGGGAGAACTGGCCCTCCATCGCCGACACGTTGACGACGTAGGCGCGTCGGGCCCCGGCCGCGACCGCCGCGCGCATCGCCGGGCGCAGCCGCGAGACGAGGATGAACGGCGCGGTCGAGTTGCACAGCTGCACCTCGAGAAGCTCGAGCGGGTCGACCTCCTCGACCTTTTGCGTCCACGAGTTGTTGCGCTGGAGGTCGGGCAGCAGGCCGCCGGCGTCGACGGCGGTGCCGGCGCGGTGCGCCTCGAGGCTCGCGTGGCCGGCCGTGAGCGCCAGGGCGGTCATCGACGCGGCCGTCTGGGCGGCGAGCGCGTGCTCGACCGACTCGCCGTCGTGGTGGGCGACGGCGTGGCCCCGGAGCGCGCCGGCGATCGAGGCCGGGTGCGCCTCGCTGATCCGGTCGAAGGTCACCATCTCCGGCAGCGCCGCGCCGTCGGGCAGCGGAGCACCCTCGAGCTCGACGAGGTTGCTGTACGCGCCGGGGGAGCGGCGCACCGTCTGGGCCGCGTTGTTGACGAGGATGTCGAGCGGACCGGCCGAGGACACCTCGTCGGCGAGGGCGACGACCTGGGTCGGGTCGCGCAGGTCGATGCCGACGATCTTGAGCCGGTGGATCCAGTCGCCGGAGTCCTCCATCGAGGAGAACCGGCGCATCGCGTCCTTGGGGAAGCGCGTCGTGATCGTCGTGTGCGCGCCGTCGCGCAGCAGCCGCAGCGCGATGTACATGCCGATCTTGGCCCGGCCGCCCGTGAGCAGGGCGCGCTTGCCGGAGAGGTCGGTGCGCTGGTCGCGCTTGGCGTGGCTGAAGGCCGCGCACTCGGGGCAGAGCCAGTGGTAGAACGCGTCGACGAGCGTGTAGTCGCGCTTGCAGATGTAGCAGCCGCGGGGGTTGACCAGCTCACCCGCGTAGGCGCCGGTGGCGTTGGACACCAAGGGAATTCCCTTGGTCTCGTCGTCGATCCGCATCGGCGAGCCGGTGGCCGTCGACTCGATGACCTGCCGGTCGGCCTTGCGCTCGGCCCACGTCTTCGCGTTGCGGCGGTCCTTCTTGAGCCGCTTGTACATCAGCGACGCGGCGCGCTTGAGGGTCTCGAAGTCGGGGTCGTCGATGTCGAGCGAGGGGGCGAGGCCAAGGACCCGCACGGCCGTGGCGACGTCCTCGGGGTCGAGGCGCACGACGGCGGCGGGGTCCAGCTCGTTCTCGGTCTCACTCACCGCGCAAGGGTACGCGTCGGGCCGGGCGCCCCCCGAATCGTCGCTCGGGCACGCAACAGGGGTGGCACCCACCGCGCTTGGGTGCCACCCCGTCACTCCCACCCCGGGAGCATGGTCCGCCCGCGCCGGCTCCGGTCAGGGTTCGGAGCGCGGCGCGGTCGGAGCTGTGTCGGCGGCGGCCCGGGGAGCATCGGGCCACCGCCGCGTCGATGTCAGCCCGTGGCGCCGGGCTTGACGGCCAGGGTCACCGGGACGTCCTGCCGCTGGCCGCCGCGGATGACCGTCAGGGTCGTCTTGTCGCCGGCCGTCATCTCGCGGATCTGGGCGACGAGCGCCGTGGCCGAGTCGATGCGCTGGCCGTCGGCGGCGATGACGACGTCGCCGTTCTTCAGGCCGGCGTTGGCCGCCGGCGTCCCGCTCTGGACCGAGGCGACCTGGGCGCCGGCGCGCTTGGCCGAGCCGTCGGTGACGGTCGTGTCGCGCAGCGTGACACCGAGGAAGGCGTGCTCGGCCTTGCCGCTCTTGATGAGCTGCTCGGCGATGGCCTTGGCCTCCTTGACCGGTATGGCGAAGCCGATGCCGATGTTGCCGCTCTGGCCGGAGGAGCCCTGGCTCAGCGACGCGATGGAGCTGTTGATGCCGACGAGCTCGCCCTTGGAGTTGACGAGGGCGCCACCGGAGTTGCCGGGGTTGATCGCCGCGGAGGTCTGGATCGCGTTGGTGACGACCTCGTTGCCGGTGCTGCCCTGCTGCTGCTGGCCGAACGGCGACTGGTTCTGGTTCTGGTCCGCGGTGCTGGTGCTGACCGGGCGGTTGAGCGCCGACACGATGCCGGTGGTGACGGTCCCGGACAGGCCTAGCGGGTTGCCCACGGCCATGACCGGGTCGCCGACCTTGAGCGCCTCGGAGTCGCCGAGGGTGATCGGGGTGATGTCGCTCGGGACCGAGCTGAGCTTGATGACGGCGAGGTCCGTCGAGGGGTCGGTGCCCACGATCGTCGCGCCGTAGGTGCGCCCGTCGGAGAGGGTCACGGTGATCTGGCCCTGCCCGCCCGACGCGTCGCCCACGACGTGGTTGTTCGTGAGGATGTGGCCGGCCTTGTCGAAGATGACGCCGGAGCCGGCGGCCTCACCCTGCTGCGTCGTCACGTCGATGCTGACGACGCTCGGGGAGGCGGCCTTGGCCACTGCGGTCCAGTCGGGGCTCGAGGCGTTGCCCTGGATGACGGTGGGCGAGGAACCCTGGGTGGAGCCCTGCGTCGTGCTCGCGGAGGAGGACGTCGTCGGCGTCGCCGTGTCCTGGCCGTTCAGCTGCATCACCGCGTACGTGCCGCCGCTCGCGAGAACCGCGGCGAGGAGGGCGGTGACGGCCGTCTGGCCGACCCGGCGGTCCTTGCGCGGCGGGGGCGGCGGAGGCGTCTGCTGGCCCTGCCCGAACGCGGGCGGGGGCGGCGGCGCGGACTGGCTGTAGTAGTCGCCGCCTTGCGGGATCCGCTGGGTGTTGTCAGGTGCCAGGGTCATGGCTCCTCCTCGTCTGGTTGCCTTGTATCCATGACACCGGGGGAGCTTTTGACGCCGTTGTGGCCTTCCTAGGAATCGGCTGTGCGATCGTGCCGGACCGCGTGGACCGGCAGCTCGACGACGAATGTCGCACCGCCGCCGGGGGTCTCGTCGACGCGGACCGATCCGCGGTGCGCCTCGACGATGGCCTCGACGATGGCGAGGCCGAGGCCGTTGCCGCCGCCCTTGCCGCGGCTGCGGGAGGTGTCGGCGCGGTAGAACCGCTCGAAGACGTTGGCCCGTGCCTCGGCCGGGATGCCGGGCCCGTGGTCGCGCACATGGAGGGCGACGTGGGCCGGGTCGACGCGTCCTACGAGGATCTCGACAGGCGTCCCGGGCGGCGTGTGGATCCGGGCGTTCGTCACGAGGTTGGTGACCACCTGGCGCAGCTGTCGCTCGTCGGCCTCGAGCTCGGTCGGGCCGATCGGGCCGTGGATGCCGGTGGCGATGACGTGCCGGTCGGGAGCGATGGTGCGGGCGTCCTGGGCGGCGTCGGCGGCGAGGACGGCGAGGTCGACGGTCTGGATCTCGAGCGGGCGCTCGCCGTCGAGCCGGGCGAGGGTGAGCAGGTCCTCGACGAGGCCGCTCATGCGCCCGCTCTCGCTCTCGATCCGACCCATGGCGCCGGTCACGGCCTCGGCGGTGGGCAGGGCGCCCTGGCGGTAGAGCTCCGCGTACCCACCGACCGCGGCGAGCGGGGTGCGCAGCTCGTGCGAGGCGTCCGCGATGAACCGCCGCATCTTGGCCTCGTTGGCCTCGCGGACGGCGAAGCTCTGCTCGATGCGCCCGAGCATCGCGTTGAGCGAGCGCGACAGGGAGGCCACCTCGTCCTCGGTGTCGGGCACGGCGACGCGTCGGGTGAGGTCGCCGCCAGCGATCTGGGCGGCGGTGTCCTCGATGCGGGTCAGTGGCCGGAAGGTGCGGCCGACGAGGTACCAGCCGAGCGCGGCACAGACGAGCAGCACGATGACGCCGATCGCCACGGCGTACCAGATGAACTGCTGCACGGTGCTCTCCAGGCCGCGCAGCGGCAGCGCGACGATGAAGGCCGCCTTGTCGTCGGCGGTCGGCCGGGCCATCGCCAGCCAGCTGCTGCCGCCCCCTGTCGAGGCCACCTGGAAGGACGCCCCGGTCTCGACGTACGGGTCCTCGGGGCCGAGGTGCGGCAGGGCCGGGGAGTCGCCGGGCTCGGTGGCCGCCTCGTTGAGGTTGATCGTCTCGGAAGAGCCCACCGGCATGATCCGCAGCGTGAACCCGCTCGGCAGGACGGGCTTGCCCTGGACGAGGTCCTGGGCCTGGTAGCGGGCGATGCTGTCGGCGTAGACCGAGAGCTCCTGGTCGGACTGCCCGATGAGGTACTGGCGCAGCAGGGCGCTCACGACGAGCGTGACGATCGACAGCGCGACGAGGATGAGGCCGAGCGCGACGCCGAGCAGGCGCCAGCGAAGAGGGAGGGCGCGCAGGCGCCCGAAGGCGCGGCGACGCCCACGGGTCGGACGCGCCGGGCGTTCGGGCGCTCCGGTGGCCGGCTCGGGGATCATGCAGGCTCCGTCAGGTGGATCGGCTCGGGTCAGCTCGTCGTCTCGGGCGGCACGCGAAGGACGTAGCCCACGCCGCGCTTCGTGTGGATGAGCGAAGGCCCGTCGGCATCGATCTTGCGCCGCAGGTAGGAGATGTACGACTCCACGATGCCTGACTCGCCGCGGAAGTCGTAGTCCCAGACGTGGTCGAGGATCTGCAGCTTGGACAGCACCCGGTTCGGGTTGAGCAGCAGGTAGCGCAGCAGCTTGAACTCGGTGGGGGACAGGTCGATGACGCGCCCGCCGCGACGCACCTCGTGGGAGTCCTCGTTGAGCTCGAGGTCGTGGAAGCGCAGCGTCGCCGACTCGTCGATCGCCCCACGCGTCCGGCGCAGCACGGCCCGGATGCGGGCGATGACCTCCTCGAGGCTGAACGGCTTGGTGACGTAGTCGTCGCCGCCGACCGTGAGCCCCTGGATCTTGTCGCCGGTGGCGTCGCGGGCCGTGACGAAGACGATCGGCTGCTGGCGGCCGCGGTCGCGCAGGCGGCGGGTCACCTCGAAGCCGTCGACGTCGGGGAGCATGACGTCGAGGACGACGAGGTCGGGCTCGGTCTCCTCGGCCATGGCGAGGGCGCTCGTGCCGTCGGCGGCGGTCTCGACCTCGAAGCCGGCGAAGCGCAGGGAGGTCGCGAGCAGCTCACGGATGTTCGGCTCGTCCTCGACGATGAGCAGTCTGGCCTCTGGGGCCGGGGCGGTCTGGGTGTCCACGTCAACAGTCTCAGCATGTCGGCTGGGAGTTCGCTGGGTAAATTGCTGCATGTTTGCTGTGAACCTGCTGGACGGGCTGGTCCTCTCAGGTGGCGCAATCGGACATTTCGGGCAGACTGAGGTGGGTCCGAAGCAACACCACGGGGGTTTTGCAAAGGAGCTGGTCGAGTTGTCGAAGAGCACCACGGTCCGCGTCGCAGTCACTGCGGCGGCCCTTCTCGCCACGTCGGGCGTCGTCACCGCCACCACGGCGGGCGCGATGCCGGTCACGGCGAGCCCACCCGCCGTCCACGCCCTGGCGCCGGCCCACACCGGCGACGGGACCGGCTTCGCGAGCCTCACGCTCGACGAGCTGAAGGCCCGCGTCACGGCCGCGATCGACCGGCAGGCTGCCCGAGTCGTGGCGCTCGCCGAGAAGATCCAGGCGAGCGACCGGCTCACGGCCGAGCAGAAGGCCCGTGCGGCCGCCCGCCTCGAGAAGGCCAGCACGGCCCTGGCCGACCTCCGCACGAAGGTGCAGTCCCAGACGACGAAGGAGGGCGTCGTACGCGCCCTGGCCGACGCGCGGCGCGACCGCGTCTTCTGGCACAGCTGGAGCCGCGACGGGCGTGACGGGCGTGACGGCCGTGACGGCCGCTGTGACGGCGACCGCGACGGGACGCACGACGGCACGCGCGACGGCTCGCGGGACGGGTCACGCGACGGTGCCCGGTACGCGTCGTGGAGCGGGTCCCGAGACGGCTCGAGCCACCACTCCGGTGACCGCCACCGCCGCTGACTGACCGCGTCGGTCCGCGGCCCGGCTCACGGGGCGGGCACCGGTCCGCGGACCACCCCGGCACCCCCGGGTGCCGGCTTCCCCAGGGGCCTCGTCCGAAAGACGGACGGGGCCCCGCCCCTGCCCGGTCGCCGCGCCTGACACGTCACGACTGGCACGTCGCGCACGACGCGTCAGGCGTGACGTGCCGGGCGGGACGCGTCAGAGGTCGTCGGCGTCGACGATCCGGTAGGCGTAGCCCTGCTCGGCGAGGAAGCGCTGACGGTGGGCGGCGAAGTCGGCGTCCACGGTGTCGCGCGAGACGACGGTGTAGAAGTGCGCCGTGCGACCGTCGCCCTTGGGCCGCAGCACGCGCCCAAGGCGCTGGGCCTCCTCCTGGCGCGAGCCGAACGTGCCGCTGACCTGGATCGCGACGCTCGCCTCGGGCAGGTCGATGGAGAAGTTGGCGACCTTGCTCACGACGAGGGTGCTGATCTCGCCGGTGCGGAACGCGTCGTAGAGCCGCTGGCGCTCCTTGACCGTCGTCTCGCCGGTGATGACGTCGGCGCCGAGCCGCTCGGCCACCTCGTGCAGCTGGTCGAGGTACTGGCCGATGACGAGGGTCGGCTCGCCGGCGTGCTTCTTCGCCAGCGTCTCGACGACCGACAGCTTGGCGTCGGTGCACGACGCGAGCCGGTAGCGGTCCTCGGGCTCGCTCGTCGCGTAGGCGAGGCGCTGGCCCTCGGGCAGCGTGATGCGCACCTCGACGCAGTCGGCCGGCGCGATGTACCCCTGCGCCTCGATGTCCTTCCACGGAGCGTCGAAGCGCTTCGGGCCGATGAGGCTGAAGACGTCGGCCTCGCGGCCGTCCTCGCGCACGAGGGTGGCGGTCAGGCCCAGGCGACGCCGCGCCTGCAGGTCGGCGGTCATCCGGAAGATCGGGGCCGGCAGCAGGTGCACCTCGTCGTAGACGACGAGGCCCCAGTCGCGGGCGTCGAGCAGGTCGAGGTGGGTGTAGGTGCCCTTCCGGCGGGTCGTCAGCACCTGGTAGGTGGCGATGGTGACGGGGCGGATCTCCTTGCGGGCGCCGGAGTACTCGCCGATCTCGTCCTCGGTGAGGCTTGTCCGGCGCAGCAGCTCGTCCTTCCACTGCCGGGCACTGACGGTGTTCGTCACGAGGATGAGCGTCGTGGCCTTCGCGGCGGCCATCGCGCCGGCGCCGACGAGCGTCTTGCCGGCGCCGCAGGGCAGCACGACGACGCCCGAGCCGCCGTGCCAGAAGCCGTCGACGGCGTGCTGCTGGTAGGGCCGCAGCGACCAGCCGTCCTGGCGCAGGTCGATGGGGTGGGCCTCGCCGTCGACGTAGCCGGCGAGGTCCTCGGCCGGCCAGCCGACCTTGAGCAGCTCCTGCTTGAGGGTGCCGCGCTCGCTCGGGTGGACCGTGACCGCGAGGTCGTCGATGCGCTCGCCGGTCAGCGGCTTGATCTTCTTGTGCCGCAGCACCTCCTCGAGCACCGGGCGGTCGCTGGTGCGCAGCACGAGACGCGTGCCCTCGGGCGCGTCGGCGAAGCCCTCCTTCTCGAGGGTGAGGCGTCCGTAGCGGTCCATCGTGTCGGCGACGTCGACGAGCAGCGCGTTCGGTACGGCGTAGCGGCTGTGCGTCATGAGGGCGTCGACGACCTGCTCGGCGTCGTGCCCGGCCGCACGGGCGTTCCACAGCCCGAGCGGGGTGATGCGGTACGTGTGCACGTGCTCGGGGGCTCGTTCGAGCTCGGCGAAGGGCGCGATGGCCCGACGTGCGGCCTCGGCGTTCGGGTGGTCGACCTCGAGGAGGAGCGTCTTGTCGCTCTGGACGATCAGGGGTCCGTCATTCATCGTCAGTGCTCAACCCAGCTCTCGGTTCGATGTATTCCGGCGGCCCCTGAGCCGCGCGGATACATCGAACCGACGGCGAGGGGCCTCGGATGCCGTGGTGACAGTATGGGCGCATGCGATCCCCACAGGTCGAGGCGGCGACGGGGCTGCCGCCCCAGGTGACGATCTACGAGGTCGGGCCGCGCGACGGCCTCCAGAACGAGAAGACCGTCGTGCCGGCCGCGACGAAGGTCGAGTTCATCCGGCGTCTCGAGGCCGCGGGGCTCGGCACCATCGAGACGACGTCGTTCGTGCCGGCGAAATGGGTGCCGCAGATGGGCGACGCCGAGGAGGTGCTCGGCGCCCTCGGTGCCGACGGCCTCGGGCGTCGGCGCCCCGCCCTCGTGCCGAACGAGCGTGGCCTCGACCGCGCCGAGGAGCTGGGCCTCACGGCCATCGCCATCTTCGGCTCGGCCACCGAGACCTTCGCGCGGAAGAACCTCAACCGCTCCGTCGCCGAGCAGTACGCGATGTTCGAGCCGGTCGTGAAGCGAGCGCTCGCCGACGGCATGTGGGTGCGCGCCTACGTCTCGATGTGCTTCGGCGACCCGTGGGAGGGGCCGGTGCCGATCGAGCAGGTCGTCGACACCGCCGAACGGCTCATGGACCTCGGCTGCCACGAGCTGAGCCTCGGCGACACCATCGGCGTCGGCACGACCGGTCACGTGCACCGCCTGCTGGAAGCCTTGTCCCGCAGGGGGATCGGTGCCGACCGCGTCGCCGTGCACTTCCACGACACGTACGGCCAGGCGCTCGCCAACACCATGGCCGCCCTGCGCGACGGCGTGTCTGTCGTCGACGCGTCGGCCGGCGGTCTCGGCGGCTGCCCGTACGCGAAGTCGGCCACGGGCAACCTCGCCACCGAGGACCTCGTGTGGGCCCTCCACGGCGCCGGCGTCGAGACCGGTGTCGACCTCGACGCGCTCGTCGAGACCTCGGCCTGGATGGCCGGGGAGCTCGGCCGCCCCAGCCCGAGCAACGTCGTGCGGGCCCTGGCCGGCGCCTGACGAGCTCCGGGTCACGCGCCCGGCTGGTCCTTGGTCAGGTGGAGCAGCCAGTCGCGGTCGGTGCGGATCAGCGCGTACCGCCGCGCCGGACCCCGACCGTGCAGCACGAAGACGATCCGGTGGTCGTCGCGCGACTCCTCCTGCCACCACCCGGTGTCGGCGACGGACTTGTCGGCGTCCGTGTAGTCGAGGTGGTCCATCGCGTGGTCGTCCACCGCCACGGCCAGCCGGTCGTGCCGGCTCGACGTGGGCAGACCCTTCGGCACGGCCCACGAGCGCAGCACGCCGCTCTCCTCGAGCCGCAGGTCGAAGTGTGGCCGCGGCTTACGGTGGTCGTGCAGGACGTACGCCGGCCGGTTGGCGTCGCGAGCTCCGTTGCGCGCCAAGCCTGCTCAGGCCTCGAGGCTGGCGCCGGTGATGCGGTGCACCGACCACGACTTCTCGTGGCCCGACTCGTCGGTGGCTCGGACGCGCCCACCCTCGACCCGCTGCGGGTGGATGAGATGACGCGTGGTGGTGCCGTGGCCGTCGGAGTAGCCGATCCAGACGCCGTGCCGGTCGGCGACGGCGTCGCGCAGCAGCGACAGCGTGACGACCGGGTCCATCGCCTCCAGGCGCGGGCCCGGGCGGGCCTCCTCGTCGGCGCGGCGCTGCACCGCGGTGGCCTCGGCGACGCGCAGCCCCGACACGAGGGAGCGGGTGAAGTCGCGGTCGACGGGCGACACGGCCGGCCCGGGTCCCCGACGCCGTGACCCCGCCCGACGCTTCGGCGTCTCGGCGTGCACGACGGTGCCGTCGGACCCTTCGTGGACCGGAGCGAAACCGTTGTCGCGGAGCAGCTCGACGAGGGTGCGCGGGTTGGCCGTCGAGACGAGCACCGTGGGCGCGAGGCGCCGCAGCTGCAGGGGAGCGAGGTCGCGCGAGGCGAGCATCGTGTCGAGGACCGACTCGTCGTCGGAGCGCACGTAGGCGGCCGCGCCGCCGATGCGGGTCTGTCCGTGGCGGCGTGCGACGTCGGTGACCAGGTACTCGAGCGGCTGCGGCACCGGCGTGCGGCTCGAGCGGCGCACCGTGTCGAGGAACTCGGCGGCGGTCCAGCCGGCATCGAGGGCCCGGCGCACCGACTCGGGCGTGAACCGGTACACGGTGGCGCCGCCGCGCGACTCCACGTCGGCCGAGAGCCGCATGAACGAGCCGAGGCCGCCGACGAGCGGCCCCGGGGCGACGGCGGTGAGGTCGGCCTGGACGAGCACGTGGTCGACGGGTGCGGGCAGGTGTGGCGACATCGCGGCGGCCACGGCGGCGACCCGGTCCTCACCCTCGCCCGGGGCGTCGTCGACGAGGATGCGCCCGGCCGGCGACAGAGCCCCACGCCCGATGACACCGAGCCACTCGGCCTCGCGCAGCACCGCGTCGACGGCCTCGCCGAGCACGGCCGAGGGCCGGTTCGGCCGGCGCCAGGCCAGACGGGCCCGCAGCGACTCGGCGTCGGCGGCCTGCCCCTGCTCGAGCGAGGCGAGCTCGCGCAGCACGTCGCGCCGCACGGCCCGGATCGCCGGCCACTGCACGTCCGGGCCGAGAGCGTTGACCGTGCCACTGCCCGACGCGCGCCCGCCGACGAGGTGCGGCGCCCGGGTCGAGGCGAACCAGGCCAGGGCGAGCGTGGCCCAGCGGTGACCGGACTCGGCGCTGCTCCAGTCGTCGATCTCGGAGGTGGGAGCCCACACCGGCACGACCTCGCCGTCGTCGGCGACGAGCCCCGCGGCGTGGGCCACCTCGACGACGAACGCCGTGCGGTCGGCGTCGACGTCGAGCACGTCCTGGGTGGAGCGCAGGTCGCGCACCGACAGTCCACCCGCGCGCAGCACCCGCGGCGGTTCGGCGCCCCAGGCGGCGGCGAGCTCGTCCACGTGGGTCAGCAGCTCGCTCGCGGCCCCTCCGGCGACCGCGTCGACGAGGGACACGGTGCGGGCGGCGATGGCCGGGGGTGTCAGCTCGGGGATGCGGTGCACGTGCCCGCCGCGCAGCGCCAGCCCGACCTCGCGGGGGAGCATGACGCGGTCGGAGGCGACGGTGACGAGCAGGTGGTGCTCGAGCAGCCAGCGGGCCGTCGAGCGACCCGCGGGCCCGGTCGGCAGGACGCCGAGGGGCGGGCCCCACGTCATCCGCTCGAGCATCGCGCGCGCCTCCGACGGAGCCTCGGCGAGGGCCTGCTCGATGGCGACAGGGTCGGCGTCCTCGGGCACGAAGGTCTGGCGCAGCTCGCGCAGCGGCGGTCCGAGCCCGGCCACCGACGTCCCGAGCACCTCGGGCACGGTGCGCACGACGTGCTCGCCGTCGGCTCCGCGCCACACGAGCGCCCGACGCCACAGGTCCTCGACGAGCGTGTCGACGAGCGTCGTGTCGTCGGTGCCGAGCAGCTCGCGGACGCGGTCGCGCGGCACGCCGTCGCCCGCGACGAGCAACGCCTCGAGGACCTGCAGGTGGCCCCGGTCGAGCGCCTCGACGGCCCGCTGGACGCTGGCCCGGGTGCTGGCCCTCGCCGCGAGCCCCGTGAGGTCGGCCGGGGCGGGGCGGGCGAGGTCGGGCCGGGCGAGCACGAGGTCGACGAGCTCGGCGTCGCTGCGCCCGCGGATGTCGTCGGCCAGGCTGCGGCTCGGGGTGGCCATCCTCCCAACCTAGTGCCCGGCTGCTGCACACCTGCGCTCGCCGCGCATCGTGGACCGCTAGCGTGTGCCGCATGAGCGCGCTCAGCCCCGCCTCGCCCGGTCCTGCCGGGCCGCCGTCGCCGACGGGCCAGCAGTGGACCATCGGGCACGGCCCCTTCGAGGCGACGGTCGTCGAGGTCGGCGGTGGGCTGCGCACGCTGACCCGCGCCGGCGTCGACCTCGTCGCCGGCTACGACGCCGACGAGCCGTGCGCCTCCGGACGCGGCCAGCAGCTCATGCCCTGGCCCAACCGCATCCGCGACGGCCGGTACGACTTCGCCGGCACAGAGCACCAGCTGCCGGTCACCGAGGTGGCCCTCGGCAACGCGAGCCACGGGCTCGTCCGATGGGCGCTCTGGGAGCTCGTCGACCTCGACGACGACGCCGTGACGGTCGGCTACCGCCTCCACCCGCAGCCCGGCTGGGACTGGCACCTCGACTTGCGCACGACCTACCTGCTCGACGACTCAGGGCTGGTCGTCACGACCGCCGCCCGCAACGTCGGCACCCAGCCGGCGCCGTTCGGCTACGGCGCGCACCCCTACCTCGCCATCGGTGACACCGACCTGTCGGACGTGCAGCTGCGGGTGCCTGCCGCGACGCGCGTCGACGTCGACGCCCGGCTGCTGCCCACCGGCACGACGCCGGTGGACGGCACCGACCAGGACTTCCGCACGGCGCGTGCCGTCGGCGGCACGAACCTCGACACCGCCTTCACCGACGTGCTGCGCGACGACGACGGCGCCTGGCGCGCGAGCATCGCCACGGCGTCCGGCACCCTGACGCTCTGGGCCGACGAGTCCTTCCCGTGGCTGCAGGTGTTCACCGCCGTCGCGCGTGACCGCAAGGGCGTGCCGGGCATCGCGGTCGAGCCGATGAGCTGCCCCGCCGAGGCCTTCAACTCCGGCGACGGCCTCGTCGTGCTCGAACCCGGGCAGGAGTGGACCGGCACCTGGGGGATCAGCCCGGACGACGCGTCCGCCTGACGAGTGCCGACGCGCCGGTGCGCAGTCTGCTCGGGAGACACGGGGAAATTCCGTTGGCGCCGAGCCGTTAGGCTGGAGGAGAGCGCAAGGAGTGCCATCGCGTCGTGCCCGGGGAGGGCCGAGCGACCGAGATCAACGAGGTGGGCTGTGCCGACTGGCAAGGTCAGGTTCTACGACGCGGACAAGGGCTTCGGATTCATCTCCGAGGACGACGGCCGCGACGTCTTCCTGCACGCGAACGCGCTCCCCGAGGGCGTCACCACCCTGAAGAAGGGGGCGCGCGTCGAGTTCGGTGTCGTCGAGGGCCGCAAGGGCGCCCAGGCGCTGCAGGTCAAGGTGCTCGAACCCACGCAGTCGGTCGCCGCCAACATCACCAAGCGCGAGCGCAGGTCCCCGGAAGAGCTCACCGTCATCATCGAGGACGTCGTGCAGCTGCTCGACGGCGTGAGCAACGCCTACCGTGCCGGCCGCCGCCCCGAGCGCAAGCTCACCTCCAACATGGCGCGCGCCCTGCGCGGCCTCGCCGACGAGCTGGAGAAGTGACGGCGATGAGCGCCCCCACCACGACCACCACCAAGCAGGACGCCGTGCTCGCCGCGGCCGTCGACCTCGCCCGCGGTGCCCTCGACGGGATCGCCGAGCCCGGCGCGGTCGGGGAGCACCTCGGGGTCGAGGCGCTCGGTGAGCGCCTCGCCATGCACTGGTTCAGCTGCACCTCGCCCGGCTACCGCGGCTGGCGGTGGGGTGTCAGCGTCGCGCGCGTGCCCCGGGGCAAGGTCGCCACGGTCTGCGAGACCAACCTGCTGCCCGGCTCCGACGCCGTGCTCGCGCCGGAGTGGGTGCCGTACGCCGACCGGCTCGCCCCGGGCGACCTCGGCGCCGGCGACGTGCTGCCCTACCGCCTCGACGACCCCAACCTCGAGGGCGGCTTCGAGGCGACCGGCGACGAGGACGTCGACCAGGTGGCTCTCGTCGAGCTCGGCCTCGGCCGCGCGCGGGTCCTGTCGGCCGAGGGTCGCGAGACCGCTGCGACGCGCTGGTACGAGGGCGAGCACGGCCCGACCTCCGAGGTCGCGCAGAAGGCGTCCGACCGGTGCTGGTCGTGCGGCTACTTCGTGCCGATGGCGGGCGCGCTCCGCGCCGTCTTCGGCGTCTGCGCCAACGAGTGGAGCCCCTCCGACGGACGCGTCGTCAGCCTCGACCACGGGTGCGGCGCGCACTCGGAGACCGACGTCGACCACGCGGCCCCGGTGCCGGTCGGCGACCCCGTCGTCGACGAGCTCGCCGTCGACCTCGAGCCCGCCGAGCGTGCGACGCCCGCGGCCCAGACCGAGGAACAGACCGAAGAGCGTCCGGAGGCCGAGGAGCGTCCGGAGGCCGAGGAGCGTCCGGAGGCCGAGGAGCGTCCGGAGGCCGAGGAGCGTCCGGAGGACACCACCGCCGAGTGAGGCGGACGCGTCAGCCGGCGTCCGTGGCATTGCCGCGCCCGCGGCGCAGGTAGCTCCAGCCCAACCCGCCGAGGACGATGCCGGCGACGCATGTCCACGGCCACCAGTCGCGGTCGCCGGTGTGCAGCGCCGGGACGACGAGCACCACGACCAGCGCCACGACCCACCCGAGGATGCCGACCTCGACGATCCGGCGCATCGGCACCGGCAGCGGCCGCAGCTCCTCGGTGGGAGCCGGGGCCGTGGCGTCGTGCTGCGGCTCGGGCGCGGCGTTCTGGTCGGTCACGCACCACAGCCTAGGGTCTGCGCGCGCGCCCGAATCGTCCCCCCACCTGTCCCGCCACTATGGTGTGCGCCATGTCGACCGATACCCACGCTCGCTCGGGCGTCTCCGGGGTCGACGCCTTCTTCCGGATCACCGAGCGTGGGTCGACCCTCGCCCGTGAGTTCCGCGGTGGCGTCGTCACCTTCTTCACGATGGCCTACATCGTCGTGCTCAACCCCATCATCCTCTCCGGCGTCATCGACGGTTCGGGGGAGATGATCGGCGGCACCACGGACCTCAAGCAGAGCAAGCTGCTCGTCGCCGTAGGCACGGCCGTCATCGCCGGCGTCATGTCCATCCTCATGGGCCTGGTCGCCAACTTCCCGATCGCACTCGCGGCGGGTCTCGGCATCAACGGCCTCATCACCGGCATGGTCCTGACCCACCAGGCCGAGAAGATCACCTTCGCCGACCTCATGGGCCTGGTGGTCATCGAGGGCGTCGTCATCCTCGTGCTCGTGCTCACCGGGTTCCGCAAGGCGGTCTTCAAGGCCATCCCGGCCCCGCTCAAGGTCGCGATCTCGGTCGGCATCGGCCTCTTCATCGCCTACATCGGCGTCATCGACGCCGGCTTCGCGCGCCGCCCCACGACGCCCGGCTCCGTGCCGAGCGAGCTCGGCATCGGCGGCAGCCTCGACGGGTGGCCGACGCTCGTCTTCGTCGTCGGCGTCTTCCTCATCGCGATGCTGCTCATCCGCAAGGTCAAGGGCGCCATCCTCATCGGCATCATCGGGGCGACCGTCCTCGCGATGGTCCTCGAGGCGATCTTCCACATCGGCGGTCGCGTCTACGACGACAAGGGCGCGCTGACCAACCCGTCGTCGTGGTCGCTGACGGTGCCGAAGCTGCCCGACTCGGTCACCCAGACGCCCGACCTCGGCATCCTCGGCCAGTTCAACCTGCTCGGCTCGTTCGAGAAGCTCGGCATCGTCACCGCGGTGATGTTCGTCTTCTCGCTGCTGCTCGCCGACTTCTTCGACACGATGGGCACCGTCGTGGCCATCGGCACCGAGGCCCGGCTGCTCGACGAGGACGGCAACCCGCCGCACACCGACCGCATCCTCGTCGTCGACTCCGTCGCCGCGATCGCCGGTGGTGCCGGTGGTGTCAGCAGCAACACGTCCTACATCGAGTCGGCCTCGGGCGTCGAGGAGGGGGCGCGCACCGGTCTCGCGTCGGTCGTCACCGGCGTCCTGTTCCTGCTCGCGACGTTCCTCGCACCGCTGTTCGCGGTCGTCCCGTCGGAGGCCGCGGCCCCGGCGCTCGTCATCGTCGGCTTCCTCATGATGAGCCAGGTGACGAACATCGACTGGACCGAGATGGAGGTCGCCCTGCCGGCGTTCCTCACGATCGTCCTCATGCCGTTCACGTACAACATCACGGTCGGCATCGGCGCGGGCTTCATCGCCTGGGTGCTCGTCAAGATCGCCAAGGGGCACGCGCGCCAGGTGCACCCGCTGCTGTGGGTCGTCGCCGGCTTCTTCGTCGTGTACTTCCTCAAGACGCCGCTGGAGAGCCTCTTCAGCTGACCGACGCGTCCCACACCATTCGCCGAGAGCCCCCACCCGCACCGGGTGGGGGCTCTCGGCCTGTGCGCCCGCAGTCCGGCCGTTGTCCGCTCGGTGGCGCGTCGGAATAGTTAGCCGAGGTAATGAGTTAGGCTAAGCATCACCAGGAACAGGACTGTCGAAAGCATCCGATTGCGTACCAAGACCCTTTCCCGCAGCGAGCTCGTCTCGCTGAGCAACGACATCCGCCTCGCGTGCATGCGGATCTCGCGCCGTGTCCGGTTCGAGTCCGACCGCGAGCTGCCGCCGCACCACTTCTCCGTGCTGTGCCGCCTCGAGGAGACCCACCGCACCAACAGCGAGCTCGCCGACATCGAGCGCGTCTCCGCCCCGAGCATGAAGCGCACGACCGGCGCGCTGGTCGAGCGGGGCTACCTGGCCCGCACCGACGACCCCGAGGACGGCCGGCAGGTGTTCCTGTCGCTCACGCCGGAGGGCCGCAAGGCACTGCGCCGCATCCGCCGGCACCGCGACGAGTGGATGCTCGAGCGGTTCGAGACCCTCACCGACGAGGAGAGGGACCTGCTGCAGCGCGCCGCCGTCGTGCTGGCGAAGGTGGCGTCCAAGTGAGCCCCACCTTCCACTCGCTCTCGATCCCCAACTACCGCATCTACGCCAGCGGCGCGATCGTCTCCAACGTCGGTACGTGGATGGGCCGCGTCGCCCAGGACTGGCTCGTGCTCACGGTCCTCACCGACCACTCGTCCACCGCGCTCGGCATCGTCACCGGCCTGCAGTTCCTGCCCTTCCTCATCCTCGCGCCGTTCGCGGGGATGCTCGTCGACCGCTTCCCCAAGCGCCGCATCCTCTTCCTGACCCAGACCGCGCTGCTCGTCACGGCCCTGCTGCTGGCCGTGCTCACCGCGACCGGAGTCGTCGAGCTGTGGCACGTCTACGCGCTCGCCTTCCTGCAGGGCGTGGCGACGGCCGTCGACAACCCGGCCCGCCAGACGTTCGTCTCCGAGATGGTCGACACCGCGCACCTGCCCAACGCCGTCGCCCTCAACAGCGCGTCGTTCAACCTCGGCCGGCTCGTGGGGCCTGCCGTCGCCGGCCTGGTCATCGCGTGGTTCGGCATCGCTCCGGCGCTCTACGTCAACGCCGCGACGTTCGTCTTCGTCCTCGTCGCGCTGCTGCGGATGAACACCAGCCTGCTCACCCCGTCACCGCGGGCCCGCGGCAAGCACCAGATCCGCCAGGGCCTGCGCTACGTCAGGGGTCGCCCCGACATCATGCTCGTCATGGCCCTCGTCTTCGTGCTGGGCACCTTCGGCATGAACTTCCAGCTGACGATGGCGCTGATGGCCACGAAGGTCTTCGACAAGGGCCCGGGGGAGTACGGGCTGCTCGGCTCGATCATGGCGATCGGCTCCCTCACGGCCGCGCTGCTCTCGGCCCGTCGGGCCCGCCCGCGGCTGCGGGTGCTGCTCGTCGCGCTCGTCGGGTTCACCGTGTCGACGGCCTTGCTCTCGACGGCCCCCAACTACGTCATGTTCGCCGTCTGGCTCGTGCCGACGGGCCTGTCAGCCCTCACCGCGCTCACCACCGCCAACGCCATGGTGCAGGTCAGCGTCGACCCCGTCATGCGTGGGCGCGTCATGGCCCTCTACATGGCGATCTTCATGGGCGGCACCCCCGTCGGGGCGCCGGTCATCGGCTGGATCGGCGACGTGTGGGGCCCGCGCTGGACCATCGGCATCGGCACCATCGCGGTGGGCCTGTCCCTGGGGGCGGTGGCCCTCTGGTTCGCGCGTCGGCAGAATGTCGCGGTGACCTTCCAGACGCAGTCCCGGCCCCGCTTCCGGATCCAGCTCGCCTCGGCCACGGCGTCGGAGATCCCGACGGCGCCCGAGGTGGCGAAGTGAACTTCAAGTTCCGGCACCGCATCACGATCGCGGCGCTCGTGCTCTTCATCGTCATCGCCGTCGTCGCGGCGGTCGTCAACCGCTGAGCCGCGGCCACCGAACTGACGCGGCGGGCGCCGACCCGACGCGTCGGGTGCCTCCCTAGGATGGGGCGCCCGACCGCGCCGAGGCAGGAGCCCACCCCATGGCATCGCAGAAGTTCGTCGAGCTGCTCAACGAGCAGGTCGCCCACGAGTACGCCGCGCACCAGCAGTACGTGGCGATCGCCGTGTACTACGACACGCTGACGATGCCGCAGACGGCGGCCCTGTTCCACCGCCAGGCGCTCGAGGAGCGCGACCACGCGATGATGATGGTCCAGTACCTGCTCGACACCGACTCGACCGTGACGATCCCCGGCGTCGAGGCCCCGCGCAACGACTTCGCCGACATCGTCGAGCCGGTCCGGCTCGCGCTCGAGCAGGAGAAGCGCGTCACCGAGCAGGTCAACGCCCTGACCGCCGTCGCGCGCGCCGAGAACGACTACGCCTCCGACCAGTTCATGCAGTGGTTCATCAAGGAGCAGGTCGAGGAGGTCAGCTCGATGTCCTCGCTGCTGGCCGTCGTCGAGCGCAACCGCGCCGACATCGAGAACATCGAGGACTACCTGCGCCGCGAGGCCCGCGCCGAGGGCGCCGATCCCTCGGCCCCGCCCGTCGCCGGGCGCCCCTGACCGACGCGACACCCTCGGCCCGGACGCGAGGCGTCGGTCCGCGTCCGACACGACGGAAGCGGCCGTCCCGGATGGGCGGCCGCTTCCGTGTGAGGGGTGATCCCGGCCTCAGCCGAGAAGCCCTCCGACCGGGCACGTGACGACCTTCTTGTCGAGCAGGCACACGACCTTGGTCGTCAGCGGGTCGAGCACGCGGACCAGGCCCGTCGGGTCGCCGGGGAGCAGCGGCAGGTGCGGCAGCGCGAGCAGACGCACGATCTCGGCGGGCAGGGTCGGCACGGGAACCGGCACCGAGGGGAGCACGGGCACCGGCACGGTCGGCGTCGGGAGGGGGACGCCCGGCACCTTGGGGACCGGCACGGTGATCGCGGGCCGCGGTGCCTTCGAAGGGGCCGGCTTCGGCGCCGGCGTGCCCGAGCCCGAGCCCGAGGGCTTCGGGGCCGGCTTCGAGGGCGAGGGTGACGGCTTCGCCGAGGAGCCCGGTGTGGGACGGGCCCCCGACGAAGCCGTCGGCTGGTGGGCCGACGGACCGGCGTAGGCGAACCCCGAACCGTCGGGGGTGGCCGTGCCGGTGCCGGCGGCGGGACGTGCGGCCGGCAGCGAGCCGACGGGCACGACCGAGACGCCGCGGCGGTACGCGTCGGCGATGGACAGCACGCTGCGCACGTAGCTGTCGGAGTGGTTGTAGCGGAAGACGGCGTCGTAGGCGGCCTTCGGGTCGCGCAGGTTCGCGTGGCCGGAGCAGAGCATCGCGCCCGCGGCGGTGACGGCGTCGGTGAGGTTCTGCGGGTCGGAGACACCGTCACCGTTGCCGTCGCGACCCATCGAGGACCACGAGGTCGGGATGAACTGCATCGGGCCGACGGCGCGGTCGTAGACGCTGTCGCGGTCGAGGCGCCCGCCGTCGGTGTCGGTGATGCGGCTCGTGCCGCGGCTGCCGTCGAGCGGGATGCCGATGATGCCGGGGCGCGCGACGCCGGACGCGTCGAGCCGGTTGCCGCCGAACTGCGCGTGGTTGCTCTCGACGCGTCCGATGGCCCCGAGCAGCGCCCAGTCGACGCCGCACGACGGGTCGACGCCGTCGAGCAGCCCGGCGGCGTGCTGGTAGGCGGACAGGGCCAGGCTCGGGATGCCGTTGGCGTCGAGGCGCACCGGCATGAAGCCGGCCAGGGCGTGCACGGCCTCCTGCGCAGCGCTCGGCACCGCGACGCTCGCGTAGTCGGAGGTGTAGGTGTCGTAGACCGGCGGCAGCTGCATCGGGGCCGGTGCGGGACCGGCGTCGGGGTAGTCGGGGCCGGCCGACTGCGTCACGGCCTGGTCGGGCACGGTGAGCGCGGTCGGCGTCGGGTCGGCCCCGGAACGGGCGGCCACGGCGATGCCGGTGGCTGCGAGCGCGATGACGGGCAGCGCCGCGGCGACGCGTCGGCTGACGCGACCGGCTCGGACGATGCGGACCATGGTGACTCCTCGATGACAGCCGCCCCCATTGGCGGTCGCAGGGGTCAACGAGTCGGGAGGCGGAAGGTCACGCGTCGTGGTATCGCCGACATCGACAGGGCGAACAGAGCGATCCGGCCCCGAGTGCGGAGGGGACGGACCGCCCGGTCGGTGTCGGGGTCAGGCGAGCTGGGCCACCACGTGGTCGATGGCCTTCGTCAGCGTCGTGACGTCCTCGGGCTCGACGGCCGGGAACATCGCGACGCGCAGCTGGTTGCGGCCCAGCTTGCGGTACGGCTCGACGTCGACGATGCCGTTGGCGCGCAGCACGGTGGCCACCGCGGCGGCGTCGACCGAGTCGTCGAAGTCGATGGTGCCGACGACCTGCGAGCGGGCGTCGGGGTCGGCGACGTACGGCGTCGTGTACCCGGTCTGCTCGGCCCACGTGTAGAGGCGGCTGCTCGAGTCCTTCGTGCGGGCCGCGGCCCAGTCGAGGCCGCCGTTGCCGTTGATCCAGTGCAGCTGGTTGTGGAGCAGGGCCAGCGTCGCCAGGCCCGGGGTGTTGTACGTCTGGTTCTTCAGCGAGTTGTCGATGGCCGTCGGCAGGCTGAAGAAGTCGGGCACCCAGCGACCGCTCGCGGCGATCTCCTCGACGCGGGCGAGCGCGGCGGGGGAGAAGAGCGCGAGCCACAGGCCGCCGTCGGAGGCGAAGCACTTCTGCGGCGCGAAGTAGTAGACGTCGGCCTCGCTGACGTCGACGGGCAGGCCGCCGGCACCGGAGGTCGCGTCGACGAGCACGAGCGCGTCGTCGTCGGCGCCCTTGACGCGTCGGACCGGGGCCATGACGCCGGTCGAGGTCTCGTTGTGCGGCCAGGCGTAGACGTCGACGCCGGCCTCGGCCCGCGGCGTCGCGAGCGTGCCGGGGTCGGCCGTGATGATCGTCGGCTCGCCGAGGAAGGGGGCGGCCTTGGTGACCGCGCCGAACTTGCTCGAGAACTCGCCGAACGCGAGGTGCTGCGCGCGGTCGCGGACGAGGCCGAAGGCGGCGATGTCCCAGAACGCGGTGGAGCCGCCGTTGCCGAGGACCACCTCGTAGCCGTCGGGGAGGGAGAAGAGGTCGCGCAGGCCCTGGCGGACCTCACCGACGAGGTTCTTGACCGGGGCCTGGCGGTGCGAGGTGCCGAGGACGGTGCCGGCGATCGAGGCGAGGTACTCGACCTGCTCGGGACGCACCTTCGAGGGTCCGGACCCGAAGCGTCCGTCGCTCGGCCGGAGCTCGGCGGGGATCGTGATGGTCGGGTTCACGGCAGGTGCTTCGGTCACGTTTGCTCACCTCGGACGCAGGCCACCACCGGACGCGTGTGGCACGGGTGTTTCGACGGAGTGACGCCGGTGTCACCCGCCACATTGAACCCCAGCTGCCCGACTGGTGGACACCGTTGCTCGTTGTGTGGACGCCCACACCGCCTCCGGGCGTCCAACGCGCCGTCCCTCCAGAGGTGTTCGTTTCCGTCAGGGGTGGTCGATGCGATGGGCACCTCTGACGGCAAAGCGCACCTCTGGCGGCAGTGACCGCGGCTGTCCACAGGGTCTGCGCGGCACCAGCACCGATCGGGCCATCATGGGCGGGATGGACGTCGAGCAGCTGGCCCGTGGCGACGTCGTCAGTGCTGCCCGGCTCTCCGCTGCCGGGCACTCCGACGGCGCGATCGCCTCCGCCGTCCGGACCGGTCGGCTCGTGCCGCTGCTCCGGGGTTGGTACTCGGTGCGCCCGGCCGGCGACCCTCGAGACCTGCACTGGCTTCGCGCGACGGCTGCATGGCATCGCTTCGGGGGCCGCGCGCTCTTCAGCCACCAGTCACTGCTCGTCGCCCAGAAACTGCCCGACTACGCGCTCGATCTCGGCGTGGTGCACCTGACCCGGAAGGGCCCCGGCACGACGCGCAACGGCAGGGGCCTGAAGGTCCACCGCCCGCTGCCCGGCTTGCCGCCGGCCCTGTCGAGCGGCGCCCCCGACCGGGTGCCGACGGCCGTCGGCATCGTCCAGGCCGGACTCGAAGGGCTGCCGCTCAGTGCGCTCGTGGCCGCAGACGCGGCCCTGCACCGAAAGCTCGTGACGACGGCGCAGCTCGAGGCGGCCTGTGGCCTGATGGCCAACTGTCGCGGCATCGGCCCGGTCCGGGCGATCCTGCGGGAGGTGGACGAGCGCATCGAGTCGCCGGGGGAGAGCATCATCGGCCACCGGCTCCGCGGCCTCGGGTACGCACTCGATCCGCAGTACGCGGTGAAGACCGACCTGGGCATTCGCTTCGCCGACTTCCGGATCCGTGGCACCCGTGTCCTCGTCGAGTTCGATGGTGCGCAGAAGTACGGCGGGCAGGAGGCCGCGTTCGAGGAGAAGCGGCGCGAGGACGCGATGCGGCGCAAGGGCTTCTTCTTCGCGCGGTACGTCTGGGGAGAACGCGATGACGTCCGGCTCATCGGGGCGCGGGCCGCGCAAGCCATCGCCGACTCACGGCGCTGGGCGGCGTGAGCCGGCGGGCGTGGTGCGCCTGCGCGCGAGGAGTGCACGTTTCCTTGACGAGTGGGCTCTGCGAGGTGCACCCCTCAGGCAAGCGCGCACTTCTGTGGGAACCGCGCGTCGCTGAG
Organism: Intrasporangium zincisolvens; assembly: GCF_034724055.1. Classification (NCBI taxonomy): domain Bacteria; kingdom Bacillati; phylum Actinomycetota; class Actinomycetes; order Micrococcales; family Intrasporangiaceae; genus Intrasporangium; species Intrasporangium zincisolvens. The sequence continues at coordinate 725,822 of NZ_JAWIIL010000003.1, forward strand.
CTACGGGGCTCGAGGGTCGCCCGCTTGAGGGAGCGGGTCAGTGGACGGTGCCGCCGAGGGAGCGGATCGCGTACACGCCCGGCCGCGCGTCGTAGAGCGCCAGACTGCCGTTGGCGGCGCGGCCGAACGCGAGGAAGCCGCCGTCCGACCGGGTCACGACGTCGGGCGCCGAGGTGAGCGCGACGGCCGTACCCATGAGGATGCTGCCGCGCTGCACGACGAGCCGGCCGTCGATGCCGACGCCGACCGCCACCCGAGCCCTGCCCGCGAAGGCGTCGCCGAGCGCCCGCGCCGAGAAGAGCGAGAGCGCGTCCCAGCGCTGCGTCCACGTGCCGCGGCTCGTGCTGTTCGGCGTGAAGAGCGCCTCGTACGTCGCGCCGTTCGTGCCGCGACCGCTGACGATGGTGCCCTTCGCCGACGGCGAGGCCGACGCCGACAGCGCCGAGGTGAAGACGCCACCGGCCGGCAGCCACGCCCGCCAGACGCGTCCGTCGAAGTGCCGGCGCAGGCCGGTGCCGTCGGGGGCCACCGCGAAGACGTCGAGCGTGCCGTCGCCGAGCGAGGACGCGTGCTGGGAGACGACGCGTCCGCCGAGGTTCGTCGAGCCCTTGCGGACGCCGCCGACGTACCAGGTGTGCACGACCTGGCCGGAGCCGTTGCGGGTCAGCAGGTCGATGCGTCCGGCACGCGAGCTCGCGGCCGAGGGCGCGTCGGTCGAGGCGACCCACGTGTTGACCCACGAGGCCCACGTCGAGCCGTCGTTCGTCGAGCGGGTGAAGCGGACCAGGTTGTCGGTGCCACGGGCGAACGCCGCGACCTCCGTGCCGGTGCGTGCGGCCGTCACCCCGACGGGCGTGACGAGCTGGCCGCCGCTCTTGCGCGGCACCGTGCCGGTGGGGTGCACCCGCACGATGCGGTCGTTGCTGCCGTTCGAGGTCGTGAACCACAGCGACCCGTCGGGCCCGAGCTGCACGGCGCGGATGCGTCCGTACCCCTGGGCGACGGCGAGACGCTCGACGTGGGCGACCTTGCCGGTGGTCGGCGAGGGGTTGAGGCGCATGAGGTAGAGGCCCTGGCCCTTGAGCAGGCCGACGGCGAGCGCGCCCTGCCACTGGCCCCAGACCGCGCCGCGCAGGAACGTCGCGCCGCTCGTCGCGACCGTCGGGTAGCCGGAGGACCACTGCGCCGTGCGGGCCGACGGGAACTTCGACAGGTCGGTCATCGGCGTCGACTCGTCGTAACCGGGCACCGGGTCCCAGCCGTAGTTGGCGCCGCGGACCGACAGGTTGATCTCGTCGTTGCGGTCGGTGCCGTGCTCGGCCGACCACAGCTCGCTCGTACCCGGCCGCAGGGCCAGGCCCTGGACGTTGCGGTGCCCGTAGTTCCAGACGTACCGGGCGTTGCCACCGCGGGAGTAGAAGGGGTTGTCGGTGGGGATCGTGCCGTTGGCGTTGACGCGGAGCACCTTGCCGCCGAGCGAGGACAGGCTCTGCGGGTTGGTGCCGACTGCGGCGTCGCCGGTGCCGACGTAGAGCCTGCCGTCGGTGCCGAAGCGCAGCCGGCAGCCGGAGTGCCGCCCGCTCGTCACGGGCAGGCCGGTGACGACGGGCGAGCCGTCGGAGACCGCGCTGGTGTCGCTCGTGAGGCGCCAGCGCAGGACGCGCACGTCGAGCGGCTTGCCGGTCGAGGTGCGGACCGACTGGCACGTGTAGAACTTCTTGTTCGTCGCGGCGCCCGGGTCGGCGACCATCCCGAGCAGGCCGCCCTCGCTGTTGACGTAGAGGGTCGGCAGGCCGCTCATCGACACCCGACGCGGCACCGCCCCGTCGCGCTTGGACCACACCTGGCCGCCGCGCAGGTCGTAGAGCATGAGGCTGCCGACCCAGGTGAGGTCCCACGGGTAGGACAGGCCCGACACCACGGTGGTCACCTGCAGCGTCGGGGAGGCGGCGGTGGCCGCGGGAGCAGCGGACGCCAGCGCCGGTGCTGGGGCGCGCGTCAGGCTGCCCGGTGGCGTCGGCGACGCGGTGGCCGCAGGTGGGCCGGACGCCGTGACGACGCCGGCGGCGAGGATGGTGCTCGCTGCCGCGATGGACGCTCTGACAACCGCACGCCGCACCATGGTGCCTCCCGACTCTGGGCGCTGCAGGTGTCCTCTTTGCGAGGTTCCTCCCGCCACGGTACGCGCGTCGGAGCCGGGTGGCACCCGGAGATCGGTGTGCTCAGCTGCCGACCTGGGGCGTCCAGCCGGCCACGTCTTCGGGCCGCCGCGGACCCTCGCCGATGTAGCGCGACGACGGCCGGATGAGGCGTCCGGTCTGCTTCTGCTCGAGGATGTGCGCCGACCAGCCAGCGGTGCGCGCACACGTGAACATCGGCGTGAACATCTCCGGTGGCACCTCGGCGAAGTCGAGGATGACCGCGGCCCAGAACTCGACGTTCGTGGCGAGGACGCGGTCGGGACGCCGGGCCTGCAGCTCCTCGAGCGCGGCCTTCTCCAGGGCCGCCGCCACCTCGTAGCGCGGCGCACCGAGGCGCTCGCAGGCCGAACGCAGGACGCGGGCGCGCGGGTCCTCGGCCCGGTAGACGCGGTGGCCGAAGCCCATGAGGCGCTCGCCGCGGTCGAGGACGTCCTTGACGTACGCGGACGCGTCGCCCTGCTCCTCGACGCCGGCGAGCATGTGGAGCACGCGCGACGGCGCCCCGCCGTGGAGCGGACCCGACATGGCGCCGACCGCGCCCGAGAGCGCCGCGGCGACGTCGGCACCGGTCGAGGTGATGACACGGGCGGTGAAGGTGGAGGCGTTCATGCCGTGCTCGGCGGCCGACACCCAGTAGGCGTCGACGGCCTCGACGTGCTTGGGGTCGGGCTCGCCCCGCCAGCGGATCATGAACCGCTCGGTGATGGAGCTGCCCTTGTCGACCTCCCGCTGCGGCACCATCGGGCGGCCGAGGCCGCGCGCCGACTGGCCGACGAACGACAGCGCCATGACGGCGGCGCGGGCCAGGTTGTCGCGCACCTCCTCGGCGTCGATGTCGAGGGTCGGGCGGAAGCCCCAGACCGGCGCCAGCATCGCGAGCGCGGACTGGACGTCGACGCGGACGTCGCCGGTGTGGACGGGCAGGGGATAGGGCTCGGCGGGCGGCAGGCCCGGGTCGAACTCGTTGTCGACGAGCAGGCCCCAGACGTGCCCGAAGTCGACGTGGCCGACGAGGTCGTTGATGTCGACGCCGCGGTAGCGGAGGGCCCCACCCTCCTTGTCCGGCTCGGCGATCGTCGACTCGAACGCGATGACTCCCTCGAGACCCGGCTTGAAGTCGGGGTCCGGCGTGCTGTCTGCCATGTGGGTCCTTGCTGTGCAGGCGGTACCACCGCGGTGTGGAGGCCAGGCAGCGGACGCGTCGGGCGCCCGTTCCGGATCATGGTCGGGAGCCGTCGGTCCTCGCTGCCAGACTCACCGTATGCCGTCAGCAGCCGACCAGACCTCCTTTCGCGACGCGGTGTTCGCCACACGAGACTCGCACCAGGACGCCGTGCGCTTCGAGGGCACCGACTTCACGGCGGCGCGCGCGGGCGGGTTCACCTTCCTCGAGTGCTCGCTCGTCGACGTGTGCCTCGACGACGCCCACCTCGAGTCCTCGCGGTGGTCGGAGTGCGAGTGGGACCGCGTGCACGGCGTCGGCATCGGCCTGCCCGAGGCGAGCCTCATCGAGACCACGCTCGACGGCTGCCGGCTCGGCGCGGTGTCGGCGTGGGGCTCGACGTGGCGCGACGTCACGGTGCGCGGCGGCAAGATCGACTTCCTCAACCTGCGCGGCGCCAGGCTCAAGGACGTCACGTTCCTCGACTGCGTCGTCGTCGAGCTCGACCTGCAGGAGGCCACCGTCGACGGGCTGACCTTCGAGGGCTGCACGCTGCTCGAGCCGTCGTTCGGCCGGGGCCGCTACAAGGGGCTCGACCTGTCCGGGGCCACGCTGCGCACGCCGCACGGCCTCGCCGGCCTCAAGGGCGCGACGCTCTCACGCCCGCAGGTCATCGACCTGTCCGACGCGCTCGCCGCCGAGCTCGGCATCGTCATCGCCGACTGAGCCGGCCCGGAGGGGCTCAGTTCAGCTGGTTGGGCTTGCCGCGACGCAGAGCCGCGGTGGCGGCGTCCTTGGCCCGACCCTTGACGCCGACCTTGTCCTCCGGGCGGATCCGCTTGGTGAGGTCGGCCCGCTCGACGAGCGTCGACAGCGGGAGGTCGGCCGCGGGGTAGACCGTGACGGACTCGTCGGCGCTGAAGACGACCCAGTGCGCGCGGTCGCCCTTGTAGACCTTGAGGATGCTGCCCTCGGACAGCGACGTCGCGTGGGCCATGGCCTGCCGGCGGGCCTTCTCGCTGGACATCGCCTTGTTGATGGCTTCCTTGGCCGGCCCGCGCAACGTCTGGGTGGCCACCCAGATCTGCGGCCCGTACTTGATGCCGAGCCGGACGCCCTGGCCGATCACCTTGCCCTTGCCTGCCATCGCGCCAACTCCTCCTGCCCGTCGCCGGGTCGATCGATCCGTCCGCGCAGCGCCGTTGCCTGACGCCCGCGGGCCGTCTGCCCCAAACCCTAGTCTGAGGACATGGACACTCCGGACTCCTCGTACCCGCCGGCCGCCGACCCAGCCGCCGACACGAGTGAGGCGTCCGCCTCGCCGCAGTGGCGACGCGTCGACTACGCGGGCGAGGGCCTCGACGAGTCGCAGGTGGCGCCCTCGCCCTACCTGCAGGCCCGCGCGTGGGTCGACGACGCGGTCCGGGCGGCCCACGAGCGCGACGACGTGCCCGAGCCGACGGCGATCTCGGTGGCCACGGTCGACGCGTCGGGCGTGCCCGACGTGCGCACCGTGCTCATGCGCTTCTTCGACGAGCGCGGCCCGGGGTTCGTGACGAACCTCGGCTCGGCCAAGAGCGAGCAGCTGCGGGCCAACCCGGCCATCGCGGTGTCGCTGACCTGGCCCTCGCTCTACCGGGCGATCCGGTTCCGCGGGCGGGCCGAGCTGGTCGGGCGCGACGAGGTGGAGGCCTACTTCTCCTCGCGGCCCTATGGCTCGCGGCTGTCGGCGTGGGCCTCGGACCAGTCGCGTCCGGCCGCCGACCGGGCCGAGCTGGAGCGGCACTGGCAGGAGGTGCTGGCGCGCTTCCCCGACACCGGCAGCGACGCCGACGTGCCGGTGCCCGACTTCTGGGGCGGCTGGCGCGTCGTCTGCGACGAGGTCGAGTTCTGGGCCGGCCGGGCCAACCGCCTCCACGACCGCATCGTCTTCCGCCGTTCGGGGGAGGGCACCCTGGCCGACGCGTCCGCCTGGACCCGCTCGCGCCTGCAGCCCTGACCCTTCCGGGCGACCGGCCCGGATGCGGACGCGGGAAGAGCCGGGCACAGAACAGGGCGGCCCGGATGACCGGACCGCCCTGCCTCACTCCTGAGTGGAGGTGGGGACGCGGCTATCGCGTGGCCACCTCGCACGTTCCGGAAGAGATCACTTCTCGGACCACCTCCTTCCATGTCGATGCGACGACGTTACGTCGAGTGGAGAGGGCGGGCAAGGACTTTTCCACCGCGCGACCCGACGCCGTGGCGTGGGAGCGCGCGGCGGTCGTCCTCGGTCAGCCGCCGACCTCGGCCTCCGGGGCGACGGCCGTGGCCGGCTGTGGGTCGGCGACCGTGCCGTGCCCACCACCGGCAGGGGCGGCCGCGCGCGCGGCTCCGGCGTCGGGCGTCGCGTCGGCTGGTGGGTCGGGAACCAGGGTCAGGCGCGGCGCGGAACGGAGGCCACGGCCCGCCGCGACGACGACGAGCGCGGCCGCCATCTCGAGGTGCACGGCCCACGACCACAAGGCCCCGAAGAGCACCTGCCCCTGCCGGAAGCCCATCGCGAAGACGACGGCGAACACCGCGGCCGCGATGAACCCGACCGCCCAGACCCGGGCGCCGGTGAGCCACGGGAACCGGCTCTCGAAGGCGGCCGACTCCTCGGTGGCGAAGCGCGGCATGAACGCGACCCACACGAGCAGCTGCATCGTCTGCAGGAACGCGTAGACGGTCAGCAGGCGCAGCCCCAGCGGGGCCGACGCGTCGCCGGGCAGGGCGGCCGCGGCCACGAGCGAGCGCCCGTCGCCGACGATGCTGCGGGCGATGCCGGGGTCGCCGGTGAGCCACGTGTCGACGGCGCCGGCGAGCACGACGGCGGGCACGAGCAGCCCCCACACGAGCTGGACGCCGCGGAACAGACGTCGCTCGCGGGCCCGGGGCAGCCGAGCGGCCCAGTCCCAGAGGAAGACGAGGACGACGAGCTGGTGCAGGTGCAGCAGCGCGAACGCGTAGTGGTCGGGCCACACGAGGGACGCGGCCGCGAGGAGCACGGCGACGACGTACGCGACGACCCGTCGGCGTCCGCTCAGCCCCACCCGGGCCACGAGCGCGACGACGCAGAAGCCGAGAACGGCCTCGGCGCGCCGGGCCTGGGTGCCGAGGACGTGCTCGGCGAGGCGCAGCAGGCTCGTGCCGGCCAGGAGCACCGCGAGGCCGCTGACGACGTCGCGCCGGGCGATGACGGGCAGACGGCCGACGAGGTAGCGCAGCTCGAGCAGGACGGCCAGGGTGCCGAAGAGGATGAGGCCGATGACGGCGGTCGCCACGGGAGAGATGAGCGCGACGACGAGAGCGGTGGCCGCTGCCACCGCCAAGGCACCTGTCGCCCGCTCGCTCGTCGTCACGGCCCCCATCGTTCCGTCGGCCGGAACGACCCGGCCACCTGAGTAACCCGATCGTTAGGGTCCTGTGGCGTGACCGAGACTCAGGGGGAGCGGAACGGCGGGCCCGGGCCCGAACCGGGACATACCGGACGCGCACCGCGACGCCCGGCTGACGCGTCGGAGGGAGAGCCGGTCCGGCTGCGCGCCATCGCGCTGTCGGCGTACGGGCCGACGCTGCTCGGCTCGACGGGCGCCGGCGCGGTCGCGCCGATCATCGCCGTCTCGGCCCGCGAGCTCGGGGCCTCGCTCGGCGTCGCGGCCCTGCTCGTCGGGACGCTCGGCATCGGGCAGCTGCTGGGAGACCTGCCGTCCGGGGCGCTCGCGGCGCGCATCGGCGAGCGGCGGGCGCTGCTCGTGGCGGCCGTCGTCGAGGCGGCCGGCATGCTCGTGGCGGCGCTGGCCGGCTCCGTCGCCGCGCTCTTCGCCGGCGTGCTCGTCATCGGCCTTGCCGGTTCCCTCTTCGGGCTGGCCCGGCAGGCCTACCTCACCGAGGCGGTGCCGGTCGCGATGCGGGCCCGGGCCCTGTCGACCCTCGGCGGCGTGCACCGCATCGGCTACTTCATCGGGCCGTTCCTCGGCTCGCTCGTCATCGCCCGGTGGGGCATCGAGTCGGCCTACGTCGTCGGCGGCGTCGCGAGCGTGGCGGCGTTCCTGCTCGTGCTCGTCGCGCCCGACATCACCGCCGGCCACGACGTCCACGCGGGAGGCCGGGGGAGCCCTGGCGTCGGGGGTCGGGCGCGCGCCCCGCGCTCGGTGGCGTCGGTGCTCCTCGAGCACCGGCACGTGCTGCTGACCCTCGGCACCGGCGCCATGTGCGTCGCCGGTGCGCGGGCGATCCGTGAGGCGCTCGTGCCGCTCTGGGCGGAGTCGGTCGGGTTCAGCCCGGCGCAGACCTCGCTCGTGTTCGGCGTCGCCGGCGCCGTCGACATGCTCCTGTTCTACCCGTCGGGCTGGCTCATGGACCGGTACGGGCGGGTGGCCGCCGCGGTGCCGAGCATGCTCGTGCTCGGGCTCGGCATGGCGCTGATGCCGCTCGCCACGTCCCTCGTCGCCGTGACGGCGGCCGCCACGGTGCTCGGCATCGGCAACGGCCTCGGCGCGGGGCTCATCATGACCCTCGGGGCCGACGCGTCACCGGCCGACGGGCGCGCCCAGTTCCTCGGCGGGTGGCGCCTGTGCGCCGACCTGGGAAGGGCGGCGGGCCCGCTGGCGTTGTCAGCCCTGACGGCCGTCCTGACCCTCGGCGCGTCCGCTGTCGTCCTCGGCGCGGCGGCGCTCCTGGGCGCGGGGTGGCTGCGCATCTGGGTGCCGCGCCACGACCCGACGCGTCCCCTGCGGGGGCGCGACGCCGGCACCGCGGGAGGAGCCGCGGGAAGGGCGGCGGAAGCAGCGGCGGGAGGGGCGGCGCCCGAGGCGTCCTGATTCTGAGAAGGTATGACCGTGACGGACCTGATCGACACCACCGAGATGTACCTGCGCACCATCTTCGAGCTCGAGGAGGAGGGCATCGTCCCCCTGCGCGCACGCATCGCGGAGCGTCTGGGCCACTCCGGCCCGACCGTGTCGCAGACCGTGGCCCGGATGGAGCGCGACGGCCTCGTCGCGGTGTCCGGCGACCGCCACCTCGAGCTGTCCGACCACGGCCGGCTCCTCGCCACGCGCGTCATGCGCAAGCACCGCCTCGCCGAGCGGCTCCTCGTCGACGTCATCGGCCTCGAGTGGGAGTACGCCCACGACGAGGCGTGCCGCTGGGAACACGTCATGTCCGAGAAGGTCGAGCGCAAGATCCTCGGCCTCATCGAGGGCGGCCTCGAGTCTCCGTACGGCAACCCGATCCCCGGCCTGCACGAGCTCGGCGTGTCCGAGGACGCCGCGTCGGGCTTCCTCACCGGGCTGACGGCGCTGACCACGGCGGCGGGCGCCGAGCCGGCCGTCGTGACGATCCGCCGCATCGGCGAGCCGGTGCAGGTCGACCCCGAGGCGCTGGCCCTGCTCACCTCCGCCGGTGTGCTGCCGGGGGCGCGCGTCCGCGTCGTCCGCGAGGGCGGCCGCGTCGTCGCCGTGAGCGAGGCCCCCGGTGCCGGTGAGGGCGTGTCGCTGCCCGACGAGGTGGCCGTCCACGTCTTCTGCCAGGCCGCCTGACCCGGTCCCGCTGCCGGGCCGGCGGCCCGGGCCATGGGTGCGCCCGCGGGCGTGCTCACTGGACGGACGCGTCCGGCCTGTCCGTTATGCCCGTTTCTCCCCGTCGGATTGTGCTGGGACTGTGGGGATTTCGGGCGGCCTCGGATGATCCGGTGAAAAATCCGTGGAAATCGGCGGGCTCTCGGGATGACAACTCGCGAGGATCTTGGGTAGCGTGAGCCCCGCTCGCTCTCCCCGTCGGGCGAGTGCCACGGGTCGAACCGCCTAATCCTGCCATCGACCCGGGGCCCCTGCACGATCCGCATGGCAGGAGCGGGGGAACCACCTTCGGGCGTCTCCGGACGTCCTCGGGGTGAAGCCCTCCGTGGACCGCAAGGTCCGAGCGAAGGCCGGGCGAGCAGTACCTCAATCCGCCCGAACCCGACAGCTCACCTCGTAGGCGTCGAGAGGTCAAACGTGGCTCAGAACGTTACCGGGCGCCACCGCGCCCCCGGGCGGTTCAACGCGATCGCCGAGCTCAAGCTCATCGCCAAGGAGTCTGCTCAGCCCGCCGTGAAGGGTGCCGCGATCGTGGCTGCCTCCGGCGGCCTCGTCGCCACGTTCGCCGGTCCGGCGAGCGCTGCCGACGGCTCGAGCACCGCGGCACCGTCGGTCGTCGGTCCCCAGGTCGGCACGCTCAAGGCGACCAACGCCCTCTCCTCGATCGGCTACGCCAAGCCGGCCGCGAAGCAGGCGACGGTCAAGCCGGTCGTCATCAAGGACGTCAAGCTCGAGAAGGAGCGCGCCGCCGCCAAGGCCGCGGAGGACGCCCGCCAGCAGGCGGCCGACCGCGCGTCCCGCTCGGCCTCCCGCGTGTCCCTCGACCCGGCGCCCACGGCGTCCGGCATCGTCGGCATCGCCCAGTCCTACTTCGGCGTCCCGTACGTCTACGGCGGCACGAGCCCGTCGGGCTTCGACTGCTCGGGCTTCGTCCAGTACGTCTACCGCCAGGCCGGCGTCTCGCTGCCCCGCACCGCGTCGCAGCAGCAGGCGTTCACCACGTCGGTCAGCAACCCGCGCGCCGGCGACCTCGTGTTCTTCGGCTCGCCCGCCTACCACGTGGGCATCTACGTCAGCCCCGGCGTCATGATCGACGCGCAGCGTCCCGGCACGACGATCGGCTACCACTCGATCTGGACCACGCCGTCGGGCTACGGCCGCGCCTGAGTCGCAGCCGCACCACGCCACGTACCTCCGTCGCGCCCCCACCCACCAGGGTGGGGGCGCGACGTCGTTCGGGGTGGCCGCCCGAGGTCAGTGCCGTGGTTGGATGAGGTGATGACCGTCCAGCCTGCTGCAGAGTCCACGACCCTCATCGAGCTCGACGTCTGGGCCGACCTCGTCTGCCCGTGGTCCTGGATCGCCAAGCGCCGGATCGAGGCGGCGATCCACGCCTTCGAGCGTCCGCACGACGTCACGGTGCGGCTGCGCGCCTACGAGCTGGACCCCGAGTGGCCGGCCCGGCGCAACGAGCCGGTCCCCGACCGGATCGGCTCCCGGCCCGACGAGGAGGCCGAGGCCGAGCGGGCTCTACGCGCGCACGCCCACGAGGTGGCCGAGGCCGACGACCTCGTCTTCGACCTCGACTCCGCCGTCACGGCCAACAGCTTCGACGCGCACCGCCTCGTTGCCCTCGCGCGCGAGCTGGGTGGCCCGGCGCTGCAGTCGGCGGCCGTGGAGCGGTTCTTCTCCGCGCACTTCCGCGAGGGCCTGCCGCTGGACGAGCCGGAGGTGCTCCAGCGGCTCGGCGCCGAGTGCGGCCTCGACGAGCGGCGCGTCGCCGCGGTCCTTGCGTCCGACCACTACTCCGGCGAGGTCCGGGCGGACGAGAAGCAGGCCCGGGACCTCGGCATCACGGCGACGCCGTTCGTTCTCGCCAACGGCTTTGCCGCCGTGCCCGGGACTCGCCCGGTCGAGGAGTACCTGGCGCTGCTGCGCGGGGTGGCCGTGCAGGGTGGTGACCGGGCCTAGGGCTCGTTCAGTCCCCGACGCTCGTGGCCGAGGGTGCGCCGGCGCTGGGGCGGCCGAACGACACCGCGGCGCCGACCGGCGTCGAGGCCGCCGAGCGCAGCTGGGCGTCCGGCTGCGCGCCGAGGGCCGCGTTGACCATCGAGAAGGCCCGGCGCAGTGCCACGAAGACCGTGATGGCGAAGATCTGGCGGTCATCGAACCCGGCCGCACGCAGTGGCTCGAGATCGGCGGGGGTCGTAGCGTTGGCGTCCCGCGCCACCGTGCGCGCCCACGCGGCCAGCACCGCGTCCGCGGGGTCGAGCGCCGCGTCGTCGCCGCTCAGCACGGCTCCGGCGACGTCGGGTCCGGCCTCGCCGGCGAGGCGGTTGCCCCACGCGAGCGCGCAGTAGGAGTCACCGGCGGTGGCTGCGGCGGCGCTGACGAGGATGCCCCGCTGCCGGAAGCTCAGCCCACCGATGCGCACCATGTCGGCCAGCAGGGCGAAGAGCGTGTCGTGCGCGGCGGGGTCGTGGGCCCAGAGGTGCGACAGGTTCATGACGAAGCCCTGGGTGTCGAGGTCGCCCTCGAACGCGCTGCGGACGTCGTCGGTCAGGGGCGGTTCGGTGAGGAAGCCGTGGGCGGGGTCGGTGGCCATGGCGTGCTCCGTTTCGTCGTGCGACGCCCTCACATCGTGGCACGCGTGGACGGGGCGGGGGAGTGGTGCGGTGGGTCGGCCCGCCGTCCGCTGCGTCGGGCCCTCTCCCTGCCGACCCGTGGGACCGGTAGGTGTCAGAGAGCGGGGGCCGGTGCCGGTGTGGGGCTCGCCGACAGGTCGATGCTGACGTCGACGGCGCGCAGCTCGCGAACGAGCGCATCCTCCCGGGCGGTGAGCTCGGCCAGGCGCAGCGCGTCGGTGCGGGTGCCGGCCCCGAGCGAAGCCCAGCGCACCTGGTCCTCGACGCGGGCCAACTCGGTGACGATCGCTGCGACGGTTCTGCTCATAGGCTGCCCGTACCCACCAGGGGTACCACCGCAACAGGCTGTCGGCGACCCGTCGACGGCGGGCCAGGGGGCCACGCAGATGCACGCGCGGGTGCGGCGGGGTCGACATGATGAGGCTCGTCCCGCCGCGTTTCGGGTGGCCAGATCCGGGAGGTGAAGCCTAGGTCCCGGGAGAGCGCCGCGGCGGGACGAGCAAGTGTGCAGGGGTCCGGCCGGAGCTGATGCTGACCTGGCCGCTGTTTCGACCCTTAGTTCACGGTGACACACCTCGTGTCGTCGTGGGGGCTTGGATTGCTGCGACTTCCTGCAACTCGGGGCGAGTCGGCCGGGCGCGCGCCGGGATCGTCGTGGATGCTCCCTCGATGTCCCTTTTGCGCGCGCGCCCGGTTGCGAGGCATCCGGTCCTGCGTGGGTGGGGCGGTGTCGGCGCACCGCCCCACCACGCGTCGTCCTCCGACTCGCTCAGTGGTCGTGGTGGTGGTGGTCGCGCGTGACGACGACCGTGCCGACCATGCCCATCCCGTCGTGGAACATGCAGATGTACGGGAAGGTGCCGGCCTTGTCGAATGTCACCCGGAAGTGCGTGCCGGGCCCGGCAGTGGGCAGGACGCCCGAGCTGAGGGCGCCGCCCGTGAAGTGCGTCGGGTCACCGACGGGGATCGGTGCCGCCGGCTCCGGTCCGAAGGTGACCGTGTGCGGCACGGGATCGCCGTTGTTCTGCGACCAGTCGAAGTCGACCGTGTCGCCGACGTGCACGCGCACGGTGGTGCGGATGAACCGCATGATCATGAACATCCCGGCCTCGTCGACCGCTCCGACGAACACGTGGTGGCGCGACGACTCGTGCCGGAGCTCGGCGTAGAGGCGGTTGCCGTCGTGAATCATCTGGGCGCGGCCGGCCCGGAACTGCCAGTCGTAGAAGGACTGCCGGTGCGGATACGGCGTGCCCGCGGGTGCCACGTGGACGACGCCCTTCATGGCCTGGCCGTGGACCAGGCAGTAGTACACGTAGTCACCGGTGCCCTTGAACTTCAGCTTGTACGACGTGTAGGTCGCTGGTAGCTCGGAGAACTGGATCGTCGACAGGACGCCCGAGTTGCGGTACTGGCCTGGAGCCCAGATCGAGTGTTGCGGCGTCGGCATCGTCTGTGCCGCGTTCGTCGGATCGAACGGTGGCGGCAGCTGTCCGACCGGCAGGAACGTCACGGTGTGAGGCTCCATGGAGTCGGCTGTCCAGCGCACCGTGTCGCCCACGTTGATCCAGATCTCGCCGGGCAGGAACTGCATGCCCTGGATCGCGCCGTTCGGCGACTGCGCGCCGACGTGCACTCTCCAGGTGGTCGACTCGTGCTCTCTCGTGTGGGCCCCTGCGCTGGTCGCCGGTGCCAGGAACGCAGCTCCGAGCAGTACCGCCCCGACAGCAGCCAGGAACGTCCGGAATCTCTTGGATGCGTGGTTCTTCATTGGTCCTCCAAAGGCGCGGAACAGTGCCCTTCGGCGCCCCGAAGGGCGAGTCCACGCTAGGGAACCCGCATGACGTCCACAGAGGAACAGGAACATCCCAGACGCCCTCCACCGGGCTCCCAGCGGGGAGCGTCCTTTGGCCCCACCATGTCGCTCTTTACCGTCCCCTGTCCCTGAAATCGCTTGTGTCGCAGCACTTCCCGCAACATCGCAAATCGGTTGGGCGCCAACGGTTACGGGCTCGACAGCTCCCGCGAGAAGAACTCGAGCGCAGTCTTGGTCTTGGTCTGCTGCGCGGCCGCGAGGTCGACCCCGTGTGATGCGAGGTAGCCCCGGACGACGGCAGCGGTGTTGAACGTGTCGGCGGTGGGGCACTTGGTGGAGAGCTCGAGAATGCGGGTGCCGTCCGGGTAGAGCCACAGCTCGGCGACCAGCCGACGGTCGAAGTCGGGGGGTGTGAACTTCAGCTTGAGGACGTTGATCGGTCCGAGGACCGAGAGGTCGTCGATGCTGATGCCGGCAGGCGCGTTGGCCTCGTACAAGGCCCGCTGCTGCTTCGTGAACAGCTTGGACAGCGGACGACCGCCGGACGCGATCTCGCGGATCTTGGCGTCCGGCTGCTCGCCCTTGAGCGATGCCGAGCAGACGAAGCCGCCCGGCATCGCGTCCACCTCGACCCCGAAGCCGGGCGCCTGCCGCTGCTCGGGGGTGAGGTTCTCGGGGTCCACCGGACGCAGCTTGACGACCGAGTCGCCGGGCCTGGCCTGGATCCGTCTGGCGCGCAGGACGACACCGTGGTTGTTGAGGTCGAGGGCGGGGGTGTCGAAGAAGAAGACCTGCCGGATGTGGCTCTCGAGCGGGTCCATGCCGAGCGCGGCAACCGTCGACCGCTGGTTCGCGTCAGGCACGCTCAGCTTGAGCTCCACGGTGTCGGCGCCCTTGATGAGCCGAAGCAGCTCGATGAGCTGGTCGTCCGACAGCGCCCGCGAGGGGGCCGGCTCTGCAGGCTGGTTCGGGCTCGTCTGTGTGGTCACAAGCAACCTCCTCGGAAACGGCTCGACGCAAGGTCGCCCGCGGCTGACTCGATTCGGTCCCGAATCGGGTGGTGTCGAACGGACCCGGCGCACGGCGTCGGGACGCCCCCGACGAAGCCATGGTGCGGGCCCGGTGCGCCGCTTGGCCTCACCCCTAGCGTGTGAATGCGCCGAGCGAGCCGCGGTCGGCCGCTGGCCCGCGCGTCGCGTTCGGTGAGGGGGTGCGGACGGCACCGCTGTTCACCGCCGGGCCGGCCACCTGCATCTCCCTCGTCAAGGGAGTGCCCAGGATTCACCGAGATAGGCGCCAGGCATCGAGCGGAGTCATGCAGAACGTGTGGTGCCCCCGGCAGGATTCGAACCTGCGACACCCGCTTTAGGAGCCGAATATGCCCTCTTTTCAGCGGCTTTGGGGTGGCTGCTGGCGTGCGTGATCGCCTGTTGTTGTCGGGGTCTCGCGGGCGACCTGCTCGGACGCCGTGTGCCACAAATGCGCCACCCGGGCGACCGGCTACCCCAAGGCGGCTCGGAGGTCGCTCACAATGCGGCTCAGCTCCTCGCCGGCATCGATGGTGACCTCGCCCTCCACGATCCAGTCCGTCGGATCAATGTAGTTCCGCAGGCGCACGCGGAGGTGCACGTGACCGTCGTGAGTGGCCTCGAGGCGAAGGTCGCCCTCCAGGGAGTCGTACGCCTTGACTCCATCCCAGCCGCGCCATTGGTCAGCAAGGCCTTCGAAGTACTGGAGGAGGGCTCCGAAGCGGGCCGCATAGTCGCCGTAGATGCTCTTGGTGGCGGTCACGTCGGGGAGGTCCAGGTGGACGACCAAGAACTCCTCTGCCACGTCGACAGCGTCCAAGCGCAGCCCGTGGGGCTTACCGATCACGACCTCACTCACGGGGCACAAGGTAGCGCGTACAGGGAGAGCCACCGACCCGATAGCGGAGCAGGACAGCGCGCTGGAGTGGCCGGGTCAAGGGTGGCCGTAGGCCATCACGGAGTGACGCGTAGCGCCCTTGATGCGGTCCGGAGGCGCGCGGACAGTGGAGCGTCGGGTCGGCGGCTCGGAGCCCGCCTCCCGGCTCTTGTCGGTGCAATGACTCACGATGTGCGCATGGCTGATTGGGTTGCGGTGGTGTCGTCACTCGGCGGAGCGGTCATCGGCAGCGTTATTGCTCCGGCCCTCCTACACCGGAGGGAGAGACTCGCTGCGCGAGGTGAGGTACGTCGGGCCATCTCGGAAGTCGAAGCCCTCAAGTTCAGCCCCGGCCATGGAGCCTTCTTGCGTGCCCTTGGCGCCGTCGAAGCGAACGCGATCCTGGCAGGTCTCCCACAGAGGGTTGTGAGCCCGTACTCGCTAGCCCTCCAGCAGATCCAGTCGCAGCTCGAGTTTCACGAGAACGTCGGTCCGAATGGTGAGAGCGGCTGGGGCATCAGCGGTTCGACGGCGACCGACGGGCATGCGAAGGCGCTGCGAGTCCTGAGTTGGGCCTTCTGGCATCCGTGGCTTTCTCGTCTGGCCAGGAGCGCGCCATGACCTCGTAGGGCGCGGGGTGCGGTGGGGTGCGCGTAGGCGCGCCAGCGCCGGAGCGCGGGGTCCCCATCGCGGGGTCCCGCGCTCTTCCGCGCCGAAGGCGCGCTTGAGCCAGTACAGAAACTCCTCACGGGTGACACGCCTCAAGCCCTCGACGGGCGGGTGGACGCGCGCTGACGATGTTGAATGTCCATGTGGAGAGTGCCGCGTACATGGATGTGCTGGTTGGGGTCGACTTCGCAGACGAGACGAGACCGCCGATCCCCCCAGCGTCGACGCGGGGATCGTACCGAGGCGCGCGAACCATTCGACTCGGCAACCTGCGGTTGGAGCCGTCTCCCGTGTTCGACACGTATTGGCGCTTCGCCGCCAAACGCCAGGCTGTGTACGAGGACCGCTCCCGAGGGCTTCCCGGCCCGTGGACCGACGACGCGATTTTGGCTCGGCACCGGTTCACCAACTGCTTCCGGGCATCAGATCGGGTTAGTCAATTCCTGATCAAGCATGTGATTTACAGCGGATCCATGGAACCGGGTGAGGTTCTTTTCCGAGTGATGTTATTCAAGTTCTTCAACCGAATAGAGACCTGGACAGCCCTTACCGCCGAGTTTGGTGAACTGACGACCAGGGATTTCAACATTCCTCTTTGGTCCTCGTTCCTGATCGACAGGTCTCTTCGCCGCCCGATCTATTCGGCAGCATATGTCATTCCACAGCCGCCCTTTGGCGCCCCGCGCAAGGCCACCAATCACTTGCTGTTGCTCGAACGCATGGTGGATGACGACCTAGCTGGATCTCTGCGCGACAGTTCGACAATGGAGGAAGCGTATCGGCGCCTTCGCGCATATCCTGGCCTAGGCGACTTCTTGGCGTATCAGTTCCTGATCGATCTCAACTATTCACCCGTCCTAGACTTCGACGAAATGGATTTTGTAGTCGCGGGCCCGGGAGCGAAAGACGGAATTCGCAAATGTTTCGGCAGTGCGTCATCCGGCCATGAGACGACGATAATTCGGTATGTTGCAGAGACTCAGGAGGAGCATTTCTCGCGTCTCGGTCTCTCCTTCGAAGGACTGCAGGGGCTTCGACCGTTGATGCTCGTCGACTGTCAGAACCTCTTCTGTGAGACGGACAAGTACGCGCGGGTTGCCCACCCTGACGTACGCGGGCGGACCAAGCGCGCCCGGATCAAGCAGCTCTACAGGCCTTCGGGGCCTCTGGAAGCCCCCTGGTTTCCGCCCAAATGGGGCATCAACGGTGCTTGAGTGGTGTTTCATGGTGGGACGTGCAACATGACAGGGGCCTTTTGAACTTCGATGAGTACCAGGCAGCCGTGCAGGGTCTGGCGGAACCGGATGACTTCAGCCACGCACTGATTCCGCTGCTGGGCGTGGGGGCGCATGCCGGTGCCTTGCTGGGTGGCCAGCAGAGATACCTCCGAGACTCACTACTGGCTGGGACAAGTCGCACGCTGGTTGGTCGGCATCTTGGCGAGGTGATGCGCTGGGCTGCGTTGCTGGCGTCGCACTACGGCCTTTCGCTTAGCGCTGTCGTCCTCGACAACCTCCACAAGGTGGATGAGCGCGCGCGAACTCTGGGCCTGTCAAGGCTCCCGCCGTTCGAACCGGCGGATGGCGCGGATATCACTGGCTACCAGAAGTTGGCCAAGCACACAGATCAGGACTCCGCGGTGGGTCTGGACCCGCTGGCACTCAGCGTTCCGATGCTCGGCCTTGCGGGGGAGGCTGGCAGTCTTCTTGTAGCACATAAGAAGCAATATCGCGGCGACGCTCCGATGGATGACTTTAAGGGTTTCATCGGTGTCGAGCTTGGTGATCTGCTCTGGTATGCGTCGGCAGTTGCTACCCACGCGGATCTGCTGCTGCAGGACATTGCCGACACGGATCTGCGTCGTGCGCGGGAGTCCAAAGTGGGACGGCGTCACGCCATCGAGAGCGAAGGGCTTCCGGTCCTAGATCAGGACTTCCCAGAGACCGAGCGGTTCCCGCGCCGCATGCTGCTTCGTTTCCAGGAGACCGTACGTGACGGTAGGCCACTTGTGACGATGACGCTGGTGGCTGCGGAGCCCAATGCCTTTCCGGACGGGCCAATCGATCGTGAAGACGGAAAAGTTCAGGGATTTTCAGTTGGGGCGCCCTTGGGCGACCAGGTGACAGACAATTCGAAAGAGAATGACGATTATCGCTACCACGACGCGGTTCACTTTGGCTTCCTCGCGGTTATGGGCTGGTCGCCCAATCTCCGATCTCTTTTGCACATAAAGCGCAAAAGTATTCCTGAAGTTGACGAGAATGAGGATGGCGCCCGTGCGATCTTCGCGGAGGAGGGCTTGGCGGCCCTCCTGGCTAAACGGGCAGCTGAGAGCCAAGGATATGCAAATCCGCGGCTTGTCTCCGAGGACCTCGTGGAGATCATGACCACCGTGCTGGAAGATCTTGAGGTCTCGGCCATGCCGCGCTGGCTTTGGCGGGAAGCCATCTCGCGAGGTTTCTCAGTTATGCGCGAGCTTGCGGAGGGAAAGGGAGGCTACGTGATCGCCGATCTGGACAAGCGCAGCCTGGTGTATACCAAAATACCCCCGCGAATGTTGGGGACGACGGAGATCAGGGGAATCATATGAATGAGCAGCAAACTGGAATCCAGAGCCCCCCACAGCCACCTTGGGTGAAACTGGAGGACAAGGGCTCGGGATATCTCTCGGTCTACCTAAATGAGCCGTTGGCGCGATGGCCCATCAGGGAAGTTACCCGGCCGAGCGATAATAAGAGCGACCCGAACATCGAGACGGGAACGTATGGGCTTTTTTCCACATGCGAACCTAGCATGAGGAAGATCATTGTCTCCACGGGATCAGCGACCATTGTCTTTATGACAAGCCGCCCTGGTCAGGGCCGATTGGTAGCGGGGTACTACCACGTGGGCTGGTTTGCAGAGGGCAGTCGTGGTCAAGAGAAGGGGGACTTCGCTCTAGCGGCAGACCGGCTGAAGTTTATCGACCCGGTTCCTCCGTCTGAGTTTGGTGCCGACGTTTCCGAGATCATGAGCGCGTGGTTTCGCACTCAGAAACCGATCGGAGCGGACATCGTCGAAAGTGTGATGGCCACATTTGACGCGCTTGCCGATAAAACCGCTGACTATCTAGCCGAGTTGGAGCGCATCGAGCAGTTTTCGAAGAGTCGGTCGGGATATGCGTACCCGTCCTGGGGGCGTGAGGACGGGTTCAGTTGGCGTGACGCTGCGGACTATTTGCGGAAGCCGGGTGATCCGGTTGACGCGCCGAACAGTAGCCCATCGGGAGAGTGGCGATGTACTGAGTGTGATCACGTCATCAGTAATCGCGCGCTCCTGAAGCGCTGTCCTGTTTGTGGCGAACTCGCGACGCTGCGGCCAGAAGGAGCGTGAACTGGAATGGCGCGTCGAGTATTTCTCAGCTATCAGCACCGTGATCAGATGAAGGCTAAAGGCCTCAATCTCGCTACATACAATAAAAATGTCAATCTCGACGTCTCAATGCGCCACCTCCTCGACCCTGTGAAAAGCAACGATTCGGCGTACATCACGCGCAAGATCAAGGAGCAACTCAAGGGTACGTCGGCCACCGTCATTCTGATCGGCAAAGACACGGCAAAGAGTGACTGGGTGGCGAAGGAGATCGAGTGGAGTCGCGAGAAAGGCAATGCGCTGGTCGGGATCCGCATCGAACCGGGAGCTGCGGTCCCGGAGGGACTCACAGAATCAGGCGCTGAGATCCTGGATTGGGCCAACCCCAGTGACGTTCAGGAGTTCGCGCCTGCGATCGAGCGAGCGATTCGCGGGACGTCGCGCGGCGCCAACATGCCCACCAACTCGATCGCGACTTGCCGGAGGTGAGGCTTAGGCCGTTGACGACCTCGACGCCCGCCACATGGTGTGCTCACGGCTGATCGCTTCCTCGGCGTCTGCGGCAACCTGGGCCCACGTCGCTTCGTCGTCAATCGCCTTGAGGCGCTCTCCGGCGATAGCGAGTTCGTGGCTTGCGAACGTATACGCCCTTCTAATGGAATCGTGCTGCCGGATACCTAGCCACGCCGCACCGGCGCCAACGAGACCAGCCGCGATCCCGGCAAGGTCTATGTCGGTAGCACCAAACGCACGTGCGAAGGCGAAGGCGATCCCCATGGCCTCAGCCACAAGAAGCCCAAAGCGCCATTGTCTGGCTCGTGCGCGGCTAATGGAGGCTTTATTTGAGTACCACGACCGCTGTTGGTTGATGCGGTCGCGAAGGAAGACTGTCCGGCGCTGTTCCAGAGGGGCAGCACGCAGCTCTCGCATCGCGAGTGATATTGGATCCTTTGAGGATGGGTGAATCTCCGTGTCTGGCGCGTCGGACAAGAGTGCGCTTAGGTCGGTGACTAATCTGCTGGTCGAGGTGTCGTCTTGGATTGGGTAGGGCTCGGCGCCCACGGAGTAGCGCCAAGCCATGGTCTTCGCCGATTCGGCTAATGCGCGACCGTCGTACCACGCCCTGACTGGGTTTGTGGCCCAGACCCATGCCTCAGCAACGAAGACGACGAGAAATGCGATGCCTACGGCGAATGCCAGCATCTTCTCGAGTGGGCCCGGTTTGATAATCGCAGAAAGCGTCGCAGCGAGGATCGCCGCGCCCAACTTGACCCGTGTCGCGCTGATGAACTGGTTCTGTCCGTCAAGCGATGCCCGATCGGCACCATCATGAAGGTCTGGCAGGTCTCCATCCAGAAGCTGCGGTGCCGGCCTACTGTTGGGCGCGCTCTCTGCGCCAAGATGGTGGGACATCCGCTGTCTACTCCACTTCTGTCTGGCCATCGTGGGACCTTATTGACACACCCGTGGCCGCGGCATCTGTTATTCGCAGACCGAAGGCGGGGACCATAATGTCAGGCACCGTGTTTATTTGAACCCAAGCCACTTCAGTGGCTTCTTCGGTTGAGGGCTTAGGTTCAGACAGTAGCCGAGCCCTGAACACAAGTGCCACGATTCCGCGTCGCATGTTCTTGTAGACGCCCGAGAGAGTCTCGACGTCAACCTCGGCACCAGTCTCCTCGCGAACTTCGCGCCGTAGTCCTTCCTCGATCGTCTCGTCGAGCTCGAGGACTCCGCCCGGGGGTTCCCAGTGGCCGTTGTCGCGGCGCTTGATGAGGAGGACGTTCTCGCCGGTCTCGTCGAAGATCGCGGCGGCAACGCTGACCGAGTGACGTGGTGTCTCGGTGACGTCGTGGGTGCCCATCTGCCAAAGTGTAGGTACTACAGACGTCTGGAGGAGTGAAGCATGCTGGAGCTGGGCCAGGTCGACAAGACCTCGGACACTCCTGCCTTCAAGCAGATCGCAACAGCGCTGCGCGAGGCCATCGGGTCGGGGCGCATTGCTCCAGGAGACAAGGTGCCCTCCGAGTCGCAGCTGAGGGAGCACTTCGGGGTCGCTCGCATGACGGTTCGCCAGGCGTTGGGGGAGTTGAGCGCCGAGGGGCTGCTGGTCGCCGAGCATGGTCGTGGTGTGTTTGTCCGAGAGCGTCCGGTGGTGCGGCGCGTCGCCTCCGACCGATTCGCTCGGCGGCATCGAGAGGCTGGGCAGGCTGCCTTCATCGCTGAAGCCGAGGGCGTTGGCGTCCCTTCCGTCGATGAGATCGAGGTCGGGAGCGAGGCGGCGACTGCCGATGTACGCGAGGCCTTGGCCATCCCGGCCCGGTCGAGGGTGGTTGCGCGTCGACGTCGTTACCTGATGGATGGGCAGCCGGTCGAGCTGGCGTCCTCCTATGTGCCGCTTTCGATCGCGAAGGGAACCTCGATCGAAGACGCCGACACCGGCCCGGGCGGCATCTACGCGCGAATCGAGGAGACCGGCCACTCGCTGGCTGAGTTTTCCGAAGAGGTTGCCGCGCGAATGCCTTCGCCAGAGGAGCGGCGTCGGCTGCGCCTGCCGGCCGGCACCCCAGTGCTCACAGTGCGGCGAATCGCCTTTGACACCAACGGTTTGCCTGTCGAACTGACTGACACCGTGAAGGCAGCCCCGAGTTACGTCCTCGAGTACCGGTTCCCGGCCAACTGACGCCATCCCTTGCTGCTTGTCTAGATGAGTGCTCTACTGTTGTCATAGAGCAACTGCTCTAGACGACTGGATGAGGAGTAGTCATGGCGATGCAGAAGCGGTTCAAGGTCGGGTTCGGCGACGTGTTCCCGAACGGGGCGTTCCTCAAGGGCTCGGTGGAGCCGGTCCTGGACTTCAACGCCGAGAAGCGGGCGGATGGGTCGCGGCCGCAGCAGGTCGACCCGGAGACGGGCCTGCTCGTGTGGTCGGTGACGGTGCTCGACGCGGACGAGGAGGCCAGCAAGCGGGAGACCGCAGTGACGGTGAAGTTCTTCGCGAAGGTGCAGCCGGTGCCGCCGGAGAACAAGACGCCGTTCCCGTGGACGCCGGTCGAGTTCACCGGTCTGACGGCGTTGCCGTGGATCGAGGAGACGTCGATGGGTCGCGGCCGGATCTCGTGGTCCTTCCGTGCTGAGTCAATGACCGCTCCCGGCCAGTCAAGCCAGTCCGGCGCCTCGTCCGGCCAGGCCAAGGGGGCCGCGTAATGGGTGCCCCAATCCCTGTCGGGCTCCAACGCTCCCGGGGCGTCCCGAGTCTGGCTGCTGCTGCGGGCCAGGCTGCCTGCGCCCTGCGCGTCGCTGCGGTCCTCGTCTGGTCGGTCGCGGGGTGGACGTACCGGCAACTCCGGTGGGTGGTCTCCGTCGCGGGCCTAGCGTTCGCTGTGCGGCTGCTCCCGGGCGGCCAACCGATCGCCATCCGCCTGCTGATCTTGGGCTGGGTTGTCCCTGCCTTCGTGGCGGTGGTGTGGGCTCGTTGGTGGCCGGCTTCGTACGAGCGGTGGGCAGCCGGCCCTCTGAAGCGGGCTTCCTGGCGTCGCTGGGCTCGTCGCCGTTGGCCCGTGCTGGCTCGGGAGTGTGGCCTATCGGTTCAGCGTGACGAGCGCGCGAGCTGGTCCGCCTCCGTCATGCGAGCGGTCGCGCACAGACGTCCTGCCGCTGGCTCGACGGTGTGGGTGCACCCACGGCTGTGCTCGGTCACGGCACGCGGCGTCGCCCTGACCATCACCGCGCGTGCCCGGACCGGGCAGACGGTCGAAGACCTCGAGAAGGCCGCACCCGCGCTGGCCGCTGCTGCCTCGGCGCGCTCGTTCCGCTGCCGCGCCCTCTCGCCGTCAACCGTCGAGTACGTCCTGATCATGGCCGACCGCCTCGCGCCGGTCCGGCCCGCTGCAGCCCCGCTCGACATCACGGTCGATGCTGTCTCGGTCGGTCGACGTCAGGACGGGTCACGCTGGCTGCTGCCGCTGACCGGACGGCACACCCTCGTCGTCGGCTGCTCCGGCTCTGGGAAGGGGTCGATCTTCTGGGGCGTGTGCGGTGGCGTCGCACCGGCTGTCCGCGCTGGGCTGGTCCGGCTGTGGGGTGTCGACCTCAAACGCGGAGTCGAGGTCGGGATGGGCCGGCACCTGTTCTCCGAGGTGGCCACGACCCCGGCGCAGGCGCTCGACGTGCTGAACCGGCTGTTGCGGGTGGTCGACGAGCGCGGGCACCGGATGGCCGGCTTCACCCGGCTGCACCAGCCCACGCCCGCGGACCCGCTGCACGTGCTCGCCATCGACGAGCTCGCCGTCCTGACCGCGTACGCGGACCCGGAGATCCGCAAGGAGGCCTCCCGGCTGCTCGCCGAGGTCCTGACCCAAGGCCGCGCGCTGGGCGTCATCGTTCTCGCGTGCGTGCAGGACCCCCGCAAGGAGGTCATCGGGCTCCGCGGCCTGTTCACCCAGACCGTTGCGCTGCGGCTGCGGTCGGCCGACGAGACGCGGATGGTCCTGGGCGACGGCGCTGCGGCCCTCGCGCCCGCACACCGCATCTCGCCCTCCACCCCCGGCACGGCATGGGTCATCGAGGAGGACGGATCTGCCGATCGGGTTCGGGCGGACTACTGGCCCGACGATCTCGTCCGCAACGTGGCCACCCACAACCCAGCGCCCTACGTCCCGGACACCGCGGCACCCGTCGAGCCTGGTGGGCCTGTCCATGAGGCCGAGGCCGACCGCGGATCGGTCGTGGACGTCGAGCCAAGTGGCGTTACGTCGGTGAGGTCACGGAAGCCGCGGTCCCCGCGCCAGCCGCGGAGTCGTCACCGACCCCGGCCAGCAGGCCAGTCGTCCTCGTCCGCGGTGGGTTCGGGCAGCGGGCCGGAGGCGGCCTGATGACCACCCAGACTGCCCGCGGTGTCCTTCACGGCCGTTCAGACTCGATGCTTCGGACCCTTGCCCGAGGCGGCTGGAAGGAACGCGGCACCTGCAACCAGACCGACCCCGAGCTGTGGTTCGCCGACACCAGCCGGCGTGTCAAGGCCCGGGCTGCGTTGATCTGCGGTTCCTGCCCGGTTCGCCGCCAGTGCCTCGCCTGGGCGCTCGTCTTCGACGAGGAGTACGGCGTCTGGGGTGGCCTCGACGCAACCGGACGCCTCCCGCTCCAGCGACGACTGTCCACGGGGGAGCCCCTGCCTGCGGTTCTCGCGGTCGCTATGGCCGCTTCCAGCACCGCCCCGTCGAGCCCGCGGGCGGCGTGACCCCATGACGGTGCAGCAGTCCAGCCCGACGTTCCGCCACGCCGACACGGGACCATTTCCCGGCTACAGCGCGGACGTCGGGCTGGACCTGCCAGATCTCTCACCCCGCCTCGAGCAAGAGATCACCGCCCGGCTCGTCTCCCGCGATTTCGACGCCTGGGCCACCACCGCCGCCCGAGTCGGTCATTGCACCAAGCCGATCCGGCTGCGAGGCCACTCCCAGACCGTCGACACGGTTACGGGTGAGGTCCTCGGGTCTTACTCGTCGGATGAGGAGCCCCTCGGCGTCCTGCATGTCCGGTGCGGTAACCGCCGAGCCTCCGACTGCCCGTCCTGTTCCCGCGTCTACGCCGCGGACACGTTCCACCTCATCCGAGCCGGGGTCGTCGGCGGCAAGGGCGTCCCCGACATCGTGCGGGAGAACCCGCTCGTCTTCGCGACCCTCACCGCCCCCTCCTTCGGGCCGGTTCACGGCACCCGCAACGGCCGCCGCTGCCGCCCCTACCGAGCTAAGGACGAAGCAGGGCGGTGCCCGCACAACCGGCCGACGGTGTGCCATGCCACCCACCTCGACGGTGACCGGATGCTCGGGCAGCCGCTGTGCGGGGACTGCTACGACTACGAGAGCCACGTCGTGTGGCAGTGGTGGGCCCCCGAGCTGTGGCGCCGCTTCACCATCGCCCTGCGCCGCGCCCTGGCCCGCGCCCTCGGGATCAGCCCGCACCGGCTCGCTCAGGTCGCGACCGTCCAGTTCGCCAAGGTCGCCGAGTACCAGCTGCGCGGCCTCGTCCACTTCCACGCCCTCGTCCGCGTTGACGGCAAGGCGTATGACGACGCCTCGCCCGCGCCAGCCCCGGCCGGGATCACCGCCGCCCTGCTCTCGTCGGCGATCGAGTCCGCGTCCGCGTCCGTGTGGTTCGACGCCCCGCCCCTCTTCGGGGGCGACCTCGTCCGACGGCTGCGGTTCGGCAGCCAGGTCGACTCCCGACCCGTCCGGGGCGCCCACCGGACCGACGACCCCGACAAGCAGCTCGAGGCCGAGCAGGTCGCCGGCTACCTCGCGAAGTACGCGACGAAGTCCGCGACCGACTCGACGAACACGGCTAGCCCGCACCTGCACCGGCTCCGCTCGACCATCGCCCAGACCGTCGACCGCCAGCGCTTCGAAGCGGCCACCACCGACGCACTCATGGCCGAGCACCCGTACGCGCTGCTCGGCAAGTGGGCCCACATGCTCGGCTTCCGCGGCCACTTCTCCTCCAAGTCACGCCGCTACAGCGTCACCCTCGGCCGGCTGCGCCGCGCCCGCGCCCGGTTCCAACGCCGCCTCGCCACCGCCACTCGCGACGGACGCACCCTCGACACCCGCGACCTCGACGACCTCCTCGCCGACGACGACACCGAGACCACCCTCGTCGTCGGCCACTGGACCTACGCCGGATCCGGTTGGGACACCGACGGCGACGCCGAACTCGCCAGGGCCGCCGCAGCCCGCGCCCGCGAACACGCGCAATGGCGAGCCGCCCAACCTCGCAAGCAAACCAACTGAGAGAGAAGGAGATCGCAATGAGAACACCCCCGGTGCCTAGCGCACCCAAGAACACTGCCCCGACGTGCGACAAGCTCTGGACTGTCGACGACGTCTCGGCCTTCCTCGGGGTGCCGAGGAACACGCTGTACCAGTGGCGCACCCGTGGAGAGGGCCCGCCTGCGGTTCGCCTGGGCAAGCACCTGCGCTTCGACCCCGACCGGGTCCGGGCGTGGTTCGGCGATCAGGTGGCCTGAGATGGCCCATGTCGTCAAGGACAGTCGCGACGGGCGGTGGCTCGCTCGTTGGCGTGATCCGTCCGGGCGGCAGCGCAAGAAGTCCTTCGGCCGCAGGGTCGATGCCGATCGGTTCCTGGCGGCGCTCATGGCCGATCTCTACCGCGGCACGTACATCGACCCTGCGGCCGGCAAGCTGCTTTTCGCGGCGTACGCCGAGACGTGGAGCAGGGGACTGGCGCACCTCAAGCCCTCGACGGCCGACCGGTACCGCGACACGCTCCGGACGCACGTGCTGCCGCAGTGGGGTGGCTGGCCGATCGGGCGCATCGCACACTCCGACGTCGCCGGGTGGGTCGGTGACCTGGCGACGTCGGGACTGTCGGCGGGATCCGTCCGCAAGATCTACCTCGTCGCATCGCTCGTGCTCGACGGAGCGGTGCAGGACGGGCGGATCGCGCGGAACCCGGCCAAGGGCGTCCGGCTACCGAGGCAGGTTCGTCGCGAGCCGCGGTTCCTGACTCCGGAGGAGCTCGCGCGGCTCGTCGACGCGGCAGGATCGCACGGCCTCGCCATCGCGGTGCTCGGACTGACGGGCTTGCGGTTCGGGGAGTTCGCCGCGCTCAAGGTGTCCCGGCTCGACGTCGAACGGCGACGGCTGACCATCTCCGAGAGCGTGACCCGCGTTGGCTCGACCATGGTCTTCTCGACGCCGAAGACCCATCGCACTCGTTCGGTCCCGGTACCTCCGGCTCTCATGCCCGCGCTGCTCGGGATGTGCCAGGGCAAGGAGCGCGACGACCTGCTGTTCCCGGCCGCGATGGGTGGCCCGATCATCCTGAACAACTGGCGCCGTCGCGTGTTCGACCCGGCCTGCGCGGCAGCTGGCCTCGTCGGTGTGACGCCGCACGACCTGCGCCACACGGCTGCCTCGCTCGCGGTCCGCGGCGGCGCGAACGTCAAGGCGATCCAGCAGATGCTCGGCCACGCGTCGGCCGCGATGACGCTCGACATCTACGCCGGTCTGTTCCCCGACGACCTCGACGCGGTGGCCCTCTCGCTGGACATCCATGTGCCACAGATGTGCCACAACGGGCCGGTCGCGCTCATCGAAGGGGGAGTGGCGGATGAGTGACACCGCCTCTGACCTGCGCAAACGTGTGGTGCCCCCGGCAGGATTCGAACCTGCGACACCCGCTTTAGGAGAGCGGTGCTCTATCCCCTGAGCTACGAGGGCGGGGCATGGCTGAACCCTCGCTGGAAACCTCGCTGTAAGGGTCGCNAGCGGTGCTCTATCCCCTGAGCTACGAGGGCGGGGCATGGCTGAACCCTCGCTGGAAACCTCGCTGTAAGGGTCGCTGTAACCCTCGCTGTAACGAGGCCCTGCCTGGGCCGGCCAACGGGAGACAGGCTACTGGACCGCGACAGGCCTCCCGCGCGTGAGGGCCGACGGTGCGGCGGAGCGCACCTTCCGCGGCATGTCCGGTAAACGCTTCGGCTCAGGGCTGGCGCCTACCCGGCGGCGTCCCGCGCCCTCAAGATCTTTACGGCCCGCATGGACGGCTCGAGGTCGCCGGCGTCGGTGATGAGATCCCAGTCGTCGTACGACAGAGCCTGGCCGACAGTACATTCTGTTCGCGAAGGACCCCTTCCCGTGAGGTGGGCAGTGCACACCCGCACGGTCGCGTTGGGCGAGAACGGGGTCCACATTCAGGGGGTGAGGTCTGATGGACCCACGAGGTGCAGCAGTGCTGGTGACGGTCCTGGCAGCGGGATCCTCGCTGCTTGCGGGACGACGCCGGCAGGCGTCGGCGCCGACAGCAGCGACCCTCCCCGCACACGTACTGACCCCAGCAGCAGCAGCACACCCAGCGCGTCCTCGAGCGCGTCCTCGAGCGGACCAGGAGCGTCCACCGGGCTGGGGATGGCCTTGGCAGCCCTCGACCCTGCGACGCTGCCCGCCACACGCTCGGCCGTCGCCACTGTCATGGACAAGCTTCCCGCGACCCTGAATGGGTACCCGGTGAGCAGGGAGCGCACCTGGCGGACGGTGCGATACGCCGACGGGACCTCGATGGAAGCGATATCCCTCGATGAGGCGGCCGGCCAAGGCTTCACCATGGACCAGTTCTGGCCGCACCTGGAAGCTGGCCGCCCCGGGGACTACGCGGTCACCAGCCACAGCAAGCCGGGCGACCGGCTGCGGTGGCTCACCGCCGACGGACAACCGCCCAATCGCCAAGCAGTCGTGGCAGGGTTGACCCCCCGCAACGGCCCCTGGCTCTTCGCCATCGAGGCGCCATCTGAGAAGGCCGCGAACGACGTCCTTGCCGCCTTTCGAGCTGCTCTGGGCTAGGGGCCAACACTCTGCAGCCCGCGAATGCCCGAACATGGCTGCGCCGCCAAAGGGAGGCCCGT
Organism: Intrasporangium zincisolvens; assembly: GCF_034724055.1. Classification (NCBI taxonomy): domain Bacteria; kingdom Bacillati; phylum Actinomycetota; class Actinomycetes; order Micrococcales; family Intrasporangiaceae; genus Intrasporangium; species Intrasporangium zincisolvens. Next base: position 754,595 of record NZ_JAWIIL010000003.1, read on the forward strand.
GCAAACGCTTCAGATCCTCGCCGCATGGCACCAGATCTACTTGACGCCGTTCGACGCCAGCCCGCAGTTTGTCGGCGACGGTTTGGGCACGCTGGTTGCTGCCGCGTCCGAGCCGGCGCACCTGATCGTGAGGACGGGCTGCGCGACCGGTCCAGTGCGGGTCAACCTTATGGCACTGCTCGGCCCACCGGAGGGCGCGCTCGAACCCGCTCGCGACGAGCCGGAACCATGGGAGGCCCTCGAAGAGATCAGCGTGCCGATCACCGTGCCGCTGTTCTGGTCGAGTCCCGACCCGGGTCTCGACCTGCCTCGTGATCCGGCGTTCATCCCGAAGTTGCCGGGGCCGCATCGCGTCCGTGTGAGTGCTCGAGGGCGCAACCGAGCCTTTGACCTGGCGATCGACGAACCGGTGGAGGACTACCTGGTGCAGCTGTGGCCGGAGCGGACAATGCGCGAGCCGGAGGTTCTTCGGTCGGACAGAGCGCCTTACTAGGACGCGCTGACGGCGGCATGTCAGGAAAGTAAATCGACGCGCAAGCTCAGCCCATCGGGTCCCCGCTGGAGCAGCCACCGGTGTTCACTCGCACGCCACGCATCACCCCGATTCGGAATGCGCGCCATCCAAGTCGCGGCCTCTCGCAGCCACCGGTCCCGGAGTTGCCCGCCAATGGCCGGCCTCTCCGTCGATGGGACGGCTCGCAGCACCATGAGCAGAAAACCTTGTGCGGGGATGACATCACCCAGCCGCCTGGGCACGTCCCCGCTCCAGTGGATGTCGAGAACGGTTCCAGCGCTGGGCCTATCGGGTCGGCTGAACGACAGCGAGGACACCGAGGCGCCTGCCGTCTCCAACTCCCGCTGGACGATGTCCCGACCCACGGGGTAGGCGAGGCCCTGCGGAAGTGGGTCCTTGCTGTACCGGTCCCAGAGCTGCTTATCCACGGTTGAAGCGTAGAGAGCGCGCGCCGGCTGGGCGGCACGCCTCAGCGAAACGCGGCAGATCCGGACGTTCACGGAACCCGGGGAGCTGCAGCGACACCTCGCCGCGCTCATCGTCGATGTCGAGATGGCGAGTGCTGCGACGTATTGGATACAGAATGCACAGCCGTTGATCCTCGCCGGGCTCGATGATGTCGAACCGCGCCCATGGTTCCTGCTTGCTGGCGGAACGTGCTTCTCCGAGTCCTTGGACGGCGGCTTCAGTCCCCCGCCCGGCCGGTGTCGTAGGCCCACATCGCGATCTCGACCCTGTTGCGGGCGCCGATCTTTGTCAGCAGGCTCGCGACGTGGGTCTTGGCGGTCGTCAGGCCGATGAAGAGGTCGGCGGCGATCTCGGCGTTCGTGCGGCCACGAGCGACCAACGCCAGCACCTCCTCCTCGCGGTCGGTGAGCGGCTCGATCGGTTGGGATCGTCGTTTCGACGGTTCCCTCGCGGCCAAGGTGGACAGGAGCCGCCGGGTGATGTTCGGCGCGATCAGGGCATCGCCGACTGCGGCGGCATGGACGGCCTGGACGAGCAGCTCCGGCCCGGCGTCCTTGAGCAGAAAGCCTCGGGCGCCGGCCCGGAGCGCGCCGTGGACGTACTCGTCCAGGTCGAAAGTCGTGATCACCACCACTGCCATCGGGTCCGGGACGCCCCGGCCGGCGAGGAGCTCGGTCACCTGGATGCCGTCGAGCCCGGGCATCCGGATGTCGACCAGGCACACGTCCGGGCGGAGCCTACGCGCGAGCTCGACAGCGGCGTGGCCGTCGGCGGCCTGGCCGACGACGTCGATGCCAGGCTGGGCGTCAAGGATCATGGACAGGCCGGTACGCACCAAGTCCTGGTCGTCGGCCACCAGCACTCGCACCGTCATCGGCGTACCTCCGTCGGCAGCTCGGCCTCGACCGTCCACCCGCCCTCGGGCGCCGGCCCGGCACGGAGCGTGCCCCCGAGCAGCTGTGTGCGCTCGGTCATCCCCAGCAGCCCGAAGCCGTGGCTCGACGGCCGCACTGGGTCGATCTGCCCGTCGTCGGTCACGCGTAGCCGCAGTCTTCCTCCACCTTCGACGACCCGGATTTCCACGCGCGAGGCGTTGCGCGCGTGCCGAAGCGCGTTGGTCAGCGCCTCTTGCGCCAGCCGGTAGACCGCCGCGTCGACCTGGAGCGGAAGTTCGTCCAGGTCATCTGGCACCTCCACGTCGACGACCGGGACCGGGTCGCGGCGGGCGAGGGACGCCAGGTCGGCGACCCCGGGCTGGGGGGTGTACTCCGCCGGCGCTCCCTCGCGGAGCACCCGGACCATCGCCCGCATCTCCGCCAGCGTTCGCGACGCTTCTCCTTCGATGACCGCCAGCGCCTCGAGTGCCGCTTCGGGTCGCTGCCCGGCCAGCGTCCGACCCGCTTGCGCTTGCACCGCAATCGCCGAGATGTGGTGGGCGACCATGTCGTGCAGCTCGCGAGCGAGGCCGACCCGCTCCTGGCTGCGGATCTGGTCCAACGCCCGCCGCCAGCTCTCGGCGCGGTAGCGGAACGCCGCTCCGCCTGCTGCTGCCGCTGTCAGGATGCCGAACCCGCCGATGAAGTCGGACGGGCCGGTGTAGTTGGCGACCGTACCGATCACCGCAGCGACCAGCACAAAAGTCAGCCCGAGCACGATCTCTCGCCCTGAGCCCCAGCGGACCAGCGCGTAGACGAGCAACAGGACATAGATCATCGTGGTGAGCCCAACGTTCCGGGGGCCGCCCGCCAGGGTCGCCAGTCCCAACGCCATCGCGGTTCCGAAGCCCACCACGACGCAGGCCAACGGCCGGGTACGCCGCCAGAGCAGAACGGGCGCGAGCCCGACCGCCACGATCGTCGCGAACGGCCGCCAGACGACGTCGTCCCGGAAGACTCCCTCGAGCAGCGCCGTCACCATGACCACCCCGACCAGCACCCAGTCGCGCGACAGCCGTTCGGGAACGGCGGCTGCGCGGGGCTCGGCCCACAGCGAGCGCAGGGCGTTGGTGATCACCCGCCCAGCCTAGGGAACGAGGAGGCCCCGGGGACCGACCGAAAGAACGAGACGCCGCTCCTCCTGACGGCCCGGGTGGGTCCGGCCTGTATGCCGATGTGCCCGCGCCGCGACGCGGCGAGGGTTGCCGCATGATCACTGTTGAGTCACTGACCCGGAGGTACGCCGGCTTCACGGCCGTCGACGACGTCTCCTTCACCGCCCTGCCCGGTCGCGTCACCGGCTTCCTGGGCCCGAACGGCGCCGGCAAGTCCACCACGATGCGCGTCATCGTCGGCCTCACCGCCCCGACGTCCGGCACCGCGACAATCAACGGAGTTCGGTTCGCCGACCTCCCCAACCCCGGTCTTGAAGTGGGCGTTCTCCTGGACGCCTCCGCCCAGCACGCCGGTCGCACCGGCCGCGAGATTCTCACCATTGCCTCCGACACCATGGGCCTGCCCCGCACCCGGGTCGACCAGATGATCGAGCGGGTGAGTCTGACACCCACCGAGGCCAAGCGCCGGGTGCGCAACTACTCCCTCGGGATGCGTCAACGCCTCGGCATCGCCACCGCGCTCCTCGGAGATCCCAAGGTGCTGATCCTCGACGAGCCTGCCAATGGGCTCGACCCCGCGGGGATCCGATGGATGCGCGACCTGCTGACGGGCTTCGCCAGCCAGGGCGGCACCGTGCTGTTGTCCTCACACCTGCTGCACGAGATCGAGGTCGTCGCGGACGACCTGGTCGTGATCGGCAACGGAAAGATCGTCGCGGCCGGCCGCAAGGAAGAACTCCTCGCCGCGGCCGGGACGCTCGCCCGCTCGGCCTCACCTCGGGACCTCGCTCACGCACTCGAGCAGGCCGGTATCCCCAGCACGCTCGCCAGCGACGGTTCGGTCCACACCGATGCCGACCCTGATCGGGTCGGGGCCGTGGCCCTGACCGCCGGCATCGCCCTCACCGAGCTGCGCTCCGCCGATGGCGCCGGTCTCGAAGACATGTTCCTCTCGCTCACCGCCGACACCCAACGCGAAGGAGTTGCAGCATGACCGCCACGATCGTCCCTCCGGCCACCACCACGGACGCTGCACCGGTCCACCGGACCGCCCGTCCCATCACTGCCACCCGACTCGTCAAGGTCGAGCTCCGCAAGATGTTCAACACCCGCTCGGGATTCTGGATGCTCATCAGCATCGGCGTCCTGTCGCCTATCTCGGCCGGGTCGCTCCTCGTCTTCGGCCTCGACAGCGACGCCACCTACCAGAACTTCGTAAGGGCGAGCGGGTTCCCGATGTCGGTGATCTTGCCGATCATCGCGATCCTGGCAGTCACGGGTGAGTGGGGCCAGCGAAGTGGGCTCACGACGTTCACACTGGTGCCGAGCCGCGGACGCGTGATTGGCGCCAAGGCGATCGCGACCCTCCTGGTGGGCCTCGGCGCCGTCTCCGTCGCCTTCGCGGTTGGCGCCCTCGGCAACGTGGCCGGTTCCGCAGCCGCCGGCGTCGACACCGTCTGGGACATCTCGTTGTCCATGGCGCTCCAGATGGTGCTCTACAACCTGGTTGGCATGGCCTTCGGCTTCGCCCTCGGCGTCGTGCTGCGCAACTCCGCGGCGGCGATCGTGGCGTACTTCGTCGCTTCATTGGTCGTGCCAGGCATCCTCGCGCTCCTGGCCCAGGTGCGCTCGTGGTTCGAGGACCTCCAGCCGTGGATCGACTGGCACTACACGCAGGTTGCGCTCCTCGACGGCTCCACGAACACGGCTAAGGAGTGGGCGATGCTCGGCTCGACCACGACGATCTGGATCGTCATGCCCCTCGCCGTCGGGCTGCTGTTCCTTCGCCGCTCCGAGGTCAAGTAGTCACACACACGGGCGGCGCTATCCGGAACTCATTTGTGCGTTCCGGATACCGCCGTTCGTGGTGGATCGGCCCAGCTCTCGCGGTCACGACGTCGCGTCACGTTGCCGCCGGCGGCGCGACGGAGCGCATCGTCCGCAGCATCTGCGTGCACTGGCCGACCAGGTGCCAGGACGAGGCACCTCAAGCCGTTGCCCGCATGGGGCGGTATCGAACAGCGACCGCCCCCGACCGGAAGGCATGGCGATCCACGAGCTCCAGCTCGACGCGCTCGCGCAGGCCGGAGAGCAACGTCGGCCCGTGCCCAGCCAGGACCGGCTGCACCACAAAGGCGTACTCGTCGATCAAACCCAGATCTGCCAACGCGAGGGGCAACGTCACGCCACCCACGAACAGGCCCTCGCCCGGCTGCTGCTTGAGCCGCTGGACCGCTTGCCCGACGTCGCCCCGCACCAGCTCGGCGTTCCAGTCGACCGCGCCCAGCGTGCTCGACACGACGTACTTCTTCGCCCGGTCGATGGTCTCGGCGAACGGGATCTGCCACTCATCCATCCAGCCGGGCCATGTGCCCGTGGTCGGCCGCCGCCAGGCCGACTCCATCATCTCGTAGGTCACCCGGCCGAACAGCAGGGCATCGGCTCGTTCCATCTCAGCGGTCCAGTAGCGCATCGACTCCTCGTCGGGGGGCAGCCCTGCCTCGTGATGGCAGCAGCCGTCGAGTGTCACGTTGATCGAGTATCGAAGTGGTCTCATCTCGTGGCTCTCCCTTGGTCCGCGCAGTGCGTCTTCACCGGACGCTACTCAGAAACTGTCGGCGCCATTTCTCGTCGACGCCCATCCAGCCCAGGACATCACCCTCTAGCCAGCCGCCCTCAGCGCGTCAGGTGCCTACATCGACGGATGCGTCGGGGGTGGTCGATGCTTACGGCATCGGATGGGCTCGTGGCTACGCGCTCTCGTACTCGGGAAGCACGGGACCAGTGACCGCCCGCTCGATGAGAGCGGTCATCGCCTCGAGGTCCGGCTCGGGGGCCGGGGCCGTCTGCGGGTCGGCGGTCAGCATCGAGACGTGCATGCGCCCGATCTCCTGGTTGGCCTCGACGTAGTCGCGCATCCGCTCCTGGTACCGGGTGAACCCGACGGCGGGGTCCCAGCCGGCGGCCGCGAGCTCGCCGGCCAGCAGGTAGGCGCCCACCAGGGCCAGCCCGGTCCCCGCGCCCGACATCGGCGAAGCACTGAACGCCGCGTCACCGATCAGTCCGACCCGGCCCTCGGACCAGCGGTCCATGACGACCTGGGCCACCTGGTCAAGGTAGAAGTCCGGTGCTTCGTCGACGTGCGCGAGGATGTGCTGGGTCTCCCAGCCGAAGCCCGCCATGTGCTCGCGCAGCAGCCGCTTCTGGGCCTCGACGTCGCGGTGGTCGAACTGCTCCTCCGGGGCGGGAAAGGACAGCATCGCGATCGCCTTCGACGTGTCCGGGACCGGCCGCAACCCCGCCCAGCGACCTCCCTCCCGGTGGTCGAGCAACCAGCCGTCCACCCCGAACACGTTGGGCACCGTGAAGAAGGCCAGCACCAGACCGAGGTGGCGTACGAACCGCTCCCGCGGCCCGAACACCATCGACCGGAGCGACGAGTGCAGCCCGTCTGCACCGATCACCAGGTCGAAGCGTCGACGCCGGCCGCTCGCGAAGGTGACGTCGACCCCGTCGTCGTCCTGGGCGAGGTCGGTGATCCGGTCGCCGAAGACGTACTCGACGTGGTCGCGGGTGTCGTCGTAGAGGATCTGGGTCAGGTCGCCACGAAGGATCTCGATCTCGGAGACGTACCCGTCGCCCTCGTCGTCCTCGGCGCGGAAGGTCTCGAGCACGTTCCCGTCGGCGTCGACCGAGTGCGCGCCACGAGTATCGGTGCAGGCCGCCCGGACGACGGCGTCCAGACCCATCCGGCGGATGACGTCCTTCGCGACACCGCGGGCGTCGACCGCCTGACCGCCCATCCGCAGCTCCGGCGCCTGCTCGACCACCGTCACCTCCGCACCCCGGCGGTGCAGCCAGTGGGCCAGGGCCGGCCCCGCGACACTCGCTCCGGACACCAGCACCGTGACGTCGCTCATCGCTCTCCCTCTCGTCGCCACCCGTTGCAGCCACTCAGCCGTACGTCGAACGGCACCGGCCGATCTCGACAGGCGGCGCCATCACGCCGCTCCAGAGTCGGCGGCGAGCCTGCGGTGCGTGACCACCCGTCCGACGCAACGCCCGCCGACGCAACGCGTCTGTGGCTGCGGCGACCGAGTGTCGGGTCCTGGGTCAGCCGCTCTCGGCGTACCAGGTCTCCTGGACGGTGCGGCGCATCGCGAGCCGCTGTCGCGTCTGGGAGACGATGCCGATCAGGGCAAGGGCGACCAGAGTCAGGTACCAGCCCCAGCCGGCGTGCACCGCCTGGGTGAAGGTGGCGCGGGTGAAGTCGGCGGAGTTGATGGTGCCCACCAGCAGCATCAGGCCGGCGACGACGCTGACGGCCCCGGCGATCGAGCTGACCACGGCCAGGACGACCATCGGCAGGTTCCCGATGACCGCCACCAGACCGAGCACGGCGCCGACGGCAATGCCCACCAGGACGGCAACCCAGTTCCAGTCGATGCCCAGGGCGACGACGAGGCCCGAGCCGATCGCGAAGCCGAACCCGGCCATGGCGAGAACGACCGCCACCGCGAAGTAGAGATAGGCGAGAAGAGCGAAGATCAGCGCGCACACGAACCCCGCCACCCAGCCCAGCACCGTGCCAAGGACGTGCTCATTGGCGAGTTCAGCGAAAAGCCCTGCCCCGAAAGCGAATCCGGCGAAGAAGCCCCAGATGGGGAGGACCAGGCGCAGTACCAGTTGTCCGGCGAACAGCATGAAGCCGCCGGCGACGATCGCGAAAATGCCCAGCATCACGTCTGCCATGCCCCAATGTAGGGCTCCCGGCCGGTGGTCCGTACGTGAACGCAGCACTTCGAACCACCCCCGCCGCCGGGTGGCGCTGGACAGTCGCCGTGCGCTGCTCCGCTCGGTCCCCGACGCCGAAGGGTCCGAAGCGCGGCGCGCGCCGCCGCCGCGTCGATACTCTCGTCGTACGCGCGGGATGGGCGGCCGCCGGGGCGACCGTCGAGTCGCGCGCGCCGCGAACCGCGGACCGCGGATCGCGGATCGCGTCGGGTGAGGGAGCGGTGGGATGAGTGCAGGGAACAAGTGGTCCATGACCTTCCGGGCCAGCAGCGGCGAGGCGGTGGCCGCCCTCGAGGAGGCAGCGCGCCGCGCGGGGATGCAGCACCTCTCCTCGGATGCTGCGACCGGACTCTTCGTCTTCACGGCTGGCCGGATGGTGCTGGCGTCCGGGGAGAAGGTCACCGCCCAGGTCCGAGAGGTAGCTGCGGACACCGTGCAGGTGACGCTCTCCTCGAACCTGCAGTTCGGCCTGGGGAACATCGGGCGCACCGGTGCCGCCCGGGACCGTATGGCTGAGGCCATCTCTCAACTCCTCCCGGCGGCCTCATAGACGGGACGCGGCGGACCGGGCCCACACCGCGACGCTCACGTGCGGTCGGTGAACGCCCAGTCGACGCCGTCCTCGCCCAGGGCGTCGAACGTGGGGTCTCGTCGGAGGCCGATCTTCGTGGCGACCCGCTGACTGGCCACATTCGTCGGACGGACGCGGGCGACGACGAGCTCGGTAGGCAGCGAGTCCTGCGCCCAGCTCAACAGGGCGGCCGCGGCTTCCGTGGCGTAGCCACGTCCCCAGGTCGATGGATGGAAGCGGTACATGAGATTGAGGACGCGGTCCCCGTGGATCGTCATCCACCGGAGACCGCAGTTGCCGACCAGCCGACCCGACGTCTCCTCGAAGACGCAACAGTTCCCGAACCCGTGCCGCTCCCAATGCGCCAGCCACTGCCTCACCAGCGCCTCGACGTCCTCGAGCTCCGTCAGGAGATCCGACGGGTTGTGCTGGACGACCAGCGGATTCGACAGGATCCCGAGGATCGCTCCGGCATCAGCCTGTACCGGCTGTCGCAGCGACAACCGTGCGGTCGACAGGCGAACCGGCTGCCTGGTCACCTCAGGTGCCCGTCTTGCCATCGATCCCCTCGCGAAGCAGATCGACGTGCCCGCAGTGCTGGGCGTACTCGGTGATCATCCGCAGCACGAGCCACCGCAGGTCGACGTCCTCGTACCAGTCCAGGGGCCTCGCCGTGTCGTCGAGGTCGTGGGCGGCGACGATGTCGCGGGATACCGCGCACTCCGCTCGCCAGACCTCGCGGTCCGACTCGAAGTCCGCGTCCGCAGGCGGGTTGAAGTCGAGGTCGGGGTCCTCCTCGGTGAAGAAGAGGAACGGCACGTCGCGTCGCTCGAAGTTCTGCTGGAACCACCAACGCTCGACGCCGGCGAGATGTCGGATCAGCCCGTGCATCGACATCGTCGACGGCGGCATCGACCGGGTTCGGGCCTGCTCGGCGGTGAGGCCGCGACACTTCATCTCCACGGTCGCCCGGTAGTACTCGAGGTAGGCCGTCAGCGCCTCGCGCTCGCCGGCCACGCGAGGGATGCGTGGGCGGTCGTCGTCGGACCACTGGGGTGCGAAGGCGTCGTCGGTCAGACCCGTCTCGGAACGGCCGTCACCCTGCGGGGCGTCGTCAACCATGTGCGGCACTCTGCCACAGGGCAGGTCGCCGGCCGTGGGGGAGAGCCGCACCAACACCCCACCCCGGCGGGCGTCGGTCCGTGGTGGTCAGGTGAACATCGGCCGGGCGCGCTCCAGGCCCGCGACGCGAACGTCGACCCGGCTGCTGACCTGAGCCCACCGCGTGCTGGTCAGGCGAAGCCGATCCGAGACCAGGACCTCCTCACCACGGCGGTCGCGGGAGATGCCGTCGTGCAGGTACCCGAGCTTGCGGGAGACGCCCTGGGAGGCGTGGTTGTCCTGGAAGACCTCCGAGGTCGCGTCGGTGGCCCCGAGGTGGTCGAAGGCGAGCGTCAACAACGCCGTGCGGGCCTCGGTCCCGTATCCCTGCCCGTGAAATCGCAGACCGAGCCAGGAGGACGTCGTCACCTCACGGTTGACGCGGAAGTCCCGCGCCCTGAGCGTGCCGATCCCCATCGCCGTCCCCGAGCGGTCCAGGATGGCCATCCCGAGGCTCCAGTCGTCCGTCTCCCAGGCGGACAACCGATACCAGTGCCCGCTCAGCACGGCTCGCTCCCGTTCGTCGGCGGTGCCTTCGGTCCACGGCGTCAGGAAGGGTCGTTCGTCGGGGCCGTGCACGCCCTCGCCGGCCACCCGAGCCAGGGCGACGAGCTCGTCCTCCGACGGCAGCCGCAGGGTGAGGCGGGGCGTGGTCAGTTCCAGGCCGAACGTCGGCCACAGGTCAGCAAGCACGGGAGGGATCCTGCCCGATGCGGCATCAGGTCGCACCCGAGTTGTGAGGCGGGAACGCCGCCCCGGCTCAGTCCCGGATGGTGTCCGTGGCCTGGGACCAGCGGCACCGCCAGCCCGCCGTTGCGTCGCGCACGTAGGTGTCCTGGTGCCAGCACTCGAGGTGGCCACCGCCGTGCGGCGTCGTGAGATCGATGACCGACCGGTACCGGACGACGGCCAGGTCGGCGCTCCTCAGAACCTCGATCGGGCTGACGGGCTCGAACCGGGTGTAGCTGACCGAGCCGTCGCAGAGCCCGCCGACGTAGCGCTCGCGGTCCCAGAGGCTCCCGCCCGGGTCGCACAGGACGAACGCGGGGTCATGGAGTGACCACAGTGCCGGGCCGTCGGCAGCGACGATCGCTCGCAGCCGCGCCAGCTCGATCGCCGCCAGATCATCCGAGGCCTGGTCGAGTCTCTGCATGGGAGGAAGCCTCGCACCCCGGCTCCGTCACCGCCCCAGGGCACGGAAGCGCGTCGTGGCGGCGCAACCCGGCCGGGCAGGTCCTACCCGGCGAGCATGGACACGGTGGTCATGACCAGCATCCACAGCCCCAGGACGGCGCCGACGAGAAGCGGCAGCAGTGCGCTGCGGTGCCCCTCGGCCCGAGCCTTGTTGCCGTACCAGACCGCCGCGGCGCACGGGACGAGGAACAGGATGATCGCGGGGATGCCGGCGGCCAGCGCCACCCACAAGGGCTCCGTCGCGTCCTCCGGCTTGTACCCGAGCAGTGCGTACAGCCCCTCGCTGACGGCGAAGGCCACGAAGAACGCCACCGGGATCGACGCCACCGCGATCCACGAGCGTGTGAGGTTCGTGCTCCGCTCGCCGCTGCGTCGTGCTCCCACGGGTGGACTGTGCTTGGCGGATGACATGGCGCACCTCTCTCCTTCCATGGTGGCGCCTGTCGCGGGCACGCACGAAGGACCTTCGGCCAGGTCACCGCGTCTCGTTCATCACCCCGGCGTTCGCGCCCCGCGACCGCCCGGGAGACCCTCTCCCGGTGGGATGGCGATGGCGAGGTCAGCCGCCGATGACGCCTGACGTTCCGGTGGGGATGTACTCCTTGCCGCAGCGCGCGCAGGCCCGGTACAGCGCGCCGTCGTCAGCGTGGGTGGTCATCCACACGTGGTGGGTGTTCGTGCGGCAGCCGAGCGTCCGATGCGGTTTCGGCAGCGATGCCGGCGCGCCCGGTGCCAGCGCGGCCTTCATGGCGGACGCGGAGGCAGCAACCCCGACCGCGTAGCGCCACCGTCTCGGGGCCGAGAGGCCGTGCATCTCCGCGACCAGCTCGTCGTGGTAGCGGTCTCTCGTCTCCGGCGGCATTCCCTCCGTGGCGCGCTCCATGGCCGCGACGGCGAACCTCACCGACGCGGTGGCGTGCTTCTTCCTCATGACAGACCCTCCTTCGGTGTCCCGGCCAGGCCCGGCATGGGTCGACGGGCCGCAGCCAGGGCCTGGCGGGCCTGTGCCGCCCCCGAGCGCGTCAGTCGGTAGTACCGACGCGCCGGGCGCCCCTCTGTGCTGGGGTCGATGTCTTCCCACCGCGACTCGACCCAGCCCACCCCTTCGAGGCGGGCGAGGATCGGGTGCACCGTGCCACTCGGCAGCCCCGCGACCCGGCCGATCTGCGACCCGAACCACTCGGCCTCGACATCGTTCAACAGGGTTCCGAGAACGACGCGGGTGGCCATGGTCATACGAGGTGCCATAGTCGTACTCTACCTAGGGTGTCAAGGTTGAGGGAGGGAGACCGCGACAGGCGGGGTACGCCCTCGCGCTCGTCGGCCGTCGGGGCCACGCGATGCGCGGTGCAAAGGCTCGGCTCAGCGCTGAAGCCGTGACGTCAGCGGCGCAGCTCCATGCGGTTCTCCGGGGGCTCGTCGGTGGGCCAGTCCTCCGGAACTCCCTTGTCGACGAAGCCAACTCGCTCATACGCCTTTCGCGCGCGGGCATTGTCGCTGCGCACCATCAGGAAGGTCTCCCGGTCCTGCTCCGAGGCCCAGTCCACCACCGCGCCGATGAGCCGGGCGGCGACGCCCGAGCCTCGAGCTGCTGGCGCCACCCACATGGAGATGAGCTCGACCCAACGGTCTCCGTCCGGCTGCCCGCTGACGACGCCGACCACCGTCGTGTCCTCGCGTGCAAGCAAGGTGAGGGGCACCTGGGTCAGTCGCGACTGCCACCGCTCGACGGGGGCGTCGACCCAGTCCTCGTAGCGCGAGCCGAAGGCCGACGCGGCCTCGGACAGCGATTCCAGCCGCACCGCCCTGAAGCTCTCCCAGTCGGCAGGTCCGATGCGCATGATCTCCACGCCGCAGAACCTAGCAAGGCGCCGTCAGCCGAGCGCCTCGGCGAGGGAGACGATGCTGCCGGCCGGTCCGCGGACGTAGCAGAGCCGGTAGGCATCCTCGTACCGCACGATCTCGCCGATGGGCTCGCCCCCGTGCGGACGCAGCGCGGCGACGGTGGCGTGAAGGTCGTCGACGGCGAACATGACGCTGCGGAGGCCGAGCGTGTTGCCGAGGGCGTCGCGAGGCTCGGCGGCCACCACCGCGGGGGAACGGAACCGCGTCAGCTCGAGACGGCCGTGGCCGTCGGGGGTCCGCATCATCGCGATGTCGGCGCGCACGTCGTCGAGCGCGTTGAGGCGGTCGACCGCCGGCCCCTCGATCGGGGCCTCGCCCTCGAGCTCGAGGCCGAGGGCCACGAAGAACGCCTTCGCCGCCTCGAGGTCGTCGACCACGATGCTCACGTGGTCCATCCGGATCGTCATGCTGTCTCTCCTCGCTCGTCGTCCCGGCCTGGTGTGGCCGCTGCTACATCGTGGGACGGAGCCGCCGTCGCGTTCTCGACATCGCCGAGGTAGCAGAGCACGAGTGTGGCGGCGAGGTACACCGCTGCGCCTCCGGACCACGACGCGTGCGACCACAGGACGACGACGAGCAGCAGTGCCTGCACGCCGGCGAACACGTGGCGCACCTGGCGGTACCGACGCCGCAGCCCCTTGCCGACGGCCGCGAACGCCGCCGCACCGACCAGCCCGACCGCCGCCACGACGACGCCGATGGCGACGCCGAGCTGTGCGAATGTGCTGCCGTTGTCGGGCCGGGCCGACTCCAGGGCGTAGTAGCCGCCGAAGCCGGCCAGGACCAACGCGGCCACGCACTGCGCCCAGGCCAGTGCCACGACGATGCGCCCTGCCAGCAGGCGCCCCCGGCCGGGCGCGGGCCCGACCGGTTGCCCGTCCTGTCGGCCCGGGGCTTCTGGTCCCTGCGCTCGCGGGTCTCCCCGCCGCCAGGGCGCGGCCAGCAGGACCACGACGAGCGCGGTCGCGCAGAAGAGGCAGAGCCACATGAAGAGCATGTCCGTCCTTCGCCGTCAGGGTCGCTCGCAGCGTGCACCAGCGGCGCGGGTCCCCTGGACGACCGGCCGCGTCCGCCGGTCCCGACCCACTGTGCCCGACGCGTCCCGTGTCTGGGAGCCAGCGGGGGCGCGCGGACGCGTCGCGGGCTAGGGTCGGTGCTCTCAGGGGAAGGGCTCGACATGGCGATCTACCGCAAGGGTGCCGACCCGGTCGCGCTGCGTGCCTCGGCGCGTCGCCTCGAGCTGTGCGCGACGACGGCCGGGGAGGTGTGCGACACGGCAGGTCGGGCCGTGTCCTCGCTGCGCTCGGAGTGGGGCGGCGGCGACCTCGAGCACCTCACCGGCTCGTGGCCGGCGGCCGAGTCGCAGATCCGCGCCCTGCGCGACACGATCACGCGGATGAGCCGGACGCTCGAACGGCAGGCGGGTCAGCAGGACGACGCGAGCACGGGCGTCGCGCCGCTCGCCGGGAGCGGCGGCTCGGGCGGTGGCTCCGGCGGCTCGGGTGGTCCCGCGCCGATCCCCGACGGCGGTGGCGCACCGACGCAGCCGACCCCCGGCCCGAAGCCCTATGTCCCGCCCGGCCCCTTCGACCAGAAGCACGTCGACGCTGCCAAGGACGCCGTCAAGAACGTCCTCGACGGCCCGGGCTTCTGGTCCATGGACGGCAACCGCGACGACCTCGAGACCATGCGCGACCGCATCAACGAGCTGACACCCGCGGAGGCCGAGGCCCTGATCCAGCAGCTGAGCCCCGAGGACCTCGCCAAGCTCGGCCAGATCATGAAGGACGAGGGCGGGTTCCTCTGGGTCAGTGACGGACTCGACCCGTTCGACCGTTCTGAGGTGACGAGCGGCCTGCTGTCGAAGATCACCCCGGAGTCGGCGGCCAAGCTGCAGGCGGCGATGCCGTGGAGCCAGCCCGGGTTCGACACCACCGACGTCGCCCTCGACGGCCAGCAGAGCCAGGACGGCGAGCATCGTAGTGACCTGCACTACGGGCTGCCCCAGGGCGAGCTGGGCACCGACGACCTCAGCGCGCAGGACGTCAACCAGGGCAGCTTCAGCGACTGCTGGGCCATCGCCTCACTCACCGCGACGACCCAGGCCGACCCCGACTTCGTCAAGGACAACATCACCGTCAACCCCAACGGCACCGTCGACGTCCGCCTCTTCGACCACGACGGCAACCCGCGCGTCGTCACGGTCACGGCTGACCTCCCGCTTGATGCCAATGGCAACCCGCTCGGTGCGCACGGCACCAACGGTGAGACGTGGCCGGCCTACTACGAGAAGGCCTTTGCCGTCGTCTACGGAGAGGACGACGGCGGGGCGCCGGACGGCAAGAGCGGTGCCCCCTACGACGTCAAGGAGCAGGGCACATACGGCGCCGTCGAGTGGGACTACAACGACAAGGCCCCCTCGTACATCACCGGCAACGAGGCCCACGGCGTCGACGGCTTCGACGGCGCCGTCCAGGCCTTCAACGACAAGCAGGGCGTCATCGTCAGCACGCCCTCCGACGCCCCTGACAACGCCCCCGACGGCTACGTCACCCGACACGTCTACTACGTGCAGAGCGTCAACGCCGACGGCACCGTGACGCTCGGCAACCCGTGGGGGCCCGACGCCACGAAGATCACCGTGAACCACGACGAGTTCGACCGGCTCTTCGACGACCCGCAGGCGATGCAGCCGAGGAGCTGACGTGATCCGCGACCTCCGCCCCGCCCGACGCGTCCGGTACCTCGCGCCGGCGCTCGCCGTCACCGCCCTCGCCGTCGCGCTCGCCGGCGGCTGCCAGAAGGAGACACCCATGACCGACCCCTCCTCGAGCGCCGACGCGTCCGCCTCGGCGTCGTGCCAGACGCAGCCCGGCGACGTGTCGGTCCTGCGCGGCGGCACCTTCCCGCTCGACGCAGCGGCGACCCTGCGCGCGGGCCTGCAGTACGAGGTCAAGGCCGACCCACGCACGTGGAAGGTCATGTTCATGGGCGCCGGCGTCAGCGAGTCGCACGACCTCGCCGTGGGCGACACCGTCACGGTCGCCGGTCACACCGTCACTGTGCGCGACGCCTGCGCCGACAAGATCGTCCTCACCGTGGGCGACGGCGGATCGGGCGCCACCGGCTGAGCGCCGACCTCGGCCTGCCCGCCCATCACACTGGTCCCATGGCCGACTCGAGGACGCGATCGACCTGACCATCGACGAGCTGCGCGAGGTCACGGCCTTCGCGATCCGCTGTGCGGAGCGCGTCCTCCCGCTCTACGAACGATCCCTTTCGGACGACTCGCGGCCGCGCGAAGCCATTTACGCCGCAAAGGATTTCGCGTCGGGAGCTCGGCGCACCAAGGCCCTGAGGACTGCGGCCTGCGGCGCCGCCTTCCTGCACCGAGCTCGCTGACGTCCCACTCGTCCTCACGCGGTTCAGGATGACGACCACGACCGGGCGCGGCGCGGCGGCATCACGCTCCGCTCGTGTCGAACTGCGAGTGGTGGTCGTCATCGCGAACATGTGGACCCACACCGCGGGCGCGGGGCCGCGAACGGTCGTCCAGGACCGTCGGGCGTCCGCACCTGGCGGGCACCGGCACCCGGCGCGCGGGATACTGGCCGGCAGGGGACCGTGACACCCGACAGACCCGACGATCGCCGACGGAGGGCCGCCCATGGGACGGACGCGTGCACAGCTGTGCGCCGCCGCGGGCTCGCTCCTGCTCGCCCTCGGGGGTCCCGTCCTCGGCGGTTGCACGTCCGGTGCGTCCGATCCGGGTCGGTCGACGCGCGCCGCGACCTCGGCCGCCGGCATCGACGTGCTCCTCGAGACGCACTGCGGCGTGCGCTACCTCGTCGTCGACGGCGACTGGTTCGAGCGGGCCGGTGGTCTGCTCACCGACGGCCAGGGCAACCCACCTGAGGGCTGGGGCAACCCGTACCACGCCGGACGCGTCGTCCTCCTCGACGGCACCGCGCGCTTCTCCGACGACTCCGGCCACCACGAGACCTTCCACCGCCTCGACGTCGCGCCGACGATCCGCTGCGCCTGACCGCGCCGCACCTCCTGGTCTGTCCGGTCCGGTCGGACAGACCACCCTCTCAGGTTGCCGTCCGATTTGTCCGGATCTAGCGTCCAGAGGACCAGCGACGCCGAACTGAGAGGGACGCCATGTCTCGGTCCAGATCGATCAGCCTGCTCGCCGCGGCCGCGCTCACCTGCACCGCCGCCGTCTCCGCGCCGCTCGCCGCGGAGGCCGACCCGATCCCGACGCCCGGCTACCCGGTCTCCCACGAGGAGAACCCGCGCGTGCCCGAGGGGGCCCTGTGGTCCGAGGAGTACTTCCCCTCCTCCGACGGCAGCGACGTCGAGCTGCACGCCGACGTGCTGCGCCCCGCGCACCTGCCCGCCGGCGCCCGCACCCCGGTCATCCTGTCGGTCGGCCCGTACTTCGCCCACCGCGGTCAGACCGGCGACGACGGCTTCAGCGGTACCGGCCCGTCCGAGCGCTTCGACGACCTCATCGAGGGCGCCGACCTCATGGACCGCGGCTACACCGTCGTCATGGTCGACCTGCGCGGGTTCGGCGGCTCCACCGGGTGCCTCGACTGGGTCGGGCCGGGGGAGCAGGCCGACGTCAGGGCCGCCGTCGAGTGGTCGTCGCGGCAGGCGTGGTCGACCGGCAAGGTCGGCCTCTACGGCAAGTCCTACGACGCGTCCACCGGGCTCGTCGGCGCCAACCTCGCGCCGCAGGGCCTGTCGGCGGTCGTCGCCCAGGAGCCGGTGTGGGACATGTACAACTACCTCTTCAGCAACGGCGTCCGCCGCCCCAACTACCTCGGCACGCCGCGTGCCTACAACGGCATCGCGAGCATCCAGGGCATGCCCGACGACTCGTCGAGGTACAAGCAGAACGCCGCCTACGAGGTCGCCCACCCCGATTGCCTCGCGAACAACCTCACCGACACCCAGGACCCGAACCCGGACTCCGCGTACTGGAAGGCACGCAACCTCGCGGAGCAGGCCAAGGGCTCGCGCGTCCCCCTCTTCGTCACTCAGGGCTTCGTCGAGCCGAACACCAAGCCCGAGGACGTCGAGCAGTACCTGGCCAACCACACCGGCCCCGAGCGCGGCTGGCTCGGGCAGTGGGAGCACGTGCGCGGCAACGAGACCGGCTCTGACGGCGTCCTGAGGATGGGCCGGCAGGGCTGGTTCGACGAGGTCATGCGGTTCTACGACGAGCACCTCAAGGGCGTCACGCCGACGACGACCGACCCCGACTTCGCCGTCGAGGACAGCACCGGGGCCTGGCGCGCCCAGCCGACGTGGCCGGTCGTGCGCCGGTCCACCGAGGTGCGCCTCCAAACCGGCAGCTACGTCGACGACAAGGGCCGGACGCCGACCGCGGCGCCCGCCGGCCCCTCGCCGGACGCCGGGTCCTACGACATGGAGCACGCGCCCGTCCTGCCGCCGCAGGCGAGCGAGCGCGCACAGGGCCCGAAGCCCCGCACGACCGACGACGGCAACGCCTACTACACGTGGTCGCGTCCGCTCGTGTCCGACGTCCGCGTCACCGGGACGCCGCGGGTCTCGCTCGCGACGAGCGGCACGGGCAACGTGCTCGTCCGCCTCTGGGACGTCGCACCTGACGGCACCGCGGTGATGTTCGACGAGCAGATGTCGCTCGTGCGCGGCAGCCGGGTCGCCTTCGACCTCAAGTCGACCGACTGGACGCTGAAGCGCGGCCACCAGCTCGTCGTCGGCATCGGCACCAACACGACGCGCTCGTGGTCCGACACGGCGTCCAACCAGACGATCCGCGTGTCCTCGGCATCGCTCGGCCTCGACCTGCAGAGCCCGCGCACCGACGTGCCCACGCAGGGCGACCGCTCGCCGTACCTCGACAGCTACCTCGCGGCGTACACGACGGCGTGGGCGCAGCGCGCGAACGGCAGCTTCACCGTGGTCGTGCCGCAGGGCTGACCCGCGATCTCGGCGGGGACGGGCCGCCCGGGGGCGGCCCGGCCCCGTCGTCACCACGCGCCCAGCCGACGCACAGGCGTCGGTCCCGGGCCGGGGGTGCCTCATTGGTTAGCCTGCAGGAATGACCGAAGCCCCCAGGCGCGACCCTGCCCTCACGGCCGAGTCCACCTCGGGCGACCCCCGTGCCGACCGCGTCGCCGCGGCGGTGCGCACGTGGCAGCGCTCCCTCGTCGACCTCGGTGGCCGCAACACCCTGCTCTGGTACCGCGACCTGCCGTCCGGCACGCTGGATCTCACGACAGCCCACCCCGGCGGCGTCTCGATGCTGCTCGCCGGGCGCCGCACCCGGCTGTCCGACCTCTTCCGCGAGCCTGCGGCGCTCGACGAGGCCCGCCGCCGCGCCCGCGCCATCCGGTCCAAGGCCCTCGAGCTGCGCGAGGAGCGCGGCATCGCGGCCGGGTTCGTCGCCATCGGCATGGCCACGTGGTCGGTGCCACGGGCAGCCCGCCCACCGGCCGCGCCGGTGCTGCTGCGCGCCTGCGTGCTGCGTCCCACCGGCGCCGCACAGGACGACTTCGAGATCGACCTCGGGCCCGAGGTGGAGTTCAACCCCGTGCTGCGCGAGTACCTGCGCTCGGAGCAGGGCATCGAGGTCGACGGCGACGCCCTGGCCGACCTCGCCACCGGGCCGGCGGGTTTCGACGCCCGCCCGGTGTACGAGGCGCTCGGCCGGCAGTGCGCCCACGTGCCCGGCCTCGACGTCGCCGACCGCATCGTCCTCGGCACCTTCTCCTACGCGAAGCTGCCGATGGTGGCCGACCTCGCCCTGCAGGGCGGCTCGCTCGCCGACCACGACGTCGTCGCGGCGCTGGCGGGAGACGAGTCGGCGCTCGCCGCGGTGCGCCTGCGGGTGCCCGACAGCGAGCCGGACCCCGACCCCGAGCACGAGTACCTCGTCCTCGACGCCGACTCCTCCCAGCACGCGGCCATCGACGCAGTCCGGGCCGGGGCCCACCTCGTCGTCAAGGGGCCGCCCGGCACCGGCAAGTCGCAGACCATCGCCAACCTCATCGCGGCGCTCGCCGCCGAGGGCAAATCGACGCTCTTCGTCGCCGAGAAGCGCGCCGCCATCGACGCCGTCCTGACGCGCCTGGACCGCCTCGGCCTCGGCGACCTCGTCCTCGACGCCTACGACGGCACGACGAACAAGCGCGCGACGGCCCTGCAGTTCGGCCGTAGCCTCGACGCCGCGCTCCAGCACACCGACGCCCCGACCGACGGCACCGGTGCGGAGCTTCGCGACCGGCGCGCCCGTCTGCAGCGCCACCTCCGCGCGCTGCACGAGGTGCGCGAGCCGTGGGGTGTCAGCGCACACGACGCCGAGGAGGCGCTCGTCGAGCTCGGCATGCGCAAGCCCCCGCCGACCTCCCGCGTGCGGGTCGTCGGACGTGAGCTGTCCGCGATCAGCCGCACCCGCTCGGTCGAGCTGGGTCGACGGCTGCGCGACGCCGCCGGACTCGGCGCCTGGGTCCGCGAGGGTGGCGACCCGTGGTTCGGGGCGCGCATCCTCAGCGGCGACGACGCCTCGCGCGCCCTGGAGATCACGACGCGCTACAGCACCACCGGCCTCGACGACACCGGCAGTCGCCTCAACGGCATCCTCGACGAGTCGCAGGTGCCGGCCGCCGAGTCGATCAACGTGTGGGCCTCGGCGTTCGAGACGATGTCGAGGGTCCGCGAGACGCTCGAGGTCTTCCGGCCCGAGGTCTTCGACACCCCGCTGCGCGAGCACATCTCGGCCACGGCCACCCGCGACTGGCGCGAGGCCCGGGGCGTCGAGATGGGCTGGATGGACCGGTGGCGGATCCGCCGGCAGACCAAACGGCTGCTGCGCCCGGGCCGCCCGCCGGCCGACCTGCACGACCGGCTCGTGGCCGCCTCGGAGCAGCGTGAGCACTGGTACGCCCTCGTCGGCGGCGGTGGCCGACCCGAGATCTCGCCGCGGCTCGACGAGGGCCTGGCGCTGCTGGCCTCGGTCAAGGACGACCTCGACTGGCTCGACGGCCGGCTGCCGCAGCGCGAGGCTCAGCCGCCCCTCACCGACCTGCCGCTGGACGACCTGCGCGAGCGGCTCGCCGCCCTCGCGGCCCGCCCCGACCGCGTCGGCGTCCTGCCGCAGGTGACGAGCATCCTCGACGAGATGCGCGCGGCCGGCCTCGGCCCGCTCGTCGACGACCTCGCCCGCCGCGGCGTCGGCACCGAGCAGGTCACCGCCGAGGTCGACCACGTGTGGTGGGCCTCGCTGGCCCAGGAGGTCACGGTCCGCGACCCGGCCTACGGCGCGCACGACGGCGCGGGGCTGCGTCGCGACGTCGCCGAGTACGTCGAGGCGGACCGCGCCCACCAGGACGCCACCGTCGCCCGCGTGCGTGACGCCGTCGCTCGCAACGTCCGCGAGGTGCTCGACGACCACCCGGCCCAGGAGGCGCTGGTGCGCGCCGAGGCCGGAAAGGCGCGACGGCACAAGCCTCTTCGCGATCTCGTGCCGCAGGCGTCTGCCGCTCTGACGGCGATCAAGCCGTGCTGGGCGATGAGCCCGCTCGTCGTCGCCTCGACCCTGCCGCCGGGCAAGTGGTTCGACGTCGTCGTCTTCGACGAGGCCTCGCAGGTCCAGCCGGCGCAGGCGATCTCGGCGATCAGCCGTGCGCGGCAGGTCGTCGTGGCCGGTGACGAGCGCCAGCTGCCGCCGACGAACTTCTTCACGGTCGTGTCCGACGACGAAACCGGCCCGACCGAGGCCGACGACACGCTGACCGAGGGCTTCGAGTCGGTCCTCGACGTGCTCGCCGCGACGCTGCCGACGCGCAGCCTCACGTGGCACTACCGCAGCCGCGACGAGCGGCTCATCGCCTTCGCCAACGACGCCGTGTACGACGGTGGGCTGACGACCTTCCCCGGCACCTCGATCGAGTCGGCGGTCACCTTCGAGCCGGTCGACGGGCAGGCCACGCTCCAGCCCGGCGTCGACACGATCGAGACGACCGACGCCGAGGTCGTGCGCGTCGTCGAGCTCGTCCTCGAGCACGCCCGCACGCGTCCGTCCGAGTCGCTCGGGGTCATCGCCCTCGGCATCAAGCACGCCGACCGGCTCGACGACGCCGTCACCGACGCCCTGCGCCGCGCGCCCGACGTCGCCGACTTCTTCGACGCCGACCGCCCCGAGCGGTTCTTCGTCAAGAACCTCGAGCGCGTCCAGGGTGACGAGCGAGACGCGGTCATCCTGTCGATCGGCTACGGCAAGACCCCGCACGGCCGGGTGCTGCACCGCTTCGGCCCGCTCAACATCGAGGGTGGGGAGCGGCGGCTCAACGTCGCGGTCACCCGGGCCCGGCAGCGGATGACCGTCGTGTCGGCGCTGCGGGCCTCCGACCTCGACCCCGAGCGGCTCAAGGCCCGCGGCGCGGTCATGCTGCGCGACTTCCTCGCCTACGCCGAGACCGGCGGCCGGCGCGGCGACGACGGCACGCTCTTCGCGGCCAGCCCGCCCACCGGCGACCCCCTGCGCCGGGACCTCGCCGAGCGGCTGCGCCGGGAGGGCCTCACCGTCCACGAGGACTACGGCTCGGCGAGCCAGCGCATCGACCTCGCCGTCGAGGACCCGTACCACCGCGGCCGCGGCCTCATCGCCGTCGAGACCGACGGCGACCGGTACGCGGCCCTGCGCAGCACGCGCGACCGGGACCGGCTGCGCCCCGAGCAGCTGGCCCGCCTCGGCTGGATCCACGAGCGGGTCTGGAGCACCGACGTGTTCCGCGACCCCGCGCGCGAGATCTCGCGCATCGTCACGATCGCGCGTGAGACCCGGGTGCCCGAGCCCGACCCGGGCCCGACGGCCCTGTCGCAGGACGCTCCGATGGCCCCGACCCCGACTCCCGCCGGGACGTCCGGCAACGGTCCCGCTGCCGATGGTCCTACGGCCGCCGGGCAGGGAAATGATGCCGGGGGCGATACCGCCGACGACATGACCCCAGCCGGTACCGGCGCCGACGCCACGGCGAACGGGGAGCCGCGCCGGCGCAAGCGGCGGCGGGTGTTCCGTCGTGGGACTGCGGACACCGCGGCCGACGATCCCGTGGACGACCTCGCGCCCGCACCCGCGGGAGCACGCAGCAGCGACGACACCGACCTCGGGTGGGGTGGCGCGCGTGGTGAGGACTCCGACAGCCGGGACCAGTGGCTCCAGGACCAGCGCCCGCCGCACTACGAGTGATCAACAGGCAGCGACGGAGGGCCTCCGCGGCGAGGCTCGGGCAGGGATGGCACGGGAATGCCCGGTGCGTCACCGGCGTTGGTGAGCGCATGAACACCACCCCTTTCCAGCTGCGCCTGTCGTTCGCGCAAGGGCTCTTCGAGCGGGGTGACCACCTCGCCGCCGCCACTGCGCTCGCCAACCTCGTCGACGAGGCCGACGCGCAGGTGGCCGAGCCGACCGCGGCCACCGAGGCCGACTGGGCACCGCACTCGACGACCGACCTGCGTCTGCTGCTCGCCCGCGCCTACTTCCACTCGGCGCAGTTCCGGCATGCCGAGGAGACGCTCCAGCGGATCATCGAGGAGTGCCCGACCGACGCGTACGCGCACCTGCTGCTCGGGCGCACCCTCCAGCGGGCCGGCCGGCACGCGGAGGCCGCGCGGCCGCTCACCCTCGCGGAGATCTACGGCGGCTACGAGCGGCCGCAGACCTACGGCGGGCCCGTCCTTGGGCACGCCGACGACGAGGCCTGAGACCGCGGGAGTCGAGCACCCGGATGGAACGCGGACGGGGCGGGAGCATCGAGCTCCCGCCCCGTCGCGGTGTCTTGGGGTGTGGCCTGCTGGTCCGAGACGCGCGGACCGAGCGGCTCAGCGGGCGCGCAGCGAGTCGCGGATCTCGGTGAGGAGGATGATCTCCTCGGAGGGGGCCTCGGGCTCGGGCTCGATGCCCTGCTTGCGCCGCTCGGCGAGCTTGTTCAGCGGGGCGACGACGATGAAGTACACGGCGGCCGCGACGATGACGAAGCCGACGAGAGCCGTCAGGAACGCGCCGATGGCCACGCCGCCCGGCTTGTAGGCCGAGAAGTCGGGCTTGCCGCCGATCTTGCCGATGAGGTCCATGATCACGACGACGAAGGCGTCGACGACCTTGGCGAACGCCGTGCCGATGACGACCGCGACGGCGAGGTCGACGACGTTGCCTCGCATGATGAAGTCTTTGAATCCCTTGAGCACTGAAGGTCTCCTTCATGTCTGCCCCCGAACCGGGATCGGGCGTCGCGACGAGCCTACTGCTGCAAGGTGTCCGGCTGCCTGATGGCGACGACGAAGCTCTGGCCGGCCTCGAGGGCGCTCAGACCGCGGGCGACCCGGGCGGCGTCGTCCGGGCCGAGCGACAGGGTGACCTGCGGCGGGCGCGAGCTGCCCAGTGCGCCAGACTCGCTCGCGTCTCGGACGGCTAGCACGACGACGTCCGACGCGGCGCGCTCGCCGGTACCCGTGGCGTAGAGGTCGACCCGCGCTCCCGGGCGCGCACCGGCGCCAGTGGCGTCGACGACCGGCACGGTGAGGGCCACGTGGTCGGCGGGCTGCCCGGCCAGGACCGAGCCGCCCAGCAGCCGGCTCGGCGTGACGACCTCGCGCGCGAGCAGGGGACCGGCGGCGGTGGAGCCCACGACGGCGGCCGGGTCGGTCGCAGCGCCGTCCGGGCGGTCGTCGGGCCGACGCGGCACGACGGCGAGGTCGTCGGCGCCGAGCACCGCACCCGCCGGGACGTCGCGGGCGGCGACGACGGTAGGAAGGCCCGTGGTGCCCGATGCGCGCGGCGACACGGCGCCGACGACGACCCACACCGCGACCCCGGCCAGCAGCGCCGCGACCCCGCGGCGCCACCGAAGCCGGCGAGCCGCCCGACGCCGCAGGCCACCCCGCGCGGGGCGGCCGGGTCGCGCTGCTCGGTCGACGCCGGCCCCCGCCGTGCCGAAGACCCTGCCGAGCACGGCGCCGCCGGCCCGTCGGCGCCCGGGGGGAGCGAGTCCCGGGCCGGGCAGCCGAGGTGCCCTCGAGCCGGACATCAGGGGAGCGGGAACGGCAGCTCGAGCCCGTCGAGGGCCCTGCGGCACGCGCACGTCGCGACGTCGTCGGCCTCGTGGGCGGGCAGCTGGCCGATGGCGTCGCGCAGGACCGACTTGAGCCGCTCGACGTTGGTGCCGAAGACGCGCAGCACCTCCTCGTGCGTGACGGCGTCGCCGCCCTCGACGCCGGCATCGGCGTCGGTGACGAGGGCGATGTTCGTGAAGCACATGGCCAGCTCGCGGGCAAGCGCGGCCTCGGGCATGGCCGTCATGCCGACGATCGACCAGCCGGCCTGCTGGTGCCACACCGACTCGGCGCGCGAGGAGAACCGGGGCCCGTTGACGACGACGAGGGTGCCCTCGGGCTCGACCTCGAACCCGGCGAGGCGCGACGCGTCGACGGCCACCTGCCGGCCGTTGGGGCAGTACGGGTCGGCGAAGCCGACGTGCACGACCGGGCCCTCGACGTCGTACACCGTGTGCTCGCGACCCCACGTGCGGTCGACGACCTGGTCGGGCACGACGACGGTGCCCGGCCCCTGGTCCGGACGCAGCGACCCCACCGCGCACGGGGCGAGGACCTGGCGGACGCCGACCGCCCGCAGCGCCCAGAGGTTGGCGCGGTAGTTGACCCGGTGCGGCGGGAACCGGTGGCCCTTGCCGTGCCGGGCCACGAAGGCGACCGGCCGGCCCTCGACCTCGCCGATGACGAGGGGGTCGCTCGGGCGTCCGAACGGGGTGTCGACCTCGACGGTGTCGAAGTCGTCGAGGAAGTCGTAGAGACCGGACCCGCCGATGACGCCGATCTCGGCGCGCGGTCCGCCCGAGGACCCCGAGGACACCGAGGACACCAAGGACGCTGACGCGTCGGCGGACGGTGCGAGCAGGGCGGTGGGCTCGGCGTCGGGGTGGCCGCCGGGCGTGCCGGCCGTCGAGCCCGTCGTCGAGTCGGAGGTCGAGTCAGTCGTCATGGCCCGAGCCTAGGGCGCGGGTCGGTGCCCGGCGCAGGGGTCAGCCGGGGCTGGGGACGACGGCCCTTCGCGTCAGGAGGCTGTGGACGACGAGCTCGCGGCCGCGGTCGACGAACCCGACGACGAGGACGAGGACGAGGACGAGGACGAGGAGGACGAGGAGGAAGAGGAGGAGGAAGAGGACCCCGAGGACTCCGTCGAGCCGCCGGTCGAGGTGGACGAGGAGTCCTTCGACGACGAGCCCGAGGCCTTCGAGCCGTTGCCGGCCGACCCCGACGCGCGCGAGTCCGTCTTGTAGAAGCCTGAGCCCTTGAACGCGATGCCCACCGGGTGGATCACCTTGCGCAGCCGCGGCTCACCGCACTCCGGGCACACCGTCAGGGCGTCGTCGGTGAACGACTGGCGGATGTCGAAGGCGTGACCGCACTCGGTGCACGCGTAGGAGTAGGTGGGCATGGAGACCTCGGTGATCGGGAGAGGAGCGGGAGACCGTCGTCCAGTCTACGTCCAGCCCGCGAGGCGTCCGTCGCGGCTGACGGCGCGGATGCGGTCGACGGTGCGGCGCCGCACCCTCGAGGTGGCCACGACGAGGAACTGGTCGCCGTGGCGCAGCGTCGTGTGCGGCTCGGGCACGAACCCCTCGCCGCCGCGCACGACGAGGGTGACGTTGGCCCCCTTGGGCAGGCGCAGCTCGAAGACGGCGACGCCGTGCAGCCGCGACTCGCTGCCCACCGAGACCTGAACGACGTCGGCGCCGATCTCGATGAGCGAGGTGGACTCGAGGTCGACGTCGACGGAGTGCACGCCCTCGGTGAGCCCGAGGCGGCGGGCGATCCACGGCAGCGTCGGCCCCTGGACGACGGTGAAGATGACGACGAGCATGAACACGAGGTCGAAGATCCACTCGGTGTCGGGGGTGCCGGCGGTGAGCGGCACGGTGGCGAGGACGACCGGGACCGCCCCCCGCAGGCCGGCCCACGACAGGAACGCCTGTTCGCGCCACGGTATGCGGAACCACACGGTCGACAGGACCACCGACAGCGGCCGGGCCACGAGCAGCAGCACCAGCCCGATGACGACGGCCGGCACGAGCTGCTCGTCGAGGCGCGTCGGGTCGGCGAGCAGGCCGAGGAGCACGAAGAGCCCGATCTGCGCGATCCAGCCGAGGGCGTTGGCGAAGCTCTGGACGGGGGTGCGGTTGGGCAGGCCCATGTTGCCGAGCACGAGCGCCGACAGGTAGGTCGCGAGGAAGCCGCTGACGTGGATCTGGGCGGACACCGCGTAGGCCAGCACCGTCAGGGCCACGACGCCGATTGAGAACAGGGCCGAGGAGCCGCCCGCGACGCGTCGGAGCAGCTGCCCGCCCAGCCAGCCCACCGCGATGCCGACGGCCGCGCCGCCTGCGAGCTCGACGCCGGCGTGGAACAGCAGCATCCACCACGGCTCGCCGTGACCGCCGGGCACGCCCTGGGCGGCGAAGGCGACGACGAGGATGACGACCGGCGCGTCGTTGAACCCGGACTCGGCCTCGAGCATGCCGGACAACCGTTTGGGCAGCGGCACGTTGCGCAGCACCGCGAACACGGCGGCGGCGTCGGTCGAGCTGACGATGGCGCCGACGAGCAGCGAGATCGTCCACGACAGGGGCAGGAGCGTGTGGGCCGCGACGGCCACGACGAGCACCGACACGACGACGCCGAGCGTCGCGAGCACCGATGCCGGTGCTACCGCCTCGCGGATGTTCTCCCAGGACGTCGTCAGCCCGCCCTCGGCGAGGATGAGCACGAGGGCCGCGTAGCCGAGCACGCGGGTGATCGACGCGTCGTCGAACTGGATGCCTGCGCCGGCGTTGCCGAGCACGAGGCCGATGCCGAGGTAGATGAGCAGCGAGGGCAGGCCGGAGCGGACCGACAGGCGCACCGCGGCGACCGCCACGAGAAGCACGACCGAACCGATGAGGAGCACGCCCGTGAGGTCGTCGAGTGTCATGGTCGACGACGTGATGGACGGCGCTCCGGTCAACGGCGGCTCCTCGGGTTCGGGCCAATCCAACCATCCGGCCTGCGCAGGGCGTGGCCCGGTCCACGCCGGGTCGCGCCGGGTCACCCGCGGGTGCCCCGTGGCCTAGGCTCGTCGCGTGTCACGGTTGAAACGCGCCCGTCGGATCCTCCTGCTCGTCGCTGTACTCGTCGTCTTCGTGCTCGTCGGCGCCGCCGTGCTGTCGGTGGGAGTGGTGCGGCAGACGTTCCCGCAGACCACCGGGACGCTGCAGATCGAGGGACTGACCAGCTCGGTGTCGGTCAAGCGCGACGACCACGGCGTCCCGACGATCTACGCCGACAGCGCCCAGGACCTCTTCCGGGCGCAGGGCTTCGTCAGCGCCCAGGACCGCTTCTTCGAGATGGACCTGCGCCGCCACGTGACGGCCGGGCGCCTGTCCGAGCTCGTCGGTTCCGGCGGCATCGAGAGCGACAAGGTCATCCGCACCATGGGGTGGCGACGCGTCGCCGAGGCCGAGCTGCCCAAGCTCGCGCCCGAGACGCGTCAGTACCTGCAGGCCTACGCCGACGGTGTCAACGCCTACATCAAGCAGGCGGAGTCCCCGGAGAAGATGTCGCTCGAGTACACCTTCCTGCGGCGCACCAACCCCGGCTACCGGGTCGAGCCGTGGACGCCGGTCGACTCCCTCGCGTGGCTCAAGGCGATGGCCTGGGACCTGCGCGGCGACTACAACGACGAGCTGGCCCGTGCACGCCTCTCGCGCAACCGCACGCTCAAGCAGATCCAGCTGCTCTACCCGCCCTACCCGTACGACCGCAACCAGCCGATCCTCTCGGCCGACGACTGGCAGCCCGCCGCGGCCGACCAGGCCGCGAGCATCGCCCCGCCCGCGCTCGAGCAGCTGCGCGGCACCGACGGGCGACACGCCGTCGACACCGCTCTGGCCGCGCTCGACGCCGTGCCGGCGAGCCTCGGCCGCGGGTCCGACATCGGGTCGAACTCGTGGGTCGTGTCGGGTTCGCGGACGACCACCGGCAAGCCGCTGCTGGCCAACGACCCGCACCTGGGCCTGTCGATCCCGAGCGTGTGGAGCCAGGTCAACCTCCAGTGCCGCACCGTGTCGCAGGCGTGCCCGTTCCGCGTGTCGGGCTTCACGTTCTCGGGCGTTCCCGGCGTCGTCATCGGCCACAACGACAAGGTCGCGTGGGGCATGACGAACCTCGGCCCCGACGTCACCGACTTCTACCTCGAGCAGACGACCGGCGACACCTACCTGCGCGACGGCAAGCGTGAGCCGGTGCGCACCCGCGACGAGACCATCAAGGTGGCCGGCGGGCCCGACGTCACCATCACGGTGCGCGGCACCGTGCACGGCCCGATCATGAGCGACGTCGTGCCCTCGATCGACGACGCCGGTGACCGCCTCGCGGTCCGCGGCGCCGCCCAGACCAACCACTACGCGGTGTCGCTCGCGTGGACCGCCCTCACCCCGGGCACGACCGGTGACGCGATCTTCGCCCTCAACAAGGCGCAGGGCTGGGCCGACTTCCGCAAGGCCGCCGCCCTGTTCACCGTGCCGTCGCAGAACCTCGTCTACGCCGACACCGAGGGCCACATCGGCTACCAGTCGCCCGGCCGCATCCCGATCCGCCGCTCGGCCACGCCGGGCTCGCCCCCCGGGTACTGGCCGGCGCCCGGCTGGGACAGCCAGTGGGACTGGAAGGGAGACGTGCCCTTCGAGGACCTCCCGCACACGTTCGACCCGCCGGAGGGCTTCCTCGTCACCGCCAACCAGGCCGTGACCGCCAGCCCCGAGCCGTTCCTCACGAGCGAGTGGGACTACGGCTTCCGGGCCCAGCGCATCCGCACCCTGGTCGGCGGGGCGACGAAGGTCTCGCCCGAGCTCATGTCGCAGGTGCAGGGCGACGTCCGCAACACCTACGCGCCCTCGCTCGTCGAGCGCCTGCTCGCCGTGCAGGTCGACGACTTCACCGGCCAGGCCCAGCGCCTGCTGCGCGACTGGGACGGCAGCCAGCCGGGCGACAAGTCGCGCGACTCGGCCGCGGCGGCCTACTACAACGCGGTGTGGAAGCACCTGCTCGAGTACACCTTCGACGAGCTGCCGCCGGAGATCGCGCCGGACGGTGGCAGCCGCTGGATGGTCGTCGTCGAGCAGCTGATGAAGGACCCGAAGAACGACTGGTGGGACGACAAGACGACGCCGGGCCTCACCGAGGGCCGTGACGAGATCCTCAAGCGGGCCCTCGTCGAGGCGCGCCTCGACCTCGCCCGCAAGCTCGGCAAGGTGCCGTCCACGTGGCGCTGGGGCCGGCTGCACCAGCTCGACCTCAAGCACCCGGTCATGGGCGACCCGTCGGTGCCCGAGGTGGTCCGCGGGCTCTTCGACCGCGGCGGCATCGAGCTCGGCGGCGGCAACTCCATCGTCAACGCCAACGCCTGGAACGCCTCGGCGGCCGGTTACGACGTGACGACCGGGCCCTCGATGCGGATGGTCGTCGACCTGTCGAACCTCGACGCGTCGAAGTGGGTCAACTCGACCGGCCAGTCCGGGCACGCCTACCAGGACCACTACTCCGACCAGATCGACGCGTGGGCCGCGAACGAGCCCTTCCCGTGGCCCTTCTCCCAGGGCGCGGTCTCCGAGGCGACCGACGACGAGCTGACGCTCGTGCCGCCGGGCACGCCCCAGCCCTGACGCGTCGGACGCGTCGGTCACCGGACGCGTCGGACGCGCGGGACGCGTCGGTCAGCGGAGCAGGACGACGCGTCCGGTCGTCGTCACCCAGCCGTCGACCGGCTGGTCGTGCGCGTCGTGGGGCAGGTCGGTGGCGCTCGCCTCGCCCTCGTGCAGCAGCGTCACGACGAGGCCGCCCGGTGCGCGGTGGAGCAGAGCGCGGTCGTAGCAGCCGCCGCCCTGCCCGAGGCGGGTGCCGTGGGGGTCGACGGACAGGCCCGGGGTCACGACGACCTCGCACGTGGCGAGGGCGTTCTCGCCGAGCCAGGCCGCGCGCTCGGCGTCGGTGGGCTCGCGCCCCAGCCGGCGCACGACCGACGCGTCGGCCCGCGCTCCGCGGACCGCATGACGCCACTGCAGCGCGTAGTCGCCCAGCACCACGGGTACGAGGACCTCGTGACCGGCATCCAGCAACCCCTCGACGAGCGGCCCGGTGGGCGGCTCGTCCGGCAGCGACTCGTACACGGCGACCCGCGCCCCTGCGGGCACGAGCGGGAGGACGGCCCGCGCGAGCACCGACCCGGCGTCCTCCAGGGCCGCGGCGTCGAGCGCGGCGACGATGTCGCGCCGCCGGCGTCGGGCCGCGTGACGCACCTCACGCTTGTCCGGCGCGTTCACGTGCGGGCCCACAGCGGGCACTTCTCCTGCTCTCGGGATCCGCACATGCGGCCCATCGTAAGGTGATGCCCATGAGTGACCAGGGGCTGCGCGCGTCGGTCGAGCTGATGGAGCGACGAGGCCTCGGGCCCGAGGCCATCAAGGTCTTCGAGTACTACTACGAGCAGCTCGAGGGCGGCGCCCAGGGCACGATCCCGGAGGACTCCATCGAGCCCCTCGGCGACGTCACCGAGCTGCGCAAGGTCTCGGTCACCGACGAGGAGGCGCGCCACGCGCTGTCCCAGACGGCCGTCATCAAGCTCAACGGCGGCCTCGGCACCGGCATGGGCATGACGGGCGCGAAGTCGGCCCTCGAGGTCAAGGACGGCCTGACCTTCCTCGACATCATCGCCAAGCAGGTCCTCGCGCTGCGCGAGCAGTGGGACGTCGAGCTGCCCCTCGTGCTCATGAACAGCTTCCGCACCCACGACGAGTCGCTGCGCATCCTCGAGAAGTACGACACCCTGCCCGTCGAGGGCCTGCCGCTCGACTTCATCCAGAACGCCGAGCCCAAGCTGCGCCCCGGCGACCTCACGCCGGTCGAGTGGCCCGACGACCCCGAGCTCGAGTGGTGCCCGCCCGGCCACGGCGACGTCTACGTCTCGCTCGTCACCTCCGGCGTCCTCGACGCGCTGCTGGCCAAGGGCATCCGCTACGCCTTCCTGTCCAACTCCGACAACCTGGGCGCCACGTGCGACCCCGACGTCGCCGCCTGGATGGTCGGCCGCGGGCTGCCCTACGTCGCCGAGGTGTGCAAGCGCACCAAGAGCGACCGCAAGGGCGGCCACCTCGCGGTCCGCACGTCCGACGGGCGGATCGTGCTGCGCGACACCGCGATGGTCGCAGAGGGGGAGGAGCGCTACTTCCGCGACATCCGTCGGCACAGCACCTTCAACGCGAACAACGTGTGGATCGACCTCGAGGTGCTGCGTGAGCGGATGACCGCGCGCCAGGGCGTGCTCGGCCTGCCGATCATCGTCAACCACAAGAACGTCGACCCCGCCGACCCCACCTCGCCCGAGGTCATCCAGATGGAGTCGGCGATGGGCACGGCCATCGAGGTGTTCGAGGGAAGCGAGGCGATCCTCGTGCCGCGCACCCGCTTCCGGCCGGTCAAGACGACCAACGACCTGCTCGTCATCCGCTCCGACTTCTTCGCCCTCGACGAGGGCTACCACGTCGTGCAGACCGCCGAGGGGCCCGAGCCGTACGTCGACCTCGACTCCGCGTACCGCTTCGTGCCCGGCTTCGAGAAGCGGTTCCCGTACGGCGTCCCGTCGATGAAGGAGTGCACGAGCCTGCGCGTCATCGGCGACCCCGTCTTCGGCCGCAACGTCCGCTGCGTCGGCGAGGTCCTCATCGACGGCTATCGCCGCGTCCTCGACGACGCCGTGCTCGGCGAGCCCGCCGTCGCCGCGCAGGAGACGGACGAGGGCCGCGCCGGCGACGTCAGGTCGGTCGACGCGCACCTGCGCGCCATCCTGTCGACGCTCGAACCGATGCCGACCGAGCCGACGGCGCTCACCGAGTCGCTCGGGCTCGTCGTGGCCCGCGACGTCCGGGCCCGCGTCGACCTGCCGCCCTTCGACAACTCCTCGATGGACGGCTACGCCGTGCAGTCCGCCTCCCTCGAGGGGGCCGACGCCGCCCCGGTGCGGCTGCAGATCGTCGGCGAGGTGGCCGCCGGCGACGACCCGGACTTCGAGGTCGGTCCGGGCGAGGCCGCGCGCATCATGACCGGCGCCCCGCTGCCCGCGGGCGCCGACGCGGTCGTCAAGGTCGAGGACACCGACGCCGCCGCGTCCGGCGAGGTCGAGTGCCGCGCTGTCGTGCCGGTCGGCAACTTCGTGCGGCCCCTCGGTGACGACGTGCGCAACGGCGCGGTCATCGTCGCAGCCGGTGAGGTCGTCGGGGCCCGCACGATCGCCCTCCTCGCCGCGTGCGGGTACGCCGAGGTCGAGGTGCACCGTCGGCCGCGCGTCGTCGTCATCTCGACCGGGTCCGAGCTCGTCGAGCCCGGAAGGCCCTTGGGAGCCGGACAGATCCACGACTCCAACTCCTCGATGCTCTGGGCCGCAGCGGTGTCCGCCGGGGCGTCGGCAGAGATCCGCCAGGCCGTGGGCGACTCGGAGGACGAGCTGCTCGAGCAGCTCAACGTCGCGGTCAAGGACGCCGACATCGTCGTGACGAGCGGCGGGGTGTCGATGGGCGCCTACGACGTCGTCAAGAGCGCGCTCGCCTCGCGCGGCGTCGAGTTCGTCAAGGTGGCGATGCAGCCCGGCAAGCCCCAGGGCTACGGGATGCTCGAGGCCCCCGACGGCCGACGCGTCCCGATCTTCACGCTGCCCGGCAACCCGGTCTCCTCGTTCGTCTCGTTCGAGGTGTTCGTGCGACCCGCGCTCCGACGCCTCATGCGCCTGACGCCGGAGAAGCGCCGGATGCGCCCGGCCACGCTCATCTCGGGCGTCACCTCGTTCGAGGGGCGGCGCCAGTTCGGCCGCGCCGTCGTGTCCCGGTCGGCCGAGGGCACGCTCGTCGCGGTGCCGGTCGCCGGCCAGGGCTCCCACTTCGTCGCCGACCTCTCCCGGGCCAACGCCCTGTTCATCGTCCCCGAGGACGTCACCGAGCTCGTCGCCGGCGAGGTCGTCGACGTGCTCGTGCTGGACCGGGAGGAGTGAGGTGGCCGCCGCTTCCGACGCGCCCCACGCGTCCGGCACCCCGGGCGTGCGCCACGCGTCCGGCAACCCCGACGCCCCCGGTGGGCTGACGCACGTACGGGCCGACGGCAGCGCCCACATGGTCGACGTCTCGGCCAAGGCCGTCACTGCGCGCGAGGCGAGTGCCGCCGGGCGCGTCCTGCTCTCTGCCGCAGCGGTCTCCGCGCTCCGGGAGGGCGTGGTGCCCAAGGGCGACGCGCTCGCCGTGGCCCGCATCGCCGGCATCCAGGCGGTCAAGCGCACCCCCGAGCTCATCCCGCTCGCGCACCCGATCGCGGTGCACGGCGTCGCGGTCGACCTCACCGTCGCCGACGACGGCGTCGACGTCACCGCGACGGTGCGCACCGCCGACCGCACCGGCATCGAGATGGAGGCGCTCACGGCGGTCGCCGTCGCCGCCCTCGCCCTCATCGACATGGTCAAGGCTGTCGACAAGCACGCCCGCATCACCGACGTCCGCGTCACGGCCAAGTCCGGCGGCCGGTCGGGGGACTGGCATGAGTGACGCGTCGGCGATCGGCCGCGGCCGTCGCGCGGTCGTGGTGACGGCCTCGACGCGGGCGGCGGCGGGCGTGTACCCCGACCGGTCGGGTCCGGTCATCGCCGAACGGCTGCGCGCGTGGGGTTTCGAGGTCGGCCACCCCGTCGTCGTGCCCGACGGCGACGAGTTCGGCTGGGAGCTGCGCGACGTCCTCGCGAGCGAGCCCGACCTCGTCCTCACCACAGGCGGCACCGGACTGACACCCACCGACGTCACCCCCGAGCAGACCGCCCCGCTGCTGGACCGCCTCGTGCCGGGCGTCGCCGAGGCGATCCGGGCGGCGGGCGTCGCCAAGGGGGTGCCCACGGCGATGCTCTCGCGCGGGCTCGTCGGCGTCGCCGGACACACCTTCGTGGCCAACCTCCCGGGCTCGCGCGGGGGCGTCGTCGACGCCCTCGACGTGCTCGAGCAGGTCCTCGGCCACGCGCTCGACCAGATCCCCGGCAGTGACCACTGACCGCCCCGCTCCCCAGCACCTGCAGCGAGGGCCGCGATGAGGATGCCCTGGCGTCCGGCGCGTGACGGCCGGGCCCGCTGGCCGGTCGTGCTGCGCGACGCGGCGACCGAGCCGGCCGTCCTGCTGCGCCCGCTCGTCACCGGCGACGAGCGGGAGTGGCAGTGGGTGCGTCGCGAGAACGCCGACCACGTCAAGCCGTGGGAGCCGACCCTGCCGCCGGGTGCCGACGCGCGGGCCCCCGTGACCTTCCGCGACTTCGTCCGCGAGCTCGACGCCGAGGCCCGGGCCGACCGCGCGATGCCGTGGGCCATCGAGGTCGAGGGGCGCATCGTCGGGCAGGTCCACCTCTTCGGGATCGTCCGCGCGGCGCAGCAGTCGTGCGCCGCCGGCTACTGGGTGGCCCGCGGGGTGACGCGGCGGGGCATCGCGACCCGTGCGCTGGCCCTCGCCATCGACCACGCGCTCGGCCCGGCGGGCCTGCACCGCGTCGAGGTCAACATCCGCGTCGACAACGAGCGCTCCCTCGGGGTGGTGCGTCGGCTCGGGCTGCGCGACGAGGGCGTCCGAGCGCGGTACCTGCACATCGACGGCCGGTGGCGCGACCACCGGTCCTTCGCGGTCACCCGCGAGGAGGTCGAGGGCGGCTCGCTGCTCGACCGCTTGTCACAGGCGTAACACCAGCCTCTTGCGCGACACGCCACGAATGTGCAGGGCGTGTGCGCGCGGTCGCCCTACCGTGGGGTCCGTGCCAGTCAGCAGCCTCATCTTCGTCGTCATCGTGGCGATCTGGGCTGCCTACCTCGTGCAGCACTGGATGCGCCGCCGCGAGGACGCCGCCGCCAACCGGTCCGTCGACGGGTTCTCCGAGGCCATGCGCGTGCTCGAGAAGCGTCCGGTCCTGCCCACCGCCGAGCCGCGCACGCCGCGTCCGCACTCGTACTCGGTCACCCCGGCGCGCGCCGCACGCCCCACCGTCGACGTCAAGCGGGCCGTGCCCGCCGGTCGCCGCCAGTCGCCGCTCGTGGCGCGCCGCTCCGAGGAGCGCCTGGAGGAGTTCCACGTCGAGCACGAGGTCGAGCGCGACGCGCGGCCCGACGTCTCGCGTGAGCAGGCCCCGCGTCCTGGTCGTCGGGTCCCCATGGCGCAGAGGCGTATTCGTGCCGTGGTCCTCGTCGCCGCCATGCTCTGGATCCCGGCGTCGATCAGCCTGGCCGTCACCGGTGTCCTGATGTGGATCTCCGTGCCGTTCGCGGTGCTCACGGTCGTCGCGGTCCTCGTCTGGCTGCGCACCGAGGCCCAGCACGACCGCATCCGCGCGGCCGCCGCGCGTCGGGTCCGCCGCGTCCGGGGCTCGCGCTCGCGCGTCGCTCCCGAGCCGGTGCTGACCGCCGACGACACCCAGGTCATCCACTCCACCGCGGGCGCCACGGCGTCCGCCGCCACCGCTCCGGCCCGCGGAACGCGCGCGCCGCTCGGTGTCGACCGCGTCGTCATCCCGGCGCCTGCCGCCTCCGACGCGGCGCCGGTCGGCGACCGGGTCTTCGACGTCCAGGCCGCCGCCACGGGCGCCGTGCCGGTCGCGTCGTCGACCGTCACCGCCGACACGGCCGTCAACGCGAGCGCGGGGGCGAGCAGCGATGCCGGTGCCGGGGCTCCGGCGACGACCGACGCCGCGCAGGAGCTGCCGCCCGGCAGCTGGAGCCCGGTGCCGGTGCCGAAGCCGACGTACGCGCTCAAGGCCAAGGCCGAGCCGCGCTACACCGAGGGCGGCATCCCCGCCGACGTGTTCGACACGCCGGAGTTCGCCGACGAGGCCGAAGAGCTCGACGACCGGGCCCTCTTCGCCCGCCGCGCCGCCTCCCAGTAACCGGAGGGACGGCGCCGCGCCCGCCTCGGGCCCGGCCCCGCGCGCCCAGGCCCAGACCCACCGCCGTCCACCGCGTGCCGCTGACCCCGACGCATGTCGGCGGGGCCCGCCCCGGGCCACGGCCTGCCCCCTCCATCGAGTGAGCACTCCGTCTCACCCGCCACACGCGTCGCGTGACGGGTGAGGTTTCGTGCTCACTCGATGTGGTGGGGGACATGGGGAGTCGGGTCCGGGCGGGCAGAGAGTTGCCGGTCGTCAGGAGATGTGACAACTTGGTTGTCATGAACCGGGTTGAGGCCGCCTACGCCGTCCTGCGTCACGTCCGGCCGCTGCACCAGTACTCCGCGCGTGCCGTCGCCGACCTGCTCGAGGGCACCGACGTCGGCCTCCCATTGCGGGCGATCCTCCTGCTGGTGCTCGACGGCGGCCCGCAGACGGTGCCGAACCTCGGCCGCGAGCTGCTCGTGACGCGTCAGGGCGTGCAGAAGGTCGTCGACGACGGCGTGCGGCTCGGCCACCTCGAGCTGCACGACAACCCGGCGCACGCCCGCTCGCGACTCGTCGGGCTGACCGAGCACGGCCGCACGTTCCTCGCCGACCTGCAGCGTGCCGAAGCCGCCAACCTCGAGTCGGCCACGGCCGGCATCGACCCCGAGGACCTCGCGCGGTGCGCCGACGTCATCGCCCGGCTCACCGACGGCGTCCGGCGGATCGCGGGGGAACAGGCCGACCGGCTGCACCCCGATGTCGTCGCCGCCGACCGCACCGGCACCGACTGACGGCGGATCTGCCACGCGCCGTCTTCCGACCCATCCACCGCCCACGGGGAGTGACCACATGCACCGCCTCGACCTCGACCACGGCCACCTCACCTACACCGACGCCGGCGAGGGCGACCTCGTGCTGCTGCTCCACGGTGGGGGTCTCGACCACCGCATGTGGGACGACCAGGTGGAGGTGCTCGCCGCCCGTCACCGCGTCGTCGTGCCCGACCTACGTGGGCACGGCGAGGCCTCGACCCTCGACGTGCCGGGCCGGCACTGCGACGACGTCGCCGCCCTCGTGCGCCACCTCGACGCCGGGCCGGCGGTGCTCGTCGGCATCTCCATGGGCGGCGGTGCGGCCACCGACACCGCGCTCGAGCACCCGGACCTCGTGCGGGCGATCGTCGTCAGCGGCACGGCCACGAGCGTCCCCACCTTCACCGACCCGTGGGTGCTCGGCATCCTGCAGGAGTGGCAGCGGGCGATCGCCGAGCGTGACGCCGCCGCCTACGTCGAGGCCAGCCTCGCCTTCTGTGCCGGGCCCACGCGCACGCTCGACGAGGTCGCCGGCGACACCGTGCAGCGGTGCCGGCAGATGCTGACCGACACCCTGGCCCGGCACGCCAGCCCTGACGCCGTCATGCCAGAGCCGGTCCACGACGCGGAGGCCCGCCTCGGCGAGGTCGAGGTCCCGGTCCTCGCCCTCTGCGGCGGCCTCGACTAGCCCGACCACCGCGACATGGGCCGGCGGCTCGCGGCGGGGGTGCGCGACGGCCGGCACGCCGAGGTGGCCGGCGCCGCGCACTACCCGAACCTGGAGCGCCCAGAGCTGTGGGACGCCGCCGTGCAGGCCTTCCTCGAGGAGGTGCTGGTCCCGCCGCGCTGAACGTTCGGGCGTGAGGGCCGGCGCTCAGGCCTGGGCTGGTGTGCTGCCTTCGTCGGCGGCGTGCTCGAGCTCTCCGTCGAGCTCGTCCTTCGACTCACCCGAGAGCAGGTGCTTGCCGACCGCGTTCGAGACCGCCGCGAACGGCACCGCCACGAGTGCCCCGACGATGCCGGCGATGATCGACCCGCACGCGATGGCGAGGATGACGGCGAGGGGGTGGACGCTGACGGCCTTGCCGAGCAGGAACGGCTGGAGCACGTGCGACTCGAGCTGCTGCACGCCGATGACGACGGCCAGCATGATGATCGCGACGGCGGGCCCGTGCGCCACGAGGGCGAGCAGCACGGCGACCGCGCCCGACAGCAGAGCGCCGACGATGGGGATGAAGGCGAGCAGGAACACGAGGATGCCGATGGCGAAGGCGAACGGCACCTTGAGGATCGCCGCTCCGACCGAGATGCCGATGGCGTCGACGAGGGCGACGATCATCGTGGCGCGCACGAACGCCGACAGCTGGCCCCAGGCGACGATGCCGGAGGAGTTGACGTTGTCCCGGGCCGCGTGCGGGAACAGCCGCACGATCCAGGCCCAGATGCGCGGCCCCTCGTAGAGGAAGAAGAACAGCGAGAAGAGGGCGATGAACAGCCCGGCGATGAAGTGCGTCGCGGTGAGCCCGACCGCTGCCGCGGTGTCGCCGAGGTTGCCCGACTGGCTGACCTTCTCGCGGACCGTGTCGAAGTACTCGTCGAACTGGGCGTCGGTGATGTTGAACGTCGTGCGCACCCAGTCGCGGATCTGGCCCATGCCCGTGGCGACCTGCTTGGTCAGGTCGGAGAGTCCGGCCGTGAACTGGGTGCCGATGAGCGTGAACATCCCGCCGATGATGACGATCGTGCCGAAGACCGTGATGCCGGCCGAGGCGCCCGTGGGCAACCGCCGGTGCAGCCGCGCGGCCACCGGGTGCAGCAGCGCCGTGAGCAGCACCGCGATGGCGACGGGAACGACGACCTCGGACACGCCTCGCAGCACCATCGCGACGGCGTAGAGGGCGACGCCGATGAGCAGCAGCCGCCACGACCACTCGCTGGCGGCCTTGACGCCGGGAGGGACGGCGGTGGGTGAGGCGTCGGAGCGCACGTTCTCGGTCACGAGCACACCGTATGCTGCCGCGCCGCGCTTGCGGTGGATGACCCGGCCCGGGCTGCGCCCCGCGGAATACGCTCGGAGGATGACCGACGCCGCACCCACCGACCGTCCGACGCTCGCCGTGACCGGGGCCACGGGCTGGCTCGGCGGGCTCGTCGCCCGCGACTTCGCCCGCCGGGGCGTCGCCCAGCGCCTTCTCGTCCGCGACGCGTCTCGGGCGCCTGACCTGCCCGGTGCGGTCGCACGTGAGTGCACGTACGCCGACGGCGACGCCGCCCGGGCGGCCCTCGACGGCGTCGACACCCTCTTCATGGTGTCGGCCGCCGAGAATGCGGACCGACTCGCCGAGCACCGCGCCTTCGTCGACGCGGCGGCCGCGGCCGGCGTCGGCCACGTCGTCTACATCTCCTTCTTCGGTGCAGCGCCCGACGCGACCTTCACGCTGGCGCGCGACCACGCCGCCACCGAGGAGCACCTGCGCGCGTCCGGCCTGGCGTGGACCTTCCTGCGCGACAACCTCTACCTCGAGTTCGTGCCGCACATGGCCGGCGAGGACGGCGTCATCCGCGGGCCGGCCGGCGACGGTCGGGCGGCCGTCGTCGCGCACGAGGACATCGCCCGGTCGGCGGTCGCCGTGCTGCTCGACCCCGCCGCGCACGCCGGCGCCACGTACAGCCTCACCGGACCCGAGGCGCTGACCCTGGCGGAGGCGGCACGGGTCTACAGCGAGGTCACCGGGCGGCACGTGACCTTCCACGACGAGACGGTCGAGGAGGCCTACCTGTCGCGGGAGGTCTACGGTGCCCCGCCGTGGCAGCTCGACGCGTGGGTGTCGACGTACACGGCGATCCGCGCGGGCGAGCTCGACGGCGTCACGGGCGACGTGGAGCGGCTCACCGGTCGCCGCCCGCTGTCGCTCCGCGAGTACCTCGAGCGCGAGAAGGCCTGAGCCACAGCCAGACCCAGCCTTCGCGCCGGGCCAGGCTCAGCTGTCCTGCCCGACGATCTCGGCGGTCTGCCGGGCGATGGCGAGCTCCTCGTTGGTCGGCACGACGGCGACGACCACCGGCGACGCGTCGGGCGAGATGACGCGCGCCTGCCGCGAGCGGGCGCCGTTGCGTGCCCGGTCGACCGAGATGCCCAGCCCCTCCAGCCCGTCGGTGACGGCCGCGCGCAGGGCGATGCTGTTCTCGCCGATGCCGGCCGTGAAGACGAGGACGTCGACGCCACCGAGAATCGCGAGGTAGGCGCCGACGTAGTGCTTGAGTCGGTGCACGACGACGTCGAAGGCGAGGCGGGCGTCGGCGTCACCGGCGGCCAGTCGGGCCTCGAGTTCGCGGAAGTCGTTGACGCCGCTGAGCCCGAGCACGCCGGACCTCTTGTTGAGCAGGGTGTCGACCTCCTCGAGCGACAGCCCGGCCTCGCGGCCGAGGTAGGCGTGCAGGCCGGGGTCGACGTCGCCGGAGCGGGTCCCCATGACGAGCCCCTGCAAGGGCGTCAGGCCCATCGACGTCTCCACCGCGACACCGCCACGGACCGCCGAGGCGGAACAGCCGTTGCCGAGGTGCAGGATCACCTGGCGCAGCTCACCGACGTGACGGTCGAGCAGGTCCGCCGCTGCCCGCGAGACCCACTGGTGCGACGTGCCGTGGAAGCCGTAGCGGCGGATGGAGTGTCGCTGCGCGAGGTCGCGCGGCACGGCGTACGTCGACGCCTCGGGCGGGAGCGAGGAGAAGAAGGCCGTGTCGAAGACCGCGACGTGGGGCACATCGAAGTGCTTCCGCGCGGCCTCGATGCAGGTGACCGCAGCCGGGTTGTGCAGCGGGGCAAGGGCGCTCAGCTCGCGCACCCGGTCGAGGACGGCGTCGTCGATGACGACGGGCTCGGAGAAGTCGGAGCCGCCGTGCACGACCCGGTGGCCGACGGCGCGCAGGCTCATCGTGGCCAGGTCGACCCCATCGGCGCGGAGGTCCGTCGCCATCCGCTCGAGGGCGCCGGCGTGGTCGGTCGCGTCGCTGCCCGCCTCGCCGATGCGCTCGACGGTGCCGCCGGCCCATCTCTCACCGGTCTCGGGCACGACGAGCTGGTACTTCAGTGACGACGACCCGGCGTTGAGCACGAGGACGGGTCGGGCGGCGTCGGTCATGCGTGCTCCTGCTGCTGGGCCTGGACGGCCGTGATGGCCACCGTGTTGACGATGTCGTCGACGAGCGCGCCGCGCGAGAGGTCGTTGACCGGCTTGCGCAGGCCCTGCAGCACCGGTCCGATCGCGACGGCGTGGGCGCTGCGCTGCACGGCCTTGTAGGTGTTGTTGCCGGTGTTGAGGTCGGGGAACACGAAGACGGTGGCGCGGCCGGCGACGTCCGAGCCCGGCAGCTTGGCGCGTCCGACCGCCGGGTCGATCGCGGCGTCGTACTGGATGGGCCCCGCGAGGGCGAGGTCGGGGGCGCGTTCGCTGACGAGCTCCGTTGCGGCGCGGACCTTCTCGACGTCGGCGCCGGACCCGCTCGAACCCGTCGAGTAGGACAGCATGGCGACGCGCGGCTCGATGCCGAACTGCGTGGCGGTCTGGGCCGACGACACGGCGATGTCGGCCAGCTGCTCGGCGGTGGGGTCGGGGATGACCGCGCAGTCGCCGTAGACGAGGACCCGGTCGGCGAGGCACATGAGGAAGACGCTCGAGACGGTCTTGACGCCGTCGCGCGTCTTGACGAACTCGAGGGCCGGGCGGATCGTGTGCGCGGTGGTGTGGACCGCCCCCGACACCATGCCGTCGGCGAGGCCGAGCTGGACCATCATCGTGCCGAAGTACGAGACGTCGGTGACGACCTCGCGGGCCTGCTCGAGCGTCACGCCCTTGTGGGCGCGCAGCCGGGCGTACTCGGCGGCGAAGCGCTCGACGAGGTCGGGGTCGGTGTTCGACACGACGCGCGCCTCGTCGAGGTCGAGGCCGAGCGTCGAGGCCCGGGCGCGGACCGTCGTCTCCTCGCCGAGGAGCGTCAGGTCGGCGACACCGCGGCGCAGCAGCACGTCGGCGGCCTCGAGGATCCGGTCGTCGCCGCTCTCGGGGAGCACGACGTGGCGCCGGTCCGAGCGGGCCTGCTCCATGAGCTGGTACTCGAACATCAGCGGGGTGCGCACGGGCGAGGCCGACACGTCGATGGCGGTGAGCAGCGCGGCCTGGTCGACGCCTTCGGAGAAGAGCCGCCGGGCCACCTCGATCTTGTTGCGGGAGGACCGGGTCATCGGCCCGAAGACGCGGGCGGCGCGGCCGGCGGTCGTCATGGTGTCGGCGTCGGTCAGCGCGATCGGCAGGTCCTGCTGGACGCCGGCCGACAGGCGCGCGATCGCCTCGGGGAGCTCGTAGCCGCCGGTGAGGATGATGCCGGCGAGGCTCGGGAACGTGCCGGACTGGTGGGCGAGCACGAGGCCGGGTACGAGGTCGGTGCGGTCGCTCGGGGCGATGACGGTGACGTCGGTGCGCAGCCGCGGCAGGACGTTCGGCAGGCTCATCGCCGCGACGACGAGGCCGAGGCTGTCGCGGTCCATCCACGCCTCGGTGCCGAGGACGAGCCGGGCGCCGGTGGCCTCGGTGAGCTGCCGGAAGCTCGGGGCGCGCAGCAGCGGATTCTCCGGCAGGACGGCCCTCACCGCGAAGGGCAGGTCGGCGAGGGCCGCCCGGACGGCCTCGACGTCGTCGGGCTCGACGCGGTTGGCGATGACGGCGACCGGCTCGGCGTGGTTGGCGCGCAGCTCGGCGAGGGCCCCGTCGGCGGCGACCCGCACCTGCTCCGGCGAGCGGTCGCGGCCGTGGACGACGAGGACGACGGCCGAGCCGAGGTTGGCCGCGACGCGGGCGTTGAACGACAGCTCGGTGCCGGTGGACACGTCCGTGTAGTCCGAGCCGAGCACGAGCATCACCTGGAAGCGGCTCGCGAGCCGGCCGAAGCGCTCGACGATGAGGTGCAGAGCCTCGTCCGGGTCGTCGTGGGCCTGTGCGTAGGTGACGCCGAGGGTCTCCTCGTAGCTCTGGTCGGTGCCGGGCTGGGCGACGAGCATCTCGACGATGTGGTCGACCTCGCCGTCGGGCCCGGTGCCGCCGAGCGTGGTCAGCGGCCGGAAGATCCCGACCGACCCGACCTCGCGCAGCAACGCGTCGAGGAGCCCGAGGGCCACCGCGGACTTGCCGGTGAGGCCCTCCGGTGAGGCGAGGTAGACGCTGCGGCTCACGCTCCGAACCTAGCGGGTCGGTGGCGGGGGCGAGGGCCGGGTGGTCACGCGTCGGGGGCGGGAGGCGTCGGGGCCGCGTCGAGGCGGTCGAGCAGGGCGACGGCGTCGAAGGGCGCACGTCCCTGCGCGTCGTTGTCGAAGTAGACGTAGACGTCGTGGCCCTCGGCGGCCCACGCACGGCACTGCCGCGCCCACCGGTCGAGGGAGGCGGCGGAGTAGCCGCCGGAGTACAGCTCGGTCTCGCCGTGGAGGCGCACGTAGCGGAAGTCGCTCGTGGCGTCGCGCATGACGGGGAAGCGTCCGGCGGT
The DNA here is from genome assembly GCF_034724055.1 of Intrasporangium zincisolvens. Classification (NCBI taxonomy): domain Bacteria; kingdom Bacillati; phylum Actinomycetota; class Actinomycetes; order Micrococcales; family Intrasporangiaceae; genus Intrasporangium; species Intrasporangium zincisolvens. Next base: position 798,635 of record NZ_JAWIIL010000003.1, read on the forward strand.
GTCGGCGACGACGAGCGCGACGCCGTGCCGCGCGCACAGCTCGCGCGCCTCGTCGGTGTCGAAGCTCGCGTGACGCGGCTCGAGCGCGTGCCGGACGGGGCGGTCGGCGTCGGTGCTCGTCAGTGCGTCGTCGGTGGCCACCTTGTCGTCGTGGCGTGCCGCGAGGTCGGCCAGCCGACGCGTCGAGCGGGGGAGCAGCTCGAGGAAGGCGCCGACGCGGTCGGTGTCGAAGGTGAGCCGCTCGGGCAGCTGCCAGAGGAACGGCCCGAGCTGGTCACCGAGCGCGAGGACGCCGGAGGCGAAGAAGTTCGCGAGCGGCGTCTCCACGTCGCGCAGCGCCTTGAGGTGGGTGATGAACCGGCCGCCCTTGACGGCGAGGTCGACCGACGGCGGCACCGCCTCGCGCCAGCGCGTGTACGACGTCGGCCGCTGCAGCGAGTAGAAGGAGCTGTTGAGCTCGATCGAGGTCATCCGCTCGGCCGCGTACGTCAGCTCGAGGCGCTGGGGCAGACCCTTGGGGTAGAAGTCGCCGCGCCACGACGGGTAGCGCCACCCGGAGACCCCGACGTGGAAGCGACCCATCGGGCCACCGTACGCGTCAGGCGCCCCGCGGCGCGTACATGATGAGCGCGACGCCGACGAGGCACACGAGCGCGCCCGCGACGTCCCAGCGGTCCGGGCGGAACCCGTCCACGACGACGCCCCAGAGCAGAGATCCCGCCACGAACACCCCGCCGTACGCGGCGAGGATCCGCCCGAAGTGGGCATCCGGCTGCAGGGTCGCGACGAAGCCGTAGAGGCCGAGCGCCACGACGCCGGCGCCGACCCAGGCCCAGCCACGGTGCTCGCGGACGCCCTGCCAGACGAGCCACGCGCCGCCGATCTCGGCGAGGGCGGCGAGGGCGAACAGCAGCAGTGATCGCGCGACGGTCATGCGCCGATCCTGCCCGAGCCGCGGGCCCTGTCGAAGGCGATGCCGCCATCGTGGACATGTCGCGACATCTCAGGCTTGTTTCCGGTCACGGCAAGAATACGATTTCGAGGCACATTGTGCGCCTGTGGAATTCGATGATTCGCCGTCGGAAGACATTGCCGCAGAGGTAGTCTCGAACGGGTTCGCGGCGGGTTCGGCTACGTCGCGACGCCCGGATGGAGAGAGCTGAAATGTCCGACGTGAGTCCTCGGGGTACGGGTGGGGCCGCGTTCGCCGCGACCCTGATGATCATCGGTGGCGGGTTCGGGATCCTGCAGGGAATCGCCCTGCTGGCCAAGGGCGACTTCTACGTGCAGCCCAAGGGCTACTTCATCAACGCCAGCGCATCGACGTGGGGCTGGATACTTCTCGTCGTCGGCCTCATCGTCGTGGCGGCCGGGTTCGGCGTGCTCTCGGGAGCCTTTTGGGCGCGATGGCTCGGCATCATCTTCGTCAGCCTCCAGGCCTTCGGAAACTTCCTCTTCATCCCGGTACAGCCGTACTGGTCCTCGATCCTCGTCCTCGTCGACCTCTGGATCATCCATTCGCTGTTCGTCCACCGCCGCGTCCGCGACTGAGCGCGTGCGCCGTCGCCGGTCGCTGGAAGCCGCCACCAGTCGTGCGAGCCTGAGCGCGCGAGTTCGGGCTGAGGGGACTCCGCCGTCCTCGCTTCGCTGCGGCGGCTCCTCGAGCCACTGGTCCTGAAACGGCAGAGAGACCGGACGAAATGCGTGTCCGGTCTCTCTGCCGTTGGTGGAGCTGAGGGGATTCGAACCCCTGACCTTCTCATTGCGAACGAGACGCGCTACCAACTGCGCCACAGCCCCTTGGTGCGGAAGGAACGATAACACCCGGGGCAATGCCGCATCCAATCGGTCGGGCACTTCCGCGGCCCCAGGTTCCGGCCACGCCGGCCGCAGTCGCGAGCGCGACGCGAAGGGCACGTATGCAGCCATCGTCGCAGGGACCGCCGACATTGGTGCCACGCCGCGGATCGGTCTGCGCTGCAGCCGAACTCGATGTGGACAACTCCTTGATGGGCGCGGGGCTCTCGCGTAGAATCGAACACATGTTCGAATCTGCTGGCGTTGCCGAGACCGGGCCGGCCCACCGCCTCGGTGCGCTCACGGCAGCCCTGCAGGCGGAGCTGGC